>CAXXDW010000004.1:0-311516 GCA_963665575.2 Gammaproteobacteria bacterium | reverse complement strand
CCGCGCCGCCGGTGGACCTGATGCCGGACTACAGCGGCGTGACGGTGCAGGCGCAAAGCTGGACGCAGGACGCCGCCATCACCGCGTTCACGGTGCCTGCGGCAACAGGCGGCGACGCGCCGCTGAGCTACACCGCCGACGGCCTGCCGGCCGGGGTCACGATGTCCGATGCGCGCGTGGTGTCCGGGACACCGACCGCCACCGGCTCCGGCATGGCCACGGTTACCGTGACCGACGACGACGGCGACAGCGATACGCTGACGTTCGACTGGACCGTCACCGCGCCGCCACCACCACCGCCGACCGGGATCCTGGAGGCCTCGTCCAACCCGAGCTCCGACGGCAGCTACACCGTCTCCGGCTCGATGACGACGACTCGAACCTACCTGTATGTCTCCCTGATCGAGACCGCGTCCGACGGCACGACCGCATCCTACAACGTGGCCGACGCGGGCAACGTCAGCCAATCGTTCACTGCACAGGCGACGGGCACGTATACCTACCAGGTGCAGGGGTGCTATCACGAGCTGGACAACGAGATCCAGGAAGCGATCGAGGTGTGCGAGAACATCGGCTCGGCGCTGGACGTGACGGTGGACCGCTTGCCGGACTACAGCGGCGTGACGGTGCCGGCCCAGGCCTGGACGCAGGACGCCGCCATCACCGCGTTCACCGTGGCTGAGGCCAGCGGCGGCGACGCGCCGCTGAGCTACGCCGCCAGCGGCCTGCCGGCCGGGGTGAGCATGTCGAGTGCTCGGTTGGTGTCGGGCACGCCGACGGCCATCGGCACGGGCACCGCCACCGTCACCGTTACCGACGATGACGGCGACACCGATACGCTCTCGTTCGACTGGACCGTGGCCGCGCCGCCGACCGACCTGATGCCGGACTACAGCGGCGTGACGGTGCCGGCGCAAAGCTGGACGCAGGACGCCGCCATCACCGCGTTCACCGTGGCTGAGGCCAGCGGCGGCGACGCGCCGCTGAGCTACGCCGCCGCCAGCCTGCCGGCCGGGGTCACGATGTCCAGTGCGCGCGTGGTGTCCGGGACGCCGACGGCCATCGGCACGGGCACCGCCACCGTCACCGTCACCGACGATGACGGCGACACCGACACGGTCTCGTTCGGCTGGACCGTGGAAGCCGAACCCATCGTCGAACCCGAACTCGGCAGCATAACGAACCCGCACCCGTTGCCGGACCCGGTGGCGGTGTCGGCACAGGACATCTTCGGCCAGTTGCGCGGCACGGGCCGCGGCAACAACGCGGCCTCGGCCACGTACTTCCGGTTCACGGTGCCCGCTGACCGTGCCGGAGAATGGACGATCGCCATCGACGGCACGCCGAACTCGGGGGTGGACTGGGATCTGCGGGGCGACGACGGCCTGCGCGGCCTCAGCGGCAACGCCGACGAGAGCGACGAGATCACGCTGACCGCGGGCCAGGTGTACAACTTCAGGGTCTACCCCCATACGACCGCCGCCCGTTCGGATCTGACCGGGCTGACGTTGATGCTGACCGCGCCGCCGGTGGACCTGATGCCGGACTACAGCGGCGTGACGGTGCCGGCGCAAAGCTGGACGCAGGACGCCACCATCACGGCGTTCACCGTGGCTGAGGCCAGCAGCGGCGACGCGCCGCTGAGCTACGCCGCCGGCGGCCTGCCGGCCGGGGTCACGATGTCGACTGCGCGCGTGGTGTCCGGGACACCGACCGCCACCGGCTCCGGCATGGCCACGGTTACCGCGACCGACGATGACGGCGACGAAGACACGCTGACGTTCGGCTGGACCGTCACCGCGCCGCCACCACCACCGCCGACCGGGATCCTGGAGACCTCGTCCAACCCGAGCTCCGACGGCAGCTACACCGTCTCCGGCTCGATGACGACGACTCGAACCTACCTGTATATCTCCCTGATCGAGACCGCGTCCGACGGCACGACCGCATCCTACAACGTGGCCGACGCGGGCAACGTCAGCCAATCGTTCACTGCACAGGCGACGGGCACGTATACCTACCAGGTGCAGGGGTGCTATCACGAGCTGGACAACGAGATCCAGGAAGCGATCGAGGTGTGCGAGAACATCAGCTCGGCGCTGGACGTGACGGTGGACCGCTTGCCGGACTACAGCGGCGTGACGGTGCCGGCCCAGGCCTGGACGCAGGACGCCGCCATCACCGCGTTCACCGTGGCTGAGGCCAGCGGCGGCGACGCGCCGCTGAGCTACGCCGCCAGCGGCCTGCCGGCCGGGGTGAGCATGTCGAGTGCTCGGTTGGTGTCGGGCACGCCGACGGCCATCGGCACGGGCACCGCCACCGTCACCGTTACCGACGATGACGGCGACACCGATACGCTCTCGTTCGGCTGGACCGTGGAAGCCGAGCCCGTCAATACCGTGCCGGTGGCTGATGCGGGCATGGACCAGACCGTCGACGAAGGCACGGTGGTGACGCTGGACGGTACCGGCAGCTCGGATGCGGACGACGATCCACTGACCTATGAGTGGACCCAGCCGTCCGGGACAAGCGTCCAGCTGAGCAGCACGACGGCGGCGAGCCCGACGTTCACCGCGCCGGACGTGACCGCGACCGAGGCTCTGGTGTTCTCGCTGACCGTCAATGACGGCACCGTGGACTCCGTGGCTTCCGCAGTGACGATCACGGTCGAGCCGATCGAGCCCCCCGAACTCGGCACCACAACGAACCCGCACCCGTTGCCGGACCCGGTGGCGGTGTCGGCACAGGACATCTTCGGCAAGTTGCGCGGCACGGGCAGTGGCGACAGTGAGTCCTCAGCCACGTACTTCCGGTTCACGGTGCCCGCTGACCGTGCCGGCGAGTGGACGATCGCCATCGACGGCACGCCCGACTCGGGGGCAAACTGGGATCTCAAGGGCGAGGGTGGCCTGAGCGCCACCAGCTCCAACGCCGACGAGAGCGACGACGTGACGCTGACTGCGGGCCAGGTGTACAAGTTCAGGGTCTACCCCGATACGACCGCCGCCCGTTCGGGGTTGACCGCCATGACGTTGACGGTAGCGCCGGTGGACCTGATGCCGGACTACAGCGGCGTGACGGTGCAGGCGCAAAGCTGGACGCAGGACGCCGCCATCACGGCGTTCACCGTGGCTGAGGCCAGCGGCGGCGACGCGCCGCTGAGCTACGCCGCCGAAGGCCTGCCGGCCGGGTTGAACATGTCGAGTACTCGGGAGATCTCGGGCACGCCGACGACCGTCGGCACGGGCACCGCCACCATCACGGTCACGGACAACGACAACGACACCGATACGCTGACGTTCGACTGGGAGGTCACCGGCAACCGCTCGCCGGTGGCTGATGCGGGCATGGACCAGACCGTCGACGAAGGCGCCCCGGTGACGCTGGACGGCACCGGCAGCTCGGATGCCGACAACGATACGCTGACCTATGCGTGGAGTCTGACGTCAACAGGCACGACGGTGACCCTGACCGACGCCGATACGGCGCGCCCGACGTTCACCGCGCCCAACCTGCTTGCCCAAGAAGACCTGGAGTTCTCGCTGACCGTCAACGACGGCACCGTGGACTCCGCGCCCTCGACCGTGACGATCACGATCAATGCGGACAATGACCCGCCGATCGCCGACGCGGGCGAGGATCAAACGGTCCGCGTCGGCCAGCGGGCGACGCTTGACGGCACCGACAGCAGCGACCCGGAAGGTCAGGCGCTGACCTATGCGTGGAGTCTGACGTCAACAGGCACGACGGTAACCCTGACCGACGCCGACACGGCGAGACCCGCGTTCACGGCACCGTCAACGCCCACGACGCTGGTGTTCACCCTATCGGTCAGGGACGCCCCTGGAAACACGGCGGTCTCCGATACGGTGACGGTCACCGTCGAGCCCGAGATCATCGAACCCCCCGAACTCGGTACCGTAGACGACCCCCACCTGTTGCCGGATCCGGTGGCGGTGTCGGCACAGGACATCTTCGGCCAGCTGCGCGGGACGGGCCGTCGCGACAACCCGGCCTCGGCCACGTACTTCCGGTTCACGGTGCCCGCTGACCGTGCCGGCGAGTGGACGATCGCCATCGACGGCACGCCGAACTCGGGGCTGGACTGGGATCTGCGGGGCGACGGCGGCATGCGCGGCCTCAGCGGCAACGCCGACGAGAGCGACGAGGTCACGCTGACCGCGGGGCAGGTGTACAACTTCAGGGTCTACCCCTATTCATCCAACGCCCGGTCAAGGCTGACCGCGATGACGCTGACGTTGACGGCGCCGCCTTCCACGGGTCCGGTGTTTGCGGTGGACACGCTGGATGCGGTCACCTGGATCGGTGATGTCGCCATCACCGGGTTCACGGTGCCCGAAGCCCTCGGCGGCAGCGCGCCGCTGAGCTACACGGCCAGCGGCCTGCCGGCCGGGGTGACGATGTCCAGTGTCCGGGTAGTCTCGGGCACGCCGACCGCCACCGGCACCGGCACCGCCACGATCACCGTCACCGATGACGACAACGACACCGACACGCTCACGTTCGATTGGACGGTAGTGGATGATTCGATGCCCTCCTTCGGCTCGGTAACGATACCGGACCAGGTCTGGGTCACGGGGGAGGAAATCACGCCGTTCACGGCGCCGCTGGCCACCAGCGGCAACGGCGAACTGAACTACGGCGTCAACAACCTGCCGCCAGGCGTCATCATGCTCGATACGCGTCGGTTCCAGGGTCTGCCCACCGGCGCCGGCTCCGGTACCGCGACGCTGGCCGCGATCGACGCCAACGGCGACATCGCGACGCTCACGTTCAACTGGACGGTGACCGCGCAGCTCAGCTTCGGGTCGGCGAGCATCGCGGCCCAGACCTGGACGGCCGGGCAAGCGATCACGGCGGTTGCCGTGCCCGCCGCCAGCGGCGGCACCGGCACGCTCCGTTACGAAGCCGAGGGCCTGCCTTCGGGCATCTCGCTGACGACCGCCCGTCAGCTCTCCGGGCGCCCGCTCAAGAACGGTTCCGGCACTGCCCAGGTGAAGGCGATCGACGCCAGCGGCAACGTCGCCACGTTGATGTTTCAGTGGACGGTCGCGGACCCCAATTCGCCGTCGACGGGGACGGTCCTGTCCGCGAGCGCCAATCCCAGTACCAGCAGCGACTACACGATATCGGGCAACTACACCGGTACCCGGGACTATTTGATCTGGGAGCTGCACGAATCGGATACCCGCGGCAACGACCGGGTGTACCCCGTTTCGCCATCGACGTTCACGCAGAACATCGTCGGACGAACCAACGGCACGTATACCTACCGTCTGGAGGGCTGCTACCTCGAACGCCACCCGATGTACCAGGAAGCCGTTGAACTGTGCGGCAGCGTCGGCGATTCGCTCACAGTGACCGTGAACGGGCCCGCGCCCGACTCGGTGGCAACGCAACTCGATTACACGTTCCAGGTCCGCTCGGGGACAATCGGCACGAATGGCCCCATGGCGCTGTTCATCGACCGAACCTCGACGGCGACCGGCGCGGGCGTGTTCCAGGACGTGATCCTGAAGCAGGTCGGCAGCGGGTTCGAACTCGTCGCGCCCGCCAGCGAGCCTACCGTCACGCCCTCGGGTTGGCCCGTCGCGACAGGGGTCGAACTGGTGTTGGATGACATCAACCTGGACGGGTTCGTCGACATTCTCGTGCGAGACCTCAGCGACGCGATCAGCGGAGCGCAGGATCAGATCGTGTATGCACCAGGACACAAGGGCGGTGCGGTCGGCACGATCAGAGCGGTGGACGACTCGCTAACGCAATTCCTGTCCGAGGTCGGCAGTTGGACAGCGAACCCCAGGTTCTTTGAGGACCGAACCTCAAGTTACCAAGAACCGATCGTGCGTTTGCAGGAGACTTGCTATCCCGACGAAGATAGTCAGTACTGCAGTTACTTGCCTATCGTAATTGGGTATGTCACCGTAACCATCTATACGAACGCGAGCAGCGAGGCGCGTAACTTCGCCAACCTGTTCCCGGTACTCAACGGAAGTATCAACCTGGATGTCACGTTGGGAAGCACGCAAGCAATCCGCCTTGGTGGCATTCTTGAAGCCATATTTGGGACGGACGTGCTTAATGGTCAATTGGAGCAAGTCTGTACCGGAAACGTCGTATATGACATCGAGCACCCGCTACCCTGCCGCGTAGTCAAGCATGTTTGGCAGATTGTGTTTGGTGGAGTGATGAATGCCCAGAGACGAATCGATGGTGAGGACGGTCCAAACCTAGACGACAATGCCATGGGATCGGTAACGGCGCCAAATCAGTGTAGACCTTTGACAGCGAGCGAGAAGCAATTGCCGCGCGAGAATTGGTTTTCCATCGAAGACATCGACGAAGTCCGAGTGTGTCGTGGGCTGCACGGATATTTCCCGGGCCAGAATCCGGACACTATCACCGCACCGGACGGCCACATCTATGTTGGCCCCGGCCCCGGTGCACCGCTGGTTTGGCGCGAAGAATACACCACAACACACGAAAGGTCGCTGCTGCTTCATGAGCTTCACCACGTTAGGGAAGTTCGACGAGACGACCTTGGTATTTGGAAGGTGCGCTGGCAGTCGCTCGTCGCGTACGTGACTGGTGGCTACGTTTATTTTCCGACGCTGCAGCTCAATCGAAGTCAAGACTTCGACGAGTATAACGCGGAGCAGCGTGCAGAGATGGTTCAGGATAGGTATCGTCTAACGAACGCTTTAGCAGTCTATAGAGACGACAACGGTGGTGCTACTACCACGCTGTTGAATAATGTAATTCCGTTCACGAGTGATGATCCAGATTTTTGAAATACGGAAAACAGTCGCCGGTTGTTCGACCAATAGGAGTAATCACAGCATGACAATTGTTCGGTACATTCTGGATTCTATTCGCCGAGAGTTTCAGTGACGGCACGTCTGTTGGTTTACGTTGGCGCATTTGCCGCCGGCATGATCGTTCTGTCACCTGGTTGGAGTTGCGAGTGGGATGGATCTGTTCAGGAGTCCAGGACTTTCTTCGAAAACGCGATTGCGGAAGAAGTACGAGCTTGCCTGGATGCCGGCGCAAACCCGACGCAGCGCGACTACTGGGACTTTACTCCTCTTCATTGGGCGGCCGCATTCAGCAGCGACCTCGCCACGATTGACGTACTACTCAGCGCAGGCGCAAGTGCCCGGGCACGCAGCCGATCAGGCTACACACCGCTGCATTTCGCTGCCCAGTACAATGACAATGCTGCGTTCATTGTGCGACTCGTGGAAGCTGCGAAAAACGTACGTGTCACAAGCGCAACGGATCACACTGCGTTGCATCTCGCTAGCATGCACAATTCGAACGCTTCAGTTGCGCTCGCTCTCTTGGAGGCTGGGGCTGACCCCATGGCACAAGGGGATCCGCAATTGGCAACTCCCCTTCATTTGGCGGCCGCATTCAATGGGAATCCTGTCGTGATTGGCGTACTACTCGACGCTGGCGCAGATCCGGGTGCTCAAGACTATTTTGGTGCCACGCCTTTGCATTGGGCGGTCCGGGATAACTCGAATCCACAAGTTGTCGAAGCCTTGCTCGATGGCGGCGCCGACCCGAACTTACTGGCATATTCACAGGAAACGACAGCGCATTGGGCTATTCGTTATGATCGCAACGCGATGGTCCTGCGCGCCCTGATTGCGGCTGGCGCCGACATTTCGAACAGTTATGGACGGTTTAACGAAACGATGTTGCATGTCGCGGCAGCTTCGAATACGAATCCCGAAGTCATCGAGATTCTGATTCAACTCGGCCTTGACCCAAATGCGAAATCGGATCGACGCACACCGTTACACGCCGCGGCGTATTACAATCCCAACCCGGCCGTGATCGAGATCTTGCTCGACATGGGAGCCGATCCAGTGGCGCGGACGGCTAACGGATTGTTGCCGTGGGACTATGCTCAAGACAACACCGAGATTGCGGGAACGAACGCTTATCGGCGACTTCAAGTAGAGGACGACGCAAATTGAGCAGACATTCCGTCCAGCAGGAAGGGTTTTCCACATTCGCAAAGGTATTCGCGTGTTGCTGTTGTGTTGGAATCGGTGCTTGCATCTGGGGTGAATATGCACCCAATAAGTATGACTTCTCTATACAAGCAGACACAAACCTTGCCGGATACGAAGACATGAATTGGGTTTTTTTGACGACTCTGCAGGCCGAAGGCTTTTATTGTGATATGAGAAGACCAGAGAGTCGCTATTCGTTACCTCATTGTCGAATTTTCAGTGAAGATTTGTATGTGAGCTATCGCGTTGAGCATCCACGTATCGAGCTATCGTTGGAAGGACCGGGAAACCCTGGATCACGCCGCGCGCGATCGCGTTTGATGCGGCATGTAGAAACAGTGCAATCAAGTCTTGCTGCCGCTGGCTTTACGATACAAGAGAGAACGGACGATTAGGCGAATCAAGCGGTGGTGTGACCGTTCCCCTGGATCCGAGCCACCGTGGATGTGGGAGGATTCAGTATCAGGCCACTTGAACCGTACCGGTTTTCCCGGAGGCTCCAGGCGCGGTCGGCACGATCAGAGCGGTCGACGACTCGCTAACGCAATTCCTGTCCGAGGTCGGCAGTTGGACAGCGAACCCCAGGTTCTTTGAGGACCGAACCTTAACGTATCAGGAAACGATTTACCGGTTCCAGGAGAGTTGCGATTTAGACGAAGGGAGTCAATACTGCCACTACTTGGCGGTCCCCATTGGCCATCGCACTATAACCGTCTACACCAACCTGAGCGTCGACGCACGCACACTGGCTGGCATTTTTTCAAGTATCAATGGTCAGATCGACCCGCGGATCGTTATCGGTAGCGCTGGGGGGCGTATCATCGACGCAATTCTGGAGCGCATTTTCGGTAGGCGAGTATTCGGCGGTGTACTTGGTCGTGGCTGCACCGGCAACCACGTCTACGATGTCGAAACCACGGTTCCGTGCAATAATTCGCGAGTGGCGGGCGAGGTAATCCTGTGGCAGATGTCCCCACGGGGACTCAGAATAAACCCCAGAAAAGCTTAGAAACAATAACTTACACGACTCGGGTCCAATTTGAGACGAAAAGAGCAAAGCTTGCCAACGTCTCGCCTGCGACATTCGGTGTTCGACTGAGTCCCATTTGGGAGTATCAAATGAGACCACTCGCCGCCTGAGCCAACCAACCGGTGCCGAGCGTCCGCTCCAATGAGCGCTGCGACTAGCCCGGATATTGCAGTGCGCCGTGGAAAGGCGCGTTTTCCTAGTGGGTGCAAATCCCACCCGACAATTGTCGCATTCGGTTGGTAGCAGCCGAAGCGGGTCATGGAGGTAACGACATGGTCTGAAGCACTTCGGTGACAAAGGGCTGCATTGAGCAGTTCAGCGACCGTGCAGGCCGGAACGAGAGTGAACGCTGAGCAGGCCTCGAAAAGGGCAATGCGGGAGCCGACCCTCCTGTAATTAGCCTTGATGTTGCAGAAATTTCAGCTTGAGAGTGCGTTTTCGATGGCCTGGAATCGCTTCCGAACCATCGGATTGTTGCCCACATCGAGTATTTGGCGGCCATTGGGCTGAACCAACAGGCCGGCCCGATTGATAAATCGATACCGCAGGGTCTGTATGGTCTGAAACGGCTGGATCGTTCGTCGTTTCCGATTCATGGATCGCCGTTCCGAGGTACCGGCCTGCAAGGCGCGCATGAGGTTGAATGCGATGACGCTGAACACCTGCCAGGCGCTGTTGGCCGCATAGCGCTGGGTCGGCACGCAGTCGAACGCGAACCCGCCCTTGAGCTCGCCATAGACCTTCTCGTGGGTGCCGCGCCCGCACATGAAGAACCATAGCGTGCGCCCGGTCACCTCCTTGTTGGTGACGACGGCCGAGTACTCGAAGTAGCCGTCGTCGGGATCGAACAGATCGAGCTGATAGTTCTTCGCGGTCCGGTGACGCACGCGCTTGCGGTAGACCACGACGCGCATCCGGCGCGACCAGGCCGGCACGGGAAGCCACCGCTCGAAACATTCCACCGACGCGTCCACCGGCTCCCAATACCGGCACTCGGCGATCCGTTCCTTCAGTCCCAGCCATCGATAAAACGGCACCTTGATCGCGTACTGCACCCCTTCGGCGTCCAGCACATCGATCACGTCCTCGCGGAAAAACGCCCCATCCATGCGCATTTCCAGCACCGGCCGCCGCTCAAGCGTCGCATCGAGCTGATCGAACAGTTCGTCCAGAAAGCTCGCCGAGGCCTTGCCGTCATGCACGTTGCCCGCCCGGTTGCCGACCCGTAGCACCTGACCGGTGTTCGCCTCGTACGCCGTGATCGGGTAATAGCTCGGCACCTTGCGACGATGCGGGTTGAAGCCCCGCCGCGCGCCCTCGACCTTCAACCCCGTCGACACCACCGAGCCGTCCACGTCCAGCGTCAATCGCCGCAAGCCGCTGCGTTCGATCACGTCCCCGACCAGGCGTTCGTTGACCTCGAGCAGCGCCTTCACCCCGCCGGCATCGAAACCGCGCAGCCAGCGCCCCAAGGTGTGCAAGCTCGGCAACCGACCCAGACCGCACAACCGCTCCACCAGCGGATCGCCATCCAAATAACTCACGTGACGCACTCGCCGAGCACCCGCAATCAGCATCGCCAGCACCAGCAGCGACAGCCGCTCCCCGCCGAAATCGCTGTGCGGCAGCGCATGGCCAACACGCCGCAAACTCCCGAGGAGATCCAGTTGCCGAATAAACCGTCCGACCAGTTCAAGACCCGAAAACGACGTCAGCCCACGGGCCTCGTAGCGCAGCGTCAACTGACCATTGATTCGCCGCTTCAAATCTGCTTTCCTTAACCTCACGAGATGTGGCCCCTCCTGCTCGGCATTGTCAAAGTCTGCAAACTCAACAATACCAGCAGTGACGCCCATCTCGCCTTACCTCGGCACCGCGTCAGCCACGAATTTTTGCAACATTGGGGTTAAGGTATGGAAACATTTATGATTTCGTCGCTCTCCTTTATATCATACGGCTTTATTTCGTGCACAATTCCAAGCTGCATTGCAACTGTCAGAGGGATATTTTTTTCTACCGTGGATCCGAAGTAGAACTTTTCATTTTTTGAGTCCCAAGTCAGGTTTTCTCGGACAATCTGTGAAAGCAGGATGGTGTCCTCAGAGACTTCACCCTTCTTGGGACCATCGGTATGGCTGGCTGCGTGTAATACAAACCTAGAAGCCGGCACCGTGGATCGTTTTCTCCCTGCCAAAAAAACGCTGACAGCGATCGACCCGCATAGTCCAAAACAATGCGTATCTACGTCGATAGGTATCATTTTGACGAAGTTGTATAGGCCAACGCCAGCGCTTACATCGCCTCCCTTGCTACATATATGTAGAGTGACGTCAGTTATGTTGTTCTTAAATGCATCTGTCAGCAAAACTTCGGCATTTCGAGCACCAGCGGCGGTTATGGGTCCATGATAGATGAGAGATGTGCGCACTTCTTTTCTCGCTTGGCTTGAACTGAGCCGACCCGAGGTTTCCGGAGGCCTCTCTTGTTGGGTCCCGTGGCGCACGCCATGGGCTCGCCTGCGCGATGATACGCTTGCTGCACCTCGATTAGCGGTCGGGGGCCGGTGACTAAGAGTAACAAGGTTCCACAGTCGGGGTGTTCAACGACTCTGGTTCGCTGTAGGCATGAGGCGGCCTTCACCATGAATCGTCCGCGAGGGTCGGGCCAATCATCATCTGTTCAGGCCTTTCATTGCCTTCGCGATGATTCTGCCGATCTGGTCAGCCGTCTCGACCAAGTGTGAGTCAGCCAAGTGGGCGTAGCCAGCCGTGGTTCGGTGCCGTCGATGCCCGAGCAGCTTGCCGACGAGCGGCAGGTTTTCTCCCGACATGATGGCCTGACTGGCAGCGGTATGGCGAAGGTCGTGGAGGCGCAGCTTGCCGAGCGCGGCCTTCTCGCGAACAGCGTGCCAACAGGTGATGAACCGGTGCGGATCCTTGATGCCGGCGAAGCGGGGAAACAGAAAGGCGTCCGGGTCACGGGGACCTGGCAGCGCGACGATGACAATGCGCGCTGCCGTGCCGATCGGCACGGCGCGGGGGCCGGTCTTCGAGTCATCAAGATTGAACGCCACCGCGGTGACGTTACGCCAATGCAGATTGAGCACTTCGCTGCGGCGGCAGCCGGTGAGCGCCAGCAAACGGATCGCGGCGACGGCGTCGGGCCAGCGGGCTTGGTGATCGTCGAGCGCGCGCCCGAGGCGCGCCAATTCGTCCCTGTCGAGAAATCGGGCAACCCTCTTCCTTGGATTCTTCGCGATTCCGACACACGGGTTCGTGCCGCGCTCGCGCATCCCCCATTCCTCGGCCCGGAACATCATAGCGCGCAGGATCTCAAACGCGCGGTTGGCCGCGCCGGGCCAGTCCCTGCTGGCTGCGTCGAACCACGTGGCCACGTCCTCGGGGCCGATGCGGTCCAGAGGCATCTTGCCGAAGGCGGGCAGGATGCGGGCCTTGAGATAGATACGGACCGTCTTACGCCCGGAGGGCTTCCACAGCGGATCGCAGCGCCTGAGATATTCCTCGGCGAATGCCCGGAATGTCGGCGTTTGCTTTTCCCTCTGGATGTCCTCGGCGGGGTTCTGTCCCGCACGGATGCGCGCGAGCAGTTCGCGTGCACGGCGGCGGGCTTCGGTAAGTTTCATCTCCGTGTAACCGGCAATGACGATGCGGCGGCTCCGGCCTTCAATGCGAGCCTGCAGGATCCAGACTTTGCGGCCCGACGGGTGGATGCGCAACCCGAAGCCGGGCAGCGTCTTGTCGAACAGAATCGTGTCCTTGGTCTGCGGCTTTGTTTCGCTAGCCAGGCGCGGGGTGAGATTAACCCTGGGCATTGCCAGACCCTTCCTTCTGGATTCCTGCACTTCCGGAAAGCGCCGCGCCAATGCGTGCCGAAACCCGGTCGGCGGCATCGGTGACGGACTGGTCGGACAGATGCGTGTACCGTTCCGTCGTCTCGACCAGCGCATGGCCGAGCAGCTTGGCGATGGTGACCATGTCCACGCCGTTCATGGCCGCGAGCGAAGCCCAGGCGTGGCGCAGGTCATGGAGCCGCACGCCGGGCAGTCCCGCCTCTTTGCGGATGCGGTCCCAGTGGAACGCGATGTTGTCGATGGGTCGCGTCGGCGGGCGGGCGGGGAAGAGATACCGGCAATCCTCACTGTATCTCGGGATGGCGTCGATGACCGCCCGCGCGGGGCTGGACAGCCAGACCGTGCGCGGGCCGGACTTGGAGTCGGGGAGAAAGATGCGCTTGCCCTTGATCCACTCCCATTGCAGCGAGGCAATTTCTCCGAAACGGCAGCCGGTCAACATCAGGAGGCGGATCATGGCGACGACGTTCGGGCACCAGAACTCGTCTCGGGTCAGCACGGCGTTGAGTCGGGCCATTTCCTTTCCCGTCAGGAACCGCTCCATCGGTTTCATCTTGTAGCGCCGGGTGTTCCTGCAGGGATTGGAGTTGTGGACGCGGTAGCCCCAAGGTTCCGCCATCTTCATCATCATGGACAGCACCGGCATGGAGCGGTTGGCGACGCCGGGCCTGTTAGCCATCGAGGCAAACCAGTCGCGGACCTGTTCGGCCGTGATGGCGTCCACGGTCAGGTGGCCGAACGTGGGCAGGATGTCCTTTCGCACAATGCGGGCGTTGGTGTCCCGGGTGCGGGGTTTCCAGCGGTGGGCTTGGCGGTCGAGGAATTCCTCGGCGAAGGCGGTCATCGGGCGGCCCGGCGTTTTCGGTCCGCTGCCGTCTCTCACGGGTTCTATGTAGCTGGCAATCAGACGGCGGGCTTCTCTGCGCGCCTGGGGCACGGTCAGTGAATTGGCGTTGCCGATGGTGGCGTAGCGAGTGCGGCCACGCACCATTCGGGTGAGACAATACGTACGTGAACCGCTCGGATACACGCGCAGGGACAGGCCCTTGATCACGTCGTCGGGAACGTCGTGTCGTTTGTCTGTGGGCTTGGCGGCGCGTACGCGTCGGGCGAAGGTGGATTTAGAACGGTCGGTCATGGATTGCGGCTCCTTTGTCGGGCCGCGCGGCTGGGGTGGAGTACAGGAAGCAGCCGCGGCGGCGTTTCTAAAAGGAAGCCGGGCGAGCGGCCAGGATCGTTCGAGCCGTAAGTCACTGAAAATACGTGACTTGTATCCCTTCCGCGAGCTGACGGACGCTGGCGGGAAGGGCATCAACGATGCGTCGGGTGTGAGAGCCGAGCCGCCGGAGGGCGTAGAGAAGACCCGAACCAGGGTACCCAACGTCGGGGAGAACGGTTCCGGAATCGGAACCGGAGGGAGCCGCCGCGGCGATCTCGCGCACGGCCTGTGCGGTGGTTCGGTGCGTGGCGTTCGGGACGGGTGGTTCAGCCGCACCCCCATCTTGGAACGCTACCAGACTTCCCCCATATGTAACCGGAATCCCTCCAACACCGAATGGGCCGAAACACTGTCCGGCGCGTCCAGCGTTTCAACGTCCAGTCCGGGACGGTACACGAACACTTGCCGATTCAGCGGGTCGATCAACCAGCCGAGTTCCGTACCGTTGGCCATGTATTCGGCCATCTTGTCCTGCAGCATGGCGAGCCGATCCGTCGGTGATCGCAGTTCGATCACGAAATCGGGACAAAGCGGAAGAAATCTCGACCGCTGCTCGGGGGTGACGGACGCCAGGCGTTCGTTTCTCACCCAGGACGCGTCCGGAGAGCGTATCGCTCCATTGGGAAGCAGGTACCCAGCGGAAGAATCCACCGCCCGGCCTGTGCCGTCCCTTGTAGCCCAACCCTTTAGCTGAAACGTGATCTCGGCGTTTTTCTCGGCGGTTTCCCATCCTGCCGGCCCCATGACGGCCACCCCTCCTTCGGCATTCCGCTCGATACGCAACTCCCTGTTGATACGGCAGAACTCATAGAATTGATCCTCGGTCGGGCAGAGCGCGGGTTGGAGACGGACCAGCAACTCCGCGGTTGCCGGGACATCACGGTCTTGTATTCGGTGTTGTGCGCTGGCCACGGCCCTTACCGACTCGATAGAGTGACTTATCGTGCCAGCATACCCCGGTTTCCCGGTGAAGTCAGTCTTTGGCCGAGCGAGGAAATGGAGCCGGTCGGGGACCGTTTCACGCCCCCGAATAATTCGGCCGAACGAAAATCGTCCTACGGCGCACGCTTCTAAGAAATGCGTCAGACACATGCAACTATGCAATGTGCAGCATGAGAGTCGCCGCACGCTATAAGCAAGTTGTTGGAAAAAACGTTGGGAAAATTCTTTTTGCTCTATTAAGCTATTGATTTGTAATTACTTGTGGCGCTCCCTAGGGGAATCGAACCCCTGTTTCAGCCTTGAGAGGGCCGCGTCCTGACCGCTAGACGAAGGGAGCGCGCTACCCGGAACCGGGGAGCGGGTATCATAGCGGCGATTGTTGCAGTGCGAAACTCGCCGAACCGGAACTTCATTTGTACACGCCGGATCCGAAGCCGGGGCACGGCCCCAGGATCATCCCACGCTCCGAACACATCGTCAGTCGCGCCGACGTCTCCAACAGCGCGCTCAAGGTCCTTTACCGCCTGAAGAACTCGGGATACGCGGCCTACCTCGTCGGTGGCGCCGTGCGCGACCTGTTGCTCGGGATGCACCCGAAGGACTTCGACATCGTCACGGACGCGCACCCGCAGCAGGTCCGGAAACTGTTCGGGAACTGCCGGCTGATCGGCCGGCGGTTCCGTCTCGCGCATGTACGCTTCGGCCGCGAGATCATCGAGGTTGCGACCTTCCGCGGGACGAGCGATGGCGCCGACGATCGCGAGCATTCCGACAGCGGCAGGATCCTGCGGGACAACGTCTACGGCACGCTAGACGAGGACATCTGGCGCCGCGATTTCACGGTCAACGCCCTCTACTACAATGTCGCCGACTTCAGCGTCGTGGACTACACCAGGGGTCTGGAGGACATCCGGAACCGGACGCTCAGAATGATCGGCGACCCGGATACCCGCTACCGGGAAGATCCTGTACGGATGCTCCGTGTGGTGCGATTTGCGGCCAAGCTCGGATTCGACATTGCCCCGGAAACCGCAGGGCCGATTGCCGGACTCCGGGGGTACGTTGGCGACGTGCCTCCGGCGCGCCTGTTCGAGGAAGTGCTCAAGCTCTTCCAGGCCGGCCATGCGGTTCGCAGTTTCCAGTTGCTCGACGAGTTCGGCCTGCTCGGGCAGCTTTTTCCCGCCACAAACGCCTTGCTTGAAGGCGCCGGGGGCGACGCCGTGCGGCGCTTCATCGAACTCGGTCTCGGTGGAACGGATCGGCGAATCGCCGAAGACAAGCCGACCACGCCCGCGTTTCTCTTCGCCATACTGCTCTGGCCCGCGGTCAGCCGGTCAGCAGCCGCACTCAAGGCGTCAGGCGCGAGCGACTACGAAGCCACGGCGGAGGCGAGCGCAGGCATCGCGGCCCAACAGCAGCACCGTACGGCGTTGCCGAAGCGCTTCGGCGTTCCCATGAAGGAGATCTTCGGCCTGCAGCGGCGTTTCGATAACCGGCGCGGCGCGCGCGCGGCACGATTGATGCAGCACCGGCAGTTCCGTGCCGCGTACGATTTCCTGTTGTTGCGAAGCCGTTGCGGCGAAGTTGAAATGGAGCTCGCAGACTGGTGGACCCATGTGCAGACGCTCTCGGTCGAGGAGCGCGAGCAGGCCTTCAGCGCGGGCAAGCGCCGCCGGGGCAAGCGCCGCCGGGGTGGCCGGCGAGGCGGGGCGCGCAAGCGGCTGTCCGCCGATGCTTCTGGGTCGTAGAATGGCGCGATCGTGCACCCGGGCAGCCCGGGCGCGTGGAATATCCCGTCAGTGAACACTCATCTGCAGAGCAACCAGACCGACAGTCCGCGATACATCGTCGTGGAAGGGCCGATCGGCGTCGGCAAGACCAGCCTCGCCCAGCGTCTGTCAGAGAGTTTTGCGAGCGAATTGATCCTTGAGCGGGCCGAGGACAATCCGTTTCTCGAGCGCTTCTACCGCAACAACCGAGCGGCGGCCTTGCCGACGCAGCTCTTCTTCCTGCTGCAGCGTGCGCGCCAGGTCGAGGAGATCCGCCAACGGGACATGTTCTCGCCCGTACGCATCGCGGATTTCCTGCTTGAGAAGGACCGCCTTTTCGCCGAACTCAATCTCGACGCGAGCGAACTTGCGATCTACGAGCAGGTCGCCACCATGCTCGAGGTCGATGCACCCAGACCCGATCTCGTCATCTACTTGCAGGCGCCCGTACCGGTGCTGCTGCGGCGCATCGCGAGCCGCGGCCTGCCGTACGAGCAGAAAATCGATGCCGCTTATCTCGAGCGTCTGGGCGAAGCCTATGCGAGATTCTTCTACAATTACGATGAGGCGCCGCTCCTGATCGTCAACGCCGCTTCCATCGATCCGATCCGCCGCGAGGAGGACTATCGGCAACTGCTCGCAACGATCGTGAGCGTCAGGCGGGGTCGGCACTTCTACAATCCCGCCGAGGACACGAGCCGCTAGCCCGGACCCTGAACTCATGTACAAGCAACTGCAGCAGCGCGGCATGGATTCGCCGCCCGTCAATGTCGCGACGCTACGCGAGATGAAGGAGCGCGGCGAGCCGATCGCCTGTCTTACGGCCTACGATTCGAGTTTCGCGCAGCTCGTCGATGTCGCGGGGTCGGACATCGTGCTCGTCGGCGATTCGCTCGGGATGGTCATCCAGGGCCATGACACGACCGTGCCGGTCACCGTGGACGACGTCATCTATCACGCGCGCTGCGTCGCGACCGGGATCGTGCGCGCCTTCCTCATCGCCGACATGCCGTTCATGAGCTACACGACGCCGCATCAGGCGCTCGAGAATGCCGTGCGGCTCATGCAGGAGGGCGGTGCGATGATGGTCAAGCTCGAGGGCGGGCAGGGGCAGGTCGAGGTCGTCTCGTATCTCGCGCTGCACGATATCCCGGTCTGCGCGCACCTGGGGCTCAAGCCGCAGTCCGTGCACAAGATCGGCGGATTCAGGGTCCAGGGCCGCGGAGCCGACTCCGAACGGCGCATGGTCGAGGATGCCAGGGCGCTGGAGGAGGCCGGCGCCGACATCGTGTTGCTCGAGTGTGTCCCCAACAGGATCGGACGGCTGATCAGCGACGCAGTCGAGGTGCCCGTGATCGGGATCGGGGCGGGCCCTGAGGTGGACGGTCAGATCCTCGTGCTCTACGACGTTCTCGGTATCACCCGCGGCAGGACGCCGCGCTTCGTTCGCGATTTCATGACCGGGCAGGACTCGCCGCTCGATGCGATCGAGAACTACGTACGCGCCGTCAAGGAGCGCGAGTACCCCGCCGAGGAGCACTGCTTCGCCTGATACAATGCGGGCGAGGAAGATTGTGCCGGGTGCTTTCGTGCCGAAACCAGTCGTATTGCATACGGCCGATCGCATGCGCGAGTTCGTCAGGGACTGGCGCGCGTCGCAGCAAGGCGTCTCGCTCGTGCCGACGATGGGCAATCTGCACGAAGGGCACCTGAGTCTTGCACGGCTGGCTCGCGCCGAGGCGGATCGGGTCGTCGCGACGATCTTCGTCAACCCCACCCAGTTCGGCGCAGGCGAAGATTTCGAGTCGTATCCGCGTACGCTCGATGCGGACCTCGAGCTACTCGCCGCGGCAGGTACGGTCGACGCGGTGTTCGTGCCCGACGACGGCGAAATCTACCCGTTCGGCGCCGGCGACGCCGTGCGCGTGTCGATGCCCGCGCTGAGCCGCGAACTCTGCGGAGCGAGCCGGCCTGGCCACTTTGATGGTGTGGCATCGGTCGTGTGCCGGCTGCTCAACATCGTGACCCCCGACGTCCTCGTGCTCGGCCTCAAGGACTACCAGCAGCTCATCATCGTCAAACGCATGGTCGCGGACCTCGGCATCGGCGTTCGCGTGGTTTCGGGGCCGACGATGCGCGACACTGACGGGCTCGCGATCAGCTCGCGCAACCGCTACCTGACGGACGACGAGCGCCTCCGGGCGCCGCTGCTCTACGCCGCGCTTGAAAAGGTCGCGGTCGCGATATGCGATGGAGACGGGAACTACGGCGCGCTGCAGCAGGCGGCCGCTGACGAGTTACGCGCCGCGGGTTTCGTGCCGGACTACGTCGAGGTCAGATGCGCTGCCGACCTTGCGAAGCCGAACGGCCGCCAGCCGCCCGACGAACTCATCGTGCTCGCCGCGGCAAGGCTGGGCAATGCGAGGCTCATCGACAACCTGGGTCTGCGCACGACGGACGCTGCCAACCGCCACGCGACTGCAAAGCCGTAAACGACCGCCGCGTTGCGCGGCTCACGCGAGTCTGTCAGGCGCTTTGCATCGGTTCGGGTCATTCCGCGTCGAGCTTCGCCTTGGCATCCACGAGTTCCTGCTCCATTTCGGGAGTGACGGGCGGGAAATCCACATCGACCTGGCGGATGGCGTCGGCGATGAGCCACGCGACCTGCCAGCGCATGTAGCGCTTGTCATCGGCCGGGATCGCGTACCACGGCGCGCATTCGCGCGATGTCGCGTTCAGGCACTCTTCGTACGCAACCATGTAGTTGTCCCAGAGAATGCGGTCGGAGATGTCGGCAGCGCGAAACTTCCAGCGCTTGTCAGGCCGTCTGATGCGGCGGAGAAACCGCCTGCGCTGCTCATCCTTGGAGATATTGAGCCAGAACTTGAGCACGACGGTGCCTGACTCGGCGAGATGGCGCTCGTGAGTCACGATACTGCGAAAGCGCGCCTCCCAGATGTCCTTGGTGACAGGCGGCAGCCTGCGCTGCTCCAGGAGCCCGGGGCGCGCGCGAACGGCGAGCACTTCCTCGTAGTGACTGCGATTGAATACGCCGATCTCGCCCGCCTGCGGCAGATGCGCGACCGTCCGCCAGAGAAAGTCGTGGGCGAGCTCGGTTCTGGAAGGCCGATCGAACGAAGTAACCCGAATGCCCATCGGGTTTACGCCCGTCAGCACGTGACGAATGGTGCCGTCCTTGCCCGCGGCGTCCATGGCCTGGAAGACGAGCAACAGTGCGTATCGGCCGTCGGCGTGAAGTCGCTGCTGCCAGCGTCCGATGCTCCGCTTCAGTGTCGGGAGATCGTCTTGCGACTCCGCTTCGGCAAGCTGCTCTTCGCTCGCGCGCGTCGGTGCGTCTGCAATTGTGAAGGATCCGTCAAACGGTACGAGACAGGGATGCGATCGCGCCTTGAACATGGCCAGCCTCCTCTATTGGGCTCCGTGCCGGGCGAGCGCCCAGCCGACATGCTCGCGAACGAGCGCCGAGTCGTGATTGGCGCGGTTCCGCAGGCAGGCGACCACGTCGGGGCTCGTCGGTGCGTTGCCGAGCGCAACGGCCACGTTGCGCAGCCAGCCCAGATAGCCCGGTCGGCGCAACGCGCTGCCTTCGGTTCGCGCCGACCACTCGCTCTCGGACCAGCCGAAGAGCTCAACGAGTTCAGCGGCGTCGAGCCCATGGCGCGGCGCGAAGTCGTCTTCTGCGGTCGGTTTCGCATACCGGTTCCAGGGGCACACGAGCTGGCAGTCGTCGCAGCCGAAGATGCGGTTGCCGATCGCCGCCCTGAACTGAACCGGGATCGATTCCTTCAGTTCGATGGTCAGATACGAGATGCAACGCCGTGCGTCGACCTCGTAGGGTGCAACGATCGCGCCAGTCGGACAGATATCCAGGCACGCCGTGCAGGAGCCGCAATGCTCCGTGACCGGACGGTCCGCGGGCAGCGGCAGGTCGGTAAAGAGCTCGCCGAGAAAGAACCACGAACCTGCGTCGCGATCGATGAGGTTCGTGTGCTTGCCGATCCAGCCGAGGCCGGCGTTGCGCGCGAGCGCCTTCTCGAGCACCGGCCCGCTGTCGACGAAGACGCGATAGCCCATCGGGCCTGCGAGGTCCTCGATCTGGCTGGCGAGCTTGCGCAGGCGGCGCCTTAAGACCTTGTGATAGTCGCGGCCGAGCGCGTAGCGCGAAATGTAGCCCCGCCGCCCGTCCTCGAGCGTGGCTTCGGCGTCGGCCGAGTCGCCGGGCCAATAGTTCATGCGTGCGGAAATGATGCGCACGGTCCCCGGCACGAGTTCGGCGGGACGCGAGCGCTTGCGCCCGTGGCGCGCCATGTAGTGCATCTCGCCGTGGCGCTTGAGGGCGAGCCAGCGCTCCAGGTGGGCCTCGTCCGTCGCAAGATCGATCCCTGCAATCGCGATCCTGTCGAAACCGAGCGTCTCAGCGAGCTGCCTGATCTCCTCGGCAAGGTCGTGCCAGTGTGTTGTTGCCGGTGCAGTCATGAGCTTCAGCGCACGCGCGGGATGCGGGTGGGCTGCCAAGTATAATCGCCGCGATTGAACCCGGCAGTCCGTGGCGAAAGCCCTGCGTCGTACCGAGACCGGCGAGGCGCCCGCCTGACAAGGCACCAGGAGCGAGAATATTGGGCATTTTTGAGCGACGAGCAACGCAGTCAGGCGGAGTGCATCGCCGGTCGAATGCAGCAGGGCTTTCGCCACGGGTTGCCAGGCCCCACGATCTGCCGGCAGAGGTCTACAGTGCCGCGCAGGTGCGCGAACTGGACCGCATCGCGATCGAGGACGAGGGCACGCCCGGATACACGCTGATGTGTCGCGCAGGCGACGCCGCACTGTCCGCGCTGACGCGGCGCTGGCCGGCCGCGAGAAACGTGCTTGTCTGCTGCGGGGCCGGCAACAATGCCGGTGATGGCTATGTCGTGGCGAGGCTGTGTCGAAGCCGGGGCCTGGCTGTAGGTGTCCTTGCGGTCGGTCCGACCGGGCGGCTCGGAAGCGATGCCGCCACGGCCTTGAGGGACTGCCGCGCTGCCGGCGTTGCGATCGAGGAGGGCAGCGGCGCGGTCGCCGGCGACGACTTCGCACCGGACGTTATCGTCGACGCCTTGCTCGGCACGGGCGTCGACCGGCCCGTGACGGGCGCGTATGCCGAAGCCGTGCGCGCCATCAATTCGAGCGGCATACCTGTGCTCGCACTCGACATTCCAAGCGGTCTGGATGCGGATACCGGCATGCCGCATGGCGCTGCGGTACACGCCGACGCGACGGTCACGTTCGTGGGGCTGAAACAGGGTCTGTTTCTCGGCAGCGCGCCCGATTGTCGAGGTGAACTCACGTTTTCGGCTCTCGGCGTCTCTGCGGCCGGTCGCGGGCTCGAACCGGCGTTTCGCAGGTCGACAGATGGCGACCTGCGCGCCGCTTTTCCGCCCCGGCCGCGCGCCGCTCACAAGGGAGACAACGGCCGGCTGTTGCTCGTCGGCGGGTCGCCGGGCATGGCGGGCGCCATCCGGCTTGCGGCTGAAGCCGCGTTTCGCGCCGGCGCGGGGCTCGTCTACGTCGGTACACATGCCGACTGCATCCCGAGCGTGATGGCCGGACGCCCGGAAATCATTTGCCATGCGATCGCGGAGCCTGACGATCTCGAACCGCTGATCGGTCTCGCTGACGCGGCGGTCGTCGGGCCGGGTCTCGGGCGAGGGGCGTGGGGGCGGTCGTTGTGGAGCGTGCTTGTCGACGCGGCCATGCCGCTCGTCGTCGATGCGGATGGCCTGAACATCCTGGCCGAGCGGCCCTGCCGACGCGCCGACTGGGTTCTCACGCCGCACCCGGGCGAGGCCGCACGCTTGCTCGGGCTGAGCGCCGGTGCCGTGCAGGCGGACAGGCTGAACTGCGCGTCCGAACTCGCCGCACGGTTCGGCGCGACAGCGGTGCTCAAGGGCGCCTGCAGTCTGACTGCCGCGCCGGGCTCGGCCGACAGTCCTGCAACGGTCCATGTCTGCGACCGGGGCAACCCCGGGATGGCGACGGCAGGCACGGGCGACGTGCTGGCCGGCATCGTCGGCGCACTGCTCGCACGTTCGGTGCAACCGCCGCTCGCCGCGCGCGCCGGCGTGCTGCTGCACGCTCTGGCCGGCGACGACGCAGCGGCCGACGGCGAGCGCGGCATGATTGCCACGGACATGCTGCCGTTCATCCGTCGATGGGCGAATCCAGTCTAGTCCTGTCGCTGCCGTCGGAGCCCGGGCTTGTCGAGGCCGCGGGGGAGGTTGCGCGTTGCTGGCACCGCGACGGCCATTCGCCGCTCATCATCGGCCTGCGCGGCGAGCTTGGCAGCGGCAAGACGAGTTGGGTGCGCGCGATGCTGCGCGGGCTCGGCCATTCAGGACGCGTGCCGTCGCCGACCTATACGCTGCTGGAGGAATATCCGCTCGGCGAACTCGTGCTGGTGCACCTTGACCTTTACCGCCTGGCAAGCGGTGACGAACTTGAGAACCTCGGTGTCAGGGACTGGCTCGACCGACCCGATCTGTGGTTGCTGGCCGAGTGGCCGGAACGTGCCGGCCGCTTGCTCGCGCACTGCGATCTCATGGTCGATTTCGAAATCACGGGCGCGTCCTCGCGCCGCCTGGTGATCGCCGCCGTCTCCGATTCAGGGCAGTCCGCGCTTGAGTCAATACATCATATCGATTCGAGATACCCAAGCTAATGCCATAATTTTAAATTGAAAAACGGTTGCAATCCTGTATCGAACTTGGTAGATAGGGCCTAGGAACGAACGGGAGCCTGTTCGGTGCTACCGAAAATCTGGCCGCGGCTGGCGTTGACGATCGGCATCGCTGCGCCGCTCGCGTTGGCCGATGCAGCCGAAATTCGAGGTGTGCGTGCCTCTTCGGGGCCGATATCGACACGCGTCGTGTTCGACCTCTCCGAGCCTGCCGGGCACCGCATGTTCATGCTTTCCAATCCTTCCCGGGTCGTCGTCGATCTGCCGGGAATGTCAACGCCCGAGGGATTGCCACTCCCCGAAGCCAGAGGCTTCCTGTCGCGCGTGCGCATCGGGAATCAGCCCGGAGACGTGTTGCGCGTGGTGCTGGATGTCAAGGCGAACGTCACGCCGACGAGTTTCGTTCTCGGTCCGGAAGCGAGGTTCGGTCATCGCATCGTGGTTGACCTGAAGGCGTCGGAAAACGTGGCGCCCGCGGAGCAGGCTCGCGCGCCTGTTGCCGAAGCGGAGCCATCTCGAGCCGAGCCTCCTCAGGCCGGGCCTCCTGAGGCCGAGCCTCCTCGAGCCGAGCCCGCAGCGCCGGCGCCGGAGATCGTCATGCGCGCGCCTGAGCGCGCATCGGGCCAGGGCCGCGACCTGGTTGTCGCCATCGATGCGGGTCACGGCGGCAAGGATCCGGGCGCCATCGGCCCGAAGGGTGCGCGCGAGAAGGACATCGTTCTGTCGATCTCCGATCTGCTCGCCCGCGAGATCGACAGCGTGCCCGGCATGCGCTCGCTGCTCATCCGCGATGAGGACTTCTACGTGGCGCATCGCGAGCGCATGGCCATCGCCCACCGGGCGGAGGCGGACTTTTTCATTTCCGTGCATGCCGATGCGGCACGAAATTCCCGTGCGCGCGGCGCGACCGTCTATGCGCTGTCGACAAAGCGCGCCTCGGATGAGGCCGCGCGGCGCCTCGCCGAGCGCGAGAACGCGTCGGACCTGATCGGCGGCGTTTCCCTGTCCGACAAGGACGCCGTGCTCGCAAAGGTTCTGCTCGACCTGTCGCAAAGTGCCGCGATCAGCGCGAGCATGACCGCCGGCGAGCACATCATCGGCGAACTCGGCGCGGTCACGCGGATCCGCAAGACGACGGTTCAGCAAGCGCCGTTCATCGTGCTGACCTCGCCCGACATCCCGTCGCTCCTGATCGAAACGGGCTACATTTCCAACCCCGGCGAGGAATCGGTGCTGCGTGCCTCAAGTCACCAGGCCAAGCTCGCGCGGGCGCTGCGCGACGGGGTCGTCGGCTATTTCCGCAGCAACCCGCCGCCCGGCACCTTCTTCGCGATGAACCCGCTGTCCCCGTCGCCGGCGCGCCACGTGATCGCCCGCGGCGAGACGCTGTCGCAGATCGCCGCGCGTTACGAGGTGAGCCTCGCGAGCCTCAGACGGGCAAACAGCATTCGCGGCGACCGGATCCGCGCCGGCCAGGTGCTCACGATTCCGACGAGCTGACCTTCCGTCATCAGGGTACGGCTGCGTACTATCTGTTCACGCCTCCCCTCAGGTTTGCGGCAGGCCGGGCGTGCCGGTGCGTATCAAGCGATCGAGAGTCGCCGGTGCGGCGAGATTGAGCTCGACCGGATACCCGGGAACCGTACCCACGCGCGTATTTCCGGTCGTCGGCTCTATAATCCGGGCGCGTGGCCATTCAACTCCTTCCCCCGCAGCTCATCGATCAGATCGCGGCCGGCGAGGTCGTCGAACGTCCGGCCTCGGTGGTCAAGGAACTCGTCGAGAATTCGCTCGATGCAGGTTCGACGGCCATCGACATCGAAACCCAGTCCGGGGGCGCGCGCCTGATCCGAATTGCGGACAACGGCGCCGGCATCGAGCCTGGCGAGTTGAAGCTCGCGCTCGCACGCCACGCGACGAGCAAGATCGACAGTCTCGACGATCTTGAGGCGATCGCGAGCTTCGGCTTCCGGGGCGAGGCGCTGCCGAGCATCGCATCCGTGTCGCGCCTGACCCTCAGCTCGCGCCAACGCGACGAGGAGCGTGGCTGGCGTGTCGCAGGCAACGGCGGTGAACTCGACGAAGCGCGTCCGGCTGCGCAGCCTCGGGGCACGACCGTCGAGGTACGCGATCTCTTTTTCAACACGCCCGCGCGGCGCAAGTTCCTGCGTACCGAAAGGACGGAACTTGGCCACATCGATGCCGTCATCAAGGGCCTCGCGCTCGCGTGCAGCGGCGTGGACTTTCGCGTCCGGCACAATCAGCGCGTCTCACTGACGCTCAACCGTGCGCGCAGTCACGCCGAGCGCGAAGCGCGTATCGCCGCGCTGCTCGGCGAGGCGTTCATGCCGCAGGCGCGCTACTTCGAGCGCGAGATCGAGGGCATGGCCCTGTCCGGATGGCTCGCCGGGCCCGGCTTTACGCGCAGCCAGGCTGACATGCAGTACACGTTCGTCAACGGACGCGTCGTGCGCGACAAGCTGCTGCGCCATGCAATACGGCTCGGCTACGAGGACGTACTGTTTCAGGCGCGCCAACCCGCGTGCGCGCTGTACCTGACCATCGATCCCAGGCGCGTGGACGCCAACGCCCATCCGGCGAAACTCGAGATCCGCTTTCGCGATTCGCGCCTCGTGCACGACTTCGTGTTTCGGACCATCGAAGCCGTACTCGCGAACGAAGCAACGTCCGGGAGTGTGCCCGACCGTACACCGCCGACCGACGCCGCGCGGCTGCATGGTCCGGGCGGCACGGCACCGGGGGCGTCCACGAGCACGCGCACGACAGCGCTGCCCGGCCGGACCGGAGCCACACAGCATGGGCTCGCTCTCGGCGCCGCGAAGGGTCGCGAGGTCCTGTCGCTCTACGAGCGCCTGCATGCGCCGCCGGCCGCGCGCCGAGAACAGGCCGTCGAGGACAGCGACGGCGATGTCCCGCCGCTCGGCTACGCGCTCGCGCAACTGTCGGGCATCTACGTTCTCGCCGAGAACAGCGACGGCCTGATCATCGTCGACATGCATGCCGCGCACGAGCGAATTACCTACGAGCGTATGAAGCAGGACCTTGCCGAGGCCGGGCTCAAGCCGCTGCCGCTGCTCGTGCCGCACACGCTACGGGTTGCGGCGAGCGAAGCGGACGCGGCGGAGGCGCACGCCGAGAGCCTCGAGCGCCTCGGTTTCGAGATCGTGCGGCGCGGCCGCGACGAACTCAGGGTGACCGCGATACCGTCGCTGCTCGAAGGCAGCGATGTTGAGGCACTCGTTTGCGACATTCTCAGCGACATGGCCGAGGGCAAGGGCGCGAAGCGCGTCGAATCGTCGGTCAACGAGTCGCTTGCGACGATGGCCTGCCACGCGGCCGTGCGCGCGAACCGCAAGCTCGAAGTCGCCGAGATGAACGCGCTGCTTCGCCAGATGGAACGGACCGAGCGCGCCGATCAGTGCAATCACGGCCGTCCGACCTGGACGAGAATCACGCTGCCCGAACTCGACCGGTTGTTCCTGCGCGGTCAGTAGGAGCGTGCGCCGCAGGAATTACCGGCTGCAAATCCGCTCTCATCCGCCGCTTCGATCGATTTCGTCATATATGGCTCGAAAATCTCCTCAACCGATCGGTCGAAGCGACGGCGATATCGAATTTTCGCTGTCGCGACTTCCTGCGGCGCAGGCTCTTCGGGCTTCGCGACCGCGATGAGCCGGCGAACACTGCGCTGTGTCTGCCTGACCGGCCCGACGGCGTGCGGCAAGACCGACGTTGCGCTTGCTCTGGCGGAGCGCTTCCCGGTCGAGGTCGTGAGCATGGATTCCGCTCTGGTCTACCGGGGAATGGATATCGGCACGGCGAAGCCCGCGGCCGACGTTCGCGCGGCCGTGCCGCATCACCTCATCGACATCCTCGAGCCGACGGAAACCTACTCGGCGGGCCGCTTCCGCAGCGATGCGCTGCGCGAGATCGAGGCGATCCGCGATCGCGGCAGGCTGCCGCTGGTCGTCGGTGGCACGCTGCTCTATCTGCGTGCGCTGCGCGATGGTCTTGCGCCGCTGCCCGGCCGCGATCCGGCTATTCGCGAGGCACTCGATGCCGAAGCGGCCGTACAGGGCTGGCCGGCATTGCATCGGCGGCTCGAGTCGGTCGATCCGGACGCCGCCGCACGCATCGCGCCGAACGACAGACAGCGGATCCAGCGGGCGCTCGAGGTCCACGCGCTGACCGGTCGGGCGTTGACGGCGCTGCAACGCTCGGCGGGGGAGGAGGCGCGTCCGGCCATCATGACGATCGCACTTGTGCCCGCCGAGCGGACGGCGCTTGCCGCGCGCATCGAACGGCGGTTCGATGCAATGGTCGAGGCGGGCTTCGTCGCCGAAGTCCGGCGGCTCAGGCGGCGCGGCGATCTGGATCCCGCCAGCACGTCGATGCGTGCAGTCGGCTACCGGCAGATCTGGCGGTACCTCGACAACGAGTACGCCTGGCCCGAGGCGCGTTCGCGTGCCCTTGCCGCGACGCGCCAGCTCGCCAAGCGTCAGCTCACCTGGCTTCGCGGCGAGATCGGGGTCGAGCGACTTGATGCGTTTTCAACAAATCTTGCCGGCGATCTGGCACGACGCATCGAAGGCCATATGGGTAACGCTGTTGAGCCGCTATGCTAGTATTCGCCGTTCTTCAAATGGCACCGTCCGGCAGTAGTGGGAACAACGTCGCGGCGAGAATTCAGGTTGCGCAGCAAGTGGCGGAATCGGCTCCGGCTTGATTTCGGAATTCCCGCAAACAACGGCCCGGAAAAAAACAAGGAGATGCAAATGGCCAGAGGTCAGACGCTGCAGGATCCCTTTCTCAATCTCTTGCGACGGGAGAAGGTTCCTGTTTCCATTTACCTCGTCAACGGCATCAAGCTGCATGGCCATATCGAAGCGTTCGATCAGTTCGTCGTTCTATTGCGCAACAGCGTAAGTCAGATGGTGTACAAGCACGCGATATCGACTGTGGTGCCCTCCCGCAGTGTCCGGCTGCCCAGCGGCGACGACAGCGACGATAGTGCGGCGGATTAGTTCCCCGGTTCCTCCGGGAGGAATGCGAATTGTTTGATCGTCCACGCAGCGGCGAACGCTCGTTGTTGCTGCACGTCGGTATCGGCAGTCCCTGCCAGGACGACGAGACCCAGGAGTTTCGTGCGCTCGCAGGTTCTGCCGGAGCCGAAGTCATCGGCGAAGTTCGATCCAGGCTCAATCGGCCGAATCCCCGCTACTTGATCGGTGCGGGCAAGGCCGAGCAAGTCGCTGAACTCGCGCACGATTCCGGTGCGGAACTCGTTCTCGTCAACCGGGCTCTGAGCCCGAGTCAGGAGCGCAACCTCGAGGCGCTGTTCAAGGTGCGCGTGCTTGACCGCAACGGACTGATTCTCGACATCTTCGCGCAACGCGCGGCAAGTTTCGAAGGCAAGCTGCAGGTCGAACTGGCACAGCTCGAACACCTGTCGACCCGCCTGGTCCGCGGCTGGAGTCATCTGGAGCGCCAGAAAGGCGGTATTGGCCTCAGGGGGCCCGGCGAAACCCAGCTTGAAACGGACCGGCGGCTGCTAGGCAAGCGGATCAGGCGGCTCAAGTCGGGAATGGAGCGCGTACTGCGCGGTCGCGAGGTCGGGCGTCGGGAACGCAAACGCTCCGGGCTCTCGACGGTTGCTCTGGTGGGTTACACCAACGCCGGCAAGACGACGTTGTTCAATGCCTTGTCAGGCGCCGACCTCGAAGCGAAGGATCAACTTTTCGCGACGCTCGATCCGACCATCCGCAGGCTGTCGCTCGGCGGCGGCGAGCAGGTCCTGCTCGTGGACACTGTCGGTTTCGTCCGCGATCTGCCGCATGAACTCGTGGCGGCGTTTCGTGCGACTTTGACCGAGACTCGCGACGCGTCGCTGCTGCTTCATGTCATCGACGCGAGTGACCCGCATTACGAGGATCGAATGCGGCAGGTTGAGGACGTGCTCGGGCAAATCGGTGCGTCGGACGCAGACTGCATACGTGTGTACAATAAGCTCGACCGGGCGGGCGAGCGTGAGCGAAGGGAACTTGCGGCCTCCGAAAGCGCCAAAACAGGCGTATCTGCGAAGACCGGAGAAGGACTCGAAGGGCTCACGGACATGATTCGCACGCGGCTGAACGGACGGCCGGTGCGCGGCCGGCTCAGGCTCGGACCCGAGCAGAGCCGGGTGCGGGCGAAGCTGTTCGACTGGCAGGCGGTTCGGCACGAAGCCCCGGACGATGCGGGCGGCTGGACGCTGGATGTCGAGCTCACTGCGCGCCGCTGGCGGGAACTGTGCCGGCGCGAAGGGTTTTCCACTGACGATGTTCAAAGCCACACACGACACAAAGCGTGACTGATATGGGATGGGACGACAAAGACAAGGGTAGCCCCTGGCAATCAGGGGGCGACAAGGGCCCCGCGGATCTCGATGCGATCATGCGGGATTTCCAGCGCAAGCTCGCGGGGCTGTTCGGCGGAAGCCGCGGCCCGGGCCGCGGGCAGGACGGCGCGAAGACGCCGGGTTCGGGCCTCTTCGGAGCCGCTGCGGTACTCGCGATCGGCGTCTGGGCGGCCACGGGCTTCTACATGGTCGACGCCGCCGAACGCGGCATCGTACTGCGGTTCGGCCAGTACACCGCAACGACGCAACCTGGCCTGCGCTGGCACATGCCGTGGCCGATCGAAACGGTCGAGAAGGTCAATGCGAGCATGACGGAACGCTGGGCGTATCAGGGCAGCATGCTCACGCGCGACGAGAACATCGTGATCGTCGATCTGATCGTCCAGTACCGGCGCGCCGACCCGTACTCGTACCTGTTCAACCTGCGCGACCCCGTGGATACGCTGCAGGGCGTGACCGCGAGCGCAATCAGGGAGATCGTCGGCAAGAACTACCTCGACTTCATTCTTACCGAGGGCCGTGCCGATGTCGCCGCGCAGACGCAAGAGCTGCTGCAGAACACGCTTGACACCTACGGCACCGGCATCACGGTCTACGAGGTCAACCTGCAGGAAGCGAACTTCCCGCGCGAGGTCGAGGGCAGCGTGCAGGACGCAGTCAAGGCGCGCGAGGACCGGGAACGACGGATTCTCGAGGCCGAGTCCTACTCGAACGATATCCTGCCGAGGGCGCGCGGCGCCGCTGCCCGGCAGCTCCAGGACGCCGACGCCTACCGGTCCCGGGCCATCGCCGATGCCGAAGGCGAGGCTGACCGCTTCGTGCAGATCCTCGCCGAATACCAGAAGGCGCCCAACGTGACGCGCGAAAGGCTCTATCTCGAGACGCTCGAGTCGATACTGGCCAACTCGACCAAAGTGCTGATCGACACCGAAGGCGGCAATAACCTGCTGTACCTGCCGCTCGATCAGCTCACGCAGCGCCGCGGCAGCATTGTCACCGACGCGCCCCCGCCGCCGATGCCGCTCAGCAACAACGTATCGGCGCGCGATGCGCGCGAGCGCGATCTGCGCTGATCGCCGATCGCGAGAATCGAGGAATCACGCCATGAGTCCCAAAACGAACCTGACACTGATCGTTGCGGCAGCCGCGGTCGTTATTGTCGGCATGTCGGTGTTTACCGTCGACGAGCGAGAGCATGCGCTGAAGCTGCGCTTCGGCGAGATCGTGCGAGCCGACTACGAGCCCGGCCTGCACTTCAAGATACCGTTCGTCAACACGGTCACGAAGTACCAGAATCGCATTCTCACCTTCGAGGATGCCCAGGAGAAGTTCCTGACGGGTGAGAAGAAGAACCTCATCGTTGACTACTTCGTGACCTGGCGGATCACGGATCCCGCGGACTACTACCGAACGGTACGCGGCGACGAGTTGCTCGCCGTCGAGCGTCTTTCGGCGATCATCAAGGAAGGGATCAAGGCGGCGATCAGCCGTCGCACCGTGCAGGAGGTCGTATCGGCCGAGCGCTCGGAGTTCATGAACCAGATGCTCCTCGATGCGCGCGAACGCTCCCCGGAACTCGGCATTGAGGTCGTCGATGTGCGCGTGAAGCGCATCGATCTTTCCGAGGAAGTCAGCGACTCCGTCTATAGCCGCATGCGCGAGGAGCGTCAGCGTACCGCCGCGCAGCTTCGGGCCGAGGGCGAGGAAGAGTCGGAAATGATTCAGGCCGATGCCGACCGTCAGCGAACGGTGATCCTGGCCGAAGCCTATCGCGATGCCGAACGCACGCGCGGCGAAGGCGATGCGCGCGCAGCGGAGATCTATGCCAACGCGTACACGCAGGATCCCGACTTCTATTCCTTCTATCGCAGCATGTCGGCCTATCGGGCATCGATCGGCGGGGACCAGGACGTGCTGGTGCTGCAGCCTGACAGCGATTTCTTCAAGTTCCTGCGCAGCGAATTCGGTACCGCAATGGTTGCCGAATAGACGCACTCACACACAAGCGGGCTTGACAGGGGGCTGGGGCTGTGGCCTGGGCGGATCTGTTCGCGGGCGTGGCTTTCTACCTGATCCTCGAGGGTCTTTTCCCGTTCATTTCACCTCAGGGCTGGCGGCGTGGACTGGCCGCGATGGCCGGGCTCAACGACAATCAACTTCGCAGCTTCGGCCTCGCGTTCGTGATCGCGGGACTGGCGTTGCTTGTTGTCGTGAGATAGCGACGTGGGCCGCAGTGTTGTCGTAATCGGCACGCAGTGGGGCGACGAGGGCAAGGGTGCCGTTGTCGACGTGCTGGCCGAACGGGCCGATGCCGTTGTGCGGTTCCAGGGCGGCCACAATGCCGGTCACACGCTCGTTGCCGACGGCGAAAAGACCATCCTGCATCTGATCCCGTCGGGGATCCTGAGGGCCGGCGTCAAGTGCCTGATCGGCAACGGCGTCGTCGTTTCGCTCGACGCGCTGGCCAGGGAGATGGATACCTTGAGCGCCCGCGGCGTTCCGGTTGAGGAGCGCTTGCGGATTTCGCCGGCCTGCCCGCTGATCCTGTCGTCGCATCTGGCGCTCGACCTGGCGCGCGAGAAGGCGCGTGGCAGCGGTGCTATCGGAACGACAGGCCGCGGCATCGGTCCTGCCTACGAGGACAAGGCGGCACGGCGGGCGTTGCGCATCGCGGACCTGTTCTCACCCGATGGTCTGCGCGAGCGGCTCGAGCGGCTGCTCGACCTGCACAACTTCCTGCTCAAACGGTACTACAACGCGTCCGGCATCGATGCGGCCGGGGAATACGACCGTCTGGCCATGCTCGGCGAGCGCGTCAAGCCGCTCGTCGCCGACGTCAGCGAACTGCTGCGCGACCTTCAGGACCAGGGCCGACGTGTGTTGTTCGAGGGCGCACAGGGCGGGATGCTCGATATCGATCTCGGCACCTATCCCTTTGTCACCTCATCGAATACGACCGTCGGCGGCGTACTGACGGGCTCAGGCGTCGGGCCGCATTCGGTGGACTACGTGCTTGGCATCGTCAAGGCTTACACGACCCGCGTCGGCGCGGGGGCCCGTTCCCCACGGAGCTGCTCGACGACATGGGGCAACACCTGGCGACGGTCGGCGCGGAGTTCGGCTCCACGACCGGGCGGCCGCGCCGCTGCGGCTGGTTTGACGCCGTGGTACTTCGCCACGCCGTCTTCGCGAACAGCCTGAGCGGCCTGTGCGTAACCAAGCTCGACGTTCTCGACGGTCTCGACGAGGTCAAGATCTGCGTCGGCTACCGCCTCGATGGCGAGGCTCTCTCGACGCTGCCGTTGCTGATCGATCGCTACGACGAGTGCGAGCCGGTCTACGAGACAATGCCGGGCTGGAAGACCCCGACGTCGGAAGTCACGTCCTGGGCGGCGCTGCCGACCGAAGCACACGACTATCTCGGCCGCATCGAGACCATTCTCGGCGTGCCGGTCGACATCGTGTCCACGGGTCCGAGCCGCGACGCGATCATCGTCCGGCAGCATCCGTTCGGATAGCGGCAGCGGCGAATAGCACGGAGTGGGGCGGCGCAGCGTGTTTCTCCAGCGCGACGTCACTCGCCAGTGACGGCCCAGCCCTACGTCTATCGCCAGTGACGGCCCAGCCCTACGGCACCGTCGTTTCGTATCGCACCCCGGCCGGCACGGGCACGGGCTGCACCACCGTGACGCCGTGGCCCCCGGACGTCCGTTGCGATGCATCGACTGCGACGAACGCCGTGTAGTCGGACATGAGCTCATAGTCGAGCGCCGTGCGCCTGATCATGCCGTCGAGTTCGCCGTATGGATCAGTGTCCCGGACTCGCCTGTCCATGAGATCGGCGATGCGCAGCCGTGCCCAGAGCTGCGGCAGGAATGAATGATCCGGTTCCCGGCCGTCAGGATGGACCGCGAACTCGATCTGTTCACTGCCCGCCTTGCCCTGCACGGTCAGTTCACCGGGCTCTCCGCTGAACTTGCCGGTGACAACGACCGGTCGCCCGACGAAGAGATCAGGCAGGCGGCTCGGATACACATCGGTAACCTGCATCTCGCCCCAGTCGATACTCAAGTCGGAGAGCGCAGGGTGACTGATCCTGCCGAAGAAGTCGTCCATTACGTCGCTGCCTGAATCGTCGAGGCCAAGGTAGGCTACGGCGCCGCGCCCGATAACCGCCATGCGTTCGAGGAGATAGCGGTTGACCGAGGAGCCCACGCCAAAGCTGAATATCCTCGACTCGCCGATCGACGCGTGAATCTCTCGCAGGATCTCGGCCTCGTTGCCGATGAAGCCGTCGGTCAGGAACGTGACGAATCGAAGCCTCCGGGGATCGTGCGGGAAGTCGAGCGCGGCGCGTATGCCCTCGATCATCATCGTGCCGCCGTCGCCGTTGAGCCCCCTTACGTAACGCTTCGCCCGCTCGATGTTTCTTCGCGTGGCCGCAACCGGTTCGTCGCCGAAGGTGCTCGCGTTGTCGGAGAAACGGATGATCTGAAACGTGTCGCTGCGTTGGAGCCCATCGAGCGCGCTGACGATCGCAGCCTTGGCCTGGGTGATCGGCAAACCGCTCATGGAGCCAGAGCTGTCCAGCACGAAAACCATTTCCAATGGATGCCGGCGCAAGTCGGTGAGGTCGTCGGGCGGGTAAAGCATCATCGTGAAGTACCCGGCGTCCGTGTCCTCGGGTTCGGCGTAGGTCAGCAGGTTCGTTTTGACTCGGTCGCCGGCGACCTTGAATTCGAGGATGAAGTCGCGATTCGGGATCGTCGTACGGTTGGCCAGCTCGACAGTCGCGGTAGTCTCGCCTGCGCGGACCTCGTCGACGGCGTGGCTCGCTTCGATGGCCTCGATCTCGACACCCGCGTCAAGCGCGACGGAGATGGCGATATCGTGTCCCGAGCGTTCATTCGGGCGTAGATACTGCACGCCAACGCCCGGCACATGCGGCTGGACAGGCATGCGCGGCAGCGCCGTGACGGGATCGTTCCAGTCCGGCGGGTTGAACCTGGGTCCGACGACGGTGGGAAAGACGAACGAATACCAGCCATCCCGATACGAAAGCGTGTGGAAGTAGCGGATGTTGACGTCGATCCGGTTGCCCGGTTCGATGTTCGCCACCTTCTGCTCGAAGATGTTGGGGCGGTGCTGCGTCAGCAGGCTCGCCTGGTAGCCTTGCGCGCGAGCCTCCGCGTAGATCGCTTCGGCTTCCTCGCGTTCCCTGAGAATGCCGCGTATGCGCCGTTCGCCAATGGTCATGACGAACTCGTTGATCGCCGCTTTTTCCGGCAGCGGAAATACGTAGACCGCTTCGATCTTCGTGTCGAACGGGTTCTCGAACTGCTGGGTCACGTCCACCGTGCTGACGTAGCCGACGATCTCGGCGCGCACGTCGGTGTGTTTTAGCGGCAGAGGGATTTCGATGGTGGGGTCGCCGGGATCGGCGTCGTCCGGTAGCAGGGACGCGAGCATCGCACCGGAGCCCGGCGAGGCGTCCTCGTTCGAGTCGGGAGCCGCGCCCACTTCGGTTGGCGTGGCGATGATCCAGAGTTCTTCGTTCGCTGCGAGCGGTCCGGGGCCCGCGGGCGCGTTCGCTGCAATGCGCGACGCCAGCTCCGGTGTTACGGCCGCCCCGAACACTTGTTGCGACGCGGCACGGCTTCCTGTCACTACGACAGATTCCAGCACCGCGCGCGCAGCGTCATTCTCGCTCGCCCCGCGGCTCGCGCATGCGCCAAGCACGATCGCAGCGACGAAGCCGAGCAACGCGACCGTCAATCGGTTCACAAGTTTCCGTTTGTACATACCTGCTTTCTCCACACTTATGGCGTGTCAATTTCGATGGATGCCTGAATCGGCTCGCCGCCTGCGCCACCGGCGGCTACGAGGTTCACGACGTAATCAGGGGCCGTGGTCCCCTCGAGCTGCACATGGACCGTCGCGACGCGGCTCCGACCGGTCGGCAGTTCGCCCACGGAACTCAAGGAGTAGTCCGCCACGATGATGCGGTCCGCCGCACCGGCGCTGACCGCCTCGAGATCGTAGTAGGGCGCGTCACCAAACGCGGCGCTGTCGCCGTTCTCAACGCCGACAATGCGCATCCTTCCGGATGACTCGCGCAATTCGAACTGCCAAGCGGCGAGCGGTTCTGCGGTTTCCACGAAAATGTCGAGCGCCACGAAGCGAATGTCCGTGTCTGCGGCCTGGGGCCAGGCCGACAGCGCCGCACCGAGTGCGCACGCTGCAACGAGAAGGCTGACGAATCGCTTTCCGATGGCCATGAGGCGAAATTTCGCGCCGGCATTTCCGGACCATGCCGACACCGCCACGCCGGACACGCCGCTGCCGCGCAGGAAGCCGACGAACCGGTTCCTCACGGCGATGTCCCATTGAGCGCGACGATTTCCCCGATCAGCGCGTCGATCTCAGCCTGCGCTCCCGGTGCTTCATCCATACGCGCGACGGCGAACGCATCGAGGATGTCGACGACGCCGGACCCGTCGATGTCGTTGGCCAGCCTGGTGGCCTCCATGCCGGGCTGAATACGCACGAGGAACGCAGCCGCCACGAGACTCGCGGCCAACGTGCCGACCACCGCCCAACGTCTCGAAGTTGGTCGCACGCGGTCCGGCCGCCGCGCGAAGTGTGCCGCTGCGGCCTCGCGCACGCGGCGGTCGACGGCCGGCGTCAGAACCGCCACGGACTTGTCCAGACGTTCAAGCCGCTCGACGACGTCGCGAGGCAGTTCGATGGATTCGGGTTCGGGATTCATGGTCGTTCCTTGTCTGTTAAGCACTCGAGCGGCCGAAAAGGTTCAAAAAAACTTTTCTACGCGATCTTGAGCTTGTCCTTGAGCGCTCCGACAGCGAAATGCAGCCGCGATTTGACCGTTCCGGTCGGTATGTCGAGGGCTTCGGCAATCTCGTTCACACGCATGTCGTCGACGAACCTCAGCAGCAGCACTTCGCGATGCCTGGATGACAGGCCCGTCATCGCTTTGGCGAGGTTCTCGTACTCGGGATCGATGGTGCGCGGATCAGGCAACTGGTCCGGCTCGACATCCGCGGTGTGTTCGCTGCGTTGGCGCTTCTTGACGGCCGTCAACGTGAGATTCCTGGCTACCGGGTACAGCAGCGAGCGCAATTTTGCGGTCAGGACCAGTCCGTCGCCGCTCGGCGGGAACTTTCGCAGCAGATAGATGAAGGTTTCCTGTAGTACGTCCGCTGCGATTTCCCTGTCCGAACACAGTCGCAGCGAGACTCGCGTGACGTAGTCCCGATGCCGCCGATAGAGGGAATCGAACGCATCGACTGCGTCCTGCCGGCGACCGCTGTTGCAAAGCGCAACAAGTTCGGCGTCGCTGAGCTTGTCGAAACGGCGATTACTCATGCTGTTGCAGGAGACTGCACGGAGTTGCAAACAGTTCCACGGTGAGATTCTGTTTCCCCTGGAAACAGCACGAAATCAGAGTCGAAGCAGCGCGGGGAGTTTGCGCCGGGGGAAATTGCCATATAATAACGATTCTCATTTGCGTTGAGAGTACCAGTCCTGACTCTTGCCGACCTCAAGCTTGGCGATACCGTACGCGTCGACTCTGTCGACTCGAGCGATCCCGTCGTGCAGCGGCTCATGGTGCTCGGGCTCGTCGAGCGCGCCGAGATCAGCTTCCTGCGCGCCTCGCTCGGCGGAGACCCGCTCGAGTTTCGTATTTTCGGCAGCGCCATTTCACTGCGCCGCGACCAGGCGCGCCGCTTTTCCGTCACGCGTATAGGGAACGATGGCGAGCCGGGCTGAAGTCACCGTTCCTGCGGGCAAGATCGGCATCACCCGGCGCGCGGCCGGAACGATCGCCGTCGTCGGCAATCCGAACTGCGGCAAGAGTTCGCTGTTCAATCGCCTGACCGGCATGAGTCAGCGCACGGCGAACTACCCCGGCGTCACGGTCGAACGACGAATGGGGCGCGCCACGATCGGCGACACGGCGGTCGATCTGATCGATCTGCCCGGTACCTACTCCCTGAGCCCGACGTCGATGGACGAACGCATCGCCGTCGGCGTGCTCTTCGGCCGCGTTCCGGGGACGCCGCGCGCCGACGCGATACTCGCCGTCGTCGACTCCACCCGTCTGTACCAGGGTCTGTTCCTCGTGCAGCAGCTCGTCGAACTCGGGCGGCCGGTCGTCATTGCACTGACGATGAGCGATGCGGCCGAGAGGGATGGACTGAAGATCGACATTCCGCGCCTCAAGAGCCGGCTCGGCGGCGTTGAGATTTTTCCGGTTGTGGCGACCACGGGTCGCGGCGTCAAGGACCTCGAGGCGTCGCTTGCGCGAGTGCTGACCAGGTCGCCGCCCGAACCCATTACCGTCTGGGCCGAGCTTGAGCGCGCCGTCGATGAACTTGAGCCCACGCTCGGCCGGCAGGGGGCGGGCTACGAGCGTGCCGAGGTTGAGCGTTTCATCGTCGAGGGCGAAGGCGAGGGCGAGGGCGAGCCCGAAACCTTCGGCGCGGCCGTGTTGCCGGCGGAGGCTGCGAACCAGCTCGCGTCGGTGCGAGAGCGGCTGTTCGGAAACGAACCGCCGCTTGCCGAGGAAGCCCGGCAGCGCTACCGCTGGGTTCGCGAAGTGCTGGCCGAAGTGCAAACGACATCGTCGATCGTCCGCCGGCGAAGCGCGGCGCTCATCCACTGGATCAACCAGCCGTGGCCGTCAACGGTGTTGTTCGTCATGACGATGGCAATCGTCTTTCAGGCCGTATTCGCCTGGGCGACGCCGTTCATGGATCTCATCGATGCCGGAATGGGCGCGGCGGGCGCCTGGACTGCCTCGATCCTGCCGGATGGCGTGCTTGCGAGCTTCGTCGCAGACGGCATCATCGCCGGCGTCGGCAGTGTCATCATCTTCCTGCCGCAGATCCTGATCCTGTTCCTGTTCATCATCCTCATGGAGGACACGGGCTACCTGGCCCGGGCCGCCTTCCTTGTCGATCGCGCGATGCGCTCGATCGGCCTGTCGGGACAATCGGTCATTCCGCTGCTCTCGAGCTTCGCGTGCGCGGTGCCCTCGGTCATGGCAACTCGCGTCATTCCGAACCGGCGCGACCGGATCGCAACCATCATGGCTTCGCCGTTCATGACCTGCTCGGCACGGTTGCCCGTCTATGCGCTATTGATCGCGGCGTTCGTCCCGAGTCGCGAGTTTCTGATCTTCAACCTTCAGGGTGCGGTGCTCTTCGGGCTTTATGTCATCGGCATCATCGGCGGCGTCGGGACGGCGCTGTTGCTCAAGCACTCGGCACTGCGCGGCGCGGCGCCGGCATTCATCCTTGCACTGCCCGAGTTTCGTCTGCCGAACCTGCGCACGGTCGCGCTCAAGCTTCTGGACCGGGTCAGGATCTTTCTGCGCCGCGCCGGAACGGTGATCTTTGTCGTGGCTGTCATCGTCTGGGCGCTCGCCTACTTTCCGCGCTCGGATGCCGTGGAGGCCGACCGCCTTGCGGCGCGCGCCCAGGCCGCGGTGACGCTCGACGGTGGCGAACTCGAGACGGCGTTCGAGTCCATCGACAACGAGGCCGCCGCCGCGCACCTCGCGCAGAGCTGGCTCGGGGCCGTGCCGGTCAGTGGGTCGAGCCCGCGTTCGCGCCGCTCGGTTGGGACTGGCGGGTTTCGGCCGCAGTCATCGCCGGTTTTCCCGCCCGGGAGGTCGTCGTCGCCGTGCTCGGCACGATCTACGCGGTCGGCGGCGAGGCGGACGAGGCGAGCCTCGCCGAGCGGCTGACGGCCGCAAGCTGGCCGGACGGCCGCACCGTCTTCACACTGCCCATGGTGCTGGGTCTGCTCGTCTTCTACGCCTGGTGCCTGCAGTGCGCGGCGACGCTCGCGGTCATCCGCCGCGAGACGAACAGTTGGCGCTGGCCCGTCTTCGCGTGGGCATACATGACGGCACTCGGGTACACTGCCGCCCTTTTGATCTACCAGATCGGCAGCGCCTGACTTCGGATTCCCCCAAGCGGGATCACCGGCGCATCGTCTGGGCACCGCAGTTGCGTCCGGGCAACGTACCGTCCGGACTCGGCCGGGAAGCTACGTTATTCGGATCCCGAGACATGCGCAGCGACGAGATTCCGCGCTATCTGATCGCGTTCTTCGGCGCGCTCGTAGCGCTTGGCCCGTTGAGTATGGACGCCTATCTGCCGGCGATACCGGCGATGGCCGTGGACTTCGGCGTCAGCGTCGTTGTCGTCAACCACACGCTCAGCGCCTACCTGATAGGTAACGCGATCGGCCAGCTTTTCGGCGGCGCGTTCTCCGATCAGATTGGCCGCAAGCGCATAGGCTACACAGGATTGGCGATCTACATTGCGGCAACGCTCGCGATCGCGTTCGTCGGCACGGTGGAGCAGGCGCTCGCGCTGCGGTTCTTTCAGGCTGTCGGAGGCGGTTTCTCTACCGTCATCTGCTTGGCGTCGGTACGCGATATCTATCCTGTAGACGAGCTTGGCCGCCGTTTCGCGACGATGATGATGATCGTGCTCGTTGCGCCGCTTGTCGCGCCGGCATTGGGCACTTTGTTGCTGCCTCTGGGCTGGCAGTCGATCTTTCTGCTCAAGGCCGCATATGCGCTGCTCCTGCTCGGACTTTACGCGGTCATCGTGCCGGAGACGCGCAAGGGCCGCTGGCGCGCGTTATCGGTGAAGGCGGTTTTCGCTCAGTGCGCAAATGTCGTCGTGAGGCGCGTGGACGGTCGGTTTCTGCCGATCCGTTACGCCTTCGGGATGGGCCTGTCGATCAGCGTGCTCATGATTTTCGTGACCAACGCATCGTTCGTATACCTCGAGCACTTCGGTGTCGGGCCAACGATGTTTCCGGCGGTCTTCGGGCTTACCGTCCTTGGGCTGATGTCGACGAACCTGTACAGCATGCGGCGGCTCACGAGCGGCAATTCCGGCTTCTGGTTCCGGGCGGGTCTGAGAACGCAAATCGTTGCGACGACGCTCATGCTCGTGCTTGCGATTGCGGGATTCATGTCAATCTGGGTTTTCGTTCCGCTCATGGTCGTTACCATGGCGACGCTCGGGCTCGTAGGCCCAAGCGGTTCGGCGCGGTTCATGAGCTTCTTTCGCGAGCTTGCCGGCAGCGCATCCTCGGTGAGCACGACGCTCGGTTTCGCGCTCGGCGGCTTGCTCGGTGCCCTGACGAGCGAACTCAACGACGGCACGCTGTTGCCGATGATCGCCGTCATGGCGTTGGCGTCCATCATCGCCAATCTCGTGACCTGGTCGGTACCGACGAGCCCTGTCGAACGGGCCGCGCCCGTGTCGCGTCCCGGTTGACTCAAACGCGACGCGCACGCGAACCGCGCAGGGCAACGGCGCACGCCAGCTACCTGTCGACCGCGCTGTCGTTCGCATCGTACGTTGCCGTCCCCGCCGATTCCGCGACTCGGCGGTTCGCTGCAACGCCGAGGGTGATGTTTGCAGCGGGCGCACTATAATCCGAGCGCGAATTCATCCGTGATTCCGAGGCCGGCGGTCGAGCCCGGCCAGGTGGTGGCGATTTCCGATGCGTATAGGCGTTCCGAGCGAGATTCATCCGGGCGAGAAGCGGGTTGCGACAACACCCGATGTCGTGACCGGGCTAAGGAAACTCGGCTTCGAGATTACGGTCGAAAGCGGCGCGGGCGAAGGCGCGAGCTTCACTGACGAGGCCTATCGGGAGGCCGGCGCAGCGGTCGTTGACGACGTCGACGAGCTCTGGTCCGGCAGCGACATCGTCCTCAAGGTGCGCGCGCCGGCAGCCGAACCCGAAACCGGACGCGACGAGCTCGATCAACTGCGCGAAGGCCAGATTCTGGTCTCGTTCCTGTGGCCCGGACAGAACCCGGAGCTGCTTGAGCGACTCGCCGAAAAGCGCGTGACCGCGCTCGCGATGGACAGCATTCCGCGAATTTCGCGCGCCCAGAAGTTCGATGCGCTGAGTTCGATGGCCAATATCGCGGGCTACCGGGCCGTGGTCGAGGCCGCCGACAGCTTCGGCCGTTTCTTCATGGGGCAGATCACCGCGGCCGGCAAGGTTCCGCCGGCCAGGGTGCTCGTGATCGGCGCGGGCGTCGCCGGCCTTTCGGCGATCGGCACGGCCAAGGGCATGGGTGCGATCGTGCGCGCTTTCGACACGCGTCCGGAGGTCAAGGAGCAGGTCGAGAGCATGGATGCCGAGTTCCTCATGCTCGACTTCGAGGAAGAGGGCAGCGGCGCCGGCGGCTACGCGAAGGTCATGAGCAAGGAGTTCATCGACGCTGAGATGGCGCTGTTCCGGCAGCAGGCGGAAGAGGTCGACATCATCATCACGACCGCGCTCATTCCGGGGAAGCCGGCGCCGAAGCTCATCACGGCCGACATGGTCGTGGCGATGAAACCCGGCAGCGTGATCGTCGACCTCGCGGCCGAGCAGGGCGGCAACTGTGCCCTGACCGAGCCCGACGAACTCGTGACGCGCCACGGTGTGACCATCATCGGCTACACGGACCTGCCGAGCCGTCTCGCGTCGACGTCGAGTCAGCTCTACGCGACGAACCTCAGGCACCTGCTCCAGGACATGTGCCCTGAGAAAGACGGGGAAGTGGTCGTGGACATGCAGGACGAGGTCATCCGCGGTGCGACCGTCGTCAGGGGCGGCGAGATCACCTGGCCTGCCCCCGCGCCGAAACTCACAGCCGCGGCGCCCGCGCCGGCCGCAAAGCCCGCGGCCGCGCCTGAGCCTGCGCCCGACGGGAAGCAGCGGACACCGGCTTGGCTTGGCCGGCTCGTCCTGTTCGGCCTTGGCGGCCTGGCGCTGCTCGGCCTCGGCGCCGTGGCGCCGCCCTCGTTCATGGCGCACTTCACGGTCTTCGTGCTCGCCTGTTTCGTCGGTTACATGGTCGTGTGGAACGTGACGCCGGCGCTGCACACCCCGCTCATGAGCGTAACCAACGCGATCTCGAGCATCATCATCATCGGGGCGCTGCTGCAGGTCAGTTCCGGCGTGACGTGGATCGCGTGGCTCGCCGGGTTCACGGTCCTGATCACGAGCATCAACATCGCGGGCGGCTTCGCGGTCACGCGCCGCATGCTCGCGATGTTCCGCAAGTAGGGGCGCGACGATGTCAGCAGGTATCGTTACCGTCGCCTACATCGGCGCGAGCATTCTGTTCATCCTCGCACTCGGCGGGCTCAGCCATCCCGAAACCGCCCGGCGCGGCAACCTCTACGGCATCGCGGGCATGGGGATTGCGCTGCTTGCGACGCTCTTCGGCGTCGTGACCGCGAACTATGGCCTTCTGATCGGCGGACTCGCGGTCGGCGGGTTGATCGGCTTGTTGCTCGCGCGGCGCGTGCAGATGACGCAGATGCCCGAGCTCGTTGCGATCCTGCACAGCCTCGTCGGCCTTGCCGCCATGCTCGTCGGCTTTGCGAACTTCATGGACCCGAACGTCCGGTATTCGGGCGTCGAAGCCACCATCCACGACATCGAGGTCTATCTCGGAATTCTGATCGGCGCCGTTACCTTCTCCGGATCCGTCATCGCATTCGGCAAGCTTGGCGGCAGGATTTCCGGCAAGCCGCTGATGCTCCCGGCCCGACACTGGCTCAACCTCGTCCTGCTGCTCGCGTCGATCTGGTACGGCATCGAGTTCGTCGAGCAGTCCGCGGCGGGCGCCGGCCTCATGCCGCTCATCATCATGAGCGCGGTCGCGCTGCTGTTCGGCATCCACATGGTCATGGCCATAGGCGGGGCCGACATGCCGGTCGTGATTTCGATGCTCAACAGCTACTCGGGCTGGGCGGCCGCGGCGACCGGCTTCATGCTCAGCAACGATCTCCTGATCGTGACCGGAGCGCTGGTCGGGTCGAGCGGCGCGATCCTGAGCTACATCATGTGCCGCGCGATGAACCGCAGGTTCCTGGCGGTCATCGCCGGAGGCTTCGGAACGTCCACGGGCGCCGCGGCTGCCGACGGCGCGGAAGGCGAGGTCGACCCGGTCGAGGCACCCGAAGCGGCGCTGCTGCTCGCCGGAGCGAAGGAAGTGATGATCGTGCCCGGTTACGGCATGGCCGTGGCGCAGGCGCAGCACGTGGTCTGCGAACTCACCAAGCAACTCAAGGACAGGGGCGTCAACGTACGCTTCGGAATCCATCCCGTTGCCGGCCGCATGCCGGGACACATGAACGTGCTGCTTGCCGAAGCCAACGTTCCCTACGACATCGTGTTCGAGATGGACGAGATCAACGACGACTTTCCGGATGTCGACGTTTCGATCGTCATCGGCGCCAATGACATCGTCAACCCGTCAGCCCAGGATGAGCCCGACAGCCCGATCGCCGGCATGCCGGTGCTCGAGGTGTGGAAAGGGACGACGACGTTCGTCCTCAAGAGGAGCATGGCGACCGGCTACGCGGGCGTGCAGAACCCTCTGTTTTTCAAGGACAACACGCGCATGCTGTTCGGCGACGCGCGCGACAGCCTCGGAGACGTGCTCAGGAGTCTCTGACCTGTCGCGCTCGACCGGCTGCTGCCACAAGGGCGCCGCCGAGGACGATGAGCGCGGCAACGAGAAGCGACGTCGTTGCTGTCTCTCCGAGCAGCGCCATGCCGCCGAGCAGGGCGACGAGCGGTACGGCGACTCGCCCCATGGCCGTCGGCAGCGCCTTGAGCCTCGGCAGCACCGCGAACCATGCGGCAAGCCCGCCGGCGGTCGTGATTGCGCCCGCGCCGACTGCGATCAGGACGCCTGGCAGCGTCACGAGCGCAGTGCTTGCCACGATGACGTGGACCGCGAGCACGGGCACGACGGCGAGCGTCATGTTGCGGCTCGTCGCTTCGAGCGCGTGGCCGTGCCCGCCGACGCGCAATGAATGCACGCCCGCGCCGATTCCGGCCGCACCCATCGCGATGGCAGCGGTAACGGGTGGTGCCGAATCGCCGCCAGTCAGGAAGTAGATCAATCCGGCTGCCACGAGCGCGAACCCGATGGACGCGGTGAGGTCCGGTCGCTTCCGACCGCGTGCAAAGGTTCCCGCGCATGCCGCCAGTTGCGCGGCCGCGAACAGGATCACTGCGCCGCTGCCGACATCGAGCGTGACGTAGGCGTACGAGAACAGCAGCAAAAAGACGGCGAGCGCACCTGCCGCCGCGAAGTCTCGCGTTTGGCGCGTGCCGCTTGGGATTGAAGTTGCCCTTCGCCTGACCAGGTACGCGAGCACGACGGCGGCTGAAACGGCGCGCAGGCTCGCGAAGCTTGCCGGATCAAGCAGGTCCTCGCTGATGGCATGGCGGGCGAGGAGTGCGTTCGCCGCAAGCGCAACGCTTGCCAGTGCGGTCAGGAGGGCGATCTGCATCGGGGACGGGCCGGACTCAGAGGAACTCCAGTTGGCGCCGGGTGGTTTCGACGTCGCAGGTTTCGGCGACGACGCCGACGGGGATGGGCTCGAGCATGGCGCGGTTCTGACCTGGGAATGGCAGGAATGCGGCCGAGAATAGCCAATTCCCCCGATCGTTCCTAGAGTGCCCGCCGCGCAGGCGGTAACATTCGTGGTTTGGCGCGGCGGCGTGCCGCGCCGCCCATGTGTACCAGGGAAGAGCGACTGTGACAGCCTCGCGTGACAGACACGGCCGGAGCCTTGTGGCTCGCGGGCGCTTCGGCCGGTTATCGCGGAGCGTCCGATGACGGCCGCCTTGCGTTTCGCTGTGTTGGCGATCGCGGCATTCGCCGCCGGTTGCGCGCCGTCGCCCGAACAGCTCGCCGAGCGGCATGAGGCGACGATCAACCGTTACTGCCTTGACTGCCATAACGAAATCGAGCGCGAAGCCGGGCTCGTACTCGAAAGAATCGATCTCGCGGACACGAGCGCCAACGCCGGCACCTTCGAGAAAGTCGCCCGGAAGCTCCGCGGCAGGCTCATGCCGCCGCCCGGCGGACCGCGACCCGACGAGCGCACGGTCGAAGAGCTCGTCGCGTATCTCGAGACGTCGCTCGATGCGGCGGCCGAGGCGAATCCGACGCTTGGGCGCATGTCGATTCACCGCCTCAATCGCACCGAGTACGGCAATGCGGTGCGAGACCTGTTGGCCGTCGAGATCGATCCGGCCGAATACCTGCCGGCCGACGATGAGGGCTACGGCTTCGACAACATCGCTGACATCCTCCGGGTATCGCCGTCCCTGCTCGAGCAGTACCTTGCGGCTTCGTCGACGGTCGCGAGCCTCGCGGTCGGCGATCCGGACACGCCCGCTGTCAGCACGGTCTACCGCGTGCCGCCCGATCTCGCCCAGGCCGATCACATCGAGGGCTTGCCGCTCGGCACCCGCGGCGGCGCGCTGATCCGGCACAACTTCCCGCTTGACGCCGAGTACGACTTCAGCGTCTTTCTCGTGCGCAACATCGTCGGCTACATGACGGGCCTCGAGTGGCCGCATGAACTTGAGATCACGATCGACGGCGCGCGCGTCTTCCTCGCACCGGTGGGCGGCGAGGAAGACAATGCCATGTCGGACGCGAATTTCTCCGCGGCGGCCAACGAGATCGACGAACGCCTCAGAACCCGCATTTTCGTTGAGGCGGGGCCGCGCGAGGTAGGTGTCTCCTTCATCAGGCGCAATTCCGCCGAAACGCACGAGCCGTTGGAGCTGCATACGCGCGACCTCGACCTGCAGAACATGAACGGTCTGCCCATCGTCGACTACGTCATGATCGGCGGGCCCTACGATGCCGTCGGACCGGGCCGGACGCCGAGCCGCGAGCGGATCTTCAGTTGCATGCCCGAGCCTGACGAGGGCGAGCTGGCCTGCGCCGAAGAGATCCTCGCAAGGATCGCGAGGCTCGCGTTTCGCGGGCCCATTTCGGAAGCGAGCATGACGAATCTGCTCGACTTCTATCGGGCAGGCCGCGAGGGCGCCACGTTCGACAGCGGGATCCGCAATGCGCTGCGCGTGATCCTGACGAGTCCGGAATTCCTGTTCCGGGAAGCACGCGCTCCGGAGGGCGCAGCGCCCGGCACGACTTATTCCCTCGACGACTTCGCGCTCGCGTCGAGGTTGTCGTTCTTCCTGTGGAGCAGCATTCCCGACGATGAACTGCTCGATCTTGCCGAGCAGGGCAGGCTCGGCGATCCGGAAGTCTACGCCGCACAGGTCGACCGCATGCTCGCCGATACGCGAGCGCACGCGCTTGTCGAGAACTTTGCCGGTCAGTGGCTCTATCTCAGGAACCTGCAAAGCGCGAGACCCGACGTCGAGACGTTCCCGAACTTCGACGAGAACCTGAGGCGCGCGATGCGCCGGGAAACGGAGCTGCTCTTCGAGAGCATCGCCCGCGAGGATCGCAGCGTTACCGACCTCCTCACGGCCGACTACACGTTCGTCAACGAACGTCTCGCCAGGCACTACGGTATGGCAGGCATCTACGGGAGTCATTTTCGTCGCGTCGCCGTCACGGACGAGGCGCGGCGGGGGTTGCTCGGGCACGCGAGCATTCTGACGGTGACGTCGTACCCGAACCGGACCTCGCCGGTACTGCGCGGCAAGTGGGTCATGGAGAACATCCTCGGAACTCCGCCGCCGCCGCCGCTGGCAGACGTCCCACCGCTCGAGGAGAACGAACCGGGTGCCGCTGCGCGCTCCGTGCGCGAACGGCTGGCCGAGCATCGCGCGAATCCGGTCTGCGCGGCCTGTCACGAGGTGCTGGACCCGGTGGGTCTGGCGCTTGAAAACTTCGATGCGGTCGGCCGCTGGCGCACGAAGGAGCCCGGCGGCGAAGTCGACCCGTCCGGACAACTCGCCGACGGTACGCTGGTCGACGGCGTCGTGTCGCTGCGCGAGGCGCTGACGAGCGAGCCCGAACAGTTCGTCGGCGTTTTCACCGAGAAGCTCCTGACCTATGCGCTCGGCCGCGGGCTCGAGTACTACGATATGCCCGCGGTGCGCTCGATCGTCAGGCAGTCCGCTGCCGATGACTACCGTTTCTCAGCGGTGGTGCGCGCCATCGTCAGCAGCGACCGGTTCCGCATGAACGTGGTGCAGGCCGAAAGCGGTCCGGACGCAACGACCGCCGCCGTACGGCGCTAGCCCGCGAGTCGCCGGAACACGCTGCGGCCTGACGAGCGATGCGGGCCAGCGTGCTGATCAATTTCTACGCGTGGATCGCCCGGCCGATCGCGCGTTGGAGCATTCTGCTGTGGCTCATTCTCGCCGTTGCAGTGGGCTTCTTCCTTCTTGACCTGTTGCGACCGTCCGGCGCCGAGGGTCGCGTACCTTTGTCGCTGATCGTCGTTCTGTGGACCGGATTTCTCATCGCCGTCGGGCGATGCTTTGCCGAGCTGCCGGCGCCTGTCGATCCGCAAGCCGGGTTTCGAGCAAGGCTCGTGGCACGGATCAAGCGCGCCTTGCTGTGGCTGCTCGCGATCGCGACGACGGCGCTGTTCGGGCTCGTCGCGCTGCTGTCCGTGCGTGCCGTCGGGATGTACGTCCCCGTGCTCTTCGATTGACGCTCCGGACTGCGACGGGTGGCTCCCGGTCGCGCTGGAGAGTTTCTGTGGCGCCGCCTCCTATCGCAATATCGTTCGGGACGCCGGCGCGCCGTCGGGTTCAAGGAACAGCAGCGTGCCGGCAGTCGGCTCCGACGCCGTGTTCGCGAGTCTGATTTCCGTGGCGACACCGGCGCCGTTCGGTACGTATGGTGCGAACTGCGCGACGCCGAGCGGCGGCAACTCCACATCGACCTGTTCCGCGCGGATGTTGGTCGTTTGCTGCCGTGCCGCGACTACGAGCGTGTCGTCGCCCGACACGCTGAAGACGCCGTTTGCGCTGGCTCCGGACAGAGCGCGGACGCTGAGCACGGCTTGCTCGGCAGGGGCGAGTTCTCCTGTGGCGACCGTTCCCGTAGCGGAAGATATCTCGAAAGCCGCGACATCTTCTGATGGGTTGACGATAACGAGTTGAGTGTCGATCTCGCCGTGCCGAATCAGGGTCGCCCGGAGATCGACCGCGAAGTTCGCCACGCCGCCAGTCGTGCCGGTCACGATGCTCTCGCTGACGGTCACACCACCGTTGCTTCGCTCCACCAGCGCACTTGAGTGCGGTGTGCCGCCTGCATCGGCCGTCACGACGACGTAACCGCGGTTGGCCCGCGGGCCGGCATCGTGGCTTGCCACCACCCGGCTGCCGAAGGGCGGAACGCGGTAGTCAATGACATCGGAGTCGGTTCCGAGCGGCATGCGCGCTCCGGTTGCATCATGAAACGCGAGCTGGCCTGTCATGACCGTGTCGGTCGGGTTTATGAGGACCACTGACGACTGCTGGTCGCCGCCGCTCACGAACCAGGGCAGCACGGTACGTTGAGCGGGTTCGGAACCGTACGCGAACGGAGCCGGCGCGAGCATGTCCTCCCCGCGGCCGTTCGTCGTGATACGCAGCGCGGTCAGCGCGACTGGACGGTCCGCATCGATCGTGACGGTCGCCTCGCGCGGCGGCATGGCAGCACCTGGCGAGTTGATCGACGACTCGATACCCGACTCCGGAGTCGAAGCAGCAGCCGATTCCGGGGCCGGATCGAGCATCGACGCAAGATCCGCTTCGATCTCGATGCCGAGCAGCGCGCCGGCGGGGACCGTTCGCTGCCACTCGGCGGTCACGAGTCCCCGAATGTCGCGCAGAACGAGCGCAAGCTCGCTGGCGGAGTCATCCGGGTTGTAGACATGCAGCATGTGGCGGCGCTCGGGCGCGCCGTCGACGAAGACCGTTGCGTGGCTCAGCGGCGGGGAAGGGGCCACGGCCGCCTCGCCGATGAGGCGGCGGCTGTGCCGCTGGCTCGCCGCATCGACCGTCTGGCGTGTACTCGTGTACACGATCGTCGCCGCTGGTGCGGCGTTGCCCTCAGTGTCGATGCTCAGCGCTGCGTCAGTGCGCGGGTCGGACTGACCGCCGAGGTCGGACGCATCGAGCGTCGAGAACGACTGGGTCGAGTTCGAGGCGATGCGGTAGTCCCAGGCCGCGCGCGGGAAGTTGAACGACACGACGCGCGACTCGAACGAGCCCGTCGCCCACAGGCGGCCGTTTTCGTAATCGAGATCGATGCCGCGCGTGTCGCGAACCCGAAACTGACCCGGCACGGGTTCCGCGCCGCCCCAGGTCGGGGTCGCGCCGGTCTCGGCATTCGGTGAGCCGAGCGTCGCGACCGCTTCGGGGCCATTCTGGAGCCGCTCCGGGTCAACGTCGAAGACGAGGATGCGGTCGGCGGGCACTGCGAATGTTCCGCCGCCGTCGGCAACGTACAGAAGCTGGCGCAAGGGATCGTGGGCGATGCCGTTCGGCGTGACGAAGCTTGAGCCGTCGATCGGCGGTGGCGTGCCAAGCACGGCCGCGAGCGCCCCGCCGCCTGCCGGTGCAGGCGCGTCGAAGCCGTCGCGGCCGATCACGGCGACCGCGGGCTGCCCGTCTTGCAGTCGTGCCGGATCGACGTCGAACACGAGCACAATTCTGCGCCCGGCGTCGATCGCGAACAGGCGTTCGGTTTCGGCGTCAAAGGCGAGATGGCCGGGGTTGTCGATCCCAAGCGCTCCCGCACGGACGGCTGTGCTGTCGTAGTCGACCTGGCCGAGCACGCCGATGGCGGCTGCACCGTTAGCCAGTTCGCTGCGCGTGATGTCGTAGATCAGGATACGGTTGTTCGCACCGTCGGAAACGAAGAGCCGCTGACCGTCCTCATCGACCGCGAAGCCCATCGGCAGGAAGTTTGACGCGATGCCGCGTCCCATGCGCACGTCGAAGTTGATTCCGGTGCGTCCGGCCTCGCGCGCAACGCTTTCGAAGTCGGGCTGGCCGATGACGACCGATGCGGCCATTCCGCTCTCAAGCATCCCGGGCGCGGCGTCGTAGACGAGAATCCTGTTGTGGTAGCCGTCGCCGACGAATAGCCGCTTGGTCGACGTATCGTAGGCTCCGCCGATCGGCACGGTCATGTTGCGCGCCGTCGGTTCGCCCATGTGGCTCGTGTTGAGGTCGGGCTGGCCAAGCACCCAGCGGGCGTCGTAATCCGCAATTCGATTGAGTTCGTCGAGCTGCCAGACGACAACGCGGTGGTTGTACTCGTCGGGCACGAACAGGCGGTGATCGACCGGATCGAGCACGACGGCGCGCGCGGCAGCGAGCGAGCGGCCATCGAGGTGCCCCTGCGCCATGCGGTTGTCGAAGTCCGGTTCGCCGTCGGGCGTCTCGTGACCGAGAACGTCGACTGCCGGCATGCCGGTCGCGAGGTTTTCCGGCGAGATGTCGAAGACGGCGACGCGATTGCCGGCCGGATAGCCCTCGGAGACGTAGAGCTTCTGGGCTTCGGAGTTGATCGTGGCGCGCGGCATGGCGACGCGAGTCTGGGACACGGCAGGATGCGTGGAGAACGCGTCCGGCTGACCGATCACGGCAACGGCCGTGGCAGGTCCGCCGACCCGGTCCGGATGCGCATCGTAGACCATGATGCGGTGCTCGAGGTCTTCCGCGATGAACAGGCGATGATTCTCATAGTCGTAGGCCAGCGACTCCGCTTCAAGCTGATCGAGCGACTCGCGCGGTGCGCGGCTCATGAAATCCGGCTGGCCCATGACGGCCACGGCGCTTTCCAACGCTTCGGGATTGTCAGGGTCCGCATCGAAAATCAAAACGCGGTTGTTGCCGGCGTCGGAGACGAAAAGGCGTTCGAACACGGGATCGTAGGCGACGCTTCCCGGTCCCCTCAGGCCCGACGGGCCGATGCCCGGATCGCGGCTCTCGAGGTCCGGCTGACCGATCACGTCGACCGCGCGCGGGTCGTTGGTCAGCACGTCGGGGCGGATGTCGAATACCAGCACGCGGTTGTTGGGACTGTCGGGCACGAACAGGCGCTGGCCGGCTTCGTCGACGGCGGCGGCGCCAACGGCGCCCATGCGGTTCGGTCCGAGACCGCGTTGCGTCGAGCTGAAGTCCGGCTGGCCGATGACGACCTCGGCCCCGGGGAAGTTCCTGAGCTGATCCTGCGACGCGTCGTAGACGAGTATCCGGTTCGCGAAACGATCGAGCGTAAAGAACCGCTCGGTGCTGGCGTCGAACAGCCCGTTCGCGCCCGGGAACGTCGCTTCGCGAGCGCTCGGCGCCGGGACGGAGCGGCGGCCGATCAGGCTCTCGCGGCTCGTGATGAACCGGGCGCGCCGATCTTCGGGAAGGCCTTCCTCAGTGAGCTGGAAGGCCCGGAATCCGCCGTTACCGTAGGCGGGGACGAAAAGCTGATTGTTGACGCGATCCAGCGCCACAGCTCCGGGTCACCACACGCTGCCGGAGTCCGGCCCTCCGTTCGTGATCCCGCCGATGAAGGTCGGATTGCCCCAGCGGTCGTGCGAGGCGAGCACGTCCGCCGCGGGCTGGCCGCTGACCGGGGCACAGTCGCAGACTTCGGCCTGCCGTTGGGCGAGTGCTGCGGACGAGGCGAACGCGAGGGCGATCAGTCCGGCGAGTGCGGTGAATCTGGCTTGGCGGTTGCTTGTCGACATCTCTTCCCCTGCAATGGCGCATGTACCTGATTCGGCGAATGCGCACGGCGTGGCGAACGGACGTTGGATCGTAACAGGGACCGTGCGCGTTGTCCCAAGTGCCGAGTCCGGGATCGGAACCGGGCACGTAGTCCCCAAGGGTTGCTTCAAGGACTTTGAGAAGTCGATGCGGCCGTAGTGATTGGAGGAGCCATCTCGGTACCTTCCAGTGTGCGACCGAATCTGTCGCACATGCCTGCTAGCTTGTCTTCGGAAACAGGAAAATTACCGGAGACGAGCGATGCTGAATGCCTACGTACGCCGCCTGATCCTGCACTATCTTGCCAATGCCGCCACACGAATCCGGCATCGCGCCCCTGAAGCTGCGGCGTTGGTCAAGTGGGTACACGAGTGCGCCGATCACCTCGCGCTGACCAATTACGGGGAAAATCCGCGTGTGCGTGAACGCCTGGAACGGCATGATGAAGTTACTGCGTGGGAATGGGAACGACTGCGCAAAGCGCTGTCTCGCGAATCCCAGGCATCGAGACGCGCTCGTTGCGACCGGACGGCGCAGCGAATCCGCCGTCTCGGAAAGTACATGCGCCTCGCACCGACCGATGTCGCGTTGCTCGAATTGATGCTCCGTTGCGAAACGGAGCCGCTCATCGAATCCATGGTCGACGACATCTTCTGTCACCATCGAACCATGACGGCTCACCGGCAGTTCTTCAACCTTGGCAATATTGCGCTGGCGTCTGCACTGGGTATTTCCAGCGGAACATTGCGCCGCCGCCTGGCGGTCGATTCGCCGCTGGTGCGGTCGGGGCCCTCGTGTCGGTCGAGGACGACGGGGATTTCAGCGTGCTGCCTCGGTTGGTGCGACTGTCCCACGCGCCTGCCAACCGTGGCAGGGAGGCTCAACAGTTGCTGTTCGACGAAGCGGCAGAAGGGGAACTTGAATGGTCGGACTTCGACCACGTTTCGGCGGGTCGCGATCACGTCGAACGATTGATCCGTGGGGCACTCAGGACGAGCGAACGCGGTGTCAACATCCTGATTTACGGGCCGCCCGGTACCGGCAAGACGCAGTTCTGCCGAACCCTCGCGGAGCATCTCGGGATTACGCTGTACAGCGTGGGCGAAGCAGATGGGGAGGGCCAGGAGCCGAGTCGCGACGAACGGCTCCAGGAACTGCGATTGGCTCAGCGCATCCTCGGCGATTGCCGGAATTCCATATTGCTTTTCGATGAGATGGAAGACTTGCTGTCGCCTGTGCCTTCGACGTGGCCGTGGTTCACGGGTCGAGCGCGTACAAGGAGGCGGCGAGCGGGCGGCTCAAAGGTGTTCATGAACCGGCTGCTGGAGGAAACTGCGGTACCGACGCTGTGGACGTCGAATTCGGCCTGCCAGACTTCTCCGACCGTCCTGCGACGCATGATGTATGCACTGGAGCTGCGCCAGCCTTCGCCTCGGGTCCGGGCGCATATCTGGTCCCGGCAACTCGACCGCCAGGGAATTCCGTCGGCGCAGGAGGATGCTCAGGCGCTGGCGAGGGAGTTCGATGTGACGCCCGGCGTTGCCGCCGGCGCCACGGCCGCGGCCCGCCTCATCGATGGAGGAGACATCTCGACCGTGCGTCATGGGGTGCGCAGCCTGTCGCGCTTGCTGCACGGAGAGAGACCGCCTCGGGGCGCGCCCGGGTTCTTCGACTCCGCACTGATCCGGGCCGATACGGATCCAGTCGAACTGACGGACCGGCTCGCCGAACAGGGCGCGCGGCGCTTTACCCTTTGCCTTCAGGGTCCACCGGGAACGGGGAAAAGCGTTTTCGTGCGCCACCTCGCCGAGCGGGTCGGCCTGGAAGTCGTGCAGAAACGCGCATCGGATCTGATGTCCATGTGGGTGGGCGAGACCGAGAGGACGATCGCCGAAGCCTTCGCCGAAGCTCGCGCTCAGGAGCACTTCCTTGTTTTCGACGAGGCCGACTCGCTTCTGGCCGACCGGCGCTTCGCGCACCGAAACTGGGAGATCAGCCAGGTGAACGAGATGCTGACCTGGATGGAACTCCATCCGCTGCCCTTCGCATGCACGACGAACTATGTCGAACACCTCGATCCCGCGACTCTGCGCCGCTTCGACTTCAAGATCGCTCTCGATTACCTTGTGCCCGAGCAGGCGATGGCCGCGTTTCGTACCTTTTTCGAGCTGGAGCCGCAGGCGGAGGTCGGGACGCTGTCCGGTCTCACGCCGGGCGATTTCGCGGTGGTTCGTCGGCGCGCGGAGATTCTCGGCAAACTCGGCGAGGCGGAGTCGCTCGTCGCCATGCTTCGGCAGGAAAGCGCTGCCAAGCCGGACCGGCCGAGGCCGATCGGATTCAGCGCGAACGGCGGTTCCAAGAAGGCGTTGGAGCCGTGATCGGCGTCGTGCCGCACAGAGTGGCGAACCGCGTGAAATGTACCGTCAGATCGAAAGTATCGGTGCGAGTCGCTGAATGAAGCAACTGGCCAGGGAGGTAATTCACGGGAATGCGTTACGAACGTTTGACTGAAATCGTCCGTCTGGCGACCAGCCTTCAGGCTTCGCGCGGCGGAATGACGATGGACGACATCGAGAAGGAATTCGCTGTCAGCCGCCGCACCGCCGAGCGGATGCGCAATGCCGTCGAGGAAATGTTCGGGCCGCTCGAGACGGTAGACACCGGTGAGAAACGCAACCATTGGCGCCTCCGATCGCCCCGGCTTCGCGGCCTCATGCGCATCACGCCCGAGGAGGTCGCGGAACTTGAATCTGCTGCCGGCAAGCTGAAACGCTCCGGGCTTACGGAGCGGGCCAGGATGCTGCGAGAACTCGTCGCCAAGTTACGCGCGCTACGCCGACCGCTCGACGATGACGCATTCGATGCGGATCTCGAGGCACTTATGCAGGCCGAAGGCCTGGCCATGCGGCCGGGTCCTCGCACACGAGTCGAACCCGGCTTGCTACCCATGCTTCGCGATGCCCTCAAGGCTTCCCGCAAAGTGGAATTCGATTATGAGGCGCGATCCACCGGACGGCTCAGCCGGCAACTGGTCGAGCCCTGCGGCGTGCTGTACGGCAACCGCGCTTACCTGGTCGGACGCACGGACTGGAGCGACGAGCCACGGCTCTGGAGTCTGGCAAACATCAGTGAGGCTCGCGTGAGTGATCAGACGTTCATGCGCGATCCCGATTTCGATCTGCAGGAATTCGCCGAGCGTTCCTTCGGTGCGTATCAGGAAGAGCCGGTCAATGTCGTGCTTCGTTTCGATGCGAACGCTGCGCGCGACGCTAGGACTTTCCTGTTCCATCCGAGCCAGACGCCGCTTGAGAACGAGGACGGTTCGTTGACGGTACAATTTCGCTCCGGCAGTCTGAACGAAATGTGCTGGCATCTCTTCACTTGGGGCGAAGGCGTCACGGTGGAGCGGCCAGCGGAGTTGAGGGAGCGGTTGAGGAGCATGTGCGATCGGCTTGTGGAGCACCATGGTTATTTGCCGGGGTGCGAAAGGAATTGACGGCAAGTAGAGTGATTATTCCGGCGTTCCATGAGGGGTATGGCGCTCAAGTATTCCAAATGACCACTGTCTGAGATTTTGGAATGGGTTGATGAAACTCCGATGTAAACCCTGGGCGCAAGGATGAAACAGATACGGAAGCAAGAAGTACGATGCGATATGCTGCACTACTCAGGGTAGAGGCCAAGCATAAACGTTGCCAGATTGGGTTTCCGGATTTTCATGAAACGCCCTACGTAGGCTATCCCGCGTATTTCGAAGGCTTCCCTCCGCTGCGAGGGATCGAGAGCCTTATCGAAAGTGACTCCTTGATCGAACCTTTTGCCCTCGCCGTGCAGTTCCTGATGCAAGACCATGCAAGGAAAATTCGCGCTGGTGAAGATGTGCCATCTCCAGGCAAACTCGTGGATGTACCACCTCCCATGGGCTGTGCTCTCATTGCTACTCCCATGATTCGCTTTACGCTCTCTTCCGGCGTATTGCGACCGGAAGTCGGTGAGTACGTCCTGGAGTTCGTGGACTTGCCACAGGTTATTTCGACGGGCGCGACCATCGAAGAGGTTCTTGACAACGCAGAACATGAAGCCCGCATATTTGCGACAGAAGTTCGAGGAAGTGGCGAGTCAATTCCAAAGCCAAGCGACTGGTAGAGACGAAACGCTTCGCAAGAAAGAACGACCGAATTAGAATTGGTTTGACCTATCGGAATCTGTAACAGCAGTTAAGGAAGCAAGCTCGAGCAGTGTTCGGAAACCAATCACACAAATATCCCAGTAAGAATACGACCAAGGCGCACAGTGGGGGTTTTTGCCCGACAATTGGCGCTCCCGATGGAGCATTAGACGGACTCCTATCCCTCGTGCATATCCGTTGTGGCATAGCGACGCATAGCATTCCTGTAACGCTGTAGCTGTCTGTTAACGCTATGCGGTTGTCGCTGTGCTAACGGAGCTCCTTGTCGCTTTTCAGGCTTGCAGAGCAAGCAGCCGCTGCGAGTTGATTTCGTTCCTTTTCGCTTGTGATGTGCCATCTACGTTCGTCTATGTCGCTTGATGTCTATATTCCGTAGGCGTCATGACAAGTGTTCCTGGTTCGCTTTCTGACGGAGCCAGTCCGCGATATCGTCTGTTCCGACTCTCTTGTTGGCGAGGTCAAACATCTTGTCTCGCGCTTCATCGCTGCCGATATTCATGTCCACGCCGTTTGATATCAACGTGACCTGCGCAGCGATCCAGGATCCTCGCTTGTTGCCGTCCTGGAAAGGGTGGCTCCGGATAATTCCGTACGCGAGCGAGGCTGCTACGTCGAACAAGTCGAGCGGTTGTCCGTACAGGAGCTGGTTTCTTGGCCGAGCGAGAGCTGACAGCAACGCGTTCTCGTCGCGAATCCCGAGACTGCCTCCGTGCTCCCGAACCGTGATGTCATGAAGCTCGACTAGGTCTTGTCGAGCAGGCAGGTATAGGGCCAAGACGGACTTGTTCCCGTCTCGCTTGCTGATTCGATCGCGTTGGCGATCACCGATGGGATTCTCGCTGGGCATGGTTTTAGTCGGCCTCCGAATCCGCACGGGCGAGTGCGGCGAAAATGTCGTTGTCGCGCTTCTCGAGGTAGCCGTACGCCCATTTCGGCACGGACTTGAAGACCACGTTGCTGGGGTCAATCGGCCCGCAAAGAATCCGCTTAGGCTTCCTGGTAGCGCTGAGCTTGACGTTCGATCGTTTCATGAAGTGGGACTCCGGACTCAGATATATTCGTTTTTTCGTGCGAGAAGTTTAGCGCGAGGTGGACCGTTGCCTTAGTGAGGCGACGATAACGGTGGTGTGCGACAGATACGGTCGTATCGATTGCCGAGACAGGGTCGCCCCTGACAGTTCCGCAACGGCTCCGGCGTCGGCGAACGCCTTCCTTGTGGACCACTCGACGGCGGGTGACGGTCGTGGCCAGCGCATGGTGGTGTGCAACAGTAATCGGCCGGAGAGTCAGATCTTGACGGGCACCGCGTGGGTGAACTCAATGCGGACCGTACCACGTCCCCCGCCCCGCGCCGTGTTGCGCAACGTGTCCGGCACGCTTGAGCCCCTTGAGGTGATCCTTGATCGTGTTGCGGTTTGCGCCGGTGACTGCGACAGCCTCGGATACCGTGACCCGTCCGCGCTCACGGCACAGTTCGAGAATCCGTACCGAGAGGTCGGGCAGATTGCCAAGGAGGAGCCGCTCGCGTTCCAATTTTTTCTCAAGCCGCGCTTTTTGCTGCTGTAGCGACTTGAGGAAGAAACTCAGCCACGGCTGCCAGTCGGGGACCTGAGTGCGGATGGTTCTCTGCGTCAGTCGCAAGCTTTTATAGTACGCATCCTTGTTCTGCTCGATCACGCTTTCAAGAGAACTGTAGGGCACGTAGTCGTACCCCGCACGCAGCAACAACAGTGTCGAGAGGATCCGCGAAAGGCGGCCGTTCCCATCCTGGAACGGGTGAATCTCCAGAAACACCACTACGAATACGGCTATGGGGATGAGTGGGTGCCAATCTTCCGCTTTCAGCGTGGCACGGGTCCACTCGATCAGTTCGGTCATCAACCGCGGCGTATCGAAAGGGCTAGCGGTATGGAACACGATTCCGAGGCTCTCACCGCCGGGTCCGAATGCTTCAACATGGTTGTTGTGCTTCTTGTAGTCACCTCGATGTCGCTCGTCTTTCGACGAGTGCCGCAGCAGGTCGCGATGCAGTTGCTTGATGTGGTTTTCGGTCAGCGCAATGTCTCGCCAGTGTGCGAAGACGGTTTCCATAGTCTGGGCGTAGCCGGCGACTTCCTGTTCGTCCCGTGAAGCAAAGCGCTTCGCTTCCAGGCCGGCGAGCAGTGCCTCGACCTCGGTGTCGCTCAGGCTCGCTCCCTCGATTCGGGTCGAGGAGCCGACGCTTTCGATCGTTGCAACACGGTGCAGCGCGCTCAAACGCTCAGGCGCGATACGGCTGAGCGCCGACCAGGCGCCCTTGAACTCGTCGATCTCTGCTACAAGCGTGAGAAACTCAGGTGTGATCCTCAGCGAACGTGTGTGAATGCCGCCACCCATTTCGACCTCCAATCCCATCCATTAACAGTATGGCTTGGGACCGCCCAATTTTCCACCCATTTCCATCCAATCCTCCCGCACCTCGAAACACTGGAGCGTCAGGGTTGGCTACCGAACTGTGACAACAAGCTCGATCAGCAATTCCTGGGTCCATCTGCGTGCCTGCGCGGCCTCGGAAGCGCGGTCGCAGAAATGTTTTCACTCCGCGAAATCGATCGCGGTTCGATACTTGACCGGCGACGTTACCGACCAGGTGGACCGGGCGAGAACGGGGACCGACGCGGCGGCTTCCGCGTTCCGAGCCGGTTAAATGTGGATCGTACTCCGTATATCGACGTAAAATATGGAGTACGATCCATATTTCGAATGGTGCTCCCTGAATGTTTGACCGACTCCTGCAGACCACCCGAAGCAACTCGTTCTTCCTCTTCGGAGCGCGGGGCACGGGCAAGACCACCTACATTCGGGCCGCGTTCGGTCCGGATACGTCTCTGTATGTCGATCTGCTCGATCCGGAGAACGAAGATAGCTATCGTCGGAGTCCCCAGCGCCTGGAGCAACAGGTCTGGGCGCTGCCGGATGTCGTGGAGTGGATCCTGATCGACGAAGTGCAGCGTGCGCCGCGTCTTCTGGACGTTGTCCATCGACTGATCGAGAGTACCGGGAAGCGCTTCGTGCTTACCGGGTCCAGCGGCAGGAATCTCAGGCGGGGCGCATCGAACCTCCTGGCGGGCAGGGCGTTCGTCTACAACCTCTACCCGCTCACGGCTCCGGAGCTCCGAGGCTCTTTCGATCTCGACGAGGCTCTCAGTTGGGGAACACTGCCAGGGATTTACTCGCTGCGCGGAAACGATGACAAGCAAGCGTACCTGCGTGCGTATGCGTTGACCTACCTCAAAGAGGAAATCGTGGCGGAGCTGATCGTCAGACGGCTCGATCCGTTCAGGCGATTTCTCGAGGTTGCCGCACAGTCGAACGGCACGATTGTCAACTATGCCAGGATCGCCAGGGATGTGGGCGTGGATCCCAAGACCGTCATTTCGTACTTCAGCATTCTTGAAGACACCCTGGTGGGCTTCCTCCTCCCCGCATTCCACCGCTCCGTCAGGAAGCAGCAGCGCGCCAATCCGAAATTCTATTTATTCGATACCGGAGTCAAGCGGTCGTTGGACCGAACGCTCCAGGTTCCACTGAACGCCGGGACTTACGAATACGGCAGGGCGTTCGAGCATTTCATCGTTACCCAGATCGCGCATCTGTCGCGATACCGGTATCCCGACTGGCGGCTCTCCTACCTGCGAACCGGGTCCGGAGCGGAAGTCGACCTCGTGATCGAACGCCCCGGCCAACCGGAGGCGATCATCGAAATCAAGTCGGCGCAGCGCGTCGACGATCGGGATGCGCGCGGTCTCGCCCGTTTCACCGGAGATTTCAAAAACGCGGCCGCTCTTTGCATCAGCCGGGATCCGACGCGCATGGCGATGGGTGGCGTGCTTTGTGTGCATTGGCGCGACGCGCTCGCGGAACTCGGGTTGGTGTGATTACAGTACCTGTAGACGGCGGTCGCGTGTTTTCCCGGAGAAATGTGTGACTGCTCAGCCCGCCGCGCGTTGGGCCAACGCCTCCCGCAACCGCACCATCGCGTAAGTGTCCCGCTCGCAGTAAGCGCGCAGATCGGCGAAGGTACGCTCCCGTTCCTCGAGATCCTCGTTGGCGAGCGCCAGCGTGTACTGAACGGAAGCCATCGTCCCCTCTGCGATTTCGAGATCGTCGTAACCCGACCCCGGCGCCAGCACCGGCAGCACGCTCTTGATCGAGAACGAGCCGCCGAAGTCGGGGTGGTAGTAGTTGTCGCGGACGACGGGCAACAGGTCGAACAGCCGCGCGGCCAGGGCCGCGAGTTCCGCGGCACGTTCGGGCAGCGCTGTGGAAAGCCGGCCAAGCACTTGTTTTTCGTAGCCGGAGTACGTGCAGATGGATCCGCCGGTACCCAGCGCTTCGATCAGGCGGACGGCGAGTTCCGCGCGCGGGTCATCGCCGCTTTCGTGCAGGTAGTCCGTATGCCCGGGGACTGCGCCATTTCGTTCGGTATGCACCGAGAAGAGGAAGGGAACCGCATCGTAAGGGCGCGTGCCGGCAAAGCGAGGGATGGCAGGGGAGATCGTTTCGAAATCGAGGTAGCGCACCGGACCCTCAAGCCGGGCCAGAGCTGCCGCGATGTCGCCATGCACGAGGTCGCGACCCTCCAGCACGGCCTGCCGAACGATGCTCTGGAGGCGGGTCAGCGGGAAATCGTCGGGGATGTCCCGGACTTCCTCGATCCCGGCCGCTTCCAGCGGGCTCCGGCGATTGTCGCGAAGCCACGGCAGTTCAGCGATGCCATGATCGGGCCAGTCAATATCTCGTGTGCAATGGCCGTAGTAGGCGCACTCGTACGGTTTGAAGCAATGCTTGCCCGGAGTGATCTCAGGCGCGGCGGCCGCGCCGAGCATCGCAAGCATCTCCCGGACCCCACCCGCCACCTGATCCTGGAGCGCTTCGGCTTCATCCGTAAGCGGGTGCCGCTTGAACAGCCGATCGAGGTCGAGTCGCTCGCCGTCGTACACGTAGTCCCGATCGAGCGTGACGACCTCAGCTTCGTGCACATCGAGTCCCGCGCCGCGCAACACCCATAGCTGTACGGCCAGGTCGAGGAGGTAGTGGTCGTGGACTTTCGTCGAGGACTTGACCTCCCCGAGCCGCCAACCACCATCCGGCAGACGCTCGAGAATGTCTGCCCGCACCAGCACGCCCTCGTGCCGAAAGGCGGCTTCGAACAGCGCCGGTGCGTTGCCCGCCTCGATCACAGCGCGGGTTTCCTCGAGCGCCTCGCGCACGCGCCAATGTTCCTGGCCGATCATGTGTCCACCGGGATGGCGCTCGCAGGCAAGCAGCCCGACTTCGTGCCCCGTATCGAAGGTGGCCTGCAATCTGGCGTCGGGCGGCGGCGCCAGCTCGCGCTCGTAGCTGTCATACCAGAGCTTGAGATGACATTGCGTACCGGATATGAAGCGCGACTTGGATAGGCTTGGTCTTGGCATGATGCGATGTCGGTTGTGGCGATGCTGAAAGAAGTGTCGGCACGCCGAAGCGTACCCGCGTTCTGCGTCAATAACGGACGTATCACTGTCACCGTGCGAGTCGGTCGACAGGAGGCGTAACGATAGTCGCTGACGCGCTACTCATCCATACCGAACGCGTTCGTTCCCTCAATCAAATAACATTCAGCTTCCCAAGCAAGGAACGATCGAGTCGCCCATGCGCAAGGCGCCCGTGCTCAAGGATCTCGTGCTCGTCGGCGGCGGGCACAGCCACGTGGCGGTGGTCAAGGCGTTCGGCATGAAGCCGCTGCCTGGCGTGCGCGTAACACTCATCAGCCGCAATAGCCGCACGCCATACTCGGGCATGCTGCCGGGCCTGATCGCCGGGCGTTATTCGCCCGAGGAGGCGCATATCGACCTTGTGCCGCTGTGCCGATTCGCCGGAGCGCGTTTCATCGGCGCCGAGGTCAACGGTGTCGATGCCGCCAACGGCACGGTTCTGTTCGCCGACCGGCCGCCGTTAGCCTACGACGTGCTGTCGATCAACAGCGGGTCGACACCGTCCCTGCTGACGGCCGACCACGGAGCCGATGCGGTCGTCCCCGTCAAGCCGATCGACAGGTTCCTTGAACGCTGGGAAGCGCTGGTCGAGCGCGTTCGGTACCGCACCGGGTCCACGCGGATCGCCGTCGTCGGCGGCGGTGCGGGCGGCGTGGAACTTGCGCTGTCGACCGAACACCGACTCACGTCACTCGGCATGACGGCGAGCGTCGAACTGCTCACGGCCGACGCCGAGATTCTCCCGACCCACAACCGGGGCGTTCGAAGGCGCTTCCGGCGCATCCTGTCCGAACGCGGGATCGCCGTGCACACCGACAGCCGGGTTGTCGAGGCGGCTTCGGGACGATTGCGCACGCACACCGGAGACGACTTGCCGTTCGACGAAATCCTCTGGGTGACAAACGCTGCCGCGGCGCCCTGGCTCGCGGCGTCAGGCCTTGAGGTCGACGACGAGGGTTTCCTGCTCGTCGATGCGACCCTTCAGTCGACCTCGCATCCCCGAATTTTCGGCGCCGGAGACGCCGCTGCGATGCGTGACGATCCGCGGCCGAAGTCCGGCGTCTTCGCGGTCCGCCAGGGCCGCCCGCTGGCGCGCAACCTGCGTAACGCTTTGCTCGGACGGGCGCTTGCCGCCTATCGGCCGCAACGCGAGTTCCTGAGCCTGGTCGGCACCGGCCAGCCGTACGCCGTAGCCTCGCGCGGCAAGTGGTCGGCCGAGGGGCGTTGGGTGTGGAACTGGAAGGACGGAATCGACCGGCGGTTCATGGAGAAGTATCAACAACTGCCGGAAATGAGCGACACGCCGCCTGGAACCATACCACCGGAACTCGGCGAGGACCCGGCCAACGCCGCAACGGCCGACGGCATGCGCTGCGGTGGCTGCGGTGCGAAAGTTGGCGCGGAAACGCTGCAGGCGGCGCTTGCCGGTATTGAGCCCGTCGGTCGCCCGGATGTCGTCGTCGGCCTGGAGGCGCCCGATGACGCGGCGCTGGTCTCGGTACCCGCCGGCAAGCTTTCGGTGCTCTCGGTCGACGCCTTCCGGCCGATGATCGATGACCCCTTTCTCTTCGGGCAGATCACCGCCAACCACTGTCTTAACGACCTTTTCGCGATCGGCGCCGAGGCGCAGGCCGCGCTGACGATCGCGACGCTGCCGCTCTGGCACGAACGAAAGCTCGCCGAGGAACTCAGGCAGATGCTTGCGGGCGCGCTCGAGGTGTTCGAGGCCGAGGGCGCCGCACTCGTCGGCGGTCACACGAGCGAAGGGGCGGAACTCAGCCTCGGGTTTTCGGTGACCGGCCTGGTCGACCGCGACGCGGCGTTGCTCAAGCGGGGCATGCGGGCAGGGGATGTGCTGATCCTGACCAAGGCGATCGGTACCGGCGCGATTCTCGCCGCTGACATGCGCGCCAGGGCGAACGGTGCCTGGGTGGACGCCGCGCTCGAATCGATGCTGCAGTCGAATGCCGAGGCGGGGGTCTGCCTGCATGCGCACGGCGCGCGCGCCTGCACCGATGTCACGGGCTTCGGGCTGTTCGGGCATCTGCTTGAAATGGTCGGCGACGACCGGTTGACGATCACGCTCGATGCGGACGCAGTGCCGTTGCTTACCGGAGCTGTCGAGTCGATCCGCGCCGGATTCGCGTCGAGCCTGCAGCCGGACAACGAGCGTCTCGCCCGGCGCGCCGACCTTGCGGCTGAGCTCACTGCCCACCCGCACTATCCGCTGCTCTTCGATCCGCAGACGGCCGGCGGATTGCTGGCTGCGGTTCCGGCGGCCGCTGCCGAAAGCTGTATCCGGGATCTCAACGCGCTCGGCTACGAACGTACCGCGGCAATTGGAACCGTCAATCCCGGTCCGCGAGCGCGCCGGCCCAGGATCGCCCTGCAAATCTGACGTACTACGTGGGCAAGGCAGTGCGAACAATCGACGCCAGGGACAGATAAACTTGACGGTGCAAATTGGCTTCGCACACGAGCGTCCATGAACCACCGCACCGCGATTGATCCATGAGCCACTCCGTCCGTACTCATCTTCGCCTGGCGATCGACACCTACGACGACAGCATCCGCACGTTCATCCCGGGCTACGAAGAAGGATTGAAGCGCGCGGCCGATGAAATCGCCGCAATCCGCCCGGATCTGGTCCTCGATCTCGGCGTCGGGACCGGCGCCCTGGCCGAAGCCATCCTGAAACATGACGAGGTCGGTTGCGTTCAAGCCATCGATATCGACCCGGAAATGCTTGCCAGGGCGCGCGTCAGGCTCAAGCGGTTCGGCACCCGTGCGCGCTTGAGCGAGAGTTCCTACGATGCGCCGCTCCCCCAATGTGACGCGGTGGCGACGTCGCTGGCCTTGCATCACGTTCCGACACTGAAAGGGAAACTTGCCGCATACGAAAGGATTCACCGGGCGCTGCGTCCCGGAGGGGTATTCGTGAATGCCGACGTGACCGTCAGCGCACACCCCGCTGTCCGCGAGCGCACCTACCGTCTATGGGCGGCCCACCTGGTTTCGTGCGGCATCGAGGAAAAGCGCGCTTATGAGCACTTCGACGAGTGGTCGGAGGAGGACACTTACTTCCCGCTCGATGACGAACTTGCCGCGATGCGCGACGCCGGATTTCATGCCGAATGCGTCTGGCTCGATCGCCCGAACACGCTTCTCGTGGGACGCAAGGACTGACTCGCCTTCCTGCAATCTCTCGCAGTGCATTTGCGGTGTAACGGCGCGTTCGATTGCTGTACCGAAATGAGTGCCGAAGGGGCGCCGTCGGCTCAGTGCGTCATCGAGTAGATCAGGTAGTTCACGGCGAAACGATAGGCGAGCGCCGTCATCGGTTCGGGGTACCACGGATCGTCGGCGTGCTCCCAGGCATCGCCCATGTCCATGTTGAAGTTGATCGCGACCATGAGCTGGCCGTCATCGTCGAAGATGCCCCGCCACCGAGGGACAAGATTGCGCCGCTGTCCGCCGCGCCCGGGGATCTGCGTGCGCTGATCGAGATCGTAGAGGACGTGCAGCAGTTCGTGGTCCTCGGGCAGGTCGACGATCGGCCGGTCGGGGAACACACGCAGCATCGAATCGGTGAATATCGACCACTCGTACTCGCCCCAGAAGTCGTCGACCATGAGAAAGCCGCCGCGTTCGAGATATTCCCGGAGGAGGGCCGCTTCCTGGTCGTTCAGGTACCACTGGCCGACCTCGACCGCGTAGAGCCAGGGATAATCGAAAACGCGGTCGTCGTTGAGCGTGATGAGACGGCCGCCGCCGCCGGACCAGTCGACTTCTGCGCCGTCGACGCGCGTCAGCCGGTTGATGCCCTGCATCAGGTGGTATTCCGCGTCGGCGTAGTCCGTGCGCCAGCCGGCGCCCCAACGACCGGCCCTTGCGTTGTTGTATACGAGCCGCGCGAAGTGAAATTCCGATGTGGGCTCCCCTTCGATACGTGCGTCGCCGCCTTGACTTCGAGCCGAGTTGAGCCAAAGCGAAGCGGCAACCGTGACGCCTGCCGCCACGGCTATCGCAGCGCGCGCGCCGGCGCGTGCTTTCACGCCAGGCGCCTTGAGTTCGTCGCTGTGTTCAGGTTTCCGGTCTCGCAAAGGGCAGAGAGATTATTACACCGGCAACCATAGCGTGGCCAACCTCGTTGAAGTGTGCAGAAACCCAGATTCGGTACGAGACATCGATGCGACGCTTGGGTATGTTTCGGCGTTTGCGCGAAGACAGATCCGACAGGAGCGGCCATGCCCGATCGACGCGCGGTTTCGGACAGGTACGGTGAGTTTGCGCGCGCTGCCGTCCTGACCGTGATCCGCTACTCCGACCTGATCGAACTCGCGCTCGACCCGGACAACACCTTCGGAGGCGCTCGACCATGAAGAACATCGTCATCTGCTGTGACGGCACCGGCAATGAATACGGACGCAACAACACGAACGTCGTGGACACCTACGTGCTCGTCGAGAAGGACGAGCGGCAGGTCGCCTGGTACGACCCCGGTGTCGGCACGGGGGGCTGGGAGTATCACGAGGAGGTCGGCACGCTGCGCGCCCTGGGCGATCAGGCCACCGGATACGGCCTGCAGAAGAACGTCGAGGATGCGTACCGCTGCCTGATGGGCAGCTACGAGGACGGCGATCGCGTGTATCTCTTCGGCTTCAGCCGAGGTGCGTTCACCGTGCGCTCGCTGGCTGGAATGCTCCACAAGTGCGGGCTGCTTGACGAGGGACACGACAATCTCGTCGAGTACGCGACAAAGATCTACAACAGCGCCGACAACGAAAACGTCGCGCAAGGCTTCCGCGAGTCCTTCGGCCGGCACTGTCCCGTCCACTTCATCGGCGTGTGGGACACCGTCGAATCGCTCGCGCTGCACGCCGGCAAACGGTTCCATGATGCGCGGCTCAATTCCGACGTCGCGCACGCCTATCATGCGCTCGCGATCGACGAGAAACGGCGGGACTTCGCGCCGTTTCCGTGGGATGAGGCAAACGCCGCCGACGGCCAGACGATCGAGCAGGTCTGGTTCGCCGGCTGTCACTCCGATGTCGGTGGCTGGTTCGACGAGCGCGGCCTGTGCCACATCGCGTTGCACTGGATGCTCGACAAGGCCGTGGCCTGCGGGCTGCATGTGGAACAGGTCGAACTCGCCGAGCGCCGCCAAGACCCATACGACCGGATTCATCAATCCTTCAGCGGTTTCTGGAAGATGCGCGGCAAGCGTACGCGCAGGATTCCGCATGGGGCGAAGATCCATGCCAGCGTGGTCGAGCGCATGAACCACCCGGACTGCCGCTACCTGCCTCCCAACCTGTCCTCCACTCAATCCGCGAACCTCTGGGAGAAGTACGAGATCGTCGAATGAAGGCTGGAGTCGCTGGTTGCTTGCGCGGTCGTTGTTTGGACGGAGGAGGCAATCGGGCCAGTTCATGACGCGACGGCGGCTGTCCCGGACGGCGAGGTGCTCAGCCGGGTGCGACTACACTTGCCGATGTCCCCGAAGGTGCAGGTAGCGATCGAGCGCATCCTGCCATGACGACATCGCGCCGAAAACGGTCGCGGCCTTCGAGTTGTCGAGCACGCTGTAACGCGGCCTGGCGGCGCGGTAGGAGTATTCGCTGGCGGGACAGGGTGTCACGATCGCTTCGATGCCGGCGCCGCGTACGACGGCACGCGCGAATTCGAACCATGTCGCAGATCCCGAGTTGACCACGTGATAGCAGCCCGCGGCGCAGCCTTGGGTGACCATGCGTATCAGAACGCGGGCGACATCCGCGCTTGAGGTCGGTGACATCGTGCGGTCGTCAACGACGCGCAGCGAGCCCGATTCCTTCCCGTCGCGGATGACGCTTTCGACGAAATTGCCGCCCCGGCCGCCGGTTCCGGCCGCACCGAACAGGGACGCGGTTCGTACGACCACGACATCGTCGTGCGCCTCGCGGGCGAGCGTCTCGCCAAGCGCCTTCGACTCGCCGTAGACGTTGACGGGTGCGACTGGCGTGCCTTCGGGCAGCGGTCGCTTGCGTGAGGCGTCGCCGCCGAATACGTAATCGGTGCTGATGTGGATGAACCGCGCCTTTCTGGCCGCGCAGACCGCCGCGAGCGAGCGAACCGCGTGCGCGTTGACCGCGAAGGCGCTCGCGGCGTCGTCTTCCGCCGCGTCGACCTCCGTAAACGCGGCGCAGTTCACGAGAACGTCGAAGCGCCTGTCGCCGAGCACATGCTCGATCTCTCCCGGAGCCGCGATATCAAGGTCCGCGCGTGGCAGTGCTTGCAGTTCGAATCGGTCGCCAGCGGCCGCATGGGCGCGACGCAGGTCGTGCCCGAGTTGCCCGTCGGGGCCAAGCAGCACTACCCGCGATGCCATGCGACGTGAAAAACAGCTATGCGCTGGACGTTCTACCGAACGGCCGCGACTGTTGTTACAACAGCCACGGTCATCCGACCGGGGCCATCCGCCGGGGCGTCCCGTTCGCCGGGCTCAGGTGGGAGTGGCGGAGGTGGACGGGAATCGAACCCGCCGCCCGGGATTACCGCGCCACTGGTTTTGAAGACCAGGGGAGTCACCAGACTCCATTCACCTCCGTACGATTCGCAATCTCTTCGTGAGGCGGTCGACTCGAGTGAGCGTTAGCCGAAGCGCCGCACCTTGCCGGTGGGCACTGTAACACCGATGTCGACTTCTCCATGCCGCGCCGGAAATCGTTCACCGTTCCCGCAAACGCCGCAGGTTGCCGAGGCGCACGGTAACACCGGCGGCGTCCAGATGCTCCATGACCGGCACGACGTACTTGCGCGTCGAATCGAGCAGATCGCGAACCTGGGACAGCGCGAACTGCTCAGGATAAGGATACTGCGCCTTGATCTCGGCCTCGACATCCCTGAGGACCGCTGCATGCACGACGATATTGGAGCCGCGGTCGTAGGTCCTGAGTCGGACGAGCTGGCCGCTGTCGAGCAGGAGCTGGAAGAGCTTGCGTTTCGTTCGGTCGTTGCCGATGACGCCTGCCGGTGGCGGAGGCTGGATCCCGCTGTCGAGGAACATGCGCTCGAGGCGGTCCGACAGGCTGCGCTCATGTTCGGAAAGGCCTGCGAGAGGATCGAAGCCCGCCACGCGCAACATGCCCCGGTCGGACTCGATCCTGCCGGCTGACGTGAGTCCGGCAAGCGCCTGCCGGAAGACCTCTTCAGCCGGCGCGTCATCGAGTGCCGAGCGCAGGCTGCCGGCCGTGAGACCGCGCTGCCGGGGATTTGCTTCGTGAAACGCTTCGAGCGCCGCGACGAGCCGTTCGTTCAATGAGTCGAAGGCGGCGCGCTCGACGAAGGTGTCATCATCGATCAGAACCGGGTCGAGTGCTCCGACGACCGGATCGAGCGCGTCTTCCGTGAGGCCCAGGCGCTCCGAAATCTCGTCAATGTCGACGCCTTGCGTGCCGGCCTCGGCGAGCAGTCCGCTGAGAATCGCGACGGGGTCGCCGCCCGCCGTTGCCCTGAGACGGCTCGTGACCGATTCGTCGAAGCGCCGGTGCCGGCGGGCGTTGACCTCGAGGATCCGGCCGCCGCCGATCGTGCGCATCGGCGAGTAGCTGCGGATCAGGAACCGTTCGCCGGCATGCGTCGCGATATCGCGGTCGCAGCGCAACTGGACGAGGGCCGTGCCGCCCGGTTCGAGTTCCCGTTTGTCGAGCAGTCGGATCCGGGCCATGGCCTCGGTCGTCCCGATGAGCAGGCGGACGGTGGCGCTGTTCCTGAGCGCTTCCTCGTGATTCTCGAGCAGGTCGAGTTCTGCGTTGATGCGCCGCGTGGGCGTCAGGAGGCCCGGCGAAGCGAGCGTATCGCCGCGCCTGACGTCTTCGCGCTTGACGTTGCGCAGGTTGACGGCCACGCGCTGCCCCGGGTGCGCTGCGGCCGTGCCGCTGTTGTGAATCTGCAGTGCCCGCACCGTTGCCGGCACGCCGCCCGGCATGATTTCGATGCGCGCGTTGCTGCGCAGCGAGCCGCCGCGCAGCGTTCCGGTCGCGACGAGTCCGAATCCCCGCATCGTGAAAACGCGATCGAGCGGCAGGTAGAAGTCGCGTCCGTCGGAGCGATCGACAGGCATCTCGAGCGCTTCGAGTTCGGCCTTCAGTTCGGTGAGCCCGAGTCCGCTGTTCGCAGAGGTTACGACGACAGTCGCGGACTCCAATTGAGTGCCGCGGACGAAGGCGCGGATTCGCTCGATCGTCGCCTCAAGTTCTTGCGCCGAGACGAGATCGGCCTTGCTGATCACGACGATGCCGCGGTCGACGCCGAGCAGACGCGCGATATCGAAGTGCTCACGGGTCTGCGGCATGACGCCTTCGTTCGCGGCGACGAGAAGGATGATGCCGTCGACCCCGGTGGCGCCGGAGATCATCGCCCGAACGAAGTCCTCGTGCCCCGGAACGTCGATGAGATCGATGATCCCGCGACTCGTCTGAAGCCAGGAAAAACCGAGCACGATCGACAGGCCGCGCTCCTGTTCCTCTCTGAGCCGATCCGTCTCGATGCCGGTCAGTGCCCTGACGAGCGCGGTCTTGCCGTGGTCGACGTGACCGATCACGCCGAGCGTCAACTGGGCGGTCACGCCACGGTCCCTGCTGTCGCGGCCGCGCTTTCGCGGGGACAGTCCGCGAACACACCGCCGATCGAGACGAGCACAGTCCGGGCGGTCACGCTACAAGCTCTGCGATCGCGGCGACGAGTTCGCCGGTTTCCTCCGGCGCTACGGTTCTCAGATCGAGCGTCAGCGCGTCGTTCGCGATGCGGCCGATCACGGCGGGATCGCGAGCGCGGAGTTGGCCCGCAAGATCGGTCGCGCTGACGTGATCGACCGCGAGCCTGATGACTTTGGTCGGAATCTCGCTCATCGGCAGCGCGCCGCCGCCTGCGAAGCTCACGCCGTCGGCGAGTTCTGAGCGCAAGCCGGTGTGGACGGACAGCTCTTCCGTCAGGCGCTTCGAGCGCGCTTCAACGCTGGCCTTCGATTCGCCGATCATGCGCAGGACAGGCACCTTGGCCATGGGGTCGTGCGGCGGCAGGTAGAGGCGCAGCGTGGCTTCGAGCGCGGCGAGCGACAGCTTGTCGATCCTGAGCGCGCGCGCCATGGGCCTGCGCCTGATGGTCCCGATGAGGTCGGCACGGCCGACGACGACGCCGGCCTGCGGCCCGCCAAGCAGCTTGTCGCCGCTGAAGGTCACGAGATCGACGCCGGCGGCGATGCTGTCGGGGACCGTCGGCTCGCCCTCGAATCCCGGTGCGGCAATGTCGATAAGGCTGCCGCTGCCGAGGTCCTGAACGAAAACGAGACCGCGCTTAGCAGCCAGACCCGAGAGTTCGGCAAGAGTCGGTTTGGCGGTGAAGCCGATGACACGGTAATTGCTCGGGTGGCTTGCAAGCAGGATGCGAGTCTCGTCGTTCACGGCGGATTCGTAGTCCGCCAGCGACGTCTTGTTCGTCGTTCCGACCTCGACCATGATCGCGCCGCTTTCGGCGATCACGTCGGGCATCCGGAAGGAGCCTCCGATTTCGATGAGTTCGCCGCGCGAGATGACGACTTCCCGGCGGTTGGCGAACGCATGCAGCACGAGCATGAGCGCGGCGGCACAGTTGTTGACGGCCAGCGCGGCCTGTGCGCCGGTGAGCTCCGTCAGCAGCGTTTCGACGTGCGTTTGCCGCGAGCCGCGCTTGCCCGTGTCGAGATCGAATTCAAGATTGGAATAGTCCCGCGCAATGCGCTCGACCGCGGCGAGTGCCTCGGGAGCGAGTGGCGCCCGGCCGAGATTCGTGTGCACGACGATGCCCGTCGCGTTGATCGTGCGCTTGAGGCTCGCCTGCCTGCGGGCGACGAGATCGGCACGCAGCAACTGGGCGTACTGCCGGCTCTCGAACTCGGGCAGTTCGGTCGCGCCGTTGCCGACCTCGCGCCTGACTCGGGCAAGGTGTTCGCGCATGACGGCCAACACTTCCGGACGCGAGAACTCCGCGCAGAGCGCGGCGCCCGGGTCCGATACGAGCCACTTGTCGATTGCAGGCAGTCGCCTGAGAAGGGCGGTCGACATTCCGTCTCCGTTCGCTGAGCCGGGTGCAATCTTAGCAGCCCGCGGCCAAATTCCCGGGACGCAACGAGTTGCCGGTCGGTGGGATTCCGGGGCGCGGCTTGCCTGCTGTTTGGGTATAGTCGAGGCACAAGCGATTCAAGCGGGCAGCGGGCATCGTCGGCCAAGCGGGGAGCGCCTGTCCCGATGGGCGGCCGGTTTCGGCGCACGCCGCTTCGAAGCACAGGGGACGGATGGATGAGGGTATCGTTGGCGCGGAGCAGCGCGACCGTTCGAATGCGGTTGTTTGCGGCCGTTTGCGCCCTGGGTCTCACGGGGCTCATTGCGGCCCAGGACCGGCCCGGCGACACGCTGCTGCTCGGCAGGGTCGACTTCCCGACCTCGGGATCGGCCGAGGCGCAACGTGAGTTCATCACCGGCGTACTCGCCTTGCACAGCTTCTGGTACGAAGAGGCTCGCGACCGCTTCCTGGCCGCACAGACACTCGACCCTGCCTTCGGAATGGCCTGGTGGGGCGAGGCCATGACGCATGACAACGCCCTCGGTACCGTTCCCGGCGACGCAAACGAGGTTCTTGGCGCCGAGGTCGTCGCGCGCATGGACGCGCTCGATGCGAACGGCCAACTCGAGTGGACCGAGCGTGAGCGCGCCTATGCGGATGCGGTCAGGCGACGATTCGCGGCGGGCGTGCCGGCGGGCACACGGCGCGAAAGCCACGCCGCTGCGATGGACGAACTCGCGAACCGCTATCCAGACGACGACGAAGCCGCCGCGTTTGCGTCGCTTGCGCTGCTCGCGCTGCCCGGATTCGACCGCGAACAGGCGCTGCACGTCGTCGCTGCGGCGAGCCGGCTCGAGGAAGTCTACGAACGCAATCGCGAGCATCCCGGCGCGCTGCATTACCTGTTGCACGCCTACGATACGAGCACGTTTGCGCTGATGGGCCTGCGTCAGGCGCGCGTCTACTCACGGATCGCGCCCGCGTCGTCGCACGCCCTGCACATGCCGAGCCATATCTTCCGGCATCTTGGCATGTGGGATGAGGTCGCAGCCTCGAACGAGGACTCGTACGAGGCTTCAGTGCGCTGGCAGGAACGCACGGAGCGGCCGCTGCACACGCGGGATTTCCATGCGCTCGACTGGCTGCTCGACGCCTATCTCAGGCTCGAACGCTTCGACGACGCCAGGCGCGTGATCGAAGAACTCGATGCGGTCGAAGAAGCGATCCGCAACCGCGCAGAGGAGTGGGGTCAGTTCCCGGAGATCGCGGAGACCTTGCGCGCCTATTACTCGTCGGTCGTCCCACCATGATGCCTGCCTGGCAGCCTGAATACTGGCTTGTGGTCCGTGTGGTCCGTGAGGTTCGTGAGGTCCGTAAGATCCGTGAGGTTCGTGAGGTTCGTGAGGTTCGGGCAGCGAGAGCCGTAGAGGCGCTTGAACCATCGTGAGCTGAGGCGTCCGCCAGGCTGATTTCCGTGGGCTCACGGGGATCGACGCATGTGATCGTTTTTGGGCCGCCCTTGCTGTGCCACGCAGCGGGCAAGTGTGGCATTATTGAGCGCGAAACACGCTCGCTGATGGGGATAAGTAGCATGTTCACCAATACGTATACGCAGCTTTACCGCCTGCTTGCCGCCTGCCTGCTCGCTGTCGTGCTGGCTGCGTGCTCGCAGGACACGGGGATGCCCGACTCGGCCGATGAGGCCGAGGCGGGGAGCGAAGCCGCCGCGGACACGGGCAGCGACGCTGCAGCCGATGCCGCCGACGCGGCCGTCGCCGAGGAAGCAGAAGCCGAACCGTACGTTTTCGACCGGCCGTTCGTGGCGCCGAGCCCGCCGCTCACCGATCTGCTCGGCCGCGGCGAATATCTCGTCGAGGGCATTGCCGGGTGCGGCAATTGCCATTCCGGCCGCGACGAGAACGGCGAGTTGGTCGAAGGGCTCGAATATGCCGGCAACTTCGTCATCGAGGAGCCGATCTTCACCGCTTATGCGCCGAACATCACGCCGGACCCCGAGACCGGTATCGGCGAGTGGACCGACGAGCAGATCGAGCGGGCGATCCGCGAAGGCATCAGGGAGGACGGCACGCTCATGGGCCCGCCAATGGCCTTCGCCTACTATCGCGACATCTCGAATACCGACATGGCGGCGATCATCGCCTACCTGCGCTCCGTGCCCCCCGTTCAGCGCGAGGTTCCCGAATCGATCGTCAACATGGAGCTGCCGCCGGCCTGGGTCGAGCCCGTCACGGAGCCCGTGCCGGATATCCCGCCCAGCGACCGGCTTGCCTACGGCCGCTACCTGTCGCACACGATCGGCCATTGCACGCAATGCCACACCCCGCTCGCCGAAGAGAGCATCGGGGACTTCTCGCGCATCGGCTCCGGCATGAACCTCTACCCGCTGCCGTTCGGCTACGACTGGTCGGCGCTTGCGGCGAACATCACGCAGCATGAAACGCTCGGAATCGGCGCGTGGACCGACGACGAGATCAAGCGCGCCATCGTCTACGGCATCAGCCGCGACGGCCGCGAACTGCTGCCGTTCATGGGCTACTCGTACTACGAGAAGGTTTCCGACGAGGATCTGGATCTGATCGTCGAGTACATCAAGACTTTCCCGCCTTCGGTCGCCGAAGCTCCGGCTGCGGAAGAGCACTGATCCGGACGTGATGCGGCGCCGGTCCTTCAGACAGGGGGCCGGCGCCGGCCCCTACACCGGAGCGTTGCGCAGCCTCAGCGCGTTGGCGATCACCGAGACGGAGCTCAGGCTCATCGCCGCTGCGGCGATCATGGGGCTCAGCAATAACCCGAACAGCGGATACAGAACTCCCGCGGCGATCGGCACACCGAGCGCGTTATAGCCGAAAGCGAAGTAAAGGTTCTGCCGGACGTTGTCCATCGTCACGCGGCTCAGGCGCCGCGCTCGAACGATCGCACGCAGGTCTCCCTTGACGAGCGTGACGCTGGCGCTTTCGATTGCAACGTCCGTTCCGGTCCCCATCGCGATTCCGACATCGGCGAGCGCGAGCGCAGGCGCGTCGTTGATTCCGTCTCCGGCCATCGCGACCACCGAGTTGCTCTTGAGGCGCTTCACGACTTCGGCCTTTGTACCGGGCAGGACCCCGGCTTCGACTTCGTCGATCGAGAGCTCCCGAGCGACCGCTTCGGCGGTCGTCCGGCTGTCTCCGGTGAGCATGACGATCCTCAAGCCTTCCTCCTGCAGGGCGCCAATGGCTTCGGCAGCATGCGGCTTGATCGGATCGGCAACGCCCATGAGTCCGGCAGGTTTACCGTCCGCCGCGACAAACATCACGGTTTCGCCTTCGCGGCGCAGGGCTTCGGCGCGATCGACCAGATCGTCGAAATCGACACCGAGTTCATCCATCATCGGTCCGTTGCCGAGCGCCACATTCGTGTCGCCAACTCGGCCCTCGATACCCCGGCCCGGGCGGGCGCGGACCTGCCCGGGCTCGACGAGTGCGGCGCCTCGGTTCTCGACTCCCGTGACGATCGCCCCGGCGAGACGATGTTCGCTGCCGCGCTCAATGCTGCCTGCGAGGACAATCAGCCGCTGATAATCCACGCCTTGCGCCGGCACGACGGTCACGAGCGTCGGTTGCCCCTCGGTCAGCGTGCCGGTCTTGTCGATGAGCAGCGTATCGACGCGGCCAAGAAGTTCTATGGCTTCGGCATTCCTGAACAGCACGCCGAGCGTCGCTCCACGGCCGGTCGAGACCATGATCGCCATCGGCGTTGCAAGCCCGAGCGCACAAGGACACGCGATGATGAGTACCGCGACGGCGCTGAGCAGCCCGTAGGCCAGGCGGGACTCGGTGCCGACCAGGGCCCAGACTACGAAGGCGGCGATGGCGATCCCGATGACAGCCGGCACGAACCAGCTTGCCACGACATCCGCAAGCCGTTGAATCGGTGCGCGGCTGCGTTGCGCTTCGGCGACCATTGCGACGATGCGCGCAAGCATCGTGTCCGCGCCGATCTTCTCGGCTCGCATCGTGAGCGACCCTGTACCATTGATTGTTGCGCCGATAAGCGCGTCGCCGGGACCCTTCTCGACCGGAATCGGTTCACCGCTGACCATCGATTCGTCGACGGCGCTCGACCCGTCGAGAACCACGCCGTCCACGGGCACCTTCTCGCCCGGGCGCACGCGCAGCCTGTCGCCGGCCTGAACGGCGTCGAGCGGAACGTCCGTTTCTGTCCCGTCGGCGTTCATGCGGCGCGCGGAATGCGGTGCGAGTTCGAGCAGTTGCCTGATCGCCGATCCGGTGCGGTCCCTGGCGCGAAGTTCGAGCACCTGCCCGAGGAGCACGAGCGTGACGATGACGGCAGCGGCCTCGAAGTAGACGGCAACCTCACCCGATGCGTCGCGGAACGAGGCCGAAGCGCGCACGTGGAACGGCCAGGCGAGCCACACGCAGACCGGAGTGGCGAGCACGAGTTCGACCAGCGGGCGCAGGCGAGCGGGCAGGAACGACGAGATCGGTTGTCCCGGCAGCAGGTCGCCCATGGCGACGATCACTACAGGTACGCTCAAAAGCGCCGCGATCCAGAAGCGACGCGTCATGTCGGCGAGTTCGGCGTTTCCGCCATCGCTGACGCTGATCGTTCGGGGCTCGAGCGCCATCCCGCAGGAGGGGCAGCTTCCGGCAGTTGCTGCGGTGACTTCCGGATGCATCGGGCAGGTCCATTCCGTCGTCGTCGCCGGTGACGGCGGGGACAGGAGTTCGAGCGCCATGCCGCACTTCGGGCAACTGGCCGCATGGTCCAGCTCGATCTCCGGATGCATCGGACAGCCGTACAGTCCGGCCGCTTCCGGCGTGGCGCCGGCAGCGTGTTCGGGCGGCGGTTGCTGGCCTTCGGTTTCCGGTGGAGAGGGTGTCGTCATCGCCTTGCCACGATAGCAGAACAGGCGCCGGTATTCGCCGTATTCGGCGGGCTTGCGCCGCGCGGACGCGATTCCGTTCTCCGCTGCGCGACGGCATCGTCGCGAAGTTCGCGATCCGTCCGCGGGAAACGCTCCGCTGCGTAAGGCGGAAGGCCGCCGCGCCAGTCTTCGGCCAGGCGTTTCACTTCCATTTTCCGATGTGCTCCCTCCTCGCGCCTTGCCGGCGGGCGCCTCGCCGGTGTCGGTGCGGTGCGGGGCTTGCACCTCGGTCTACGAAACACCGCCAATTGCAGCGTCGATGAGTTCGATCCAGTGTTTCACGGGTACTTCGGACGCCGTCTCAAGGTGAAGCTGGCAGCCGACGTTGGCCGTCGCGACGACGTTCGGCCGGTCGACCGTCAACGCCGCCAGCTTCTTGCGGAGCAGGCTCTTGCTCATTTCGGGTTCGAGCAGGGAATAGGCGCCTGCGGACCCGCAACACAGGTGCGGATCCGTGGTTGGCGCGAGGTCGAAGCCCGCCGCCGTGAGCAGGCCCTCGACGACACCGTCGAGTTTCTGGCCGTGCTGCAATGTGCACGGACAGTGAAAGGCCACTTTCATGGCAGGCGCATCGAGACGCAGGGTCGAAAGATCTTCGGCACACAGGATCTCGGAAATGTCCCTCGTCAGCGCTGCGACCCGCGCGGCCTTGGCGGCGTAGGCAGAGTCGCCGGCCAGAATCTCGCCGTAGTCCCGGACCATCGGGCCGCAGCCGGAGGCCGTGATCGCGATCGCTTCGGCGCCTTGCTCGATCGCGGGCCACCAGGCGTCGATATTGCGTCGTGCGTAGCCCATCGCGGCCCGATGATCGCCGAGGTGAAAGGCGAGCGCGCCACAGCAGCCGGCGCCCGGGGCACTGTCCAGTGCGATGCCGAGCCGGGCCAGCACGCGCGTTGCGGCTTCGTTCGTCGCAGGCGTCGCGGCGGCCTGAACGCAGCCGTCGAGCGCCAGCACGCTGCGTGGCGGCGTGCCGTCCGTGCGCTGGGCCGCCATTGCGGCGCGGGGCGTACTGAAGCCGTTCGTGCCGCCTGCGGAGACCGAGCGGCTACCGGCGGTCATACCGGAGTTCTCTGTCGAGTCGGTTCCGGTCCGAACGGGTTTTCCGATGTGATCCCGCTGAGCCCGAAAACTGCGGCGGCGCGGCGGGACCTTCGCGCGAAGCGCCGCCGGCAGCATGGGTCTCAGCAACCGGCCGACGAAAAGGAAAGTTCCGAACCGCCGCCGGTGAGGAACAACGAGCATGAGCAGCCACCGCGCGAACCGTTGCCGGAACGGGCGCCGGACCTGCCGTTCGATGAGGTTCCGGCCGATGTCGAGCAGCCGGCCGTACTGTACGCCGGAAGGGCAGGTCGTCTGGCAGTTGAGGCAGGTCAGACAGCGGTCGAGATGGGTTTGGGTGCGCGTCGTGACCTCGTAACCTTCAAGCAGTTGCTTGATCAGGTAAATGCGCCCGCGCGGGCCGTCGCGTTCGTCGCCGAGTTCGAGGTAGGTCGGGCATGTGGCGTTGCAGAATCCGCAGTGCACGCACGAGCGCAGGATCGCATCGGCGGAGTCAATCCCGGGCATGTCGGCGTAGTCAGGTGCGATTCGTGTCTGCATGCGGCCCCGTCATGTCCTTCCGATTCCGGATGTCCTTACAGGATTCCGGTTTGCCTGTCGCGCTCGCATTCGAGCGATCCTACATCCAGCCATAAAGACGCCCGGGATTGAGGATCCGGTCGGGGTCGAACGCGTCCTTGAGCCGCAGGTGCAGGGACTTCAGCGCTTCCGGCAGCGCGTGATGCACCTCGCCCTCACGGTCGCCCCCGCGGTAAAGGCTTACGTGGCCGCCCGCCGATTCCGCCAGGCGTTCGAGTTCGACCTTGTCGAAGTCGCCCTGAATCCAGCGCTGCGCACCGCCCCAGTCGATGAGCCAGTTGCCGTCGATCCGCGGTAGCGGCGCCGACGATCTGACCGAGAAGCGCCACAGCGGTGCGCCGGTCCGGAAATAGGCGAGCCGCTGCTCGGCCAGGTCCCGCCAGAACGAGGCCGCATCGTTTGGCGGTTTGCCGTGCCGCAGAGTCGCCGTCGGGTCGAGCGGTTCCCTCTGTCCCGGAGTCGCCGCCGGGTCGAACGGTTCGCCGCGTTGTGGCGTCGCCGCCGGGTTGAGCCGTTCGCGGTGCCGCGGAGTCGCCGCCGCGTTGAGCCGTTCGCCGCCCCATTGTCGTGCCGCCGCTTCGACGGCCGATTCCGCGCCGCTGAAGCGCACGTAAAGATTTCCGCCATGCCAGCATGCGCCGGAGAGGGGCTTCGCGGTACCCGCTAGTTCGTTCATGTGCACGATCGCGTCGGCTGCATCGAAGTCCCGAACGAGCGTGACCGTGTGCCGCGGGCGCGGCAAGACCTTGATGCTGACTTCGGTAATGACGCCGAAGGCGCCGAGCGCGCCGGCCTGCAGGCGCGAGACATCGAAGCCGGCGACATTCTTCATGACGCGGCCGCCAAAGCGCAGCCGTTCGGCGCGCCCCGTAACGAGTTCGATGCCGAGCACCGCATCGCGCACCGAGCCGCTCCATGGCCGCGCAGGCCCCGACGCGTTACAGGCGAGCGTGCCGCCGATTGTTGCCGCGCCGTCGAAACTCGGCGGCTCGAACTGCAGCGCCTGGCCGTGTTCGGCCAATGCCTCCTCGATCTCGGCAAGGCGTGTGCCCGCACGAACGGTCAGCACGAGTTCACCGGGCACGTAACTGACGATGCCCTCGTGAGCTGCAGTGTCAAGCGGGTTTCCGCCGCTCGCGCGCCCCATGAAACGCTTGCTTTTGCCGGCGACGATGCTGAGCGGTTCGCGATTGCGGCGCGCGGCCTCGATACTTTCGATGATCTGATCGCAGATGTCGGCCATGTTGAACGCGGCTTGTAGTCAGGTGGAGGACTTGCGCATACGCGAGAGGGTCCTGCTCGGCGGTGCCGAGGTTGGTCCTGTCGGTGCGGATTCCCGTGTGCGCGCCAAAGTCCGGTATTCCTGACACTGGCGAAGCGTGGGAACGCTCTTGCCCGGATTGAGCTTGCCCGAGGGGTCGAACGCGTGCTTGACGGCGTGTAACTGTTCGAGTTCGGGATCAGTGAACTGAGCCGGCATCTGGCGCAGTTTCTCGATGCCGACCCCGTGTTCGCCCGTGATGCAGCCCCCGACGGCGACGCAGAGTTCGAGTATCCGCCCGCCGAACTCGTCGGCCTTCTCGAACTCGCCGGGCACGTTGGCGTCGAACAGGATCAGCGGATGCAGATTGCCGTCGCCGGCGTGAAAGACGTTCGCGACGCTGAGACCGTATTCTGCCGCCATGCGGTCGATTTCAGTGAGCACCTCGGCGATCTTTCCGCGCGGGATCGTGCCGTCCATGCAGTAGTAGTCCGGTGAGATGCGCCCGACCGCGGGAAACGCCGATTTCCGACCCTTCCAGAGCAGTGCGCGCTCCGCGTCGTTGCGTGAGGTTCGTATGCTGACCGCCCCCAGGTCGCCGAACATCCGTTCCACGCGCCCGCAATGCTCGGCGACTTCCTCGGCCGTGCCGTCGATTTCACAGAGCAACAGCGCGCTCGCGTCGGTGGGATAGCCCGCTTGAGCGAACGCCTCGGCGGCGCGGATGGCGTGTCCGTCCATCATCTCGAGGCCCGCGGGCACGATGCCCGCGGCAATTACGGCGCCGACGGCGTCGCCGGCGCGGCTGACCGAGTCGAACGCGGCCATGACGACCTGTGCCGTGTCGGGCGTGGGCAGGAGCCTCACGGTGATCTCGGTGACCACGCCGAGCAGGCCTTCGGAGCCCGTGATGAGCGCCATGAGATCGAACCCTGCCGCGTCGAGACCTTCGCTGCCGACCGCGAAGCGCTCACCGCTAGCGTCAATGACTTCGGCGCGAAGCACGTTGTGCACGGTCAGGCCGTACTTGAGGCAGTGCACGCCGCCGGAGTTCTCCGCGACGTTGCCGCCGATCGAGCAGGCAATCTGGGAGGACGGGTCGGGACCGTAGAAAAGGCCGTACCTGGCTGCGGCTTCGGAGATCGCGAGGTTGCGCACGCCCGGCTGCACGCGCGCCGTGCGTGCGAGCGGGTCGATCTCGAGGATCCGGTCGAGCCTCGCGAGCGAGAGCACGACCGCGGCCGGGCTCGGCAGTGCGCCGGCGCTGAGCCCGGTGCCTGCACCGCGCGCGACAACGGGTGCGCCCTTGCCGTGGCAGAGGCGCATGACGGCCTGGACCTGCTCGACGGACTCCGGCAACACGACGAGCATCGGAAGTTCGCGATAGATGGGCAGGGCATCGCACTCGTAGGGCCGTGCCGTCTCGGCATCTTCGATGACGAACTCCGGCGCGACGAGCTCGCGCAACTGCCGGGCGAGTTCCGCCGTTCCGAGTTCTCGGGCCGCTGCGGTCAATTGAACTCCAGCGATCGGCCGAAGGGACGGATGAAGGCGAACTTGCAGCCGTGAATTCCTATGGCGCAGGCTCCTACGCCGTCGGGTACTCGGAAAACGCCGGCAGGCCACCGGCGTCGCACGACCACGGCGCACGTGAATCCAAAAAGATGTGCGCATCGGGCCCGTGCTCGGGTGGGCTGTCGAGGGTGCCCGCAGGCACGACGACCATGTCGCCGTGCTCACGTGGCACGGGGCCGCCGCAATGGGTACAGAACGCCGTGGAAAAGCGATCCGCGTCCGGCACCTTGTAACGCTTGATCGAATCCTTCCCGGATTGCCACTGGAGGCTGGCAGGTTTCAGGATAATATTCGACGCGTGGCCAGTGCCCGATGCCCGGCGGCAGCGTTCGCAGTGACAGTGCAGGAAGCGCAGCAGATTTCCCGTCACCGTGTAGTGAGTGGTGCCGCAAAGGCAGCGGCCATTGAGCGTTGTGTCGGTCATCGGCGGTCGGCTCCTCGAAGGTTCGCGGGCTAGTATAGGGTATCGCTGCGAGGCGGGCTCAGGCTGCGATCAGGCCGATTTGGGGAAGCTGACGAGATGAATTCGAACGAGGCGCGGGCCGCAGGGCCTGCAGACGCGGCCGCACCGCCCGCCACCCGGGTCAGCCACCGCCGCCGCACGATCGGCCGGGTTCTTGGGCCGACCGTGTTTGTGTTCATGTTGCTGCTCCCGGCGCCAGAAGGCCTCGAGCCCGCTGCCTGGCGGGTCGCGGCCGCTGCGATGCTGCTCGCGATCTTCTGGCTCAGCGAGGCTTTGCCGGTCGCGGCGACGGCCTTGCTGCCGCTTGCGATCTTCCCGCTGCTCGGCGTTGCACCGATCCAGCAGGCTGCGGCGCCGTACGCGAACCCGCTGGTCTTCCTGTTCCTCGGCGGCTTTCTGATCGGGCTTGCGATCGAGCGATCGAACCTGCATCGCCGGATTGCGCTCACGGTACTCAACCGCGTCGGTTCGCGCGAGGACCTGCAGGTCGGAGGGTTTATCGTAGCGACGGCCGCGCTCAGCATGTGGGTCAGCAATACGGCTACAGCCGTCATGATGCTGCCGGTGGCGCTTTCGATCATTCCGCGCGACGCCGATGGCAACATCGAACCGGCCAAGGCTGGATTTGCGACCGCGCTGCTGCTGTCGGTGGCCTACGCGGCAAACGTGGGCGGCGTGGCCACGCTGATCGGCACGCCGCCGAATGCGCTGCTGGCCGGATTCATGCTCGAGACCTACGACGTCGAGATCGGCTTCGCCCAGTGGATGGTGATCGGTCTTCCCGTCAGCGGCATCATGCTGGTCCTCTGCTGGCTGCTGCTGACGCGCTGGCTTTATCGGGTCAACCGCGACGAGCTGCCGGAGGCTCGCGCGGCGATCTCCGAGGCACTGCAGGCCATGGGTCCCCCATCGACCGCCGAGAAGCGCGTCGGCATGGTGTTTGCGCTGACCGCGGTCCTGTGGATCACTCGTCCCTTGCTCACGAACTGGTTTCCGGATCTTCTGCTTTCGGACACGGGGATCGCGATCGCCTGCGCCTTGCTCCTTTTCGCGATCCCGAGCGGAACAGGCCGGGGCGACTACCTCATGACCTGGCGATATGCCGAGCGCCTGCCCTGGGGGGTGCTACTGCTTTTTGGCGGGGGCCTGAGCCTGGCCGCGGCCGTTTCCGATTCCGGGCTTGCCGCGGGCATCGGCGTGGCTCTTCAGGGGCTCGATGCCTGGCCGACGATCATGCTCGTAGTCGTCGTAGCGACTCTTATCGTTCTGCTCACGGAACTTACGAGCAATATTGCGACTTCGGCGACCTTCCTGCCGATCGTTGCGGCACTTGCCGTGAGCATCGGCGCGGATCCGCTGCTGCTGTCGGTTCCGGCCATCGTCGCCGCGAGCTTCGCGTTCATGCTGCCGGTCGCCACGCCGCCGAACGCGATCGTCTTCAGCAGCGGCGCGATATCGATCCCGCAGATGGTGCGCGCGGGCATCTGGCTCAATCTGCTCGGCGTGGTGACCGTCGTCGCCGTGGTCTATGCACTGCTCGGGGTCGTGTTCGGGATCTGAGGCGTTCGGCCGGATTGCCTCGCAGGCCATTTAATTTTGTATGATTGTCGGAACCTCAGCGAAGGAGGATTCGATGCGACGAGTCATGGTTCCGATTGCTGGCGCGGCAGCCGTCTGGTCGCTACTGCTCACGGTCCCGGCGCAAGCGCATCATGCCTTCGCCGCTGAATTCGATGCCGACAACTGCAGGGACTTCACCGGCGTACTCACGCGCCTCGACTGGCAGAATCCGCACGCGTATTTCTACCTTGATGTCGAGGATGAGAGCGGCAACGTCGAGGAGTGGTCGTTTCAGACCTACGCGCTGATCACGCTCAAACGTTCCGGGACGCCGCGCCAGGTCTTCATGGAGAACATCGGCCAGGAGGTCTGGGTCAGGGGGTGTCTTGCGAGGAACGGAAGGGAGCGGTATGCGGCGGCCGGCACGATGCGCGTCTCCGACGGCATTCTGCGCCAGGTCGGCCAGATCCAGAACTGATGCGCCTGACTGCGGCGCCGGACCGAGGCACGCTGCCCAAAGCGCGGGGACGGAGGCTCGGGGACCGAGGCTCGGAACTGAAGCTCGGGGACGAAGGCTCGGAACTCAAGCGCGGGGACACAGGCTCGGAAACGAAGCGTTCGACGCTGCCGAACGACCGGCATCCGGTGACCGGCGCTTCGCCGGGATCGATGCCGCAGGCGAGAAGCGGCCGGGGGAAGTGACGATGAAGCAAGGCAGATCGTGGCGAAACAGCGCATCGCATGCGGTGAGGCATTCTTCTCGTTCCGCTGGCGCCGGGTCCCGTTTCGCCTTCGCCGCAGTGCTCTCGGCGGCGTTTCTTGTGACCGGGACCTTGTGCGCACAGGATGGTCAGGACGGCGCAAGTACCGAGTACATGATCGGCGTCATGCCGCTGGGCGGGCCGGCGCCACGCCTGTCCAACGGCAAACCGGACTTTACGGGACTCTGGCTGCCGAACAGCGCGGGCCAGGGCGTTTCCGGGCGCTTCGGTGTGGATCCCGCAGCCAGGCGCCAGTTCGACCCCGACGTCACGCCCGAGGAGCCGCCGTCGTTCCAGCCCTGGGCGGCGGAACGCATGGCGGCCATGACGCCCCTCGAGGTCGAGCTATCGAAGTCGTCGGTCAACTGCATGCCGCGCGGAGTTCCGGCCATTTGGCTGCAGAATCCCTACGGCACGATGCTCGTGCACAAACCCGGTCTTTTCGCGCAACTCTACGAGGTGCTCAACAACTTCCGGGTCATCTACACGGACGGGCGTCCGATTCCCGAGTACCCGGAGCCGCTCTTTCACGGCAACAGCACGGCGCATTGGGACGGCGATACCCTCGTCGTCGAATCGGCCGACTTCGACGAGCGCACCTACATCCTGCCGAACGGCTGGTTTCACAGCGACCAACTGCGCGTCATCGAGCGGTATTCGAGGCCCTCGATGAACTGGTTGACGGTCGAGGTCACGGTCGACGATCCCGAGGTGCTCACGGAGCCGTGGACATCGGCGCCGCGCCGCTGGACGCTGACGACCGATCCCATCAACGAGTTCTACTGCACGAACAACCGTGATCTCGAGGAGCTTGAGCGGCTCAGGGAGACCGAGTTGGCGGAGCAGGCGGAGGCAGACGGCACACAGTAGTCCCAGGCGCCAGCGGCCTGACGTGTATACGGCGAACGGCTACATCTATCGAGACCCCGGGAAACCTCTGGAACAGGCTCTGCTACTGTGTGGCGAGTTTGGCCAGGGCCGGCACTACGCCGGGCAGACGTGGTACAGCACTCGGAAAGGGTTTGAACATGCATCGATGGTTGTGGGTGGGCTGGATAACGGTCATGGCGGCGTGCGGTGGAGGCGGCACGTCGGATGAGACGGCGGGACCGGAGGCGGATGAATCGACCGTAACAGCGGACGCTGCAGAGGATGCCGCGACCGTGTCCGCGATGGGCATCAGCGCACAGACGCTGCTTGCCGGGATTCAGGTATTGGCATCGGACGAATTCGAAGGCCGCGCGCCCGGGTCGGCGGGTGAGGAACTGACCGTGAGCTATCTCATCGAGCAGTTCAGCGCGCTTGGATCGGTACCCGGCAACCCGGACGGCACCTGGGTGCAGGATGTGCCGCTGGTGGGGATCACCCCGCTGCCGCCGCAAAATCTGGTGGTTTCCAGCGGCGCGGATACGATCACCCTTGAACCGGCCACAGACTATGTGGCTGCAAGCAAGCATGTGGTCGACGCCGTGACCGTCGACGGCGCCGAGTTCGTCTTCGTTGGGTACGGTGCTCGCGCGCCCGAATACGACTGGGACGACTTCGGCGATGCGGATCTCAGCGGCAAGATCCTCCTGTTCCTGGTCAACGATCCGCCGCTTGACGACATTTTCGGCGGGCCGGCGATGACCTACTACGGTCGCTGGATGTACAAGCACGAGATCGCTGCGGAACTGGGGGCCGCGGGTTCGCTGGTCATTCACGAGACCGGACCGGCCGGCTATCCGTGGGAGGTGATTGGCGCGACACCCTTCGGCGAGTCGTTCGACCTGGCGGCGCCGGACGACAACCTGAGCCGCGCCACAGTTGAGGGATGGGTGCAGCGGGCCACCGCGGAGGCGATTTTCGAGATGGCCGGGCTCGATTTCGAGACCGCCAAGCGGGAGGCCGCGGTTCGGGGCTTCGAGCCCATCCCGTTGGGAGTGTCCGGGTCGATCGAAATCCGCAACGAGATTCGCCGAATCGACTCGCGCAATGTCGTCGCCAAGGTTGAAGGCAGCGAGGCACCGGACGAAGTCGTCATCCATGTCGCCCATTGGGACCATCTCGGCCGCGACGAAAGCCTCGAAGGCGACCAGATCTTCAACGGCGCGGCCGACAACGCCACCGGTACGGCGGGGCTCATCGAACTGGCGCGCGCCTACAGTCTGGCCCCTGAGCCGCCGCGCCGATCGGTGCTGTTCCTGGCCGTCACGGCGGAAGAACAGGGTCTTCTGGGATCGTTCCACTACAGCCGGAACCCACTGTACCCGGCCGCCCGGACCGTTGCCGTGCTCAACATGGATGTGCTCAATCAGTGGGGAAGGACTCGCGACCTGACCATCGTCGGTCTCGGTCAGTCGGAACTCGACGACATCGCCGCTGACGTGGCCGGAGAGCTTGGCCGCGCGCTCGCGCCCGATCCGGAACCGGAAAAAGGGTTCTACTACCGTTCTGACCACTTCGCCTTCGCCAGGGCCGGCATTCCGGCGTTCTATGCGGATCCGGGGGTGCAATACATCGACAAGCCGGAGGGGTACGGGCTGCAAAAGCGCAACGAGTACACCGTAAACGACTACCACAAGGTCACCGACGAGGTGAAGCCGGACTGGGATATGGCAGGTGCGGTGGAGGACCTGACGTTTCTTTACCGAATGGGCAGGAGGCTGGCCGACGGTGATCAATGGCCCGCCTGGAGCGAAACCAGCGAATTTCGGGCGTTGCGCGAGTCGCAGCGTCCGCAATAGTGGTAGTCGCCCGGCGAGTGCGCCGGAGTCACTCGGCAGGTTCGATCCTTAAGAGCGCCCCGGAACTCTCGTCCGTGAGCACGTAGAGGAGCCCGTCGGGCCCCGGACGGACATCGCGAATACGCTGCCTGAGTTCGGTCAGTATCGGCTCGCGTGTGATGGCTGCGCCGGCGTCGTTGAAGGTCAGGCGCTGGATATGGCCGGTCCAGGCGATGCGCCCTTCCATCATCGCGCCGACGAAGGCGTTGCCCCGCCATTCCGGGAAGGCGTCTCCCGTGTAGAAGCTCATGCCCGAGATCGCGATCGACGGCAGCCAGTACATGAACGGGGGCTCGAGATCGTCACGGGACGTCAGGCCTGTGTCGGTGATCTGCGTCCCGTCGTAATCGCTGCCGTAGGACACGATCGGCCAGCCGTAGTTGCGGCCGGGCCTGATGATGTTGATCTCGTCGCCGCCGAGCGGCCCGTGTTCGTTCTCCCAGAGCTCGCCCGTTTCCGGGTGCACGGCCAGCCCCTGCGGGCTGCGGTGCCCGAGCGACCAGATTTCCGGCAGATGGCCCGCTTCTCCGACGAAGGGATTGTCGTCAGGAACGCTGCCGTCGTCGTGTAAGCGAATCACCTTGCCCCCGTGGTCCATCGTGTCCTGCGCGCGGTCCTGTTCCTGGCGTTCGCCGATGGCCATGAACAGGTGTCCGTCCGGGCCGAACGCCATGCGGCCGCCGAAATTCACGACGGAGTTGCTTCGCGTGCTCGCGACGAAGATGTCTTCGACTCCGTCGATCCTCGATCCGTCGAAACGGCCGCGCGCGATGGCCGTCGACGAGTTCTCACCGTCGATGTCCTTCGAGTAACTCAGGTAGACGATACCGTTCGTCTCATAATCGGGATGCAGCACGACGTCGAGCAATCCGCCGAGCGCCGTGACCCGGACATCGGGAACGCCGGGGATGGGCTCGGGGTCAAGACTGCCGTCGCGTACGATTCGGAGCCGTCCCGGTCTCTCGGTGACGAGTAGGTCACCGTCGGGCAGAAAGGCCAGGCTCCAGGGGTTGGCGAGACCGCCGGCCACTTCGACGACGCGGATCGAGTAATCGAAGCTCACCAGGACCTGCGGAAGCTCCGGCAACGGTGGCGACCAGCGCGGCCCCTGCGCCGCGGCGGGTCTGGCGATGAGTGTGGCGGCAATCGCAACGGTGATCGCGACGGCAGCAACGGCTGGCTTGAGCATGCTGAATCCCCTCGGTTGTCCGAGCCGCGACAGTATAGCTACGCCGGCGTGCTTCGGAGTCGCTGAAGCGCGACTCGGCAAGTCCGATCGAGCCCTGTGTGCGCTCGTCGCCGCGCAGGTCGCTCGGAAGTCATCGACGCGGGGTCGCGGCCTTGCGCTGGCAGTGCGCTTGCGCTCGGGTCGGAGCGGGCATGCCGCGCCGCCATTGTGCGTGTATCCCCGGTGACAGTGCCGAATCCGCTCTCGGATCGGCCGTTGTTCGCGTGCCCCGCATTTCGATACGTGGCCGTTTCGGCGAGAATAGGGCGCCATGACCGACACCTCCGAACGCCCGAAGAGCCGCTCGGTCGCGCCCCTGCGCGCACTCGTGCCTTTCATCAGGCCTTATCTGGGCACGCTGCTGCTCGCGGTGGCGGCGCTCCTGTTTGCTGCCGCCGCGCAGCTCAGCCTGCCCGTGGCGCTGCGCTACCTGATCGATCGTGGCCTGCTCGCAGAAGATGCCGCGACCATCGACCGCTACTTCCTTGCGCTCTTCGGTGTCGCCGTGGTGTTTGGGCTTTTTGCGGCGTTGCGGTTCTATCTCGTCATGTGGCTCGGGGAACGTGTGGTCGCGGACATCCGTGCCGCCGTCTATCGACACGTCGTCAAGCTCGATGCACCGTTTTTCGAGGTGACCAAGACCGGCGAGATCCTGTCCCGTCTGACCACCGACACGACGCTGATCCAGTCGATCACGGGCTCTGGTCTGTCGATCGTCATTCGTTCGGCCGTGATGCTCGTCGGCGCCACCGTCATGCTTGCGGTCACGAGCCCAGGGCTTGCAGGCGTCATTCTGGTCCTCGTACCGCTCGTGCTTGTGCCGATCATCGTCCTCGGCCGGCGTCTGCGCGTCCTGTCGCGGGCGAGCCAGGACCGGATCGCCGATACGAGCGGACTGGCCGGCGAATCCCTGAACGCGATCTCGATCGTGCAGGCGTTCACGCTCGAACGCCTGCTGAGCGAGCAGTACCGCGAGGCCGTGATGACGGCATTCAGCGTGGCCGTGCGGCGAATCCGGGTGCGGTCGTTTCTGACGGTGACCGCGATCCTGTTCATCTTCGGTGCGATCACGTTCGTGCTCTGGCTCGGAACGCAGTCGGTACTCACGGGCGGCATGACGGCCGGACAACTTGGACAATTCCTGTTGTACGCAATCTTCGCGGCGGGTTCCGCAGCCGGCCTGAGCGAAATGTGGGGCGAGGTGCAGCGCGCGGCGGGCGCCATGGAGCGGCTCGTCGAGCTGCTTCAGGCCAGTCCCGATATCGTCGCGCCGTCGGAACCGGTCGCGTTTCCGGCGGTCAGCAAGGGCAGCATCAGGTTCGAGTCGGTCGCGTTCAGTTATCCGTCACGGCCCGGCACGATGGCCATCGACGGTTTCGATCTTTCGGTCGAAAGCGGCGAAAGGCTCGCCGTCGTTGGTCCGTCCGGCGCCGGCAAGAGTACGCTTTTTGCGTTGTTGCTGCGCTTCTACGATCCGCAATCGGGGACGATCAGGATTGACGGGGTCGACATCGCCCAGGCCGATCCCCGCGCCGTACGCTCGCGCATCGGCCTCGTTCCGCAGGAAACCGTGGTTTTCGGAACGTCCGTCCGCGAAAACATCCGCTACGGGCGTCCTGACGCGAGCGACGCCGAGATCGAGGCGGCCGCGCAGGCCGCTGCAGCGGACGAGTTCATCCGGCAGTTGCCGTCAGGCTACGATACGTTTCTGGGCGAGCGCGGGACGCGCCTTTCGGGCGGGCAGCGGCAGCGCATCGCGATCGCCCGCGCCATCCTCAAGGATCCGCCGATCCTGCTGCTCGACGAAGCGACGAGTTCGCTCGACGCGGAGAACGAGCGGCTCGTGCAGGCAGCGCTCGAACGCCTCGCCGAAGGGCGCACGACCATCGTCATCGCCCACAGGCTCGCAACCGTGCTCGAGGCACGCCGAACAGTGGTCATGGACCATGGGCGCATCGTGGACATCGGCACGCACGACGAACTCGTCAAGCGCGATTCGGTGTATGCGCGACTTGCGAGCCTGCAGTTCGGTGCGGCCGGGAGTGATGGAAGCGACTACCGCGACTATCGTGGTGTTGCGGCCGGCAGATAGCCAGCGTGTGCCGCGGGCTGTCCATAGCCCCCCTGATGTGACACAGCTTGAAATTGGTGTCTTCTGGCAGGATAGCCTTGCGAGGAGACGCCAATGAGAAGAAACCGATAAACCGAAGCGTGAGTCGTTTCGATAAGTAACTGACACCGACAACCGCGGTCGGCTTACTCATCATAGGTGCGCATTTTGACGGTAATCGTTTCCAGACGCCTTGCTGCAATTCACTGCATGTTCCACCGTCAATCCGGGTGTATGATGCCCACCAGGTAAACAGTTCGTGGAGAACGGCAAGTGAGTTCGGAATTCTGGGCGATTATCGGAACGGGCGTCACGCTCGGTCTCGGGCTCGGAAGCCTGATAATCGCGCAGCATGCAGGGATCGATTCCAGGCTGGCCGGGGTCGACTCCAGGTTGGCGGGAATCGACTCCAGACTCGGTCAGGTCGAGTTGAGGCTCGATTCCCTGCAAGCCGAACTTTCCTTTATAGGTCAGCGCGTGGCCTATATCGAGGGTCGCCTGGAGGTCCAGTCGCCACCGGAAGAGAATCCGTAAGCTTGCTGCCGGATCTTGGCGCAGAACGCGTCTGCGCAGGTCTCCTGTGCGTCCGTTGGCTCCCGCGTCAGTCGTCGTCGATATCCGTGAAATCGAAGTCGACGAAGTCGGTACCGCCTTGGTCAGTCTCGAAAACGTCGTTGTTCTGGTTTTCGAAGCAGTGCCAGTAGTGGATGCGCAGGCTCCCGTCCTCGTTCGACAGCTTCTCGTAGTGCTGCCTGACGTACCACGGTGCGGTGAGAGCAGGTGGATCGTAGACCCAGACGTCGACCACGATGCTGTCGTCATCGACCTTCTCCCAGATCTCGACGACCTCGACCTGATCCGTATGGTCGGGTTGGCCTCGCGTATATTCGCCGGGTGAAAGCTGGTTCGTGTGGATGACGAGTCTGCCATCGTCCCAGAACCCGATGGAGTCGCCGTCCCAGGTCGCGAAACGGTCGCTTTCCGGCAGGTGACCTCGGCCGTCTGTGTAGACGCGTCGCACTTCGTTCGCGACTTCGTTAAGGAGCCACGTCTGATCGGGCGTGATGACATGCTCGCGCAGGAAGGGTTCCGTGAACCAGCGAGGCACGCCGGGCGGATCGCAGCGGCCGAGACGGTCGTACTCGAACCCCTGGCTGACCATTTCGAGCCTGCGCTCGAGCGTGGCCTGATATTCGGGCGTCAGTTGCGCGGTCGGCGGGCTGCCGCGGTCTTGTACCGGGTCGAACAATGCGATGTGCTCGATGGGCCGCGACCACACGCCCGACCAGTCAGGCAATGCGTTCCACTGGAGCCGGTCGCCGCCGCCGGCACGTTCCTGCAGCGCTTCGTAGAGTTCGAATGCGGTCTCGTGCGCGAGCCCAAGCTCGATATTGGCCTGGCGTTCCTCCTCGCTTTGCGCCGGAAGCTGGGCGCCGGCGCCGGAAGCGGTCAGATAGGCCATGGCGCACAGCATTGCTGCGCCGATAGATTTCCTGGTCATGACTTCAGTGCCTCCCGGTTTCAGGATTTGATGTTGCAAGTCTCAACGTTGAAGCTTGCAACCCGGTTGTTTTCGTCGTTGAAAGCGTTCTCGCCTGCCGCAATTGGAACTGCCGGCTGGCTGCTTTCGTTCGATTGGCGCAAGGATACAGGAGCCGGTGCCGGCAAGTCAGGCTCTCCTGCCGATAAGCGTGCAGCCGTCTGATCGTGAATAGCTCGACTGGCGGCGCCGCGGACGCTACTCATAGCGGCCGAGCGTCGACCCGTCGGGCAGCTTCGCGCCGATGAAGAGTGCTGCGCGCCCGCCGTCGCGCATCGGAAAACCGCGGATCGTGACTTCGTCGCCGGGCTCGAAGCTGTTCGGACGCCAGCCCGCCCGGTAGAGCCGGTTCGGTACGCCGCCCTCGACGCTCCACTCCTCGATCTCGCCGTTCTCATTCGCCACCTGGACCTGGATCCAGATGTGCGGGTTTGTCCATTGAAATTCGCGTACGGTGCCGGTCAGTTCGACCCTGCGCTCGCGATCGAACATCGAGGCGGCGTGGTGGGCAGCAGCGCTCCCGGGCACGGCGGTCAGGCCGACGGTCGCGACGACTGCGGCGGCGCTGGCAATGATCGGCACTACGACGCGCGATGTCAGGATGCGAGCGTTCATTTCATTGGCTCCGTGGGTGATTCAGCGTTTCGGTGTGGAATGTTGCGGCCGGCAAGTGCGATGTCCCTGCAGACCCCCAGACACGCTGGCGCAGTTGACGAGTCCGGCCGCTCATGGCTGATCGAGGACATTGCCCTCGGCGTCGAGCGTCAGGGTCCGGCCCGCCGCGTCGACGGGGTTGCGGTTGTTCTCGGCACATGCGAATTCGAACATGCGCGTGCCGGGTTCGAGCCGGCGGTATTGCTTGACGACGTTCCAGGGTGCGACGAGCGCTTCGGGGTCCTCTATCGTGAAGCGCGCTTCGATGAGATCGGTTTCGATGCTGCGCATGCGGGTCACGATCTGCGCCTCTTCGCTGAGCACGAGGCCGGTCCGGTCGAGGATCGTGTCGCCGTCGCCCTTGAGGCTGATCGTCTCGAACACGAGCGTGGCGCCGTCCCAGTAGCCGACGGATTCGCCGCTGAAGGTCGGCCAGCGGTCGTTCGGGCCCGGGTGGTCGCGGCCGTCGGTGTAGATTCGCATGATGTTCGGGCCGTCCTCGGTCAGGATCCAGAGCCCTTCGGGCCGCAGGACGAACTCGTAGGCGCCCGGAAGGTTCATGAGGCGCGGGTAGCCCGTCGGGGTACCGCAGGTCGTGATCGGGTCGGGAAACCGGCCTTGCCGTACGAGTTCCCGATTCGCCGCGTACTTCGCTTCCCACTCGTCGTTGTAGGGTGGGTACTCGCGCGTGCCGGGCGTGTTGGAGCTGCCACCGGGCGGCTCGACCGTTGCCTGGTCGAACACCGTGTTGCTGGTCATCTGCCATACGCCGCTCCAGTCGGGCAGTTGCTCGTAGTCAGGTGTCACGCGTCCTTCGGATTGACCGTTCGCGACGGCCGCAAGGGCCATCAGCATTACAGCGGCTGCGAGCGGGGGCAGATACGGGATCCTGGTGTCGATCATGTTGGGCTCGAAATGACGGTTGCCGAGAAATATGCCACGAACTGCGGCGTCCTTGCACGGCGGGCGGTGTCAGTAAATGCGATTGCGTGCCCGGTCTTCCCTGTCCCGCGACGAAACAGGCCGATACGGCCCGCCGGGGCTGCCGGTTCCGCGTCGGAGTGCCGCGCTCGACGTGTCCACGTATACTTGTCGGCGCTCGTCCGTCGGAGTCCCGAATCGGTGCAAAGAATGCCCGGCACGCCGGCCAAATTGCTCGCAATCGTCTGTCTCGCAGCGCCGCTGCACGCCGGCGCCCAGGTCAGCAATCCGTTCGAAGGCGACGCGCGTGCGATCCGGGCGGGAGAGCGGCTCTATGCCAATCGCTGCGCTGCGTGCCACGGCGCCGACGGCAAGGGAGCGACGGGACCGGATGTCACGATGCTCTGGCTTGAGGGGACAAACGACGAGCGCGTGTTCGAGACGATCCGCGAGGGTGTCGACGGGGCCGTCATGCCGCCGAGTTTCGCGCCCGACGAGGAACTGTGGGCCATGGTCGCCTACCTCAGGGACATCAGCACGGTACCGCCATTCGACCCTGCCGGTGGCGACGCAGGAACCGGCCGGGAGATTTTCGCCGCGAACTGCGCGCAGTGTCACCGCGTGGACGGCGATGGCGGCACATTGGGGCCCGATCTTTCAAACATTGCCGCGGTACGTTCCCGCGAGGCGCTCATCGGGTCGATTCGCGATCCGAGCGAGACCATGGAGGCCGGGTACCGCACGGTTACGCTGGTCGCGGCCGACGGCGAACGCATTGAAGGCGTCGTAAAGGGCGAAGACGCGTTCTCGATCCAGGTCGTCGACGCCGACGCGCGGTTGCAGGGCTATCTCAAGGCGAATCTGCGCAGCTTCGTTCACGAGGACGAGTCGCTGATGCCGCGCTTCGGCCGACTGCGCCTGAGCGAGCGCGAGCTCGACGATCTGCTCGCCTTTCTGGGCACGCTGCGCGAGGATGCGTCTGCTTCCCGCTGAGGAGGACCCCCGATGTCGATGAGAAAAACTCTGGTTTTCGCGTCCGGCTTGCTGCTCACGACGACAGTTGCGGGCGTTCTTCTCGCTCAAAGCGAACCTTCCGACACCGTGCCCGGCGATCCGTCCGACCCGGGCGTGAGCTACCCGGACATCCTGCGCGGTTTCGACGATCAGTCGAGCTGGCTGACCTTCTCGGGTGACTACAGCGGGCGCCGTCACAGCCCGCTGATGCAGATCAACCGCGACAACGTCAACCGCCTGGCGCCGGCCTGGACCTTCCAGACGGGGACGTTGACGCGCGGACGCGGCTTCGAGACGACGCCGCTTCTTTACGACGGCGTGCTCTACGTGACGGGCTCGAACAACTTCGCCTGGGCGCTCGATGCGCGCACCGGCCGTCCGTTCTGGACCTACCAGCGCGATCTGCCCGACAACCTCACTTACGGCAGGGTCGCGCCTGTCAACCGAGGCTTTGGCATGTTGGGGAACCGCCTGTTCATGGTGACCCTCGATGCCCACCTGCTCGCGTTCGACCGGCGCACCGGCAACGTGCTCTGGGACGTCGTGCTTGCCGACTACGAGATCGGTCATGCGGCGACGCTCGCGCCGCTTGTCATCGACGACAAGGTCATCGTCGGCATCTCGGGCGGGGAGTACCCGACGCGCGGCTTCATCGACGCCTACGACCCTGAGACGGGCGACCTCGTCTGGCGCTTCTACACGATTCCGGACTGGGGCGAGCCCGGCAGCGAGACCTGGCCGAACGAGGAAGCGGCGATGCAGGGCGGCGGCGGCACCTGGATGACCGGAAGCTACGATCCTGAGCTCGATCTCCTCTATTGGGGTACGGGCAACCCGAACCCCGACTATTACGGCGCCTCGCGCCTGGGCGACAACCTGTACACTGCGGCGATCGTCGCTGTCGAGGGGGCGACGGGCGAGCTCAAGTGGCACTATCAGTTCACTCCGCACGACATCCACGACTGGGACTCCAATCACGTGCCCGTGCAGGCCGAACTCATGATCGACGGCGAGGAACGCAAGGTCGTCATGGTGGCCAATCGCAACGGCTTCTTCTACGTGCTCGATCGCACGGACGGCGAGCTGCTGCTCGCGGAGCCTTTCACCGACACGACATGGGCCCGCGAGATCGGCGCCGACGGCCGCCCCATCGTGCTCAACAACGACGGCAGCGGGGGCTGCCTGCCGGACCAGTGGGGCGGTACGAACTTCATGCCGCCGACCTACGACCCGGCGCTCGAGCTCTTCTACGTGAATGCGCGCGAGACCTGCTCGAGCTACGTGCCTTTCGAACCCGAGTACGTTCGCGGCGAAGCCACCACCGGCGGCGTCGTGTGGACCGACCGCGATGTCGAATACGGTGCCCTGCGTGCGATCGACGTGATGACCGGCGAGCGCCGCTGGGAGTTCCGTTACCCGTCAGCGACGATGGCGGGCGTCATGAGCACGGCCGCGGGGCTCGTCTTCGCGGGCGACCACCAGGGCAACTTCATGGCGTTCGACGGGGCCACCGGCGAGAATCTTTGGTACTACCCCACGGGTTCGCGAATCTGGGGTGCCGCGGCCATGTCCTACATGCTCGACGGCCGGCAGTTCATGGTGATTCCGTCCGGCACCACGCTCGTCGCGTTCGCCTTGCCGCGCTACGAGTTCGCGAGCCCTGCGGGCGGGCAATAGACGACAGGAGCCTGCGCCGCAGGAAGTTGCGACAACGAAAAACCGATATCGCCGTCCCATCGTCTGATCGATCGAGGAAAGTATCGAGCCAAATTTGACGCAATCGATCGATCGAAGGAACGGATGAACGCGGAATTGCAGCCGTGAATTCCTGCGGCGCAGGCTCCCTTACACACCCGTGCTTCCCGATTGCCGAAAGCGCAAGGGGAGTCGCACAAGCAGCCGCTTGAAACCCTCGCGCGCATGGATGCGCGCGTGGAGCCTACATGGATGTATTTACGGCGCGTTTCAAGCGGCTGCTTGTGCGATTCCCCGCACCCGGTGGTTACTCAACCGAACAGCCGCCGACATACATCTCCGGCCTTGAGGTGAATCCCGGCAGGATCGTCGGTGAGTACTCGTGCCGCGTGTGGATCGCCATGAGCCGGCCGTCGGGGAGCTCCTGGGCGAGCACCGTGGTGAGCCGCAACGGCCCCGCACCGAGCATCTGCATGAGGTGCAGGTAGCCTGACGAGTAGCGCACGACGATATACGACGAGCCGAACTGGCCTTCGGCTTCGGCCGTACCTTCGTCGACGTCGATGTCGTAGAAGGAGAGTTCGAACTCCGTCGGTGCGACCCCCACGGCGGTTGCGGCATCGTCCCAGTCGCCGGTGGCGAGCGTCGAGAAGCTGCAATCGAGCGTCGACGTGCCCTCGAGCCGTAGCATCAGTTGGCGGGACTGCCCCTCGGCGGCGTCGAAAGAGCCGAGCATCAGCACGCCTGCTGCGGCCAGTGGCAGAATCGGGAGTCGTCTTGCGAAGTTTGTGTTCATGGGTCCCGTATTTTGCACGCTGGCCGCGATTTGGCCAATTTACGTGACCGTCGTGGCCCGTTCCCGACCGAAATTGACCGCACTCATCCAGCCCATGATAATCCGCGACTAAAGGAGGTTGCCGTGTCCCGTGTCGCATCGATGCTCATCGCCTGTTGTCTGCTTGGCGCGGCCGTCGTCAACGGCCAGAACGACGACGCACAGTTGCAGGCCCAGCTCGAGCAGCTTTTTCCGGAGGCCGTGAGCTTTTCGGGCAAGGAAGGCGACCCGCCGCACTTCAAGGCGTACGGTCCTGCGACGGTGAGCGGTGAGCCGGAGCTTTTGGGCCTTGCCTTCTGGACCACGGAACTCGATCCGCTCGAGCGCGGCTATGACGGGCCGATCAAGGTGCTCGTCGGCATGGACACCGACGGTGTAATTTCGCGCGTCTTCGTGACCGACCATCGCGAACCGTACGGCTACTTCTCGATCGACCTGCCTTCGTTCGTGTCCCAGTTCGAACGCAAGAACATTCGCGACAGGTTTCGGGTCGGTGAGGATATCGACTCGATCTCAAGAGCGACGATCACCGTGAGAAGCGCAAGCCGCGCCGTGCGCAACAGCTCGCGCCGCGCCGCGCGCGCCCACCTCGTGCCGCCGGAACAGTGATCGCAGCGCGCGTGGCGGCTTCGCGCTTCGGCCGGGCCGCGATCCGATTCGCCGGATTTGCGGCGCTACCCGCTGGCGCCTTGCGTGCGCAGGGCGAAGCCGACGGCGACGGCTGGAACTTCGACGAATTCGAGGATGCCGAGCCGACGCTGCTCGAGCTCTTCGGCGATCAGGCGCTCGACATCGGCCTCTTCGGCGCGTTCGCAACGCTCGCAATGGTCAGCTTCCTGCGCAAGAGCATACCGCTGAAGTACGTGACGCTCGTTGCTTGCGTACTCTACATGGGCTTCTACAAGAGCCAGCTTCTGTCGGTCGTGAACATTTTCAGCACGTTGACCGGCAACCTGCCGATTTTCTCCTACAGCATGGCCTGGTATGCGTTCGCCGGGTTCACCGTGGTGACGCTGGTGCTGTGGGGCCGGGTCTACTGCGGCAGGATTTGCGCCTTCGGCGCGCTCACGCAGCTTATCGATGCGGTCGTGCCTTCGAGGTGGCAAATCGACATTCCCGAGAAGCTCGAGCACCGGGCGGGCTACATCAAGTACGCGATTCTGTTCGCTGCGGTCGGCTACTACCTCGTCACGCGCGAGATCGCTTTCTACCGCTATATCGAACCGTTCTGGATGTTCACGCTCGATTCGACGGCCCTGCTCTGGGTCATGCTCGGCGCTCTGCTTGTTGTCAGCATATTCGTGCGCAACTTCTACTGCCGGTTTCTGTGTCCGCTTGGCGCTGCGCTCGGCCTCGTGTCGGCCTTGACTGTGTTTCGTATCAAACGCTGGTCGGAGTGCAGCCAGTGCGCGCTATGCGAGAAGACGTGCGAGTGGGGAGCAATTCGTGAACGCAAGATCATCATGACCGAGTGCGTGCGTTGCGACGAATGCGAGATTCTCTATGCCGACCAGAGTGCCTGTCCGCACTGGCTGCTCGAAGCCAAGCGCAAGGCCAGGCTCAAGGCGCTGAACGCCGAAGCGCGGGGATGAGCTCAGGGAAGCAGCCCGCAGCGCGCCGACGGTGCAGGGCGCACGATCGCGCCACGCCGATCAGAACTTCAGAACTTTCGCGTATCGGACATGCGGCAGGCTGCGGATCGCGGCGATGATTTCGTCCGGCGGGAGTTCGTCGACACCGACGATCGCAACGGCTTGTTTGCGCGCTCGCTTGCGGCCGAGGTGCAGGGTGCCGATGTTGATGTCGGCTTCGCCGAGTATCGTGCCGAGCGCCCCGATGAACCCGGGCACGTCGGAGTTGTAGGTGAAGAGCATCACCGGCGCGAACTGGGCCTCAAGCGCTATGCCCCTGACCTCGACGATCTTGGGCGTGCCCGCGAGCACGGCGCCCGCAGGCCGGCGCCAGGCCTTGCCGGTGAGCACGCGGACCCGGATCAGGCTTTCGTAGATCGGCGAAGTCTCCGACTTCGACACGACGAGCGGGATACCCCGTTCCTTGAGAATCGCTGGCGCCGAGACCATGTTGACGTCCTGCAGCATCGACCTCAGCACTCCGGTAATGGCAGCCGCCTCGATCGGTTTCGAGTTGAGCTGGGTCACCTGGCCTTCGAACTCGATCTCTATGGCTGAGACGCCTTCGTCGGCCGTTTGGCCCGCGAAGCTGCCGAGTTTCTCGGCGAGTTCGACGAAGGGTTTCAGGCGCGGGGCCTCTTCCGCGGAGATCGACGGCATGTTGAGCGCATTCGAGATCGAGCCCGTAAGCAGATAGTCGCTCATCTGCTCGGCGACCTGCCGTGCGACGTTCTCCTGCGCTTCGGCGGTCGATGAGCCCATGTGCGGTGTGGCGATGAAGTTCGGTGCGCCGAAGAGCACGTTGTCTTTTGCGGGTTCCTCGCTGAAGACGTCGCAGGCCGCAGCCGCGACATGACCGCTCTCGAGCAACTCGCGCAACGCGGTCTCGTTCATGAGTCCGCCGCGCGCGACATTGATGACGATGACTCCGGGTTTGGTTTTGGCGAGATTTGTGCCCGAGAGGATGTTGCGCGTCTGGTCGTTCATCGGCGCGTGCAGCGAGATGATGTCCGAACGCCCGAGCAACGCGTCGAGTTCGACTTTTTCGACGCCCAGCGCCACTGCGCGCTCTTGCGAGATGAACGGATCGTAGACGATGACCTTCATGTTCAGGCCGACAGCGCGGTCGGCGACGATCGACCCGATGGTGCCGCAGCCGATGAGCCCGAGTGTCTTGCCGTAAAGCTCGACGCCCATGAACCGATGCTTTTCCCACTTGCCGGCCTGGGTCGAGACATCCGCGGGGGGAATCTGGCGCGCCGCGGCGAACATCATCGCGATGGTGTGCTCGGCCGTCGTGATCGAGTTCCCGAAAGGCGTGTTCATGATGACGATGCCGCGCTTGGTTGCCGCCGGGAGATCGATATTGTCGATGCCAATGCCGGCGCGACCGATCACCTGCAGTTGCGATGCTGCTTCGATCACTTCAGCGGTGACCTTCGTCGCGGAGCGCACGGCGAGGCCGTTATAGCTACCGATACACTCAAGCAGATCAGCGTGGTCGAGATCCGGTTTGAAATCGGCCTCGATGCCGCGTGCCTTGAAAACCTCGATCGCTGTTGGAGAGAGTTTGTCGCTGATAAGGACTTTGGACATCGTGTTGTGGCGGTGCGTGTCCTGGTGGCCCGGAAACCTGCTCGACTTCCGGAACGCTGCCGCTCCCGGTTTTGGCTGAATCGATTCTCGGCTGAGTTGTAGTGTGATGCGTGAAAGGTATGGTCCCGCAGGCTCGGCATTCTATACTATCGGGATAGGCGCGGAGGCCGGAAGCGCGTGGCCGCAGACCGCGCCGCCGGCCAATCAGCCGTCTGCGGCGAGGCGGTCTTCCGCCAAAACGCAGTGGGGCTGTTGCCGGGAGCTGCCGGTGCAGCAGCGATGATTACGGAGTCTCAGAATGATTGAACGTAGAAGTCTGCTTGCCTTCGGCGCCGCGGCCATTACGGCAATCGGCCAGGCGGGTGGCGTGGCGCACGGCCAGTCTTCGGATCGGGCCGCCTGGCAGGGCGATCTCGAACCGATCGGCGCAGCCGACTGGAACTACGAGTTCGCCGCGCACTTGCTCGAACGCGCCGGATTCGGCGGCACCCCGGCCGAGATCGAAGCGCTGGCCAGCCTTACGCCCGCCGCAGCCGTTGCTTACCTCGTGCATTTCGAGGGCGCGGACGCGACCGGTCTGGCGCCTTTCGAGCAATCGGATATACATGACCCAGGCCTTGAGCCCTTCCCGCCAAGCCGGCCCGCGGTGACCGAACTTGCCAGGGAGACGGGCGAAGCACTCGGCATCAAGGTCAAGCCCGGCGGCAACCGGCGGCTGCAACCGGTCGTCAACAAGTTCTTCTATTGGCTCAGGGCGAGTCTGCTCGAGACTCAGCGCGTCGCCTACTGGTGGGCGAACCGCATGGTCGCGAGCCCGCAGCCGCTCGAAGAGAAGATGGCGCTCTTCTGGCATGGCCATTTCGCGGTCGGCGAGAGCAAGGTGCGCGACTACCGCAAGCTCCTTGCGCAGCTCGAGCTCTATCAGCGCGACGGGCTCGGCAACTTCCGCGACCTCATGGTCGCGGTGGCGCAGGATCCGGGCATGCTGTCGTTCCTCGATGCCGGGGTCAACGTCAAGGGCGCTCCGAACGAAAACTTCGCGCGCGAGATCATGGAACTGTTCACGATGGGCGTCGGCAACTACGCCGAGCAGGACATTCGCGAAGCCGCGCGCGCCTTCACCGGCTGGAACTACGCGGATCTCGAGTTCGTCGTCAACGAAGCCCAGCACGACGACGGCGAGAAGACGTTCCTCGGCAGGACCGGTCGATTCGATGGCGTTGAAGTCATCGACATCATCATGGAACAACCCGTCACGGCGGAGTACATTGCCGGCAAGATCTATCGCTTTTTTGCTCGCCAGGAGCTTTCGCCGGAGCTTCAGACGGAACTCGGCACGGTGTTTCGCGACGCCGCTTACCAGGTCAGGCCGCTGCTCGAGACGATCTTTCTCTCGCGCGACTTCTACGCACCCGAGACTGTCGGCACCCAGATCAAGAGCCCGGTGCAGCTCGTGGTATCGACCTACCGCAAGCTCGGACTCCACGGCGCGCCGGGCATTCCGGACTTCAACTCCGCCACGAGTTCGCTCGGCCAGCGCCTTTTCTTCCCGCCGACCGTCGCAGGGTGGGCTCATGGTCGAAGCTGGGTCACGCCAGGCCTGCTGCTCGAACGCGGCAACTTTGCGCGCGACGTGCTTTTTCCGGACATCAACTTCCGGGCGCCCGACCGCGTCAACGGCAGCGGTGAAATACAGCGGGTCGCGCGCAATATCCGCGACGGTCTCGATATCACCTCGGCGACGATGCCCGACGCGGACACGGCCGTCATCGCGGAATCCAACATGCTCGCGGACCGGGACGAGGATTTCAACACGCGCTACGGGAGCTTTCGCGGTTGGCAGATGGCGATCGACCGGGTCAAGGCAATTCCGCGCGATACGGCGAGCGTCGATCTGAGCCGGATGGTGGTCGAGGCTGAACTCAAGGACACGACCGAGGTCGTGGACTACCTGATCCACCGCTTCATGCGCGTGGCGCCGGGCGACGATGTCCGGCTGATGCTCGTCGCATTCCTCGACGAACAACTCGGAACGTCCGATGTTGCGATGGCCGAGACCTACATGGAAGATGCGCTGAGGCTCGTGCTGCACCTGCTCATGAGCCAGCCGGAATACCAGCTCGCGTGAGCGGGTCGAATCAAGGGGGTAGTGGCATGAAACGCGAACGTCTGACCTCGACCGGCCGAAGGGCAGTACTCAGGGCGGGATTGTGCGGGCTTGGCGTCGGTGCGGCCATGCGCACTCCGCCGCTCTTCGCTCAGGCCGCTCAGCGGCTTGCGGCCGAGGCCGAAGCCGACGGCAAGATTCTCGTCGTGCTCGAACTTTCCGGCGGTAACGACGGGCTCAACACGCTCGTGCCCTACGGCGACGACGCCTACTACCGGCATCGACCGTCGATCGGTATTGCGAAGGAGGAACTGTTGCCGATTGACGATCACTTCGGCTTCAGCGGCGGCATGGTCGGCTTCGAGCGGCTGTTCAAGGATGGCAAGCTGGCCGTCGTGCACGGTTGCGGCTACGACAATCCGTCGTTCTCGCACTTCACTTCGATGTCCTACTGGCACACGGCGGCGCCGAACAGCGGTGAACCGTTCGGCTGGGTCGGGCGCACCGCCGACGCGATCGCACCCGATGCGCCGCCGAACTTTCTGGTGAACATCGGCGCGCGACAGTCGCTGGCCGTGAGGAGCGCCCGGCACGTGCCGGTCGTCTTCGACGACCCAAACCGGTTCTCGCGCGATGCGTTCTTCGAACAGCGTGACGTGCTCGATGGTGCCGCGCACACCGGAAGGATTGACAATCCCTCGCGCCGCTTCCTGCATGACATTGCGCAAAGCGCCAGGGACGCCTCGTCGCTCGTGCGCGAAGCCTGGGCCAACTACCGCTCGCCGGTCGACTACGGGGTCACGGGGCTCGACTTGCCGAAGGTGGTCTCGCTCATCGAGGCCGGTATGCCGACCCGGCTCTACTACACGTCCTACCGCAACAACGCCTTCGACACGCATGTCTTCCAGGGCAACGTGCATCGGCGCTTGCTGACGTACACCTCAGACGCCGTGTCGGCTTTCCTTCGGGACCTGGAAAGGATCGGCCGGGCCGACGACGTGATCGTCATGGTGTTCTCGGAGTTCGGCAGGCGCGTGCCCGAGAACGTGAGCCTCGGTACGGATCACGGCGCGGCCAACCTCATGTTCGTGGCCGGCAACGGCGTGCGCGGCGGACACTACGGAGACATCCCGAGCCTGACGGAGCTCGACGACGGCGACAACCTCGTCCATACCTCGGACTTCCGCAGGGTCTACTCGACGGTGATCGGCGGCTGGCTCGGTCACGGCGACACGCGCGAACTGCTCAGGGGCGACTTCGAGCCGTTCGATATGTTCGTCTGAGCCGGGCGTACTCCCGCAGCCCACGATTAACCAGCCCGGAGGGCGCGGCGCTTGCTGCCGTGCTGCGGTTCAGCACAGCTATTACCCGCGACGCTTGCCCGCGGCGGCTCCGCAGTCGTTGCCGTTTCGGGGTAAGCGGCGAGGCCGCTCAGGGCACGAGCATCCGGATCCAGCCGTCCTGGCGCGAGGTGACGAAGATCTCGCCTTCGCTGCTTCGGCTCAGATGCATATCCGCGCGCGCCGACTCCATGCCGTTCGCCTGATTGATGAGATCGCGCAACGAGACGTAGACCGGTTCGCCGTTCGCATCGCGAACGAATAGCTGGACTTCCTCGACCGGCGCCACGGTACTTGGAACGCCGTCATCAGCGGCCTTCAGTGCATCGAGATCGACGGCGAAAACCCGCCCGCGCTGCAGATCGCCGAAGACGAACTTCCCGCGCAGCGCTTCGATCTCGCCGTAGTAGGCGAAACCGCCGCTGATCGCCCGGCCTTCGTTGTGATCGTAGATGGCAACGGGGTAGGTGTATTCGTCTTCACTGCGGCCATCGAGCACGTCCGCGGGTAGTTCGTAAAGCTGGTTGAGCGCGCCGCCCGGACGGATCATGCCGTTCTCCCAGTAGCCCTCGCGGTCCATCCAGCCGTAGTTTCCACCTTCGTGGACGATATTGACCTCCTCAATGTGGTTCATGCCGATGTCCAGAGCGAACATCGTGCCGTCGGTCAGGTCCCACGAGATGCGGTGGGCATTGCGAAAGCCGTGAGCGTAGATTTCGCCAAGCGTTTCGGAGTCTCCGTCCGCCTGAAAGTGGTTGATCTCGGGGATCGTGTAATCGCCGAGCCCCCTGGTCCCGCCCGACTCGGACGGACTGCGCGGATCGATGCGCAGGATCGCGGTGACGACGGAGTCGGTCCGCTGCGTCTGGGAGGGATTGTTGGCGTTCGGGCCGCCGCCGTTGCTGAAACCGAGGTCGCTCCCGCTCGTGTAGAGCAGGCCATAGTCGGGATCGCCGGGTTCTGCCGTCGGGTTGAAGCCCACGTAGCCGAACGGATGCGACATGTTGGCGGTCACATGGGCGACGCGCAGCAGTTCCCGGCGCGTGCCCTCAAAGCTGTCGGAAGCAGGATCGTTGGCACGCCACTGCGTGATGACGTTGTGGTGCGTGACGTCGGACTCGCTGTAGCCCGGCGGGATGAAGTCGGGCTCGCGCGGATTGGCGAACGACCACTCGCCGTGCACGGTGTAGAACAGGCCGTTGTCGCTGAACTCCGGATGAAAGGCGAAGCCGATGAAGCCGCTCTCGAGGCGGTTGTAGACGGCCAGCGGAAAAGCGGCGGCGAAGTCCGCGTACAGGGTCAGTTCGCCGTCGTCGTGCATCTGGTAGAGGTAACCGCGCTGGTCGTTGGCGAAACGGCGCCCGTCGGGCGCGTCGCGCACGAAGCTCACGCGCGCCCAGCCGGCGGGGTTCACGTCCTGGCTCGCATGCAGGCGTCCAAGCGTCCGCGGGAGTCTCACGACATCGCGGATCTCGACCTCGAGTCCCTGCTTCTGCACCGGGTCGGGCAACGGATCGGCGATCTGGGCGGAAGCGTCGTGCGCCGCCAGAAACGCAAGCAGGGTGAAAGGGGCGAGCAGGGTTCGGATGCGCATGTCGATTCTCTCCTGGAATTTCGATCCTGATCCGCAGATGTTTATACCAGATGTGTCTGACGGGATTGGCGGCGCGTGGTAATACGCGGCCTCGTCACGCCGCCGGGCGCCGACCGGACTGCGCCGTGCTGATTGCGCCGAAGGCTGTCAGGGCTGTGAGGTCACCCTGTCGATATTGACCCTCGGCGAACGGCCGACCTGTTCGTATCGCAGCCCGTCAGAAGGCCGATCGAGCCGACGGACATACAGCCAGTCTGCCTCGTCTCGGCCCGGATGGCCGGTGGCGACGATCCGGTCACCCGGCCTGAAAGTGTCTTCCTCAATGCCGATCCGGACCAGTTCGAACTGATTGTCGAGTTCGAGCCGCCAGGTTTGCGGTTCACCTGGCGCCACATCGACGCTCAGGAACATGTAGGGATGCGGCCTGACGAAATGAAACCGGGTGATGACACCCTCGATCGTCGCCTCGCGCCGAGTGAAGTAGACGCCCGAGATCGAGTGGTGGGCATCGGCGATGCCTGGCGTCAGCACTGCAAGTGCGGGGATGAGCGCCTGGGTACCGGCGACGAGCGCAGGAAGCATGACAGCAAGCAGACCGATCGAACGACACATGTGCGGTATCTCACTGATCGGATCGACCGCTCCAGTATACGCGGGTCACGGTATGCAGCCAGCCGCTGCGAGGTCGCGAACGCGAAAATCCGGTATCGTCGTTTCAGCGTGCGATCGTTTGAGGAAAGTATCGAGCCACCCTTGACGAAATCCATCGCACGATGGAGCGGATGAGAGCGGACTAGCAGCCGTGAATTCCTACGGCGCGGGCTCCTGGCTTGCGAACGAACTCGCCAGCGCGTCGGCGCCGCGCGCGAGCAGCCCCACGTCGGAGCCGACCGCAACGAAGTTGTAGCCCCAATCGACATAGCGGCGCGCGTCGTCGGGTGCAGTGGCCAGGATGCCTGCCGGCGTGCCGACGGCGGCAAGGCGTTCCACGGCATCCCGGATCGCGTGCTGCACGTCTTCGTGGCGCGGATTGCCGACGTGCCCCATGGATGCCGAGAGATCGGACGGTCCGACGAATACTCCATCGACGCCGGCCACGGCGGCAATATCCTCAAGTTGCTCGAGGGCGGAACGCGTCTCGACCTGCACGAGCACGCAGATGCTTGCGTCCGCCGTTTGCAGGTAGTTGCGGTCGCGTCCGTAGCGCGCGGCGCGGACGGCGCCGGCCACGCCGCGCACGCCGCGTGGCGGATAGCGTGTCGCGGCGACGGCCTGTTCGGCCTCCGCGGCGTTCTGCACGTACGGTACGAGAACGCCGAGCGCACCGATGTCGAGTATGCGCTTGATGAGAACCGCGTCGTTCCATGCCGGACGGACGATGGCGGTGGCCGTCCCCCCGCTCATGGCCTGAAGCTGCGAGAGCAGGGTGGTTACGTCGTTCGGCGCGTGCTCGGTATCGAGCAGTATCCAGTCGAAACCGCTCGCCGCGACGACTTCCGTCGCGATGTTGCTGCACAGACTCGACCAGAGACCGATCTGGCGTTCGCCGCGGCCGAGCGCGGCCTTGAATGCGTTTTGCGGAGTGTCCACGTTCGGAGTCTCAGGCGAACTTCACGGACACGCTGCCGAGTTCGCCGAAGTCGGCGCGGATCGTGTCGTTGGGTTCGGCCCATACGGGGCGCACGAAGGATCCGGAGAGCATCATGTGGCCCGGTTCGAGCGCGGTGCCGAACGGTGCAAGCTTGTTCGCGAGCCAGGCGATTCCCATCGCCGGATTGCCGAGCACGCCGGCCGCGACGCCCGTCTCCTCGACATCGGAGTTGCGGTACAGGACACCGCCGACTCTGGACAGGTCGATGTCGAGCGGTCGCACGGCCCTGCCGCCGAGCACGATGCCGGCGGCGGCGCCATTGTCGGCAATCGTGTCGAAGATCTTGCGCGGTTCGTCGACGCGCGCGTCGATGATTTCGATGGAAGGGACGACGTACTCCGTGGCGCGCAGCACCTCGATCAGGCCGACGCCCGGCCCCTTGAGCGCTTCGCCCAGAACGAACGTGAGTTCAAGCTCCACACGCGGAACGCAGTAGTCCGAATGCGGAACTGTCGCACCGTCCTCAATGAGCATGTCGTCGAACAGGTACCCGTAGTCGGGCTCGTCGATCTTCGATGCGCGCTGCATGGCCTTCGAGGTCAGGCCGATCTTGTGACCGATCAGTTTCGTACCGGCCGTTTCCCGCCTGCGGGCGACCTCGCTCGAAATCGCGTAGGCGTCGTCGATCGTGATGCCCGGCCAACTGGCAGACGGACGCAGAGCCTGGCGCTTGTCCGCGTTGGCCCTGATCAGCCTTTTGACGGCTGCTTCGCGTTCTGCGTCTTTCATCGCCACGACCGGCCTCCTGAATTGTGGTCCCGGGCGGTGTGCGGCGGATTATAAGAGCAAAGCGCATATCGCGGAGCCGCCGCAGAGCGAGGCGACCCCGTCGGAGCCGGTCGGCAGCTTGTACGCCGCGCGGGGACTTGAGTCCGAAAGTCCCGGCCCCTATATATAGGGTCTTGAGGAAATGGGGGCCGCGCGGCGGGGGCGCGCGATGCGCTAAAGCCGCGAGTAAACAAAATGGAGGAGACAATCATGATGCGACACCTGGATCGGACATCGGCGTACTGCGAGCGCACATTGGTCGGACGCGCCGGGAGTCTCGCCCTGATCGCCATCCTGGCGGTCGGCGGCTCCGTTGCTGCGCAGGATCGGCCTGTGCCCGACACCTACACTGCGACGACGACGGGCATGACGCCCGACGGACAGGGTCTCAGATTCGTCGTGACCGAATGGTCGGACGACGGCGACCGCTCGGTGGTCGTTTCCGTTCTGGACGGCGAGGAGAGTCCCGGTGAAGTGCTGTCCGAGTTGGATTCGGTCGGCGCCGTCTGGCTCGACGGCAGCGGCGCCGGGTACGCAATCAAGTACGCCCACCGTGCCGCGACCGACGACGGCGGCGAGATCGTGACGCTCGTGACCGACAATCCCATCGGCTCCTACAACTTCAGACCCTGGTCCGTCGAGAACTCGACTGCGACAGAGCCCGTCGAATATTCGGTCGTTGAGTTGCGCCTCGATGCGAGCGGCAATGGCGTCGGCACGATGTCGCTGGCCGCGGACGTTGCGACCGATGACGAGGCGAACACCGTGTCGCTTGTGAGGGCTGACGCAACGCCCGACATTCTTGCGGACGTCGCGCTCCAACCGAAACCGTACTGGGTGCGGGACGACGCCTGATTACGCGTTCGCTGGACAAAGAGAGGGTTGCACGGAGGCGGTTTCAATCCGGAGCACTGGTTCGTTCGCTGAAAGTGCGGCAGGTATTGGTATCAGATCACGCAACTCCGATTTCCGGGCGTCTCCGGGATTTCCGCTCAGTTTGCGGCGACGGCGGGCAGCTCCTCGTCAGTGTAGTCCCGAATCGAGACCCTGGTCTTCAGGTCCGCCTTGCAGAACGCATGCAGGAAACAGGTCTGCTCCGACATATCCAGTGCCTGGCGTGCAAACTCATCGTCTTCGCCCGAATCCATGTATACATGGGTCTCCACAGGATCGGCCTTGCCGGCCTCACCCGTCCCACCGGATGCGCCGCCGAGTGAGAAATGCGTGTCCTGAATGATCCGGTAGTCCTTGAGATTCTTCTTCGCGATCGCGGCATAGCGGCCCAACTGGGTCATGAAGCAGAAACCGATTCCGGCGGAGATATAGCTCGCCGCATCCGGCGCCAGTCCCTTGCCGCCGTTCTCCGGGGCTTCGTCGGACAGGAAGTGGAAAATCGAGCCGTGCGGATTGAACAGTTGCTGCTCGATTTGCTTGACGCCGTCCTCCCGGAGCGTGCAGATGGCGCGCACGTGAAGCAGCCGGTCCTGCCGATCTGTCAAGCTGTCGTTCGCCAGTGTGACGCTGTGTTCCGCTTTCGGTGTCATGCCGCCGCGGCGCATGAGTGCCGACCATGCTCCCGGATCGGCTTGCGCCTCGTCGAAGTGATCGCCGGGATCCGCTTCAGCGGGCCGCCCGACAGGCAGTGCGCGATCCGTTTCGATCTCGCGCCCGTTGTGACTGAGGGTAAAGAGACTTTCCTTCGAGCCACGCATCAGACCGTTGAGCGGCGATGCCGCAGTGGCATCGAGCAGGAGCTTGTTGAGATCCTCCCAGGAGGCGTCGCTTGATATCAGTGCCTGCAGGTCGACGTTTCGCGCGCCTCCGACCATGGTTCCACGCAGCGCGGAGCCCTTCATCGTGTAGTAGTTGTCCTGGATCAGCCGGATATCGTTGATAACCAGACCGCGTATCCTGGCGAGCGCGAGCGTCTCGTTCATGTACGAACTCACCATGCCCGTGGTCAGAAACGCGAGGGGGCAGGGCGCTTCGTCCAGCCCGGCGAGATACGCACCTTCGTCGCTGGCGAGCCGCCAAACGGCGCCGGTCCGCGCAGAAGCGACGAGCGCTTCCTTCTGCATGCCACTCAGCGAACGAACGCAGAGCCGAACAGCCTCGCCCATACGGATTTCCGGAGGCGAGAAGCCGATGTCGGCGGTGTCGTCCACCTTGAAGAAGCGTGGTTTCCCGCTTTGGACCAGCAGGTTGTCTTGGGAACTGAACATCGACTGCACCCTGAATCCAAGTGTCCGTGTTGGTATTGTACCGAGCCCGAATTTTACGCTTGTCAAGTCGGGAGCGACAATGGAAAATGCCGCCAACGCCGCGTAACGGGTCATGGCACGCCAGGATCGCGCAGTGCGCACCGCGCTGTGGCAAGCGCGGACAACTGCGCGACCGATGCGCATGTCTGGCAGAATAGCGGGCGCATCCAGCATCTGCTTGTTACGATCATCGGGAGGATCATGTTGTGAAAGTCGGCTATATCGGCTTGGGCATGCAGGGAAAGTACCTGGCCATCAATCTTGCGAACGCGGGCTACGATCTCATGGCGTTCGACGTCCGGCCCGAACCGCTCGAAGAATTGGCCGCAGCGGGTGCGAAGATCGCCCGGTCGAACGCGGAGGTTGCCGAACATGCGGAAGTCGTCCTCACATGTGTTCTCAACGACGCCCAGGTGGAAGCAGTCATCGCCGGCCCCGACGGCCTGTTGAGCTCCGCCGCGCCCGGCACCATCGTTGTCGTTCACAGTACGATCCAACCGCAGACGATCGACAAACTCGCCGTAGTCGCTGCAAAAAAGGACGTCGAGTTGATGGATGTCCCCGTCAGCGGCAGCGAAAAGGGTGCGATCAACAAGACCATGTCCTACATGGTCGGCGGCTCGGCTGCCGCGCTCGAGAAATGCCGGCCTCTCTTCGAAGTTTCGGGCACGAAAATCCAGCATGTCGGCGACCTCGGCGCGGGCCTTCGCGCCAAACTCGCCCATCAGATTATCATTACCGTCAACATGATGGCGGCGTACGAGGGAATGAAGGTCGGCGTCGAAGCAGGCGTCGATCCCAAGATTCTGGAGAAGGTCATCAACGAGGGCCTGGCGCAGAGCTGGATCGCCGACGAGTGGTCCGATCTATCTTTCGGACCGCATTCCCAGATGGTCTTCTACAAGGATCTGGACCTTGGCCTGAAACTGGCGCACGACCTGGGTATTTCCGTGCCGGGCGCAGGCCTGGCGCAGCAAATGCTGCACAAGATTGTGCCGTAAACGAAATATGCGAGTGACACTGCCATGACAAGCGCGAATTACTCCGCCCGCAACCTGGTCGACACGACCGAGGGCGAAATCAGCCGCGAGATCTTCGTCAACGAGGAAATCTACGAGCAGGAGAAAGAGCGCATCTTTACGCGAGCCTGGCTCTATATCGGGCACGAGAGCCAGATAAAGAACCCGGGCGACTATTTCGTCTCAAAGATGGGCGAGGAGTCGGTCATCCTGACGCGCGACTTCGCCGGCAAGATTCACGTCTTTCTGAACAGTTGCGCCCATCGCGGCATGCGGGTCTGCCGCTACGACGAAGGCAACACCAGTGCGTTCAGGTGTCCTTACCACGCCTGGACCTACAAGACCGATGGCACCCTCATTGGCGTACAGGACTACGACAACGCCTATCAGCCGCCGTTCGACAAATCCGAATGGGGGCTCGTCGAGGTGGCTCAGATGGCCAACTACATGGGCACGATCTGGGCGACCTGGGACAAGAACGCGCCCTCGTTCGAGGAATTTCTCGGTGAGGCCACGATCGCATTCGACCAGGGGCTTTGCGCCTGGGACGGCGGCGACGGCGGCACGGAGTTGCTGGGCAGCGTGCAAAAGTGGGTCGTTCCGACCAACTGGAAGTTCATCGCCGAAAACTTTTCGGGCGATTGGCTGCACGGCGTGAGCCACCGGTCCGTCGACATGATCCGCCTTGGCCCGAGCGGAGAGGTGGGCCGCCGGGACGATTTCGGGCAATTGGTCGTGAACGGATTTCCTCAAGGCCACGGCATCCTCTACAGCGTCTATCCGAACAGGAAGGAGCGCACGGAATACGCGATGTCGCCGGAAACTTCCGAGTATTTCCAGCATTGCTGGGAGCGGCGTCTGAAGAACCTCGGCGAGGACGCCGGGACCTGCCCGCTGGTCGGCACGATATTTCCGAACATGTCCTTCCATGCACAACAGCCGCGCACGCTGCTCGTGTCACATCCCACCGGCGCGAACCGAACTGAAATGTGGCGAACCTACTTCGTCGACAAGGAGGCGCCGGCCGAAGTCAAGCAATTTCTGCGCGAGTACTACATGCGCTACTCGGGTCCCGCCGGCATGACCGAGCAGGACGACATGGAGAACTGGAATTACGCGAGCGAAGCCAGCCGCGGCCTGATCGCGCGGCAGCGTCCCTATCATTACAAGGCGGGACTCGGCGTCGGCGCGCCCCACGAGGCCCTTCCCGGCGTCGTGACTGAACAGCCGATCACGAGCGAGCAGAACCCGCGATTTTTCTACAAGCGCTGGGCGGATTACATGGACCTTGGGAGCTGGGACGAGCTGCGTGACGCCCAGACGAGCAGGTTCTGGGAGAAGGCGTCGTGACGGCGGCCACCCTGACGGCGGAGCGCCTGGCCTACCTCGATCTGATGCGGGAGGTGGAAGAGTTTTTCCATGCCGAAGCCGATCTTCTCGACGAGCGCGAATACGATGAGTGGCTCGACCTGCTGACGGACGACATCGTCTACTGGATGCCGATGCGCAAGAACGTCTCGTACAGGAACCGTGACAGGGACACCACCGCAGAAGACGATATCGCGTGGATTCACGACGACAAGGAGACGCTGATCAAGCGCGTGAAGCAGATCCAGACCGGCGTACACTGGGCGGACGAGCCCATTTCGCGCATATCGCACCTGATCACCAATATCCGGTTCGTGGAGCCGGTCTCCTCGCTCGATGACGGGGAGAGAGTCACCACCAAATGCAGGTTTCTCGTCTATCGAAACCGCCTTGAATCGGAAACCGATCTGCTCATCGGGCGTCGCGAGGATACGCTCACAAGGGTAGACGGCAAGCTCAAGGTCGCCCGACGCAAGATCATCCTCGACCAGAGCACGTTGCAGGCCAAGAATCTGACGATGTTCTTCTAGCCGGACATTGCATCCACAAGGAAGCAAGGCGCCTGCAAATTTCCGCCCGGTAATGCAGCGAGGGTCCGCAAATCCTGCCATGGCGCGCTGGTACGCCGTATCCATCTTCTTTCTCGCCTATCTGATCTCGATCGTCGACCGTCAGCTCCTGTCCTTGCTGTTGGTTCCGATTCAAGACGACCTGCAGGTCAGCGATACGCTGATGAGCACCCTGCACGGGTTCACGTTCGCGTTCTTTTATTCCGTGATGGGGCTCCCGATCGCACGAATGATCGATGCGGGCAATCGGCGCCTGATCATCAGTGTCGGCATTCTTGTGTGGAGTATCGCCACCGCCAGTTGCGGGCTGGCAACTGAATACTGGCACTTGCTCGTCGCCAGAACGCTTGTCGCGACAGGAGAGGGCCGCGTTGCTGCCGGGCGCATGTTCGATCATCGCGGATTACTTCGCGCCCGATGAGCGTGGCAAGGCGATGGGGATATTCAGCTCCGGAGGCACGTTTGGCAATTCATTATCGATGTTGGCCGGGGGTGTGCTCTTCGCTGCGTTTTCCGACTATGAACTGGTGCTGCCATTCGTCGGACGCTTCGAGACCTGGCAGCTGGTTTTTGTTGCAATTGGCCTGCCGGGGATCGTCGTAGCCGCGCTGGTCCTGACCGTGCGCTCGCCCGGACGAAGTTCATCGACTGACGGTGCAGGCGTTCCTCTGGCCGTTGTCGTTCAGTATTTCAGGGAAAACCGATTCAGCTATACGCTGACCATTTCCGGAATCAGTTTTTATTTCGCGGGCATGCTTGCGTACCTCGCTTGGACCCCGACGCTGCTGATTCGCAACCATGGGATGGAATTGGGGGAGGCCGGGCGGATCTATGGGCTGGTGCTGTTGTTTTTCGGGCCCGCAGGTACCTTTCTGTGGGGTTGGCTGGCTGACTGGTTGCAAAGAAGCAGAGGCCGGACTGACGGCAAGGTCCTGTGCACGACTTTCGCATGCGTGGGGATGGTCGTTCCCGGAATTGCCTACCCGTTGATGGACAACGTCTCCGCCGCGATCCTCTTCATGGTGGTATTCGTGTTTTTTGCATCCGCTCCACTGGGAACCGCGCCCGCCACAATCCAGGATATGACACCGGCGCCCATGCGCGGACAGGCGACTGCGCTGTACACAGGAATATTGAACATCATCGGTTTTGGCGTGGGACCGTTACTGGTCGCGCTGTTTACGGACAATCTGTTTGCGGACCCCGAGCTTCTCAGGTATTCAATGGTCATCGTGCTGATTGTTGCCACTGTCATTGCAATTGCTTGTCTCAGTGCAATACTCCCGGCTTATCGGACGACCGTGGCGGTCTGCGAGCGCTGGGAAGCGGCGTAAGAAGTGAGTAGCGACATCAAACGTTCCGTTGCCGTCAGGGGAGAACGGGTAGTCGACCCGGCAGGATGGTCTGCGAGTGACCTCGCCGCGAATGACGATTGGATTGTTCGCATCGATGACCGCGACGACGCGGGTCTGCGTGAAATGGCCGCAAACTTCCGAAAACGGCATGGCGACGATGCGAACAGTCTGCTCGACAGCGACCGCAGCGACTTCAATCTCGGTAGTTTCAACAGCAAGCTTCAGACAATTGCCCGCGCCTTGAAGGACGGGAAGGGCCTGGTTCTGGTACGCGGTTTGCCCGTCGGTGAACTCGAACCGATCGACGTTGCGATCATCTACTGGGCGATCGGTTTGTACCTTGGCATCCCGGCGTCAAACAATCCCGATGGCGACATGATTGGACATGTGACCGACCTCGGCAAGGACATAAGCCATCCGAATCATCGCGGCTACCAGACTCGCGTAACGATGGACTACCACAACGATCAGGCCAACGTCGTGGGACTCCTGTGTATCCGCACCGCGAAGAAGGGCGGCGAATCCAAGGTGGTCAGTTCGATTTCGGTCTACAACGAATTGATCGACCGCCGCCCCGACCTGCTCGATACGCTTGTCGGAGACTTCTGCTGGAGCATGATGGGCGAAGTGGACGACGACGAGTTGCCCTGGTACACAAGCCCGATATTCAATTTCATCGACGGCTATCTGTGTTCGTCGTTCGGGCCTGACCACGTGAGAAAAGGCCACGCTCTGCGCGAAACGCCCGACATGACGCCCGAGCAGTCAGAGGCGATCCAAACGCTCGAAGAGATTTGCGAAGATCTGCACTACTCGATGGAGCTCGAAGTCGGCGACATGCAGTTTCTCAACAATATGGTTGCGCTGCATACGCGCAACGGCTTCGAAGACTGGCCCGAGCCGGAAAGGAAACGGCGTCTGTGGCGGCTGTGGCTGACCATGCCGGGTATCCGCCCGCTGACTCCGTTCATGGAACACTGGCGCACCGGCCTGCTCCTCAAAGGCACGAAACCAAGGATCAAGCTCACGCCTGGAGATGGAAGCAGTTGATGGTTTCGGATCGGCCGCAGCGAATCCGTTCTTGGTGCGGCTCCAATAAATGTTTATAAGTCAGTAATTTATGCTGATATCCAAGGAAGTCCTGCCGTGACACAATGTCTCCGGAACTCGTTTGAGTTTCCACGCGTTTGTCGGCGCAGGAGCCGCGTCCATGATGTGTGCTCGTTCGTACGGCAACGCGTGCAGGCGGTGGCGTTGCGGTGTGCGGACTACCCCAAAGGGGCGATCAGGGCGACGCGGCGATACCGAGGACCGTGTACCAGAGAAACTGCACGAGCGACAGCAGGGAATCTTCCGGAATGCGTTCGTCGTCGCCGTGGGAGCCGCCGCCTGAAGCCATGTCCTCCTCGTCGCGGATCGGCCCGAATCCGTAACACGGTATGCCTTGCGCCCGGACCTGGGCCATGTCGGTGGCGCCGGTCAGCATGGTCGGCAGTGTCACGGCCCTGCGGGAACATCCGCTCATTGACCGCTTCGATGACTTCGAACATCTCGTTGTCGATGGGGGAGGGCGTGCCCGGCGGCCGGTAGATCGGGCGCGGAAGGAGTTTCACGTCGGGGTCGTTGATCACGGCCGCCATGTCGGCGTAGAACGCCTCGGGATCCTGGTCAGGCAACGCTCGAACGTCGAGCATCGCTGTGGCTTCCGAGGGGATCACGTTCCTGCGGAAACCGCCGCTCAGGATGGTCGGCGACACGCCGGTTCGCAGCAAGGCGTTGTGCTGGGGTTCATGCTCGGCGAGCCAGCGCTGACTTGCGGCGCTCTCGTCCGGATCGAATAGGCCGAGGTAGTGTTCGGCGCTCTCTTCGGGACTGATCAAGGCGAGCCGCTCGAAATAGGTTCGGGTCGTATCGTTGAGCCGCATGGGCGGCTGCCAGTCGGCGAGCTTCGCAACGGCTGACGCGAGTGCCGCGAGTGCATTGTCCACTCGTGGTACTGAACCGTGGCCGGCCGTCCCGCGTGAGACGAGTTCGACGCGCATCGGAAACTTCTCCGTGGTCGCGATCGAGACGTAGCGCACTTCGCCATCGCGTGCGACCGTGGTCCCGCCTTCGGCCAGGCAGTACTCGGCGGCGATCTCGTCCCAGTGCTCGTCGATCATGTAATCGATGCCGAACTCCGGAGTGCCTTCCTCGCCGGCTTCGGCCAGATAGATGATGTCGCGATCGAGCGCGACATTGGCGCGCTCGAGCATGAGCAGGAGCATCAGTCCCGCGGTCACGTTGTCCTTGTCGTCGAGCGTGCCCCGGCCGTAGATGTAGCCGTCGCGCTGCACCGCGTCGAAAGGCTCCACCGACCAGTTCTCGCGCTGCACGCCGACGACGTCGGTATGGGCCATGACGAGTATCGGCTGTTTCGAACCGTTGCCGGGCAAGCGCGCCACGAAGTTGTCCCGCCCGGGCTCCATGGCGTAGAGGCGTCCGTCGATGCCCTCGGCCGCCAGGGCATCGCGCAGATAGCTGGCGACTTCGGTCTCGTTGCCTGGCGGGTTGGTGGTATCGATCCGCAGGAGCGCCGTGAAGTGGCGCAGTGCCTCTTCTTCCACTTCGGCCCATTCGATCGTGTAGCGGTCCTGGCTGACGGCTGCGAGCGGCAACCCTGCGAGCACGACGAAAAGCAGCCTGATCATGAACTCTCCGATGCGCTGTCCGCGCGATTTAAATGGGGATCCCGTGTCCGAATCGCTGATCTTGTTCGCCACCGATTTCAGCCTTTCGAACCGGATCACTCTGCAAGATGTGCAACTTACTACAGGTTGGATTCGAACAGGGTCAGCATCCGGTTCCAGGCCCGTTCGGCCTGTTCCGGATGGTGGACGGGCGAGTCAGGCGTCGTCCAGGAGTGCATGGCGCCCTGGTAGACCTCGATTTCCGCGTGCAGGCCTGCTTCGTCGAACGATTCACGCAGCACGGTCTTGGCTTCAGGATCGTTTTCGTCGTCATCCTCGGCGATGGCGATGAGGAATCCGGCGTCCATTTGCGGGACCAAGAGGTGCGGACTCGTCGGCTGGTCGGTGACGAGGCGGACGCCGTGGAACGACGCGCCGGCGCCGACGCGCTCCGGAAACCGTGCCGCAGTGCGAAATGTGGCCGGGCCGCCGAGACAGAAGCCGAGCGTGCCCATCTGCCGGCCCGTGTCGACGACATCCTGGGTATCGAGAAACTCGACCATCGTTATCGCGTCAGTGAGTTCGGTCGTTGGCGACAGTTCAGCGAGCAGTGGCCGCAGTATCTCCATCGTGTTGCCCTGTCTCGGATCCGTGCCGTCGGGCAGGACTGGCCCGCGATGGCTGCGATAGTAGGGATTCACGACGAGCACCGCGTAGCTCGACTCGGCGAGGCGCACGGCAAGCTGCCGGTAGGTATCGCGTATGCCGCGGGCGTCCGGCCAGATCACGACTGCCGGGTGCGAACCCGCGATCGGGTGAGCGAAGTAGCAGTCGGCGATGCCGTCGGGTGTCGGCACGTCGACCTCCGTAACGGTGGCGTCGACGGCGTTCGCCGCTCGAGGCAGCATCATTGCAATACTCGCGCCGACTGAAAGCGCGCCGAAGTCCCTGCGCGTCAGGCTGTGCGCGTCGAGGGGTTGCTTCGGGAAGGTGATTTCATCGCACATCTGATGGGTTCTCCGAGATTCAGGTCGTTGTGGTCGCGACTCAATCGTCCGGCAGGCTGAACACGTAAAGCCCTTCGCGGCCCGGTCCTGCGCTGCCGCCACGCGCGGCCGTGACGGCAATGTACTGCTTGCTGTTCCTGCCTTCATAACTGATCGGGATGGCAGTGATATTGTGCGGGACGCGGTACGACCAAAGCTCGTCGCCGGTCCGCGAATCGAACGCCCGAAAGCGCCCGTCGCCGGTCGCGCCGATGAAGACCAGACCGCCGGCCGTGACGATGGGGCCGCCGTAGCCCGGCGAACCGACTTGCTGCTTGCCTTCCGGCAATGTTTCGTTGACGCCTAGCGGCACGGACCAGGCGATGTCGCCGGTGTTCGCATCGATCGCGAGCAGACTTGCCCATGGCGGCGCATGACAGGGGATCGCCTGTTCGGATTCGTCGTCGAGGGGCGCCGCGAAGCGCGGGCCATTGCCACGCACGAACGGAACCTGACCGTACGAGGTTTCCTCACTGTAGCGTGGATTCGGGACCGTCCAGCCGACACTCGCCTCGTCCTTCGAGTTCACGAAGATGTAGTTCAATTGCGGATCGACCGCGACGCCGCCCCAGTTGACCCCGCCCGTCAGGCTCGGGAACACGAGCGAGGGCGGCGTATCGTCAGACACCTTGAGGTTGAAAGGCGTATAAGGCCCGTCTGTGTAGTAGCCGATTCCGTCCCAGAGCGCGCGGCAGGCCTCGGCATGTGCGGCGCTCGTGTGCTCGGGCGTGACCATGTCGGTGGCCGGATCGAAGTCGACGCGAGAGACTGCGGGAGGTTTAACCGGAATCGGCTGCGTCGGCGCGTACCACTCGCCCGGCACGTCGCCGGCCGGCACCGGTACGTCCTCGACGCCGAATATGGGCTCGCCCGTGAGGCGGTTCAGGATGAACATCCAGCCGGATTTGCCCGTTTGCGCGAGCGCCGGAATCGTCTCACCGTCGACTTCGACATCGAACAATGCCGGCGCCGGCGGCAGGTTGTAGTCCCAGATTCCGTGGCGGATGTTCTGGAAGTACCACCGCAAGGTGCCGGTCGCGACGTCGACCGCAACGACAGAATTTGACGGTTCGTTGTTGCCGGGACGATCGCCGCCGTAGTAGTTGGCGCCGGGTGAACTCAGAGGCATGTAGACGAGGCCCGCGTCCGGATCGGTGGTAAGCGCGAAAGCCCAGGCATTGTTTCCTGTGCGGTCGCGCCAGCTTTCGTTGCCCCAGGTCTCGTGGCCGGGCTCGCCGGGCCGCGGAATCGTGACAAATTCCCAGAGTTTTCGGCCGGTTACCGCATCGAACGCGCGCGAGTTGCCGGGCTGTCCGTGCGGCTCGGTAAGCTGCGGTCCGATGTGGCGCTCACCCGGGCCGAAGAAGTTCGCGCCAATGACGATCGTGTTGCCGACGATTGTCGGAGCGCCTGCATAGGGCACCTCGAGCACGATCTCGGCTTGCTCGCCGAAATCCACCGCAGGTGTGCCGTCGGAGGCGTTGAGCGCGATGATCTTGCGCAGCGAGGTGAAGAAAATTCGCGCGGAATGGTCGTCGTCGCCTGCCCAGTAGCTCACGCCACGAAACGACGCGAGGCCTTCCTCGAGTTCGTGAACCCAAAGTTCCTGCCCGGTTTCGGGGCTGAGCGCGACGACGCGATCGCCGGAGGGCATGTACATGATCCCGTCGACGACGATCGGTGTGATCTGCTGGTAGAGCTCGAACGAACTTGGTCCCGAGATTCTCTCGCGGTCCGGCCGGTTGAACATGTACGTCCAGGCCAGTGCGAGGCGGTTGACATTCTCCGGCGTGATCCCGGTCAGCGGCGAGTAGCGCGTGCCCGCGAGGTCGCGGTGATACATCGGCCAATCTGCGGCGGAATTGCGTGCTCCCCGTTCGACGTTGCTGCCCGCGGGAGTGTCGTCACTTTCCTGTGCAATGCCGAGAGCCGGTGCAATCGAAACGGCGAGCATCGCCGCGGCCTGCGCCGTGCGAAGAGAGAACCGCCGGGCACGACGCAGGGCAGGGCATCGTGCTGCACTCGTGGCCATCCATCCCCCTTGCGCGTGCGATGAGCCGACTCGGCCTGCTGCCGCTATCGGTCAAGTTCATTTCTCTGGCGCACCAATATACGACAAGCCAGCGAGGAAAATCCGTTACTCGTGTTCCCGGCAACAGCGCATTACCATCGTGGCGAGGCAATGACGATCGATTGAGTTCGATGTCCTTGCGCGGCGCATCTTTACCTGGGACCGCAGCGTCGAACATCCAGAAGACGGCAAAGTCTGGGAATGGTCGATGCCGCCTGCGCTGTGCGACGGCGATCAGGAACTCCCGCCAGCTCTCGCGTGAACCCGGGCACTCCTCTGGTTTACCAACCCGTGCAGAGCTTCGGTGACGCGGTATCAGCCGTCCTTTGTGCCGCCGGCGGCGATGTATACTGCGAATCGAAGCGGTCGGCAGACTTTCCGGGTGTTGTCGGCCCTTGCGAAATCAGGTGCATAGATGCGAATTCGATTCAGCGAAGCGATCCTAGCGTTGGTCGCAGTGCTGGCGACGGCCGCCCCGGCAATCGCCCAGGACGCCGGTCGTCTTGACCGCGTCGCGGGTCGGCCGAACCTGAACGGCATATGGAAGGCCGCGAACACCGCCAACTGGAATCTTGAGGCGCACTCGGCCGAAGCGCTTGAGGATTTCTGGCAGCTCGGCGCGATTGGAGCGATTCCGCCCGGACAAAGCGTCATCCAGGGGGGTGGCCCGATCCCGTATCTGCCGGAGGCGCTCGCGGAACGCGACGCGAATCGCGCCAACTGGCCGGCCGCGGATCCCGAAGCGAATTGCTACATGCTGGGGATTCCGCGCTATACCTATCACGAGATTCCGTTCCAGATCTTTCAGGGCAACGGCGACATTCTGATGTCCTATCCTTTCGCCGCCGGGAATCGGATCATTCGAATGAACGACGACTCCGAACTGCCGCTCGACTCGTGGATGGGCAAGTCGAGCGGACAGTGGGACGGCGACGTGCTCGTCGTGCGCACGACGAACCAGAACGGCATGGGCTGGCTCGACCGGGCCGGCAACCACTTCAGCAACCAACTCGTGGTCACCGAGCGTTTCGAACTGCAGGGGCCCGATCACATCCGGTATCAGGCGACGCTCGAGGATCCGCTGACCTTTTCGGCGCCCTGGACAATCGAAATGCCTCTTTACCGGCTCATCGAGGACAATGCACAGTTGCTCGAGCACAAGTGCGTACCGTTCGCGGACACGCTTCTTTATTCGGATCTCCTGCTGCAAGAGGAGTGAGGTATCGGTTTTGGCATTGAATCCGGAGGCGACGCACAGGGGCCGGAGGTCTGAACGTCGGGAGATTGAAGTCATGAGTTACAGCAGACTGACGGGTGTCGGTACAGCAACGGCCATCGCGTTCATGGCGGTTTCGTTGCCGACGTCCGCGCATCATTCCTTCGCGGCCGAATTCTCCCGTGACCGCCCGGTGACGCTCGAAGGCGAGGTCCTGATGATGGAATGGGTCAATCCCCATTCCTGGCTGCACATCAACGTGACGAAGGAAGACGGCACCGTCGAGACCTGGAAAATCGAGGGCGGATCGCCGTCGGTCCTCATGCGTCAGGGCTGGGACCGCAACTCGCTCCCGCCCGGCACCCGGGTCCGTGTCGAGGGATTTGGTGCGAAGGATGGCTCCTTGCGTGCGCAGTCGCGCGGGATCGAGTTCCCCGACGGGCGCATCCTGGGTCTCGGCGGGACGCGCGCTCCGGACGACTAGCCCCCAAATCGCACCAATCGGGAGGCGGAATGCCTGTCTTTCGGAATGGGGGACTGCTCCCTACCTGAAATTCGCCGTTACCGTCAGAATCTGGTCGCCGATGTAATAGCTCACATGCTTGGCAGGGCTGTCGGCATGCAGGTTCGACCACTCCGGATCAGGCTCGCCGACGCCGACTGCCGCGCCGCCTGCGGGATCTGCGGCTGCCGAAATACGCCGAGGATTTCCCGCCAGCGCACCTACGCTGATCAGGTCGCCTGCTTGCAGTGACTGGCCTCGTCGTTCGAGAAAATCCGCCGCCATCAGTGCCGTGATCAGCAGGTGCAGTTCGTCCGTCTGCTGGTCCTTGAACGACTGTTCCGTGCCCGTGTGGTCTGTACCCACTACGCGCATGGTGCGGAGATTCTCCACGATGTTCGGGTCGTCCGCGGTATTCAGGCAGTCGCCGACGACGCCGTAGCGGCCGCCCGCGCTGGTCGCCTGCATGAAATGCGCACTGAGGCCGATGCCCGGCTCGACCTGTTCCGGATTGTTCAGGAAAACGGGAAGTTCCATGAAGGCGCAGACGGCTTCGATGTATTGCGCCGCTTCCTCAATCGTTGTCGCCTCGTTGATGCGCTCGCTGCCGACTCGCAACAGAAAGTCGGGCTCGAGATTCAGCGCCTGTCCCTGCACCGGCACCTCGCCATTGTTCTCGAGCAGCGCGCCCTCACCGTGCAGGCTGCCGAACAACGGACCGCTCAGGCCAAACATCGGTTGCACGCTCGGCAAGTGAATGCCGATCTTGTAGGCCGCGACCGGGTGACCGCGGCGCTGAAGTTCCTCATCGTACTGCCTGCCGTACTCCTGCGCGGCTTCAAGGTCCATCGCGTCCAGCAGTTCGACATAACAGAGCGTTTCCTCTACCACCCCATTGTTTTCCCAGGCGTCGGCGGCATCCTGAACCCAGTTTTCCATGTCGCAGTCGGCAAGCGCGATGCTGCCAAACAAGACGTAGAACGGTAGCGAGGCAATTTGGAACATCAATCTGGTTGTCATTTGCAAGCTCACCTTTTCCGTCACCCGCGCCGGTGCGTGAATGATTTTGAGTTTCGGCCAGAATCCTCTACCGGTGTGGCATCCTGGCTGGTTTAAAGACCCTGTTGTTGCTCGTTCTGTTCCGCTTGTTCCGCCAGCTCTGCACGCTCGAAACGCGACGTTTCGATGTAGTTGCGCACTGCCGTATTGCCCTCGTGACAGGAGTATTCGTACGCCACATAGTCGTTATCGAGGAACATCGGATAACGGATGGTGAACGATCCGGTCGCAAGCACTTCCGGGTCCTCGACGACGAGTTCATAATCGATCTGCTCGTCGCTGACCCGTGTAAAGCGTTCGATGGTGCGCATGTTGGGCGTTGATGGCTGCAACGGACCGGGGCTTCCGGGCACTCCGGCGCTGGTCTTGCCGACTCGGCCGTTGTAATTCGTCGTTTCGACGACGAGCGTGTTCCCTTCCCACCGTCCCCGCGGCTCGCCGAGCCACTGCCTGATCGCAGGATCGAGCGGTTCCCGGCCGTCGGTCGGGATGATTCGCGCCTCGTGGGCCATCTCGATCAGCAGGACGACGTATCCAGGCGACTGGACGATCTCGATGCCGTTGTTGTAGTTGCGCGGCAGCATCGAGACCGGCATGCCGCGTGTGATGCACCTGTCCCAGGCGCTGAAATCGGAAATGTCGTCGAACACGGTCTGGCCGGGGCGGTAGCTGCTGCGCATGTCGGCCTGCAGTTGCTCACCGTATTCGGTCAGCGGCGGAAACTGCCCATCGGGCGGATCGACGATCAGCGACGTCTGGCGCAGTGCGCGTCCGGCAGCGTCGGCTACCGGGATCGTGCCTTGCACGAACCGCTCATCGCGCGCCCGGACGCTTTCCTGCTCCGCTGCGAATTCCTCGTCGGTCATGAAAAGGCGCTCGCCGAAGTCGGGGTTGCGCTGCAGACCGACGCCGATCAGATGGTTGAGCGGCCACATCCCCTGCAGGTCCGGTTCGCCCCAGGGCGTCATCGGGGGTTCCCAGCCGCCTACCTGCGCGGTTTCGGTCGCGTCGCAGCCGTACAGGGAGCCGCCCAGAAGGACCGCTGTGACGAGTCCGCCTGCGAACCGCACTCTCTTGTTGATTCGATGTCTTTCGCGCATCGGGTTCGATGGCCTCAAGTGATGTTCAAGGCAACGCCCGGACGCCTGCGTCCGACCGAAGACCGCGACACCGACGAATAATACACGCTGGCGCATTGCGGGATGTCGGGCTGATCGGCTCCGGAATCCCCGTTCTTCGGAGCCTGTCGGCGGCCCGCGCCGTTTCCGCTGCGATGCAGGACTCTCGCCGCGGACTTCGCTGCGCGTTGGCGCGAGCCGTGTCCGGTTCAGAAGTCCAGACCGCGCACGGCCTTGATCCCCGAGTCGAATGGGTGCTTGACGGCGCGCATTTCGCTGACCAGGTCAGCGTAGTCGCACAACGCCGGCTTCGCACCTCGCCCGGTCAGGATCACGCTCGTACGCTCGGACCGGTTCTCGAGGCCTTCAATGACCATGTCTGCGGACAGATAGCCAAGTTGCATCGCGACATTGATCTCGTCGAGCACGATCAGGTCGTAATCGCCGCTTTCGAGCATTTCGCGGGATGTTCCGAAAGCGGCTTGGGCGGCGGCGGTGTCGCGTTCGAGATCCTGCGTATCCCAGGTGAAACCTTCGCCCATGGTGCGCCAGACGATCCGGTCCTCGAACTGCGCAAAGAACTGCCGTTCTCCCGTCTTCCAGGTGCCCTTGATGAATTGAACGACGCCGACCCGTTGCCCCCAGCCGAGTGCACGCACGATGACGCCGAATGCCGAACTCGACTTGCCCTTGCCGTCTCCCGTATACACGAGCACGAGGCCACGCTCCGTCGCCGAAGTCGCCGCCATACGTTTGCGGTGCTCGGTCTGCTGGACCTTCATGCGTTGTGCGTGTTTTTCGGAACGGCTTGCGGTGTCGGTCATGTTTGAAGCTCCGGGTCGGGTTTCCTTCGGGATCCGGTAGCGCAATGATGCCATCGAATCGGGTGGAATCGTTGGCATGCCTGCGAGGTTTCCGGTTGTTCTACGCATGCCACTGTTTCGTTGCAATTTTCTGGCATTTTTCGGTCAAGATGCGAGGCTCGAACAATGCGTTGCCCGGTCCCGCGATCGAATCGGATGGGGTAGACTACGCCGATGCTCTGGCCCATTCACGCGCAATTCGACCGCGGCCATCCGGGGCATCTTCTTACCAGTCCAGCGAGTCGATCATGACCAAGGCGCCAGTCCGCAAGGACTTCGTCCGGCCGCGTTTGTGCGATCGTCGGCCAACGATCGCAGCCCTCGCGGCCGTTGTGGGTATGGCGGCGCCTGCCGGTATCGCGACGGCGCAGGAGCAGGGCGTATACATCGGGATTACGGGCCTCGCAACCCAGCTTGACACGTCAATCGACAAACAGGTGGACACGCGCGCACCGGACACACTCGTGCCCGAACCGCGACGCGGGATGCTCCTGCAGGACAGCGACAGCGGTGACACCACGGCGTACGGTACCGGCTACGTGGTCGGTTACCGGCTCCTGATCCCGAATTCGCGGCTTCATCTGGACATCGAAGTCGAAGCGGCGTTGGACAACGATGCAGCGGGAGGCCAATTGCCGGGGATCGGTGAGTCCGCGGGGCGCAATCAACTGGGGGAAAGCTGGCCGGACCGATGGGAGTATGACGCCGACAGGAATTACGCAGTATCGGTCAGGCTCGGTTTCGCGACCGGGTTCTTTCGGGCCGGCGACACGAGTTTCTACGTCCTCGGCGGAATGCGCCGCATCGAGGGCACGTTTGTCAATAGCTACTACGGTTGCCTTTCCCCGATAGCGTGCTCGTCCGCCGCAGACACGCCGGACTTCATTTCAGGTAGCGATAGCCGGTCAATGACCGTTGAGGGCATGACACTTGGAATCGGTGTCGAACGCCGAATTCTGGAGCGCTTGCCGGTGCGGCTCGAGTTGCGCCGCACCGAGTACGACGACGAAAGCTGGATCGAGCCGTTCGACGACATCAGCGTGACCGTTCCGACCTCTGTTGGCGTCGACCAGACCAGCCTGTCGCTGAGTGTCGCCTGGACGTTTTGACGACACTTGCGCTTTTGCCTCGGCGAGTAGCACTGCAACGCGATCGATGGGCTGCGCAACGCAGGGCTCGAGCCGTTCTTCGCCAAACACCTTGACCGCCATCGCGGCCCTGCCCATCATTCGCCCGTCACCCACTACCCAATCCGAGGGATCATGGCCAAGTATCTGTTTCGAACGAGTTACACGCAGGAGGGCGTTGCGGGCCTTATCAGGGAAGGCGGGACCGGCCGCCGGGAGGCGCTCAGGCAGACCGTCGAAGGGCTCGGCGGCAAGCTCGAAGGCTTCTACTACGCTTTTGGCGATGATGACCTGCTGCTTATCGCCGAACTGCCCGACGACGAGGCGGCCACGTCGTTTTCGCTTTTCATCAGCGCCGCGGGCGCGCTCACGGTTTCGTGTACCGTATTGCTGACGCCGGAGACGATCGATGCGGCGGTCAGCAAGAGCGTGGCCTATCGCAAACCCGGCGACTGATTGAACTGGCGCAATCAATCTGCGGACTGCTTGCGCCAGAGGGGAAGTTCGGCAAGGCGCCAGCGTGAACGCGGCGTGTCAGGAATCGCGATTGCGATTGTTGCTCGTCCCGAAAGGCAGTGGTCTGACCCAGTACCAACTGGCGACGACCACGGCCGCGAACAGCGTATAGCAGACTGCGAAGACCCACGCAGGCGCCCGGTAATAGAGGATCGTCTCGATCCAGTGCGCCATGAATAGTCCGGTATACACGGTGTCGCCGGCACGGGCTCTAAGCGCCATCTCAAGCGTCGTCAGTGGACAGATCACGCCGAACCAGGATTGGACGACCACGACGCATATGGCAAGCAGATGTGCGACTCGAAACCAGGGATTGCGAACCCATGCCCACCCGAGCGCTTTGCCGGCGAGAATCAATACGAGACCGAATACGACGAAAGCCACGAACAGCGCGTGCAGCAGCAGGACCGCATCAGCGGCCAGGAGGTAGAGCAGGCGTGTGTCCACTTATGCCTCCCGCGCCTCCACGAAGCCATTCCCGAGAGCAAGCTACGTCAATTCCTTCCGCAGCGCAGGTTCCCTTCAGCGACCGCTGCGCTACGCCTTAGGCCGGCCGCACCCAGCCGTAACGTTCCTGGTCGCGTGGCAGCGCCAGGTTCGCGTAGTTTGCCTTGATGCGCGACATGTTGTCGACGACGTAACCGGGGAACTCGAACAACGTCTTGAATTCCTCCGACATGCGGTCTTCGTAGTCTTCGGGCACTGCCCTGAACCGCTCCGACAGATCGCCGGATTCGACGCCTTCTATCCCGTACAGTCTCGCGGAGTTCAGGCCCAGGATCTTGCGCTTGTCCTCCTCGGTGATCTCCGGGTAGCCCCAGCGCTCGCGCATGTCCTCCGGAATCTGGAAGCGCCACAAGGCGTCGATCTGCCACTGCGGCGTGCCGTACCAGACCGAGTCCGAGCCGAATACGATGCGGTCCGGGCCCATGAATTTCATCAACTGGCCCATGAGGTGCGCCGCGACGGTCGGGAAGGACACGATCGTCGATGCCCAGGTCGTTCCGATCTCCGCATAGACGTTGCTGAACGGCGCGACGAGCGTCGCGTACTCGGTCGTCCAGCTTATGTCCGGCACACCTTCGCGAAGCCGTCCGGACTCGATCTCCTGAAGGGCAGGGCGCATGAACATCCCAGGCTGAATTGCGGCGTGGTAGGTGATGAAGTTGAGGTCCGGCCAATCCGCAGCCGCCTTCGGCATGTCGCCGGGATGCCCGCGCTCGGGATCGGGCGGCCCGGGAGCCAGGCCCTTGTGCACGCAGATGCAGTTGAACCCCGGTTTCGTCTCCCTGAGCCGCTCGTAGTTGTCAAGGATCAGTTGGAACGTCGGATAGGCGACGTCCTCGTCATCGTGGCGCCACTGGCGCATGAGGCTTTCCGGATCGTTGTCGACCTTGGCGGCGTTGGAGATGTTGTAGCCCTTCCAGGAGTCCGGCTCGTGTTCGTCGATCTGTTGCTGAATCCAGTCGAGGTTGCCCCTGCCGACGTAGAGCAGCCCGTGCGCGAGCATGCGCGTGGACCCGGAAATCTCGTTGACGAAATTGCGCGCCGCGGCCGTTTGTCCGGCCGTGAGCAGTTCGACCTCGGCCGCCTCGCGCGCGTTTCGCGGCGGCCGCGCCTGGACGCCGTCGTCGACCACCATCGCGGTGACATTGCTCAACAGCCCGATGGTCACCTGCGAATCAAGGTAAATGTCCTTGATGAACTGCACGATCTGGAAGGTCTCCGCCGTATTCGGCAGGCCGACGAGTTCGGGGTTCCAAACGCCCCAGGCTTCGCCGCGCTCGTCGCCAAGGCCCTGTGGGTTGTAGGGGTTTTGCGGTATGCCGGCGTCCTGGGACGTGGGACCCTGAGCGATCGCCCTGAGTTCACGGCCAAGGTTGCCCATGGCGCCCCGGACGACGTGGAGCTGGTCGTCGAAAACGAACATATCCGGCGGCGGGGACGCTTCCTGGGCCGCTGCCGGCTCGAACATCTCGATGGGATTGACGTTGAAGAAGCGCCCGTAGATCTCGTTCATGGCCACGAACGCGGCGGCCATTCCACCGCTCGTCGCAAGAAACTTGCGGCGGCTCATGCCAAGCTTTTTGCTTGCGTCATCGGCGAGTTCGTTGATGCGCGCTTCGACCCGACGCTGGTCCTCGGACTGCGGCGGCGGCATGTATTCGCCGTTGGAAACGACCCGCGTGGGGATCGGTGAGCGGGCCTGGCCGGGCTCATCGGCTCTACGTAGCTGGCTGGCCTGTTTGTCGTCCAGGAGACCGTGATCGTCAAGCCAGACTTTTCCGGCTTCGTTCCATTTTGAGGTGGTCATGAGCGGGCTTCGTTCCTTGTTCCTGATGGGGAGGTGTAGCCTGTCGCCGTACTATCGGCAAGAACGGTTTTCTTGGGAATCAGGTTGCATGACAGAATAACCTATTTGTCGCTCGACACAATACCCTATAAGTGGTACAACAGAATAGCCTACGATGCCCGCGGCACGATAACCTACGATAGGCGCGTGAGAAACCCTGTAGAAAGCACGGATCATGGCAGCTCCATCGGAAAAACTCGCCGACTCTCTCCAGGTCCTGAAGGCCCTTCAGGATGCGGGCGTTGTCGCGGTCCGCTCGGCCAATCTCGGCCGAACCCACCGCGAACGCCTTGTCCGCAACGGTTTCCTGCACGAGGTGATGAAGGGCTGGTATATCCCGGCCCGGTACGACCAGAGCGCCGGGGAGAGCACGGCGTGGTACACCTCCTATTGGGATTTCTGCGCCGCCTATCTTGAGCACCGCTTCAGTGACCAGTGGTGCCTGTCGCCCGACCACTCGCTCGCGGTACATGTCGGCAACCGCACTGTGCCGCGGCAGCTCCTCGTCCACACGCCGCAGGGCGGTAACAAGCCGACAAAACTGCCTTACGGCACCTCGCTGTTCGATGTCCGCTACGCGTTGCCCGACAAGAAGGATGTCGTGGTGATGGATCGCCTGCGGCTGTTTTCCCTGCCGGCGGCGCTGGTCGCCTGCGGCGCAGGATTGTTCGAGCAAAGAGCGACCGATGCAAGAGCAGCTCTCGCGATGATCCGGGATGCCTCCGATGTGCTGGCCGTGCTGTTGGCGGGCGGGCACAGCACGGTGGCGGGCCGTCTCGCCGGCGCGTTTCGCAATATCGGGCGCGAGAAGATTGCCGATGAGATCGTCAGGACGATGAAACGCGCCGGTTTCGACGTTCGTGAGAAGGACCCGTTCGCACAAAAGCCCGCGCTGAATCTGCCGCCGGTCGAGCCCTCGCCCTATGCGGGCCGCCTGCGGATCATGTGGGAGGCGCTGCGCGAACCGGTCATCGGGACATTCCCGGCAGCACCGGGTCTTCCCGCCGATACGGCCGCCTATATGAAGCGCGTCGAGGCAATCTACATGACAGACGCCTACCACTCGCTGTCGATCGAAGGCTACCGAGTCAGCGCGGAGCTTATCGAACGGGTGCGCGCCGGCGACTGGAATCCGGACAAGGATGAGCGGGACCGGGAAGACCGAAATGCACTCGCCGCGCGCGGCTATTACGACGTGTTTCGAAGCGTCAGCCAATGCGTCGAAATGGTTCTGAAAGGTGAGAGTGCCGGAGCCGTCGCGGGAGACGAACATGGCGACTGGTATCGCGCGTTGTGGGGACCGGGCGTGGAGGCCGGCATCGTCGCGGCAACGGATCTGGCCGGTTACCGGAACGGCCCGGTCTACATCCGTCGTTCGATGCACGTGCCGCCGCCGCGTGAAGCGGTGCGCGACATGATGCCGCTGTTCTTCGAACTGCTCGCCGAAGAGCCCGAGCCCGCGGTCAGGGTCGTGCTCGGGCATTTCGTGTTCGTCTACATCCACCCCTACATGGACGGCAACGGGCGCATGGGCCGCTTCTTGATGAACGTGATGTTGGCATCGGGCGGTTATCCGTGGACCGTGATCCCGGTCGAGCGCCGCAACGATTACATGGCCGCGCTCGAAGCTGCCAGCGTTGAAGGCAATATCGAGCCGCTCGCTAAATTTCTCGCCGGACTCGTCAAGGAAAGCATCGAACGAGGGCCGGGACCCAGGATCCCTCAACGGCGGTGAATCCCGACCGGAGGGATGTCAGAATGGATAGCGGTCTCGTACTCGCGGTGCGTTCGTTTCCCCCATAGAAGCTTATGGTGGCGGGCTTCCGGGGACCGGCCAATAGCAGTGCGAAGCGTATCAGCTTCGGTCGACTGAGATCAGACCGAGCAGAACTCGTCGCCGACAGTGCGAGTCACTTCACCGCAGGTTGTCGGCCAACCTGCGATTACTGTCCAATGCCTGCTCTTGCATAAGGTTTGCCTGCCTTGCGATCCAGACACCGACATTCGGATGCGGCAGCAGTCCGGTTCGGTCGGCTCGATAATCCAGGTCGCTGAGCACGCGATCATAGGGGCCGAACCCCTGTACGCGGTACGGTACGACGATCGGAGTCAATCCCCGGGAATTCGCTTGGGCGACGTAACCTCGGATTTCCTGCTCCGCCCTGGTCCTGCTGTCCGGCCAGTCTTCGCGCAAGGTAAAGACACGGATATCTCTCAGGCCGAGTTGCTCACGAGCGTCGTCGGTACGCTGCGTGATCTTTTCGATCCAGCGCCGGTTTTCGGCATCATCGCCCGGACCATGAGCGATTACGGCGACGACTTCGTTCTGCGGGTCCGAACTGAGTGCGCGAATACGGGCCGTGACCACATCGTCCATTTCAGAGGCATCGGCCAATCCGTCGCTGCTGACGTGGAACTCCAGTTCCGAATCCACCTTCCAGAACCCCATGGGCATCGCCATGTTGGCTGTTTCCGCATGCGAATGTTGCTGATCTTCCCTGGCCGGGGCGCCCTCCCGGACGCCGAGAATCTGAAGAGTCCGCTCATGCCAGCTCTCACCGGAGATGAACACGCGCACGACACCGACGTGGCTGACGCCTCGAGTTTCAAGTCTTCGTACAGCCGCTTCCATGGAGCCGGCATCCGCCATGCCAAGTGCCACTTCCACGGGAAAACTTGCCTCGATCGGCTCGACCGCTTCCTCGAGGTGCGCGTTCCACTCGTCGCTGCCCCCATGGGCCATGACCATGACGCCGAAGCTGAAGTCGTCCGCGGTGGTCGCGCTCGACCTGACGGCAGTCGACCCGCAGGCGGCAAGCGCTACGCCAGTCGCACACAGTGCAGCAAAAAATGCCGATCGAAGCACCAATTGGTCAGTTCTCATGATGTGTTCCCGCGTTAGAAGTCGACGTGCAGGCTCATGCGGAGATTGGTTCCGGGCTGATGAGCGTTCGCGATCGCAGACGTGGAGTCTGCGTTGAGGCTGCTGATATTGATCCATCGAGCGTACGATTCGTCCAGGATATTGAACACACCGAATCGCAAGCGTGCTGATTCTGAAAAGTTGTAGTTGCCGATCAGGTCAACCACGTTGTAGCTGCCGGCAGTCGCGTGCTCCGGAGTCGAAACGCGATCCTTCGTCCCAACCGCCGTAAGCAGGATTTCGCCGCCCCAGCGGCGCGAGGCCGCATCGTATCTGAAACCCGCTACCGCGGTGAGAGGATCCACCGAATCAAGCGGCGTTGACTCGCTCACATTGTCCCCGCGGGCGTAGGCCAATGCAGTACGCGCCTGCCATCGCTCGTTGAGAAAGATCTGTGCGTTGAACTCCACGCCGCGAATCTCCACCTTGCCGAGGTTTCGGTTCTGAAACAGGCTGATCGGTCCCCGGACCCCGGCAAACGCGCTTTCGATGAAGTTCGTGTAGCGGTTGTCGTAAGCGGCGACGCTCAGAAAAGCACTGTGGAGACTTGCCCTGAATCCGATTTCCAGGCCTTCGCTGTTCTCGGCCGAAAGATCCGGATTGGGCACCGTCGCGTACTGAAGTCCGAGGTTGACGAAGGACTGGTTCGCTTCGGCGAAATTGGGCGGTCGGTAGCCTTCGGCGTATTGGCCGAACACGGACCAGACCTCGTTGATGTCGTACAGGACGCCCAGGCTCAGGGAAACCGCGCCCTCGTCGATCGACTCGACGGGAAAGCCGTAACCGCTGACCTGTCCGGTTCCATCCAGTGACGGGTCCGGCAGGGCTTTCATTTCGTAGCGGTCGTAACGCGCCCCGGGGATCAGGCTGAGGCCGCTCTGCCCGAAAACGATTTCATCCTGCAGGTACAAGCCGGAGCGCCTGGTGGCCGTGTCAGGAATGGTCTTGTTCGGGAAAACTTCGGGCGGTGCGAACGGATATTCTGAAATCCGGCAACTCGTTCGGCCGCTGTCAAGCGCGTCTTCGCAGCGATTGCGAGGTCGCTGCGTATCGGTTTCCTCGAGGTTGGCGCCGTAGGCAAGCGAATGAGTCATCGAGTCCGTCGTGACGGTCTTGCGCAGGTTCAGATTCAGCGCAACGGTCTCCTGACTGAAATCGAGTGTGGATCGCCTGAGTGCCGTCGTGCCGCCATAGGTGAGGGGGTCCCGCGGATTGATAAAGGAATAGCTCGTGCGGGTCTGCTCGGTATATTGGCTGGCGTCGGTCATCTGCCGGTTCAGGTCGAGTTCGAGGTCGTCGAACATGGGGAATCCGGCTTGCCATTCGTAGCGCATTCCGAAGCGAAGCCGTTCTGTTTCGTCCAGGCCCCGGGAATCGGATACCGTCCGGCTGATTTCCGAGTCCAGTCGAGTTGCAGTCTCCTCGACGAAATTGTCCATGCTGAAGCGCAATCGCTGGTTCTCAGCGACATCCCAGAAGAATTGCAGCAACAAGCTGTCGGAGTCGCCGTCCTGCGGATTCAGACTGCCCGGGCCATTCACCTCCTGCTCCGCAAACTCCCTGTGCGTATATTGGGCGAGCAATCCCACCTCACCGAGTTGAAATGCGCCTGTGAATCCACCGCGGTATTGGTCATCCGCATCGGCGGCGGAAGCTCGGAAGTTGAAAGCAGCCCGATCCCCTTGCAGATAATCCCCGGGCTCTTTGCTGGTCACGATCACCGCCCCGCCTATGGCGTCGGCGCCATAAAGGACCGAAGCCGGGCCGCGAATCAATTCGACAGTCTTGATGTTGTCGGTGTCGATGCTGTCCCTGCCGTATGAAGCCGGGCCGGCATCGTAGATGTCATTGCTGCGAACGCCATCGAGAACCGTGAGTACGCGATTGCCGCCGATTCCCCGAATGCTGAAACCTTCATTTCCGCCGCGACTGGCGGTGCTGATCGAAACGCCCGGTTGGAAGCGGACCAGGTCGTCGAGGTCCTCGGCCAGTTCTCTTTCGATATCGTCGGCGGTAAGCAGCGAGACGGTCCCTGCGATTTCGTCGATGGTCCGTGGCAGCCGGTTTGCATATACGACGACTTCTTCGAGCCGGGCGGCACGTTCCTGCCCCAGAACCGGTGGCGCGAGCACAAAGCCGAGGCTTGCCGCCAGCGAGGATGCGGCAAGTGCCGGCAACTTGCCGAACTGCAATTGCCGCGTTTCCAATCGTCCGCCGTTCATGATTGCTCCATCCGTGTCCGCGGGAAGACTCGCCCGATCCACATGGGAACCACACTTTTGGCTACGCCGCTCGCCAAGCCTCCTGACAGATGGTTCAGCATGGAGAACGGTTCTCAATTGCAAATGATAATGATTCGCAATCGCGAAAAGCAAGGGGAGGATGGGGCGCATCGCAGAGCCGGATTCGAGCCCTTCGCGTGGTATCGGTACTTGGGGCCGTTCAACCCTGGATGTTCAGATAGTGTTCGACCGTGGGGAACGGATCGTAGAAGCGATGCAACAGCCTGCTCCACTCCTGGTACGACTCCGACTCTCTGAACCCGATCGTGTGATCCTCAAGCGCGCGCCAGTTTACGAGCAGGATGTAGCGGTTACTCGTCTCGATGCACCTGTGTAGCTGATGGGAAAGGTAGCCATCCATGCTCGACAGGATCTTCTGCGCCTTGCCGAAAGCGGCTTCAAAGTCCTCTTCGAGTCCTGGCCTTACGTCCAGCAACGCAACTTCCAAGATCATGTTTCCGCCCTGTCAGGATTGTCTTGGTGAATCCGCCGAGCCGCGAGAGGCCGTCAAGTCCTCGCGACGATCATTCCTCCAGCAGCAAGTCCTCATCAAGGAGTGAAAGCTCACGACAACAGTCTTGGTCTGTTACGGCATCAGAGTTCAATAAGCTTAAACAGCCGTTTGGCTGAACGGAAGGTGCCGGTTTTCAGTCCCAGGGGCGGAAGCGAAAGCGGATATAGAGCGTGCGGCCCTTGATGTCGTGCACGAAGCCGTCGAAACCGGGGCGCAGGTTGTAGCGGTGAACGCCCTCGAGCCCGGTCGGTAAGGGCGGCGGGTCCTTGTCCGTAAGATTCCGGGCGCCGAAAAAGAGCGTGGCCTCGCCGCCGAAAAGGTTGTCGACGACGTAGCTGTAGTTCACGTCCAGCGTGGTCCAGGCGGCGATCTCGGGCAGCGACGCGACTTCATCGTTCCGGTACGAATCTATGTAGCGGACCGTAATGCCCGCCGCGTGTGGTCCGGAGCGCCAGGAGATGCCGAGATTGGAACGAAGTTCCGGAGTGGGTGCGAAGCCGTTGGTGTCGTTGCGGTTGCCAAGTTGATCGGCGAAGCGCTCGCCGGAGGAGTTCACGTCGAAACGGGTCAGGAGGGTGGCGTCGGCGCTGATTCGGAAATCGCCGACGGACGACTCGATGTCGTGGTAGGCGTTGAGATCCAGGCCCTCGCTTCGGACAGCCCCGACGTTTTCGTAGTCGGTTGTCACCACGCTGAGCTGTCCGGAGGAATCGCGTTGCACCTTGGAGTCATTGGGTCGGCCGTCGTCGCGGCAATCGTCGTCGACGATCGCCTGAAAACTCCGTCCCTGTGCGATGACGTCGGTATAGTCGAGCGTCCAGTAGTCCACGCTGATCGCGGCATTGTCGGTGGGCTGCAAAAGCAGGCCGAAGTTGGCCATGGCCGCGCTCTGGGGTCTCAGTCTTCCGCCTCGCAGCACCGTGGCGACGGCGAAGTTGTCGCCGCGGTTCAGGATTTCGCCCGATGAACCGATCGTGCATTGCCCGACGCCTTGGCCGTCGAAGCGGAAGGGGTCGGTGAGCGTGCGCGAACTGGTGTTGCCGGCGGCCTGGAATACGCTCGGCGCCTGAAAGGACGTGCCCCAGGAGGCGCGCAGCGAGACCCGGTCGGTGGCGAAGAATTGCGCAGCGATCTTCGGGTCCGTGGAGCCGCCGGCCTGGTCGTAGCGCTCATGACGGGCAGCGAGCTGCAACTCGGCGCGGTCGCCGAAGTACGTCAGCGCCTCGGCGAAAACCGCCCACACGTGCTGATCCGCCACTCTGGGAAAGTCGCGAATCTCCTGCGGACCTTCCCCGGAGGCGTTCAGCGGGTCGGGCTGATATGAGTAATGCAGTTCCCTATACTGCGCGCCGGCGGCCAGTGTCACCGGCTCGCCGCGCCACTCGAACACGTCGCCGGTCGCCACGAACTCCGCCACGTTCTGAACACTCGTGGCGCTTTCCATCCTTACGCTTTCGAACCGTCGCAAGGTTTCCGGATCGTTGGCGGCACGCCTGCCGGCCAGCGCCGGCGTCAGGCCGTCGCTGGCCACGGTCTTGGGCGTGACCAGGTTCGGCGCAACCAGCCGTGTGCCGAAGGGATTCCAAAGCCCTTCGCCCACCACACGGGCAAACTCGGCAGCCACCCAGTGGCGTTCGGAGTTCACCGAGAGGTCCGATCGGGCGCGCACCAGGTAGCCTTCGGCCGTCCACTCGCCGGGTAGGTCGGCCTCGAAGCCGATCATCGCCCGCAGATTGTCGAATTCGCGGAGTTCGTCGCCGGAGTTCTCGCCGAAAGCTTCCGCGCCCAGCGGCCGGCCGAAATAGCCGAGCGGCACCGCCTCATGTTCTTCCGGAACCCAGTCCGACGGCAGGACGTAGGAAAGAACGCCGTCGTCATCCGGGTCGGTCCAGAAATTGAAAGGGTGGTTCGCGGGCACGAAGAACTCGTTGCTGCGCTCGACGTTGCCCCTGAACAGCAGCATATTGCCCACGCGATCGGTCACATCGTTGACCGAGTAGCCGATTTCGGAGAACAGCGTCACTGCGCCGGCCAGCTCGAACTCGGCGTCGACGAAAAACTGCGCGCGCTCCTCGGCGGCGATCATCGTGCGCTGGTCGGAAAAGTCCATCCGGCACAGCGAGCCGCTCGGATAGCCTCCGCCTTCCCGGCAGTCGGGATCTGGAAAACGCGGCGTGTCGAGGCCGCCGACCTGAAAAGGAGAGTAGCTGCCGTCCGGGTTGGCCACCGCGCGCCGGAAACTGCCTGGCGAGCCCCGTCCCGAATCGAAGGAGCCTTCCACGATGTCGCCGTCCCCGTCCGGGTCGAGGGCCCTCGGAATCAGCCAGTCGAAGTCGGTGCGGAAGTTTCCGTCCTGCTCGAACCACGTGCCATAGAGCGTGACGTGACCTCTCGGCGCTTCCAGACCGGCTGCGAAGCTCAAGTCGTAGGCGCGGTTGCTCGCGGTTCGATAGCCGCCGGCGACCTCCAGCCCCGTAAACTCCCTGCGCGTGACGATATTCGCCACACCCGCCACCGCCTGGGAACCGTAGGTGGCCGAAGCGCCGTCGCGGAGGATCTCGACCCTGTCGATCATCAGCACCGGGAGCGTATTGATGTCGAAGAAACTCTGTCCCACGTCGTTGGAAACCGGCGCGAACCCGGCCCTGCGGCCGTTGATCAGCGTCAGGGTCGACGACAGGCCCACGCCGCGCAGGCTGAATTGCGACACACCCTGCAGGTAGTTCTGTTGCGTGGCGATATAGGAACCGGTGTTGGCGGTCAGGCTCGGGAGAACGTCCACGGGCTGGGCAGCGCCGACGGATTCGAACTGTGACGCGTCCAGCGTTTGCACCGGAGCGCGACCCTCGTAGACGACCCGGCGCCTGATCAGGGAGCCGACGACGACGACCTCCTCGACCGGGCCTGCACCGGCTCCGGAGTTGTCCGGGTCTTGCGCAAACGCCGGAAGCGGTGCGAGAAGCGCAATGAGAGGCGAGGCGAGTGCGAACTTCCAGTCTGCGCGAACGCCGGTCCCTCGTGGCTCGCGTATATACATGAGGCGCGAGTATATCGGATGCGTTCCGGCTGCCGATTCGAATCGCGCGGCAAGCTCCGGTAAAGTCAGCGCCTTGCGGATCAGTGAATGGAGCACACCCGTGAGCGCACGATTGCTTACGCGCCTCGCCTTTGCGGCGGTGCTGGGACTCTCCGCCTGGACGGCCACGGCCCAGGAGCGCCCCAACATCCTGCTCATCATGGCCGACGACCTGGGTTGGGGAGATGTCGGCTATAACGGCGCGGAGATCAGGACGCCGACGATCGACCGACTTGCGACCGAAGGCGTCAGGCTCGATCGCTATTACACCCACCCTTCCTGTACGCCGACCCGAACGGCGTTCTACAGCGGCAAACGGGCGGTGAACCTGGGGACCATCGCGCCGATCGCGCCCTGGGAGGATTTCGGGCTGCCGCCGGGCGAACGCATCCTGCCTCAGTACCTGAAGGAGGCGGGATACACCACCTGGCTGGTGGGTAAATGGCACCTGGGCCACAATTACCATGATCAGCATCCCCTGAACCGGGGATACGATCATTTCTACGGCACCAACAGCGGCGAAATCAACTACTACACTCACGCGATCAACCGCGTTCCGGACTGGGAGCGCAACGGTAACGCGCTCGATGAGGAAGGCTACGTCACCCACCTGCTCGGGGATGAAGCTGTCGAACTGATCGAGGAATATGACGGCGACGCGCCGTATTTCATGCACCTGTCGTTCACCGCCCCGCATACGCCGCTGCAGGCGCCGGAGGAATCCGTACAGGGCCTATGCCGACATCGCGGATTTCAACCGCCGCCGTCTCGCCGCAATGATCACGGAGATGGACACGGCGATCGGCGCTGTGCTCGCCGCCGTGACGAACAGGCCCGACAGCGACAATACGCTGATCGTTTTTACCAGCGACAACGGCGGCGAACTCAGGGCCGGGTCCGTAAACGAGCCCCTGAGGGGCAACAAGATGTCGCTCTACGAGGGCGGTATCCGGGTGCCTGCCTTGCTGCATTGGCCTTCGCGCCTGGAAGGAGGCCGGTCGCTGAGCGCCGTTGCCACCGTCTACGATTGGCTACCGACGCTGATTTCGCTGGCAGGACACCCGGGCGTGGACGACAGCGAGCTTGCGGGGATCAACTTGTGGCCGACGATCGAGCGTTCCGCCGTACCCCAGCGCGACCAGGCCATTGTCATTACCTCCGCCACGCCGGCCGGTCCGAGGATGGCGGTCATCGAAGGGGGATGGAAACTGATCCGTTCGCTGCGCCCGGCGCCGGATACGCCCGGGCAATACTCAGTGGAACTTTTCAATATCCTCGACGACCCGTATGAGACCAGCGATCTGGCGGCAAGCGAGCCGGAGCGAACCGCGCGCTTGCTCGCCTATACTGATACGATCACGGTTGCGCCGGTACTGGGCGCTACGCCGCCACCTGAAAACTACGACGGCGCCACCGGTCCGGAGATCGAGCCGGACGATCGTCCGCCCATCTACACGCCGGTGGCCGAGTCGGCTACGGACAGGCCTCCGGGCCGATAGCCGCCGTTATCGGTCGCCGAGATTGCAGCACGCCGGAAAAAAGTTTTAACCAGGTCCCGGGAAAGGACCGAATCCAGAGGACGTAACCATGAGAAAGCTCGCAGCAACCGCAACGCTTGTCATCATTGGAATTTCAAGCGCGGCAATTCACGCACAACAGGGCAGGATGGCTCAGATCGTGGCGCCTAAAGCGACCTTGCACAAGGCGTCTGAAATCGACGCAATAAACGTCAATGATCTGATTCAGGCAAAACCTGTACGGGCGCAAACCGTAACGATGTCTCAGACGAGACTGCAAGAGGGCGCGAGGTCGCCCCACCACAATCACCCCGAAGAGGAAGTGATCGTCGTCATCACCGGCCGGTTACGGGCAATGACTCCGGACGGCGACGTCATACTGGAGCCCGGCGACGTGATCGTGGTCGAGTCGTACGCCGAACATCAATTCGAGGCGCTGGAAGATACGTATATGGTCGAGGCCTTCGGACCCGGACGGGTCATTGGCGGAGGGGATTAGCGCGATCGCGCGAAGTGCGTGTTTCAGGCTCGTCCAGGTGCTTCGATTTCTCGCGCGCAGACTTGACAAGCGTCAAATTGTGATAGGCTAAGGTACTGATTCAATGATTGCCACGAGCAGGAAGAGCCCTTGAGCCAGCCCGCCAATCGTTTGGAAGCCAGGACCGCGTTCCGCGACGGGCCCTCGACGCGACGGCGAATCCTCCGGGCCGCGCTCGAGGCGTTTGCGAGTCACGGATTCGATGGGGTTTCGCTACGCACCATCGCTGACGAAGCCGGAGTCAATCACCAGCTCATCGGCCACCACTTCGGATCGAAGCAGGACTTGTGGGATGCGGCCCTCGACGCGCGTTTCGAAGACTTCCGCGAGTTCCATGAGGCATTGAGCCTCGCAGGCGATAGTTCCGACCCGCGCGAGCAGTTCCGCAACTACGTGAAGACGGCCGTCGAGTTTGCGCTCGCATCCCCCGAGATACCGTGCATCCATTACCACGAAGCCTTGATCAACCGCCCGGCCAGGAAGAACTCAGACCGCTATCAGCGGCTCCTCGAACACCAGATCACGCGGTATCACACGCTTATCAAGAGACTCCTCACCCAGGCACAGCAGGCCGGCATCATCGCGCAGGTTCCCGTCGAGGATCTGTGTTACGTATTTCAGGGTGCCATCCTGCACCGCATCATCGTCGCCAAAGAGAGCGAGCACCTTGCCGGAGTGCCGATCGAGGAGGTCGTCGACGCGCATACCGATGCGATCGTCAAGACTTTCAGCAGGTAGGCAGTCAACAAGGAGCAAATGCTTCAAACTCACCCCAGGCTCATGCGCTACCTCCGACAACGATCCGGATAAACGAAGCGTAGCCGTTTCCTCCCCTTCTCACCGTGAGAAGGGTTAGCCGGGCTGCTATACGTCGAGCTCAATCACGTTGGCGCAGATCGGATTCAGTTCTTCCGTGCCGTCCGCGTGCAGCATCAGGCCGCCGCCGGTGTTCACGAATGTACGCTCGAAGGCCGCGTTGGGCTCGATCTGAAAGGCCATGCCCGCCTCGAGAACCAGGTCGCCCCGATCCACGCCGAGTTCCCTGAGCTCCACACCGGCAAATCGTTCGCGCACGCCCGGATAGCCGCGCGGACCCATGATGCCCTCGGTAATTATGGTAACGCTCTCGGTCGGGTTCAGCGTGTGAATCAGCGGGCTCATCTGCCAGGCGCCTGCGCGGCGCAGCGGTTCGGCCATCACTTCGCCGAGTTCGCTGAACACCATCCCGGGACGTATGGCATCGAGGCAGGCGTCGTAGGACTCGCGGCAGATCTCGGCCAGCTCGCGCTTCTTGTCCGACAGTGGTCCGACAGAAACGGAAATGCATATCTGTGAGTTCAGCGATCCGCAGTTGACCATGAACTCGCCCACGATCAGGTCGCCCCGGTTGATCTCGGGCGGGCGGACTCCACGCCGCAGCCAGGGAATCTCCCGACCGCCATCCGGGCCGCCGCCTGTCCACAGGTGCACCATTTCGACACCGTAGCGGGAAGGCTCGGTGTAGGCCGCTGCCTTGACGTCGGCCAGCGTGTTGCCGGGGACACAGGCATCGCGAAACAACTCGCAAGCGAGTTCCGCCGCGGCCGCCGCCTTGCGAAACATGGCGGTTTCCTCGTCGTTCTTGACGAGCCACAACTGCATGAATTCATCCCACAACTCGACAAACTCGAGACCCGGGTGTTGCCGTCGCAACGCGTTGGCGAGGCCGCCGGGGCGCCAGTTGCCGGTACGGCGCTGCATGTGGCCCGCGCTTTCAACACCGAACGTACCGATACGTGCGTTCGCGAGATTTTTTTCTTCGATGGCCGCGGCGAGGTGCGGAGGCGTGCCCTGCGCAGAGCGATAGTCTCTGACCCAGGACTCGATACCGGCTGCTTCGCCTTTCATTATTGCCTCGGCGTCCATCGCACCACTCCCGTAAACGGAGAACGCGACCGGTTCGTCGTCGATCGGAAACAACAGCGTCGTGTTCGGTATCTCCGACAGGTAGCGGGATGCCTGGCCGTTCATGATCAGCATCGCGTCGACATCGGCATTGGCCATCATCGATCTGATGCGGTCCCACCGCCAATCTTTCGTGGCGTTCGTCAGGGTCGGCCAGGTGTTCAAGAGGCTGCGATCGGCCTTGAGAATTGCTTGAGCCTGAGCGTCCATCGCTGCGTTGGCGCCAAGCGCGCCGGCGGCAACGCCGCCCGCGGCATACTTCAGGAAGTCACGTCGGCGCAGCTCTGAACCGGAATCACCGGGAGTTGTATTCGGTTTCATGATTGACTCCGTACAGTGAAATTGTTGGTCGCGATCAGTCCGTAGCGAAGCAGTAGAACAGACCCGATCCGCCCGTACGGACCAGTTCGGGCTGACTGCAGCCGGCTGAAGGGTGGGCCGCATTCCAGGAAGAGAACACCCCAGGCTGCAGTGTGCGCCGGTCGTGATGACCGAGCATCGCACTGCCTTCGTCGCTCGATGTCCAGTTGTTGCAGGTCCGGTCTTCGCCGACGGAGAAGGCCGTGCCGTCTTCCCTGGAACCCGTCAAAATGTCGTGTTCCGCCGGGATTTCCTCGAGCTCGGGGGAGAGCGTGTTGCCTTCCTCGTCGAGATTGGCGTAGGGAATTCTGTTGCCGTTCTGGTCAATGGCCGATGCATGGTTGATGTTGACATCGACCTCGTGAAGGCTGTCGACGTCCAGTGCAATCAGTACGCCTTCGGCGTTGTGCCACGGTCCGTCCCCGATGCGGTGCCGTGCGTGAACGGGATCATTGCCTTGTGTGCTCAGGTAGGCGGCCCAGGTGCGGTTCCCGAATCCGGCGGCGTCCGCCAATGCCTGACAATGGGCATCAGCCCCCTCGATGCCGCCGAGGTCGGCGCCGTTACCGAGCCCTTCGCTCGTAACGAAAAAACTCATTGTCTGCGCCATGCCCGCCGATCCGGCCAGCAATGACACCGCGGTGATCAGGCCAAATCCGAGATGTCTTGAATAATGCATTTGTGCCTCCTGGGCCTCGGCTCCGTGTTGCAGAAAATTGCGCCAACGGCTCCGCCGCAGTTGTTTCTGTAAGCTATTTGCAGTGCAGTTGGCGAGGATAATGAGAAGAGCAGAAACTAGTGTTTAACTTTACGAGTGTCAAGTTGTATACTCGGTCGGAACTGCAGAGCGAGGTGACCCTCATGCCGTTGCCATCAGACCTTGTCGCGAATCTTTGGCCGGCGCTGCGACGCCAAACGGCATGACGACACGAAGGGACATCCTCAAGACCGGTGCGTCGGCGCTGGCCCTGACATCGATCAGCCACGGGGCTTTCGGCCTCGCCGCTGCTGCCGGACAGATCCGGCTCCCGTTCGATACCTTCATCGTGGACGACAGGGTTGCAGGTAGCGAGGGACTGTCGCGGATCGCTGCTGCGTCGGGAGTGCAGTGCGTTTGGATTCGTGGAGACCTGACCGGGGTCTGGTTCGATTCCTTGCGCGGCGCATGTCTCGAAGAATCAACCGTAATCGCCGGGTTTACGTCCGATCTTGACTCCGAAGTGATGCGCGCGTTCGCTCGTGATGTCGGGTACCGGCAGGAACTGCGGGTCGAACTCACGGTCGACGGGCAAACAGGCGCCCATGCGCTGCGTCGGTCGCGGAATTCGGTGCCGCCGTCAGAGTCGAGCATGGCGTCCGGGCTCGACGAGCTCATCGACCACTTCATGAATGCGCCGATGCCGTGGCCCGAGCAGCGTAGTCCAACGCAACTTGCTGCCTGGGTCATCGCGCCGATTCGCGGCTGACCGCCGCGGATCGCTGGATTCAGACCCCCACGGCGAACACCGCAACAAAGGATCACGACAATGCCGCTGCCGCCAGGACTTTCGCAACAGGATTTTGACAGCGCAGTTGCCGAGCTGCGCGAGGTCGTCGGAGACGAGTGGGTATTTACGAGCGATGCCCACATCGAAACCTACCGCGATCCGTACTCGCCGCTGCAGGGAAGCGACGACGAGCCGATCCCTTCAGCGGCCGTGGCGCCGCGCACGGTCGAGCACGTACAAGGGGTGCTGCGCGTCGCAAACGACCATGGGATCCCGACCTGGGCGTTCTCGACGGGCAAGAATTTCGGTTATGGAGGCACGGAAGCACGCGTCGCCGGATCGATCATGATCGATCTGAAACGAATGAACCGCATCCTGGAACTGAACGAGGCCAATGCCACGGCCATTGTCGAACCCGGCGTCAGTCAATACGAACTGTGGCAGGAGATCCAGCGCCGCGGACTGAAGCTCTGGATTGACGGGCCGTCTCCGGCCTACTCGAGCATCGTTGCGATCGGTCTCGAACGCGGCGTCGGATACGGCCTCAATGGCGACCGTTACCGGGCGCTCTCCGGCCTCGAAGTCGTTCTGCCGACGGGTGCCGTCATCCGGACTGGAATGGCCGCGATCGAGGGTTCGGGCGCATGGGCTCAGTATCCGTATGGTCTGGGTCCGCACGTACAGGGAATGTTCTCGCAATCGAACTACGGCATCGTCACGAAGGTCGGTGTCCGCCTGATCCCGCACCCGCCGGCGTTTCGTTCGAGCCTGGTCATCGCCCCGAACAACGAAGACATCGTGCCGATGCTCGATACGCTCAGAAAACTCAGGCTCGGTGGCGCGATCAATAATGCCGTAAGTCTCGGTCCACACGTTCCAGGACGCGACCCATGGGCTTCTGCGCCGATCGACGCTCCAATGGGCATCGGCGGTCCGGATGGTCCGGATGGTCCGGGTGGCCCCGGCGCTCCGCCGCGACCGCCGGGTTGGAGCTTTCGCCTGGGGCTCTATGGATACGACCGCGTCGTCGAGGCGAACTGGGAGGAAATCCAGGACGAGTTCACCTCGGCGATCCCCGGTGCAAGCTACGAAACCGAAAAATTCATCGCACCTTACGATGACCAGGAGAACTGGGAGAGCCGCCACAAGATGCTCGCCGGCATACCCTCGTTTCAGGAGACTCCGCTCTGGAACCACGGGGGCGCATTCATCTCGATGGTCCTGCCGTTTGACGGACAGGCCTATTGGGAGTTTCGCGAAGTTTACGACCGTGTTTACCGGCAATACGGCCGGCGCTACTTCGGCGGCGCTTTGCACAACCACTCGCCGTGGGGTCTGATCGCACTCGGTGCTGCGCCTGTCCGACGCGACGATCCGCAAGCGAATGCGCTCTCGCGGGAAATGGCGACAGCGCTGATCGAGGAGGCCGGCAGGCTCGGGTATGGCGAGTATCGCGCACCGACACCGTTCGCCGATGAGGCGGCCAGCGCTTATGCCTGGAACGATCACGCCTTGATGCGTTTCTTCGAGACGATCAAGGACACCCTGGATCCCAATGGCATCCTGGCTCCGGGCAAGAGCGGCATCTGGCCGAGACGCTACCGGGAGGACGATGCATGAGAACGACCACTGTAGTTGCTTCACTGCTGATCCTGCCATTTGCGTATGGCGGCGCGGCCGCCCAGGACTCCGCACTCGCGTTGGGAGAAAGGATCTACGTGGACAAGTGCGAGTACTGCCACGGCGCTGGCGTGCAGAAAGGCGGAACCTTCGTGCTCGAGGCGCGATACGAGGGCGCCGTGCCCGGGTTGCTGACCGAGCGCACGAACCTGACACCGGAGTACATCAATGCCGTTGTGCGGACCTGGACGAACGGCATGGCGCCGTTTCGGCCGACGGAGATCTCCGACTCGGAGCTCGAAGCTCTTGTTGCCTTCCTGACCCGCAACAACGAATGAGAGAGACTCGCCAAGCGCGGATTTTCCCTGCAGTGGCAAGCGGTCTTGTCCTGCTCGTAACGGCGTGTAACTCGAGCAGCGATGGAATCGCCGGGTCATCGGCAGCCACGGCGGCGACGGCAGACAGGATCGAATCGTGATACGGGCGCGAAAGCGCTAGTCCAGTCAAAAAAACCGGGGGAAGAGCATGTTTCAAAGTAATCTGTCTCGCTGCCTGGTTCCTGTCCTTTCGGCGACCGTGCTCGTCGCCTGCGGGCAGTCCGCATCGGATTCAGACGGCGCGGTGAGCATCGATGTGAGCGATATTGACGCGTTGCTGGCGCGAGGCGAAGAGATCTATCGTGGAACCGGCGCGTGCTGGGACTGCCACGGCAACTCGGGCGAAGGCGATATCGGGCCCGCACTCAGGCATGCGCCGAGCGCATTCGACATTCTGTATCAGCTCAATACGAACCCCGAAATGGGCGATGTCGCAGACGCGCTCAACGCGACCAGCGAAGATCTGGTTGCGACCGCCGCCTATATCCGCACACTCGCGAACCTCGACGTCGACGCGGGCATCATCGAGGAGCTTGTCGCTTCGCTGGCCAGCGCGCGCGACTACAGCTTCTACGCATCGACCGACAACTTCGTGATTTCGGCACGCGACGAACTCGTCCAGCAGATCGAAGAGTTCGACACCGTGCTTGCGGGCTGGCAACGCAAGTCCGTAACCGGCAACATTATGCGCGGCTACGACATCCGTTTGGTGCGAACCTACGATGCAGGCCGACCGAAGTTCACACCGGAAGCGGGCAAGGTCTATTTCTACGAAGCCACCGGCGCGGGCTATCCGGCAGGGATCGACTTTCCCAACGCAGGCCAGTTCGATGCGGGCTCAACGCACGTTGTGGTCGGTGATGCGGCCACCAAGGAAGTCATCGCGTATCACCGGTTTCCGGATGAGATGCGCACGTCGATACACTCGACGGCAGTCACGCCCGATGGCCGCTACGTCTATGTAGCCGGCCCTCGTCCGTCATTTGCCGGTGCTGAGGATCGGCCTATCGGCAGCCCCGGGCCCGGGGGGTCGCGGCTCGATTCGCCGGCATCGCTGATCAAGGCGGATGCGATCACGCTGCAGCCGGTCGAGCAGCTCGCAATCGGCGGGCGCATGCATCATGCGCAGATTTTTCAGGACCGCTACATGCTCGTCGACACGTTCGCCCGTGACGTCGACGGGCTCGACGTTTTCCTGATGGATCCTGAAACCGACGAGGTCATCGGGGGCGTACGTGACGAGGAACTCGGCGGCGTCTCATACACCTCGTTCACCGATAACGAGTTCATCTACATCCTGATGCAGCCGGGCGGTTACGGAGCGTCGTCAATCTCTGCCTACATAGCCGCCTCGCAGTACAACACGGGTCGCTATGCGACGATGCGCCCGTTCTGGGTAGCGAAGGTCGATCCGGGGACCTGGGAAGTCGTTCAGGAATACCCTTACCCGGGCTTTCGCGCCAACTGGGTCGTCGTCGACTCGGCTCAGGAGTTCATGTACGTGCCTGTCGGCGCGAACTCTTACCTGAACAAGATCAATCTCGAGACCGGTGAAGTCGCCTGGACGACGCCTACCGGCATAGGTCCGTACGGCGCAAGCCTCAATGCTGATGAATCGGAGATCTGGGTTGCCGACAAGGGCGAGACCACCGGTATGTTTGGCCGCACGATGACCGTTATCAATACCGAGCGCGGCCGGGCGGTAGAGACCGTCTTTTCCGGCTACCAGGTCGATCATGTACTGCTCGCACCGAATGGGCGCGAAATGTGGGGCACGAGTAATGCGGATGGCCGGGTCTATGTGTTCGACACCGAGGAGCGCGTTCAGACCCATGCGATCGACATGCCGAACTTCGGAGACGCCCACGGTCTCGTGTTTGTCTGGTACGACGACGACCTCGTGCCACGTGTCGTGCGCGACCAGGGCGGCTTTCACAGCGGGATCAATCCGGCTCTGGGCAATGTCCTTGAGTATTAGGCGCTGATGCCGCTGCTGCTCACATTCTTGCAGCGAAATACGACAGAAGGTCCGTCATCCCGGGGGCAAAGGCGCAAAGACCCAGGAGACGAGTCTGAAATCATGTTGCGGCACATGATCACCGGTCGAGCAGGTATATGAAGTTGCCGAACTGATATCGGACGGATCAAGTCGACTCAGGATCTCGACCAGTTCACCAGTCCAGTCCCCGGCGACGCCTAAAAGCCGATCGTTTTCATTCAGCAGGGACACAGGAGCTTTGAACTGGTGTCCTGACAGCCTCCCGCCGGAATAATAGTGGTTACCTCGGAACGCCAGATGCTGGCCCGCATCCCGAGCCATGACCTCAAAAAGAAATGCCATGGGTTCCGGCGTCAGTCCGGCAACGATCCCGGACTCCCGCGTCAAAGCGGGCTTGAGCGCTTCATACGTCAGTGCCGAGATTTCATCGCCGACAGAGCGCGTTGCAGCGCCCGCTTCGGCGGCGTAGTCCGCGAAGACAGCGCAGTCACGGACACGCTTATCAAAGAAAACGTTGCCTGCCAGGCGGGGCAATTGTGGGTCGGCCATGCCGGCAGCAACTCTGGATGCTACGGGCAGGGCGAGCAATGCGGCGTTCATCTGCAGCAATGTTCTTCTGGTGAGCACTGTGCATGGCCTCCAGGATGATCGCGCAGCGGCGAGCGAGGCAGAGATCCTCGATGCCAATCTAGTAGTTAACTTTACGTCTGTCAAGTTATATACTGCCAGTTATTCGCAGTCCGGGTTCTCCCTGAGCAACGGAGGTCAGCCACATGCCACTCCCACCGGGTCTAACCGAGTCCGATTTCTCCGATCTTCTTGAGGAATTCAGGCGGGCAGTCGGAAGCGAGTACGTCTATTCAAGCGATGAGCATTTGCAGGGCTATCGCGATGGCGTGTCGCCGCTGTACCAGACAGATCAGGAACCCGTGCCGTCTGCGGCGGTGGCGCCGGCGAATGTCGAGGAAGTACAAGCAGTCGTTCAAATCGCAAATCGCTACCAGATCCCGTTCTGGGTGAACTCAACCGGCAAGAATTTCGGCTACGGCGGCCCCGCCGGGGTGGTCAACGGCACGGTCAATTTGGACCTGAAGCGCATGAATCGCATCCTCGAGGTCAACGAGGCGAACGCGTACGCCCTCGTCGAGCCCGGGGTCAGTTTCTTCGAGTTGTACCGCTATCTGCGAGAACGAAACATCAAATTGTGGCTCGATGTGCCGAGTCCGGGCTGGGGCAGCATCATCGGCAACACGATCGAATACGGTCTCGGCTATACCGATCAGGGCCAGCGCGTGAATTTCCTCTGCGGAATGGAAGTCGTGCTGCCGAATGGCGAAGTCATGCGAACCGGGCAAGGCGCCATACCGGGCGGTCAGACCTGGCAGCACTACCGGCGAAGTATCGGGCCGCGTATCGATGAATTGTTCTGTCAGACCAATTATGGCGTGGTTACCAAAATGGGCATATGGCTGCGCCCGGAACCGCCCGCCTATCTGGCTGCCTCGATCATGACCGACCGGAACGAAAAGATCATTCCGATGATCGACACGATGCGACCGCTCAGACTCGGCGGGATCATAAACAACAATGCGACGCTGTATCGCTATCCGTTTGTCCAGGAAGGCGAGGAAAACCCGGACAATCCCGGCGGCTGGAACAACCGCGTTGCATTCTACGGTCTCGAGGGGGTGGTCAAGCAGCACTGGGAGCACGTGCAGGACGCGTACAACGATGCCATGCCGGGGACCACGTTTGCATCAAACCTCTATACGACGCCGTACGACCTGGATAGCCTGGGCCGCAGTCCGGATCGGCTGATGGCCGGTATTCCGAGCCTTGGCGCCTCCTTGCACAAGACCTACTTCTCCATGGCGCTGCCGTTTGACGGCCAGGCGGCGTGGGACCTGATTCTGCTGCTTGACGAGGCTTCCAAACGGCACGGTCGGCGTTACTTCGGCATGGCCCACCACGTCGAGACCCCGCACGAGATGGTCACCACTTCAAGCGCACTGCTGAGACCGGGGGATGACGATTACAATCAAACCACCATGAGGATGATCAAGGACTGGATCGCCTCGACCGGTGAGCAAGGACTGGGTCCCTACCGCGTGTCGACTCCCTACATGGACGATGCCATGGCCCAGTTCAGCTTCAACAATCACCGACTGCGGCGATTCTATGAAGAACTGAAGGACGTCACCGATCCCAACGGAATCATGGCTCCGGGGAAAAACGGTATATGGCCCCGCCACATGCGGGGGGACCGCGCATGAACCGCACATTGATGCTCAGGACCATCCTGACATTCACGCTGTCACTTTCCGCGAACGGTGCCCTCGCCCAGGACGATCCGGTCGAGCGCGGGCGCATTGTGTACGACAACTGGTGTGCGATCTGTCACGCGTCCGGTGAAGCTGCCACCCGCATCCTCGAGGAGCGTTATCAGGGCGCTTTGCCCGCCGTGGTCGACGAGCGGACGAATCTGACCGAGGAATTGATTGTCGCGCGGGTGCGCACCTGGGTCGCTCCCCAGATGCCGCCGTTCCGGCAGTCCGAAGTATCAGACGCGGACCTTGAAGCGGTGATCGCCTACCTGATGCGCAACGATGAGTGAGATTATGACCAGAACCCTACTTGCAGTTGTATCTATGCTGCTGGTTTTCCCGGCGGTTGCGCAGGAATCCGACCCGCCAGGCTCCGGCTATGCCGGTATGGATGGCGACGTCATCAATTATGAGTATTACGATTTCGGTGGATTTCAGCTCCTGATGTCAGAGCACAGACTGAAGTGGCGCGGCGTCGGCGGAAGATTCGATGGTGTTGTTGCCCTGGTCAGTCCACAGGTATCACGCGTCGCTGACAACATCTATTTCATGTCCTGGGAAACCCCGGGCGGCGGCGACAATGTCGTGGTCGATTTTGACGCCATGACCGTAAACGCACATCTCGGCGGAGGTGACCGGTACCGGCTGATTCATGGCGTCGTGCATTGCCGCAACTCCAGCGACTGCATTGCTCCGGAGGGGGATGTGATGAGTCGCGAAGAAGCGATGCAGACTCTTGCGGCCAACGCTCGGCGTGCCGGTCAGCCCGGTCCTTCCGGCGGCCCACCGGAACCGGCAGCGGGTCCGTTGTCACCTGCGGACCTGGCAGCCAGGGAAGCACTGCGCGGCAAAGTGCTCCGGTATGAGACGGATCGCGGCACCACGAGCGTTGCGGTAGCCGATGATGCAACCATTGTCAGCGAAGACGGTGCCGACGAGGCGTCTCACGCGACGCACGCAACACAGATCGCCGATGAAGTCTTTTTTGTCTCATGGGGCGGCGCCCACGGTGGCAACCACATCGTTTTCAATGCCGAGACGATGAAGGTCTATGATCAGATCATGCCGGACGGCACGCGCAAGGAAGCGATATACGATGCGAGCTGCTTCGACACGCCCGCCAGGTGCTGAATGCACAGTCGTTGTCGCGTCTTGCGCGACTCCACAATTGCAGCGAACATCGGAGAACCCACTTGTTCTTTTTGTGGGGTTAACGACTACTCTGGACCGAGGTGGCGGCTGCCGGAGAGAGGGTCGCAGTTGTATTCGGGAAATTCTTCCGGCGGCATCACGATGAAATCCTGGTAGCCGGAGATCGTGCCGGTCAGGTACTCCGGATCTTCCAGCGTAAACTCGTAGCGTAGTCGGGTGTCGTTGCTTCTGCGTTGATGCGGGTTTTCAGTTCAGCGGGAAACGAGCGATCCGATCCTGATTGCTGCCGACCCAAATCTCGTTGCCAACACGGATGGCGGCGCTCGCCCATTGCATCGCGGCGGTTTCATCCACACCGCCGAGGCGTGAAATCTCGAGCGTATCCGGGTCGACTTCGATCACTGCCCAGCCAGCCGAGCAGCGTTCAGCGTCGCAGCTCGCAGGGTCAGCAGGGTAGGGGCCCCGCGATCAGCAGCTTGCCATTGCCACCCCAATGGATATTGTCCGGACCCATGGGCGTTGACACTGTGCGCTTGGCCATCGGAGTCGCACGGCGGTCAAACCGGACCAGTTCCTCCGTGCCGCTGGCAGCAACATACAGGTAACGCTCGTCTGCCGAAACAGCGATGCCGTTCGGCAGCGACAACTCGGTGCCGGCCAGTGGCAGCAGATCCCCGCCGGGATGCCATTCGAACACGCGTCCGGTGATTGTTCCGAGAACACTTGATGGGTTTGTGTCGTTATCGATCATTCTGGTCGTCACGAAGCCGCCGTCCGCGAGCCGCGCGACAGCATTGAAATAGCCGTCCTGCTGCAATAGAACACAGCCTGTCCACGTGAGGACAGGCGTCGCGCCGGTCAGGTCGAGATCGTAGGTCTCGATGGCCTCGCGTTCGCCGTGACTCGTCGTGTAGACGCTAAAGCGCCCGGGCGACGTTTCTGCAAGGCTCATGCCGTGCACGTCGAACGCTTCTAGGTTCACAGGGCCCGGACACCCGGGCCAGGCGTTGGTATCGTGCTGCAGCCTGAAGTCGTCGTTGTGTATCAGCTCCGACCAGGTGCCTTTTGCAGGATCGATCAGATACATATGACCGGGCGCACGATGACCGGAGGCGAGTACCAGCCCGGTGGATCCGACATTCACGATGTCTTCCGGAAGGATAAACCCACACAGATAGGCCACTCCCTGCTCAACGACACAGTCAGACAGTGACTCTCCGCTTGCATCCTGAGCGAATGCAACGGGACCGGCGAGCACTGCGCACGCAACCAATACCGCCGTTCGTCCCATTGTCTTGTTTCCCTCTGCTCTATGCTGCCTTCAATCCGGTACGCAGTCATAGCGCTGCAATTCGAGATCCGAGCCCTCGAACGTGAATTCGCCAACCAGCGGGGACGCGTAGAACTCCGGGTCATCGAGTTGCCAGTTCACGTGCAGCCGTCGTGTTTCTGAATCGAAGCGAATCTGTTCGGTGAGCCGGGCATCTGCACTCATCACGATGCCAGGATGGGGAATAAAGACGCCGGTTGAAAGCGCTGTCGTTTCTACGGTCAGAACATTGCCATCGAGCCGGCCGATCGAGTGCCCAAGCGGGGCAGGGGTGACATCAGCCGGATGTGCATCCTGATCCAGACGGACTTCGCGGAGCGCGTCCATGACTTCGTGCCGAATCACGATCCGGCCGTTCAGCCTCTCGATACGCACCAGTGATCCTGGATCATCCAAGACCCGCCACGGGCTTGCCGGCGTGCAAGTCAGCGCGGGATCATCGGTAATCTGGTCGTACTGAGCCGTTGCCGCGCGGCCGGCTGGCGTCAGTTGCCCTTCAAACACATTCGGTCCGGTATGTTGATTCGCGAGACGGTCAGTACCAAGCGTCCCGGATCCCGGTATGACCTGCCAGATGCCGAACATGCCTTCGTTGACCGGCCCGGAAACCACTTCCGCCTCGGAAGACGGCTCGCCGCCGAACAACTGCAAGCGACTGCCATCGGCTTTGACAACCGTATAGACCCTGCAACCGGTTGAATCGCGTCGCGCGGCTGCGCCGGTAATACTCACGTTCTCACCCGGCGTGAGCATCTCCGGAGACAGTCCCTGACGCCGCAACACCCCTGCGGAATTCGTTTCACAGGTCCACACGTCGGTTTCACCGGCGGCATTCGCCACCTCGATCAACACGAACGAGTGTGGATTGCGGAACTGAAATTCGGTCACCGTGCCCGTGACGGTCACGATATTGTCCGGATCGTAGTGCGGAGCGAAGGAGTGATGCCCTGCGGCGGGCGCCGCACATAACGTCAGGCACGCTGCGCACGCCAGAACCGAGCTGGTCTTCACATCAATGTCCCGTCAAGAGCAGGTTACGCACCGTTGGCGCGACCGGAATCCGCTCAAGCAGGTCGCGGACCAGCGAGTTGCAGCCCGACGGGATGCCGTTTGACTTCTCGCTAACCGTCTTCCATCAGCCGCCTGAGCAATGCGGCGACTTCCTGGTTTTCCGGGATTCTGAAATCGGGCTGTCCGAGCGCAATGTCGAGCGGCGTCCAACCCTTTTCGTTCTGCGCATTGAGATCAGCGCCATTGGCGACCAGAAACTCGATGATTGCAGGTGACTGTCGCTCTGCGGCACCGTGCAGCGCCGTATTGCCATGCTGACCTGCCTGAGTGATGTCGGCACCGAGGTCAAGCAGGATCTGCAGTGCCTCAACGGCATCGGATTCGCGACCTCGACTGACGCCGAGCCGCCAGCCGACCCCCGCTGCGGCCATGAACGGTGTGACCAGTCCCGGCGGCCCAAGATACGTCAATAGCTCTTCACAGGCATCGGGTTCCGGGCCACGACAGGGCTGCTCTGCGGTCATGACGTGCGGATCGGCGCCGGCTTCGAGCAGCATGTTCATGATCTCCAGATCAGCGGACATCGCGGCACGGAAAAAGGCTGTCGCACCATCGAACAGCATCGGATTATGCCCTGCGCCCTGGGCAAGCCACGCCGGCAAGCCCTCTTTCGTCAGCGGCAGATCGACATCGGCGCCGTGCTCGAGTGCGAGACGAACAATGTCGAGCGGACCGTAGTCGCCGGTAATTGCCGGGGCGGGCCGCGGATTGACGTCCATCGTGTTCAGATCCGTCGCGGTAAACAGCGCCGTTCGCCCGTACCGATCCTGAACGTTCGGGTCGGCGCCGGCGTTGAGCAGCGTGGCGGCAACACCCAGGTGGCCATTCAAGACAGCCATGACCACCGGCGTCGTTTTGTAGTTGTCCTGCGCATCTAGATTGGCGCCCGCGTCAATCAGTGTTTGTGTGGCTTCGATGTGACCTTCGCGCGCGGCGAAATGCAGCGCGGTCAGGCGTCCTTCGGGGATCTGCGCATAGACGAAACCGCCCTGGCGCCGGTCGGGTTCGATCTCGGGCGCATCAATCCGTGCTGACTCGGCATTTAATTCCGCACCGGCGTCGATCAGAAGCTGCATTGCCCGGGTATGGTTCCCCGCGGCAGCGAGCATCAGTGCCGTCTGTCCAAACCAGTTTTCTTTCGCATTCGGGTCCACCGTGTTGAGCACGATGGCACCGCTACCGTAATTACCGCCTCGGGTCGCCGACTCGGCATCGAGCAGTGCTGCCACAACTTCAGGATTACCGCTCTTGGCGGCAGCCATCAGCACGGTTTCGCCTTCCGGCAACGCGATCGCAGGATCGGCGCCTGCCGACAACAAGGCCGTGACCGCGCGCGCATCCGCACCGCGAGCAGCCAGGTGCAGTGCAGTCATGCCATAGCGATTGACCGGATCAACTGCTGCACCTGATTCGAGCAGCAGCTCGACGATTTCCCCGCGCCGGGCGCCCGCTGCTTCGATGAGCGGCGTCGTACCGTCCGGCGATTCGGCATTGACGTCGGCCCCGCTCGCCAATGCTTCGCGCACCGTCTCGATTCGTCCGCCACGCACCGCGGCGAGCAGCGAAATGCCCCCGGACCCGTCGGTCAGATCAACAATGGCATTCGGATCGAATTGTGTCTGTGGTTCCGGAGAATCGCCGCCGCTGCATCCGGCAATGAGCCCGGTAGCAATGACTGCGACGAAGGCGAATCGGATGCCTGTCCCGTGACTGCTCGAATACATTTTTCTACTCCCAGACGACAGTGGCGGCCAAATGGCCGCCACCGCAGTTCAGTCGGACATATGATTTCTGCCGAGCGGCTTAGCCGAGACCGACAGTGCTGCCGTTGCTGCGACCGAAGCTGTCCAGCTCGATGCCCATTTGCTTCGCGATATCGATGTGCAGGTCGCCGATCGGTTGCGTGTAGTCGGGCGGCTGAATATGCCGATTTCCGCGAACGAAACCGCTGACGAGCGCTGTCGGCAGTCGCAGCTTGATATGCTCGTTGCCGTTGCTCATGCCACTGCCGTACATGAGCAGCGAATGATCGAGCAGGCTGCCGTCGCCGTCCGGCGTATTCGCAAGCTTGTCGACGAACTCGGCGAACAGGCCGATGTGATAGATGTTTACCTTGTGGTGCTTCTCCATCGTCTCGGCCGAGTTCTGATGGTGCGAAATCGAATGGTGCGGCTCGGGTACCCCGATCTGCGGGTAACTCAGTCCACTGAGATCGCGGGCCATCATGAACGAGAACACTCGCGAGATGTCGGCCTGATAAGCCACGTGCAGCAGATCGAACATGATGCCGACATGTTCCTCGAACGACTGCGGGACGCCGACCGGCGAATCCGGCGCCGTGGCTGACAGCTCATCGGTGCGCGCTTCGGCACGTTCGATACGGCGCTCGACCTCGCGAATGTTGTCCAGGTAGTTGCCAATGCGTGCGCGGTCCGGCGAACCGAGCGATTTGCCGAGGCGCTCCGATTCCTCGTATATCGAATCGAGAATGCTGCGGTTCTGACGCATGCGTGCGCGACGCTGTTCGGCCGTGCCCGTGCCACCGAACATTCGCTCGAAAATCGTACGAGGATTGACCTGATTCGGTAGCGGTTCGGTCGGCGAAGCGTAGGAAACCGTATTGAGATACGAACACGCATAGCCCGCGTCGCAGGTGCCGACGAGACTGCTGACATCTTCGATCGCAAGCTGCATCGAAGGGAACACGGTATCCTGGCCGATCTGTCTGGCGATGATCTGATCGATCGAAGTACCGGCCTCGATATCGGCGCCCTGCGTCTTCTTCGGATAGGTATCCGTCAGCCAGGCCGCCGGCGCGCCGGTGTGCTGACCGACGCCGTCAGCGCCCATCAGATTGCTGACGACCGTCAACTGATCGCGATAGCGCTCGAGCGGCTTGAGCGTCGACGTAAATTCGAAATCCTCGCCGACGGTCGTGGGCGTCCAGTAGTCGACGGACTCGGTCATGATCATGCCGTGCGGCACGTATATGAAACCTGCGCGCTTCGGCCGCGTTGCCACCGTCTGGGCGAGTGCGGTCAGCGACGGGACCATGGCACTGACAAACGGCACCGCCACCGATGCGCCGGCACCCCGCAGGAACGTTCGGCGCGGCAAGGATTTCTTGAAAATATTCATGGGCTTACACTCCTCGATGCCAGATCGTGTCAAACGGCCTTGACACTTGTCAAATACAGTACATCAAACCGTCGATAAACTGCAAGTTCACGGTGTACGAAACCTGACGTTCACTCCACTGTGGCGGCTGTCAATTCGCTGCTTCCCTCTGCAACCTTCATCCGAAACGGCGCAGAATTGACGATTTCAAGCACGATCGCCGAAAAGCGGTAATCCTCGTCCGCCGCATTGTCCACAATCGCCCGCACCGTCGGCATGTCGTAGTACTCAAGACCACGGCCGATGGCGTACGTCAGCATCTTCTCGGCAAATGTATGGACGAAAGATTCCGGCTCCTCCACGAGTGCTTCGCGCAGTCCCGCAATGCCGTCGATCGGTCGCCCGTTCGCAAGCTGACCGGATGCGTCAATCGGATTGCCGCGCGCATCGCGGGCACGGAAGCGGCCAATGGCGTCGAACTGTTCCATCGCAAAGCCGATTGGATCCATTATGTTGTGGCAGCCTGCGCAGCTCGGATTGTCGCGGTGGCGCTGCAGGCGGACCCGCAACGGCTGTGCATCGAGCGACTCCGGATCGGTTTCCTCCAGTGCAGGTACGTCGTCGGGCGGATCCGGCGTCGGCGTACCCAGCAGGTTTTCGAGTACCCAGGAGCCGCGCACGACCGGCGACGTGCGGTGCGAGAACGAAGTAACGGTCAGAATGCTGCCCTGACCAAGCAGACCATGGCGCACTTCATTGTCGAGTTCGACGCGCCGGAAGTCGCTGCCGTGGACACCGCCGATTCCGTAGTGACGGGCCAGGCGCTCGTTCAGATAGGTGTAATCGGCTGTCAGCAGATCGACGACGCTGCGATCCTCTCGCAGGATGCTCTCGAAGAACAGCGAGGTTTCCGCGCGGAAGCCCTCGCGGAGATTGTCATCGAAATCCGGAAAAGCCAGCAGGTCGGGTTCGACACTCGCGAGGTTGCGAAGCTGAAGCCACTGGCCCGCGAAGTTGTCAACAACGGCACGTGACTTCGGGTCAGCCAGCATGCGTCTGACCTGTTGCTCGAGCACATCGGGGTCGCTGAGCCGACCGGCGGCCGCCAGTTCTACGAGCTCATCGTCCGGGATCGTGCTCCAAAGGAAAAACGACAGTCGCGATGCAAGCTCGAGGTCGCTGACTTCGAATGTATCTCCTTCCTCTGCGCCCTCCGGATCAAGTTCGAAGCGAAATGTAAATTCCGGACTGGCGAGAATTCGTCGCAGACCCGTCTGTATCCCGCCGTCGAACGTTCCCTTTTGCTCGCGGCCGAGTTCGAAGAACTGGAGGAGCTCATCGACGTCGGTTTCGGAAATCGGACGCCGGAAAGCACGTTCTGCAATGCGCGAAAGAATACGCTCGGCGCAAAAGACTTCGTCGTCCGTGCTCTGAGGCCGACAGGTGAATATCGCCTTGCGGCTCGGCGTCTCGCCGGCCGGCGCAGAGCCGTTGAACGGGCCCCTGATCGTCAGGCTTGCCAGAGCCGGAATGCCACCGAGATAGACGGGGTCGAACGTGTCCATCTCGAACGGTTGTAGCTGAGATACGTCGATCGCGCCTGTTTTCTCGATGAATGTGGCGGTAATCGCATGAATGCCTGCGGTGAGCCGGAGTCGCAGTTGCGTGCGGGCAGCGAGCGTTCGCTGCGATGCCTCGGTGTTCTCCATCATCTCCATGTAATCGGCGTGGCCGCCGATCGTGACGAGCTTGACGCGTTGTCCGTCAACGGCAATCTCGTATTGATGCGGGAACTGCAGGCCGCGAATACCCAGCACCGAGTTGGTCAGGAATTCCGTGTCGATGTCGTAAACGCCATCGAGCGGGAAATTGTGCTCGATGCGGATACCGCCGCGCGTTCCCCAGGGCAGGCCCTCGATATGCTCATCCTGCGAATAGCGCTGACTGACCTGATAGCGCTGCTCCTCCGGCGGAAACTCCGGATCGCCGACGGCCATGGCGCTGATGCGGTCAGCGGCGGCCAGGTAGCCTTCGAGGAGGGTCGGCGACACGCCGAGCACATCGGCGATATTGTCGAAGCCGTAGACCGAGTCATCGGGTGCGAGCAGTGCTTCGACGTCTATCCCGAGGTTCAGCAGATCCCGGATTGCGGTCGCGTACTCCGTGCGGTTGAGCCGGTACAGACCGGGACGGCCGGGATTCGGGTTGCGTGCGGCCGCGGCGTCGAGCTCGTCCTCGAGCCATTCGCGAAACTCCGTGTAGGTCTCGTCGTCGGGTCGCGGTTCACCCACCGGCGGCATCATTGAGCCGCGCAGCTTCATGACCACCGTTTCCCAGAGCTCGGCCTCCGCGCCGAGATTGCCGATGTCGCGCGTCTCCAGTTGCAGGCCGGCCGTTGCTTCGGCCGAGTTATGGCAGTCCAGGCAATAGCGGTTGACGAGCGACCGATAGCCTTCGGCGTCGTGGCTGAAACGGTCCTGTGCATCGCTGGCGGGCACTACCGCAAGCCAGAGTGCAGCGAATGTGATTGTTGGCCGGCGCACAGCTTGCACCTCCTCCTGAGTGTTTGCGCTCCGGTGAGCGGGGGAGATGTCAACGGTCCAATCTAGTGCTTAACTTGACGCCTGTCAAATTGTATACTGCTGCCCCAGGCGGAGAGCACAGGTCATGGAAGCACTGATCGCGCCGCTCAGGAGCGACGACGGGCGTCCAGCGAGAACTTTCGGGTATCCGCCGTTAGCCGTAATCCAACTACCGACTTTGGGGACGAGGCCTGCATGAACAAGAATCTCACGGCGGCAGCCATGGTTTTTTTCCTGATACCTCCGAGCTCGGCTGTTGCCCAGCCTCCGGGGTTCGAGCGGCTGCAAACCGTCATGCGCACGCTCGATGCGGACAATGACCAATCGTTGTCGACCGACGAAGTCCAGGAAGCGACGCAACGCTTGCTGAGCCTCGACAGCGACAGCGACGGCGCGTTGAGCCTTGAAGAAATGGGCGGTCCGGCGCCGGTTCGGGGGATGATTCGGCAGCAGTACGTCATTCGCGCACTTGACGAGAACGGCGACCTGAGCGTGTCGGCCGACGAGCTTGCCCGGGCGAGCCGCGCGCTCGCGCGCCTTGACCGCGACGGCGACTGGATTCTGAGTCGCGAAGAGTTGAATCCGCCGGGTCCCCCCGGGGCACCGCCGCCAGGCGACGATGGGCCGCCTCCCGGTGGTTCGCCTCCCGGCGGTGCAGCGGGCGGCGGTGGTCCTGGCGCCGCAAATTTCGCAAACATGGACATGATGCGACGCATGAACGGCTATGAGGCCGAAATCGTCGGAGACATCCTGCCGGGTAGCGATGACCGCGCATATGAGGGCTACACGCTTGTGCACGACGCCGCGTTCGGCGGGCAGAATGCCAATCGAATCTATCTGACGGACATGAACGGCGAAATGGTGCACCGATGGGAACCCGCGCCCTATCAGCCTGAAGGCGCCGTAGCCTATTTTCTCGAGAACGGACTCCTGCTGCGCACCGTTTCATCGCACGATTGGATGCACGGCGAGCATTATCCGGTCGGAGCCGCGGGCACCGTTCAACTTCTCGACTGGGACAGCAACATCGTGTGGGAATATGAAATGGACGTGCCCGGAAGGCACGTGCTCCACCACGATGTCGACTACATGCCGAACGGCAACATCCTGGCGATTGCCTATACGGCGTTCAGTCCCGAAGAAGTTCGCGCAATGGGCTGGGACGGCGTGTTTCCGGCGGATGCCGAAACGATCTGGCTCGACAAGGTGGTCGAACTGCAGCCCGATCTCGACGACGGATCCACCGAAATCGTCTGGCAGTGGAATAGCTGGGATCATCTTGTCCAGGACAATTTCCCCGACCGTGCCAACTACGGCGATGTTGAATCGGCGCTCGGCAAGATCGATATCAACTATCTCAGGGCGGGCTATGTGTTGTTCGTCGGCGGGCAGATGAACCACGTCAACAGCGTCGACTACAACGCGGAGCTGGATCAGATCGTGCTGAGCTCAGCGACGTACGGTGAGTTGTGGTTCATCGATCACAGCACGACGGCGGCCGAAGCTGCCGGGGACAGCGGGGGGCGCTACGGTCGTGGCGGCGACCTGATCTACCGTTGGGGCAATCCGCTCACAACCAGGAGTGGAACGCTCGATGAGGCAACGCTTTACTGGCAGCACGACGCTCGCTGGATTAGCGAAGGTCTGCCGGGCGAGGGGAATCTCCTGGTCTACAACAACGGCACGAATCGCAGTCTCGACGGCACGTTCGATCCCGAACTCGGCATGGACTTCGAGAATTCCTACACCGACCTGCTGGAACTTCGCTTGCCCGTGCGCGCCGACGGGAGTTACGACAGCGGCCGCGAACCCGAACTTGTCTGGTCGTGGAACCTGGATGCCGATGAAGACTACTTCTCGCCGTTCATGAGCGGCTGGGACCGCCTGGCGAACGGCAACACGATCTTCGTCAACGGGCACAACAAGCAGATCATCGAAGTCACGCCCGCGGGCGAACGTGTGCTCGATTACGTGGTTCCGGAGAACGGGCGAAAGTACCGCGTGTACAAGTATCCCGGAGATTACCCGGGACTCTCCGGCCGATCGTTCTGAGTCTCTCGTACGACGTACCGTAAAGCGCCCCAGGGATGGGGCAATTAATTGGCTGACACCCGCAACCGACAGGCTACTGCGCGCTATACCTGCTGAATGCTCCCCCGGCAATGGGTATCGAGGCAGGCCCTTCCGCGACGAAAACCGTGCCGTCGCCGGCCACCGCGACCCCCTCACCCGCGGTCGATTGATAGCCGCGGGTCTCGGTGGGATATCCCGGAATGAAGCCGACAATTCGATCTTCGTCCAAAGGGCCGATGCGAACGCCTGAAATCCAGTTGATGTGGTTGTACGGTTCGGACTCGGAATCGATCGCGTAGACCATATCGTCGTCCGTGATGAAGATTCCGCTGACGCGGCCGTAGCTGTAGCGGGATTCCAGGTAGTTGCCGTCCAGGTCGAAGATCTCCAGGCGATGGTTGCCGCGGTCCGCTACCCAGAGGCGATTCTGTGAATCGATCTCCAGTCCGTGGGGCGTACGAAACTCGCCATGAGCCGTCCCGAGCTGCCCCCACTGCGTGATGAAGGTGCCGTCCGCTGCGAACTTCAGGATGCGGCCTGTCTGACCCGACTGCCGGCCTTCTTCCACCGCGGCAGCCGTCGTCATGCCCTGGCCGTTGTGGCCGTCCGATACGAAAATGGTGCCGTCCGCTGCCACGACGACGTCGTTCGGCTGATTGAAATGGGCGCCATCGGTACCCGTCTGCCCCGGGACGCCCAGACTCATCAACAGCTCGCCGTCGGCACTGAACTTGTGCACTTGCTGGCCCTTGGTCCCGTCGGCATTGGCGGCGAAGTCGGTGACCCACACGTTTCCTTCATGGTCCGCGTGGATTCCGTGGGGAATCGTGAAGATTCCCGCACCGAAATTGGCCAACACTTCCCCTGTGTCGCGATCAAACTTGAATATCGGGTCGACCGGATTCGTATCGCAGTTGACGGGACCGCCGGCGGCCGAACCCGCAGCCGTTCCACAGCGCTCGTAGGCCCAGACATGGCCATCGGTGGGATCGATATCGATCCCGGCCGTGTGCCCCCAGGTTCGTCCGGCCGGCAACTCGCCCCATTGGTTCATGAGCACCGGATTCGGGTTGGGAATGCCTTCGCCGGTGATGATGTTGCCGACGACGGATCCTGCGCCGACGAGAAAGACAAAGGCTCCGAGGACCGCTGACGTCATTCGTTTCTTCAACATGTTCCTGCTCCACGACAATCCTCCCGAATTCAGGATCATATGCTCCTTGCGGGATGGTTGTCAGGTCTTACGAGATTAGCTGCCCAACTGAGCGGGCTGTGGAAGCACAACGCGGTGCGGGGTGCTCTCGGCTGATTTCACCCTGGCCAAGCCAAGGGTCGTTGAAGCGGGCGGAGGCGCGCAATGCCGGCAAGAGTCGGCCTCATCGCATTCCAACTCCGCCCCCGCAATTGAGGCCGCCGGGTACCCGGGTCGGCCGGTCAGTAGTAGATCACCCGGCTGCCGCTGCGCATGCCGCGCCCTGGCATGGCCCAGCGGACCTTGCGGAGCCGCCTGTGCTGCGAACAACGTTGGCCGTTTCCGGTAGTTAAGAAAAGATATTGGCGGAGAGGGAGGGATTCGAACCCCCGGACCGTTACCGGTCAACGGTTTTCAAGACCGCCGCATTCGACCACTCTGCCACCTCTCCGGTAGGTCTGTGCACAGACATGGCGAGCCGTCTCGGTCACGCTCCGCGGCCGCCAGTCTGTTTGCCGATGGTCATTTTCGCACGGAGCGTCACGGTTGTAACCGCTGGCGCGGGACAATGTTGAAGCGCTCGCACTGACTCAAGGCCAGAACTGTCGCCAATCGCGGCACTTGCGAATACCAGCCACAGACCAGAACATACGAGCACAGGAGCAATTGATGGTTCGCAACTGGCTCAACCCGTCATGACTGCTGGCGGCTCGGGTTGGACGGGGGGTTCACCGACGGTTCGAGGCGCCCTGGGTTAAAATCGACCGATGAATCCGAGATCCGTCCGTCCCTTGCTGTCCGGAAACCCGATCGCGCAGGTGTTGTCATTGCTCGTCGCGGGCGTCGCGCTGATCGGTGCGGTCCTGATGGGAGCGGTCGTGCTGGTAGTCGTCCTGGCGTTAGCCGTCGTGGCTGCCATTTACTTCTGGATACGGATTCGGTGGCAACTGCGCAGCGCACGCCGCGCGAGCGCGTCCGGGGCAGACGCGCGACGCGAGGCCTCGGCGCGGGACAAGCAGCGCAATGCGGGGCAGGGCAGAATCATCGAGGCCGAGTCCACGGTGATCGAGGAACGCGACTTGCGCGACTGAGGCACGATGGCGCAAACGAGGCAACGTTCGACGAACAGGGACCGGCGGCGAAGACGCCGGGGCCGCGCCGTGTCGATGGTCGTGTTCGTGCTCGCCACATTCGGGCTTGCGTGGTTCTTCGAATCTCAGGCCACGACGACGATCATCTTCGTGCGCCACGCCGACACCGACCTCCCGGCAGTCAGCGCGGGCGGACCGGACAACGCGACCGGGACGGTCGGGCCGGTCACTACGCAAGACGCGGTCGCGCCAGGCGATCCCGGTGGCGCCGGCGCAGGCGACACGCCCGCGGCGGGCGGCGCTGACCGCCCACCCGATCCGCCGCTCAACGTCCGCGGTCGCGCTCGCGCGGAACTCCTCGCCGACTTCCTCGAGGACATCGACGTCATTGCGAGCGTCGACGCGATCTATGCAAGCGAGTCGCAGAGGACCCGCCAGACTGCGATGCCGCTGGCTGATCGGCTCGGCCTCGATGTCGCGGTCACCGATCACTACGATTACGTCGGCTTCATGGCTGAGGTGCTGAGCGAGCACAAGGGCAGAATCGTTCTGGTCGTCACACACGGCGAGGCGATCGCGCCGCTCGTCGAGGAACTTCACGGCAGCAAGAACGTGCCCGAAGTCGGTCCGGCCGACTACGACAACCTCTACATAGTGACGGTCCCCTGGTTCGCGAAGGTCAAGACCCTGCGGTTTCGCTACGCGCTTGGCTGGGACCGGCAATACCCACTACACGCCCCTCGCGAGCGGATTGCCGAGTAACGCGCCGTCGTCCGCTAGCGGCGGATAGGGCAGGTCCCTGGCACGGCAGCGCCGGGCGATGTCGGGATAAGCCCATTCGAACAGCGTACTTTCGAACTCCTTCGGATCAAGCCGCGACCGGTCATACAGTCCCGCTTCTCGCCGCTGCCGTTCCGCTTCGAACAGGATCACGGCCGCGGCGACCGAGACATTGAGCGATTCGACGAGACCGTGCATGGGAATCCGGATACAGAAGTCGGCTTGGTCTAGCGCCTGCTCGCTCGGCCCGTAGAGTTCTGCACCGAGGATAATCGCGATCTTTCCCGTGTAATCGACGTCGCGATAGTCGCGGGCACCGTGTTCGGCGTGGGCGGCTGCGAGTTGCCAGCCGTTCGTGCCAAGCCCGGTAGCGGCGTCAGCGACGCTCGAGTGAGTCACGACCTCGACCCAGCGCCTGGAGCCCCCGGCCATCATGTGATGGCGTCGGATTGTGCCGTCGGGCGAGATCGCGTGCAGTCGATGGATGCCGACCGCGTCGCAGGTCCTGAGGATGGCCGAGACGTTGTGCGGCTTGTGCACGCCGTCGGCGAGCACGGTCAGATCGGGTTGGCGCCGCGCAAGCGCCTGTTTGAGTTTGGCGAACCGTTCGGGCGTCATCGGGCCGAATTATCCCATCCACCAGTCGGTGTGCGCAGGTATGCCCTCATCCGTGGATCGAAACGTTGATCTGCGAGGTCCCGTGGCGACCGGAAAAGGTCGCTGTCGAGCGCGCCCGCTTACTCAGCTCAACTTGACGGCGCACGGCGGGGTCGTGCCTCCCGCTTCGAGCGTGCGTGGCTACGCTTCGATCGAACTCGACGTAATGCTTGCGATGTCGACCGTCCCCATCTGTTGCATGACGATGCGCAGTTCGCGGTTCAGGATCTCAAGCACGCGTTCGACGCCGGACTGACCGAACGAGCCGAGCCCCCAGATGTAAGGCTTGCCGATGCAGATGCCCCGTGCGCCGAGCGCGAGCGCCTTGAACACGTCCGTGCCGCGCCTGAAGCCGCTGTCGACGACCACGGGAATCCGTCCGTCGACCGCTTCGAGGACTTCCGGCAGGCATTCGATGCTGCTGCGGCCGCTGTCCTCGGCGCGCGAGCCGTGGTTGGAGACGATGATGCCGTCAACGCCGTGCTCGAGGCAGATGCTTGCGTCCTCGCCTGTCACGATGCCCTTGACGAGCACGTTCATCGACGTGGTGTCCCTGAGGCGATCGACGTAGTCCCAGGTCAGCCCGCGGATGCCCATGGAGAGGTTGGCCAGGTCCGCGTCGGCGAACATCGCCTTGCGACGGAATGCCGCTTCGAAGCCCGGTTGGTGGCAGGCCTGGCACTCCTCGTTCGTGTCGCGGCCGAAACGCGCGATCGGCTCGAGGTTCCGGGCGGGGATGTCGACGGTCAGCGCGAGCGCCGTGCAGCCGGCGGCTTCGGCGCGCCTGATCATGTCGCGCGTGAACTCCCAGTCCGTGGTCGGGTAGAGCTGATACCAGAGCGGGGCACCGCGCGCTTCGGTCACGTCCTCGACCGAATGATTTGTCACGGTCGAGAGAATCTGCAGCGAATTCGCCGTTGCCGCGGCGCGGGCGACGGCGAGTTCGCCTTCTGGATGGAAGGTCGCGAGCGCACCGCAGGGCGCGAAGAAGATCGGCGAGTCGTAGCGGCGACCGAAAAGCTCGACGGACAGGTCGACGGTCGAGGTGTCGACGAGCCGTCTCGGGAGGAGCCGGAACTTCGTGAAGCCTTCCCGGTTGACGCTTAGCATGCGTTGGTCGTCGACGCCCTGGGCCATGTACCAGTAGTGACCGGCCGGCATATGGACCTTCACATACTCGTGGAAATCGAAGACGTTGAGCGCCTGCTCGGGGCTGTCGATGAGCGCGGCGAGGATCTCGTCGAGTGCGTCGATCGCGTTGGCCTGCGCCTGGCCGCCGCGCGGGGCGAGCGCCGCACCGAGCCCGCAGGCGAGCGGGCTCGCAGCGATGAAGCGCAACAGGGCGCGGCGCGATTCGCGTTCGGATCGTCGCAGAGTCATTGTCGGTCCCCGGCTCCCGTGTCCCGGCCCACTATACCGGCGCGCAGGCGGGCGTTGAAACGGTCGGGTGCAGCGGTCGGAGGGCATCGCGGCGTTCCTTGGCGATCGCCCTGGTACGCGAGAGTTCGTGGGCGCGAAGCCCTCAATCGTCTCTCAGCCGCGCCTTGCCCGCATACTTGAGCGGCAGGCTTGTCGTATCGACCGACTTGCGCAGCACGAACGAGGAATGAACGCCGATGACGCCCTCGATGCGCGTGATCTTGTTGAGCAGGAAGCGCTGATACTCCTGCATGTTCGGCACCGTGACCTTGAGCTGATAGTCGGCGTCCTGGCCCGTGATCAGGTAACACTCCTGAACTTCCGTGTACTCGCGCACGATCGATTCGAAGTGCTCGAAACGCTCCGGCGTGTGCCGGTCCATGCGGATGTGGATCAGCGCCGTCAGATCGAGGCCGAGGCTCTCGGGATCCAGGCGCACGGCGCGCTCGCTGATTACGCCGGCGTCTTCGAGTTGGCGGATGCGCCGCGAGCAAGGGGAGGGTGACAGACCAACCCGCTCCGAGATCTCCTGGTTGGTTTGCGAACCGTCTGCCTGCAACTCGGCGAGGATCTTGAGGTCAAACGCGTCGATCTTCATGACGTGACTCCATAGAAATTGTCGCAGAAATTACTAAATTTTGCTCCATAATCAGCAACAGATTGCGCCATTTTGAATATTGTTTCCAAATTAGGCCAGTAATGCCATCTTGTACAGCATAGAATAGCGTCAATCGTTGCGATTGACGTTCCCCGGGGGACAGGCGCATGGCGGAGTTCGACCACCGCAGGTACCGGCCGTTCGAGCCGCTTCGGCTTTCCGATCGAACCTGGCCGGACAAGATCATCACGTGCGCGCCGGACTGGTGCAGCGTGGATCTTCGCGACGGCAACCAGGCACTCGTGCAGCCCATGTCCGTATCGACCAAGCTCGAACTCTTCGAACTGCTCGTGGAACTCGGCTTCAGGGAGATCGAGATCGGCTTCCCGTCGGCGTCGGCAACCGAGTACGAGTTTGCGCGCCTGCTGATCGAGAAGGACATGATTCCGGACTCGGTGACCGTACAGGTCCTGACGCAGGCCCGTGAGGAACTCGTGGAGAGGACCTTCGAAGCCCTGGTCGGCATAAAGCGCGCGGTCGTCCACGTCTACAACTCCACATCGGCCGTGCAACGCGAGCAGGTGTTCAGGACGACGAAGGACGAGATCACCGGGATTGCGATCAACGGCGCGCGCTGGGTCCGCGACCATGCCGCGCACCATCCGGATACCCACTGGACGTTCGAGTATTCGCCCGAGAGCTTTTCGGCCACGGAGCCGGAGTTCGCGGTCGGGGTCTGCGACGCCGTGCTCGATGTCTGGCAGCCTCGCAACGGCCAGGCTGTCGTGATCAACCTGCCGGCGACGGTCGAGATGGCGACGCCGAACGTATTCGCCGACCAGGTCGAGTACTTCTGCCGCAACGTTTCGCAGCGCGAGCACATCCGGGTCAGTCTGCACACGCACAATGACCGCGGTTGCGCGGTCGCCGCATCCGAGCTCGGTCTCATGGCCGGCGCCGACCGAATCGAAGGCACGCTCTTCGGCAACGGCGAGCGCACGGGCAACATGGATATCGTCACGATGGCGATGAACCTGTATACGCAAGGCGTCGATCCGAAGCTCGACCTTTCGGACATGGCGCGGATCATCCGCGTGTACACGCGCTGCACAGACATGGCCGTGCATCCGCGCCATCCCTGGGCGGGCGACCTCGTCTATGCGGCGTTTTCCGGCAGTCATCAGGATGCGATTCGCAAATCGATGGCGTTTCACGACGAACAGGGGCAGGAGCACTGGAACGTGGCCTACCTGCCTGTCGATCCCGAGGATCTCGGCCGCCGTTACGAGGAGGTCGTACGCATCAACAGCCAGTCGGGCAAGGGTGGCGTCGCGCTCGTGCTCGAACGCGACCACGGCATCAAGCTGCCGAAGTGGCTGCACCCGGTCGTCAGCCGGGTCGTGCAGCGGCAGGCCGAGGTGAGCGGCGACGAAGTACCGTCAGGACAGGTGCGCGCGCTCTTCGAGTCCGCGTTCCTTGTCGTCCCGGACAACTGGCAGCTCAAGGCCTACAAGCTGAGTTCCGAGAAGCACGAGACTCTCGGGCAGTTCCGTCTCGGCGGTGAGCCGGATGTCGTCCTGAACGGCCAGGGGCAGGGCTTGATCGAGGCGCTTGTCGTCGGCATTCGCCAGCGTTTTGCCTCCGAGGTCTCGATCATCGAGTTCGACGAGCGCGCGCTGAGCGCGGGCACCGACGCCAAGGCACTCGCCTCGGTCATCGTGGATATCGACGGCGAGCGGGCCGCTGCGTGCTGCATTGACGAGGACAGCTCGTTCGCGGTGCTTCAGGCGACGCTCTCGGCGGTCGGGCGCGGACTCGCTTGCGCCGAGAAGCGAATGAAGAGGGTCGTCTAGGAAATCGGCAGGCCCGGCCGCAACGGACCGGGCCTGACGTTGTGCGCGGGTCGGTGAGTTACTCGACGACGAGCGCTTCCACCTGGATGTTCAGGGCCACATCCATCAGGAAACCGAAATTCTGCGCGTAGTCGACACCGAAGTCGGCACGGTTGATCGTCGCGGATGCGTTCGCACCGCAGACTTCGCGCCCCTGTTGCGGGTGCTGCCGACACACGAAGCTGTCGACCGCCAATCGGACGGGCTGGCTCACCCCGTGCATCGTCAGCGTGCCGTCGACGGCTGTCGGCGTGCCATCTTCAAAATCGACGAGCTCGCCCGTGTAGGTCGCGGTCGGGTACACCTCGACGTCGAACATGTCGGACGAACGCGCGTGGTCGCTGAGGCCGTCGTGTCCGAAGTCGATCGAGGTCATGTCCATCGTGATGTCGACGCTGCCGGTCCCGGCTTCCACGTCCAGTACGATCGTTCCGGACGTGCCGTTGATCTTGCCCCGCCAGAGTGAAAGACCGCCCATGTGATCGGCTGCGAAGGATGGGAACGTGTGGTTGGAGTCGATCTCGTACGTCATTGGTGCGGCTGTCGCAGTCGCGCCGAGCGTGGTCAGGGCGATGCCGGCAAATGCCGCGCTAAGAATTCCGGAAGTCCTCATTGTTCTTGGCTCCTTGCTGGTTTACCTGTCGTCAATGTCTGCAAATCCGCGAACGTGGACTCGCGCCATAGAATAAACGCGCGTAAGGATAGGCGATTCGCCGCCGGTTCTCCATTAACCAACGGCATCGAGACTCGGTCCTGGCGATGACAGAGTCAACTCGTGAGGGTCATGCCAGGCGGGGTAAGCAGGGGTAGGCGCCGGTGGCGGTGCTCATGTGAGGCAGCTTCGCGCGGCCGGCCGGACCCTGCGTATCGGTGCGCAACGTCAGGATGACCCGACGTCGTCGCCATCACGCAGTGCGTGTTGCCGAATCGTTTCGGCCACGCAGCAGGTCAGTTTCCGAGCCGTCGGGATGTGCAGGAACTCGTTCGGCCCGTGGGCGTTGGACTCGGGGCCGAGCACGCCCGTGACGAGGAACTGCGCGTCCGGAAACTCCGCCCCGAGCATCGCCATGAACGGGATCGTGCCGCCTTCGCCCATGTACATGGACGGTCTGCCGAAGTAGGTCTGTGACGACTCGAGCAGCGCGTTTTCGAGCCACGGCGCCAGCGGAGGGGCGTTCCAGCCTTCATTGCCGAGGCCGTCGAAGCGAACGCGGGCGCCATGGGGCGGGTCTCGCGTCAGAAGCGCGGTCAGGCGCGTGGCGGCATCGTCACCCGAGACACCCGGCGGCAGCCGGAGGCTCAGGCGCACCGACGTGCCTGGCCGCAACGTGTTGCCGGCGTTGCCGATGTCCGGCAGGCCGCCGGCACCGGTCACGGCGAGCGCCGGACGCCATGTCCGATTGAGCACGAGTTCCACCGGATCGTCGGCCATCGGCCGTACGCCGTCATGCCACGGGAATCGTGCCCAGATCTGCTCGCCGATGACTTCGGCGGCTGCGCGCGCCTGCTCGACGCGTTGCTTTGGAATTTCCGCGTGCAGCCAGTTTGGCAGGATTCTGCCGTCCGCCTCGTTCTCGAGTCGCGACAACAGCATTCGCAGCACGCGGAAGCTCGACGGGACGACGCCGCCCGCATCGCCGGAGTGCACGCCCTCGCCGATCACGTCGACATGCAGATTGCCCGTGACCATGCCGCGCAGCGACGTCGTGCACCAGAGCTGGTCGTAGTTGCCGGCGCCCGAATCGAGGCAGACGACGAGGCTCGGCTCGCCGATCCGGTCGCGCAAATGGTCGATGTAGAAGGGCAGGTCGGGGCTGCCGCTCTCCTCGCTGCCTTCGATGATGACGATGCAGCGCGCGTGCGGGATCCCCTGTTCCTTGAGGATCCTCAGGCCCAACAGCGAAGAAAAAGTCGAGTAGCCGTCGTCGGCGCCGCCGCGCCCATAGAGCCGCTCGCCTCGCAGCACCGGGGTCCAGGGGCCGAGCCCTTCGTTCCAGCCGGTCATCTCCGGCTGCTTGTCCATGTGCCCGTAGAGCAGGACCGTGTCGTCGATCTCGCCGGGTATCTCGATGAAGAGCAGCGGCGTTCGTCCCGGCAGCTCGACGACCTCAAGTTCCATTCCATCCACCGGATGCGCCCGGCACCACTTGACGATGAGATCCATCGCCTCGTGCATGTAACCGTGGCTCGCCCAATCCGGGTCAAAGTCTGGCGACTTGTTGGGAATCCTGATGTAGTCGATCAGCGCCGGCACGATCGAGTCTTCGAACTCGTTCGCGACGAGCGCCTGTGCCTTTTCGGCGTCGATTTGCCTGTTCTTGCTCATCGGGGCGAGATTATGCCTGCTCTTGTGAGCGCGGGCGCAGGTGGCGGATAATTCGCCATCCGGACAGTGTGGGGCCGTAGCTCAGTTGGGAGAGCGTCGCGTTCGCAATGCGAAGGTCGTGGGTTCGACTCCCATCGGCTCCACCAATCACCCTTATAAAGCGACTTGCTCGACCATGTATTCGATTGCCCCGATGATTTCCTCATCGGAGAGGTCGACGCGCCCGCCCTTCCTCGGCATGACTCCGGTGCTGCCGCTGAATCCGTGCAGCGCATGATCGATCAGCGTGTCCATGCCCTGGGCGATGCGCGCGGCCCAGGCATCGCCGTCGCCGAGTGCCGGTGCGCCGCCGACGCCGGGTGCGGCGTGGCAGGCGATACAGACGGCGTTGTAGACTTCCGGTCCGGTCAGAAGCTCGGCCACCGCTTCGGGCGTTGAGATCGGCGCGGCCTGCGTGGCGGCCAGTTCTTCCGGGCCTGCCAGCGCGACCTGCCCGATGGCCACACCGATGAAAATTCCGAGGACGAGCATGAAACTGTCGGAAAACTGCTGGTCTGGGTCGCGCAAGGTGCCGGTCGTGACTTTCGGGCGGCGCGATTGTAGCGTATCGGGGCCGTACGGACGATCGAGCCGGAGCGGCTGCAGGGCTTCGGCGATCTGCTGCTGACCTGGACCCGGGTGGCCGGCAAGGAATGACAAGAATTGTAAGTCACCCATCTTCACATGCTTGCCTGATATAGGCTGGAAGCTGGATAGTTGCGCTATTCTGTCTTGATCAAATACGAGGATTCAAAATCTCGAGTACCGGGGGTCTGGTTCCATGCGAATACACAGTCGTTCGTTCTCTCTTTCATTGCTGGTTACGGCCTGTTTCACCGCCCAGGCACAGGAGCAACGTCCTTCGGCGGTCCAGGGAGGTCAGTGGTCTGATCCATCCACCTGGTCCGGTGGCGCAGTTCCGCAGGTGGGTGACGTGGTCACCATTGGCCAGGGCATGGACGTCGTCCTCGACGTCAGTCCACCAGCGCTAGATGGCTTGAATCTCGACGGGAAACTCAGCTTTTCCGACAGTAGCGACGTCGAACTCAGCACCGAGTGGATTCTGCTGCGCGGGGAGCTGCAGGCGGGTAGTGAAAGCAATCCTCACACGCGCAACGCGACAATCACGCTGACCAACAATGTCCCGGATGAAAACATCAACGGCATGGGTGACCGCGGGATCCTGATCGTGGGCGGTGTGCTGAGCCTGCACGGCGATCGCGAAAATTCCTGGACCAAGCTGGCGGAAACAGCCGAGGCGGGCAGCACCCGTATCGAAGTGCTCGATGCAGACGGCTGGCGAGTCGGTGACGAAATTGTCCTGGCGTCGACGGATTTCGATCCCCGGCAGGCAGAGACGCGGCATATTGCCGCCATTCGTCGCAATGTGCTGACGCTCGATCAGCCGCTTGAGTACATGCATTACGGTGAAATCACGTTCAACATCGATGAACGCGGCGAAGTCGGTATGCTGACCAGCAACATCAAGGTTCAGGCTTCTGCCGATGCCGAAGACTCATACGTCGGCGGGCATATCATGGCAATGGACGGGAGCACAGTGAATGTTTCCGGCATCGAGCTGTATCGCATGGGCCAGCACCTGGAACTCGCGCGGTACCCGATTCACTGGCACATCAACGGCGACGTGCAGGGGCAATACATCAGGAACTCCGCGATTCACGACACGTATAACCGCTGCGTGACCATTCATGGCACGGATAATCTGCTGGTCGAAAACAATGTCACCTACAACACGGTGGGGCATTGCTTCTTCATGGAAGACGGCATCGAGACGGGTAACCGGGTCGTTCGCAACCTGGGGATTCAGACCAAGTGTCATCCGACCCTGGAATGTGTTCCGACAAACCTCGGGATACCGTCGGATCCGGGTGAATTCGGTGGCCAGAGCTCCGAGGATGTCCTGCTTCCTTCGGATAACACGGCGGCGACTTACTGGATCACCAATCCGTCCAACGATTACATTGGCAACGTGGCCGCAGGCTCCGACTCGACAGGCTTCTGGATCTCATTGCCGGAGCACCCGGCAGGTGCGTTCGAAGGCACCGAGATCAGCGCGAATACCTGGCCACGTCGAATGCCGCAAGGAGAGTTCCGGGGCAACGTCGCACACTCCAACTTCGATGGTCTGATGTTTGACCGAAATATTGCGCCCGATAACACTTTTGGTGTTACCGGCAGCGCGCATATTGCCCGTGCAAACCCCGCTGACCCGAACAGCCCGTCGATCGAATCGGTCATCGAGGACTTCACTGCCTACAAGAACCGCAATGGCGGCATCTGGAGCCGCGGTGAGATGAAGGTATTCAAGGACCTGAAGCTGGCCGACAATGCTATCGGGTATACGCATGCGTCTGGCTCGATCGGTCGCGACCCCTTTACGTCAAAGGTCATTGATTCGCTGTTCGTGGGCGAAACCGACAACATCGGTAACCCGAGCACTCCGGAGGAAATCGCATACGGGCGCAGCTTGCCGAAAGCTGTCGCGGATTTCCCGATTCGCGGCTACGAGTACTACGACTTCATACATTCGATCGAAAACACCACTTTTGTAAATTACGTGGACAACGACACTCGCCAGACGGGAGCGATCTCATACCTGCTGTATACCAGTTTTGGTATGAGCGTCGAAAACTCCGCCAAGGGCCTGGAATTCATCAACGCCAAGCCGGTGCACTTTCCTGCGAGAGAGCGCAGGTGGGCCAACGACTTCGGAGGCAGTGCAGCCTATGCGACTGCGGCGATCCATGACCTGGACGGCTCGACCAGCGGCGCCCCCGATTCCTACATTGTCATCGACAACGGCATCGCATCCGACGAAAAAGCCTGTGAGATCAAGCCATCCTGGGGCGCTGCGGTGTGTCAGGGTGACTTCGGCCGCCTCGGCCTCGGCGGCGGATTCGGATTCGGATTCGGCGGTGGTCCTGCGCCTGATCCGATCGTACTCAGCCGTAACGGCAGGGAGTTCGAATTCGCCGGGCAAACCACGATTCGCAGCGGAGTTGAGGTCAGAGTAGACACAGAAAGGGAGTCCGTGCCCCTGACCCTGAGTGCGATGGACGACGGCTCCTGGGTTATCTTTGAGCTACCCGGATTCACCACCGCCACTGCGGGCGAGGAACAAGGCAACCTGGCTGCGCTGCGCGACGCCAGCGACACCTCGTACTACACCGATGGCGACACATTGTGGGTCAAGCTTGTGGTCGAGAATACTGGCGGCGGAGGCGGCCCTGGCCGTTTCGGTGGTTTCGGTGGAACCAGCATCGACGTCAGCAGGTAAGGGCACAGCCCCTCCGAACGCACATCAACAGACAAGAGCCGGACACGCACTACAAGATAGTGGACGGTGGTCGGTTCGTTCACCTTTCTCGGCACGAGCACGGAGCCAGCGAGCATGGCTTGGCACAGTACCGGCAATCCTGCCCGGCTCCTACTGGAAGTAGATCTCGTCGTAACTCAGCAGGAACTGGTCCATGAACTCCTCGTCGTTGCGCTGTTCGTCCGTCAGTTGATTGACGGCCTCGAAGAAGTGATCCCATCCCCCCGGGGTGTAGATCACGAGAAACTTGCTGTCCGGTTCCAGCGCCGTCCAGGCATGGACCGTGCCGCGAGGCGTGAAGACGATCGTGTCCTCCGTAACGGTATGCCGTACGTTTTCATCTCCGTTGATGACCGAATAACTGCCCCGAATCACATAGAACGCTTCGTCGTGCCAGTCGTGCTTGTGCAGCCCGACCGATGTCTGGTCGGCAAACGTGTCGGAAAAGACCGTGTACTGGCCGGCGGTGTCCTGGGTACGTAACAGGATCTTGATGGTTTCCCCGTCCTCGTTGGTGATGCCCTCGATCGCCTTGGCGTCGACGATGAGGGGCTCCATGCCCAGGTAGTCGTGAGCACTTGCGGCAGCCCAGGATACTGTCAGGGCGATGGCAATCAGCGTGCGAGATTTCATGTTTTTCTCCGTTGGGAATCGGCGCCCGGTTGGGGCCGGGTATTGTACCTGCGAACCTCCGAATGAGACCGTGGGCCGATCTGCAACTGCGCCGCCGGACGGGTTCCGTCAGGATGTCCACGCTACAATTCGCCGATGAACACGCACGCCGAATCGGGATTCGAATTCGATCCGCCGCGGGTCGTCACGGACGCGACGCCGGACCGGGATCGTGCGTTGTTTCAAGTAAGCAGGACGCTCGAGAACTTCGGCTACGACACAAGCGACGCCGCTGTAGCGATTCCGTTCCTTGTTTCGTGTTCGCTCGACCGCGCGCTTCGGATCGGCGGCGCGCCTGCAAGCCACGGCCACGACGGCTGATCGAACTGCGTGATCGTGCTCCAGGGCGATGCTCACGAGCCGCTTCTGACATTCGGCGAAGCTCTGTGGGACATTACTGCAGAGGGTCGCACACCCGGTGGTGCGCCAGCCAATGTCGCGCTGCACCTGGCTGCTCTTGGAGTCGATGTGCGGCTGCTGACCCGGGTCGGCGACGACGCACTCGGCCGCGCGCTCACAGCCTGGCTAGCCGGAACCGGACTCGGCATCGATCATGTGCAACTCGACCGTGAGCTGCCGACGGGACGCGTGCACGTCGATGCATCCGATCCGCTCGACGTCAACTACAAGATCGCTGCACCCGCAGCGTGGGATCGCATCGATTCCGATGCCTTCCTCGAAACGGCCGGCAAGTCGCCTGCAACGGTGGTCTTCGGCTCGCTGGCCACGCGCCACGAAGTGTCCCGGGCGAGTCTGCTGGCCTTGCTCGAACGCGCGGAGCTGCGCATATTCGACGCGAACCTGCGCCCGCCTTTCGACGGGCGAGACATCATCGAGCGGCTGCTACGCCACTCCGACTGGGTGAAGCTCAACGAGCAAGAGCTCGTGCGCATCTGCGGATGGACCGGGATTCCGGAAGACGAGCCCGCCACGGCCGGCGCGCGGCTGCGCGCGCGTTACGGACTCGAAGCGCTCTGCATCACCCTCGGCGCGAGGGGCGCGCTGCTTATCGACGCAGACGGGTTGCACATTCAGCCCGGTTTTGCGGTGCCGGTCATCGACACGATCGGTTGCGGCGACGCGTTTCTCGCTGCCTGGCTCGCGGAAGTCTTGCGCGGTGCCGGCGCGCAGGACGCGCTGCTCAAGGCCTGTGCTGCCGGTGCGCTCGTTGCGACGCAGTCAGGCGCGAGTGGTGCGGTGTCGCCAGACGCGATCGAAGCCCTGATCGCGACCGCCGGCTAGTCGGGCCGCGCGACGGCGGCATCGTGCGCCGACAGCCCCTCGGCGAGGTTCTCGAGGCTCTTGCCTTTCGTCTCCGGCATCACGAACAGCACCCAGAGGAGTTGCAGCACCATCATCGCCGCGAAGAAGCCGAAGATCGTCTGGGCGTTGAACTGCCCGAGCAGATACGGCATCAACAGCGTGATCATTGCGGCGAAGATCCAGTGTGTGCCGCAACCGATCGACTGTCCTTTCGTGCGCACGTTGTTCGGGAAGATTTCGGCGATGAACACCCAGATCACCGCGCCCTGCCCAAGCGCGTGAGAAGCGATGAACACGAACACGAATGCGACGACGACGATGCCGCCGACATTATTGCTGAAAGCCCAGGTCACGGCCGCGAGCGACACGATGTAGCCGATAGATCCCGCGAGCATGAGCATCTTGCGGCCCGAGCGATCGATGAGCCAAAGCCCCAACATCGTGAAGACGAGATTCACGATTCCGATGCCCGCGGTCGACAGCAGGGCCGAGCTTGCGTCGAGGCCGGCAAGCTCGAATACGCGCGGCGCGAAATAGATGATGAAGTTGATGCCCGAAAGCTGATTGAACGCGGCAAGCAGGAACGCGAGCAGCACAGGGAACAGATACGTTCGCGCGAAGATCCGTTCCTGCGTGAGTTGTGCGGCGGCATGGCGAATCTCGCGGAGCGTTCGGTCGACGGCAGACGCATCGATCGCTTCGAGTACCCGGCGGCTGCCCGCTTCGTCGTTCCTGCGCAGCAGCAGCCAGCGCGGGCTCTCTGGAACGCGCATGACCAGCGCGAGGTAGATGAGCGCCGGTACGGCCTCGACGCCGAGCATCCAGCGCCAGTCGAGGCCCGGTCCGCTTGCGAGGGCGAAGTTCGAGACGTAAGCGATCAGAATCCCAAATACGATCTGGAACTGGTAGAGCGCGACGAGCCGGCCGCGCGTCGCGGGCGGAGCGATTTCGGAGATGTACGCTGGTGCTGCGATCGACGAAATGCCGACCCCGAGTCCGCCGACGAAACGCCACAACGAGAAGCTGTACGGATCGGGCGCGAGCGCCGAGCCAAGTGCCGAGACGAGGTACAGAACCCCGATCGCGATCAGGACGTTCTTGCGCCCCCAGCGTTCGCAAGGCCAGTTCGCGCCGAGCGCGCCGATGACGGTGCCCCAGAGCGCAGCCGACATGATGAAGAGCCCGTGAAACAGGTCGCCGGTCTGCCACAGCGCCTGCAGCGGTTGGTCGGCGCCCGAAATCACGGCGGTGTCGAATCCGAACAGAAAGCCGGCGAGGGCGACCGTCACCGACCACGAAGCGATATTGCCGCGCATGTTGGTCCTTGTAGCGCCGCGGGCTTGTTTTGCGGCGGCGCCAGTCTAGACTGGCGGCAGCAAACGCAACAACCGAGACCGATGGCCAGGCGACCTTCAGACCGTATTTCAATGATTCTCGCAACCGTCGCGCTGGGTGCCGTGGTCGCGGAACCTGCAGCCAGTCAGCCGGCGGCCGCCCGGCCTGACGGAGAATTCTCAGCTACGTTCAGCGAACCGCACCGCCCGCAATTCCACTTCAGTCCGCCGACGATGTGGATGAACGACCCGAACGGCCTCGTGTATCACGACGGCGAGTACCACCTGTTCTATCAGCACTATCCCGAAGACCGCGTTTGGGGACCGATGCACTGGGGGCATGCGGTCAGCGCCGATCTCGTTCACTGGGAGCATCTGCCGATCGCGCTGTATCCGGACGAACTCGGTTACATCTTCTCCGGCAGTGCGGTCGTCGACCGGGACAACACGAGCGGCTTCGGGGAGGGTGATTCGCCTGCGCTCGTCGCAATTTTCACCTATCACGATCCCGTTCGGCGTGCCGAGGGGACGAACGATCACGAATCGCAGGGCATCGCGTACAGCAACGATCGCGGTCGCACATGGACGAAGTACGAGGGCAATCCCGTGTTGCCGAACTCCGCGCGCGGGGGCGATTTCCGCGACCCGAACGTGTTCTGGCACGAGCCGACCGGTCGCTGGATCATGGCCGTGTCGGTGTTCGATCGCGTCGAGTTGTGGAGTTCGCCGGACCTGAAGGCCTGGGACTATCTGAGCAGCTTCGGCCAGGGTATCGGTGCGCACGGCGGCACCTGGGAGTGTCCGGACCTGTTCCCGCTGCCGGTCGAAGGCAGCGGCGAGACGAAGTGGGTGCTGATCCAGAATTTGAATCCAGGCGGTCCTCAGGGTGGATCGGGTACGCAATACTTCGTCGGCGACTTTGACGGGACCCGCTTCACGCTCGACCCGCGTTTCTCAGCGACTCTCGAGTTGGAACCGGCCGTCTGGCTGGATTGGGGGCGGGACAACTACGCCGGCGTCACCTGGTCCGACATTCCCGAGAACGACGGGCGGCGCATCTTCATCGGCTGGATGAACAACTGGGATTACGGTCAGGCCGTGCCGACGGCGCCGTGGCGCAGCGCGATGACCGTGCCTCGAACCCTTCGGCTCGTCGACACGGCGGCCGGCTATCGCCTGTTGACCGAGCCCGTCGAGGAGTTCCGTTCACTCAGGCGGCGATCGGTTTCGATCACGGATCAGGTGGTCGAAAACGAGGTCGATGTGAGCCGGAGTTTTCCGTTTTCCCCGTCCCAGGTGGATGTGGAACTCGCATTCGATCTGGCACGCACGAACGCCAGCGAATTCGGGGTGGTGCTTGCGAACGCCGCGGGCGAGCGCTATCGCATCGGCTATGACGTCGAACAGCGCGTGTTCGTCAGCGACCGCAGCGAAGCCGGCGACGCCAGTTTCTCCGACGCCTTCGCCGGCCGCGTGCATGAGGCGCCGCGGCAGGCGGACTCGGCGCTGCTCGAGATGCGCCTCGTGATCGATGTCGCGTCGATCGAGCTTTTCGCCGACGGCGGTGCGACGGTCCTGACCGACACATTTTTCCCCTCGTCGCCGTTCGACTCGATCGGTTTCTACGCGCAAGAAGGGGAGGTGCTCATCGTCTCGGGCGATTTCCACGAGCTTGGCAGCATCTGGTAGTTGCGGCCTTCTCGGTCGATCGCAGCGGCATCGGCGCGGTGCGATAGTGCCCCAAGGCTATGCCCATGGGCCGCTTCCGATATTCGGCGTTCACCATGCGGGCTAGAAGTCCATTCTTGCCCGAATTCCCCAGACCTCCGGGTCGCCGTATAGCACCGAATTGCCGGCACCTTCGAGATAGAGTTCGTCGGAAACGTTCGTGCCGAAGAATTGCACCGTCCAGTCATCCCTTTCGTAAGTAAGCGAAAAGTTCAGGACATCACGTTCGTCCGTGGTGTAGTACCGATCGGTCGGCTGCTGCAGAACGCTCTCGTAGGCGGAGTCCGAGTGATTCAACGATAGCCTCGGGGTCAGTGTCGCGCCGTTGCTGAGCTGGAACGCGTAGTCGACGTTGATCAGATACGTGAGCTTCGGCGAGAAGAGATTTTCGGCTCCCGTCAGAGTGATGAAATACGGCGTGTAGTCGAAGCACTGTGGCAATGTTCCGATGCAGCCCTTGGAAATGTCGCCGGGGGCCGGCTGACCAAACGGAAGTGTAAACGGCAGTGCCCGTTGATCGACCGTCGTTATTTCACCGATTTCGGATTGCGTGTACCCAAAGCTGGCTTGAAGACCAAATCCACCGACCACCCAACGGATCGAGCCTTCGATACCCTCGATCGTCGAGTCACCGACATTGCGCACACTCTGGCCCGATGACGTCGCGTCCGTCACATAGCTGGAAATCTGCATGTCGGTGTAGTCCATCGAGTAGACACCAAGCTCTGCATAGAGTCGGCCATCGGCGAGCGTACCCTTCCAACCGAACTCAAGGTCATCGACAACCTCGGCCCGGATCGGATCAGCGGTCGACGTCGTCGATTGACCGGACTTGTAACCCTGCGCAAAGAACCCGTAGAAGAAGTGCCCATCCCAGGGCTCCCAATTCAGACCGACCTTGTAGGTGGTCTGGCTGTCGTCCCACAGCAGCAGGGGTTGCGGGTTGGCGAAGTTCGGCGTCGGATCGGGACAATAAAAGAACGATCCGGGTATCTGGCCGGGGCAGGGGACAGTGAACGGACCGCCGGGCTGTGTCGCGGAAGTGAAGACGAATGGTGCGCGTGTTTGCACGTTGTCGTCCTGATTGAAGCGTCCCTCGATCAAAAGTTCCAGCGTATCGCTGATTTCGTAATTGATCTGTCCGTATATCGCCTTGTGAACGACATCGTCATCGGAGGTCCAGTAGAAGCTGCCGCCTCGAGCCGTGCCCGGGTCGCCCCAGCGAGGGCAGGGATTCCACGAACCATCATATTCCCAGCCGCAATTCGGATTGCCGAGCGGGATGTTCAAGTGAAGCTCGGTATGGCGGTCGCTCGTATATGCGCCGACGAGCCACTCGAGTTGCTGCCCTTCGGGTGAAATCAGGTTGAATTCCTGCGACCAGGTAAGCATGCCCGGGCCCAATTGAAAGCCGGTAGGCGACTGAAAGACGGCGCTATTGCCGGATTCGACCTGTAGCCTGTCCATCTGGATCGCGTTCGTTAGGGATCTGAAGGTGATTCCGCTCCCGGCTGTGTAGTTCAATTCCAGAGTCACCCGATTGTTCGTCTGGATTCGACTTTCCGGAGTGCGATTGTCGATCACCCAGGGATCCAGAGGATCATAGATTTCGCCGCCCGGACCCGGCGTGCCGCCAACGTATACGCCGGGGGTCGCAGGATTGCAGTCGTGATCCGCAAGAGTACCGGTTCCCGGAACCGGCCCCGGGGCGTTCTGGTCGTAGGTCAGCACACCAATCGATGGTGTCAACGGATCGCAATCATGGTCCCGGTAACCGGTATATGGGTAGCGATTCGGCTGATCCGGTACGCCGTAACCGTGAAACTCCGTACGCTCGAGCTTGGCATAGAGACTGAACCGGTCGTTCGGTTCCCACAGGATTCCGATTCGCAAATTGTCGTCTTCCTGATCGCCCGGAACGTATTGCTCGCCGCCGGTGCTCGCCCGGCCACCGACGTTCGTATAGAAGCTGTCGCGGTTCTCGCCAAGGTATGCGACGCGTGCCGCAAGGTTCTCCCCGATGGGCAGGTTGACCGCCCCCGTGATCCTGCGCTGACCATAGGTGCCGACAGTTGCTTCCGCGAAACCGCTCAGACCGTCAAAATCAGGGCGCGCCGAGTTGATGAGAATCGCTCCTCCGACGGCAGATTGCCCGACAAATGTTGCCTGTGGACCTCTCAGGACCTGGACGTCGCCGATGTCGAAAAAGCCGCTCGTGAGCGCCATCTCCTCGCCTTGTGTGCCTCCGTCGAAGAACACCGGCACGCCGACCTGTTCACTCGGCCCGCCCGTCGACGGATTGCCGACACCTCGTATATTTGCCTGGACGTAGGAGCCGTTCTGGAAGAATTGCAGAGCCGGGACGGCATTCTGCAGGTCAATGATGTCCTTGATCTGGTTCGTGGCGATAAACTCGTCGGTCAGCACTTCCATTGAAATGGCAGTCGTGGCTTCGGTCGCCTGGCGACGCTCGGTTGTCACCACGATTTCTTCGAGTTCACGAACCTGCCCGAGCGCAGAGCCCGAGCCTAGTGATATGGAGGCGATCGCTGCCGAGATTGCAACCGCGAGTGGTGAAGGTACTCCCAGGAAATGATGCGTCATTTTGTTCTCCTTCTTGTTACGTAACATCTTCAGACATTCATCATAACAATGGAAAACGATTGCGCAAGTTTCCAACACAATCTGCGTGAAGGGCTCGCTATAGCTTTAACACTAAGGAACATACGTCGATCCATTATGTAACTTTGACACAACAGATACGCGTATCCGGCTATTCCAGGCAGAGTGAACCGACGACACAATGCCCACTGGACTTATCCGTTGGTCCGGCGTCCGCTACCTTCGCGCCGCGACACCCGTCAGTCGCAACAGTCCGAACGAGCGCGCGCGAATCGACGAACTGTTCAAGGTCCTCGGCGCGGAATCCGCTGAGGAAGGCTACGGCAAATGCCGAACGCACTTCGCTACATCCGGAGTTTTTCGGATATCTCCTGGCGGCGCGGACTTTCCCGGCCGCGGAAGGCGACGCCTCGATCGCGATGGTTCACCGGCCGGAGGGAATCATGGCGATCCCGGCAGACCGCCGCTCATGAACCGTTGCGCGCTTGCTCCCCCAGAGCCTCGGCGAGTTCCGGTACGGCCGTAAACAGGTCTGCGACCAGGCCGATGTCGGCGACTTCGAACAGCGGCGCTTCGGCGTCCTTGTTGATGGCCACGATGACGCCGGCGTCCTTGATTCCGGTCAGGTGCTGGATGGCTCCGGAGATGCCGACGGCGATGTAGAGGTCAGGCGCGATGATCTTGCCGGTCTGGCCGACCTGCAGATCGTTGCCCGCGTAGCCTGCATCCACCGCGGCGCGCGATGCGCCGACTGCCGCGCCGAGCGCATCGGCGAGCTGTTCGATGATCTCGAAGTTTTCGCTGCTGCCGACACCGCGCCCGCCGGAGACGACCCGGCTTGCCGTTTGCAGGTCCGGCCTGCCGCCGCCGGAGTCGCTCTGAAGCTCGACGTAGCGCGTGTGGGTCGGAATTTCGGTCTCGATGGTGCGTTGGCTGATCGGAGCGTTGCCCGAGTCTTCGGCCGCCTGGTACGACGCAGTTCTGACGGTTGCGACCACCGGCCGGTCCTCGGGCGCTTCCACCGTGAGAATCGCGTTGCCCGCGTAGAACGGGCGCTTGAACCGCCACGCGCTTTCCGCGTTCATGATATCGCTGAGCTGGCCGACGCCGAGCAGCGCCGCCACGCGCGGCATGAGGTCCTTGCCGAAGGTTGTCGAAGGTCCGAAAACGTGGGTGTAGCCGGCGGCAAGTTCGGCGATCTGGGGCGCGGCCACGGCCGCGAGCGCGTTTTCGTTCGCCGGATGATCGACCCGGATGACGCCCGTGGCGCCCTCGAGCGCCGCAGCCTGCGCTGCGACGGCGCCCCCGTCGCGTGCGAACACCGCGATGTCGATGGCCGACGGTGCGAAGCTTGCGGCGCAGGTTACGCACTTCGCCGTACTGGCGTTGAGCGCCTGCCCGTCGTGTTCGGCGACGATCAATACCCGGGCCATCACGCTACGCCCTTCTGCCTGAGCGCCTGCACCAGCTCCGCCACGTCGCTCACCTTTACGCCGCTTGGGCGCAGGGGTGGAGGTTCGATCCCGAGCACACGGAACTGGACTTCCGGTTCAACGTTCAAGTCGGCCAACGACAGTGTCTGGAGCGGTTTTTTCTTGGCCTTAAGGATGTCCGGGAGCTTCGTGTAACGCGGTTCGTTGAGCCGCAGGTCGGTGGTGACCACGGCCGGCAGGTCCACTTCAATGACCTCAAGTCCCGCGTCCACTTCTCGCATTGCGGTCGCAACGCCGTCGCTGAACCGCAGATGCGAGGTAAAACATGCTTGCGGGCGCCCCCAGATCGCGGCCAGCATCTGCCCGGTCTGGTTGTTGTCGCCGTCAATGGCCTGCTTGCCCAGGATCACGAGTTGGGAGTTTTCCCGCTCGACGAGGGCCATCAGGGTCCGCGCGACGGTCAGGGGTTCGAGCTCCTGGTCGGTCTCCACGAGGATGGCCCTGTCCGCGCCCATGGCGAGGCCGGCGCGCAGTTGCTGGGTGCACACCTGGGCGCCGACGGATGCAACGACGACTTCACCGGTCTCGCCCCGTTCCCTGATGCGCAACGCTTCCTCGAGGGCAATCTCGTCGAAGGGGTTGATGCTCATCTTGACGCCGTCAAGCGCCATCCCGGAGCCGTCGGGTTTCACGCGCACACGCACGTTCGCGTCGACGACGCGCTTGAGGGGAACCAGAATCGTATCGACGACCGTCATTGGAGATTCCTGTACCGACGATTGGAGAATATCCGCCTCGTTCGGCCGCATTCAAGCGCCTGTGTCGCCTTTGAAAGAACCTGCGTCGCCTGGTTTTCGCCGGGCGGTACGCGTCACCGGGACGCACGTTCGGTGCTCGGCGTGTTGCCGTACTGTTCCTTGTAGGTCGTGCTGAAGTGCGAGCTTGAGACGAATCCGGTCTGGGCAGCGATCTCGACGATGCTGAAGTCGGTCTGAAAGAGCAACTGGCGTGCCCGTTCCAGGCGCAATTGCAGGTAGTACTGCGACGGCGAGCACAGCAGGTACTTGCGGAACAGGCGCTGAAGCTGGCGGCGCGACAAGCCGACGTAGGTTGCCAGTTCAACCTGACTGAAGGGCTCGCGGATATTGCTTTCCATCAGTTCCACGGCAGCCACGAGCTTTGTGGACTGTCCGCCGACGACATGGCGCAACGGCACGTGTTGCCGGTCCTTCGGGTCGCGGATGCGCTCATGGACGAACTGATCTGCGACGTCGGCGCTGATCTGCGGGCCGAGATGTCTGCGCACGAAGTACAGCATCATGTCCATCGGCGCCGTGCCGCCGGAGCTCGTGAAGCGGTCGCGATCGATGGTGTAGATGCTCCGGCTGACGGCGACCTTCGGGAATTCCAGCGTCAGGGCGCCGAAATTCTCCCAGTGGATGCTGCAGCGGTAGCCGTCCAGCAGCCCGGCCTTGGCCAGAACGTAGCTCCCGGTGCAGGTCGAGCCGAGAGCGAACCCGCGCCCACTGCATGCGCGCAGCCAGCGCAGCACCGGATCGGAGGCAAACCGCTCGACGCCTTCGCCGCCGCACACCGCGATCGCGTCCACGGTTCGCGGCTCGATTTCGTCGTCGATACCGAAGTCCGCATTGATCATGAGGCCGTCGCTTGCGGTGACAGCGCCGCCGTCCGCGGAGATCATCCGCCAGCTATAGATCCGGGAACCAGCGACGCGGTTCGACATGCGCAGCGTTTCGATCGCCGACGACATGGACATGAGTGTGAAATCGTCGAGCAGCAGGAAGCCGAAACGGGTCGGAAACTCTCGCGGTTCGGCTCTTGCCATCGCGCACTCGATGTCCTGCAGAGATTTATGCCAGAAGTATGCGGCGAGAATCGCCCTGACTCAATGTTGCGGGCAGGTTGGCCCCCGGTACACGACTACCACTTGCCGGGCAGATCTCCGACGCGCTCGTAGGCCTCGCCGATCAGCACTCCGAGTTCCCGCGCCTCGCCGTTGCCCAGGCGGATGCTCGGGCGGCCGTGGGCGAAGCGGTAGTTGCACACGACCGCGATGTCGCCGACGCGCCAGTCGATGGGGATCCCGAAGTCGTCGTAGATGTCGACGAACTTCTGTTTTTCCTCCCGGGACAACTCGCTGCCGTCGCCGAATGTCAATTTGAGCGGGCGCTGCTCGTAGGGAAGGTGCATGACCTTCGGCCAGGCGTCAAACCACATGCCGTCGTCGGCGATGCTGCTGTAGAGCACGTTTCTGTCCAGTTGCGCGAAGTACTCGAAAGCCGAAATGTAATAGCGCGTCTTGAGCAGGCGGTTGGGACCCCATTCGACCTCCAGCCCCTTGCAACGGGCTTCGGCCTCGGCTTCGTCCGGGTCGTCGGTCAGCATGGACTTCTGCCAGTGGTTGTAAACGCCGATCTGGGGTGTTCCAGCGTAGGCATCACGGTCCGTGAGATCGCGGTGGTAGCAGATCCCGTGCTTCCTGAGCTTGCGCCCAAGCTCGGTTTCAAGGATGGCGTCCGTGGCCTGGAGGTTGTCGGATACGAACGTAAATCCGCGCCCCGGGACCGCACGGTGGCACAGGAACCCCAGCATACGGGTGCTGTGCCCGACATAGGCCATCTCGTGGTGGTAGTGCAGCCAGGCATCGAGCGGCGCTCCCACCTCGTAAACGTTGGGCTCCAACAGGTCGCGCGGGTTGGCGCCGCCCTCGTACGGCATTTCCCCGTCGATGATGAGCTTCGCGAACCGCCGCATCGCCTGCAGGTCGGTCAGACGCGTATTGACCAGGTAGACCAGGCCGATCTCCTCGAAGGTGCGGTTCATGCGCCGGGCCAGCGCGCTGCCCGGATCGAGGTCCGCCTCGTCCATGGCGAACTCGCTGCAGTCGACCGTGAACGACGCCGGCGGCAGCGCCGGTGTGCCCGTCCACCAGCGTGGCTCGATGACCCCCGGCAGGGAAGCGGTCGGGTCGGCGGCGAGATTCGATGCGGTACTCATTGCGCTGTGTATGGTGCGTGCGTTGAAATCATCGTGCAAGAATTTGTTGCAGCCTCGCATTCCTGCGGAGCAGGCTTCCGGGTACGAACGCCGGTTATGGCATCGAGAATCGAACGCCGTGCGGCCCGGCGGCACGCGCGAGCCAGCGGCAAAGATAATCGGCGTGGCTGCGAGCGACGGTGATCGTCCAGGCCGGCTCGTCGTCGGTAAACGCAAGCAGAATTGTCGCCTTGGCGAGGCCCGTTCGCGCACATTGTCCCGGACGGAATACGCGCGGATGCAGGTCCAGCGTGCAACCCTTGACCAGTACGGTGCGGGCGGATTCGCCACCGAGTCCGAGCGCCACCTGTCCGCCGCTGACATCATTGATCGCAGCATGAACGCCGGCGAGCGCCTCGCCGAGTTCGCTGCCGAGGTTGGCGGTACGCTCCGAATCGGTCTGGATCAGCCATTCGTCCGGACCGAGCCAATAGACGCGGTGCTCGCCGCTCGTGAAGGTATTGGCGGCGAGCGGCAAGGGTTGGCCGAGCACGCGCGCGACGCTGTCCACAGCTTCCCGGCGCTGCGGGTCGAGCCTGAGGTTGAGGAAGCCATGGTCCGACAGCACGCTGACATCGACACGCGCCTCGTCGGCGGATTCCGCCGCGTCAAGAAGGTGCTCAAGGCCGTGGCGGCTTGCTGCGGCATCAGACATGTTGGCGTTGTCCGTCGGCGTCGTAGAAGACCGGCGCCACGATCTCTACGGGCATCGGGTCGCGCTCCGGCAGCGCCGCGTAGATCGTTTCACCCTTGCGTGCCCGCCCGCCGGTAACGAGCGCGAGGGCGATCGGGTGGCCCAGAACGGCGCTTTGATAGCTGGACGTCACGTGTCCGCACATGGGCACGGGCGGTCGGCTGGCGGGCTCCTCGATGAGCTGTGTGCCCTCCGGAAGCACGGTTCGAGCGTCCGGCGACAGCAGTCCGACCAGTTGCTTGCGATCCTCCCGTAGGCAGTCCGGGCGCCTCAGAGACCGCTTGCCGAGGTAGTCCTTGTTTCTCGAAAGCAGCCAGTTCATGCGGAGATCCACGGGCGTTACGGAGCCGTCGGTGTCCTGGCCGACAATGACGAAGCCTTTCTCGGCGCGCAGCACGTGCATTGTTTCGGTTCCGTAGGGCGTGATGTCGAATCGCTGGCCGGCCTCCATGAGCTTGTTCCACATCGCGAGTGCCAGGTTGCTGGCGATATTGATCTCGAACGCGAGTTCGCCCGAAAAGCTCACCCGAAAGAGCGTAACGGGCATGCCCGCGAGCATCGCCGGGCGCACGTTCATGAAGGGGAAACTGTCCCTGTCCAGTGGAATGTCGCAGCCTAGCTTGTCGAGAAGTTTGCGGCTGTCGGGTCCGGCCAGTGCGAAGGTCGAATACTGTTCGGTGAGCGACGTCAGGTAGACCCTGAGTTCCGGCCACTCCGTCTGCAGCCACTTCTCAAGCCAGTTCAGCACGCTTGCCGCTCCGCCGGTCGTCGTCGTGAGGTGGAAACGTTGCTCGCCCAGCCGTGCCAGCACGCCGTCGTCCATGAGCATGCCGTCTTCGCCGAGCATGATGCCGTAGGCGCAGCGGCCGACCTTCATCCTGCCGACGTCGTGGGTGTAGATGCGCTCGAGGAACTCAACGACATCGGGACCGCAGGCGTCGATCTTGCCGAGGGTTGAGGCGTCCATGAGGCCGACCGAATTGCGCACGGCCAGGCACTCGCGCGCCACCGCCGCATGCAGGTCTTGCCCGTCGCGCGGGAAATACCAGGGACGGTGCCATTGGCCGACTACTTCCATGGGGGCGCCCGCCGCCTCGTGCCATTCGTGGATCGCGGTCTTGCGTACCGGGTCGTAGAGTTCGCCGACGCTTTCGCCTGCGCCGACGCCGAAACTCACGGGTGTGTAGGCGGGCCGGAAGGTGGTCGTGCCGACCTCGGGAATCGCCTTGCCGAGAGTGTCCGCGAGCACGGCCATGCCGTTGATGTTGCCGAGCTTGCCCTGGTCGGTGCCGAAGCCGAGCGCCGTGTAGCGCTTGACGTGCTCAACGTTGCGATAGCCCTCACGTGCGGCGAGGCGGATGTCGGCGACGGTCGTGTCGTTCTGGAAGTCGATGAACTGCTTCGCGCAGCGATCCGGGTCCTTCGCGGCCGGGACGCGCCAAAGGGCTTCGGTGGGGTTTTCGGCGCTGGCCGTGACTGTCGGCATGACGACGGTGGTGCCCTTGAGTCCGAGCCGCAAGACAGCTTCCTTGCCGGCACTCAGCCCGTCGGCCAGGCATTCCTCAAGCGAACGGCTGCCGTTGCCCGCGCCGGCCGAGAGGTTCGGCTGCCGTGATTCGGTCGGCAGGAAACCGAGCCGCGCTTCGTCCCAGGCGAGTCGCCCGCCCGCCTGCGAATGTAGGTGCACCGCCGGGCTGTAGCCTCCGGACATGACCACGAGATCGCAGTCGATACGTATCGTCGGGCTGACCGTTGCCCAACTGTCGCCGCGCCACCTGGCGATGCTGATTCCCCTGACGTGCTGCCGGCCGGCCACATCGCTGACCACATGGCCTTCGAGCACGGCGATTCCGTGTTCCCGTGCCCGGCTGCCGAGTTCCGCCGCGCCGCCGCGGCGGCTGTCGACGATGGCGGCGACCTCGGCGCCGGCATCGGCCAGGTCGATCGCCGACCGATAGGCCGAATCGTTGTTCGTGAAAATCACGGCCCGGCGGCCCGGCAGGACGCCGTAGCGATTGATCCAGGTCGATACGGCCGAGGCCAGCATCACGCCCGGCCGGTCGTTGTTGCAGAAGACGAGCGGCCGCTCGAAGCTGCCCTGCGCGAGGATCACCTGGCCGGCACGAACGCGCCAAAGGCGTTCGCGGATGTGCGCAGCGCTGCCGTCGTGGCGCCCCGCAGCGTTGCTCACGCGGTGTGGGCGACCCGCCGGCGCGCCCCTGCCGTCGTGGCCGCCCCGGCGGTCGTGTTCGCCGGACTGGTCCCGGCCGCTCGGACCGCGGCGCCCTTCCGGCTTGCCGTCGTCGAAATGCCTGTCGTCGCCGCCGCTCCTGCCAATCGCTGTTCCTTCCCGGAATGTATCGGGAGGGTTCGTGCATCGCTCCACGACAGTCAGAAAGTTGTGATCGTGGTAAGCAAACACCGTGCTGCGCGTCAGCAGCGTGCAGTCCGCGTGATCGCGGAGTCTGGCGAGTGTGTCGGCGACCCATTCCATGGCCGGCGCGCCATCGATGCGCTCGGCGGAACCGAGCAGGCTGCCGCCGAACTCGGTCTGCTCGTCGGCCAGGATCACGCGGGCGCCCGACTCGGCCGCCTGCAGCGCCGCCATGAGTCCGGCCGGTCCGCCGCCGGCCACGAGCACGTCGCAGTGCGCGTTCATGTGTTCGTAGTTGTCGGGATCCGGAGCATCGGGTGCGCGACCGAAACCCGCCGACTGGCGGATTGCGTGCTCGTAGTACTTCCACCATGAGCGCGGGTACATGAAGGTCTTGTAGTAGAAGCCTGCACCCAGCATCCGCCCGAACACGTCGTTGATCACACCGACATCGAACCGGACGCCGGGCCAGCCTCTCGTCGTGCGCGCGACGAGGCCGTCGCGCAGTTCCACCTGCGTCGCCGGAACGTTCGGCTCAGCCGCCGCACCCTCCCCGAGCTGCATGATCGCATTGGGTTCCTCCGCGCCGCTGCCGACGATCCCGCGCGGCCGGCGCAGTTTGAAGCTGCGGCCGACCAGGGACACGCCGTTGGCGATCAGCGCGGACGCCAGGGTATCGCCCGCGTAGCCCTCGCAAGCCTTGCCGTCGAACGTGAACGCCAGCGGGCGGGTCCGGTCTATCCGTCCGCCTTGCGGTAAGCGATTTGGCTGCGCGGCGGTCATCGTGCTTGCCATTCGGAACCCGGGGCCCGGCCGGCAGGATCGGCATCGTTCAATGTGTAGCTCCGCTCGATGCGGTAAGTGACCGTGTCGCGCTCAACGCCGAACCAGCGCCGGCAGCCGGCAGCGTGGTTCCACAATTCCCGGTGCGCGCCGCGGGGATTGCGGCGGTAGAACAGGTAGTCGGCCCACTCGGCGTCACTGAGCGCATTCGGGTCCGCAGGCCGCACGATTCCGGCCTCGCCACCGTAGCTGAATTCCGTCTCGGCGCGGAATCCGCACCAGGGACACTCGATCAGGAGCACGGCCGGACACCTGTTGGCGAGACGCGAAAAAGCGTTGCCGGGTTCATTCGCTGACCGCCTGGCGGCATCCCCGCGCTAATGCGCCACCGCCGCGGCGCCGTGCTCGTCGATGAGCGCGCCCGTGGTGAAACGGTCAAGGTTGAAGGGCGCGTTGAGTTCGTGGGGTTCGTCGTGGGCCATCGTGTGCGCGAATACCCACCCTGAGCCCGGGGTCGACTTGAAGCCGCCCGTACCCCAGCCGCAATTGAAGTAAAGGCCCTCCACCGGGGTTTTCGACACGATCGGACACGCGTCCGGGCAGATATCGACGATGCCGCCCCACAGCCTGAGCATGCGCACGCGGCTGAACACCGGGAACAGTTCAACGATCGCCTGCAGCGTATGCTCGATGACGGGGAAGCTGCCGCGCTGGCCATAGCCCGTATAGGCGTCGATGCCTGCGCCGATCACGAGTTCACCCTTGTCCGACTGGCTGATGTAACCGTGCACGGCGCCGGACATGACGACCGTGTCGAGCACGGGTTTGATGGGTTCTGAGACGAGCGCCTGCAGGGGGTGGCTCTCGATCGGCAGGCGAAGGTCCGCCATTTCCGCAAGCACGCTCGCGTGACCGGCCACGACGACGCCGATGCGGTCGGACGCGATCGGGCCGCGTGTGGTCTGAACTCCAGCAGCCTTGCCCGCGCGAACATCAATGCCCGTGACCTCGCACTGCTCGATGATGTCGACGCCGAGCGCATCGGCGGCGCGCGCGAATCCCCACGCGACGGCATCGTGGCGCGCGACGCCTGCGCGGCGCTGCAGCGATGCGCCGAGGATGGGATAACGCGCGCCGGGCGAGGTGTTGATACACGGAATCGCCCGCTTGACCTCCTCGCTGCTCGCGATCTGCGCGTCGATGCCGTTGAGCCGGTTGGCGTTCACGCGCCGCTCGATGTCGCGCATGTCCTGCAGCGAATGGCCGAGGTTGTACACGCCGCGTTGGCTGAACATGACGTTGTAGTTCAGGTCCTGGCTCAGCCCTTCCCAGAGCTGCATCGACTTCTCGTAGAGCAGCGCCGCTTCGGTCCACAGGTAGTTGGATCGCACGATGGTCGTGTTTCGGCCGGTGTTGCCGCCGCCGATCCAGCCCTTCTCGAGCACGGCGACACTAGTGAGGCCATGGTCCCTGGCCAGATAGTAGGCCGTTGCGAGACCGTGACCGCCGCCGCCGACGATGATCGCGTCGTAGCTCTTTTTCGGTTCCGGGCTGCGCCACGCAGGGCGCCATTTCCTGTTGAAATCGAGCGCGTTGCGGACCAGGCTCAATGCCGAATAGCGACTCATGGCGTTCCCCCGCGCAGGGTCGATAAGCGCGGACCAGGTACGTCGCGGAGATTCGAATTGCTCGACAATCTTGGCTGTCGAGGAGTCATGGCGCGCAAGACCGTCGGCGGCTGCTGCAAGCTGCGACAATTCGGCAACATTGCCGATCCAACTCCCCCAGGAGCCGGACGCAGCGTCTCCATGCGTTGTGCCGGGTGGCTAACCATTCGCCCCGTTCACGTCGCGCAACCGCTCGTGGGCCGGATCGAAGGGACTCTCCGGTATGACCGTCGCCCTGAACGTACCGTCGAGAATCTCGACATCGACTTCGGTGTCCGGTACCGCGAGATCCGGCCGCAACATGCCGAGCGCGAGCGACTTGCCGGTGCGAAACCCGTAATTTCCGCTCGTGGCGCGGCCGACCGTTTCCCCATCTCTGACGAGTGCGTTGTTGCCGAGCACGTCGGCATCCTCCACATCGTGGACCTCGAGCGTGACGAGCCGGTTCTTGAGCCCGGCGTCCTTCCACGCCAGCAATCCGTCCCGACCGAGAAAGTCGCCCTTGTCGAGCCTGACGAATCGATCGATGAGCGATTCGAACGCCGAGTATTCGATGGAGAGTTCCGTGCCGACGAGACGGTACGACTTTTCCATGCGCATGGAGTCCATGGCGCGAATGCCGAACGGCGCGAGCCCAAGGTCCTCGCCGGCTTCGAACAGCGCGTCGAAGATGTGGTTCTGGTATTCGATCGGATGATGCAGTTCCCAGCCGAGTTCGCCGACGAAGTTCACGCGCATCGCGTTGACCGGTGCCGAACCGACGACGATGTCTTGCGCTGTCAGCCAGCGAAACGCCTCGTTCGAGAGGTCGGCGCGCGTTACCCGCGACAGCAGCTGTCTCGCCTTCGGTCCGGCCACGACCAGCACGCCGATGGCGCCCGTCAGCGGCGTGTACTGCACGGACCCGTCCCGGGGCAGGTACTTGCTCAGGTAGTCGTGATCGAGCCGCTGGAAGGCGCCGGCCGAAACGAGGTAGAACGAGTCGCTCGCCTCGCGCAGGATCGTGAATTCCGAGTGCACGCCGCCGTTGCGGTTGAGCGCGTGCGCCAGGCAGACCCGCCCGACCTGCTGCGGCGCGCGGTTGGCGACGAATCCGTTTAGAAAGTCCTCGGCGCCGGGGCCGGACACGCGGCACTTGGCGAACGCGGTCATGTCGAGCAGGCCCACGTTGTTCGTGACGTTGTCGACTTCGCGTCGAACCGCCTCGAACCAGCGCGAGCGGCGGAACGACCAGTCGTCTTCCTGGGGCATGCCGTCCGCCGCAAAGAAATTGGGCCGCTCCCAGCCGAACTTCTGGCCGAACACGGCGCCGCGCGCCTTCATGCGCTCGTAGCAGGGCGCGGTGCGCAGCGGTCGCGCCGCGGGCCGTTCCTCGTCCGGGTAGTGAGTGATGAAGACGTGCGCGTACGCCTCCTCGGTCTTCCTTACGAGGTAGTCCTTTGTTGCGTAGGCGCCGAAGCGGCGCGGCTCGACGCCGAGCATGTCGATGGTCGGCTCGCCGTCGACGATCCATTCCGCGAGTTGCCAGCCGGCGCCGCCGGCCGCCGTGATCCCGAAACTGTGCCCCTCGGAGAGCCAGAAATTGTCGATGCCCCATGCCGGGCCGATGATCGGGTTGCCGTCCGGCGTGTAGGCGATGGCGCCGTTGTAGACCTGCCGGATGCCGACCTCGGCGAATGCCGGCACCCTGGCCATCGCGGCTTCGATGTGCGGCATGAGCCGGTCGATGTCCTCCTGGAAGAGCTCGTACTCGGCCGCCGGATCCGGCCCGTCGACGTAGCAGCACGGCGCATCCTTCTCATACGGACCGAGAATGAAGCCGCTGTTCTCCTCGCGCATGTACCAGGAGCCATCGGATTCTCGCAGCACGCCGAGTTCGGGCAGCCCCTGCCGCTTGCGTTCCTCGAGGTCGGGATGCGGTTCCGTGACGATGTACTGGTGTTCCACGGGCATCGCGGGGATGTCGAGACCCACCATCTCGCCGGTCTGTCGGGCGTAGTTGCCGGTCGCGGCCACAACGTGATCGCAGGTGATGTCGCCCTTGTTCGTGTGTACGACCCACGCGCCCGAGGTCGCCTGCTCGATCCCGAGCACTGCCGTCTTGCGATAGATCTCCGCACCGCGCGCGCGGGCGCCCGCGGCCAGCGCCTGGGTCAGGTCGGCCGGCTGGATATAGCCGTCCTCGGGATGAAAGATGCCGCCGACGAGCCCGTCGATGTCGCACAGCGGCCAGAGTTTCCCGATCTCGTCCGGCGTCAGGAAGCGCACCTCCACGCCGATGGTCTTCGCCGTCGCCGCGTACTGGTAGTACTCGTCCATGCGGTCGTTGTTCATGGCCAGGCGCAGGTTGCCGACCCGGCTGAACCCGACCCGCTGTCCCGTCTCCTGCTCGAGTTCCTGATAGAGTCTGACCGAGTACTTGTGTACCTGTCCCACGGAGTAGCTCATGTTGAAGAGCGGCAGGAGGCCTGCGGCGTGCCAGGTCGAACCGGAGGTGAGTTCCCCCTTTTCGACGAGCACGACATCGTCGCCCCAGCCCTTCCTTGCGAGGTGATAAAGCGTACTGACTCCTACGACGCCGCCGCCGATGACGACGGCTCTTGCCCGCGTTTTCATCGTCTGGATTCCGTTCTCAGGCGGTCTCAGGGTAACGGCGAAGGCTGGCACGCGAACAGCTCGCGTACCAGCGGCTCGTAGTGTTGCAGCGATCGATCTGTCCGGTCGCCGACATCGTTACGAGGCCCTCCTGCGTCGCCGCCGGCCGGTGCCGGCAGAATCCGGCTGCGCCGCCGGTCTGTCAACGACCGAGAACAGCCTCGGAAAGGCGTCTCGCTTGTTCGGGATCGCCATGGCGTTCACGAAATACTCCTGGAACTTCGGTTCCACTGCCGTCTCGATCTTCTCGATATCGAGTACCGCGGCCTCGATCTCTCGACGTGCAGGCACGTTCAACAGCGCGATCGTCGCCCCCATGCCTGCCGCATTGCCTGCGGATTCAACCTTGTTCAGGTCGCAGTCGGGAATCAGCCCCAGGACCATCGCGTACTTCGGATCGATGTGGGAACCGAACGCCCCGGCAAGCCGAATGCGGTCGATCCTGTCGATGCCGGCCCGATCCTGCAGCAAGCGGATGCCCGCGTAGAGCGCGGCCTTTGCAAGCTGCACCTGGCGCACATCGTTCTGCGTGACGAGGATGCGCTGTGGGCCGTCGTACAGTACGTATGAAAACGTGCGTTCGTCGGCGACGATGCGATCGCTGCGGGCCGCCAGCGAACCGTCGACGACGCCATCCTCGTTGATGATTCCGGCCAGGTACATCTCGGCGATGACCTCGATGATTCCGGATCCGCACACGCCCGTGACGCCGAACGACTCGATCTCGGCATCGAACTCCGGATCGTTCGACCACAATTGCGAACCGATGACGCTGAAGCGCGGCTCGAGGCTCGCCGGATCGATGCGCACGCGCTCGATGGCGCCGCGCGAGGCACGCTGGCCGCTGGAGATCTGCGCGCCTTCGAAGGCGGGACCGGTCGGGCTGGAACAGGCCAGCAGCCGGTCGCGGTTGCCGAGCACGATCTCCGCATTGGTGCCGACGTCAACGACCAGCGATGTCTCCTCGCGCAGCTGCGGCTCTTCGGCGAGCACCATTCCCGCCGCGTCAGCCCCCACGTGTCCGGCAATGCATGGAAGCACGTACACGTTGGCGCCGGGGTTGATGTCGATGCCGATGTCGCGTGCCTTGACGTCAAGCGCGGTATCGACAGCCAGTGCGAAGGGAGCTCCGCCGAGTTCGCGCGGATCGAGCCCGAGAAACAGGTGGTGCATGATCGGATTGCCGACGACAGTCAGTTCGATGACATCTGCCGGGTCGACTTCGCACTGGCTGCAAACCTCGCCGATGAGATCGTTCACGCCCTGGCGCACGGTGCTCGTCAGCTCTCCGGCGCCTTCCGGGTGCATCATGACGTAGGACACCCGGCTCATGAGATCTTCGCCGAACCGGATCTGCGGGTTCATGATGCCGTGGGTCGCGACCACCTTGCCCGCCGTCAGGTTCACGAGGTGGGCCGCGATCGTCGTCGAACCGATGTCGATTGCGACGCCATGGGCGCTGGCTTTGAAACCCGGCCATACGGCCAGGATGGTCGATTGATTGTGGACCGCCACGGTGACCCGCCACTCACCTTCGCGCAGCGCAGACTGAAGACCGGGCAGGATGACCGGGTCGCAACCCGGATCGGCCAGATTCCACTCCCAGGCCAGCGCGTCGCAGAGTCGCTGCAGGTCGCCGCTCGCCTCGAGCAGGTCGGCCGGCTGCACCTCGACGTGGTAGAGCCGCGTTGCCGGGTCGAGCTTGATTTCGCGGTGCTCGGCATCCTTGCGCACGACCTGCCGGTGCATCTGACTTTCCGGCGGCACATCGATGACGAGGTCGCCCCGGATGACGGCCTGGCAGCTCAGGCGATGGTTGTCCTCGAGCTTGCGGCGTCGCGCACTGTACCGCTCCTCAATCTCGTTGACCGCCGACAGGTGCGTCGGGCGGGAGCGGATGGCGTGCTTGGCGAAGTCCCCGTCCATGCACACGACGCGGCAGCGGCCGCACAGCCCGCGCCCCCCGCACACGGAATCCACGTCGACGCCGATGCTGCGGGCAGCATCCAGCAACCGTGTTCCGCGCGGAAACGCGCCGCGGCGCCCGGACGGCGAAAACACGATCCTGGCGTCCTTTGTGGTCAAGTCACTGCCTCGGCCGGAGGTTCACGCAACGGCTGAACGGTCGCGGCGGCGCCGGCCGTTGCGCTGGCGCTGCGCGCCTGCGGTCGCAGGCGCGCGGTACCTTCGAATCCATTTCGCGCAATCCGGGTCGTTGCCCATCATGACGTCGGCGCCGAGCACGGCCTGAATCACTTCGGCGTGCAGCGGATTCGTGATCGCCGAGGTCATGCCGGCGCCGATGGCCATGGTCAAAAACGCGGTATTGATTCCGTGCCGGTTCGGCAATCCGAAACTGACGTTGGATGCGCCGCAGGTCGTATTGACCTTGAGTTCTTCGCGCAGCCGCCGGACGAGGTGCATGACCTGTCTGCCCGCTGAGTTGATCGCACCGATGGGCATGACCAATGGATCGACGACCACGTCCTCGCGCGGGATGCCGTGATCGGCGGCGCGTTCGACGATCTTCCTGGCCACCAGGTAGCGAATGTCCGGATCCTCGGAGATGCCGGTTTCGTCGTTGGAAATGGCGACCACGGCCGCGCCGTGTCGTTTGACCAGCGGCAGCACCGATTCCAGGACTTCCTCTTCGCCGGTCACTGAGTTGACGAGCGCTTTGCCCTGATACGCGGCGAGGCCCGACTCGAGCGCGGCCACGATCGACGAATCGATCGCGAGCGGCACGTTGGTGATGGACTGCACGAGCCTGACAATGTCGGCAAGCATTTTGGGTTCGTCGGCGAGAGGCACGCCGGCGTTGACGTCGAGCATGTGCGCGCCGGCTTCGACCTGCGCAATCGCGTCGGTCTCGACCCGGCTGTAGTCGCCGCATACCATTTCTTCGGCGAGACGTCGGCGCCCGGTAGGATTGATGCGTTCGCCGATGATGACGAACGGCCGGCCGAAACCGATCCGTACTTCCCTGTTCGGCGAGGCAAGAACTGTTTCGGTCATGTGTTTGCCTCTACGGCGCAGGCTCCCGCTCCGGCGCCACACCGTGACTGCGGATCAGCGCGTTGAGCCGCTCCTGCGTAAATTCGTACTCAAAGCGGTTTGCCTCGGCGAGTGCGATCTCGCGCAGGTCGCCGTCGCCGTCAAACGCCGTTGCCTCGCGGCGCCATTCCGCGAGGTAGGCGTCGCTGCTACCCTTGCCGGCGCGCATGGCGGCACGGTCTATCGCCTTTTGGAAGCGCTCGCTGAGCATGACTTTCTCGCGTCGCCGGCCCCGCTGCAGGATGACCTGCGACGGAATGTCACGCCAGAAAACGAGAACCTTCCTGACCATGGTCCGATCCCTGGTAGCCCGCGGCGAAAGCCTCGCTGGTCGTGGAGCCATGCGGATCCATTGTTACGGACCGCGTGAAGCGCGCGGCCAGGCTCGTTTCAAGGCCGCCGTAACCGCAGTGCAGGTGCTCGAATTCGAGTTCGAGGCGTGCGGCGGCCTGTGCGGCGCACTCGACCAGCCGGGCGTCATGCGTCTGCGAGAGGTATACGAGCTTGCGGTAGTTGCCGAAGTAGGAATCTCGGAGTTCCGGATGCCGATCCAGACCCAGCGGTTTCACGACGAATCGATCGAAGTGGCGCGCCAGGAAGTCGGTCAGGTAGAACGTGCCGGGTTCAGCCATGGCGAGCTCCGCGAATCGTGCCGGACCTGCGAGGAATTCATAACAGTGCGCACCCTCAAGCCGCGTTGCTCCTTCCTCTTGCAGCACGCGATCGATACCGCCGGCGGTGCCGCAATCGGCATAGGCGACAAATATCTCGTCGTACTCACGGCGGTGCCTTCGAATCATCTGCCTCAGGCGCCCCGGGATCTCGGCCGGACGGTTGTGAAGTTTCGCGTCGATGCATTTCAGGTGCAGGTGCTGCCAGCCCCAGCGGCGCTTGAGCGCATCGATTTCACGCGCCAGAGCGCCGCAGGCGATGACCAGGATCGGCTCAGGCATGGTCGATCGCTCCGCGGCGACGCGCTCGAACCATCTGCGGAGCGACATCTGCGGCCTGCGCCGCGTCGCGGCAATAGCGGTCGGCGCCGATGGCGCGGCCAAACTCCTCGTTCAGCGGCGCACCACCGACCAGCACGATGTAATCGTCGCGAATGTTCTGTTTAATCATCTCGTCGATGACCACTTTCATGTAGGGCATGGTGGTCGTGAGCAGAGCGGACATGCCGAGGATGTCCGGCTGGTGTTTTTCGAGTGCCTGGAAATAGTCTTCGACCGAGTTGTTGATGCCGATGTTGGTGACTTCGAACCCGGCGCCTTCGAGCATCATGGCCACCAGGTTCTTGCCGATGTCGTGGATGTCGCCCTTCACGGTCCCGATCACCATCTTGCCGATGGGCTTGATGCCGGTCTCCGCGAGCAGGGGCCGCAGAATCTCCATGCCTCCCTTCATCGCGTTGGCTGCCAGTAACACCTCGGGCACGAACAGGATGCCGTCTCGAAAGTCGACGCCCACGATTCGCATGCCTTCGACCAGCGACTCGTTGAGCACCTTCTCCGCAGACCAGTTGCGTTCGAGCAGGATGGACGTGCCCTCGACGATCTCCTCCTTGAGACCGTCGTAGAGGTCTTCGTGCATCTGCTCGACCAGCTCGTCGTTGCCGAGTTCCGACAGGACCAGCTCTTCCTCTTCGAGGATTGCCTGTTCGATGGCCATCAGTAGTCCCGGTCCGCGAATTCCGACTTGCGCCGGGCAATGAATTCGAGGAGCGACTCATCGATCGCCGGATCGAGCGGCGGCGGCTCGTAGTCGTTGAGCATTTGCTTCCAGATGCCATTGGCGCGCCGTGCGGCGTCGAGCGAGCCATCCTGCTGCCACTGTTCAAAACTGTTGTTGTCCGCGACGTTGGAACGATAAAAAGCAGATTCGAAGTTGGCGTGGGTGTGCGCGGCGCCGAGAAAATGCGAACCGGGCCCGACTTCGCGTATCGCGTCCAGGGCCTGGGCATTTTCCGAAGTGTCGACGCCTTTTAGCAGGATCGCGATCATGTTGGCCTGGTCGGCGTCCATGATGAACTTCTCGTAGCCCATCGAGAGGCCGCTCTCGAGCCAGCCAGCGGCGTGCAGCATGAAGTTCACGCCCGCGAGCGCTGCCGTCTGCAGCGTGTTGGCCGCCTCGTAGGCCGCCTGGGCGTCGGGAAGCTTCGACGCGCACAGACCGCCGCCGCTGCGGAAGGGCACGCCCACGCGGCGTGCCAACTGTCCTGCGCCATACAGCATCAGGCTCGGTTCCGGCGTTCCGAAGGTCGGTGCCCCCGACTGCATGGACACGGCCGCGGCGAACGAGCCGAACACCACGGGGGCCCCGGGCCGCACGAGCTGAATGTAGGCCATGCCGGCCAGCGCCTCGGCGAGGATCTGGGTCAGCGTACCGGCCACCGTCACCGGCGACATCGCACCGGCGAGCAGGAACGGAGAAATAACCGTCGCCTGGTTGTTCTGCGCATAGACGGTCGCGGCCCCCAACATGGTCGCGTCGAAGGTCAGCGGCGAGTTCACGTTGATCAGGCTCGTCACGACGGTCTTGTGCACCAGGAAGTCTTCGCCGAAAAGAAGCTTTGCCATCGCCACGGTGTCGGCGGCGCGCTCCGGATGCGTGACCGAACCCATGAACGGCTTGTCGGTGTACTTGATATGGCTGTAGACCATGTCGAAGTGGCGCTTGTTGACGGGCAGGTCGACAGGCTCGCAGATCGTTCCGCCCGAGTGGTGCAGCCCCGGACTCATATACGCGAGCTTCACGAAATTGCGGAAGTCCTCGATGGTCGCGTAGCGGCGTCCCTGATCGAGGTCGTGCACGAACGGCGGCCCGTAGCCGGGCACCATCACCGTGCGCTCGCCGCCGATGATCGTGTTGCGCCTCGGGTTGCGGCCGTGTTGGGTGTACTCGCGCGGCGCTGTTGCCGTCACGAGCGAGCGGCACATGCCGCGCGGGAAGCGCACGCGCTCGCCGTTCACGTCCGCGCCTGCCTCTTTCCACAGTTTGAGCGCCTGCGGAAAGTCGCGGAACTCGACGCCGACCTCCTCGAGCACGGTGTCGGCATTGTGCTCGATCAACTCCAGTGCTTCGGTATCGAGGACGTCGAGACAGGGAATCCTGCGATCGATCCACGAGACGAACTCGTCCACGATCCCGCGCTGACGTGCGGCGAGCTTGCCCGCTCGGCCACCCCGACCCCTGCGGCCCGCACGGCTGGCGGCTCGCCTGAGACGCGGACTGTCGATCATGGGCGACCTCCTGCTGCGGGGAACGGCTCAACCTTGAACGCGCAAGCCATTCGTGCGTTTGCAAATGCCAGTCTGCGGCAGAATCCCGATCCCTGCATCGCCCGATGCGACATGCAGCCAATCGCAAGCGACATCGCGGCACGCTCGGCCGTTAGCGGTACGCAACATGATGCGCAGGACGCTATCCGAGCGGGGTTGCGACGTACAGACAACGGTTCCGGGACGCCGGAAATTTCGTGGCGGACTGCTGGCCGTATCGTTACGGATTAGGCTATTCTTTCAGCGTCTTATCACCGCTTGCAGCGACGACTCGCGCCACGCAACCACGCATGACGTATCGGTGGTTCGCGAGCGCTCCAGGGAGAATTGCCATGCCACGACGATCGGGTGGTAGACGGGCCCGCAGGGCGGAGCGCGCCGCGCCTCTGGCCGAAGCGCTGAAGCCTGTGCGGCCAGGGCATACCGGCGGACAATACCAGCCATTGTCCGCGGCCGGCGTTGCGGCCGTTGCCGACAATGCCTTTCGGATTCTCGAGCGTGTCGGTTTCGCCGATGCGACGCCTCACTGCATCGAGACCTGCACGGCGGCAGGCGCCGCATTCGGCGACGACGGGCGCTTGCGCATGCCGCGAAGTCTGGTCGAACGCACCTTGCAACAGGCGCGGCGAAACCTGCCGCTGCACGCTCAGGACCCGCGGTGGGACCTGGATCTGAGCGATGCCAGGGTGCACTTTTCCACCGCCGGCGCCGCTGTCATGGTGGCGGACTCGGAGAACGGCCTGTACCGGGATTCCGAAGCGCAGGATCTCTATGACATGGCGCGCATTGTCGATACCTGCGAACACATACACATGTTCCAGCGCACCTGCGTCCTGCGGGACGTTCCCGACAATTATGCGATGGACATCAATACCCTCTATTGCGCGGTGATGGGCACCAGCAAACACGTCGGCTCAAGCTGGACGGTACCCGAGCACGTCGAGAAAAGTCTGCAGATGCTGCACCTCGTCGCGGGCGGCGAGGCCGAGTGGCGGGCACGCCCGTTCGTCAGCCAGTCCAACTGCTTCGTCGTGCCGCCGATGAAGTTCGCGTCCGATGCACTCGAATGCTTGCGCGTGGCGGTGCAGGGCGGCATGCCGGTGCTGCTGTTATCGGCCGGTCAGGCCGGTGCGACCACCCCCGCCTATCTGGCCGGGGCAGTCTCTCAAGCCTGGGCGGAATGCCTGGGCGGACTCGTTTACGTCAATGCGATCGAGCCCGGCGCGCCGGCGATCGTCGGCGCCTGGCCGTTCGTTTCGGATCTCAGAACCGGTGCGATGAGCGGCGGCTCTCCGGAGCAGGGCCTGCTGTCTGCCGCCTGCGCCCAGCTCGGCAACCACTTCGACCTGCCGTTCGGCACCGCCTGCGGCATGACCGACTCCAAGTTCCCGGATTTCCAGGCGGGCGCCGAACGTGCTGCGACGGTGCTGGCAGCCACCCTGTCCGGCGCGAACATCGTGTACGAATCCGCCGGCATGTACGCAAGCCTGCTCGGCACCTGTCCGGAGAGCCTGTTGCTGGACAATGACATCCTGGGTGCCTGCGGACGCGTGACCCGCGGGATCGAGGTCAACTCCGATACATTGAGCTTCGCCGAGATCGAACAGATCTGCAGCAGCGGGGAAGGGCACTATCTCGGCTCGGCGAACACCCTGCAGGTGATGCAAAGCGAGTACTTTTACCCGGCGTTCAGCGATCGAAACAGTCCGACCGCCTGGGAGGAACAGGGCAAGCCGGATCCGCTGCAGCAGGCCGTAGCCAGGAAACGCGAGATTCTCGCCAATCATGTGCCGCGCCACGTCAGCGACGAAATCGACGCGAGGGTGCGAGCCCGGTTTCCGATCGTTCTCTCGCCGGAAGCCATGGGGCGATAGAGCGCCTCGCCGCTCAATTTCTGCGAATCGGAGATCGACGGGGCTCGGGGCATTCTCGAACGGGTGATGGGCCCTGTTTCCCCTGGCCAATGGAGGTGTCTTGGTGACGTGACCAACGGTGCCGTCTCCGATGCCGTTATCGGTCGCTGTCGTGGCGTCAGCAGCGGATGCGCCGGCCTGTGGGGTCGTACATCGGGGTTGACGATGCTGCCGCCGGCACCTGCTCCCCGGCCACCTCGATGCTGAACCTCCCTTCGTCGGGATTTCGTGCCGTGCTTGAGTCGACGTAACCGAGCCCCATGGCGCCGCCGAGCGTGTGGCCATAGGCGCCGGAAGTGACATGACCGACCAGCGTGTCGTCGTGCCAGATGGGCTCGTTGTGGTAGAGCAGCGGCCGCGGGTCCAGTAGACGGAACTGCAGCAGGCGCTTCGCCGGCCCTGCGCCCATTTCCCTGCGCAAGGCGTCGCGCCCGACGAACCCGCCCGGCTTGTCGAATTTCACGGCGAAGCCGAGGCCCGCTTCGAGCGGCGTGTCCTCGTCCGTGATGTCGTGCCCCCAATGCCGATAGGCCTTTTCGATGCGCAGCGAATCCAGGGCGTGATAGCCGGCGTGCGTCAGGCCGAACGGTTCGCCCGCGGCGACGATCGTGTCGTAGACGCCGGCGGTGAACTCGGTGGCGATGTACAGCTCCCAACCGAGTTCGCCGACATACGTGATCCGGGAGGCGCGCACCAGGCCATGGCCAAGCTCGATTTTCCGGCTGTGCGCGAACGGAAAGGCCTCGTTCGACAGGTCGTCGGGGCTCAGCGACTGCAGCAGCGCCCGGGCGTTCGGTCCCATGATCGAAATCACGCCCATGGCGGAGGTCACGTTGGTCAGCGCGCAGTGCGCGTCGGCCGGAATGTGCCGCTGCAACCAGTTGAAGTCCCGCACTTCGGTCGCCGCGGCGGTCACGATCAGATAGCAGTCGTCGGTCAGCCGGGTAACGGTGAGATCCGCTTCGATGCCGCCCCGGTCGTTGAGCCACTGGGTGTAGACGATGCGGTCGGGGTCCACGTCGACATCGTTGGCGCAAACGGTGTTCAGCACGCGGCTGGCATCGGCGCCCTGGAGCCGAAACTTGCCGAAGGAGGACTGGTCGAAGAGCCCCACCTGCTCGCGCACGGCCCGGTGCTCCGCTGCGGAGCGTTCAAACCAGTTCTGCCGCCCGTAGCTGTACTCGTAACGCGCCAGAGCCGGGTCCGGCGCATACCAGTTGGGCCGCTCCCAACCGGCGACTTCGCCGTGGCAGGCGCCGAGGGCCTGCAGGCGATCGTGCAGCGGCGATTTGCGAACGCCTCGCGCGGTTTCGTACTGACGATAGGGGAAGTGCGTGGCATACAGCAGGCCGAGGCTTTCGGAGACCCGTTCGCGCAGGTATCTGCGGTTGCCCTGGAAGGGGTGATTGCGCCGCACGTCCACTTCCCAGAGGTCCGACGGCGGGTGCCCGTCGCGAATCCATTCGGCGATGACCTTGCCGATGCCGCCGGCGGACTGCAGGCCGATGGAATTCAGTCCGGCCGCGACGAAACAGTTGTCCAGTTCGGGCGCCTGGCCGATGTGGTAGCGCACATCCGGGGTAAAACTCTCCGGACCGCAGAAAAATGTCTCAAGCCCGGCTGTTTCGAGCGCCGGCATGCGTACCATGGCCTGTTCGAGGATCGGCTCGAAATGCTCGAGACTGCCGTCGATCTCGTCGAAACAGAAATCCTCGGGGATGCCCTCGGTGGCCCAGGGGCGGGCATTGGGCTCGAAGGCGCCGAGGAGCAACTTGCCCGCGTCGTACTTGTAGTAGGCGCAGGCGTCGTAGTCGCGCACGACCGGGAAGGTCGAATCCAGCCCCTCCACCGATTCGAACAGGGCGTAGTAGTGCTCGCAGGCATGCAGGGGCACGTTGACCCCGATCGTCGCCGCCAGATCGCGGGTCCACATTCCGGCGCACAACACCACGCAATCCGCGGCGATGTCGCCATGTTCGGTGGCGACGCCCGTGACCCTGCCGCCCGCGGCATGGATCGACCTCACCGGCAGGTTCTCGAAGATGCGCGCGCCGGCGGCGCGGGCGCCCCTGGCCAGCGCATTGCAAATGTCCACAGCGTTGGCATAACCGTCGGACGGTATGTGAATGCCGCCGAGCACGTCTTCGGTATGCAGCAGCGGAACCCGGGCCTTGATGGCCGCGGGCCTGACAACTTCCACTTCAAGCCCGAACACCTTGGCCATCGACGCGCTGCGCTTGAGTTCCTCGAACCGCTCCTCGTTGGTGGCCAGCGAAATGGAACCGCAGCGCCGATAGCCGGTCGCCTGGCCGGTTTCCTCTTCCAGGCGCAGGTACAGTTCGCTGGTATAGCGCGCAAGCTCCGTCATGTTGATGGAGGTGCGCAGTTGGCCGACCAGTCCCGCCGCGTGCCAGGTGGTGCCCGAGGTGAGTTGCCTGCGTTCGAGCAGCGTCACCTCGGAAAACCCGGCGCGTGCCAGGTGCAAGGCCACCGAGCAGCCGATTACGCCGCCGCCGATCACGACGACGCTCGCGCTCTGCGGCAGGTCGGCGGGGTGTTCTGACCGGCTGGCCACTGCTGTTCAGGCGCGCAATCGGTGGTTGGCCGGATCGTAGACGGGACCCCTGTGCACCGTCGCCCGCCGGCGTTGGCCGAGCACGTCCACCGTCAACGCCGTGCCCGGTCCGGCGAGCGACGGCGGGACGAAACCAAAACCGAGGCTCTGCTGCACGAAGTGGCCGTAGCCGCCGGACGTCGTCACGCCCACGCAGCGTTCGCCCGCGTAGATCGGCTCTCCGCCCTGAACATCCGCATCGCCGGGGTCGAGGCTGAAATAGATCAGTTGCCAGGTGCGGTCCGTTTGCTCAAGCGATGCTTCGCGGCCGATGAAGTCGCCCTTGTCGAACCCGATGAAGCGCTCCATCGCCGCGTCGACCAGCGTGATTTCGTTGGTCAGTTCCGCGCCCCAGCCTCGGTAGGCCTTTTCCAGCCTCAGGCTGTTGACGGCGTAAAGTCCGAAATTTCGTACGCGGAACTGCGCTCCGGCTTCCATCAGCGCTTCGTACAGCGCCTCCAGATGTTCCATTGCCGCGTGCAGTTCCCAACCGAGTTCGCCCACGTAGTTCACCCGCAGCGCCCGCACGGGCATACCGGCGACATCGATTTCGCGGCTGCTGAGCCAGGGAAAGACGGTGTTGTCCAGGCGTGCGTCCGTGACCCGGGACAGCACTTCCCGGGCATGCGGGCCGGCCAGCACGAGCACGCCGCGCCGGTCGGTGATGTTGGCGATGTGTACCTGCTCGCCCGGGCGCACGCCCTGCTGCAGGTGGTCCAGGTCGCGCAGTTCGGCGCCGGCGGCAGAAAGCACGTAGAAGGTTTCATGGTCGAGGCGGGTGACGGTGATTTCCCCGTCGATGCGCCCGCGCTGCGACAGCAAGTGGGTGAGCGCAATACGGCCGCGCTGCGGCAGCCGGTTCGCGCAGAGCCTGTCGAGCAGCTTCGCGGCGTCGCGGCCCGTCACGTCGTACTTCGCAAATCCCGTCAGGTCCAGGATGCCGACACTCTCGCGCACCGCCAGGCACTCGTCGCGCACGACCTCGAAGACGTTGTTGTGGCGGAAGCTGTAGTCCTCGTCCCGGCCGTCGGACGAGAACCACTTGGGCCGCTCCCAGCCGAAGGTCTCCGTGAACACGCAGCCCTGCGCGCGGAGCCTTTCGTGAAGAGGGCTCGTCCGGCACTGCCGTGCCGCCGGCAGTTCTTCTCCCGGCGGCACGGTGGCGTAGGTCATGCCGTAGTCCTGGCGGCCCCTGGCTCTCATGTAGTCGGTATCGGCGAATACACCGAAGCGCCGCGGGTCGAACCCGGTCATGTTTAGTTCGGAATCGCCGTGCAGCATCCATTGAGCCAGGTACTTGCCGCAGCCAGGCCCCTGGGCGATCCCGAAGGACGAGCCGCAGCAAAGCCAGAAATTGCGCAATCCGGCCACGGGCCCGAGCAGCGGCAGGCCATCGGGGCTGTGGGAGATGGCCCCGTTGACGATGCGCTTGATCCCCGCTGGCTCGATGATCGGCATGCGTTCCACGGCCCGGCTGAGCCACGGCATCAAGCGTTCGAGATCGTCCTCGAACAGTTCGCTGTCGGACTCCCAGGCCGGCAATCCTTCCGGTTGCCAGGCTTCGGCGATATCGCCCTCGTAGATGCCGATCAGGCCGGATTCCTGCTCCTGGCGCAGATACGCGGAGGCCCAGGGGTCGCGCGTTACGGGGATCTCGACGCTTCGCTCGGCCAGCTCCGGAACCGGACCGGAGACGAGGTAATGATGCTGGATGTTGCAGATGGGGAGGTCCGCTCCCACCATCTGCGCGACCTGGCGAGCGAAGCAGCCGGCGGCGTTGACCACCGTTTCGGCCACGATGCGCCCCTGTTCCGTCACGACTTCCCACTCGCCCCCGGGCAGTGCGTTGATTTCGATTACCCGATTGCGCCGCATGATCCTGGCGCCGAGGTCGCGCGCCCCCCTGGCCATTGCCTGGCAAAGCCCGAACGGGTCGGCATGACCGTCGTCGCGGGTCCAGGCTCCGGCCAGCACGCCCTCGGTCGAGACAAAGGGATTCAGCTTGCGAATCTGAGCAACGTCGATGATCTCCATGTGGTAACCGACGTTGGCGGCGATTCCGCGCAGGTAGTGGAACCAGTCGAGATCCTGCCCGGTGAGGGCGAAGCGAACGCTGCCGCAGCCGTGCCAGCCCACGGACTGACCGGTGATCTCCTCCAGTCTCCTGTACAGGGAGTTGCTGTACTCGTGAATCCTGGCGACGTTGTAGTTGCCGACCAGGTTGGGACATTGACCGGCCGCGTGCCAGGTCGAACCCGAAGTCAACTCGCCTTTCTCGATCAGCAGAACGTCGTCACAGCCTTCCGCGGCAAGGTGGTACAGCAAGCCGAGTCCCATGACGCCGCCGCCGACAATGGCGATTCGAGCCTGGTTCTCCATCAGATTTGTTTATTTCCGCAAGCAGCCTCGGCGGGCGCTGTAGCATGGCATATTGCGCGGCTCGGAGTCCCCGAAGCACGGCTCGGGAAGCCAGTCTGCGGTAGAATTCCCTTTCCTGCATTGCCGGATGCGACATGCAGCCAATTGCACGCGACATTGCGTCAGCACAAGCCGATGTTGGCGATCCGCAACAAATTGTAGAGCGATCGCCGGGAATGATTGTGCACTGTCCCTTTTTGACGCTCCGATGTCGCATACGCTTCATTGGGCGTCGCATCGCGATGTTATTCTTGATTCGCTTGGAGTCGAGCTTGAGCCAACAACGGGAGTGTTGAAATGGCAATTTCCATGCAACCAAAACGGACCGCACTATCTGCCGCCATCGCGGCTGCCCTCGCCACATCGGCTGCCGGCGTAGCCGAGGCTCAGGTACTTGAAGAGATCATCGTCACCGCGAGCAGGCGGGTGGAAGCCGCACAGGATGTGCCGATCGCGCTGCAGGCGGTTACCGGAGAGACCTTGCGCGAGCTACGGGTCGATACCTTCGACCAGTATGTCAAGTACCTGCCGAACGTAGTCCACACGGGCAACGGCCCCGGCAAGAAGGAAATCTACATCCGCGGAAGCGCCACCGAGCAGACCAGCGTGACGGTCGCTCCGGCCCAGGGCTCGGCCCCCGGCGTCGCCCTCTACGTGGACGAACAGCCGGTGTCCTTCGGAGCCCGCAATCTGGACGTCTACGCCGTGGACCTCGAGCGCATCGAGGTGCTGTCCGGTCCCCAGGGCACATTGTTCGGGGCGAGTTCCCAGTCGGGCAACATGCGCCTGATCACCAACAAGCCGAACACGGACGGCTTCGAATCCGGGTTCAACGCCAAGTTCGGGTCGACCACGGGCGGCGCCGACAGCAGCGCGGTCAATGCCTTCGCCAACCTCCCCCTGGCGGAGCAGTTCGCGATTCGCGTCGCCGTCTACAGTGACGTCCAGGGTGGCTGGATAGACAACGTACCGGCGGTTTACACCCCCAGCGGTATCGTGGTGGACCGTAACAACAGCGCGGGCTTCGGGCCTCCCCTGACTGGCGCCGATTCGATAGCGAGCGCCCGCAACGACAGACTGGTAGAGGACGACTGGAACGAAGCGACCTACCGGGGCGGGCGCTTCGGTGCGGGCTTCGTGATCAACGACGAGTGGGATCTGCTGATTCAGCACACCGCCCAGACCCTGACGTCCGAAGGCACCTTCCTTGTCAACCCGGAACTCGGCGGCGACGACGATGCGGCCACGTTCTCACCAGACTACAACAAGGACGAGTTCGGGCTCACCACCTGGACCCTGAACGGCCGGCTCGAGAACCTCGACCTGATCTACACAGGCGGCAGTCTCCGCCGGCAGTTGAACAGCATCATCGACTATACCCACTACAACAATGGCGGCGGCTACATTACCTACTATCTGTGCAGCGGCAACATCTACGACAGCACCGGCCTGGATCCGAACAATTGCTTTGACCCGCACAAACAGTACCTGGAAGACACCAGGAACCGGCGCAACACCCATGAGTTCAGGATTTCCACGAATCCGCAGAATCGCCTGAGGGTGCTGGCGGGTGTCTATTACAACGATGTGGAAACCAACCATATCGGCGATTTTCAGTACGCCTCTGCCAATCCCGCGTTCGCGGAGCACGTCAGCAGCTACTACAACGACAATTCCGGCGAAGGGTTTCTGCTGGGCAACATCACGGTACCCACCGCGGGGGTCAATACTGTCGGTCCGCGTTCGCCGGCCACCGTCTTTTTCAACGACTTCACCCGTACGGAAGATGAATTTGCGATATTCGGCGAACTCGCCTTCGATCTTTCGGACAGCGTGAGCCTGGCCGTGAGCGCACGTTCCTACGAACTGACCTCGCAACTGCAGGGCGCCTCCAACTTCGCCTTCGGCTGCCGCTACGGTATCGAGCCACAGGGCTTCGGCAATTCGGAGAGAACCGCGGACGGTCGCTGCAACAGCCATGCATTCAGCAACGATGTCAGCGCTCGCCTGACGACGCTTGGCCAATACAACGAAAGTGGCAACGACAGCGAAATCCTGAACGCGCGCAGCCCGAACGGGGCCAGAGACATGTTCCGGGGCGGCGGCAGCAACCAGGCGACGCTGGCTGGGATCAAGGCTGGGCATATCGATGTGTCCGGGCTTCAGGCAGACGGTTCCCTGGTGGAGGACGACGTGATCGTCAAGGCCTCGCTGGAATGGCGGACGACGCCGGACGTGTTGCTGTTCGCGAACTACTCCGAGGGCTATCGCCCGGCCACCCAGAACCGTAACGCCGGCCAACTGTCGGTCAACCAGACGGGCGTGTATCAGAATTACGCGGTTCCCGCCTTTGCCCGGACGGACGAACTGACCAGCTACGAACTCGGGATGAAGAGCTATTTCGCCGACCGCTCCGTACGCCTGAACGCGACGCTGTTTTTCAGCGAAATCAACGAGTTGCAGCTCTCTCGCTTCGATCCCTCCAATGTCGCCTTCCTCTTCTTCGTCGAGAATGTGGGCGACGCGGAAACCAGTGGCCTCGATGTGGATTTCCAATGGGCCGCCAGCGATGCGCTGACCTTCTCCGGCGCCTTCAGCCTGCTCGACACGGAACTGACCCGCCTCAATCCTCAGCTTGACGGGATTGCCGTGCCGGTTGGCAGCGAACTGCCCTTTGCCAGTTCCTTTTCGGGCAATTTGCGGATGCGCTACGAGTTCCCGGCGGCGGGCGGGCTCGGCTACATCACCGCCAGCGTGCATCACAGGGGCGACAGCGTGACCGGCATCATCGGCAGCGCGGAGTTCATGGAAGACACTCTGCGGATCGTATCCGGTAACGGTTCGGGTTTCGGAATCAGGGAGGAAAGCGGCACCTTCGGTACGGTTGAGATTCCCGATGGCGCCGGCGGCAGCCGTTTGCCGGTCAGTTCGCGCTACGTGAACCCGAGCGCCACGACAGCGAATCTCGCCCTGGGCCTGGAGAGGGACAACTGGATAGCGGAGGTCTTCATCGACAACGCCACCGACGAAGCGGCGCCTCTCGTCCAGGTAGCCGGCTACTTCACGCCCCAGGTGCTGACGCAGCGGCCCCGTACCGCCGGCGTGCGCGTGTCCTTCGATTTCGAGTGAGCCGGCACGCCTTGACGGGGGCATGCGGGCACTGACGGAGATCGAGCGCCAGGTTCAGCAAGCGCAGCGGCTGCTGGGCGGTGGGGAGCCCAGGCAGGCAGAGCGCCTGCTGCGCGACCTGTTGCGCGTTGAGCCGGACGACATCGAGGCGCAATACGTGCTCGCGGTGTCGCAGCGCCACCAGCACGATTGGGATGCTGCACTGGCCACTCTGTCGGACATCGTCCGAAGCCACCCGCAATTCGGCCGGGCGCATCAGGAGTGCGGTTACAACCACATCGCCAGGCGCGATTTCGCCAACGCGAAGGACGCGTTCGAGCGCGCCACCGGGTTCGATCCGGCACTGATAAATAGCTGGAAGTGCCTGGCCAAGCTCTATCGGGACGGGGGTGACGCGGAGCGCCTGGCCGCGGTTCGCGAACACATTGCCTTTCTTGAGGGCCTGCCGGCCGAACTCGTGGCGGTCATCAGTTACATTTCCGAAGACCGCCTGCGCGAGGCCGAGGCGCTTTGCAAGCAGTTTCTGCGTACCAACAAGACTCATGTGGAAGGTATGCGGCTGCTGGCCGAGATCGCGACTCGCAACAATGTCTATGACGATGCCGAGTTCCTGCTGGAGAGCTGTGTCGAGTTCGAACCCGGGCACCGCAACGCTCGAATCCAGTACGTCAACCTGCTGCTGCGGGTACAGAAATTCGCCAAGGCTTACGAACACGCGCAGTTTCTGTACGACACCTATCGTGACGACACACCGATCGTCCTGTCGCTCTACGCCTCGGCCTGCAGCGGAGTAGGCCGGAACGATGCCGCGATAGCGAGCTACGGCGAGCTGATGAAACAACAGCCGGAAAATCACGTTTTTCCGGTTTCCCTGGCGCACATCCACAAGGCGAACGGCGACTTCGACGCGGCCGTCGGGCTATACCGCAAGGCCTACCGGCTCAAGCGCGACCACGGCGATGCCTGGTGGAGTCTTGCGAATACCAAATCGTACCGCTTCACCGATGAGGAACTCGCACGGATGGCTGCCGCGGAAGCGGACCCGGCCACCGGCGAGACCGATCGCATTCAACTGTGCTTCGCGCTCGGCAAGGCTCATGAGGACCGCGCAGAATTTGAGCGCGCCTTCGCGTGCTACGCGAGGGGCAACGCCCTGAAGCAACCCACCGTTAATCACAGCCCACGCTACCTGCAGGTCAGGGTGGACAGCCAGATCGAAGTGTGTACGCCGGGACTGTTTGCCGCCAGACCCGCGGTGGGGTTTCCGGCGCCGGATCCGATATTCATCGTCGGCCTGCCCAGGGCCGGGTCCACCTTGCTGGAGCAGATCCTCTCGTCCCATTCCCAGGTGGACGGGACCATGGAGTTGCACAATATCCTCAACCTGGCCAAGCGCCTCAGGGGCCGCGGCGTTGACGGCGAAAGTGACGGTGAAGGCCAGCCGCGCTATCCGAAGATTCTCGCGGAACTCGAGCACAGCTATTTCCGCCGGTTCGGCGAGCAGTTCATCGATGACACCCGCGCCTACCGAGGCTCGGCGCCCCACTTCATCGACAAGATGCCGAACAATTTCTTTCACATCGGGCTGATCAGGCTGATCCTGCCCGACGCCAGGGTCATCGACGCCCGCCGCCACCCCATGGCCTGCTGTTTCAGCGGCTTCAAGCAGCTTTTCGGGGAGGGTCAGGAGTTTTCCTACGGACTGCGCGAGATCGGCAACTACTACCGGCAATACGTGCAGCTTATGGATCATTGGGACAGCGTTCTGCCGGGGTTCGTGCTGCGCGTGCAGTACGAGGAGGTCGTCGACGATCTCGAGCCCCAGGTGCGGCGTTTGCTCGAGTTCTGCGGGCTCCCGTTCGAGCAGGCTTGCGTCGACTATTACAAGACCCGGCGCACCATCCGTACCCCGAGCGCCCAGCAGGTGCGCCAACCCATCTATACCTCCGGGCTCGAGCAGTGGCGCAATTTCGAACCCTGGCTTGGCCCGCTGAAGGACGCCCTGGGGTCGGAAATGCTGTCGAGATATCCGATAGGCGACTGACCGGCCCGTCCCGGTGCACTGTGGCGAGGCGCTCGCTTGTGCCGGTCGGCCCGCTATGTCACGCGCGCGTCGGGGGCCAGGGCCGCGTTAAGCACTCGCTGAGCGAATACCGCGTTGACTCCGACGCCATTGCTTGCCGTGGTCAGCGCCCGCCGGTCCGGATGCAGTTTTTCGCGGGTGCGCTCGATCAGCCGCTGGTAGCTGGGGAAGCCCTCCGGACGGTGACCGTGCAGCAACCACAGTTCGCGCCAGTCGTGAGCAAAAGCACGCAGTATGCCGATGTAGGCGGACACCAGGGCGCCGTCATTGCGTGGGTTGGCGGAAAAGTCGGCGATCAGGTCCTCGATCAGCGCGGCGCACTCCCCGGGAGCCATCACCGGCAGGCTGCTGAAGCGTTCCGTCTTCAAGGTCACGGCCCGGTCCGGTTCGAAGGGCACGTGAGTCACGGCAAACGCGGCAGGGTCTTCCACCAGCGTCTGCACGCGTTGCCAGAAGCGCGCGGAGCCGCAGGTGTCGATCACCATGTGTACGCGATCACCGGCGAAGTCGTTGACCACCCGGTGGCGGCGCCAGGAATCGAATATCCAGCATTCCCCGGCGGCCATGTGCAGCCGTTCGGGACCGCAGTGAAAGATCACCCGCGGGCCCGTGACGATGGGAATGTGTATGCGTACGCGGCTGAACCAGTGGTAGTTGAAATCCACGTGCATGCTGACTTCCGCGCCCGGCTCCAGCCGCATCAGCCGCGATCGGGAAAGCACTTCATCAAAGCTGGCCATCACCTGGCGCATATAGGGGCAGCGGGCCAGATGCGGCGTCGCGAGTTTTTCGCCTTCGAACGAGTTGTTGTCGCCGCCGCCGCTGGAGATCAGGGCGATGGCCGAGTTGCCGGCCAGACCGCTCGGGTGCGCCATCCACTGGTGGTCGGAGAACTGACGCACCTCGTCGGCCAACCGCGTCGTGTCGAACTGGTACGGAAGCCGGATGAACGGGCGGCTCAGACGCATAATCGGCACGGAATTTCGGCAGGCAGACGGATTGCCCCAGGGCGCGTGTCTGGCGCATGCGCGGCGGAGGAGAATCCTGGCGGCCCGGCCGCGCGATTGCGATAGTGGAAAGGGCGGCTCACAGACATGTCAGCGCCTCAGGGGTTTCGACCATGGGGTAGTCAAACTGCTCGAAATCGGCTCGGTAGAACGCGTTCACCTGCAGGAGCAACGCCTCATCGTAGTAGCGTCGGTAGTCGCCGTGATGCGAGGCGTTGCGGCGGCTCAGCGGGCTCGCCGGGATGCCGATGCGCTCGCAGGCCTGGTCGAACGATTGTTGCAGCCGTTCGTAGCGGCCCACGAAGTCCATGCCGACAATGCCGGAACCGTTCGCGAGCAAAGTCACTTGCGGGCGTATCAGCGCCCTCTGGCGAAACCTGTTCCGCTTCAGGGCCGCCTTCATGAACGCCGTCTCCGCGCCGGGGTAGCCGGGATTGCGCCTGTTCAGGAACGTGCATGCCGAGACGTAGCGTTCGTAGGGGTTTCTGACCATGCTGAACTTGAAATATTCGCCCCAGATCTCGCTCGGCAGGCAAGCCTTCACCTGCTGCAGGGAGATATGCCCGTGGCCAATGCGCGCCAGTTCGAGTATCGGCAGGCGCACGGTCCGGGTCAACGCCTGCTGCTGCCAGTCGTCTGCGCCAAGATGCGGTTGCAGTGCCGCGCGAATGGCGTGAGTGCCGGTTCTCGGCTGTGCGAAAAAGATGAATCGGTATTTGTGTGAAACGATCATGCATCGCGCCCCCGGTGGATTTTATACGGACGCGCTCGACGTTACCGGCAGGACGGCTACCTTTCCTCCATGCGGATAGTCGACGAGGCGTAAGCCGCCTCCCATCGCCGCAGGCGCTTGAACACCACCGCGAACTCGATCGGCTGTATCGCGAGACCATCGGCAACGACTGGACATACCCGAGGCCTCGGAACTCGCTTCCGGCATCGATGGGTCGACCCCGCGGCGGAGCTGTTCGCCCGATATCCTCAGCGGGCGCCGTGCGCGTTCAGTCGCCGCACCAGCGATACGCTCATGACAATCAGAATCGGGATGACGGGCAACGAGCCGATGACGGTGATCGACTGGACCGCCGTCAGGCTGTCGGACAGTGTGACGCCGAGGGTTATCAGGAATAACACCGCAATCCAGGCCATGCGCATGGACAGTTGCGGTTCCTGGTTCGCGCGCAGGTTTTGCGAGCAGACGCAGGCCGCGACGAAGGCTGCCGAGTCCATGGTCGTTGCATAAAAGACGATGCACAGCACAATGAAGAACGTCAGGCTGATATTGCCGAAGGGCATGTGCGCGGCGATCGTGGCCGTGACCGCGTACAGGCCGCTTTCCCGCAGGATATCGCTGAGCGGCAACACATCGTTCAACTCGAGGTACAGGGCGAAGCCGCCGGTGATCGACATGTACGAAAGCGTGCCCAGCGAGCCCCACAGAATGGTGCCGAGCACCAACTGCCGAATGGTTCTGCCGCGCGAAATCCGCGCGATGAAGAGGCCCATGAAGGCCGCGAAGGCGACCCACCAGCCCCAATAGAATACCGTCCAGGCCTCGGTAAACCCTGACTGTTCGATGGGATCGGTCCACATTTGGCTGCGGAAGAAGTTGTCGGTCATGAGACCCAGGCTGTTCACGATCATCTTCAGGATGAACAGTGTCGGACCGACCGCCAGGATGACGACCAGGAGAAGCAGGGCCAGGGCCATGTTGAAGGTCGCCAACAACCGAATGCCCCTTTTCAGGCCGCGCAGGGTGCTGGCGCCGAAAAGCGCGACCCAAACGGCCAGAACCGCGGTTCTGATGAGGAAGTTGTCCTGGAGGCCCGTCAACTCCGAAAGCAGCGCCGAGACCAGCGGTACCCCTATACCCAGCGAAGTCGCGGCGCCGGCAACGACGCCGAGGACGATGAAGATGTCAATGACGACTTTCCAGGTGGAATGCCCGAAGCGTGGCAGGGCGCCGGCGCTGGCTTCGCCGATCCGCAGGAAACGTGCGCGCTCGACGTAGAGATTGTAGGCGATGGGCACCGCCGGCAGCGCGTAAAAGGACCACGGAACAAGGCCCCAATGGAGCATCGGGTACATGTGTCCCCATTCGTAGGCTGCGTCGGAATACGGTTCGATGCCCAGAGGCGGGGTTTCAAGGTAGTAGAGGGGTTCGCCGAACCCCCACGCCACCGTACCCGCCCCGATCCCGGCGGTAAACATCATGGCGACCCAGTGGGGGGTGGAGAATTCCATGGGTTCGTCGGGGCCGCCAAGCTTGACGCTGGCGTGCGGTCCGAACGCCAGCCAGAGACAGAAGCCCAGCGAACCCATGCCGAGCGCAAGGTAAAGCCAACTGAAATTGGCGCCAATGGCGGTCATGAGCGACTGTGCCCAGGCGCCGGTTTCGGCCGGAAACGCCAGAAACGCGACAGCGAACAAGCCCGCGATGGCGATGGAGGGGACGAGAACAGCGGGTTCGGCGGCAGGTCGACTCTGGGCGGCAGCGATTTCCTGATGGTCGGTCGAGATCATCTCCTGCGGGTGCGCGGATTGCGCCGAACCATTGTACTCATTGACGGCGAGCGCTGCGGCGAAGTGGTCCCGACGCGAACGACCGCCGTATCGCCTTGCCCGTCATCTGCTCATGGCCGTTCGACCGGTTTCGCCTTTCTCTCGTCTCTGAAAACGATGAATCGGGTCGATACGAAGTCGCGGACGGCTTCCGCCACCATCTGCTGCCCGGATGTCAGTGCGAAGTCCAGGGTCATCGTCTCCGCGCGGGACCGTCCCGCGATGCGTCGAGGCGGCGTGCCTCGTCCTCGGCAAGCGTGCGGCCGGCGCCGATTTCGAAGCGTCTGAGCGCCTGCATGATGGCGACCAGGCAGTCGTCGCGCAATTGCTCGAGTTCCTTGACCGTCCTGCCGTCCGCCTGCCGGCGCGTCCCGTCCGCCATCCGGGCGATCAGTTCGTCGCTGAGTTCCGGAGCCGAAAGTCGCGTCCACGGCAACTTGAGGGCCGGACCGAACTGCTTCATGAAGTCCTCCATGCCCGCATCGCCTCCTGCGAGGTGAAAGGTCAGGCATGCGCCCATGAACGCCCAGCGTAGCCCCGGACCATAGACGATGGCCGCGTCGAGTTCGTCCGTCGTCGCCACGCCGTCGTTCACGAGGTGAAGGAGCTCGCGCCACAGGGCTTCCTGCAGTCGATCGGAGAGGAACCCTTCGATTTCCGTGCGCACCTGGAGCGGGTGCATTCCCAGATCGCGATAGAACGCCATGGCATGGTCGATGCTCGAAGCCGCCGTTCGTTTGCCGCCCAGCACCTCCACGAGCGGCAGCAGGTAGACCGGGTTGAACGGGTGGCCGACCACGAGGCGCTCCGGATGCCGGCAACGCGACTGTAAATCGCTCGGCAAGAGGCCCGAGGTGCTCGACGCGACGATGACTTCCGGCGGCGCCTGGGCGTCGATCTGCTCAAGCAGGACCTGCTTGAGCTCAAGGCGTTCGGGCGCATTTTCCTGGATGAAGTCGGCCGTCCGGCACACGGCGTCGAGCGAGTCGGCGCAGCGCAGGCGCCCGATGTCGGCGCCAGGGTACAGTCCGACGTTCTGCAATGCGGGCCATGCATTCTCGACGGCGGCGTTGAGTCCTTGCTGCCATCCCGGCGCCGGATCCCAGGCCACTACATCGAGTCCGTGGGCCAGCGCGCGCGCCGCCCAACCGGCACCAATGACGCCGGTTCCTATGACGCCCAGCGTGCGGACGGGTTGCTGCATTGCACGTGCGGAGCGGGAAACGGACGGTCTCGACGGTTGTCATGCGGCAGGGTGCCACGCGGCGTTGCGCCGTGACCGCCCCGACAGGGCACTGTGATGGCTCGGCAGATTCGCTCCCGGAACGTCATCGCGTGCACGGCTCAGCCGCGCTTCACCAGCCCGAACCTCGCGCGCGCTTCATCCGGGCCGAGCACGCTCGCGCCCATGAGTTCGACGATCCTGCGGGCACGCTCGACCAGTTGCGCGTTGCTGGCGAAGACGCCCCGGCTCAGGTAGAGATTGTCCTCCAGTCCGACCCGGACATGCCCCCCAAGCAGGACCGACTGCGCCGCGAACGCCATCTGCTTGCGGCTGATCGCAAACGCCGTGAAATTTGCCCCGCTCGGCAACATGTCGACAGACGCCTTCATGACGCCAACATCCGCCGGCGCCCCCCAGGGGATGCCGAAGCAGAGCTGAAACAGCGGCGGATCGTCGATCAGGCCTTCCGCGATCAGTTTGAGCGTGAAGCTCAGATGGCCCGAGTCGAAAATCTCGAGCTCCGGCTTGACGCCAAGCTTCTGAATGCGCCTGGCCCCGCGCCGGAGCATGTCAGGCGTCGAGACGTAGACCAGGCTGCCCTCGCCGAAGTTGAAGGACCCGCAATCGAGCGAGCAGATTTCCGGCAGCAGCTCCTCGACGTGGGGGAGGCGGTCGAACGCTCCGACCAGGTCGCTGTTTTCGCCGAAGTCCGTGGGATTTTCGTCGGGACCGATGAACAGGTCGCCGCCCATTCCGGCGGTCAGGTTGATCACCACGTCGGTGCCGCTGTCGCGGATTCGCGCGACGACCTCGCGGTATAGCGCCACGTCACGCGAGCCCTTGCCGGTAGCCGGGTCGCGGACATGGCAATGCACGATCGCCGCCCCGGCTTTCGCCGCATCGACCGCGGCCTGCGCGATCTGCGCCGGAGTGACGGGAATCTCGGGATGTCTGCCGACGGTATCGCCGGCGCCTGTCACGGCACAGGTGATGATCACATCCTTATTCATGGGAGACCCTCCGGCATGACAAGCCCGATCCCGATATATGCGGAAGATCGTCCACTGCGGACCTCGCGTCAACAGGTCCGCCGCGCGATTCCCCCTCAGGCGTCGTCCGTGTCTACGGTTGAACGGAGTTCTCAACCGGAGGCCGAACATTCTCGGCCTGATCGTGGCAACGTGCAGCGATTTCAGGGCCGTTGCAGCGCCAGCGCCATGCCGGCTCGCTTCATGCTGGCGCTCACTCGGCGAGAGTGTGCAGTATCGCTGCGGTATCATGCCCGCACGCCCATGACCGGACCGGTCTCGCAATCTTCCTGGTTTCGCAATGAGTGACATCGACAGTGCGCACGCAGCCCCGGACCTGAGCGACCAGGACATCCCCGATATCGGTCACGAGATCGGCGAGAACAACATCCAGGTTCTGAGTCTGGACATCCATAATCCGGTCTTCATCGTTTCCGCGGCGCTTGTTGTGACGCTGGTCGTCGGCACGCTGCTGTTCCCGCAGCAGGCGGCCACCGTGTTTGCCGACCTCAGGGCCTGGACGACAATAACGTTCGACTGGTTCTTCTTCGCTGCTGCGGACCTGTTCGTGGTGTTCTGCTTTTGCGTCGCGCTGTCCCCGCTGGGGCGCGTTCGTCTCGGGGGACCGGGCGCCGTGCCGCAATACGGATATTCCGCGTGGCTTGCGATGCTGTTTGCAGCGGGGGTGGGTATCGGCCTGATGTTCTTCGGCGTCCTGGAGCCGGTGACACACACCTTGGCCCCGCCGCTCGGCATCGACCCCGCCGACACCGACGCGGCACGCGCCGCCGGCATGTCTGCCGCGATCCTGCATTGGGGACTGCACGCCTGGGCCATCTACGCGGTCGCCGGTCTGTCGCTCGCGTATTTCTCTTTCAACCGCGGCATGCCGCTGACACTACGCTCCGGGTTCTTTCCGCTGATCGGCAAATCGATCTGGGGGCCGTTCGGTCACGTGATCGACATCGTTGCGGTGCTTGCAACCCTGTTCGGGCTGGCGGTGTCGCTGGGTTTCGGTTCCGAACAGATCGCCGGCGGCCTGCAGTACCTGTTCGGCGTTCCCGCAACCACCGGAACCAAGGCCGTCCTGATCATGGTCATCATCGGTATTGCGCTTGCGTCCGTCATTGCCGGTCTGGACAAGGGCGTGAAGCGCCTGAGCTGGATCAACATGACGCTGGCGGGCCTGCTGTGGCTGTTCGTCCTGATCGCGGGTCCCACGCTCGTCGTTCTCGCGACCATCGGGAAGTCGGCAGTCGACTATATCTACTACCTGCCGGAACTCAGCAACTGGATCGGCCGCCCGGATGTCGGCTTCGTTCGTGACTGGTCGACCTTCTACTGGGCCTGGTGGATCGCCTGGGCGCCGTTCGTCGGCATGTTCATTGCGCGTATCAGCCTGGGTCGCACGGTGCGCGAATTCATGACCTGGGTGCTGATCGTCCCGACGATCATCGGCATCGCGTGGATGGCGACGTTCGGCGGGACTGCACTGGACCAGTACTTTTCGAACGGTTACACGGGCGTTGCCGAGTCAGTGGCCGAACTCGCCCTGTTCAGGATGCTCGAGCAACTGCCGATGACCGGAGTAGTCTCCGCCATAAGCGTGGTGCTGATCACAATCTTCTTTGTCACCTCTGCCGACTCGGGGTCGCTGGTGATGGATACCATCACCGCCGGCGGCAAGATGAACGCGCCAGTCCAGCAACGCGCCTTCTGGTGCGTGCTCACGGGCACGGCTGCCATGGCGCTGATGCTGGGCGGCGGCATGGCGTCGCTACAGGCGCTGACCCTGGCGATCGGCCTGCCGTTCACCCTGGTGCTGCTGTGCATGTGTGTCGGTCTCATCAAGGGGTTGCGCGAGGAACTGGCTGGCCTGAGCTGATTGGATGCCGCGCCAGCGGCATTGGGCCACAACAGGGTATTATTCCGCGCCAACGGTGTCCGCCAGGGCACCGAGGGCTCGCCTGAAATCAATTTGCGACTCTGCCGCGTGCAGGCTTGCGACCCGAGGAGGCGTGACATGGTCTGGTGGGGTTGGCTGATCATTGGATTTCTGCTCATGGGCGCGGAGCTCTTCGCGGTCGATGCGGCGTTCTACCTGATCTTTGTCGGTGCGGCGGCCATCTGCGTCGGCATTGTGAACCTCGCCGGCGTCACGCTGCCGATCTGGGGGCAGTGGTTGCTGTTCGCGGTGCTCGCCATCGCCTCGATGGTGTTGTTCAGGCAGCGGCTCTACGACAAGCTGCGCGGCCGGACGAAGGAATTTCAGGGCAACTCCATCGGTACGCTCGTCTCGGTGAACGAAAACGTAGCGCCTGACGGCCGCACGCGCGTCAGGCTGCGAGGCTCACAGTGGACGGCCGTCAACGTCGGCGGGGCGCCGATCGAATCGGGTTCCGAAGCCCGTGTCGTGGCGGCCGACGGAGTGGAGCTGGGCATCGAAGCGATGCCTGGCAAGTCGGCCGCCGATCCCTCGAACTAAGGAAGGAGCAGCAAATGGATTTTGGTTTCATCGTGGCCCTGGCGATCGCCATCGTGGCCATCATCGTCGTCATCAAGACGGCGGTCGTCGTCCCGCAGCAGAATGCCTACATCGTCGAGAGTCTCGGCAAGTACTCGAGAACACTCGGGGCGGGCTTCCACATCCTCATTCCGTTCCTCGAGCGGGTGGCTTACCGGCACACGCTCAAGGAACAGGCGATCGATGTCGAGGAGCAGATCTGCATTACGTCGGACAACGTCCAGGTCGGCGTGGACGGGGTGCTCTACCTGCAGGTCATGGAGGCGAGCAAGGCGTCCTACGGGATCGGCGACTATCTCTTCGCGATCGCGCAACTTGCCCAGACGACACTGCGTAGCGAGATCGGCAAGATCGAACTCGACAAGACGTTCGAGGAACGCAGCCACATCAACGTGCGGGTCGTCGAGGAACTGGACCAGGCATCGAATCCCTGGGGCGTGAAGGTACTGCGCTACGAGATCAAGAACATCAATCCGCCTCACGACGTCTTGACGGCGATGGAAAAGCAGATGCGCGCCGAGCGCGAGAAACGCGCGACGGTGCTCGAGTCCGAGGGCGTGCGCGATGCGAAGATCAACGAGGCCGAAGGCGAAAAGCAGCGGGTCATCAAGGAATCCGAAGCCGCCAAGCAGCAGCAGATCAATGAAGCCGAGGGTGAGGCCGCCGCCATCCTCGCGGTCGCCGAGGCCACGGCCGAAGGCCTGAGCAAGGTTGCGGAAGCGCTCAACGAAAAGGGCGGCGACAAGGCGATGCAGCTACGGGTTGCGGAGGACTATCTGGAGCGGTTCGGGAACCTCGCAAAGGAGGGCAACACCCTGATCGTTCCGGCGACTCTCAGCGATGTGGCTTCCATGATCAGTGCGGCCACGACCGTTTTCGAGCGGACTGCGGACAGCAAGGCACCAGGCGGGCGCTAGCATCAGGACCGGTATCGCCTGATACGGCAAATCAAGCGCGAGCCCGGACAGACCGCTGTATCGTCCGGCGCCTTGCCAGGGACGGTCTTGATGAGGTTCGTTCCGTCGGGAACTCAGAACCTGAAAGTGTGCGTGTACTTGAGCGAGATGACAGCGCGCTCGGATTCGAATGTATTGTCGCGATCGAAACGATCCTGCAGGTTGTGATTGATCACGAAGTACAGTTCGCGGCCGGCTTCCGGAATCCAGTGCACGCGCATGTTTGCGCCGATCGTCTCGGTAACGTTGTCGTACTGGATCAGGTTGACCCAGGACAGCGTCGATGAAAAGACATAGTCGATGCCGGCTGACACCAAGCGGGTTTCGAACGCGCCTTGCGGCAATCTGACGTCGTTGTAGTGGTAGCTCAGACTGGCGCGAAACCGTGCCGAGGGTACCCAGGTCAGGGTCGACAGCACTTCCGTCAGCCTTCCGTCGTAGAACGATCCATCGACGAGGCGCAGCGTGGCGGACACCTTGCGGTAGTCGGCGGTTTCGATCTGGAACCCGGAGTCGCGAAACGAGTAGGCTCCGCGCGGAATCACGATGCCGGGCGAGATTTCGAACGGTTCCAGCAGGTGTTCCTTGTACACGCGGTTTATTGCCCTGAACACGTCCCCTGTCCGGGCGGTCAGCTCAACGGGTCTGAAGTTCAGCGATTGCGACTGAAGTCCCCCATCGATTCGGTCGATCCGCTGCCCGTCGAGCGTGACTTGCCAGTTTTGCAGCGGCGTCTCTCGCAGCCAGAGCGTGTAGCCGACATCGAACGTCGTGTCGGTTACTCCGGGGCGGTTCAGAAAGCCAAGCGCCGGATTGAAATTCTGTTCGTATCGACGGAACTGCGCGCCACCGCGAACCCCCTCGGAGCTCGGTACACGGATCCCCACGCCGTAGGCGGAGTCGTCGCCGATCCTGCCTTGCGTTTCGCTGCTCTGCAACCAGAGTTCCGTTTCGAGGCGGCGCCCGCCGGGCAATCGCGAGTTTCGATAGAGAAAATCGAACCCGGCGACCGAGTTGTCGAGATTCGATCCCGGGTCGCCTTCGGTCGCGATCAGGCCGACGCTCGATTCGCTCAACACGCCGAGCTTCACTCGGGCGACCGACACGGTGCCGGCATCCGTTCTGGCGAACTCGTCCTGGCGAACGGACACCAAACCAAGCTCCCAGTCGCCGATTCGCCCGCTGAGCTTGGCGCCATACTCGAGATCGATGGGTTGTCCGGTCGAGCTGAGACCGATACGCCTTGAGAAGAACGGTCGCCCGTTCTGGCCGCCCGGGCCGAATCCGTAGACGGCCCCGTTTGGGACACCGATGTTGCCAAACTCGAAAATGTCGGACTCACGCAGAAAGAAATCGCGCTTTTCCGGGAAAAAAAGGCCGAAGCGCGTCAGGTTCACCTGACGATCATCGACTTCCGTTGCCGAAAAATCCGTGTTGAAAGTCAGTGAAGCGTTGAGAGACGGGGTCAATCTGTACGCCACGTCGAGCGAAGGTTCGAAGTCGGAAGTCGTTGCGCCGGAATCGAACGATTTGTTGCGGCTGCTTATGACGGACGGGACCACGTCGAGGCCGATGCCCTGCTGCAGACCCTCAAAGCCGATCGCAAGCCCGAAGGTACTCGGACCGAATTGACGGTTGCGCGACATCCAGGCGCTGCGTGAATTCAGCCTGGGCATGTTGCGAACGAAATTCATGCCCCAGGTATCCGTCGTCCGATCGAAGGAGATCGTCTTGAACGGGATTTCGAACTCTGCGATCCAGCCGTCCTCGAAGCGGCTGGCCTGTGCGCGGTAGATGCCGTCCCATTCGCTGTAGGCGTCCGTCGCGTTGCGAAACAGACCGTCGTGACGGACGCTGTTCGAATTCACTCCGAAAAAATAGCCGCTGCGCTGACTGTTGAACGGGTCGAGCGTGACAAATATGTTGTCGTCGGTGCCTATCCTGTCACTCTGCCTGAGGTTGAGGGCGGAGATATCGTCAGGACTCGAATCGTAAAGCCGGGCGCCGACATAGAGCGCATCGTCATCGTATAGAAGCAGGATTGTCGTGGGCTCGAATGGTTCGGCGTATTCGACCGGCTCCAACTGGTGCAGATCGTCTACCACGGCGGCGTTCTGCCACACTTCCTCATCGAGGAGACCGTCGATAACGGGCGCGGAATCCGTTCTTTGCATACGGACTGTCTTCTGGCCGGGATCGGTGAGCGCACGGGGCGCATCGGAACTGCCCGGCTGTCCGAGCGCAAAACCGCAATGCCCGATGCAGAGGCTGGCCACGAGGAGTCTCATCATCGAAGCAATGAACGGTATCCGGAGTGGTTTGTTGACGGTACGAATGGTGCGATTCGGGTTCGCTCAACAAGGAATGCGGCAGCGATAGCCACGCGAGAAGCCTGCAGCGCGGCTAACCATAGCCGTGTTTCGCTGGCGATGCCACCGCAGGCGCGATCTGATTCCACAGAGCGATTGACAAGGGCTGCCAGGGTTGTGTTCCAGTCGTGCGCACACTTGAAAACTGTTGCGTGTCGCTATCCGGTCGCGACACAAGCTGTGGGGCCTGGGGCCGACGCAGCGCAGCGATGTCCAGCATTGCGCAGATACAGTATCCTGAGCCGGCGGCACTGCCTGTTCGGGTGCATCCCGAGCAAAGCCGGATAGTCGTGGGTGCGTTCGGACACGTTGGAATGTGTTGGCGGATGAGAAGCGTAATTTGCACGGCGTTGCTTGTACTGTCCGGCTCGGCCGTGGCGCAGGTGGATCTCGTGGGCGAGTGGAGCAGCATTCGCCACGAGGACCAGATCGAGCGGGGTCCCGGCCCCGAAATCGGCGACTTTACCGGGTTGCCGCTCAACGAAGCCGGCCGTCGGCGCGGACTTGGCTGGAGCGCGTCGCTGCTGACCGTGCCGGAGCACCAGTGCTCACCGCATCCCGCCAACTACGCCGCGATGCACGGCAACCTCAGAATCTGGAAGGAAGTGGATCCGCAAAGCCTCGATACGGTGGCCTGGCATCTGCTGCACGAGTCCTACAACCGGTTTCGGGTCGTCTACATGGATGGCCGCCCGCGCCCGGGCGACGACGAGCGCCACACCTGGCAGGGGTTCTCGACGGGCCGCTGGGTCGGCAATGCGCTTGAGATCACGACCACGGACATGAAGGAGTCGCGTATCCGGCGCAATGGGGTCGAGCACAGCGACGAGGCGGTGCTTGTCGAGTTCCTGACGCGGCACGGAGATGTTCTGACGCTCATCAGCATTCTCGACGACCCGCACAGCCTCGAGGAACCCTACATTCATACGCGCAACTTCGTGCTCGACACGAATCAGACGATGCGGCCTTACCCCTGCCGCGGGACCGTCGAGATTGACCGGCCACGGGGCCAGGTTCCGCACTTTCTGCCGGGGGAGAACACCTTCGCGGAAGAGTTCCGCAACAATCACGGGATTCCGCGCGAGGCTGCGCTCGGCGGGGCCGCAACGACGCTGCCGGAGTACCGTGAACGGCTCAGGGAACTGCTGAATTCGGGAGAATCGCGTTGACGGCGAGCCTCACCGGTCGGCGGATTCGCGGGATTCGCGGAATGCTTGCCTGCTTCGCAATGCTCGGCCTCTCGACAGCGATGGGGCAGTCGCTTCGCACGACCCAGGTCGAAGGTCCGATCTGGCTGATCAGCGGGGCGGGGGGCAACATCGTCGTGTCCGCCGGTGACAACGGCATTCTCCTGGTCGACTCCGGCTCCGCCGAATACAGCGCCGAACTGCTTCAGGCGATCGAAAACATTTCCGGCGGCACGATCCGCTACATCGTCAATACCCGCTTACATCCCGACCGTGTCGGCGGCAATGCGGCGATCCGGTCGGCCGGTGACACGTTCACGGGCGGCAACGCCACGCAGATTGGCGGTGTCGATGTCGGCGCGGCCGTAATCGGCCACGAAAACCTGCTGCTGCGCATGGCGCCCGATGCCGACTTCGATATCGAACTGCAGCCCACCGAGACGTTCTTCGCGCCCCGGTTCGATCTCTACTTCAATGACGAACCCGTCGAGGTCATCTACCAGCCGAACGCCATCGACGATACGAACGCGATCGTTCATTTCCGTCGATCCGACGTCATCGCGGCCGGCGACGTGTTTCGCCTGGATTCCTGGCCGTACATCGACCTCGTGAACGGCGGCAGCATCGAAGGGGTTCTCGATGCGCTCAACGGTCTTCTGGATATTGCCATTGCCGATACGCTCAGCGAGGGAGGCACCTTGATCGTGCCCGGGCACGGCCGCATTTGCGACGAAAGCGATGTATTGCGTTATCGGGACATGGTGACGATAGTTCGCGATCGCATCCGCGCCTGGATGGATCGAGGCATGAGCCTTGACGAGATCAAGCAGGCGGAACCCGCCTTCGAGTACGACTCGCGGTACGGGCGGGGGCGTGACGACTGGACGACCGAAATGTTTGTCGAAGCCGTCTACCTGAGCCTCGCTGCATCTCGCCAGTGACGCGTGGCAGGCGGCGCGCGGCACAGCGCTTCACCGGCGATGGCCGGATCGACGACGAGACTGTCGAAGCCGCTTGACCGAGTCTCAGTTCGCCTCACCAATGACCGGTGGATCGGTCACGCAAGGGGTCGGGTTCCAGGCGGCGCCGTCCGCTTCCTTGCGAAAATCGGATGACACGATGAAGGGATCGGTGAGGTAAAGCGGATCTTCCACGACGGTGGTGACGGTGATCCATTCCTGGTCGAAGGCACCGTACCTGTCGAAGTATTCGGCAACGACCGCCTGGTCGCTGTAGGGCACGCCGTTCCAGCGCAGGTACCCCGCCCTGAACCCGGTCGTCACGACCTTGAGGCTGCCACCGCTAACGGCGCCGCGGCCGCCGGTCATTTCCCACTCGGCGACGGAGTTGCCCTGCCAGTCGGGCTCGGCAATCGGTTCGAATTCCCCGAAATGGAATACGCGCGTCTGTGAGCCGGCGTCCGTTTCAAGCTGCAGGGTCTCCGGATCGAGCCATGAGATTCGCAGGCGTGTGGGCACCCGCATGATGCCGCCCGCTCCGTAGGGCCGGCAGGCGTTGCCGTCGCGCACATCGGCTTCCAGGTCCCATTGTTCGGCGATCACCCACGCTGCGGGTGTCATCGGGACGCTGGCGTAATCGCCCGGCGGCGGCGTGATCATGCGCCAGCGCCAGTCCTCGGTGACCACGGACACCCAGTAACCGGTCAGATCGATCGGAGCGCGTTGCTGCGCATTCGGTTGCTGGCCCCAGACTGCCGCCGCGGCGAAAACCGTCAGCACCGGTGCGCCAATCAATCTGAACAGGACCTTGCTCATGGCCGAACGATGCCGCGCGCACCTTGTGCAGTCAAGCGCAGCGGTCAACACACGATCGGCGCGTCGGCGATGCGCGCGCGACAGGCCGGCTACGGTGCGGTTCCGTCAGTAGCCGTGCCCTCAAGGGCAGACGGAGGATGCGCGAGCGGCGGGCGGGCTACAGTGCGGTCCCGGCAATAGCCGCGCCCTCGCGGGCAGACGAGGGATGCGCAAGCACAGTCCGGCGAAGGTGCCGATCCGGCCATGTACGGGCTGTCAAGGGGTAGACGAAGCCTGTCCCGTTATGGCCTGGCCTGGAAAAACCCCTTCCACAAACTGTCCGTTACGGACCACGGCCGTGCCACCCACGAGCACGTGCATGATGCCCTCGGAAGGTACGTCGCCTTCGGTGTAGGTCGCGCGGTCGACAACGAGGTCCGGATCGAAAAGCGTCAGATCGGCGTCGGCGCCTTCCTGGACTCGCCCTTTCCCTTGCATTGCGGGCGCCACGGTCTCGAGCCGCCGGGCCGGCTGTATGGTCATCTTGCTGAGCGCGTCCATGAGCGAGAGCGCCCCACGCTCGCGGCTGTAGTAACCGAGCACCCGGGCGAAAGTTCCGGCTCCGCGGGGGTGGGCAGGCCCGTAGAGAAACGGGATCCCGTCGCTCGCGGCGATGATGTCCGGTTGTGCCACGATCCACTCGTTGGTGTCTTCCTCGCGGCCGTGGATGATGACCCAGCCGCCTTGCTCCCGATACCGATTGAAGGATTCAGTGGTCAATCGTTCCCCGGTCGGCGGCCACTGCAGGAGTTGGTATTCCTCGTCGGTCAGTCCCTCCCAGGGGTCGAACAGGGCCGACTCGATCAGCGTTGAGCCGGCCGTGTAGGGATACGATTCGGTGGTGATGTCCAGACCACGGCTCACTGCGCCCCGGATCATTTCGAGCGCCACTCGAGCCTCTTCATTGGCGCTGCTGTTCATGTGCACGATGTGCAGCGACGCGCCCGTACTCGCGGCGAGGGAGATCACTTCCTGAAACGGACCGAGAAGGCCGTCCGCATTGTCGGCGCGCACGTGAACGTAGGCGGCAACTCCGAGCCGCTCGGCCAGTTGGAAGAGCCTGAAAATCTCCGTCCGGGAGGCTCCGGGCGTGTAGGTGATCCCGAAACCGAATCCGAGGCCGCCCTCCTGAAATCCCGTTTCCATCAACCGGCCAAGCTCGTCGATCTGTTCGTCGGAGAGCACCTCATAGGCGTAGTTCCCCTGGTCCATCCGGAGCGTCTCTTCGGCCGTCAGCGTCGGAAAGTGGCCGACATCCTGACCGTCGATGAGCTTGACGCGCGCCGGCCAGTGGCCGACCGTGGCGCCGAAATTGATGGGCGCGGTTCCCTCGCGGGAGGCCAGCCAATCGCCCACCGGGTAGACGCCGATTTCGAGTTCCAGTGCCGTCGTCACGCCGTCGTGAGCCTGCAGCCGGTTGCTGACCGGATCCTGCCCGTGGGCGTGCAGGTCGATGAAGCCGGGAGCCACGACCAGACCGGCGGCGTCGATGGTTTCGTTGCCCGCGAGGCCTTCTTCGGTAATCGTGACGATCTGGCCGGCGTTGATCCCGACATTGCGCACTGCATCGAGCCCCGTTTCGGGGTCCATGACACGCCCATTGAGGATGACGAGGTCAAACTCGGGAGGAGGCGTGTCGGTGCACGCGCTCAGGCCCAGGGCTCCAAGCCCGAGGAGCAGGAAGGAAACGCTGCACACGGCGCGGTTGGAGGTGGCTCGTGAATGACTGGTCGACATGGCTTCTCCGATCGATTCAGATATGCGGTAGCGGCATCGCCAGGATGCAGCCCGCGATCCAGGGATGGTCCGATAGAATAAGCGACGATCGCAACATTGGCCGCGTCTTTCGCGTGGGCCGTTGACACATGGGGAGAGCAATGATGCCTTCGCGAGAGGAACTGCTCGAAAGGGTTGAATCCCTGTTGCCGAACATAGCCGCTCGAAGGCCTTACGTGACAGAGAATGGCCTGCTGCATCCGGACACCATCGAGGAACTCGAGCAGGCCGAGATCATGCGGACGTTGATCCCGAAGCATTACGGCGGATTCGAACTCAATGTCAACACCTTGTCCGACATATCCCGGACACTCGCGCGCGGTTGCATGTCCACGGCCTGGGTCATGGCATTTTTCGTGGGACACAACTGGATGGTCACGCGGTTCAGCGAAGAGGCTCAGGACGATGTATACGGCGGTAATCGGTACCCGAAGATCCCGGGTCAGATTCGTCCGATGCACAAGGCCAGGCCCGTTGCTGGCGGGTACGAGCTCAGCGGCCGGTCAAACTGGAATTCCGGAATCATGCATGCGGATTGGGTGCTGACCGGGCTCGACGTCGGGGACGAAGAGCCCAGGGTCGCACTCGTCAAGGCCGGCGACTACGACATCGATGTCGTTTGGGACGTGGCCGCCATGGAGGGCACCGGCAGCAACGACATGGTCTGCGAGGGGACGTTTGTCCCGTCGCATCGTACGCTGGGCGGGTCGGCGTTCTTTCAGGGCGGAGGCGAGAGCAGTACACGCTTTGGCAATCCGCTCTACACGATGCCCATGCTGCCGTTCATATATTCGGAGGTCATAAGCGTCATGGTCGGGGGACTCGAGGGCGCAACTCGCCACTACATCGAGATGCTGCAAAGCCGTGAGCCCGCATATAGTCACGGCAAGCTTGCCGAAATGCCCATCGTCCACGAAAAGATCGGTGAGGCGGCTTCAAGGGCCAGGACGGCGGGCAAGCTTCAGGACGCACTCATTGCCGAGACCATTGAGATACAGACGACGCGGGAGTTCACCATGGAGGACAGGTTACGGCTCAAGCTCGATGCCGGCGCGATCGCCAATCACTGCCGCGCATCGGTGAACGAACTCATTCACGAGGCAGGCGCCAGTAGCTTCGACAACAAATCTCCGTTACAGGCCTGGTTCCGCGACATCAATTCCCTGAGCGTTCACGCGTTCTGGGATTGGCATGTCTGCCGCGAGCAGTACGGCCGCGGGCAGGTTGGTCTGGAACCCAATCATCCGCTCGTGTAGCACTCGAGCCTTCCGGGGGGATGATCGTGGCCTGCAGCCGCTCCGTTTCCCGTAGTGATACGAGCCCAGCGCAACGGCCTCAGTGAACTCGTTCGGATTCGTTGCTTGCTGCGAAGTGGAGCGGGCGATCGGGGCCTGCAAGACGGAGTTTTCCGAATGCTCCCGTGCTATGTTTCCGCCAACGCGTTTCACTGGATATTGCTGATGACGGAGCACATGTTTCCAAGGATCCTGGTGGCGGCAACGGCGTCGTATTTGCTCGTCGGGGTCGCGGCAGCGCAAACGCTTCCCCGTGCCCAGGATGGACGCCCGAACCTGCAGGGCATCTGGATGGCGGTAGACCGGGCCGCGTACGATCTGGAGGATCATCCGGCCCGCCATGACATGCCTGCCGGGCGCAGCGTCGTCGATGACGTGGCGATTCCCTACCAACCATGGGCGGCAGAGCAAAGGCAGACCAATTTCGAAAACCGCGCCACGGCGGATCCGCTCGCAAGCTGCTTTTTACCGGGTGTACCCCGGGTCATGGCTCTGGAGTATCCCTTTCACATATTCCAGACCGACGAGCACGTCGCAATTACCTTTGAATGGCAGCAGGTCCATCGGCTCGTTTACATCGACACGGAGCCGCCGCGTTACGCCGGGGTAGAGTCATGGATGGGCAATTCGAGGGGGCACTGGGAAGACGACGTGCTGGTCGTGACGGTCACCGACCAGAATGATCGGACCTGGCTGGACGCGGCTGGGAACTTTCACAGCAATGCCATCCACGTCGTCGAGCGCTACAGCCTGCGCGACGCCGACACCATCGACTACGAAGCCACGATCGACGACCCGCAGGTCTTCACGCGGCCATGGACCCTTCGCTTGACACTGAAGCGGCAAACGCACCTTGACCGGATTCTGGAATACCAGTGCCAGGCCGAAAAAGAAGAAGCCAATGGAGACTTCGAGCGTGACGAGCGCACCTGGTATCCGGCGCCGATTCCTCCCGAAAACGCGCCGTTCAATGCCGACGCTGGCGCGCAGCTTCCGCTTCCCGCGACCCCGTCCGATGTGCCCCGACTTGCGGACGGATCGCCCGATATCAGCGGCTACTTCATGGCCGATGCGGGCGGCGCCAACTACGGCCTGGAAGCGCGCGAGAGCGACAACCTGACGCCACCGAGCCGCGGGCAGGTCGTTGACCCGGTCGACGGCGCACTTCCGTACCAGGCCTGGGCGCGGGCCGAGCGGATCGATCGGGAACTCCCGCACCGCGGTTACGACGATCCGACCGCGCATTGCTTCCTGGCGGGCGTGCCACGATCCACGTACGTGCCTGCGCCGTTTTATGTGCTGCAGCCGGAGGGCTACATCGTCCTGCTGCACGAGCGCATGTCCTGGCGTCACATCTTCATGGACGGGCGCGACTCTCTGCCCGACCAAATCCGTTTGTGGCAGGGGCATTCCGTGGGGCGATGGGACGGCGACACCCTGGTGGTGGAGTCGCGAAACTTCAACGGCAAGGCCTGGTTGAACGAGGTCGGCGATGTGGTGACGCACGCGCAGACGGTAGTGGAGACGTTTACCCCGATCGCCCCCAACCAGGTGATTTACCGCGCCACGGTATCGGACCCGATAGCCTACACGCGGCCCTGGACTATCGAGATGCCCCTCGATCGTTCCGACGATGAGCTTCTGGAGGTGGCCTGCCTCGAAGACAACGGCGACCTGCAGCATCTGAAGGACGTTCGCGACGAATATCGTGCCGGCCAGAATCAGGGAGACCGATCATGACCCGGACACTGAGCGCACAAATATTCATGAGTCTTGGCCTGACCCTGGGGGCAGGCAGCGGCCTGGCGCATCACTCGTTCTCCGCCGAGTTCGACATCAACAGCCCCGTGCGTCTTGAGGGCAGGGTGTCCGAAATGAGGTGGGCCAATCCCCATGCCTGGATCTATCTGGACGTGGAGGATGAGGCTGGCAACGTGGTCAACTGGGCCCTGGAGACCCGCTCTGCGAACGGACTGATTCGCCGTGGCTTCAGGCCCGGGGATCTGGCCGCCGGCACGGTATTGATAGTTGAGGCCTACCAGGCACGAAACGGTACTTCCACCGCGAGTCTGGCCAAAGCGATCCTCGCCGATGGCCGCACGCTGTTCGAGGGCTCGCCGGAGCCGGACGAGTCACAGTAATCGCTGTCCGGCTCGCGCGGATAGCTACCGACAGGTCCGCGCGTTGCAACGACGGCGGCTCGTGGACGGCGATGGTGGGTCAGTATCGACATTTCCATGATTTTCTGAACCGGGAGAATCCTTCGGGACCCACCTGACCCATGATTCTTGGCGTTGACGTAGGCGGCACCAACACAGACGCCGTGCTCATGGATGGCACGACGCTGATCGCCTCGAGGAAGTTGCCGACAAGCCCCGATGTCAGCGACGGAATTTTCAGCGCCATTCAATCGGTCCTGAAAGACTCCGATGTGCCGACCGACCGCATCCGCTGCGTCGCGATCGGCACCACGCATTTCACCAATGCGTTCGTCGCGCGCGAAGGGCTGTTGAAGGTCGGTCTTGTTCGCATTGCGCTGCCGGCCTCATCGGGAGTCTTGCCCACCAGCGGCTGGCCGGCGGATCTGGCTCTGGCCATCGGCGGCAACATGGTCCTCGTCGGCGGCGGCTACCACGTGGACGGCAGAGTCGACTCCGAACTGGACGAGCTTGCGGTACGTGACGCGGCCAGGCGTTTCCGCGGGAACGGCTGGAAGACCGTGGCCATCAGCGCGCTTTTCTCTCCCGTCAACGATGACATGGAAAAGCGTGCCGAAGACATCGTCAGAAACGAGATGCCCGAAGTGTCCGTCACGCGTTCATCCGAGGTCGGCAGCCTGGGTCTGCTCGAGCGGGAAAACGCCGCGATCATGAACGCCTGCCTTGTCGAGCTGTCGGCCCGGGTCGTGAGCTCCATTCGACGAGCGTTGCGGCAACTTCGCATCGAAGCGCCGTTCTTCCTGAGCCAGAACGACGGCACGCTGATGACGGCCGATGTGGCGGAGCGTTACCCCGTGCTGACGTTCGCATCAGGGCCCACCAATTCCATGAGGGGGGCGGCATTTCTTTCCGGCTGCACCGATGCATTGGTGGCGGACATCGGCGGCACGACGACCGATATCGGCATGCTGAGCAACGGCTTTCCGCGAGAGTCCTCGGTCACCGTGGACATCGGCGGGGTTCGAACGAACTTTCGGATGCCCGATATCCTGGCGCTGGGTCTTGGCGGAGGAAGCCTCGTAACGGAGAGCGAATCCGGCCTGACCATCGGGCCGCGATCGCTGGGATACCGCCTGCTCGATGAAGCCCTTGTGTTCGGCGGCGGGACGCTGACCGCGAGCGATGTGGCGGTCGCGGCGCAATACGCAACAATGGGGGATCCGACCCTGGTCGCCGACTTGCCGCGGGAGACCGTCGAACTCGCCGTCACCGGGATTCACCGGATGCTCGCCGAGGGCGTGGACCGCATGAAAACCAGTGCCGAGCCGGTGCCGCTCATCCTCGTCGGCGGCGGTTCGGTGCTCATTTCGCGGGACATACCCGGGGTATCCGAAGTCATCGTCCCGGAGAGCGCTGCGGTGGCCAATGCCGTGGGAGCGTCGATTGCGTTGGCGGGCGGGGAGGTCGACGCGGTTTTTTCCTATGAAGCGCTGGGGCGCGACGGGGCGCTGGCGGCGGCCCGGGAACGGGCCAGTCAGGCAGCGCTCGACGCCGGTGCCCGGCCAGGGACCATAGGGATCACCAACGTCGAGGAAATCCCGTTGAGCTATGTGCCGGGCGCACTGGTGCGGTTGCGAGTCAAGGCGGCCGGCGAATTGGCGTTGTCGAGCGCAACAATGTGACGGCGGCCGGCGCTCACGATTTTTCGCAGGAGGCGGACAATGTCTCATCCACGAATGGAGGATAGCTTCCGGAAACTGGATATCGATCAGGTCGCGCGCATCGCCGTAGGCGCGACGCTGCTCGGCGCCGGGGGCGGGGGCGATCCCTACATTTCCCTGCTCGCCGCCCGCCAGTTTCGCGCCCAGGGCGGCGGTCACGCGAACCTGGTCAAGCTCCACGATCTCGACGATGACGCGCAGGTCATCTGTGTGGCCGGGTTTGGCGCCCCGACAGTCGAGAAAGAGCGCCTGTTTGAACTGCCGCATGTCGTGCACGCCGTTCGAACGCTCGAGGCGCACATCGGACGCAAGGCCGATGCATTGATCCCCGCCGAAGTGGGCGGGAGCAATTCACTGGTCCCGATCGTGGCCGCGGCCGCGTGCGGACTCCCCGTCATCGACGGCGACGGCATGCGGCGGGCTTTCCCCGAGCTTCAGATGACGAGCTTTTCAATCAACGGGATCTCCGCCTCGCCTTTCGTCATGACCGACGAGCATCTGAATACCGTCATTTGCCACAGCAGGGACGACAGGAAGGGAGAAGCGATTGCACGGGCCGTGTGCATGGGAATGGGCCTGTTTTCCATCCTGTCGGCCTACCCGATGACCGGCCGCGACGCGAAGCGCGTTGCCATACCCGATACGATCACCCTGGCGCTTGAACTGGGCAGGGCCATCGAGGGCGCAAGAACCGGCGCCTCCCCGATCGATTCGCTGGTCGAGAGCATTCGCGCCAACGCCGCAGACATCGACGTGGTCCGGCTCTTCGATGGCAAGGTCGTGGATGTATGGCGCTCGACCGAGCGGGGATTTGCGATCGGCTGGGTTGACCTGGCGCCGCTGGACGGGGCCGGTCATCGTGCCCACATCGAATTTCGAAACGAGTACCTGGCGCTGACGCTCGACGGTGTGCCGCAAGCGCTGACGCCGGACCTGATCTGTGTCGTTGACAGCGAGACCGCCGAGCCGATCCCGACACCGGATATCCGCTACGGCCAGAGGGTGACGGCGCTGGGTCTGTCCTGCCACCCGGTTTTCCGGACCGAGCATGCGTTGAAGGTCGTGGGGCCGGAGGCGTTCGGCATGAAGCATGCGTATCGCCCGCTCGCGGAACTGGCGGCGCGTTAACCCTGCAGGTGGCGAAGAACATGACAGCCCAGGGTCTGACAGACAATCACTCGCGCGGCCCGGTACCGGCGGCCGAATCGGTCAGCGGCACGGCCATCGCCGTCGTCATCATCGGCGTCAGCATCACCTTGCCGGCATTTCTCGTGGGCACCGAACTGATGGCAGCCCTTGGGCTGATCGAAGGTACGCTTGCCATCGTCCTCGGCGGTTTCCTGACCGCCTGCATAGGCTATCTGACCATGCGTGTGGGTACCGAGACCCGGCTTTCAACCTACAACATCATTCGGTCCTGCTTTGGCCGGAGCGGCTCGAACTGCGTCAATCTGATCCTCGCCATTACGCTGTTCGGTTGGTACGGGGTGACCGCGGCCCTTTTCGGCCGAGCGCTTTCCCAGGCAGTGGACGACGCGTTTGGTGTGTTCGTGCCGCATCCGATCTTTACCATCGCCGGTGGCGTGCTGATGGTGGCAACGACCATCTACGGTTTTCGCGCCATCAATCGGCTGAGTCGCATCGCAGTGCCCTTGCTTGCCGCGTTGCTCGTCTACGGGGTCTGGAGGGTACTGGAAGGCGCGAGCCTGGCAGAACTGAGCGATGTCGCAGGACAACCCCAAGAGGAACTTGCCTCGATTTCTGCGGGGGTTTCCATCGTGATCGGCAGCTTTTTCGTGGGCGTCACGCTGGTTCCGGACCTGGCCCGTTTCGCGCGTCGGCGGCGGGATGCCATCACCGGCTCGTTCCTGAGTTACGGCATTGGATTTCCCCTGGTTCTGCTGCTCGCGGGCTTGCCGGTCCTGGTCTCCGCCGAACCGGACCTGATCGCTTCGATGACAAGCCTGGGCCTTGGCATTCCCGTGCTCATCGTGATGGTCTTCGCGACGTGGACCACGAACATCAACAACCTGTACTCCGCCTCGCTGAGCATCGCCCGGATGCTGCCGAGCGTCCGGGACTGGGTGATCACCCTGGTCTCAGGCGTGATCGGCACGTTGCTGGCGCTTGCCGGGATCATGGACCTCTTCGTGGAGTTTCTGATCCTGCTCGGCATCATCGTTCCGCCCATCGCCGGGGTCTACCTGGCGGACTACTTCCTGCTCCGGGAGACCCGAATCGACGCGAATCCAACCGACGCTGTTCCCGATTACCGCTGGGCCGCAATGGCAGCGTGGAGCATCGGCTGCGCCGTCGGATTCATCGAGAGAACGAGTGAATGGAGCCTTACGAGCGTGACCGCAATAGACACGTTGTTGACGGGGATGGCGGTGCTGTGGATCTGGAACAGGCTGCGATCGACGGCCAGAGTGAGCGAGTGACGTGTCTGGTTCGCTCCTTCGTCTCAAGCCACTAAGTTAATAGGAATTAATTCGGGGGAATGGCACCGGTCGAGCTGCTGGATTGCCCTTCCGGACAGTCCGGCGAAGGTTGGTTTACTCGTGCACGGAGGCAGCAAGCAGTTTCCTTCAAGGGCTTCGATGTCCTTCCCTGGTATATCGCCCGATGGCGTCCCATCCGGTACCGAAACGAACCGGCGGCTCCACTCGTTCAGGTAACCGACCACGCGACACAGCGGCAAGCGAGTCAACGACGTCCCGGTGAACGGTTCGGTCATGTCCGGGTCGGGAGAAGCCTTCGTCGGCTCCGACCTCATTTGCTGGGTGCCGCCTCTCCGGGTATGGGCGCGTTGATCCGGGATGGTCATACCTGTCAAGACGGAGCAATCGCCCTGAAACAATCATTGACAAGGAACAGGTCCTTGATAAAGTAAGGAAATGGCAAAAGTTACGAGCAAACTGCAGGTTACGGTGCCCAAGGCACTGGCCCGGCGATACCGAATCCACCCCGGCGACGAAATCAGTTTTGAACCCGCCGGTGAGGTTATTCGCGTAGTGCCCGACAGTTCCGAAGCACGAACAGAGGGGCTTGGAGTAGAGGATCGCCTTCGCCTCTTCGACGCTTCCGTTGCCCGTCAGAAGCTGCGCGAATCGCGCCGTCCCCGACGACAAGCCACCTCTCGCGACTGGACCCGGGAGGAACTCTACGAACGTGGCGGCCAGGATACTGATTGACACCAATATTCTGGTCTACCGCCACGATGACCGATTCCCGGAGAAGCAGCGGATGGCAACCGGCATCCTCCGAGAAGGCATCGTTGCGGGAGACATTCGAATACCGCACCAGGTAATCGTCGAGTTTGTCGCCGCGACAACCCGCGGCCGCCCGGACACGCGATTGCTTCAATTCCCCGATGCATGCCGCGAAGCCGAAGAATTGCTGGCGCTGTTCCAGATCATATATCCCGACGATGCGGTTTTGCGGGCCGCGTTGCGAGGTGCGGCAGCCTACGGCCTGGCCTGGTTCGATGCTCATATCTGGGCTTACGCGGAAGTCCATGGAATCCCGGAACTGCTGAGTGAGGACTTCGAGCACGGCCGCATGTACGGAACTGTGATGGTCCGAAACCCGTTTCTGGAGGTATCGGCCTCAAGCTGAGCGACGCCGGTGCTTTCGCACCTGCGCTGGCAACATGTTTGCAGTGCCTTGTGCGATGTCATGCGCAAGGTGGCGTCGTGCCAGGAAAGGATTTGTATCTGAAATTTATCTCATTGTTTGTGATGGGTTAACTCTCATGTACTTCATTGATATCCGACGCTTTTACCCACTCCATCATTTGCCCCATCGTATGTCGGCTGCCGCGTGAGTACGGCAAGGAGGGGCGGGCCCTTGAGGCGTTATGCAAGGGTTCAGTCAGGCCGTACTGGTGTTGGCCGCAGCGGGAGTCGGGCTGACGAACCTGGCTCGCCCACGTAAACTCGCCGACGCCGACTTCGCGGCGACTGAACTGAAATCTCCGGTGCAAGAAGCCAAGACCATGAACCCCTTGCAGTGGGGTCTGCTGGTGCTGCTGTCCGTGCTATGGGGCGGCGCCTTCTTCTTCGTTGGCGTCGCAGTGGTCGAGCTGCCGCCACTGACCGTTGTCTTGGCCCGCGTGGGGATTGCTGCGGCGATACTCCTCGGTCTGACGCTGTTACTAGGCCATTCCCTGCCGCGCACGCTGTCCGCGTGGATGCCGTTTCTCGTCATGGGGTTGCTCAACAATGCAGTGCCGTTCAGCTTTCTCAACGCGGGCCAGACCATGGTCAGCGTCGGTCTGGCGTCGATCATCAACGGCATGACACCCTTGTTCACCGTCCTGGTGATGGCGTCGTTCCGGGAAGAGCGACTGACGGTGTACAGGGTGGTCGGTGTTCTGCTGGGCGTTGCCGGCGTGGTACTCATCAGTCGGCCAGGCGCGGACATGGGAGATGCACGACTCCTGGGCATCGGCCTTTGCCTCGCAGCGACGATCAGCTACGGATTTGCCGCGCTTTGGGGACTCCGGCATCTTGCCGATGTTCCGCCGCTGAAATCGGCAACCTGCCAACTATTGTCCTCGACTCTGATCATGACGGCGGTGGTCGCTATCGTCGACAGACCGTGGACCTTGCCGAGTCCCAGCACCGAGGTCTGGATGGCACTGTGCGGTCTCGCCTTGTTCGGAACAGCCATCGCCTACGTGGTGTTCTTCGAGATCCTCACGCGTGCCGGAGCCAGCAACGTGATGCTTGTCACCTTGCTGATCCCGGTGACGGCGCTGTTGCTCGGCAACATGTTCCTTGCCGAACCAATCCTTCTGTATGAGATCGCTGGTGCGGCGACAATCGGCTTGGGGCTGTTGTCCATCGACGGCCGGCTACCCCGCAGGGCGATGCGTGTCATTTCCGAGCGATTGGCCGTCCGCGAAAAGCGCTAATTCGCCCACGTCACGGGCTGGCGGAACACTTACGAGCCGACGGTAATGGTTCCGTCGGGCCGTGCTGTTCCGGAAGATTAGGAGGTGGTGAATGTCCGAACGCGTGGCGCTTGCCATGGATGGTCAGGCGCGGGAACAAGTCGTGGTGCCCAGGAGAGGACTCGAACCTCCACCTACTTGCGTAGACATGGACCTGAACCATGCGCGTCTACCAATTCCGCCACCTGGGCAGGGGGCCGGGAGGCGCCCGAATGTATCGGGCGACGTGGTGGCTGTCAAACGCTTGTAGTTGCTATTCCTCCAGGCCGGGAGGCGCGCCGATGCCGGTGGAGCCGAGAAAGAGTTGGGTGCCGTCCGTAAACGTGATATCCCGCCCGCTGGCGCGCATCGAACCATCGCGGGCCAGAAATCCCTCGACGATGATCTCGGTGCCCGGCGGCAGCGAGTCCTTGGTCCAGCCGCGGCGGATCAGGGCGTTGGGCGCTCCGCCTTCGATGCGCCAATGCTCGATCTCTCCGGCCTCATTGACGACATCGAGGTTGACCCAGGCGTGCGGGTTGATCCACTCCCACTTGGTTACCGTGCCCTCCAGACGGATCGGCCTGGTGTTGTCGAATTCGGCAGAAAATGCGTGGTGGGCATTCGCCGCGACGACGCCGGCGAGGGCGCAGGCCGCGCCGGCAATGCAACTCATCAGTCTGGTTCGCATGGTCGGTCTCCTGATCGCTGTCACTCTTCCTCGATTCGCTTGAGGTGTCCGTAGAGCAATTCCTCGGCGAACTCAACGCACTTGTACTCGAGTATCTGCGAGTTTTCCTCCACTCTGCGATAGAGCGGCATCGAGATCGTCCAGGGACTTGAAAAGGTGTTCGGGTCGGTGATCGTCGCTTCGTAGTCGATGTGATTCGGACCGCGCGGCGTGTATCGCTCCGTCACCTCCAGCGCGTCGCTGTGATGGTTGCCGGCGCGGTCGAACCAGGTCAGACCGTTGAAGTCGGTGACATCGACGACCAGTGTTTCGCCTTCCCAGCGGCCGTTAGACCATCCCATGTAGCTGTCGATGGGCGAGTCGACATGCTCGTCCATGTGGACCACGCGGTTCGCGCTCGCGAATTCGTAGGCGAACAGGATGTCGCCGACGCCCTGCACGATGCGAAACGGGTATGGCAGGTACGTTGCCCGGGGAATCCCCGGCTGGTAGCACTTCGCTTCGGGATCGTTGGCAGGCCAGTCGGCCCGATTCGCTTCACGCCGGGCGAGTGCCTCGGGCAGGTACGGGATCTCGCCATCCACGACATAGCTCTGACCGGCCGGAATCGCGGCAATCGCGCCGAGCTGCCAGAAGGCGGGCAGGGCCTCGGCCGAATGGGCTTCGAGGTTCCAATGGGCGGTGCCCATGGCCTGCCATACCCCGTTCAGGTCGGGAGGGCTGCCGACGTTCGTATCGGGCGGGCTGTCGGCTACTTCAGGCTGATCTTGCGCGTCCGTGCACGCAACGCAGACAATCGATGCTGCGATCGTGGCGATCGACGCCCGAAATCCAGGCGAAAGGCATGTCATCGCTATTGAGCTCCCTGCACGATTCTGGATTGTCTGATTGTCCGCCATGATAACTGAACGCGTATACTCTGTGCGCATACAATCCCTCGGGGGACCCACGATGAATCGGGCATTCGCTACTCTCGCCGCAGGCCTGCTCGCATTGGCCTTCGTCCATGGTCCGGGCACGGCGTTCGCCCAGGACGAGGACATCGACCCGAACTGGACCGTGCCACGCACGCCATGGGGGCATCCGGACCTCACGGGCGTCTTTTCGAGTGACGACATGCGCGGCGTACCGTTGCAGCGTCCGGAGGAGTTCGGCGATCGGCTCTACCTCACGGACGAAGAGTTCGCGGAGCGTCAGGAACGCAACGACGCGGAGGTTTCGCGGCTCGACGAGGGCGGCACGCCGTTTCTCTCCGAGCGCGGCGTCCGCAGCTACCGGCAGACATCGCTCATTGTCGATCCACCCAATGGCCGCTTTCCCCCGCTGACCGCCGAAGGCGAAGCCGTCAGTGCCTCAAGGCCCGCGCGCGGTGAGGCTCCGCCGCCGGCGACCTGGCTCGATCTCAGGCTCTACGACCGCTGCATCACCCGGGGCGTCGTCGGTTCGGTATTGCCGGTCATCTACGGCAACGGTCTCAGGATTTTTCAGACACCGGATGCCGTCGTGATCAATCACGAGATGGTGCACGAGGCACGCATCGTCCATCTGGACGGACGTCCGCACGTGGACGACGCCATCCGCAGTTTCATGGGCGACCCGGTCGGCCGCTGGGACGGCGACACGCTGGTCGTGGAGACGACAAACTTCCGCGGCGAGACCGGGATCGGGCTCAACGGCGGCGGATTGCCGACGACGCCGGCGATCACGCTGACGGAGCGCTTCACTCGCGTCGCCGAGCATCGGATCGACTATGAGGTCACCGTCAACGACCCGGGCCTATACACCGCGCCGTTCACCATCGCGCTGCCGCTGACCAACCAGCCTGGCTACCGTGTTCTGCCGTACGAGTGCCACGAAGGCAATTTCGCGCTCGCGAACATCCTGAGCGCGGCGCGCGCCGAGGAAGCCGCGGCTGCCGAAGAAGGGGCAGCCGAAGCAGGGGCGGCAGAAGCGGACTGAGAAGATCGAGTTCACGCGGCGTTGCATGTCGCGATTCGGGACTGATCGCGTTCGGCTGTTGGAAGGGGCATCAAGCCGTTGAAGCGTCAAGGCGGTAGCTGATGGCCTCACGCTCCCGGTACGGCGCGCGCTCGCGCGAGCGCCGCTACGCCCACCGCATCCCGAGACGCGACCGGATTCTCGAGGTCGTTGCCGCAGCCGATGCACCCCTGAAACTCGAGTCGCTTGGCGCCGCGGTCGACATCCACGAAGCTCAGCAACTTCGCGCGCTCGAGCAGCGCCTGAAGGCCATGGTGCGCGACGGTCAGTTGACTCGAAACCGCGCCTTCGAATACGCCGTGTCCGGTCGCGTGGATCTCGTTACGGGCGTGGTCACAGGCGTGCGGCCCGGCGCGGAAACGGATGCCGCGATCAAGGCGCACGGCATTTCCGACGAGTGGCCGGGACCCGTCGCCAAGGCGGCCGCAAAGCTACCGCGTTCCGTCGGTCGAAAGGGGATAGTGGGGCGTGAAGACCTGCGCAATCTCGATCTCGTCACGATCGACGGCGCCGACGCACGGGACTTTGACGATGCGGTCTATTGCGAGCCACAAGGCACGGGCTGGCGCCTCGTCGTTGCGATTGCGGACGTGAGCCACTACGTCGAGACGGGGTCCGCGCTCGACTCCGAAGCGCGTGCGCGCGGCACTTCCGTCTACTTCCCCGATCGGGTGGTGCCGATGCTGCCCGAATCGCTGTCGAACGGCCTGTGCTCGCTCAATCCCGGCGTCGATCGCCTGTGCGTTGCCTGCGAGATGGCGGTTTCCCAGAGTGGCCGGGTCGCCCGGTCGCGCTTTTTCGAGGCCGTAATGCGTTCGGCGGCGCGCCTGACCTATACCCAGAGCACAGCGCTGCTGGACGGCAAGGGGAAGCAGGGAGAGCACGCGAAGCTCATACCCGGGCTCAAGCACCTGCGCGCAGTCTATCGGGCGCTGGAAGAAGCCCGTCGGCAGCGCGGTGCGATCGACTTCGACTTGCCGCAAACCGTGATCGAGCTCGACACCAGCGGCAAGGTCAAGAATCTGCGCCCGACGGAGCGCCTGCTCACGCACAGGCTTATCGAAGAGTGCATGATCGCCGCGAATGTCGAAGCGGCGAAGCAGATTCGCCGTTCCCGTCTGCCTGGCCTGTACCGGGTCCATCAGGAACCGGACCCCGAACGCATCGAGGAAATCTCGGCGGTGCTGCGGATGCTGCGTCTTGATGCGCTGCCGCAGGGCAAGCCCGAGCCGCGGCAGTTCAGCCGCCTGGTCGCAAGCCTCGCGGGCAAGCCCGAAGCGGAACTCGTCGAATCGATGGTCCTGCGTTCGATGAACCAGGCGCGCTATCAACCGCGAAACCTCGGTCACTTCGGGCTTGCCCTCGGCGCCTACGCACACTTCACTTCACCGATTCGCCGGTATCCCGACCTGCTCGTCCACAGGGCCCTCAAGTGGTCGCTCAGGCAGTCGTCGAAGCCCGGCGGGCATAGCGGCTATCCGTACTCGCTGACCGATATGGAACGCCTGGGAGAGCATTGTTCACGGGCCGAACGGCGCGCCGACGAGGCCGTATGGGATGTCGAGGAACAGCTCAAGTGCGCCTACATGAAGAACAGGGTCGGCGATCCGTTCGACGTCGTCGTCACCGCTGTCGTGCCTTTTGGCCTCTTCGTGCGCGTGCCGGAGCTTCAGGTGGACGGACTCGTGCACGCCAGCACGCTGCCGGGCGACTACTATCGCCGCCATGCGTCAGGGATGATGCTCGAAGGCGAACGCGGCGGCGCCCGTTACCGCCTGGCCGATTCGCTCGAGGTCCGGCTCGCCGCCGTCAATGTCGAGGAACGCAAGATCGACTTCGTACCGATCGAGTCGAGCGGGCGCGCGAAGCGTTCCGAACGCGGGAGGCGGCGCAGGCGTGAGTGATTCGAAGGAACGGCTCGTCTACGGCATCCACGCCGTGAAAACCGTCCTCGACCGGCGGCCCGAGGCTGTCGTCGCGGCCTGGCTGCAGGAGCGCGCTGCGGGGGAGAGGCTCGCCGGCATCGCGGCGTTGCTGGAAGCGCAAGGCGTCGAGGTCAAGCATGCAAGCCGGTCGGTGCTGGACCTGAAAACCGGCAACGGCAGCCATCAGGGCGTCGTCATCGAAGTTCAGGCGGCGCGGGAATTTACCGTGCGTGAGCTTGAGACACTCGTTGTCGAACGCGGCCGGTCGCTCAGGCTGCTCGCGCTCGACCGCGTCGAGGACCCGCGCAATCTCGGTGCCTGTCTGCGCACGGCCGACGCGTCGGGTATCGATGCCGTCATCGTTCCGAGGTCACGCGCTAGCGGGTTGACACCGGCCGCACGGAAAGCCGCGACGGGTGCTGCGGAGACCATCCCGGTATTTCGTGCCCCGAATCTTGCGCGAACGCTCGCCTGGCTCAAGGAAGCCGGGGTCTGGACGGTCGGCGCCGATGGCTCCGCGCAGCAGTCGCTCTACGAATATCAATGGCGAACGCCCCTCGCGGTCGTCATCGGGGGCGAAGGACAAGGTCTTCGACGCCTGACGCGGGAATGCTGCGACGATCTTGTTGCGATTCCGATGTGTGGCGTCGTTGCGAGCCTGAACGTATCGGTCGCGTGCGGCGTCGTGCTCTACGAAGTGTTACGGCATTGCCCGTTCGATCCTTCGTAGTGACGTCGCCCCCATCAGGGCGTTTGTTGTCTCGATCCTGCAGCCAAAGCTCCACAGGCCGATTGACAGTGCGTAGCCGGTGCGCCGCGCAACGGCCGCTTGAGCTTCCGACGGCGGTCGCGTAGCATTTCGCGCCCTGTGGCTCACTGAGCCCGAAAAAACTGTCAACTCCTTGCCTCACCGCCGGACGGGAGGCTTTAAACCGAAGGGAGTCCCGATGCGACACTACGAAGTCGTGTTCCTGGTCCATCCTGATCAGAGCGAGCAGGTGCCCGCGATGATGCAGCGCTACCGCGGCATGATCGAGGGGGCCGGCGGAACCGTCCACCGCGAAGAGGATTGGGGTCGCAGGCAGCTCGCTCACTCGATCTCCAAGGTTCACAAGGCGCACTATGCGCTGTTTAACGTCGAGTGCGACCAGCCGGCGCTCGATGAACTTGTCGGTGCGTTCCGTTTCAGCGACGCGGTTTTGCGTCATCTCGTCATTCGGCGTGACAAGGCGGTCAGCGAACCCTCGGTCATGGCCCAGGCCTACGCGGAAGAAAAGGCGAGGGAAGCTCAGTCTTCCGATCGAGAGCGCCGTTCTCGCGCCGACGCCAAGGCTGCCCGCGAGGCGAGGTCGGCTCCCGCGGCCAAGGCGGAGTCCGAAGCCAAAGCGGAATCCGAGGCCAAAGCGGAATCCGAGGCTAAAGCGAAGCCCGAGGCGAAGGACGATGTCGAGGCAAAGCCGGATTCCAGGGAGAAACCGGACGCCAAGGCCAAGCCGGACGCCAAGGCCAAGCCCAAACCCAAGACCAAACCCAAGCCGGTCGAGGAAGCCACTGCGGACGGGGACGTCAAGTCCGCCCCCGAGGATAAGCCGGACGCTGAAACGGAGCCGGACCCCGCAGCCAGGACAGAAGCCAAGGCTAAAGCTGGCGCAACAGCCAAGGCAGAGCCCAAGCCCAAACCGAAGGCGAAAGCGAAACCCAAACCCAAACCCAAACCCAAACCCAAACCCAAACCCAAACCCAAACCCGAAACGAAACCCGAGGCCAAAGCGGAACCCGAGAGCAAAGGTGACCCCGACGAGGCGCCGGCGCAGGAACCGGAGTCCGCGCCTGAAGCAGCAGCGTCCGATGAAGCGCAAGCTGCTGACGCCGAGGACTCCGCAGCGGCTGGCGACGATGCTGCGGCCGAAGCGAAGCCCGCGGCAAGCAAGCGAGCCAAAAAGACCACTACGCGCAAGAAATCCTCAACGAAATCTGCGGCAGCGGCTGATGCCGAAGCGTCCAGCGACGAAAGCGCCGCTGACGACTCCGCTGAGAGTGCGGACGATTCCGCAACGAAGGAGAGCTGAGCATGGCCAGGTACTACCGCCGGAAGAAGTTCTGCAGGTTCACCGCGGAGGGCGTCGAGGAGATCGACTACAAGGATCTGGCGACGCTCAAGCAGCATGTCACCGAAACGGGCAAGATCGTTCCGAGCCGGATCACGGGCACGAGAGCGCCGTATCAACGCCAGCTCGCAACCGCGATCAAGCGCGCGCGATTTCTGGCGCTGTTGCCCTACACGGATCATCACTGAACTGGCGGTTGCCGCGTACGCGCATGGCCCGCGTTACGCCGGCGTTCGCAATGACACGGCGCGGGTCATGAAGGCACTGATCGGACGGCTGCTGGCGCGGCGCTATCTGCTCGTCGCTTTTGCGGTCATCGCAACGCCCGTGTTTCCGTTCGTGGCGACGGCGCTGCTGATTCTCGAGACCGCCCGCCGAGGACCGCTCGCGGGCAGCGTGAGCGCTGCCGCCGGCATGTTGGGCGTTTCGATCATCGCTTTTGTCATCGACGATGCACTTACCGACCTCGTGCTGCTCGCCGCCGTGGCGATGTTCGCCGGTGTTGGGATGGGCGCCTTGCTGCGCTGGTCCGGAAGCCTGGGACTCGCGTTTCAGGGCACTGTGTCGTTCTGCGTTGTGGCCGCGCTCGTCGCGAGCACCGTCGGGCCTGATCCCAACGTCGTCCTGGGGCCGGTAATCGAGCGACTGGTGGAGGTGTTTCGCGAGAGCGGCGCGAGCCAACAGGAACTCACGGCACTCGCCGCCGGCGCGCCGATGCTGTTCAACGTGCTCATGGCCGCGGTGCTCCTGCAGGTGATCGGTGCATTGTTGCTGGGGTACTGGTGGATCACGCTCGTGCGCGACATTGCCGGTTTCGGCACCGCGTTTCGCGCGCTCAGGCTCGGGCGTGTCCTCGGCATTACGTCGATGGTGCTGCTCGTGCTCGGACTGATTCCTGCGCTGACTGCAGTTCAGAATCTGTCGCCGCTGATCGTGTTCTGCTTCCTTTTTCAAGGTCTTGCTGTCGTGCATGCTTGGGCGCATGCGCGCAAGTGGCATCCGCTTGTAACGAGCGCGGCGTACGTGCTGCTGGTTCCGCCGTTAACTCCGCTCGGTGTTTTCGGCTTGAGTGCCACCGGTTTAGTGGACAATATATTCGACTTGCGTGCACCGCTCGGCGCACCGCAGTGACTGGGAGGAAACGAGCCATGGAAATCTTTCTGCTGGAGACGATAGACAATGTCGGGCGCATCGGCGAACGTGTCCATGTCAAGCCGGGTTACGCACGTAACTATCTGATTCCTCAAGGAAAGGCGGCGGTCGCGACGCCAGAGAACATCGTCAGATTCGAGGCGATGCGGGCCGAACTCGAAGCGAAGGCCGATGCCGAGGTCGCGGCTGCCAGCGAGCAGGCGGAGAAACTGGAGGGCCACGTCATTCGGATCGAGGCCCGCGTCGGCGCCGAAGGCAAGCTCTTTGGTTCGGTCGGCTCGATCGACATCGTCGCCGCTTGCGAGGAACTCGGTGTGACGGTCGAGCGCAGCCGGGTCAGGCTGCCCGACGGGCCGCTGCGAGTCGTCGGCGAGCATGTGATCGAGCTGCATCTTCACGCGGACGTGCACGTTCCCCTGACGGTCGTGGTCGCGTCGAACGATCCCGAAGACGCCGCGCAAGCGGCCGAGCTTGCGGGTGCATTGCCGGCCGAGGCCGATGAAGCCGGCGAGGCTGCGGCTGAAGATGCTGGCGAAGCCGCAGGGGCTGAAGAAGCGGCCGCCGGCGAGGATGAATCCACTGATTCGCAGCAGTCCGACCATGCCGAAACGGCTGCTGGCGCGGAGGCTGCCGGCGATGACGCGGAGACGGCCTGAGCCGAGCCCCGCGTGATAAGCTGCACCGGCACATAGCGGAGAAACAATGGCGGAAGTTGCCTCGACGACGGACATCTCCCGCAATGCGGTCGGACTACGCAAGCCGCCGCATTCCGTCGAGGCCGAACAGTCCCTGCTTGGCGGGATCATGCTCGATCGCAAAGCCTGGGACCGGGTCGCAGACGTAGTCGCCGCCGACGACTTCTACCGCGCCGATCACCGACTCATCTTCAGGACGCTGGCGCGGCTGATTGACGACAATCAGCCTCCCGACGCGGTCACCGTCGGCCAGCAACTCGAACGCCAGAACGAACTGGGCGCCGCCGGGGGGCTCGATTACCTCGCGGAACTCGTCGAGGCGACGCCGAGCGCCACGAACATACGCGCGTACGCCGAGATCGTGCGCGAGAACTCGATGCTCCGCCAACTGGTCGAGATCGGCGGCGCGATCGCAACCAGCGTCCACGACAGCGAAGGCCGCAGCGCCAGCGATCTCGTTGACATTGCGGAGCAACGTGTGTTCGAGGTTGCCGATCGCGGCCAGCACGCCGGGAAGGACTTCCGCCCTGTCAGGGAGATCCTGCCGGACGCGATCGACCTCATCGATACCCTGTCGCACGCCGATGACGGAATCACGGGCATTGCGACCGGTTTTGCGGATCTCGATCGAAAAACAGGGGGGCTCAACGGCGGCGAATTCATTGTCATCGCGGGCCGGCCGTCAATGGGCAAGACGGCGCTTGCGGTCAACATCGCCCAGAACGCGGCGATCAAGAAAAAGGTGCCGACGGCGATTTTCAGCATGGAGATGTCTGCCGAGCAGCTCGTGTTCCGGATGATCAGCTCCCTGGCTCAAGTCACGCAATATGACCTTGGAAAACAGCACTATACGGCTGCGATCTCGCATCGGATCGACTCTGCGACGAATATGTTGTCGGACGCGCCGATTCTCATCGACGACACTGCAGCGTTGACGCCCACGGAAGTCCGGGCCCGCGCCCGGCGCCTCAGGCGCGAGCACAAGATCGGCCTGGTCGTTGTCGATTACCTGCAGCTCATGAGGGCACCGGGCTATGCCGACAACCGCGTGGCCGAGATGTCCGAGATCTCCCGGTCTTTGAAAGCACTGTCGAAAGAGCTCGATCTGCCCGTGGTTGCACTCTCGCAACTCAATCGCGGCGTGGAGTCGCGTACCGACAAGCGGCCCATGATGTCTGATCTTCGCGACTCCGGTGCGATCGAGCAGGACGCCGATCTGGTGTTGCTGATCTACCGGGAAGATTATTACGAGCGCGACGATGGGCCTCGAACAAACGGCAGCACTGCCGAGATCATCATCGGCAAGCAGCGCAATGGCCCGACCGGCATGGTGAAGCTGACATTTTTCGGGCAACACACCAAGTTCGAAGACTACGCCAGCGACGACTACGGCGAAGGAGTCCACTGACGACGCTGCCTCCGGCGTTTCGGCTATCCTGACCCTCCATGGCCAAAAGCAAGCCCGTCTACTGCTGCGATGCCTGCGGCGCCCGGCATCCGAAGTGGCAGGGGCAGTGTCCCGATTGCGGTGCGTGGAATTCCCTGAACGAAACGCGGGCGCTGCCCGACCGGGCAAGGCAGGCGCAATACTCCGGCCGAGTCGAGCTGACCCGGCTCGACCGTGTCGAGACCGGTTCCGTTGCGCGGATCGAGAGCGGCCTCGGCGAGCTCGACCGGGTCCTCGGCGGGGGGCTGGTGCCGGGGTCGGTGGTGCTCATCGGCGGCGATCCGGGAATCGGCAAGTCGACGTTGCTGTTGAGGGCGTTGGCCAACGTCGCGGAGCGCGTCGATACCTGTTACGTGACCGGCGAGGAGTCGCTCGACCAGATCGGCCTCAGGGCACGCCGGCTCGGCGCCGAATCGGCTCCGGTAAACCTGTTCGCCGAAACCTGTCTGGAGACGATCCTCGCTCAGATCGAGACAAAGCCGCCGGCGTTGCTCGTCATCGATTCGATCCAGACGCTCTACAGCGCCGAGCTGCAATCGGCGCCCGGTTCCGTGAGCCAGTTGCGCGAGTGTGCGGCCCAGCTCGTCCGGTGCGCAAAAACCCGCAATGTCACGACGCTGCTCGTGGGCCACGTGACCAAGGAGGGTACGCTTGCGGGTCCGCGCGTGCTCGAGCACATGGTCGATACGGTGCTCTATTTCGAGAGCGACCTCGGCAGCCGTTTCAGGATCATTCGCGCCGTCAAGAACCGTTTCGGAGCCGCCAACGAGATGGGTTTCTTCGTCATGACCGACGACGGCTTCAGGGAAGTGAAGAACCCCTCGGCGATATTCCTCTCCAAGCGCTCGGAGCCGGTTCCCGGCAGCGTGACGCTCGTCACGCGGGAGGGCACGCGCCCGGTACTCGTCGAGGTCCAGGCGCTGGTCGACCAGAGCCTGAGCCAGCAGCCCCGCCGTATCGCGCACGGTTTCGACGCCCAGCGGCTGGGTCTCCTGCTCGCCGTGTTGCACCGGCACTGCGGTATTTCGATCGGCGACAGCGACGTCTACGCGAACATTGTCGGCGGGCTGCGCGTGACCGAGACCGCGTCCGATCTCGCGGTCGCGCTGGCGGTGCTGTCGAGCTTCCGCGAGCAACCGGTCGTCGACGACCTCGTCGTCTTCGGCGAGGCGGGCCTCACGGGTGAAATCAGGCCGGTACCGTTCGGCGAAGAGCGGCTTGGCGAGGCGGCGAAGCACGGCTTCCGGCGCGCACTCGTGCCGCGCGCCAACCGGCCGCGCAGGCAGATCGGGATCGACGTGACCGCGATCGACCGCCTGAGCGACGCGGTCGAGCGCGCTTTCTAGCGGCGAGCGACAGTCTGGCCGTGCAACGGGCCGCCGCGCCGCCTCAGCGGCGCCCGGCCACGCGCAGTTTCCGCTCATTCTCGGTCGGCGGCAGCGAGTCACGCATTTTCCTGGTGCCGTGCTCGATCGTGTCCAGGAACTCGATCCTCGTTCAACGAAGTCGCATCTTCGTTCGACCGAACGTGTCCCGCAATTCAATGCAGCCCGAACGGGTGTCAGGAAGCGCGTTTTCCTACAATGGCCGGATGTTCGAAACGTTGTCCGAGCGGCTCGGCCGCGCTGTACGTCAGGTGACCGGCCGCGGCCGTATCACCGAAGACAATGTCCGCGATACGGTGCGCCAGATCCGCATGGCGCTGCTCGAAGCCGATGTCGCCCTGCCCGTCGTCAGGACACTCGTCAAGCGCGTGGGTGAGCGCGCGAGCGGCCAGGAGGTGGCGCGGAGCCTGAACCCGGGTCAGGTCTTCGTCAAGATCGTCCACGACGAACTCGTCAGTGTGCTCGGCGGGGATGCGAAGCCCGTCAGCGGCAAGGGGCGGCCTTCCGTGCTCATGCTCGTGGGTCTGCAGGGCGCCGGCAAGACCACAACCGCGGGCAAGCTCGTCGGGATGCTTGCGAAGCGCTCGAACGCGGAGATTCTGCTCGCGAGCACTGACGTTCATCGCCCGGCGGCCCGCGAACAGCTTGGCAGGCTCGCTGCGGAACTTGGCGCGGCGTTGTTCGAGTCCCCGTCTTCGGACCCGGCCGCAATCGCGGCCGCGGCGCGCGAGGACGGCGCCAGGCGCGGCAGCCGCTGGCTGATTCTCGATACGGCCGGGCGGCTGCACGTTGATGAGGCGCTCATGGCCGAGGCGAGCGCAATCCACTCGGCTGTCGCACCGCACGAAACGCTGTTCGTGCTCGACGCGATGGCCGGTCAGGATGCCGTGAACTCCGCGCGCGCATTCAACGAGGCGTTGCCGTTGACGGGCGTGATCCTGACCAAGGCGGACGGCGACGCACGCGGCGGCGCGGCGCTTTCCGTACGCGAAGTCACCGGGCTGCCGATCAAGCTCATCGGCACGGGCGAAAAGCTCGATGCGCTCGAGCCATTCGTACCGGATCGGTTTGCCTCGCGCATTCTCGGCATGGGCGATGTGGTCGGTCTCGTCGAGCAGGTTCAGGGCAAGGTCGATCACGATTCGGTCGAGCGAATGGCGCGCAAGGTCAAACGGGGCCGCGACCTCAACCTTGCCGATTTCAGGGATCAACTCAAGCAGCTAAGAAATCTCGGCGGCCTCGACGGCGTACTCGACAAGTTGCCCGGCATCAAACCCGGCGCGCTGGCCAGCACCGGTTTCGACGATCGCGTGGTGCGGCGGCAGATTGCACTTATCGACTCGATGACACCGAGCGAGCGGCGCCATCCGGCAATCATCGATGGCTCTCGCAAGCGCCGGATCGCGCGTGGCGCGGGGCTCTCCGTGCAGGATGTCAGCCGGCTGCTCAAGCAACATCGAAGGCTCGCCAAAGTGATGAAGCGGGCGGCCAAGGGCGGCATGAACCGGATGCTGGCCCAGGCCATGCGGGGGAAGGGTGGCCGCTGACAGGGCTAACGGGGCCGGCGGCGCCGCGACTCGCGTGCAAAAGCGGCACCGCGACTGGCGCCTATTAATTTTTGCCGCCTAAACGAGTAGAATTGCGCGCTTCCGCGAGCGGCGGGGGTCAGCCGCTTGAGCTTTTCGAGGATCTCGCTCCAATGGTCAGGATTCGGTTATCGCGTGCCGGTGCAAGCAAGCGCCCCTTCTACCACATCGTGGTCACGGATCGCCGCAACCGCCGCGATGGCGCCTACATCGAGCGGCTCGGATTCTTCAACCCGATCGCTACCGGCACCGAAACCGGGCTCAAGATCGATCTGGAGCGCACCGAGTACTGGTTGTCACACGGCGCTCAGGCCTCCGACCGCGTGACAAGCCTGATCAAACAGTACCGGGGTACGCCGCAACCCGCCTGATCCGGTCGGTGCGCCCTGCAGCCGTGCAGTGAGTGCGACGCAAGACAAACTGGTGACGCTCGGCCGAATTTCCGGCGCGCACGGCGTGAAGGGCTGGGTCAGGGTCCACTCCTATACGGAACCTCGCGACAACGTCATCCGATTCGAGCGCTGGACGCTTGCCCACGCGGGCGAGCAGCGTGAAGTGGAAGTGGAGGGCGGCAGCGGTGGGAGCGGAAAGGTGCTCGCCAAGCTTCGAGGCGTGGAAGACAGGGACGCCGCGCTCGCCCTGATCGGTGCGGACATCGTCGTTGCGCGGGCGCTGTTGCCGCCATGCGAGCCGGGTGAGTACTACTGGACGGATCTCGAGGGCTTGACCGTATGCGATACCGCAGGAAAGACGCTCGGGGTCGTCGATTACCTTTTTGCCAGCGGCGCGCACGACGTGCTCGCACTTGAGGGCGGAGCAAACAGGCTGATTCCGTTTGTGACCGGAGAAGTCGTGCGCGAGGTCGACCTCGATCGCCGCGTGATCGTGGTCGACTGGGACGCACAATACTGGGAAGAGTGACATGTATCGGATCGGCGTCGTTTCACTGTTTGCCGAACTCATCGATCCCGTGACGCAGCACGGTGTCGTCGGCCGCGCCTGCGAGCGCGGTCTGATCGAGCTCATGCACGAGTCGCCGCGGGCTTTCACGAGCGACCGGCACCGCACCGTGGATGACCGGCCATACGGCGGCGGGCCCGGTATGGTGCTCTGCTACGAACCCATGCGCGGCGCGATCGGCGCGTTGCGCCAGGGGCTTCCGGCGGGCACCCGAGCGCTGGTCCTGAGCGCCCAGGGACGCGCATTTGATGGCGCGTTGGCCGGCGAGCTTGCCCGGGCGCCCGGCCTGCTGCTGGTTGCGGGGCGTTACGAGGGACTCGACGAGCGGATCATCGAGGCGGAGGGACTCGAAGAGGTCTCGGTCGGCGACTACGTCCTTAGCGGAGGCGAACTCGCGGCTGCTGTCGTCATCGATGCCGTCGCCAGGCTATTGCCGGGCGTGCTCGGTCACGAGGAGTCCGGCGCGCGCGACTCGCACAGGCACGGACTGCTCGGTTACCCGCAATACACGCGCCCGGAAATCGTCGACGGGATGGCCGTTCCCGAGGTGCTGCTCGGCGGCAACCACGAGAGGATCAGGCGCTGGCGCCTGAAACGTGCGCTGGGACGAACCTGGCGCAGGCGTCCCGACCTGCTCAAGGCGCGAGTCCTGAGCGACGAGGAACGTGAACTGCTGGCCGAATACCGGCTGGAGGCCGCTGCCGCCGAACCAGGTAGCGGAGTATCGTAGCCAGGAACCTGCGCTGCAGGAAGTCGCGAAAGGCCCAATCCGACAGCGCGCGATGGGACGACGATATCGAATATGCAGCGGTAAACGCCTTCGGCGCAGGCTCCTGGCGTCGTACAATATCGGGTCACGGCGTCCCGGTTGAGAGGATCCAGTCATGTCCAGAATCATTGAAGAATTGGAAAAGGAACAGATGAAGCCGGAGTTTCCGGACTTCTCGCCCGGCGATACCGTCATAGTCCAGGTCCGAGTCAAGGAAGGCGAACGCGAGCGCCTGCAGGCCTACGAAGGGGTCGTGATCGCCAAGCGCAACCGTGGGCTCAATTCATCGTTCACGGTCCGCAAGGTCTCGCATGGCGAAGGCGTGGAACGGGTGTTTCAGGTTCACAGCCCGGCTGTGGCGGGCGTCAAGGTCAAGCGGCGCGGCGATGTGCGACGAGCGAAGCTCTACTACCTGCGGCAACGCAGCGGCAAGTCTGCGCGCATCAAGGAAAAGGTCTGAGTCGCTGCGGGGCGGCCGCCGCCGGGAGCGCGCGCCGGTGCCGTTTCGCCGCGCACGGTGCGGCCTTTTCGCGGCGGGCGCACTGGCCGCTGCGCTGAGCGGCGGCTGCACCAGCCTGCTGGGGACCATCGCCGCGGACACGCTCGAAGCGGCGATTCTGAACCAGAACGACCCGGCTCTCGTCGAAAGCGGCGTGCCGGCCTACCTGCTGCTGCTCGATGGCCTGATCGCGCAGAGCCCCGACGACGCGGACATTCTCGCCGTCGGTGCGCAACTCTTCGCACTCTACGGCTCGAGATTCGAGACCGATACGAGCCGCGTGGCGCAGTTGACCGGCAAGGCGCGCGACTACGGCCAGCGTGCCATGTGCCTTGCGCACACGCCGGCCTGCGGTTGGGACGGGATGGCTTACGACACGTTCGTGGGCGAACTTGCAGAGGTCCGCGGCCGGAATATCGATTATCTTTACGCCTACTCGGTGAGCTGGTTGAGCTACCTTGACGCCACGAGCACCGACTGGAGCGCCGTGGCGGAAGTACCCTGGGTGGAGGCCGCATTGGAAAGGACGCTGGAACTGGACGAAAGCTACGAGCAGGGCGCGCTGCACGGCTACCTCGGCATCCTCAACGCGCTTCGCCCGCCGGCGCTCGGCGGCGAGCCCGATGTCTCCCGGGCTCACTTCGAACGGGCGATCGAGCTTTCCGACGGTCGGGACCTTTCCATCAAGGTCGAATACGCGCGCCGCTACGCACGGCTCATGTTCGACAGGGACCTGCACGACCGGCTCCTGACGGAAGTGATCGACGCGCCGGTCGAGGTTCCCGGCTACACGCTCTTCAACGTGCTTGCGCAACGCGAGGCCCGGGAGCTGCTGGCTTCGGCGCCGGAGTATTTCTGATGCGGGTCGTTGTATCCAGAGTAATTCCCGGGCGCGCCACGCGCCTCGTGCGCGACTGTTGCGTGGCGCTGGCGTTGTGCGCGCTCGCCGGGGCCGCCGGACCGGTCTGGGCGCAGGAGATCAAGCTGGCGACCATCGCTCCCGACGGTTCCGAATGGATGCGCGAGATGCGTGCCGGGGCCGAGCGCGTGCGCGAACTCACCGATGGCCGGGTCGAAGTGAGGTTCTACCCGGGCGGCGTCATGGGCAACGATGCCCAGGTGCTCAGAAAGATCCGCATCGGCCAGCTTCATGGCGGCGCGTTCGCCGCGAGCGGTCTGGCCGAGCGCTACCGGGCGCTGACCTTGTACGGGATTCCGCTGCTGTTGCGTTCGCTCGACGAGGTCGACTACGTTCGCGCACGTCTCGACCCTGAACTTGAGGCGGGGCTTGAGGAAGCAGGTTTCGTGAGCCTCGGCTTCAGCGAGGGCGGGTTCGCAAACCTCATGGCCAACGAGCCGATCCGCACGGTCGGGGACCTGCAGCGGCGCAAGATCTGGGTGCCGGAAGGCGATCCCCTGAGTTTCATCGCGATGGAAGCGCTTGGCCTGTCGCCGGTCGTTCTGCCGCTCACTGACGTCCTGACGGGTCTGCAGACGGGCTTGCTCGATGTCGTCGCGGCGTCGCCGGTCGCGGCGCTTACGCTGCAGTGGCACACGAAGGTTCGCTACCGCACCGACTTTCCGGTCGCCTATTCGATGGGCATTCTTGCCGTGGATGCCGCGACACTGGGCGCGATGCCGGTCGCGGACCAGCGCGTCGTGCGGGATGTCATGCGGGCGGCGATGCAGCGAATCGACCGCGCTGCGCGCGAGGACAATCGTGAGGCGGCGCAGGTGATGACGGAGATCGGCGTTGAGCCCGTAACCGTTCACGCGGACGACGTGAACACCTGGCGGCGAACCGTCGCGAGCATCTACCCGGCGCTGCGCGACCGGCCGGACATCGACGGGCCGCTCCTCGACGAGTTGCTGGGCCTGCTCGAAGACTACCGCTCGAACTACGGCACCGCGCCCGCTCAGCCAGAGTAGCGCATTGGAACCGGCCTCGCGGCATCCCTGGCTGGTGCGCGCCGAGAACCTTGGACGCGGGCTTGAGAACGCGCTTCTGATCGTGCTGTTTGGCGGCCTCAGCACGCTCGCTTTCGCACAGATCGTGCTGCGCAACGTGTTCTCGATCGGTCTGCCCTGGGCCGACGGAATAATCCGGCTCGCCGTACTCTGGCTTGCCGTGGTCGCTGCAATAGCCGCGAGCCGCGACGGCAAACACATCGCAATCAATCTCGCCGAGCGCCTGCTGCCGGACCGCCTGCGCCGTCCGGTCGAAGCCTTGATGGACCTGTTTACCGCGGCGGTCGCGGCGCTGCTCGCCTGGCACTCCTGGAGCTTCGTTCGAGATTCACGCGCGTTCGAGGACGTTCTGCTTGGAACCTGGCCTGCCTGGATCTTTCAGTCGATCCTGCCGATCGGCTTCGCGCTCGTTTGCTACAGGTACGTGCTGCGATTCGTGGCGCAGTTGCGGGCGGGCCGATGATAATCGCCATCGGCCTCCTGCTCGTCGTGCTGGCGTTGCTCGGGGCGCCGCTTTTCGCCGTGATCGCGGCAAGTGCGATGTCCGGTTTCTCCCGCGAAGGGATTGATCTTTCGGTCATGGCAATCGAGTTCTTCGGTATTGCCGAAACGCCCGTACTCGTTGCCATACCGCTGTTTACCTTCGCCGGATTCCTGCTCAGCGAGGGCGGGGCGCCAGGGCGGCTCGTGCGCCTTTCTCAAGCGCTCCTCGGCTGGCTGCCCGGCGGGCTCGCGATGATCTCCCTCGCGGCCTGTGCGCTCTTCACGGCGTTTACGGGCGCCTCGGGCGTGACGATCGTCGCCCTCGGCGCCTTGCTCTTTCCGGCGCTCGTGCAGGCAGGCTACAGCGAGCGGTTCAGCCTCGGGCTCGTCACGGCGTCCGGGAGTCTGGGCCTGCTTTTCGCGCCGTCGCTGCCGTTGATTCTCTACGGCGTCGTCGCCGAGGCCCCGATCGACGATCTGTTCATCGCCGGCATCCTCCCGGGCATGCTCATGCTGGTATTGCTGTCGCTCTATGGTTACTGGCTGAATCGCAAGTCCCGCGCTGCGCGTGAAGCAGGTTCAGTGCGAGAGGTGCTCGCGGCGATTCGCGAAGCCAGGTGGGAGTTGCCGCTGCCGATCGTCGTGCTCGGCGGAATCTACAGCGGCTACTTCGCCGTGTCCGAAGCTGCGGCCGTTACGGTGTTCTACGTCGCAATCGTCGAGTTCGTCATACTCCGCGAGGTTCCATGGCGCAGTGCGGCCCGGATCGTCCGCGATTCGATGGTGCTCGTCGGCGCCATCGTGTTCATTCTCGGGATGTCGCTCGCGTCGACGAACTACCTGATCGATGTCGGCGTGCCGCAGCGCATGTTCGAGATAATCAGCGAACATGTGTCGGGTCCCGGGATGTTTCTCGCCGCGCTGCTCGTGTTCCTGCTCGTGCTCGGTGCGATCCTGGATATCTTCTCCGCGATCGTGCTCGTCGTGCCGCTCGTGCTGCCGGTTGCCCTGCAGTTCGGAATCCATCCCATCCACCTTGGCATCGTGTTTCTTGCAGCGATGGAACTGGGCTACCTGACGCCGCCGGTCGGCCTGAATCTCTTCATTTCAAGCTACCGCTTCGAGCGCGACATCGTGTCGGTCTACTGGGCGACGCTGCCGTTTCTGCTCGTTCTGATGCTTTGCGTCGTGATCATTGCCTACGTCCCGGAGTTATCATTGTTCCTCCTGGGCTGACTTCAATCCGGTTTTCGGGGTTACCGACCATGAGCAATAGCCAACCGTCTGTCGTGCTGCGCGTCCTTGGGTCCATCTGGCGCGGGCTCGACCGTATCCGCAAGGTGCTTCACCTGTCCGTGCTGCTGATCATCGTGATTCTCGCGTCGGCAGGGCTTGCGCCGGGTGTGACGCCGGTGCCGAATCAGGCAGCTCTCGTGCTCGCGCCGGAGGGCGTGCTCGTGGACCAACTGTCCGGCAACAGCTTCGACCGTGCGCTTGCGAGCGCGCAGGGTCTGTCCGTCGGCGAGACGCTTCTCAAGGATCTCGTCGACACTCTTCGCGCGGCCGGAGACGACGCGCGAATCGAGGTGCTCGTGCTCGATCTCGACGCGCTCGGCGGGAGCGGTCTTAGCAAGCTCGAGGAACTGGCCGAGGAAATCGTGGCGTTCAAGGAGAGCGGCAAGCGCGTGATCGCGATCGGCGACTCGTTCAGCCAGACACAGTACTACCTCGCCGCTCATGCCGACGAGATCTTCATGCACCCGCTGGGCAGCGTTTTCTTCGACGGTTTCAGCCGCTATCTGCCTTACTACAAATCCGCGCTGGACGCGCTTTATATCGACTACAACGTCTGGACGGTCGGCGAGTACAAGTCGTTCGTCGAGCCCGTCACGCGCGACGACATGTCACCGGAAGACCGCGAGGCGAGTGTGGCCTTCCTCGATGCGCTGTGGGAGGCATGGCAGCAAGGCGTGACGTCCGCACGCGGTCTGGATACCGGCAGTCTGCAGCGCTACGCCGACGACGCGCTGGCGCTGATGCGCGCTGCGGGCGGTGATACCGGCAGGGTTGCACTCGACTACGGCCTGATCGATGAACTCATGACGCGCGATGCGGTGCGCACCCATCTGGCCGAGCTTGTCGGCGACGCGTCGCCGGGGAGCGACGGCGACGACTATGCCAGGATCGGGCACGAAGATTACCTGGCTGTACTTCGGCAACGTGATGTGGAAACGGGCCAGGATGACAAGATAGGCGTCATCGTCGCGTCGGGCTCGATACTCGACGGCGCGCAGCCACCTGGACCGTCGGCGGCGAATCGACGGCCGAGCTCATCCGCGAGGCAACCGAAGACGAGGACATCAAGTCGCTCGTGCTGCGTATCGACAGTCCCGGCGGCAGTGCGTTCGCTTCGGACCTGATACTCAGGGAGATCGAGGTCTTCAAGGAGTCCGGGCGGCCCGTGGTCGTCTCCATGGGCAGCGTCGCGGCATCGGGTGGATACTGGATCTCGATGGCGGCGGACGAGATCTGGGCGAGTCCGACAACGATTACGGGATCGATCGGCGTCGGCGCCATGATTCCGACATTCCCTCGCACGCTCGACCGTCTCGGCATCCACTTCGACGGCGTCGGGACGACGGCGCTGTCCGGCCAGTCCGATCCGCTCATGGGCATCGGCGAGGATTTCAGCGGCATGATGAACGAGACCGTTCGCTTCATCTATGATGAGTTTATCGGCAAGGTCGCGAACTATCGCGACAGGAGTGTCGGGGAGATCGATCTCGTCGCGCGCGGCCGCGTGTGGATCGGCAGCCAGGCGCACGCTCACGGTCTCGTCGACGAACTTGGCGACCTCGACGACGCAATCGTCGCCGCAGCGGGGCTCGCGGAACTCGACGAGGATGCCTACGAGATCGAGTACTTCGATCCGCCGCTCAATTTCCTGGACCGGCTGCTGCTCGACATGATGCGCACGGCATCGCCGGCGATTGCCGCGCTTGGCTACGAGGCGCGCCTGCCGCGCTCGCTCACCGTGCTGCTCGAAGCGGCCAGCGAACCGTTGGCCTTTCTCGATCGCTTCAACGATCCACGCGGCATCTACGCCTACTGCTTCTGCGACGTGCAGTAAGGTTCTGACCGAGCTTGCAGGGCGCGTTCCCGAGGTCGAGTTCGCCACAGGCAACGGCACGCGGGTCTCGGTCGCTGAAGGGCTCGCGAGCAGCCGCTGCAGGGCCTCAGCGCAGGATCAGGTAGCAGACGGCCGCAATCAGTACGGCGCCGAGCAGGTTCAGCGTCAGCCCTTCGCGGATCATCCTTGCGACGCGCACCTTGCCCGTTCCGTGCACGATGGCGTTCGGCGCCGTCGCGACGGGCAGCATGAAGGCAAAGTTCGTCCCGAGGGTCACCGGCACCATGAGAAGGATCGGGTCGATGCCGGCAGCCGTGCCCGTGGCCGCCATGACGGGCATCAGGATGTTGGCGATGGCCGTATTGCTCGTGATTTCCGTAAAGAACGTCGTGAGCAGGCACAGTGCGAGCATCATGAACAGCAGCGGCAGGACGGTCACCGGAGCGAGCGCGTCGCCGAGTTCTGCGCCGAGGCCCGATTCGCGAAACGCGAGCCCGATAGCCACGCCTCCGCCGATCATGATGAAGACGCCCCAGGGGATCGAGGAGGCCGTCTGCCAGTCGAGCAACCGGCCGCCGTCACTGCGGCCTGACGGCAACGCGAAGAGCACGGCGACAGCGACCAGCGCCACGGTGCTGTCGCCGGCGTAGGCTTCCGCGCCGATCAGGGCGCTCCAGCCGCCGAAGGGTGCGCTACGCGTGAGCCAGCCGAGCGCCGTCAGTGCTAGCACGATCATGACGCGCTTCTGATCCGTTCGCCATGCACCGAGTTCCGGCAGCTCGAACGCGCGCGATTCGCGGCCGAGGTTGCGCGTCAGCCAGAGCCAGGCCAGCGGAAGCATCAACACGACGACGGGCACGCCGACGCGCATCCACTCGAGAAAGCCGATTTCGTTGCCCGTAGCCGCCGTGTAGTTCTGTATGAAGATCAGGTTCGGAGGCGTGCCCACGGGCGTGGCGCTCCCGCCGATTGCCGCACCGTAGGCTACGGCGAGCAAGAGCGGCGCGGTCAGCCGTTCGCGATTGGCTGCGCCGTCGAGCACCGCGAGCGCGACGGGCAGCAGCATTACCACGGTTGCGGTGTTCGAGATCCACATGCTGAGCACCGCGGAAGCCGTGAGAAAGCCGAGTACGACCCGGCGGTCGCCGCTGGCGCCCATGAGCCTGACCATGCCGACGGCGATGCGCCGGTGGGCGCCGCTTTTCTCGATGGCCGTGGAGATGATGCATCCCGCAAGCATCAGCAGGATCAGCGTATCGCCGTAAGCGACGGCAACTTCGCGGTGCGTGAGCACGCCGCCGAGCGGCAGAAAGGCGAATGGAATCAGCGCCGTAACGGGCAAGGGCACGACCTCGAAGGCCCACCAGAGAGCGCACCAGGCGGTTACGGCGCCGCACCAGCACGCGGCGGGTTCGAGGTCAGCCGATCTCAGGGCGAACCAGACGGCGGCTGCGAGGACCGGGCCTGCGACGAGCAGGCTGTTCCGCAAGACCCTGTGCGATTCGGCCACTTCCCGACTGGCTCGATCAGGCGCTGCCGCAAGGCAAAGGACTCATGATGGCCGGTCACCCTTGATCGTGACGCGCCGCCCCTGGCGACGCTCGGGCCAGTAATCCCAGATCGCCCGGTGCATCGCGCAGCGGTTGTCCCAGAACGCGACATCGTTGCGCTCCCAGCGATACCGGATCTGAAAGTCGATGCCTTCGCAGTGATCGAACAGGAATCCGAGTACCGCTTCGCTCTCAGCCGCATCAAGTTCGTTGATCCGGGTCGTGAACGTGCGGTTCACGTAAAGCGCCTTGCGGCCGGTCTCCGGATGCGTGCGCACGACGGGATGCGTTGCGCTTGGATATTGCTTGCCGGCGTCATCCACCCCGCGGTCGGAATAGCGCTCGCGATAGACGTGCTCGGATTCGTGAAGCGCGGTGAGTCCTTCCAGCATCCCTTTCATCGGTTTCGACAGGGCATCGTAGGCGGAGTACATGTTCGCGAAGAGCGTATCTCCGCCGACCGCCGGAAGGACGTGCAGTTGCAGGATCGTGCCGAGCGGCGGTACTTCATCGCAGGACACGTCGGAGTGCCAGAACTCGCCGTTGGCGATCTTCGAGTCCCTGGCGACGTAGATTTCGAAGATCTCCGGGTAGCCCGCCATCTGCGGTGCCGCCGGATGCATGTGAAGCTCGCCGAACATCCTGCCGATCTCGATCTGCACGTCCGGCGGAATCTCGTTCTGATCCTTGAAAAACAGTACCTGGTGCTCGAGAAGAGCCTGACGAACCTGCTCGTACGTCGAAAGATCGAGGCCGCCGGCGAGATCGATACCGAAGACTTCGGCGCCGAGCGCCGGTGCGTAGCGCCTGAAATCCGGCGCCGTTTGCGTGGAGGTGTCGGTCAGGGTTCGGGGCATGCAACTACCGGTCGATCCGGGTTGGCGATCAGTTGATCGGTGTACCCGCGCGGAGCAGGGCGGCCACCATGTCATTGTGCATTGTATCGAATCTGCAGCTTTCTCAGCCCGGACTCCAGCATGCGCCGTGTTCGCAAGTCGCCGAGGCGCGTTGCATCGGATTCATATTATGTCCGGCGTCGTTGCCGGGCACGACCGAATCGACGGTAGTGCGCGTTCAGCAATCTCGTGCTTCGTCCCAGGCCCGGCGGCGCCGCGTCGGTTCCGGCGTGACACGGCTACTCACCGCGTGCGGGCGCGGTATTCTTCGGATAGTCGTAGAAGAGGAACCGAGCCGAGTCCACGTCCCGCCACGAATCGATGTCCAGTTCGACCGCGACCACGCCCGCGGTCGGCAGGTTGTCGAGTCGGAAGTCGGAAATGAGCGCGTTGACGAACTCGGTGAAGCCCGGGTTGTGGCCGACGATCATCAGGTCCGAACACGCGTCGTCCTGGCGCCGGACGATGTCGAGAATCGCGTAAGGCCAGGCATGGTAGAGCTCGGGTTCCGTGGTCGGAAAGCCGCTCGGCAGGCCAAGCTCGACCGCGATGATCCTTGCCGTTGCGAGCGCGCGCTCGGCGGTGCTGCTCAGGATCAGCGACGGCTTGACGTTGCGGGCGCGAAGCCGGCGTCCCATGCGCGGCGCATCGCGCTCGCCGCGGCCTGAGAGCTTTCTGTCGTGATCGGCCGCGCGCGGATCGTTCCAGCTCGATTTCGCGTGCCGGACCACGGTCAGGCGTTTCATTGAACAGCTCCTCTCCCGTCAGCCCTTGCGCTTTCCCGCTGCCCTGTACGGAGCGTGTGCGAAAACGTCATGGGAATGGTCCGGCGACCACGCCCCCTATGACTATTGCCGCGGTTTTCCCACGCGGCCGGCGTGGCGCCGGCTCGGCCGCGCCGGTCAGAAGAGCCCGGTCTCGAGCCGGGCGGCTTCGGACATCATCGACTGGTTCCAGGGCGGGTCGAAGACGAGTTCGACGTTGGCGCGCGCAACCGTGGGGACGATTTCGATCTTGTCGCGCACGTCGGCCATGAGAATGTCGCCCATGCCGCAGCCTGGCGCCGTCAACGTCATCTTGACGTCGACGATGCGCTCGCCCGCGTCGTCGCGGTCGATTTCGCATTCATAGATCAGGCCGAGATCCACGATGTTGATCGGGATTTCCGGGTCGTAGCAGGTTTGCATCTGTTGCCAGACGACCGACTCGATCTCGTCTTCTGTGGCGTTTTCCGGCACCTCGGGCGGCTTGATCGGCTCCTTGCCGATGGCGTCGGCGTCGATGCCGGCAATGCGGAAGAGGTTCCCTTCGATGTACACCGTGAAGCTGCCGCCAAGCGATTGCGTGATGAAACCGTTCAGCCCCTCGTGCAGCACGACGGCTTCGCCGACGGGTATCAGCACCGCGTCGCAGTCTCTCGAGAATGTTACGGGCTCGTGCTGCGGGTAATGCATCGGCTACTCCGGGGTGACCGCCGTAGCAACTGACGACACACTCGAACGACTGGCATTTTGCGGGTAATACATCGCTACTCCGTTGAAACGTACCGGCCGCGGGTTTCGCCTTTGCGCGCTGCGACATACGTGCGGTGGTGCATCGCTACTCCGTCGAAACCTCGCGTTCCGCGCCCTTCAGGGCGGCTCTGAGCGCATGCCAGGCCAGACTCGCGCACTTGACGCGGCTTGGGTACTCACGCACGCCCGCAAGCGCCACAAGCTTCTCGAGCTCGTCCGGTGGTTCGTTCGCATCGCTCGTGAGCATGTCGTGCACCATCTCGAACAGATTCATCGTCTCGTCGATCGAGGCGCCCTTGATCCTTTCGGTCATCAGCGACGACGACGCCACGGAGATCGCGCAGCCCGTGCCCCGGAAACTCACATCCTGCACGGTGGTCCCGTCGAGCTTGACGTAGAGCGTCATCCGGTCGCCGCACAGGGGATTGACGCCATCGATGACCCGGTCGGCATTGTCAATTTCTCCGAAGTTCCTGGGTTGCCGGTTATGGTCGAGGATGACTTCCCGGTAAAGTTCCTGAAGCTCGTTCATACGATGAGCTCCACGGCCCGTGCGGTTCCCCATTGCGCCCGGGCATTGGCTTGTGCGCCGTGTATCGCGTTCATCGGAAGAGCTCCACCGCCTGCCTGAGCCCAAGAATCAGTCGGTCGATGTCGTCGTCGTTGTTGTAGAGCGCGAACGAAGCCCTGGCCGTCGCTGCCACGCCGAAGCGGTCCATTACCGGCATGGCGCAATGGTGGCCGGTTCGCACCGCGACGCCGGCAGCGTCGACGATCGTGCCGACGTCGTGGGCGTGTATGCCGTCGATCACGAACGAGAGCACGCTTGCCTTGTCGGCGGCCGCGCCGATGATTCGCGCGCCGTCGATTTCGGCAAGCCGCTCGGTCGCATGCCCGAGCAGCGCGGCTTCGTGCGCTTCGAGCGCGGCGAAGTCGATTCGCGCCAAGTAATCGACCGCGGCACCGAGCCCGACCGCGCCCGTGATGTTCGGAGTGCCCGCCTCGAACTTGCCGGGCAGGGCGTTGTAGGTCGTCCCGTCGAAGCTGACCGTCTGGATCATCTCGCCGCCGCCCTGCCAGGGCGGCATCTCCTCGAGCAGGGTCTCCTTGCCGTAGAGCACACCGATGCCCGTCGGGCCGAACATCTTGTGGCCCGAAAACGCGTAGAAATCGCAGTCGAGCGCGCGCACGTCGACCCGCTTGTGCGGCATCGCCTGAGCGCCGTCGACGACGACGACAGCGCCTGCCGCGTGGGCTTTCGCTATGAGTGAGCGTGCCGGGTTTATCGTGCCGAGCGCATTTGAGATGTGCACGAAGGCGACGATCCTGGTCCGTTCCGTAAGCAGGCGGTCGAAAGCTTCGAGGTCGATCTCGCCGGCGTCAGTGATCGGGGCCGGGACGAGCCGCGCACCGGTCCGCTCGCAGATCATCTGCCAGGGCACGATATTGGAGTGGTGCTCCATCCAGGTGATGAGCACTTCGTCGCCGGCCGACAGGACGCTCCCGCCGAGACTCTCGGCGACAAGGTTGATCGACTCGGTCGTACCGCGCGTGAAGATGATCTCACGCTCGCTCGCAGCGTTGATGTAGTCGCAAACGCGTTCGCGGGCCGATTCAAAGGCCAGCGTTGAGCGCTCGCTGAGTTGATGCACGCCGCGGTGCACGTTCGCGTGGTCGCGACTCTGTTGCCTGACGACGGCATCGAGCACGGCCTGCGGGCATTGCGAGGACGCTGCACTGTCGAGATACGTGAGCGGCTGGCCGTGGATATGCTGCTGCAGGGCCGGAAAGTCGCCGCGCAGCGAAGCGATGTCGGTGATCGGCGCCAGGTCCGGGCGTTTGGTGGCCACGGCGCTCATGACAACTCGCCCATGGCTTCCGCGCCTGGCAGGCGACCTGCCAGGCGTGCGGGAACGCTGGCGATCGGCACGGTACGCGCTCCGACCTGTGCCATGCTCTTCATCGCATCCTGTCCGCGCTTTCATTGTTCGGCAGGCGGGCGGCGACGCGCTCGGCGATGCGCTCACGCAGTTCCGGCAGAGCGATACGTTCGAGAACCGTGTTTGCGAACGCGAAAGTCAGCAGGTTCCGGGCTTCGTCGTCGGCGAGGCCGCGTGCACGCAGGTAGAACAACTGTTCGTCGTCGAGTTCGCCGATGGTCGCGCCGTGGCTGCACTTGACGTCGTCGGCGTAGATCTCCAGTTCGGGCTTCGTGTCGATCTCGGCATTGTCGGCAAGCAGCAGGTTGTCGCTGCTCTGGCGGGCATCGATGTGCTGCGCGTCGCGGTGCACGACGACCTTGCCGTTGAAAACGCCGTGGCCGCGATCGCCGATGATGCCGCGGAACGCTTCGGCGCTTCGGGTTCTCGGCGCGATGTGATCCATGCGGATGTGGTTGTCCGTGTGTTGTCCGGACGACGCCAGAAAGAGACCGTACAGGTCCGCGTCGGCGCCCGCACCGCTGAGCCTGATGTCGAAGTCGTTACGCACGAGACGTCCGCCAAGATCGAAGTAGCCGCAGATGAGCTTCGCGTCCTCGGCAAGCTCGGCGCGCGTCAGTGCCGTATGAAACTGATGCTCGGCGTGATCCTGCAGGCGGTAGAGCGTGAGTTGCGAACCCGGTGCCTGGACGATTTGCGTGACGGCGTTGAACCAGCCCCTGGCAGGTTCGAGGTCGAGGAGATGCTGTATCAGGGTAACGTCGGCGCCTTGCCCGAGATCGATGAGGATGCGCGGCTGGGTGGCGACCCCGGATTGCCCGCTTGCGACGAAAATCAGTTCGATCGGTGCGGTCGTACGAGCGCCAGCCTCGGCTGCGATCAGCGCACCTTCGCGTGCGAACGCAGTATTGAGCGTCGCGAGCGGGTGACCGTCGAGCGGCTCGTGAGCGTGCACAGGCAGGTCGGCCTCGCTGCACGACGCTAGACTCGCGATGCGGATCCCGGCAGCGTCCGTGGTTCGCGACAACGCTTCGCAGTAGCTGCCGTCGACGAAGACGAGCCGGGATGCCTGCGTATCGAATCCGGATTGCTCGAGCGATTCCGACACGCGAGAGACGAGTTCCGTGGAGGGCGAGGCCGGCGCGAAATCGAGTTCGGCGGTCGAGATCGGCTTCAGATCCGTGTAGCGCCATTGCTCGTCCCTGCGGGTCGGAAAACCCGTGGCCGAGAACGCTTCGAACGCGGCGGCTCGGCGCGCTGCCGCGTCGGCTGAACCCGACACGCGATCGAGTTCTGCCGCGAATTGCCGGTTTAGCGCTTCGGTGTTCACGCGCTGGCCGCCTCCTGCTGGACCCAGTCGTAGCCGCGTGCGTCCAGTTCACGTGCGAGTTCGCGGTCGCCCGATTTGACGATTTTGCCGTCGGACAGCACATGGACATGGTCCGGTACGATGAGTTCGAGCAGGCGCTCGTAGTGCGTCACGAGCACCATCGCGCGATCCTCGCTGCGCAGGCTGTTTACGCCCGCCGCGACGATTTTGAGCGCATCGACATCGAGGCCGGAATCGGTCTCGTCGAGCACCGCCAGGCTCGGTTCGAGCACGAGCATCTGCAGGATCTCGTTGCGTTTCTTCTCGCCGCCGGAGAATCCCTCATTCACGCTGCGATTGAGGAACTCCTTCGAGATGTTCATGAGTTCCATCCGGCTCCTGATCAGGCGCATGAACTCGAAGGCGTCGACCTGCGGTTCGCCGTCAGCCTCGCGCCTGGCATTGAGCGCGGCCTTGAGCAGATAGGCGTTGTTCACGCCGGGGATTTCGATCGGATACTGGAATGCGAGAAACACGCCGCGGCGGGCACGTTCCTCGGGTTCCATGTCCAGAAGGTCCTCGCCGCGGTACCGGATACGTCCCTGCGTAACGGAGTAGTTGTCCTTGCCCGCAAGCACCTGGGCCAGCGTGCTCTTGCCCGAGCCGTTCGGGCCCATGATCGCGTGAACTTCTCCGGCATTGACGCTGAGGTCGAGGCCCTTGAGGATCTCGCGCTCCTCGACGGCGACATGGAGGTTTTCGATCGTCAACATGGCGTACTTCCCTGTGTAAACAAGTGCTACCCGACGGCGCCTTCGAGCGTCACGTTCAAGAGGTTCTGCGCTTCAACGGCGAACTCCATCGGCAGTTCCTTGAAGACCTCGCGGCAGAAGCCGTTCACGATCATGTTCACGGCGTCCTCTTCAGACAGCCCGCGCTGTCGGCAATAGAAAAGCTGGTCTTCGCTGATCTTCGACGTGGTCGCCTCGTGCTCGACCCGGGCGCTGCGTTCGCGCGACTCGATGTACGGAAACGTATGTGCGCCGCACTTGTCACCGAGCAACAGCGAGTCGCACTGCGTGTAGTTGCGCGCGCTCCTGGCCGTCGGCAGGACGCGGACGAGGCCGCGATAGGCGTTTTGCCCGTGACCCGCCGAAATGCCTTTCGAGATGATCGTGCTGCGCGTGTTCGCGCCGATGTGAATCATCTTCGTGCCCGTGTCGGCCTGCTGGTAGTTGTTCGCGACCGCGACCGAATAGAACTCGCCGACGGAATTCTCTCCGCGCAGCACGCAACTCGGGTATTTCCAGGTGATGGCGGAGCCTGTCTCGACCTGGGTCCAGGAGATCTTCGAATTCGCACCGCGGCACTCGCCGCGCTTGGTCACGAAGTTGTAGATACCGCCGACGCCCTGCTCGTCGCCGGGATACCAGTTCTGTACCGTCGAGTACTTGATCTCGGCGCCTTCGAGCGCGACGAGTTCGACGACGGCCGCGTGAAGCTGGTTCTCGTCGCGCATCGGCGCGGTGCAGCCCTCGAGGTAGCTCACGTGGCTGCCTTCGTCGGCGACGATGAGCGTGCGTTCGAACTGGCCGGTATTCGCCGCGTTGATCCGGAAATAGGTCGAGAGTTCCATCGGACAGCGCACGCCTTTCGGAACGTATACGAACGAGCCGTCGCTGAACACTGCCGAATTCAGTGCGGCGAAGAAGTTGTCCCGGTGGGGGACGACGGAGCCGAGATACTTGCGGACGAGTTCCGGGTGCGATTTCACGGCGTCGGAGAACGAGCAGAAAATGACGCCCGCCTCGGCGAGTTTTTCCTTGAACGTTGTTGCGACCGACACGCTGTCGAAGACCGCGTCGACGGCGACGCCGGCCAGACGCGCGCGCTCGTGCAGCGGGATGCCGAGCTTGTCGTAGGTCTCAAGCAGCTTCGGATCGACTTCGTCAAGGCTTTTCGGCGCATCTTCCTGACTCTTGGGCGCCGCGTAGTACGAGATCGCCTGGTAGTCGATCGGATTGATGCGCACGTGAGCCCAGTCGGGTTCCTTCATGGTCAGCCAGTGGCGATACGCCTTGAGGCGCCATTCAGTCATGAACTCCGGTTCGCCTTTCTTCTGCGAGATCAGGCGGATCACACCCTCGTCGAGCCCCGGCGGGACGAATTCCTGCTCGATATCGGTGACGAAGCCGTGTTCGTACTTGCGTTTGACGAGATCCGTGATCTCTTTCTGTTCGGTTGCCATTGCCGTTTCCGCTTTCGGTGCTACTGGACGGTCGAAACCGTGAGGTCGCGCTTGAAGTCGAGGCCCGGGAGTGGCTCGGAATCGAGCTGCAGGTCGGCGAGACTGACTTGCTGCAGCGATCTGCGAATGCTGCGGTTGATCCGCTGCCAGGCGCGGCCGACGCGGCAGTACTGTTCGAGTTCGCAGGCGCTGTGCACCGTGCAGCACTCGGTGATCGCGACGGGGCCTTCGAGCGCGTCGATGATCTGAGCGGCGCTGATCTTGTCGGGCGAGCGCGCCAGGGCATAGCCGCCGCGCGCACCGCGCTCCGATACCACGAGCCCCGCGCGGCTCAGCGACTTCAGCAGCTTGCTTACCGTCGGCCGGGCGATATGGGTGGCGTCCGCGAGTTGCCCGGCGGAGCGCAAGTCCTCCGCTTCCGACGCCAACTGGGCAAGTACCAGCGTGCCGTAGTCCGTCAGTTTGCTCATCTTCAGCATGGTCGAGTCGCCTGAGTCAGGATAGAGGACTATTTTAGTACCCTTTAGCTGCGGGCTGCAAAGCAGGCAGCCGCGGGACAGCGAAGGGTCGAGGGAACCGGAGCAGTCCGGTCGACGTGGCGAGCGGACCCCGGAGCAGCACCACTACTTCGTGTACGGCAGGCGTTCGCCGGTATCGCCCGCGCGGCAAAAACTGGCTATCCTTGTCGCCCGAATGCACGGGACTCCCCGTGCGACGTTATCCAACGACTACGCCAGCGGAGGTCTTCATGAGTGGTACCGAACTGAATGCCGTGGCTCGGGCAATGGTTGCGCCGGGCAAGGGCATCCTTGCAGCGGACGAAAGTACGCCGACGATCGGGAAGCGGTTCGATACCATCGCGGCGGAATCGACCGAGGAAAGTCGTCGCGGCTATCGCGAGATGCTGTTCACGACACCGGGCGCGGCCGACCACATTGGTGGCGTGATCCTGTTCGACGAGACGCTGCGGCAAAGCACCTCCGACGGGACGCCGTTTCCGGTTTTTCTGAACGAACGCGGCATGATTCCGGGGATCAAGGTGGACAAGGGTGCGAAGGCGCTGGCCGGATTTCCACGCGAGAAGGTCACGGAGGGACTCGACGGCTTGCGCGAGAGACTCGAGGAGTACCGCGAACTCGGCGCCCGGTTCGCCAAGTGGCGCGCAGTCATCGACATCGACGCGGACATTCCGAGCGACTACTGCATCGGTGCGAACGCCCACGCGCTCGCGCGCTATGCGGCATTGTGCCAGGAGGCCGGGATCGTACCGATCGTGGAGCCCGAGGTGCTCATGGATGGCGCGCACGACCTCGAGCGCTGTGCGGCGGTCACCCACCGAACGCTGGAGCGGACGTTTGCCGAACTCGTTGAGCATCGGGTTGCGCTCGATGGCATCGTCCTCAAGCCCAACATGGTGATTTCCGGCATGAAATGCGATCGGCAGGCCTCCGTCGAGGAGGTTGCCGAAGCCACGGTCGAGTGCCTGATCGCGAACGTCCCGGATGATGTGCCGGGTATCGCGTTCCTGTCCGGCGGGCAAAGCGATGTCGATGCGACGGCGCACCTGAACGCGATGAACAAGCTCGGGCCGCATCCGTGGGCGCTGTCATTCTCGTACGGCCGCGCGCTACAGGCGGCAGCCCTCGGTGCCTGGGCTGGAAGGTCGGAAAACTATTCGGCCGGCCAGTCCGCGTTCGCCGTGCGCGCCCGACTCAATGGGCTCGCCCGCACGGGCCGCTACGAAGCATCGATGGAATCCGTGGCCACCTGAGGTCGACGGCCAAGCCCGGGAGCCTGCGCCTTTGGGCGACTAGCCCCGGGACGGGCCGTCGGCCGAATCGTCGCCGCGCCGCGGCCGGCGGCGGCGCTCCTGCTCGGGCAGGTACGAACGCCACAGTTCGAGCTTGGCTTCGAATCGCGCCTTGTCGATCCTGTTGACCCCCGGGGCTTCGAGCGCCATCCGGACCTGTTCGATAGCCAGCGGGAGGTTCCCCACGGAGATCCAGTATTCGCCCATGTAGTACTGCGCGTTGCCGACGTCGCCTTCGGCGTTCGCGGCTCTCGCGATGAGCTGGATCTGCGCAGGCGTCGGCGGCACGTTGTTGAGCAGATCGAGCAGCAGATGGTGGGCTTCAGCGGGGTTGCCGATCTCGATCAGCGCTTCGGCGTAGCTGATCGTGAGCGGTACGTTACGCGGGAACAGTTCTGAAGCCTCGCCGTACACTTCCATCGCAAGGATCGGGTAGCCGCTTGCCATCAGCGCCTCGGCGTGGCCGATGCGATAGGCGATGACCGTCGGGAAGTCTTCGACGAGCGAGCGGAACTCGCGTTCTGCATTGTCGTTCAGCGTCATGCGCGACATTGCGAGCGCCCGCCCGTAGCGCTTGGCGGGAGAGTCGTCCATCCGGTCGATATCGGCAAGCGCGCGTTCCGGAGTGGTGGCGCCGAGCACGACGACCCGCGCCTTGGCGAGGGTGTAGCCGAGGCTGTCCTCGTACTCCTGTTTCGGAAGCTGGCGTACCCGAGCCCGCGCCTCGGCAATCCGGGCGCCGGTCACGGGGTGAGTCTGCAGCATCTGGGGCACGTTCGCGCGTGCCAGGCCATAGCGGATCTGCAGCTTCTCGAAGAAAGTCGCCATGCCGTTGGGATCGAAGCCCGCGGCAGCCAGCACGCCCATGCCGATGCGGTCCGCTTCGTGTTCGTTCGATCTCGTGAAATTGATCTGCCGCTGCAACTGTGCGGCTTGCGAGCCCATCAACAGCCCCTGGGCGGCCTCGGTCGAGTCGGCGGCGGCGCCGATCAGGATCGCGGCAAGCATGGTCGCCATCGACACGATACTCATGCGCTGGTTGTCATAGAGCGCGCGGGCGATGTGGCGTTGCGTGACGTGAGACACCTCGTGAGCGAGCACACCGGCGAGTTCGCTCTCGTTCTCGCTCGCCAGAATCAGCCCCGTGTGCACGCCGATATGCCCTCCGGGCATCGCGAACGCGTTGATCTGGTCGTCGTCGATGATGAAGAAATTGAAGGTGAAGTCGCCGTTGTTGGCCTGACTCGCCAGCCGCGACCCGAGGATTCTTATGTACTCGGTGAGCTGGGGGTCCTCGACGATGACGCCGGCGTTTCTGAGTTGCAGCATGACGCTGCGGCCGAGTTGGGCCTCCCGGCTGCGGTTCAGGATCGTGTCCGCGGGGCTCCCGAAATCAGGCAGTTCGCGGGTGGTCTGTGCGAAGCCGGCGGTGTGCCAGCTCAGCAGCGCACAAAGGCCGAGTACGATTTTCGAACAGCTTTTCATCGCATGGTTGGACTCGTACGAGCGTGCTCCGTTCCTGTGCGGGCCTCAGGGTACATGGTCAAAAGCCGACCGGTTCCCGATCGCGGCAAACGTGAGCCGGCACTGTCAGCCTTCGATCGCCTTGACGGCTTCAAGCACCTCAACGACATGACCCCTGACCCTGACCTTGCGCCATTCCCTTAACAATACCCCATTCGAGTCGAACAGGAACGTGCTTCGCTCGATTCCGCGTAGCAGCCTCCCGTACATGGTCTTCGGTCTGATCACGTCGAAGAGCCCGCAAAGCGTCTCGTCGCTGTCGGCGAGCAGGTCGAAGGGGAAGTCGTATCTGGACCTGAATTTTTCATGCGACGCCAGGCTGTCGCGCGACACGCCGAGCACTGTGACGCCGCGGCTCTCGAATTCCGCATACCGGTCCCGGAAGGCCTTGCTCTGCACCGTGCATCCGGGCGTATTGTCGCGCGGGTAAAAGTAAAGAACGAACGGCTGCCCGTAGAGTTGCTCGCTCGAGATCCTCTTGCCGCCCGTCGCGTCTGCCTCGAATGGCGGCACCCTGTCGCCGACAACCACGCTCGACATGCGCGTCTCCCCAGCCCCTACGAGTGTTTGACGGGCTCCATGATCGCATCGACGTTGAGCTGGTCGCAGAACACCATGAAGTCCTCCCTGAGCCCGGCGATGTGAACGCCGCCCGGGATGTTGATGAACATCTGGACCGAGAACATCGGTGCGCCAGTGTGCGCCGCTGCGTAGCTGCGAGTGGAAATCTCGCCGATTTCGACCTTTCTGCTCGTGAAGAACTCGCTCAGGCTGTGCACGATGCCCGGTTGATCGAGCCCGACGACATCGATCGCGAACGGCAGGAGTTCCTTGCCCATGCTGCGCGGCTCGGTGCGTCTGACGTGCATGGTCACGCCGTTGCCTGTGCCGAACTTGTCGAGATCGCGCTCCAGGCGGCCGATCGTGTGCCAGTTCCCGCCCACGAGCAACACGATCGCGTACTCCGAACCCAGCGCCGCCATTCGGCTTTCCTTGATGTTGCCGCCGCAGTCGAGGATCAGGCGGGCGACATCGTTGATGACCTTGGTCGGTTCACCGCCAACGGCGGAGATGACGAGTAGCTGTTCCATTCGCGGGAGGTTTAGCCGGAGCGCCAAACCCGTCAGTTTACTCTGAACTCGGTGGCGTGTAACGCTCCGTTGTTGCGCCTGCTGTGGCTGCTCAGTACCATCGTCCGCCTTTCACGGTACGGGGACGTGTCGATGCTGGCTGGCAGCATGGTTGCGCTCGTGACGCCGATGGACGCCGACGGCGCCGTCAACTACAGCGATCTTGACCGGCTCATTGAATTTCACGTCGAGTCGGGTACGCAGGCGCTCATCGTCGCAGGCACGACGGGCGAATCCGCCACGCTCGAGCACGACGAACACATCGAACTCATCGGTGCAGCCTGCGAACTCGCGAACGGTCGCATCCCGATCGTTGCCGGCACGGGTTCGAACTCGACCGCCCAGACACTGAAGTTGTCGCGAGCCGTCGACGGGTTGCCGGTCGCGGCCTTTCTCGTCGTGACGCCGTACTACAACAAGCCTACGCAGGAAGGGATGTATCGGCACTTCTGCACGGTCGCCGATGCGGTGAGCCAGCCGCTGATTCTCTACAACGTGCCCGGACGGACCGGCGTGGATCTGCACTCGCGCACGGTGATCCGGCTGTCCGCACATGGCAATATCGCGTCGCTCAAGGACGCGACCGCGGAACTTGACCGCGTCGCAACGCTCAGAAACGGTTGCGGGGCCGATTTTTCGCTGTTGAGTGGTGACGATGCGACGAGTTGCGAATTCATGTTGCAAGGCGGAGATGGCGTGATTTCGGTGACGGCCAATGTGGCAGCGGCAGCCATGCGGGCTCTCTGCGATGCGGCGCGTGCGGGTGAGCGCGCGGAGTCCGAGCGCATTGACGCAAACCTTCGGCAACTGCATGACAGGCTTTTTGTGGAGAGCAACCCGATCCCGGTGAAGTGGGCGGTTGAACGGATGGGTCTGGCGGGGCCAGGTATTCGATTGCCGTTGACCGTGTTGGCCGCAGAGCATCGCGAAGCCGTCCTCGCGGCGATGGCCGTGGCCGAGATCGAACTCGCCGCCGCTTGAGACGGTCGAAGCCAGTAATGTCCCGAATCGCGATTCTCACAGTCGTCGTCGTCGCGACAGCCGTGGCCGCCGGTTGCGGGCGACGGGGCGAGGTACGCTGCGAGGCTCCGGACCGGTACGCGACGAGCGACTCCATTCCCCCTGTGCGCGTGCCCGAGGATCTGTCGCTGCCGAACGAGACCGAGTCGCTCGTCATCCCGCCCGGCGCGCGAACGACGCAATCGGCTTCCGAAAGCGGATGTCTCGAGGCGCCGCCCGATTTCTTCGAGGACAACGCGCAGGAAGGCGCCTGAATCAACCGCGCGTTTCCTGCCGTGCGAGCGTCGGCGACGTTGCTAGAAGACTTTCTGGCGGCGCCTGAGCAGCAGATAGTCAAGTGAGATGCGACCGCCGCCGTAGAAGGACAGGCCGAGCAACATCAGTCCCCAGAGGAAGTGATCGCCGAACGCCGGGTCCGAAAGCCCGTTCGGGAAGAGATACAAGACCGAAATCACGGCGACGATGTTGACGATCTGCAGCCCGATCGACGCCAGCCGGGTCGTGAGACCGATCCACAGCAGCAGCGGAAAGAACAGCTCGCCGAACGTTCCGAGAACAGCAGCCAGGTAGGGCGGTAACAGCGGAACCTGAAAGTCGAATTGAAATTGCTGCAGCGTATTGTTCCATGAGCCGATCTTGAGCTGCCCGGCCTTGAAAAACTGCCAGCCCACGTAGAGTCGGAGCGCGAGCGCGAAAACGTCCTGAGCGTAATTGAGCAGCGTCGCCGGGCGTTCAACCATCCATTGGGTCGCCTTGTCGATCATGACTTCGTCCTTTGGTTGCAAGCTCCTGCCGAATCAGTTTTCCGGCAAGGAAAAATGTGACAACCCGCCGGCGAGCGAGAGCGTCTTGAGCGCGCCCGGCAGGATCTCACGTACGTCGTCGGGCAACGCATCCCAAACTTGATTCAGGCTTGCGCCGCCGTCAAGGGCGCCTCCGAGGATAAATGCCGCACGGTCGATGAGGCGCATCTCGACCTCGTCACCGACGCGCCGCACCGCAACGTATTCGGCGCCGCTGGAGAGGTCCACGGACGGTTCAACGTTCGGCTGGTGGGCACGCCAGATCGAGAGCAGCGGATACCGCGATCCGACAAGCCGCAGCGACGGCGCCGGATTGAAGACGACATCGCCAAGCCGGTCGGGTGGCACGTCTGCAAGGGCGTCGAGGTCGAGCGTTCCGGCTTCGGGCTCGAGCAGCGCCGCTTCGACCGCAAGCTCCAGCCGCGCAATGTCGCCGAGGTAGTCGTATTGCGACCCGCGATACAGTGCATCAAGAGTCGCGGGAAACTCGCGTCCGAAGTGTTGCAGGTCGCCGCTCCTTGACGGGTGCTCATCCAGATACTCGAGCGCCAGCGACCTGAAAACGGCACCGCCGACGAGTTGTTCGACTACGGGATAGGTGTTGGCAAGCGCCTTGCGGCAGATTTGCCGGGCATTGTTCCGGTAGACCTCGACGCGGGTCGCAGCGGGAACGGCGTTGCCGACGAGTTCCGGCAGCAGCACCGCGGCGCCCGCACCCCGGAACACCTGCTCGCAGTCGCGTTGCAGCCTATGCAGCGAGTTCATTGCAGTTCACCATGGTCTGCTCGGCGCGCTCGGCTTCGGTGAGCAGCGTTTCGACAGGCGGTAGTTCCGAATCCCACTCGATCAGCGTAGGCGTCCGACCGAATCGGGCGATCGCGGCGTCGTAGAGGTTCCAGACCTCCTCGCACACGAGCGCGTTGTGCGTGTCGACGAGAATTTCGTGCTCGTCGAAGTTCTGTACCGTGTGCCCGGCGAGATGAATCTCGCCGACGAGTGCCGTCGGGACCGCTTCGATGTAGTCGCCGGGGTCAAAACCGTGGTTCTTCGAGTTCACGTAGATGTTGTTCACATCGAGCAGGATTCTGGCGCCGCTGCGGCTGACGGCCTCGACGAGGAAATCCCATTCGGTCATCGTTGAACAGTTGAACTCGAGATAGCTTGAGACGTTCTCGACCAGAATCTGCCGCCCGAGCCGGTTCTGCACATCTTCGATCCGCAGCGCGACGTGTGCGAGTGCTTCCTCGGTATACGGGAGGGGCAACAGGTCGTTGAGGTGGCGGCCGTCCACCGAGCCCCAGGAGAGATGTTCGGAGACGAGTCCGGGCTCGATGCGCTTGACGAGACGCGCGAGCTTGCCAAGGTGCTCGGTGTCGAGCGGGTCGACGGATCCGAGCGAAAGGCCGACGCCATGCAGGCTCACCGGATAATCGGCCCGGATGCGTTCGAGGGTTGCGACAGCGATGCCGTCGTCGGCGAAGTAGTTCTCGCTGTGCGCCTCGAGCCAGCCCGCGGCGGGCTTGTCGTGCAGGAAAAGCGCCTGGTGCGGGCCGCGCAGGCCGACTCCGGCAATTGCGGGAATCGGTCCTGCGTCGCCCGAGACGCCTTGCGTCATTACTCGGTGCTGGCTGTCGTGCTGCCGTTGACGAGACGCTCGCAGGTGCCGGCCGGAACCAGGATGTACTCTTGCGAGCTGCCGTCTTCACTGGCCTGTCCCTGACAGGTATGGCCCGGACCGGCACAGTCGTTCGCGCCCGCCTTGACGACCCCGTAGCAACGTTCCTGCTCGGCGTCCTGGGCAATGCCCTGGTTGGCGAGCGTGAATGCGCCGACGGCCAGCAGGCTGCTGACGGCCGAAGTAATCAACACGTCTTTTTTCGTCTTCATCATCTGAACCTCGTAGCGAAAGGACAACATGTCAGGATCCGTAGCCTCATCGAAACGTTGATCCTGGAGGTTTAGAGCGCTCCACGGACGATTATGTTCCGGTTGGCCGTGCAATCGATTCTACCCAGATTCGTTCGGGTGCGTGTGATGATCACAGCGCAGCGGCGTGAATGCCCCCGTTGGAAGCGCCGTGGCAGCGTACCGGCGTATAGTGTCGCCCAAGGCGAAGGGTGACACGGTGCCCGCTTTGAAGTCGGAGGTTGCGGTGCTGAAGAGAGAGGTCCAGTTCCCAAGCGAAAACCCGAGCGAGATGATCCGCGCGGATCTCTACTTGCCCGAAGAGGGGGAGGGTCCCTGGCCCGTCGTCGTCATGGGCGGAGGCTGGTGTTACGTCAAGGAACTCATCATGCCGGAGTATGCCGAGTACTTCGTCGCCGCCGGCTGCGCAGCCCTGATATTCGATTACAGGCATCTGGGCGCGAGCGACGGCGAGCCGCGCCAGCATCTGGACCCGCGCAAGCAGATTGCAGACTATCGGAGCGCCGTCGACGCGGTGAGCTATCGCGACGACTTCGAAGGCGTGGTCGATCCCGCAAGAGTCGGGGTCTGGGGCATATCCTACAGCGGCGGGCACGCGCTCGCGGTCGGGGCGCTCGACTGGCGCGTCAAGTGCATCGTTTCGCAGATCCCGATCATCGAGGGCTGGTACAACTCGATGCGCGCCCACGGTTCGGTGGGCTTCCGCGAGCTGACCGCACTTGTCGAATCCGACAGACGCAAGCGGTACTTGACCGGGGTGCACGGCCACATCCCTCATTCGGGCGATCCGAAGACGGAAGTCGTCACCTGGCCGCACCCGGAGACCAAGCCCGTCTTCATGAAAATCAAGGCCGAGTCGGCGCCTCGCCACGAACACTACAGTACGATCGAATCGGTCGAACTCGTGTGGACCTACGACGTGCGGCCCTACTTGCCGCGGATTCTTGATTCTCCGACATTGATGATCGTCGCCGAAGGCGATGACCTGACGATGTGGGAGCGCGAAATCCCGGCTTTCGGTGAAATCGCGACGACGAAGAAGAAGCTCTTCGTGCAGCAGCAAAGTACCCACATGAGCATGTACAGCAACCTGTCACACCTGGAGGTCGCCGCGCGCGAGGCGGCTGACTGGTTCAGCGAGTGGCTGAAGTAGTTGGTGCGTGGAGGTGGAGCTCATGACAGCGAAGAAGCCGCATTGTGCTGCAGCAATCCTGCTGCTTGCGAGCGCCGGACTGGCGGTATCGGTTGCCGTTGCGCAGTCCGTGCCCGACCTTGTGGTCACGAACGGCAAGATCATCACGGTAGACGAGCGTTTCACGATTGCCGAAGCCGTCGCGGTGGCCGGCGAACGGATCGTCGCGGTCGGAACGAACGCCGAGATCGCCGCGCTCGGCGGACCGGATACGGTGGTCATCGATGTCGCAGGCCGGGCCGTGATCCCCGGCATCATCGACAACCACATGCACCTGCTCAGGGCCGGAGCGACCTGGGCCTACGAGGTTCGCTGGGACGGGGTCGGTTCGCGCAGCGAGGCGCTGGCCATGCTGCGCGACAAGGCCGCGGCGAGTGACCCGGGCGAGTGGATCTATACGCTCGGAGGTTGGGCGATCGCCCAGTTCGCCGACGACCCGAGCCCGCTGCTGCGTGAGGAACTCGACGCGGTCGTCCCCGACCACCCGGTGCTCATGCAGGAATCGTATTACCGCGCGTATCTGAACAGCCTCGCTATTGAGTCCCTGGGCCTGGATGGCGCCGATGCGCCTGCCTGGGTCGTGCGCGATGCCGACGGCCGGGCAAGCGGTGAAATTGAGGAAGCCGGAATCCGGGCGCTTGCGGCGCGGCTGCCGACCGCGTCGGGCAGCGAACTCGAAACGAGCACGCGAGCCATGATCCGGGATCTCAACGCTGCGGGGCTCACGGCGTTCGGCAGCGCGGGCTGCGCGCCGGACGTGCTGGACATGTACCGGAGCTGGGCCGACCGTGGAGAACTTGGCGTTCGCGTCTTCTGCATCACGGGTGCGTCGGCAGGCTCGCCGGAGCAGGTCGAATCGGTGCTGCCGAGGATCGCGGATCTCAAGTTCTTTCAGGGCGATGAGTACGTCGACCATGTGACCTTTGGCGAAAGCGTCTACCGCCCGCTGCACGACCCGATGTTCCTCGTAAAGTCCGATTACGGCGAGGCCGACCTTGCCGAGTGGCGGCGCATGATCACCGCGATCGCGCGCGCCGGTCTGCCTCTGCACGTGCACGCAAACCTTCGCGACACGCTGTCGCGGTTCCTCGACCAGATCGAGGCTGTCAACGCCGAGTATCCGGTCGGAAACCTGCGCTGGGCCTTCGCCCACACCAATCAACTCGAGGAGTCGCACCTCACCCGCATGAAGGCGCTTGGAATGTACGCCGCGGTGCATCCCTGGGCGGTGATCAACGGCGGCATCAACCATTCGGTCTTCGGTGACGCCGCCTGGGACATGGCGCCGCTCAGCACGATCCAGGCAAGCGGCATCACCTGGGGCTTCGGCAGCGACGGCAGCCGGGCCAACCAGGTTCTGCCCTTCACGACATTGTGGTGGGCGGTGACAGGCAGGATGGTCGGCGGCAGAGAGGTACTCCGCCAGACGGTTGACCGCGAGGACGCGCTGATCGCGCACACGCGCAAGAACGCATACCTGATCTTCCAGGAAGACAACCTCGGCTCGATCCAGCCAGGCAAGCTCGCGGACATGGCCGTGCTCGACCGCGACTATCTGACGATCCCGGCAGACGAGATCAAGGACATCGAGCCGCTAATGACGATCGTCGGCGGCAGGGTCGTTTACGACGCCGGGTTATAGTGTCCCGTCGCGCGGACGGACGGCGGGCTTGGCCAACTTGACGCAACCTGCTTCCGACACACTGACGGTGTTTGTGCGCGTTGAACTGTGAGGAGCGATGTTGGTGAGAAAGTACGGATTCTTCCTGTCGGTACTGGCCAGCTCGGCACTTGGGCTCGTCGCTTGCGATACCGCGCAGGAGGCCGGACAGGACCGGGTGTCGTCCCAGGCAGCTCGGGATGCGCAGAATGTCGAACTCGCCTCTCGACTCGTCACGCTCGATCACCGCAAGTCACTCGTCGAGGATGCCAACAATATCAAGCGCCTGCAGCGAGCCTATGGCTATTACCTCGACGAGGCCCTGTGGGACGAGATCGTCGACCTCTTCGCCGAAGACGGCACGATCGAGATCGGACTCGACGGCGTCTATGTCGGACGCGAACGCGTGCGGGAGTTCCTCTACGCGCTCGGTGGCGGTCGTTCGGGCCTGACTGACGGCCAGATCAACGAGCACATGCAGCTCATGCCCGTCGTGACCGTCGCGCCTGACGGCATGACGGCGAAGGGGCGCTGGCGGGCGCTCATCATGGCCGGTGAACTCGGTGGAAACGCTCTTTGGGGCGAAGGGCCCTACGAGAACGAGTACGTCAAGGAAGACGGCGTCTGGAAGCTCAGCAAGGTCCACTGGTTCCAGAGCATCGTCGTGCCTTACGAGGGTGGCTGGCAGGTCAACGAAGACGTCAACGGCGGCAAGTGGGTGTCCGACCGGATCCCGCCCGACCGGCCCTCGACGATCGAATACGACACCTGGCCGAGCACGTATCTGCCGCCATTCCACTTCCCCAATCCGGTCGCGGGAGCCGAGTCTCCGCTCGAAGAGTTCGAAGCACGTCCAATGTTCGTCGCTGGCGATATTTCACTTGAGGGCCTGGCGGAGCGAGCCGGCCGGCTTGAGCACGAGATTGCGGTCCTCGAGGACGAAAACGCGATCGAGAACCTGCAGCGGACTTACGGCTTCTACATCGACAAGGGACTGTGGAGCCAGGCCGCGGATCTTTTCGCGGCCGACGGTACGATCGAGGTCGGCAACAGCGGCGTCTACGTCGGCAAGGACCGCGTGCTGGCCTGGCTCGGCACGCGCGGCGTCGAGTTCCCGCAGGAGGGTCGCCTCGCCGACCGCATGCAGCTACAACCGATCGTCCACGTCGCGCCGGACCGAGGCACGGCAAAAGGCCGCTGGCGCCTTTTCGAACAGGACGCGGTCTGGGGCGACTACTCGAACTGGGGTGCGGGAATCTACGAGAACGAATACGTCAGGGAAAATGGAGTCTGGAAGATCCGGCGCCTGCACATGTATTCGACGATGAAGACGCCCTACGAGGACGGCTGGGGCAAGACGGCGCTTCCCGATCCCGGCCCATCGGAAGAGCTGCCGCCGGATCAACCGACGAGCGTCCCGCACGATCCCTTCCCGGCAGTTTTCGTCGCGCCGTTTCACTACGAGAATCCCGTAACGGGCGCGCCCGTCTACGCCGAATCGGCAGGGGAGGCCCTGGCCACGACTGCGGCGGACCGCGATGACCTTGAGGGTGCGCTCGAAGCGCTGGAGCAGCGCGTCTTGCGACTCGAGGACACGGACGCGCTCGAGCGGCTCAACGCGATCTACGGCTACTACCTCGCGCGCAACCAGTGGGACAACCTGGCGGGCATATTCGCAAGCGACGGGTCTATCGAAATTGCGATGCGCGGCGTCTACACCGGAACCGCGAGCGTCAGGCGTAACCTCAACCTCTACGGCGAGGCCGGCATTCACCATGGTTTGCTGCACAATCACATGCAGTACCAGCCCGTGATCAATATCGCCGAGGACGGGCTGACGGCAAGGATGCGTTCGCGCGCGTTCAGCATCATGGGCCAGCACGAGACGTACTCGATGTGGATGGGCGGCACCTACGAGAACGATTTCGTCAAGGAAGACGGGATCTGGAAGATGCAGCGCGACCAGGTATTCAACACCTATTTCGTGCCGTATGCCGTCGGCTGGAAGGATGCCGTGCCGCGTCCGCCTCCCGGCATCACCGAGTCGAATCCGCCGGATTCACCGCCGACGCATGCCTTCGAGATGTATCCGTCAGCGTTCCTGCCGCCGTTTCACTACGCCAACCCCGTGACAGGGAACGCAGTGACCTGGAACGCGGAGTAGTCGCGTTCAGAGATAGGCGATCAGGCGACCCGTAACGACGGCGATCGTCCAGAACACGAGGGAGCTGATCGCGAGTTGCCTGCCGACCAGTGGAACGGCCTGGGCTGTCTCCCAGCTTTCCGAGTCCTGGCGCAGCGTCTTCTGCATCTTGTGCAGATTGACGGTGCCGAGCGCGATCAATGTGATCTTGATGAGGAACGGGACGTTTTCGGTGTAACTGGACGCCTGCGTCATGTACAGCGAAACGCCCGTAAACAGGTTCAGCGCGAAGCCGATCCAGGCGAAGGCCAGTATCTTCTCCAGCGCCGTGTAGGGAATCGTCTTGTACAACCCGAGCAGTCGCAGGTCGACGGAGAACACGATTCCGACGATGATCGCAAGGCCAACCGCATGTGTGCACAACATAAGCGGCCAGCCGACCGCCGAGACGAGGATCCACTCGGAATAGGCCGTGGATTCCAACCAGGTAAGAAAAGCCATAACGTTTCCCGATGTATTGTCGTGAAAGGAACTACTGCGCGTTTGCTTCTTCTGCGTCCTTGTCGATGCAGAAGTGGCCCACGGCGATCAACGCCGTGAACAGCACGCCGATGATGGCAATGACTATGAGCAGCAGCCAGGCCTGGTTAACGATGATGCCAATGGCGACCTGTACCACGACCAGGGCAAGGATCAGCCAGTAGTACCTTGCCGGGAGGTAAATCGCAGCAAGTACTGCGCCCAGGCCGATTAGGGCGATGAACAGCGGTGCCATCTCTAGCCTCCTTCAAGATACGGCAGCAAGCGGCCGTAGACGATGACTCCCGCCCACAGGACGAGCGTCAGGGCGGCGACCGCCTTGGCCTGAACCGGCCCGTCGTCGCCTCTCTTCACGTTCCAGGGACGGTCGAACGTCGTGAAGTACAGTACGCAAACGCCGCCGATCACGATCAGGGCGATTTTTGGGAAGAAGCTGTTTGTCATTGCCGTATAGCGTCCGGAGTCCGCGATGAAGAACAACATCCCGGTTACGGAGTTGACGAAGAAGCCGAGTACGCCAAGCGGCAACAGTCGGTGAATCGCGGAGAAGGGAATGACCTTCGCGACGCCAAGCGTGCGCAGAGTCGTGATGATCACGACGCCGAAGAGTACCGCCATCCCCACGAAATGAGCGGCCTCCATCGCCGGCCAGGCCCATGCGCCGCTGATGATGGCGTTTTCGATCGCGGCGTTGATGCCTTGTTCCGCCTGCCCCGCGACCGCCTGAAGGTCCTCCGCGGACTGCATGTCCGGGCGGCTGATTGTGCCGCCGATGCTGCCCGTGTTCAGCAGGATAAACATCGAGATCAGGGCCAGGACGAGAACGGCGTGGATGTTCCATTCACGAGGCCCGGACGAGCGCCGATAATGCCACAGCGCAAACCACGACAGGACGCCGGTAAAACTGAGAAAGATCAGCGACCAGAGGGCCAGATCCTGATGCGCGGCCATGAGATCGAGGGAAACACCGGGGTCGTTGCCCATCTCCCACCGCGTGGCGGAGCCGGTGATGAATGTCGGAATCACGATCAGTGCCAGAAGTACGAATGTCACAAGACTTGCGCGGCGCAAGTGATCGCTTTTGATGACGTAGCTCGCTATGAGAAGCGCCAGGCCGAAGATCGCTCCGACGATCGGGATGTGCGTCAGGAAAATGTGCCAGTGCGGTGCTGTGTCCGGAATCAGGTCCATAGGCGCCCCCAGGTGGATGAACGTCGCGGCGCAGAGACTCTACAGCACCCGAGGGGGTTTGCGCAACGCAGCTTCCGCGCAACTTTTGTGCTGTAAAATTCGCCCTCCGCGCGGGTCCGAAAGGCTCGCGCGGGAGCAACCGAACGTTCGGTTGCGGCGACACAAAACGACAGGAGAGACAGGATCAATGGCCGAGCGATATGTCGAATACACCCACAACGGTGACTTGCTCGAGGGCTACCTTGCCTGGGACGAGGACCGTCCGGGACCGAGACCCGGCGTGCTCGTAGCGCATGCCTGGGGCGGGCGTGGAGAACTCGAGTGTGCAAAGGCGCGCGAACTCGCCGGACTCGGTTACTGCGGCTTGGCGCTCGATGTCTACGGCAAGGGCGTACGCGGCTCGGGTCCGGAGGAGAACGCGAAACTCATGCAGCCGTTCCTCGCGGATCGGGCGTTGCTGCAGGGACGTATCGCGGCCGCGCTCGAGACGCTGCGCCAGCAGGACGAGGTCGACCCGGACCGCACCGCTGCGATCGGTTACTGCTTCGGTGGACTGTGCGTGCTTGACCTGGCGCGCACCGGTAGCGACGTTCGCGGCGTCGTGAGTCTGCACGGATTGTTCAACCCGCCCGGCAACACGTCCGGTACGCGGATCGGCGCCAGGGTGCTGGCGCTGCATGGTCACGATGATCCGATGGTGCCCGTCGAGGCCGTCAACGCGCTTGAAGCGGAGCTCACGGCGGCTGGCGCCGACTGGCAGATCCACGTCTACGGCAACGCGATGCACGCGTTTACGAATCCGAATGCGAATTCGCCCGACAGGGGCACCGTGTATGACGCGAGCGCCGACCGCCGCTCGTGGATCGCGACGGTCGGCTTCCTCGAAGAGGTGCTCGCCTGAGGCTTGCTGTTGTTCTGCGCCTGGCTGAGGACGATCAGCGCTTCAGATCATCGTGCCTGTGTACGTGTGAGATACGCGATGATGTCTTCGAGTTCGGCATCGCTGACTTCTGTCTTGCGCGTTATCGGCATTCCGAACAAGCCGCCTCGAACCACCGTTCTGATGAACTCGGGTGCAAGATCGGTGCGCTCTTCAAGGATTGCCGGGAGCTCTCCTCGATACTTGAGGGCAAGCGCATTGGTTCCAGGCAACGGCCCCCTTTCCAGTTGTCCGTGACAATGAATGCACCACTTGTCGTAAACGACTTTGCCGTTGTCTTCGGAAGGCCCGGTCTGTCCCGGAACGGCGCCGGAAGCGCCGAGCAAAAGCGAAAGCGAAAGCAAACGAGTCGTCTGTCTCATGCGCGGCCATTTCTAATGTGTGCCGGCCAGATCCCGTATCGTCCCGGCGCGATGATTCCATTCGGGTCGATACCATCCTTCAGCTTTTCCTGGAATCTCAACAGCGAGCTGTTGTTATAGGAAAACGTGCCGACCAATTGCTCCTGGAAAGCAGGCGATGTGCGGTAGTCGCCCCAACCATGCTCGGCACAGCGGTCGATAATCCGCGAAAATATCTCACGGCTTCTTCTGTTCCTTTCCGGGTCACGCCAGGTTGGAATGAGGATGAACCTGAGGAAGGAGCGTGGAAAGAAGGGAGAAGGCGCACTGAAGGGACTGGTTATCGGAGGGAGATCCAGCTCGGTGTAAAGTTCATACAACACGCGGGCCAAATCCCAGTTTTCCTGAGCTTTTCTGGGCATGATGATCAACAGGTCAGCGTGCCCCTCTGGCGGGTCGTCAGCGGTGAGCGCAGTTCTGCTGGTCAGCGTGAAGGCTTCCAGGCTGGGAATGCCGAATCGACGCTTTTCGCGAAGTTCGGCCTCAGCTTCGGGTGCTATGGGCAAGGTCCGAAATTCACCTTCCTCGAATACGGCCCCGGCAATGGCACTGGCAAAACGTCGCTTGGCGGCACTCCAATGGGCTCGGACCGATTCCTCGGGCCCGTAAAATTGCAGGGTGACCGACCAGGCAGGACGATCCTGGGAGTCTACAAACTGTTCCACCTGCTCAAGGGATGGCCAGCCGTTTTCCATCAAGGTTGCCAGGGCCGGGTTTGGGTCGGATCCTCCTGTCACAGGGCTGCTGTAGTTTGGCAGACCAGTGAGAAAGGAGTCTTCGAAATAATTGACTTCCTTTACCATCGCAATCAAATCCCGATAGCGCGGTACGGACACCGTCCCGGTCAGGTAAGCCTCGGGCATGGGCATCAACCAGAACCCCATTTTCGTGACGATGCCGAAGTTCGATTGGGCGAACAGGCCGTCCACCGACGGGCCGGCGCCGTAGCGGAACTCCTGCCAGGTATCGGATCCGGGCAGGGCGCCCATCCCGGTGCGTATGACATCGCCTTCCGGTGTCACTACCTCCATGCCACAGTGCGCTCCAAAGTGATCTCGAAACGGAGCCATGCCGAAGCCTATGCCGTGATCCAGGCTGTTACCGACGGGACTGCCCCAGCCAGGGTCGGGAACATCAATCACGACCTTGAGACCGCGTTCCTTGATGTAAGCGTAGAGATCGAAGTAGGAAACACCAGGTTCGACCAATGCGAAATGCCTGTCCTCATCGACTTCGAGCACACGGTTCATGCGTTTCAGGTCGACCACGACACTGCCGGTCGTGTTCGGTGCTGCTCCGCCGTAGTTCAGATTCCGCCCCGTGGAGATCGGATACAGAGGAATGCCGAAACGGTTCGCGATACGAACGACTTGCTGCACTTGTTCCACACTCGCCGGAGCCACCGCGGCGGACGCCAGCCGCTCTTCGGGTTCGCCCCAGTAGATGGAATAGGAATCGCGGTACAGGGCGACGTCTTCGTCTGAGCTGAAGACCCAATCGGCGCCGACAACCGCACTGAACTCATCGAGCGCTGTGGAAAATTCGGCCTCGCTGACATTTGGGGGGAGCGCCATATCGAAAGTCCTCTATCGTGCGGATCCTTGTCCATACAGCCAATTGCCGCCGGGCGAGGACCCACGACATGAGTGCGGTCCGCTCACCGGGAGAATGCGGACCGGCCCCTTTCCGGAGCAGCGGTGACGCGATCCATGTGGATTTGCATTTGCCGTATGGGAACGCTGCCCGGGTCGGTTCAGCACGGTTCCGATCACGCCGGCTGCGTCTGGCTTCAGGGCGAATCTGCGGTTACGCATGCCTCTTCGTTCGGTTGATTGGCCGTGGGTCAACGCTTGCGGGCCGAGCCTGGCCGATCCGACTATAGCACGCGACCGGCAGTCTCCGGCGTGCTTCGGATCTGCGTGCGTCCACACCGAACCCGGTCGATGCACTGCCCAGGCATCACCAGCTTTCGAGTGCGACTTCCGGAGTCTCCGGCAACGCCTCGGCGAGCAGCCAGCGGGCGAAGAGAACCCCCTCGCGGTAGCCCGCGGTGCTGATCCAGTTGCGCGGCGCCGGACGATGGCTCAGGTAGATATCGTAGCGGCCGTCTTCCTCGGGGACCGCGTTCGCCTTGTTGATGCAGACCGGGAAGTCGACGTAGTTCGTGGACTGCATGAGGTAGTTCCAGGTCTGCAGGCCCCAGTAGCAGGCTTCCGGCGACCGGAAGGAGATTTTCAGGTATTGATGCTCCTCGAGCCGGAAACGGGAGAAGCAGTAGATGTTGTCCACTGTGCCCCAGCCGCCCTGTTCCGCATCGAACTCGAATGGCGGGCAGAACTCGTTGACCGGGAATTCCACCGGCAGCGGTGCGATCCATGTCGTGCACTGGAAGAACATCGCCATGGTGCGGATTCGCCGTGCGAGTTCGGCATCGTCGAGCGGCAGCGTGGCGGGCTGGGGCGAAGCGTTGCGGATACTGAGCGTACTCTCGCGCGATGCCGCTCGGTCGAAAAAATACTCGCGCGTGAAGAGCGTCACGGAGTCGGGGTCGATGGGAAACTCGTTCGGGCCGTTCGGGTTCGGCGTCAACAGTAATTCGAACGAGCCGTCGTCCTCAAAGACGATGTCGCGATGGTTGACGTTGAGCGTCACTCGGTCCGCGAGTTCACCGTGGGGATCGCCCCCGTAAACGCAGAAGCTCAGGTAGCAACTGTCGAAGCGTTGGCCCCTGATGACGTATTCCTGATCGCCTCGCAACTGCGTGAAGTAGTAGACCGCGTCGACGTTGTCCCCATAGAGCTTGCGGTTCCCGTCGGCGAGCGGCATGAGTCTCGGCCGCAGCGGATCGTTGTGGAGGTAGAAGTCCGCGGCGACCTGAAGCAGGTGGAAGATGTGTTGGTAGCCGTCTACCTTGCCCTGCAGGTCGAGTTCCTTCTCGGGATCGAGGAACGTCCGGTCGGCGTTGCGGATGATCTCGAGGAACTCGTCGAGCGCTTCCCGACTCTCGAGTTTTTCAGCTTCCATGTCTGCGCTATCGAGGCGGTCCGGCTCAGGTCAGCTTCTTGAGCTTGGTGGCAATCGACATGTCGCCTCTGACCTTGATCTTGCCCGAGGCAACCGCCATGAACGGCTTGATTTCCCTGCGCTGCAGCTTGCCGTAGGTCTCGATCGACATCCGTACCGTACAGTCCGCCTCGATATCCCGTCCGGAGACGACCGAGACGACATTAGCGTCGCCGGTTCCGTCGATCAGCATCTTCTCGTCGTCGAGGCAGAACAGGAGGGTCTTGCCCAGCGGATCGAGCGTGCCTGATTTGTGCGCCATGTCACGGCTGATTTCGTCGATGGTCATCCTGGCCCCGGGTTCTTTGGGTGGCGCAATGCTAACAGTAGACGGGGCGCACGGCACCGCAGCTTTTCGTCGCGGCGAAAAAAAGTCCCGGGCCATGAGTCGCAAGGGTTGCGATTGCGCTGTGTTTTGCTGCGATCATGCTTCGTGACCACCTGAAGCGGCTCCGGGTCGATTTCGACTCGGTGTCGGCAGATTCGTATCATCGGCTTCACGCGGAAGCTTCAGTCGAGCCTGCAAACCAATGAACTGACAGAATTGTCCACGACCAACAGGATTCCCGACGAAGAACATGGCTCCCAACGAACAACTCGACAACGACGATCTGCCTGACCATGCCGGCGTGGCGTTTCACCCGCCCGTGATGCTTGGCATCTTGCTCGCCGTCGGTTTCGGGCTGCGTGCCCTGGTCCAGCTACCGTTCCTGCCGGATGGCGTCGCCCCGGTTGGCGGCCTGACCGTCGTCGTTGCCGCGTTGGCTCTTTTCGTCTGGGCGTTTCGAACCATGCGTGCGGGCGGTGCGTCCGTACCGACCAACGAACCGACCGATGCCATCGTGCAAGCCGGACCGTACAAATTCTCGCGGAACCCGATCTATCTGGCCATGGTCCTGTTGCTGATTGGCGTCGGCGTGTGGGCGAATACCCTGTGGTTGGCCGCGATGGCCGTTGTTGACGCGACCCTGTTGTCCTGGGGCGTGATTTCGCGGGAAGAGGCGTATCTGCGCCGCAAATTTGGAGCCGAGTATTCGGCGTACACCGAACGAGTTCGTCGCTGGTTGTAACCCTGGAGCGGCTTGCTCGGTCCGTGCAATTGCCGGTCAAGCGCACGATTGTTGCGGGCGCGCCGACAACACCGCCCGGTCGGCTGCCGGCCGGCCTATCGCGACAACCAGACCGTGAAGCGCTCGTTCATGTCGTCCCCGTTGTCGCTCCACCACTGCCAGTCGCTGTTCACGGCCCTCCCGGTGTGCTCCGGCGTGTTCGGCATATGCGGGCGCATCTCGATGCCGGTTTCAAAGTGGGTCGTGACCAGGGCGTCGGCCGATCTTCGTGCCGGGCTATACGCGATGTAGCGACCTACACGGGCCATCGAGGACGGTCGTGAGGCGAATTCGATGAACCGCATCGCCTCATCCAGCCGCGGCGTGTCTGCCACGACCGCCAATTGGCCGAAGTCCAGTACCTGCCCGTCCCAGACGATCACGAACGGCTGGTTCTCCAGCACCTGGGCGTTAAAAATGCGGCCGTTGTACGCCGTCGACATGAGCACTTCGCCGTCGGCCAGCATCTGCGGGGGCTGCGCACCCGCTTCCCACCACACGACCTGATCCTTGATGGTGTCGAGCTTGCGGAATGCCCGCTCGAGGCCTTCTTCGGTGCCCAGGACCTCGTACACCTCGTCCACCGGCACACCGTCGGCCAACAGCGCGAATTCCAGGTTCACCTCCGGCCTGCGACGCATGCCGCGACGGCCCGGAAAGCGTTCCAGGTCGAAGAAATCGTCAATGCGCTCAGGCCGTGTCTCACCGATTCGCTCGGCGTTGTAGGCATACACCGTGGAAAAGAACAGGAGCCCCATGCCGCACTCGCTGAGCATGTCGGGGTAATAGTCTTCCTGCGGGGTTGACCCGTCGATGCCGGGAGCGAGGTCCGACGCGTCGATGAACTCGAACAGGCCTTCATCGCAGCCCCGAATGGCGTCGTCGAGGTTCAGGTCCACCACATCCCAATGCACGGCGCCAGTGTCGACTTGCGCGCGAATCTGCGCCAGGCCGCCGTTGTAGTCTTCCAAACGGACCTCGATGCCCGTCTCTTCGGTGAATGGCTTGTGGTACGCCTCCTGACTGGCGCGCGCATAGGACCCTCCGAAGGACACCACCGTTATCGCCTGAGCCAGCAGCGCCGTACCCGGAAAGCACAACATGACCGCGGGAACAAGCACTCGAAACAGTTTCCGATTCGCGCAACTCATCGCCCCGTCTCCCTCACCCATACATGCTTGCCGGCCCCTGCAGCGTCCGCATTGCACTCATCGTCGGCACGGACCGCCAGGTGCCATCGGCGGTCGGCATCGTCACGCCGACATCGACGAACGGCGCCACCCGGCACACATCGTTGTACCGAGTGTGACGCAAGTCGAGCGGTAGCGCGAGATATTGGCCTGGCCGCCTCTCGCCGCCCTCGGCACAAACGATATACTGGCGGCGCGTTCCTTGCCTGCCGCGATTCGGAAGGCCATATCTGGAACAGCGGCTCATATGACCCATGGAAAGAGCCCTCGCAGACCTGATTCGAAAACAAATGCCGGCCGGAGAAAGAAAGATGACAAGCCAAAGTGCCGTCTGGACCGTTGCAGCTCTGCTCGCAATCGGCGGAAACGCCCGGGCGTTGGAGCCGGAGGATTGCGCGGCGTTCGTCGGGATGGAGGTTTCCGGAATGACGGTGGAGACGGCGGAACTCGTCGACGAGGCCGATCGCCTGCCGCAGCACTGCCGACTGGTCGTCCTCGTGCCGGAGTTCGTGCGCTTCGAACTGCGTTTGCCGGAACCATGGAACGGCAAGTTTCTGATGGTGGGCAACGGCGGCTATCTCGGCGTGTTCTTCGACCAGTCCTACGGTCTGACCCGTGGCTACGCGACGGCCTCGACGGACACCGGTCACCAGGGTCCCGATCCGCGGTTTGCGCTCAACAATCCCCAGGGCGAGATCGACTTCGCGTACCGGGCGGTCCACGAGACGGCGGTGGGTGCGAAGCAGTTCATCGAGCAGCACTACGGTCGGCCGCCGGAGTACGCGTACTTTCGAGGCTGTTCTACGGGCGGACGCCAGGCGCTGATTGAGGCCCAGCGCTTCCCGGAGGATTTCGACGGCTGGAGCGTGGGCGCTCCGATCTTCGACTACACGTACAAGCAGACCTACAACGCTGCATGGGTCGCGAAAGTGCTTTTCGGGAACGAGCGAAACGGTTACGTGCCCAGGGAAAAGCTGAAAATGCTGGGCGAGGCCGTATACGCGAGCTGCGATGCCGTTGACGGATTGGAGGACGGGCTCATCGACGATCCGCGAATGTGTCAGTTCGACCCGCGAGAACAGCTCAGGCAGTGTTCCGGCGACGACGGGGCGGACTGCTTCACGGCTGCCCAGATCGACGCTATCGAAATGATTTACGAGGGACCGGGGCAGGGCGTCTATCCCGGCGCGGTCGTGGGCGCGGAGTGGATGGAAGTGGCCGACGGCCCGCTCGGGGGCGGTTGGGATACGTTCTTCACGGGCATCATGAGCGGGCCGCGCCCGGCAGAACCTTCTGAGCAGGATGGCAACGACCCCTATGGAGGCGACCGCTTCGTCCCCGTGCAGTTGCGCAACGGGAGCAGCTTCTTCCAGTACTTCGCATTCGATCCGGACCAGCCCGGGTTCGATATCCTGACGGACCTCGACTTCAATGCGGTTCCGGATGTCTCGGCCATCGCCGAACTCATGAACGCCACCGACACGGATCTCGCGGATGTCCGCGACTCCGGCAAGAAGATCGTCATGTGGCACGGCTGGGCGGACGTGGGCCTGAATCCGCTGCGCACGATCGAGTACTACGAGGATGTCGAGTCGCGACTCGGTTCCGAAGGGACGCGCGACTTCTTTCGGCTCTTCATGGTGCCTGGCATGTACCACTGTCAGGGCGGGCCCGGGCCGGACATCTTTGACGACCTGTCGGCCCTGGAGATCTGGGTGGAGCAGGGCGAAGCACCCGACGCCATGACCGCCTACAAGACGCGCGAGGCCAACGGTTTCTCTCCGGAGCGGACTCCGGGCCCGGTCAGTGAGGAGGATGCGGGCGTGGCCCGGTCCAGGCTGCTATGCCCATATCCCCAGGTCGCGCGTTACATGGATTCCGGCAGCGCGGATTCGGCCGCAAGTTTCCAGTGCATGACGGAATAGCACTCCACAACGGCCAGGGTATCGTGGGTGCAGTGCAGTGCAGTGCAGTGCAGTGATGCTCGTCGACCGGATGAAGGGAACGACTCTCAGTCGAACGTAAAGTCCGCAAAATCGCTGGTGCCCTCTTCGGTCTGGATGACTACGTTGTTGGGGTTCTCACCGCAATGCCAATACCGAATTCTGAGGCGCTGATCTTCGTTCGGAATCTTCATGTAGGTTTGCTTCGTGTACCAGGGCTCGAGCAGCGACGGCGGGTCGTAGACCCAGACCCGGGCTTCGATGGTCCGGTCATCGATCCGTCCCCAGATTTCCACTGTTTCCACCTGGTCCGAGTAATCCGGGTTGCGCCGGGTGTAAGCGCCGGCCCGCAACTGGTTGGTGTGGATGATGAGCCTGTCTTCGTCCCAGAAGCCGATCGAATCCCCATGGTAGAGCGGGTATCGGTCTTCGTCGGGAACGTGACTCCGGCCATCGGTGTAGATTCGGCGCACGCTGTTGACGACCTCGCTCATGAGCAGCGTCATGTACGGCGTCACCACGAATTCGCGCAGGAAGGGAATGTGCAGCCAGCGCGGGAATCCCGGGGGTCTGCAATCGCTGATGGGATCGTATTCGATGCCCTGATTGGCGAGACGGATCTTCTCGATCAGCCGGGCCTCGTACTCGGGAGTGAGCTTGGCCGTGGTCAACTGGTCCGGTGTCTGATCGACATCGAATCGCAGGTTGAACTGCCGCATGTAAAGTCCCTGCCAGTCCGGAACCTCGTTCCAGCCGATGCGCCCGTCTCCTTCAGCCTGGCTGCGCAGGGTCTGGAAGAGGTCCCACGCGGTCTCGTTCTGAAGGCCAAGCTCGATCATGGCCTGTTTGTCCGACGAGGCTCCGGACTGAGCGGCGCCGTTGAGCGAATAGCCCAGAGCGATCGTGAGCAGCAGCGCGGAAACCAGGCGCGTTGTCCGCGCAGTTTCCGTGGGGCGCTGCCCACTGCAGGACACCATTGTTGGTTGAACTTTCATGGTTTTATTTTCTTGTCGCACGCTGGCGGATTGATAAACAAATACTTACGTACAGGTGGTGGCGGAGAGGGTGGGATTCGAACCCACGAGACGGTAAAACCGCCTACTTGAACTCCAATCAAGCGCCTTCGACCACTCGGCCACCTCTCCGCGCTGGTGTCCGCCTGAGCTGCGCACGCCCTTCCAGCGCGCGCCAACACGGGCCGCAGCGAGCGTAGCGTAAACCGGATCGGCCATGCAATTGACCTCTCCGGGCCGACACAGAATCGCTCGTGCGCCGAAGGCCGGCGGTTGGTAAAGTACGCCGGGTCCGCGTCGGTTCCCCCGCGACGACCAGCCGCGAACCCCGTCAGGCCCGGAAGGGAGCAGCGGTAACGGCCAGGTCGGGTGCCGGGGTCGGGCTGGCGCGGACCTTATTGTTGGACGAGATCGAACCGAACACCCCGTGAGCTATACGGTCCTGGCACTGAAGTGGCGGCCCCGGCGCTTCGAAGCGATGGTCGGGCAATCGCACGTCGTGCAGGCGCTGGTCAATTCGCTTGCGGCGAAGCGGCTGCACCACGCGTACCTGTTTGCGGGCACGCGAGGTGTCGGCAAGACGACGGTCGCGCGAATCCTCGCCAAGGCGCTCAACTGCGCAGAGGGCATTGCCGCGGAGCCCTGCGGCACCTGCGATGCCTGCGTTTCGATCGATGAGGGCCGCTTCGTCGACCTGATCGAGGTCGACGCGGCGTCTCGAACGAAGGTCGAGGAAACGCGCGAGCTGCTCGACAACGCCCAGTACATGCCGACACGGGGGCGCTTCAAGGTCTACCTGATCGATGAAGTCCACATGCTGTCGGGGCACTCGTTCAATGCGCTGCTCAAGACGCTCGAAGAGCCGCCGCCGCACGTCAAGTTCCTGTTTGCAACCACCGATCCGCAGAAGCTGCCCGTGACGGTGCTGTCGCGCTGCCTGCAGTTCAACCTCAAGAAGCTCACGCGCGCCCAGATTCACGAGCAGTTGCGAACGATCTGTGCCGAAGAGAGCGTCAGTGCCGAGGACGGCGGACTCAAGGCAATCGCCGCGGCAGCCGACGGCAGCATGCGCGATGCGCTGAGCCTGCTGGACCAGGGAATCGCCTTTGGCGGCGGCGAAATCAAGCTGGCCGAGATCAATGCGATGCTCGGCACGATCGATCGCGGTCACGTGCTCACCATGCTCGAAGCGCTGGCGGATGAGGGTGGCGAAGCGCTGTTGGCCGAAGTGGACCGGCTCGACGAGCTGGCCCCGAGCTACGGCGCAGTCCTCGACCAGCTCATGTTCGCGTTGCAAAGGATCGCGGTGCTGCAACTTGTAAGGAACCGTACGAGTGACGATGACCCGGAGACTCTCGTGACGCTGGCCGAACGCGTCTCGCCCGAGGATGCCCAGCTCTACTATCAGATCGCGGTGCAGGGACGTCGCGATCTGGCGGTCTGCCGCGACGAGCGCGTGGGTTTCGAGATGACCATGCTCCGGATGCTGGCGTTCCGGCCCACGCAGGACACCGAATCGGCCGGTTCGACGGCGAACTCGCCGGATAAGCAGACGGCCGGCGGTCGCGCCGCGGCGACCGGTTCCGCGCCTGCGAAGACCGCGATCGGCGGTCAGGGCAGGGCGGGAGGTACCGCCGCCGAGCCGGCGCATACGAATACCCACCGACGCGCAGTGTCCGGGCCACGCAAGGTAGAGCCGGCGCCGCATACCGAGGACGGTCGCCCAAAGGCCCCGCGGACACCCTCAGCCGAAGGGAGCACGGCAGGGAATGGCGCCGAGCACGTCGGAGAATCAGTTTCCCCCGTCGGCAATTTTCGACCCGCCGGGCACGGCGTCGCATCCGAACCACCTGGCGGAGATCTCCCATCCGCAGTCGGCAACTGGAACAAGCTTCTACAGGAAGCCGATGTCCGCGGGCCTGCACGCCAGTTGGCCGAACACTGCGAACTGCGAGCGGCAAGGGACTCGCAGCTCGATCTCGTGCTCGCCGCGAGCAAGGAGCAATTCAATACGCCGCAACTGCGCCTCAGGCTTGCCAGTGCTCTTGGCGAGCACCTGGGTCGCAAGCTTGAGGTCACGATCACGTTGGGTGAGCCGCAGGCCCCGACGCCGGCCGACATCCGTCTTGCCGGTGAGGACAAACGCATGCGCGAGGCTCGCGAGGCGATCGAGTCCGATGCGACCGTGCAGGCCATCCAGAAGGAGTTCGGCGCCGTCATCGAACCGGACAGCATCGAACCGATCGACGATTAGGAAGAGGTACCGTATGAAAGGCTTGGCGCAATTGATGAAGCAGGCGCAGCAGATGCAGGAGAGCATGCAGAAGGCGCAGGATGAGCTTGCATCGATCGAGGTTCAGGGTGAGGCCGGCGGCGGCATGGTCAAGGTGACGGTGACCTGCAAGCATGAAATTCGGCGCGTGGCGATCGAGGACAGCCTCATGGACGACGACCGCGAGATGCTCGAGGACCTGATTGCCGCCGCCTGTAACGACGCGAACCGCAAGATCGAGCGAACCGTGCAGGAGCATATGTCGGCCTTCACCGGGGGGCTTCCGCTCCCGGACGGGATGAAGTTGCCGTTCTGACCGTGAGCGACGCCTATTCACCGTTGCTCCGGGAACTCGTCACGGCGTTGCAGTGCCTGCCGGGCGTGGGTGCGAAGGGCGCGCAGCGGATGGCTCTTCACCTGTTGCAGCGCGACCGCGACGGCGGGGTGAGTCTGGCTCGGACGCTTGCCGATGCCACCGAACGCATCGGCAACTGCGAGCGCTGCCGAATGTTGACCGAGGCGGCGGTCTGCCGCTTCTGTTCGAGCAAGCGACGCGACGACACGCAGATCTGTGTCGTGGAGACGCCCGCCGATCTCGTGGCGATCGAGCAGTCGGCAGCCTGGCGGGGACGATACTTCGTTCTCATGGGGCATCTTTCGCCCATCGACGGCATTGGTCCGAACGAACTCGGGCTCGGGATGCTCGAAGAGCGTCTTGCCGAGGAGGCCGTGATGGAGGTCGTTATCGCGACCAGCGTAACGGTCGAGGGCGATGCAACCGCGGAACTCATCGCGGCGCTGGCACGCAAGCATGGCGTCAGTGCAAGCCGGATCGCCTACGGTGTGCCGGTGGGTGGCGAACTCGAGTTCATCGACGGCGGCACATTGTCGCGCGCCTTCAGCGGGCGACGCGAAATGGACGTAACGGAGCACGAGGATTTTGGACTATGAGCGTCAGGAGCGACCCCGACTGCCTGTTCTGCAAGATCGTGGCCGGGGAGATCCCGAGCACACGGCTTTACGAGGACGACCAGTTGTTGGCGTTCGCCGATGTCAACCCGCAAGCGCCGTTTCACGGCCTCGTCGTTCCGAAAGAGCACCTGGCGACTCTCGACGATTTCGATGATGCGCAGGCCGAGCTTGCCGGTCGGCTCATGCTCGTTGCAAGGGCGCTCGCTGCAGAACGCGGCTTGCCCGGCTACCGCGTTGCGATGAACGTCAATAGCGAGGGCGGCCAGGTCGTGTTTCACGCGCATCTGCACGTGCTGGGCGGGCGGCAGATGAGAGGATCGCTCGGCTGAATCGCGGACAAAGCTGTCCGGACGGCTTGAGCGGACCGAGATGTGCACGAACGGCGCGGTTCAGGCCGCCACAGTTCTTCGTAAATGGTCAGTTGCTCTTGCCGCGCCGCGCACGACCTCTGCCGTAAAGGCTGCGCAAGCACTCTCAGAAGGCTCAACCGCTCTTGCCGGGCCGCCTGGCCTGCAGCGATTCGACGAGGTCGCAGAGTTTCGTGTAGCTCTCGTAGCGGCGCAACGCAATCGTGCCTTCGGCGAGCGCAGCCTTGACCGCGCAGTCCGGTTCCGCCAGGTGGCGGCAGTCATCGAAGCGGCACCGACCGAGGTGCGGATGGAATTCACGAAAACCGAGTTGCAGTTCCGCGATGGACTCGATGTACGGCGCGAAGTTCCGAACGCCCGGTGAGTCGATGAATTCGCCCCCGTTGGCGAGCCTGTAGAGGGTCGCTGAACTCGTCGTATGGCGGCCATGCGCGCCTTTGCCGGTCAGTGCGCCGACGGCTTGCAGCCTCTCGCCGAGCAACGCGTTGATCAGCGACGACTTGCCGGTGCCGGACTGCCCGACGACCGCGCCGCGCTCGTCCTCCATAATCGCGGAAACATCGTCGAGGCCGGTGCCCTGCAACGCGCTGCTGAGACATACCGGGTAGCCGATCGCGCGCAGATCCTGCAACTCGTCGGGCTCCACGCTCATGAGATCGAGTTTGTTGAACACGATCACGGCCTTGACCGGTGTGAGTTCGGCAGCCACCAGATAACGGTCGAGCAACGTCCAGTCGGGAATCGGTGCGGGCGCAGCGACGACCAGAAGCTGCGTCAGATTGGCCGCTACGGGCTCGCGGCGGCCGCGGCTGTCGATCCTTGACAGCACCGTTCGGCGCCCGGCCACGCCGGTGACGAGTTTCGTGCCATCCGCCTGCCTTTCCCAATCGACTTCGTCTCCGACGAGAGGCCTGAGCCGGCGACTGCGCAAACTGCAGCGATGCCACGAGCGCGCTGTGTCTTCGACGGTAACATGGCGCCTGTGACGGGCGACGACCAGACCGTGTTCAGGCATCGATTTCAACCGCGCCCGGTGAACGCGGCTGTTACAATCTCAGGATGCAACGGGTCGGCTTGCGGCATCCGGAAAACCTCATCTGGATTGATCTGGAGATGACGGGTCTCGATCCCGATCGGGACCTCATCATCGAGATCGCAACCGTCGTCACCGACAAGCATCTGGCCGTCCTTGCCGAGGGTCCCGTGTTCGCGATCCATCAGTCCGACGACGTGCTCGACGCGATGGACGAGTGGAACACGCGGCAACACGGCGAGTCCGGACTCGCCGAGCGCGTGCGCGAGAGCGCAGTCGATGAAGCCGAGGCCGAGGAGGCCACGCTCCGATTCCTGCGCAGGTACGCCGAGGCTGGCGCCTCGCCGATGTGCGGCAACGGAATCTGCCAGGATCGCCGGTTTCTGGTGCGCTACATGCCGCTGCTCGCGAAGTACTTTCACTACAGGAATCTCGATGTTTCGACGCTGAAGATCCTGGCGCGCCTTTGGGTTCCCGATGTCGCTGAGCTCTTCGAGAAGCAGTCGACGCACCTCGCTCTTGCCGACATCCACGATTCGATTCGGGAACTCCGATTCTATCGTGAACGGCTGCTCAACCCTCAGCTTGGGCGCTGAGCGCAGCAGCACGCTTGCGTTTCTCCCGGCGTCTACCGGTACGCGGCCGCCTGACCACGAGCTCCACTGCGCGGAGCCCCGGGCGCGCGCTCAGTTCTTCAGGTGCTCGCCCAGATAGTTCCATGTGGCGACCACGGAATCGGGATTCAGCGAAATGCTGTCGATGCCCTGGTCGACGAGCCAGAGCGCCAGGTCCGGGTGATCCGAAGGGCCCTGCCCGCAGATGCCCGCGTACTTGCCGTGGTTTCGGCATGCCGCGATGACCATGTGCAGCATCTGCTTGACGGCTGGATCGCGCTCGTCGAACAGCGGCGCAATCCTGGCTGAATCCCGATCGAGGCCGAGCGTGAGCTGCGTCATGTCATTGGAGCCGATCGACATGCCGTCGAAGTATTCCAGGAACTGGTCCGCGAGCAGCGCGTTACTCGGAATCTCGCACATCATGTAGATGTTGAGTCCGTGTTCGCCGCGCTTGAGGCCGTTCTGGTCGAGCAGTTCGATCACCTTTTCCGCTTCCGCGACGGTTCTGACGAACGGCACCATGATGTGTACATTGTCGAGCCCCATCTCTTCGCGAACGCGCTTGACGGCCCGGCATTCGAGCCGGAAACAGCGGCGAAACTCCTCATCCACATAGCGCGCCGCGCCGCGAAAACCGAGCATCGGGTTGGCTTCGCGGGGCTCGTAGCGTTGTCCGCCGATCAGATTCGCGTATTCGTTGGACTTGAAGTCCGACAGCCTCACGATGACTGGATTGGGCGCGAACGCCGCAGCGATGGTCGCGATACCTTCAGCCAGCTTCTCGATGAAGAAGACGATCGGATTCGGGTAGCCCGCGACCTGTGCGGCGATGGCGTGCCGCACGTCGGCGTCCTGGTCCGCGTATTCGAGTATCGCCAGCGGATGGACCCCGATGGTTCGATTGATGATGTACTCCAGCCGTGCAAGACCCACGCCCTTGTTGGGGATCGCTGCAAACATGAACGCGCGATCCGGGTTGCCCACGTTCATCATGACGTCTACGGGCAGATCGGGCAGTTCGCCGAACTCGACGTTTTTCTGCTCGAAGTCGAGCCTGCCGGCGTAGACGATGCCTTCTTCACCTTCCGCGCACGACACGGTGACCGCGTTGTCGTCGATGATCGACGCGGTCGCGTCGCCGCAGCCGACGACGGCCGGAACTCCAAGCTCGCGGGCAATGATCGCAGCGTGACAGGTTCTGCCGCCGCGATCGGTGACGATCGCAGCCGCTCGTTGCATGACCGGTTCCCAGTCGGGGTCCGTCATGTCGGTGACGAGCACGTCGCCTGGCTGCACGAGGTTCATCTCGCGTGCGTTTTCGACGATCCGTGCCCGGCCGCTGCCGACGCGCTGTCCGATGGCACGCCCACGCGCGAGCACGCGGCCGCGCTGCTTTAGCGAAAAGCGGACGTTGCCTGCGGACTGCCGGCTCTGCACCGTCTCGGGTCTGGCCTGGAGAATGTAGATCTGGCCGTCGACGCCGTCCCTGGCCCACTCGATGTCCATGGGGCGGCCATAGTGCTCTTCGATGATGAGCGCCTGCCGGGAGAGTTCGAGGACGTCCTCGTCGCTGAGCGAAAATCGCTGCTGATCGGCATGCTCGACATCGACGAAGCGCACGCGCTGGTCGTTGCCGTGGCCGTAGACGAGCTTGCGCGCTTTTGAGCCCATTGTGCGGCGAACGATGGCGTACCGGCCGTCACGCAGGGCGCGCTTGTAGACGTAGAACTCGTCCGGGTTGACGACGCCCTGAACCACCGACTCGCCAAGACCGTAGGATGAGGTGATGAACACCACATCGCGGAACCCTGACTCGGTATCCAGAGTGAATACGACGCCGGCACTGCCGATGTCGGCGCGGACCATGCGCTGGATTCCAACCGACATCGCGTAGTGGCTGTTGTTGAAGCCCTTGTGGACCCGATAGGCGATCGCGCGGTCGTTGTACAGTGAAGCGTAGACCTCGTGTATCGCCGACATGATCTCGCTGACCCCGACGACGTTGAGCAGCGACTTTTGCTGACCTGCGAACGACGCACCCGCGAGATCCTCTGCTGTCGCCGAGGACCGTACAGCGACTGCAATCTGTTCGTGTTCGCACAGTTCATGCCACGCTGTCGAGACCGCTTGTCGGAGTCCCCGCGGCAGCGGTGTGCCAAGGATGGTATTGCGGATTTCCGCACCCCTGTGCGCGAGGTCGTCCACGTTGCTGACGTCAAGGCCGGCAAGGATCCCCTGAATCGTCCCGCCGAGCCCATCCTGGCCGAGAAATTTCTCGAACACTTCAGCGGTGACGCAGAAACCGCCGGGCACCTGAATTCCGAGTCCGGACAGCTTGCCGATCATTTCGCCCAGCGATGCGTTCTTGCCGCCGATGCGCGGGACGTCCGTGATGTCGCTATCGGCGAACCAGACGACGTAGTCTTCCATGCAAAGCTCTCTTGTCATGGCCCGGCAGAAGTGAACAATAGCCCGGGTCATGACCCAACGCACCGTACTGTTCGTGTCCGATCAGACCGGCGTCACTGCCGAGACGCTTGGACACAGTCTTCTGACCCAGTTCGATGGCGTCCAATTCAGTCAGATGACTGTGCCATTCGTTGACACCATTGACAAGGCTGAGCGGCTGGCTGAAACGATCGATCGGATCGCTGACGAAGAGGGCCTTCGGCCGATCGTGATCGCGAGCTTTGTGCAGGATGAGGTGCGGTCGGTGCTGCTCAAGTGCAACGGTCTGGTTCTTGATGTGTTCGAGGCGTTTCTGGGCCCCCTGGAGGCGGAACTGCAGAGCGTCTCTTCGCATACGCCCGGCCGCGCTCACGGCATGGTCGACGAGACGAAATACGACCAGCGCATCGAGGCCACCAACTACGCGCTGGCGGCGGACGACGGGCACGCCCTGCGCGATTACGACAGGGCGGATGTGGTGCTCGTCGGCGTTTCCCGCTCGGGGAAGACGCCAACCTGCCTGTATCTCGCGTTGCAGTACGGAATATTTGCGGCGAATTACCCGCTCGCCGAAGAGGATCTCGAAACGAACGATATGCCTCGCGGGCTCGCGCCCTACCGGGCCAAGCTATACGGGCTCACCATTGCACCGGATCGCCTGCGACAGATCCGGCTGGAGCGGCGCTCGCACGGCCGCTACGCAACCGTTCAGCAGATCAACTTTGAGCTTCGCGCCGCGGAGGCGCTGTTCGAGCGCTTCAGGATTCCTTACGTGGATACCACGCACTCCTCGGTCGAGGAAATCGCGAGCACGATCCTCAACGACACGGGTGTCCAGCGCCGCGTACGGCCCTGAGGCCCCGGACCCATCGGAACTTTCCTGGTCCCGGCGGACCTTTCAGGTCTTGGTTCGCGGCTGCCGGCTGTGGCATTCTCGGGCCATGGAGCACACCGTCGACACCGCTTTCGCAGACAGCCTGATCGTGCCGCAGTGCGTATATCGGCCCGGCAGCTTCACCGGGCTGATGACGATCTACGAAAGTAACTACATGAAGTTCCGTCAGCTCGTCGGCGATCTGAGCTTCATGAACACGCCGTGGCTGTCGTCGGTTGCCGACGACTGCGATCTGTATCTCGAATGCACGCGCCGTGAACCCTACACCACGACATTGCAGCTAACCTATTGGTTCGAGGAAGGCGAGGCCGAGTGTATTGCGGACCCCGACCTCACGGTGCGGCTATATCACGATGCGCGGCTTGCGGAGGCCAGGGGCGTGTGTACGTCGCACCGTCACGCGGTCCTGAGGGCACTCGCCAACGGTCACTCGGTCGAACTGGACCGGCGCTGGCACAGCAACATCATGCTGAACAAGTGGTTGGACTACCTGCTCGAGATTGGCCATCGCTTTCGCTAGCCCGTGCCGCCCGGTGCCCACCCGGACTGTCGCCCGGAGCGATTCCATGGCCGTTGCGCTGCCGAAGAGCGCAGGTCTCGTCGGGAGGCGCCGCTCGGCAGGTCAACTACTGCGTACGAGCGATCTCCGGCCTGTCGACCAGCGATGCAATCTCGGCAACCATGCGGGTTGCCTGAGACAGCAGGATTTCCGAAGTCGAGCCCGCATCCTCAAGCTCGTCGATGGTCTCAGCGGGTTCAAGCCCAAGTTCAATGCGCCGCTGGTTTTCCCGGTCGAGGCGTTCCTGCTCCGTCGTTTCACGCTCCGCTTCGCGCTCGACAAGATTTAGCGATACCGACGTCTGCTCGCGAGCCTCCTCGAACGCTGCGACATTACGGCGCAGGTAGCGAAAGTCCGGATCGTCGGCGAACTGGTCGATCTGCCGGTTCTGCAGCGCCGCGATCGAGCTGTCGAGCGAGGATTCCGCCCTGAAGCGCGTCGGTTCGATGCGATCCCAGGGGAGGGCGGTTTCACGCGTGCTCTCTCCGACCGTTTCCGTATCGACCAGCGACGGCAACTGGATGTCAGGTATGACGCCGCGGTTCTGCGTGCTCTCGCCGGTGACGCGGTAGTACTTTCCGACTGTCAGCGTGAGCTGGCCGTTGTTCGTGCCCCGCATGACCTGGTCGAGGTTGAACAGGTTCTGCACGGTCCCCTTGCCGAAGGTTTGCTGGCCGATGATGACGCCGCGTTCGTAGTCCTGTATGGCGGCCGCGAAGATCTCCGACGCGCTCGCGCTGTAGCGATCGACCAGCACGGCCAGGGGACCATCGTAGATGGCAGTGGGGCTCGGGTCGTCGAGTACCTGGGTGTTGCCGCGGGTCTCGCGAAGCTGCACGACGGGTCCGCGATCGATGAACAGACCGCTGAGTTCGGTAGCTTCGGACAGATGGCCGCCGCCGTTGTTGCGCAGGTCCATCACGATGCCGTCGATGCCTTCGGCCTCGAGCTCGCCGATCAGCCGGGCGACATCGCGCGACGTGCTGACGTAGTCCTCGTCGCCGCGGCTGCGTGCGGCGAAGTCCTGATAGAAGCTTGGAACCTCGATCACGCCGACCTTGTAGGATTGCCCCTCGAACGGCACATCCACGACGCTCTTTTTCGCTGCCTGTTCCTCGAGTGTGATCTTGTCACGAGTCAGTGCGATGACGTTTTGCGGCGTACCGGGCGCCGCACCGCCGGACAGAATCTGCAGCCGGACCAGCGTTCCTCCGGGTCCGCGGATAATCTGCACGACATCGTCGAGGCGCCAGCCGATCACGTCGACGAAGTCTCCGTCTTCACCCTCGGCTACCGCGGTGATGCGGTCTTCGGGCTTGAGGCGCCCGTCGGCCGCTGCCGGGCCGCCGGGGATGATTTCCATGATCGTGACGTAGTCGTCCTGCAGTTGCAGTCGAGCGCCGATGCCGTCGTAGGACAGGCTCATCTGAATCCGGTATTCCTCGCTCTGCCGCGGCGAGAGGTAGCTCGAATGCGGATCCATCGTGTGTGCAACGGCGTTCATGAACGTCTCGAACACGTCGTCGGCGGTCAGTTGCTGCACTCGCCTGTAGAGGCGCTCGTAACGCTGGGTCAGGGTTTCCTTCGCCTCCTCCCAGCTTTCGCCGGCCAGCACGAGACTCAGGCCATCGCTCTTGACCTTGCGTCGCCAGATTTCGCGAATGTCCGCCTCGGTGACGGGCCATGCGAGATCCGTGCGGTCGAATCGATACGACTCGTTGAGCGCGAAATCCGGCTCTACGGCGACGAGCTCGAGCGCGTGGGTTATGCGTTCCTTCGTGCGCTCCCGGAATACGTTGAATATTTCGAACACCGGATCGAGCTGGCCGTTGCGCGCGCGCTCGTCAAATTCGTATCGGTAGCGGCCGAACGCGGCGATATCGCGGGCCAGGAAGTACATGCGATTGCCGTCGAGCGTGTCCAGATAAAGATCGAGGATCGCCGAGGAGAGGGAATTGTCGAGCCGAGGCCGCGCGTAGTGCAGTTCTTCGATGAGTTTGGAGACGTTCTGGCTGATCGTCGGGTGCCTTTCAGCCATCTGTAACGGAGTCAGCGGTTCGAGGTCGGCCGTGGCACTCAGGCATACCGCCCAGAGTACAGCGCCGATCGACAGGCGGCAGAGTTTCTCCTTCACGTTACCTCCTTGAAACACACGCTGACGGCACAGTGCCAGAATGCGACTGCCTAGTTTCGGTTCCTTGCGCTGGCGAATCAAGTCCACCGCCACATCTTCCAGGTCAGCCGCAGTAATTGCACGATGAAGTAGGGACTCAGTACGAGAGCCCACGCGACGGCGTCGGCTCGGACCAGCGCCGACCAGAGCTCGACAACCAAACCGACCGCGCCGCTGCCCTCGTATTCGCCGATGACTTGCTGGCCGACGAAGTAGATCGCGACCGGCAGGACGAACATCCCGAATGCGAGCAGCAGGCCCGTGAGAATCGCTTCATTCCTGAGGCGTCCGTGCATTGTCGCTCCTTTCAGGACTCGTCCTTGTGCTGCGCTGCCGCCGGCGCGGTCTCGGGCTTCGTCTCGGCGGGACGTTCGTGCTTTCCGGAACTCAACTTTTCGAGTTGGGTTCTGAGTTCGCTGGCGCGCTGCGACTCCTGCCGGGCGAATCGCTCCGCGCGTTCTTCGCGCTCGACCCGTTGCCCGAGTTCCTGCTCGAGCTCGTCGATGCGGCTGCTCTTGGAGGCGATGAGCGCTTCCATGTCCTCCCAGTGGCTGCGACGGCTTTCGATGTATCCGGACAGCGACTCTATCTCGAGGTCGCGTTGCCGAATCTCCTTGCGCAGGCGCCGTGGTTTTCCGCCGCCGCCGGACATGTGCTCCAGGGCCGCGAGCCGCTCGTCGCATTCACGCAGTTCCTGCATCAATGATTGCCGGGCATCGTTGGCTTCGATCACGGCCTGCTGGGTCATGCCAAGCTGGCGGGCCAGTGTGTCGATCGCAGTTGCGCTCGCGGCCAGACGCTGTTCGAGATCGTTGCAGCGGCGCGCAATTTCGGCGAGATTGCTTGCGGATGGATCTGCGCCGTCGGTGCCGCGGCCGGCAGGTGATTTCTGCGTGGCACTCGGTGATGGGTCATCGCGTTCCTGCGTCGCGCGGACGTCGACCGGTTCCGTGGTTGCGTCGTGGAGGGTTGGTATGCCGTTGGCCACGTCAATGGTCCTCCGCAGCCCGGTCGCCGGATCTCAGCCGAGATTGATTCCCTCGCCGTCACCGGCTGGTGAGGTCAGGAACTGCTCGAGCTGCTCGGTCAGTCCGCGGCAGGCCTTCGCCTGCGGTCGGGCGATGAACGGCAGCGGAATGATGATCGCCGGCATGACCGATCGGCCCGAGAAATCCGCGTGAATGGTGCCCGTGTTCGACAGTTCGTGGATGTCCCAGACGGTGGCGTCGTACGTGGCGTCGTCTTCCCACCAGGCGAGCCCCATGCAACCGGCTCCGCCGACGCCCGCAGCGCAGGTGATGCCGCCGCCGCTCGATACGCGGTCGGTGGAGCCGTCGAGCCAGATCAGGAAGCGCACACCGGTCGTCTGCACCTGCTCGAGAACGCCCGGCCCTGTCGAGCAGTTCGCCAAGTTCGCTCGTGTCGAGCGGCGCTGTCGAAGGCTCGAACCAGGGGTACATCATGTCTTCGAACTGCGTGGACGGGTGCACTTCGATTCCGTTGTCGCCGCGCGCGAGCGCGTCGCTGATGCATTCGACGAAATCGCCTTCCGCCTCGTGGCTCGCGTGATGCTTGCGGGCGAGGACGACGACCTGTTCGCCGGAACCGATGACGGCATCGGTTTGCTTGTAGGGTTCCATGAGCGAGGTGACGCCGCAGCCGCTCATGAGCACGGAGCCCGCCGCAAGCGCCACTACGAGGCGCGCCGATCGGAGCGACCTAATTGGCGATTCTTGAATCGACTGCCAATGCGGATTCATTCTGCCTTTCCTCCAGCCAATACGCGACTTCGGCCTGTTCGGAAAACTGTGTGGAAATCGCCGCTCCCACTTCCCGCATTGCCACGATCGCCGCGCGTTCGACGGATTGTTCCCGGTTCCTGGCGAGCTCCGACTTGCCGTAACCGCTCACGGTCCATTCGACAACGAGCTGGCCGTCCGGTTCATAGAGCGACAGCCCGTACTGCATCCAGACCTCGACGAACTCGTCGCGCTGACCGATCGGGACATCGAATTCGAATCGCTGCAGCACGGGATGGATCACGCCGTCGAGGCTCGCGATATCGACGGGACCCACCGGGAGGTCCTCGACTTCCCGGGTCTCGAGGAACATCGCACCGAACAACGGTTCGAGCATTGCGATATTGGCGTCGCCCAACTGGATCGTCCAGATGGATTGCTGCGGGATCTGCTCGGCGTGAACGAAGTCGTACAGTTCCGCGTCGTATATGACGCCCATGCGGACCGGCAACGGTTCGATCAGCGGGGTGGGGAAGTCCGAAAGGACGACGACGGACGAGGAGCAACCCACGAGCAAGCCGCAACCGGCCGCAGCCGCCAGCCTGAGCACGCTCGACTTCACGTTACGGTTTCTCATTTCGCACACGTCCGCTCCAACGTTACCACCGATCGATCCTTGCAGAAAGCCCTGCTGGTGCGGGATTTGTCAAGATTCCTTGCGTTTCGTGCGGCGCCGGCAGGTCATTGCTACCGCGGTCGCAACACTCGCCGATCGGACGCCGGCAGGCCGTTGCAGCGGCGTCCGGGCGGACGTCGACGCGTGGTAAGCTTCGCCGCTTCAAACCGTGGCGGATGACTCGGGAGCGGAAGGAAGTGCGCATGAGATACCTTTGGATCTGCGGGTTGCATGCCGCGATGGCGGCGGCCGGCACGGCGGCCGCTCAGGAGGACGGCGCCCCCGGAGCGTACGAGATCGATGCCGAGCGCAGCGACATCCACTGGCGCATCTATCGGGCCGGTCCGATGGCGCGGTTCGGTCACAGCCATGTGATCTCCGTCGCGGCGCTCGACGGCACCGTCAACCTCGCTGCCGATCCGTCGCAGTCGTCGTTCGAATTCGAGTTTCCCGTGGCCGTGCTGATCATCGACGATCCCGAACTCAGGAACCTGTACGGCGAGGAGTTCAGTTCCGTTCCGTCGGCCGAGGACATCGAGGGAACGCGTGAAAACATGCTCACCGAAGCGGTCCTCGACGGAGAGCGGTTTCCGTCAATTCGCGTCAGCGGGAGCAACTGGACGGGGCCCGGCGCGGACGCGTCGATCGACCTCTCCATCGAGATTCTCGACCGCACGATCGAGGTCACCCTTCCGACCGAGATCGTCGTCGACGGTGACGGTCTCGTCGCGAGCGGCTCGTTCACCCTGGGTCACGAAGCGCTCGGCATGACGCCGTTCAGCGTGATGATGGGTGCGGTACAGGTTGGCGAGGACATGGACTTCGTCTACGAGATCCATGCGGAGCGCACGGACTAGTCGCACAGATCACCCGACGCTCGATCGCGGCGCGCTCGACGCTGTCCTGAACGGCGCCGTCGAAGCCGGTCAGGTTCCCGGGGTCGTCGCGGCCGTCACGGATCCGGCCGGCTGCGTGTACGAGGGCGCCGCGGGACTTGCACGGACATCCGGGCCGCGGCCGATGGATGTCGACGGTATCTTCCGGATCGCCTCGATGACCAAGGCCGTCACCTCCCTTGCGGTCATGATGCTGGTGGACGAAGGCCGAGTGGATCTCGATGTCCCGCTTGCGGCGTATCTCGCTTCCTACCGGCAACCGGAAGTACTCGAATCCTTCGATGCCCGCACCGGTGCGGTCACGACAAGCAGGTCCACTCGGCCCGTAACCGTCCGACAGTTGCTGACGCACACCTCCGGTTACGGCTACTGGTTTCTCGATGCACCGCTCAGGGCGGTTTCCGGGGATCGGCCCGATCCCCTGCAGCCTCCCCCCTTTCTCGTGCGACCGCCTGGCGAGAAGTTCGGTTATGGCGTGAGCACTGACATCGCCGGCCGGGTCGTCGAGTCGGTTTCCGGGAGACGTCTCGACGAGTTCTTCGCCGAACGGATATTCGGTCCCCTGGACATGCTGACGACAGGTTTCGATCTGCCGGCGAATCCGGACCGGCTGGTTGCGGCGCACTACCGTATCCACGGAGCGTTCCGGGAGCGTGTCACCGAAAGCAGCGGCAATCCGCCGCGCGGCGGGGGAGGGCTGTACTCGACGGCGTCGGACTGGCTGAGGTTCGTGCGGTTCTTCCTGAACCGCGGGCGCGTCGGCAGCGTTCGCCTGATCGACAGGGCCGCCATCGACTCGATGAGCGAAAACCAGATCGGCGACCGCATGGCTGAGCGTCAGGCGACGATCGCGCCGGGATACAGCAACGACTTCCTGTTTCTTGACGGCGGGCAGCGCTTCGGCTTCGGCTTCGCGATCGAGACCCGCGGCCAGCCCGGCGGGCGCGCGGCCGGCAGCTATGGCTGGGCCGGAATATGGAATACCTACTTCTGGGTCGATCCACGGGCGGGGATCGGGGCGGTCCTTCTCATGCAGTTCAGCCCGTTTGCCGACCCGGCCTGCATTGACGTCTACCGGCGGTTCGAGCAGGCGCTTTACGGCTCGATTCCCGCGCTCGCTGCTCCCGGGGTATAGTCAAAACGTTCATGCGGTGCCGGTCCGGTTTCGCCGGCTGCCCGCCACAGCAGGTACAGGGGGAGATCATGTCAAATCGAAGAGACTTCCTTCGAACGGCCGGCCACGCGACCGTCGGCGCCTGGCTCGCGGGCGGCGCGCTGCCGGGTCTGGCGCAATCTGCGCGCCGGGACGTCACCGTCGGCGGCGAACCGGTGACCATCGTCGACATCCACGCACATTGCGTGTTTGCCGAGGTGGCGGACATCCTGCCGGAGGGCATGCCGACGCCGTTCAACCCCGGTTTTCCGGGATTGACGCTCGGGCCCGACCGGCTCGAAGTCATGGATGCGAGGGGCATCGATATCCAGGCGCTGAGCGTCAACAACTATTGGTGGTATGCACAGGATCGCGATCTCGCGGCACGGATCGTCCGGGTGCACGACGAGGGGCTCGCTGAATGGTGCGCGATGTACCCGGACCGCTTCGTTGCGTTGAGCTCGGTGGCGCTGCAGTTTCCCGACCTGGCCGCCGAGCAGCTCGAATACGCGGTGAACGAGCTCGACCATCGCGGCGCGTCCATCGGCGGCCACGTCGCGAACGAACCGCCGACAACACCCGAGTACGACGTCTTCTGGGCGAAAGTCGAGGAGCTCGGCGTACCGATCTTCATGCACCCGAACAACGCAACGAACGTCGTGCGCGAGGGCGGGCTGGCCGGGCCGCGGCAATCTCGGCAATATCGTCGGTAATCCGCTGGAGACGACCGTGTTTCTGACCCACATGATGTTCGACGGCGTGCTCGACCGCTTTCCGG
>CAXXDW010000003.1:0-1207751 GCA_963665575.2 Gammaproteobacteria bacterium | reverse complement strand
AGCGGCGCATCACCGTGAACTACGCCAAGCGCCAGCAGGGCAGGCGCATGTACGCGGGCCAGACGAGCCATCTGCCGTTCAAGATCAACATGTCGGGCGTGATCCCGCCGATTTTCGCGTCGAGCCTGATTCTCTTTCCGGCAACGATCGCGACCTGGTTCGGAACGGCCGAGGCCGTGTCGTGGCTGCAGCGACTGGCGGCGAGCCTGGCGCCGGGACAGCCGATCTACATCCTGCTTTATGCCGCGCTTATAATCTTCTTCTGTTTCTTTTATACCGCCCTCGTATTCAATTCCCGGGAGACCGCCGACAATCTCAAGCGTTCGGGCGCCTTCATTCCCGGGATCAGGCCGGGTCAGCAGACCGCCGAGTACATCGACAAGGTGCTGACGCGGCTGACGTTCTGGGGCGCGATCTACATCACCGGCGTATGTCTGATGCCGGAGTTCATGATCCTGCAGTTCAACGTGCCCTTCTACTTCGGTGGTACGTCCTTGCTGATCATTGTCGTTGTGTCGATGGACTTCATGGCGCAACTGCAGGCGCACATGATGACGCATCAGTACGAAGGCCTGATGAAGAAAGCCAACCTCAAGGGCTACGGCAGGCGTCCGACCTAGTGCGGCCAGGAGCATTGAAATGAAAGTCAGGGCATCGGTCCGAAAAATGTGCAGAAACTGCAAGATCATCCGCCGCAACGGCGTGGTCCGGGTGATTTGCACGGATCCCCGTCACAAGCAGCGGCAGGGCTAGGGGGCGCGACGATGGCACGTATCGCAGGTATCAACATACCGGTGCACAAGCACGTCTCGATCGCGCTGACGCAGATCTATGGTGTCGGGCGCAATCGGGCTCTCGCGGCCTGCCTCGCGGCCGATATCGATCCCGCGACGCAGGTTCGGGACCTCACCGAACCGGAGGTCGCCAGGCTCAGGGATCTCGTCGGCGGGCTCACGATCGAAGGCGACCTGCGCCGTGAGGTCGGAATGAACATCAAGCGTCTCATGGATCTCGGCTGCTATCGCGGGATCCGCCATCGCCGCGGTCTGCCTAGCCGGGGTCAGCGGACGCGCACGAATGCCCGGACCCGCAAGGGACCGCGCCGGCCGATCCGCAAGTAGGGTCAGGAGTCACCATGGCAAGACAGCGCGGACCTGCGAAGAAGAAGGTCAAGCGACAGATCGTTGATGCTGTCGCGCACATTCATGCATCGTTCAACAATACGATCATCACGATTACGGACCGTCAGGGTAACGCCCTCTCCTGGGCGACATCCGGCGGCTGCGGATTCAGGGGGTCGAGAAAGAGCACGCCGTTCGCCGCCCAGGTGGCTGCGGAAAAGGTGGGCACCGTGGCCAAGGAGTACGGGGTCAAGAACCTCGAGGTCCGGGTCAAGGGGCCGGGCCCCGGCCGCGAGTCCGCCGTGCGGGCGCTCAATGCGCTCGGTTTTCGAATTTCGCAGATCGAGGACGTGACCCCGATTCCACACAACGGCTGCCGGCCACCGAAACGACGAAGAGTCTGAGCGGAAACGAAATGGCGAGATACAGAGGTCCAACTTGCAAGCTTTCCAGGCGCGAGGGCACCGACCTTTTTCTCAAGAGTGGCATCAAGCCGCTTGAGGCGAAGTGCAAGCTCGAGGTGCCGCCCGGCGGCCCCGGGCAGCGGCGTCCGCGTATGTCGGATTATGGCGTGCAACTGCGCGAGAAACAGAAGCTGCGCCGGATGTACGGCGTGCTCGAGCGACAGTTTCGCAACTATTACAAGAAGGCGTCGAAGGTCAAGGGATCCACGGGCGAGAATCTGCTCAGGATGCTCGAGGCGCGCCTCGACAATGTTGTCTACCGCATGGGTTTTGCGTCCACGCGGGCGGAGGCGCGCCAGCTCGTGAGCCACCGCGGCATCGTGGTCAACGACAGGATCGTCAACATTCCGTCCTACCAGTTGAAGGCCGGCGACAAGGTGGCCGTGCGGCAGCGCGCCAAGGCGCAGACCCGAATCCAGGCCGCGCTCGATATCGCCGGACAGGTCGGTTTTCCGGAGTGGGTCGAGGTTGACGACAAGAACATGGAGGGTACGCTCAAGGCCCTCCCCGAGCGCGACGAGATCCTTCCGGAGATCAACGAGAATCTGGTCGTCGAGCTTTACTCCAAGTAACGCGAGGAAACTCTCAGATGCAGGGATCAGCGACTGATTTCTTGAAGCCGCGTGCCGTCAGGGTCCAGTCGGTTGGACTGAACCGGGCCAAGGTCACGGTAGAACCCTTCGAGCGCGGTTTCGGTCATACGCTCGGCAACGCGCTCAGGCGGATTCTCCTGTCGTCGATGCCCGGAGCGGCCATCGTCGAGGCGGAGATCGAAGGCGTGCTCCACGAATACACGAGCATCGAGGGAGTGCAGGAGGATGTCGTCGACATCCTGCTCAACCTCAAGGCCGTCGCGATCAGGATGCACTCCCGCGACGAAGCGGAATTGACGCTGGCCAAAAAGGGTCCCGGTCCGGTGCTGGCCGGCGACATCCAGGCCGACCATGACATCGAGATCGTCAACCCGGATCTCGTCATCGCCAACCTGACCAAGGCCGGCGAACTGCGGGCGATTCTCAAGGTAGCGCGCGGACGCGGCTATCACCCGGCGACCCAGGCGGCGACATTCGAGGAACAGACAAGGCCGATCGGTCGATTGCAGCTCGATGCCTCGTTTACGCCGATACGCCGTGTGACCTATGGCGTGGAGGCGGCGCGCGTCGAGCAAAGGACCAATCTCGACAAGCTCATCATCGACATCGAGACAAACGGCACGATCGATGCCGAGGATGCGATCCGGCGCGCCGGCAGCATTCTCAAGAACCAGCTTGATGTTTTCGTCGAATTGCAGGGCGACGGCGATCCGGGATACGGCAGCGCGGAGGCCCTTGTGGCGCCGATCCTGCTGAGACCGGTCGACGAGCTCGAACTCACGGTTCGTTCCGCGAACTGCCTGAAGGCCGAAAGCATCAACTACATCGGCGACCTCGTGCAGCGCACCGAAGTCGAACTGCTGCGCACTCCGAATCTGGGCAAGAAGTCGCTGACGGAGATCAAGGAAGTGCTGGAGCGGCACGGTCTTGCGCTCGGTACGCGGCTCGACAACTGGCCGCCGCCCGCGCTGCGTACCGAGGAAGAGGCGGCGCCGCTGGCATTCTAGACAGGCTCAAGGACAATGCGTCACAGAAAATCCGGCCGCAAGCTCGGCAGGACATCGGCGCATCGCAAGGCGATGTACCGAAATCTTGCCGTCTCGCTGCTGCAGCACGAGACGATTCGCACGACCCTGCCGAAGGCCAAGGAGCTCAGGCGCGTCGTCGAGCCGCTGATTACGCTCGCAAGGCACGCCAGCGAGAACTCAGGCGATGCCGGGCGCCTGCGCAGGCTCGCGTTTTCAAGACTCAGGGACGACGCTGCCGTCGGGAAGCTCTTCACCGAACTCGGGCCGCGGTTCAAGGATCGGCCGGGCGGCTACCTGCGGATTCTCAAGATGGGGAATCGCGCCGGCGATGCCGCACCGATGGCCATCGTCCAGTTGCTCGATCAGCCGGAAGCTGAAGACTGAGCGACCGTGGTGCGGTGGTCCGGCGGCCGCTCACATCGTCTATCCCCTCACCCCTCCCTTTGGTCGAAGGGATTCGGGGACAGACGATGCGCTCGGCCGCCTGTAGGTGTGCGGGAGGTTGGGTGGCCGCTCGGCTTATGGCACTCGTTACCGGGGTTTGTTTCGGCTTCGGTGTTGCCGCCAGCGCTGGCGGGGCCGGCGCAGGGTCAGTTTCTGCCACGGTATCCGGATCCAGCGGGCGATGCGCTCGAGCCATAGCGGCCGGTAGCGCGCGGCGTCCTCGGGCGAGAGTTCACGCATATTCCTTCGATACTTGAGCTTGATCCAGGCGTTCACGTCGAGTTGTGCGAACCAGGCGAACCGCATGCTGTTCCACGTGCGCGCCGGATGTTTCCTCAGGCTGGCGACGCCGAAGTCGATGATGTAGGGGCGTTCCCGGGGACCGACGAGCACATTGTCCTTGCGCTTGAGATCGCCGTGGGCGACGCCGGCTTCGTGCATCGCCGCGATCGTCTCGAACAGGCGGGCGAAGAAACGCTCGCGGTTCTCGAGATGCGGTTCGTGGTCGCGCAGCGAGGGCCCGTCGATCGCTTCGAGAACGAGATAGCCGTCGTCGAGAAGTCCGTACGATCGCGGGATTCCGGCCACGTTCGCGAGCCGCTCATAGACCCTTTGTTCGCGTTTGAGCGTCGCGAGGCCGAGCAGGCGCAGCGGGAAGTTGCTGTGTGGCCGCTTGACGACCACATCCCCGAGCGGGCTCGTGTAGCGGTGCACGGACGCCTGGTAGCCGCGCCCGAGCAGCGTGCCGGGGTTCGTCCCGACCTCCTTGCGGAGCCAGGCCGCGAGCTCGTCGCGCCGGTTGTCGTCGGCCTTCATCGCTCCGCTGCCTGCCTGCGGGGACATTGCGCGACGAGGCGGGCTACCAAACGATCGCACCCATGCAGGCGAGGATGTACACGGCAATCACGATCTCGCCGTTGCGCCACATGCTTTTCGCGAACGACCAGCGGCCGCCGCCCATGGCTTTGGCGTTTTGCAGAGCCGGCACGAGGGCGGGCACGTCCCGGGCCCAGCGTTCCCATTGCTCGCCGAAGTATCTCCTGAGCTTGCGGTCCTCGTACTCGATGGCGGGCGGATAGTAGAACCAGAAGAACGCCAGCGTCACGGGCGGCGCCCACCAGGTCGCGTTCGCGAGCGCGAAACCGCAAACGATGAGAATGTTGCCCGTGTACAGGGGGTGGCGCACGAGCGCATACGGACCGTTGATCGCAAGTTGCTCGTTCTTGACGATGAAACCGCTCGCGTAGAGCCGAGTTGCCGTGCCGACGAGTGCGAGCGGGATTCCGAGCGCGACCGGCAAGGTGGCCGGTTCAGCCGTCAGGGCAAACAGCAGAATCAACGCGACGGCGCCGAACTGGCGCGATATCTCGTGGTATCTGAGTTCGCGGACCGCGTGGCTCAGCCCGCTGAGCGGCGGCAGGTCTCGGGTTCTGTGTGACATAGGCGGATCGTTCGTATTGTTCCGATGCGCGCGCTTCGCAGGACCGTCATGCGCGCCCGAGCGACGCGAACGCCTCGCGGGTCAGGTTCCTCGCGCCTGACGGTTCAACGACGAGATTATCCTCGATTCTGATGCCGCCGTACGGCAGCAGGCGTTCGACAAGGTCCTGATTGAGCGTGCGGCGCAATTCGGGTCCGACGCGCTTCAGCAACGATTCGATGAAGTACAGCCCCGGTTCGATCGTCAGCGTGAAGCCCGGTTCGAGCACGCGGGTCAGGCGGAGAAACGGGTGTGGCTCAGGCGCGGGGCGAAGGTCGCCTGTCGGCCTGCTCTGGTGCCCGCCGACATCGTGCACCTGCAGTCCGAGCAGGTGGCCGAGTCCGTGCGGCAGGAACGTGCGCGTGATGCCGCTGGCGTGGGCTTCGTCCGCACTGCAGGTGACCAGACCGTGCTCGCTCAGGACGCCCGCAAGGAGTTCGTGCGTGCGCTCGTTGAGATCCACGAAGTCGATGCCCGCGCTGACCTCGGCGCACAGGGTCTGCTGCAGCGCTTCCATCGACTCGAGCAACTCGGCGAAGAATGCGTCGGACGAGACCCAGGTGCGCGAGACATCCGCCGCATAGCCATTGAAGCGCGCGCCCGCGTCGATGAGCAGCGACCGCGATTGAGCCGGTACAGCGCGATCGCGCCGCTGGTAATGCAGTATCGCCGCATGGTTGTTCATCGCGATGATGCTGGCGTAGGGCAGTTCGGATTCGCACTGGGCCGTCGCGCCGAGATACCGCTGATGGAGCGAATACTCCGATACGCCCTCGGCGAACGCCGCGCCGACGGCGAGGTGCCCTGCGGCCGCGATCGAGTTTGCGCGCGTCATGCACGCGATCTCGTAGTCCGTCTTCGCGGCACGGCAGAAGTCCAGGCGCGCGAGCAGTGCGGCATCGTCCGTGAACCCTTTGCTCGCGGAGCCGCCGTTGGCCGCACCAATCGACGCGTAGCGGCCCTCGAGACCGGCAAGCAGTGAATCCGCTTCGGCGCTCGTTGCCGCAATCCGGACGTCGAAGTGCACCGTCCAGAACCCTTCCGGATCGTCGGGCGGCGCGTGCCAGAAATCATCGTCCTGCCGGTAGATCATGAGCGGACGCCGCCCGGGACTCACGACCAGAGCCGATCCCGGCAACTCCGTGAGCGGCAGCCATGCGGCAAACCAGGGGTCCACGCGAAACGGTACCGTCGTGTCGTCCCGGGGATAGTGCTGCAGCTCGCCCGAAAAAATCACGATGCCGTCGAAATCCGACTCGGCCAGCGCGGTTTCGAACCGCAACGCCATGATGTCGACGTGGCGTGCGTAGAGCGCCGGCAGGTCGGGCTCGGCGCGATTCATCCGGGAGCCCGTACCGTGGGAAGTCGCGAGTGCGAGAATTTGCTGTCGCAGTCCCTTCGGTCGATCGATTGAGGAGAATGTCGGGCCATATTTGACTGAATCGATCGGTCGAAGGGGCGAATGGGCGTGGATTCGCAGCCGCGAAGTCCTGCGGTGCAGGCTCCTGAGCTTCAGAACGACCGTTCGCGTTGGTTAACCGTGCAATCTCGGGAATAATAGGCGTCCCTGTTCACATCTACCAGGCAGCGGGGCCGCTGCGGCCGCGACCTGTCAAACCAGATCCGCTTGGACCGTCCCTTCGGAAACCACTTTGCGACGCGCTCGCTCGTCATGGCCGGGCGCGGCATGGTCGCGACGAGCCAGCCGCTCGCGAGCGGAGTGGGGCTTGAGATCCTGCGCCGTGGAGGATCGGCGGTGGATGCCGCGATCGCTGCGAATGCGGCGCTAGGCCTCATGGAGCCGACCGGCTGCGGCATCGGCGGAGATCTGTTCGCGATCGTCTGGGACGAGTCGCAGCGCAGGCTTTTCGGGCTCAACGCGAGCGGCCGGTCGCCGCTGGGCATGACACGTGCGCATCTGGACGACAGGAACCTCGCGCAGATACCCCCGTCCGGACCTCTGTCGGTCAGCGTGCCCGGAGCCGTGGACGGCTGGTTCGAACTGCACGAACGGTTCGGCGCGCTGTCGATGCGCGAGATCCTGCAACCGGCGATCAGCTACGCGCGCGAGGGCTTTCCGGTCAGCGAGGTCATCGCCGGGTACTGGGCTGCCGATGTCGAACGGCTCGGTTCCTTCCCCGATCTGACCGAGGTCTTTGCGCCGACGGGCCGCGCGCCCGCACCCGGCGATACGTTCCGGAATCCGCGGCTTTCGGAGGCCTATGAGCTCATCGTGGACGATGGACGCCACGCGTTCTACGACGGCCCGATCGCCGCGGAAATCGTCACGACCGTCCGGACCCAGGGCGGTTTTCTGAGCCTCGACGATCTCGCCGCTCACGCCTCCGAATGGGTCGATCCCGTGTCGTCGAACTATCGCGGCTACGACGTGTGGGAACTGCCGCCGAACGGGCAGGGCATCGCTGTGCTGCAGATGCTGAACCTGCTCGAGGGCTACGATCTCGGTACGCTCCAGTGGGGCGGCGCCGAGCACCTGCACCTCTTGATCGAGGCGAAGAAGCTGGCTTTCGAGGATCGGGCACGCCACTACGCCGACCCCGCATTCGCCGACATTCCTCTGGCTGCACTGATCGGCAAGGACTACGCCGCCGAGCGCCGCCGGCTGATCCGTCAGGACGCCGTACTGACCGAGCCTTCCTGGGGCGATCCGCGCGCACTCGATGCCGGCGACACGGTTTACCTTGCGGCAGCCGACGCGGCAGGCAACATGGTGTCGCTGATACAAAGCAACTATCGGGGCATGGGTTCCGGCGTCGTTGCGCGCCGATTCGGCTTCGGACTGCAGAATCGCGGCGAGGCGTTCAGCCTCGATCCCGGCCATCCGAACGCCTACGCGCCCGGCAAGCGGCCGTTTCATACGATCATTCCGGGCTTTGTCACGCGCGACGGCGACCCGGTCATGGCGTTCGGCGTCATGGGCGCGGCAATGCAGCCGCAGGGCCAGGTCCAGGTGCTCAGCAACATCGTCGACTTCGGCATGAACGCGCAGGAAGCCGGCGACGCACCGCGGGTCCGCCACGACGGTTCGAGCGAGCCCACGGGCGGGCGCATCCGCGGCGGCGGAACGGTTTGCCTGGAATCGGGCTTCCCCGACGCGACGCCAGCGGGGCTCACCCGACTCGGCCATATCGTCGGCCGCCCGGATGCCGGCGAAGGCGGTTTCGGCGGCTATCAGGCGATAATGCGCGACAGCGAACGCGGGCTGTATCTTGGCGCATCGGAATCGCGCAAGGACGGCTGCGCGCTGGGTTTTTGAGGACGGGACCGACGCTGCAACACGCCAGCGCCGGCATGGAGATTTCGGCGCCGCTGCGTATTGTTTGATCAAGGGCGAAACTGACGATGGAAACGGTATTGACGGGGATCACGACGACGGGCACGCCGCACATCGGCAACTACGTCGGCGCGATCCGCCCCGCGGTCGAGGCAAGCACTCGCGGCGATGCGCGCTCGTTCTTCTTTCTCGCCGACTATCACTCGCTCGTCAAGAGCACGGACCCGGATCTCGTCGCGCGCTCAACCCTCGAGATCGCTGCCGCCTGGCTCGCGGCCGGCCTCGACCCCGAGAAAGTCCTGCTTTATCGGCAGTCCGACATCCCCGAGATTCCCGAGCTTGCATGGATTCTCACCTGCGTTACGGCCAAGGGGCTCATGAACAGGGCGCACGCCTACAAGGCCGCGGTCGCCGAGAACGAAGCCGGCGGCGGCAAGGACCCCGACCGCGGCATCACCATGGGGCTCTTCAGCTATCCGATCCTCATGACGGCCGACATCCTCATGTTCAATGCGCACAAGGTGCCCGTCGGCCGCGACCAGAAACAGCACGTGGAGATGGCGCGCGATATTGCGGCTCGTTTCAATCACCATTTCGGCGAGACCTTCGTGCTGCCGGAAGCCGATATCCGCGAGGAAACGGCCGTGCTGCCGGGGCTCGACGGCCGCAAGATGTCCAAGAGCTACGGCAACTCGATTCCGTTGTTCCTGCCGGAGAAGCGCCTGCGCAAGGCGATCATGAAGATCAGGACAAACTCGCAGTTGCCCGAGGAACCGAAGGACCCTGCCACCAGCACGCTGTTCAAGATCTACCAGGCCTTCGCGACGCCCGCAGAGACCGAGGCGATCCGGGGCCGCTACCGCGAAGGGATCGGCTGGGGGGAGATGAAGCAGCACCTGTTCGAGTACATCGACGAACATCTGCGCGCGGCGCGCGAGGAGCACGCGCGGCTCATTGCGGCGCCCGACCACGTCGAACGCCTGTTGCAGAAAGGAGCCGAGAAGGCGCGTGCAGAGAGTCGGCCGTTCCTCGAAGAGATTCGCAACCGCGTCGGGCTCAGACGGCTCGGCTGAGCGAGGCTTCCGTCGCCGCGCCGCGTTGCGCGCGGATCCACGCGAACGCTTCGGCGAGCGTGCGCGACTGCTCCGGGTTCATCGCGGCGACGTTCACGCGCGCCGGCGGCAGCATGTAGATGTGGAACCGGCTTTCCATGAGCAACTGCTCCTCGGCGCTGATCGGCAGGCAGGAGAACATCCCCTTCTGCCGTTCGATGAAGCTTGCGTCGAAGCCCGGATTCGCAGCCTCGATCGTGGTGCGCAGCCCGGCCCGCAACTCGATCATGCGGGCACGCACGGCGTCGAGTTCCGCCCGCCAGAGCGCCTCGAGTTCCGGTGTCGAGAGGATTTCGTTGACGATCGCCGCGCCCTGTTCGGGCGCCATGAAATAGAGCTGCCGCACCGTGTCGCGCAGCTTGCGGCGTACGGCTTCGGCATTGCGCGCTTCGGAAGGCAGCAGGATCGACAGCAGTCCCGCCCGGTCGCGGTACACGCCGAACGATTTCGACGACGACACGGTCAAGAGCATTTCGGGAACGCTTGACGCCAGCAGCCGAACGCCTGCGACATCGGCCTCGATGCCCCGGCCGAAGCCCTGGTAGGCCACATCGACGAACGGTACTGCGCCGGTCTCGACCACGACACTGGCGATGGCTTGCCACAGATCGGGCGTCAGGTCCTCGCCGGTCGGGTTGTGGCAGCAGCCGTGCAGCAGCAGCAGATCGCCGGCGCGCATCGACCCCAGGTCCTCGAGCATGCCCGCGGCGTCCAGAGTGGCGCGGTGGCTGTCGTAATAGCGGTAGCTGCGGATCTGCATGCCGGCCTGCTCGAAGAACTCGATCTGGTGGCCCCAGACCGGTGTCGAAACCCATACCGCGCTGTCCGTGGAGAATCCATGAACGAGTTCGGCGGCCGCCCTGAGCGCCGCCCCCGCGCCCGGCGTCTGTGCGGAAACGATCCTGCCGCCGGCAAGCGCCGGATGATCTTCGCCAAGCACGAGCGTTTCGACGCGGCGGCAATAGTCGAGATTTCCGAGCGGCGAGCGGTAGGTCTTCGAGAGATTGCGCTCGTATAGCCGCCCTTCCGCCTTCCGCACGGCCTGCATGACGGGCACATTGCCGGAATCGTCCCGGAACACGCCAATGCCGAGATCGATCTTGCCGGGGTGGGTATCGTTCGCAAGCCGCACGAACATCGACTCGATCGGGTCGTTCGGGTAGTCGTTGAGGTTGCTGAGCATCGCACTGTTCCTGCTACCGGCGGCGGCGATTGCCTGTCCCGTCCGATACGCGCGATGCCGGCCGAGATACGTTTTGCCAGCCGGCGTGAAACCCTGTCGAGTGCTGAGTGAGCTGTTTCATGGCCAACTACGTCTCCCGCGCCGCCACACGCTGGTCCGCGCCGGGCAGGACGCCCCGGAGCGCCGCGCCCGTATGCGAACGAGGGTCGCCTGCGATGGCTTCCGGCGGGCCCGCCGCGACGACCTCTCCGCCGCCGGAGCCGCCTTCCGGGCCGAGATCGATGATCCAGTCCGCCGTCTTGATCACCTCGAGATTGTGTTCGATGACGACAACCGTGTTGCCCTTGTCGCGCAAACGGTAAAGCACTTCGAGCAGTTGCGCGATGTCGTGGAAGTGCAGTCCTGTCGTCGGTTCGTCGAGGATGTAGAGCGTCGATCCGGTGCTGCGTTTGGAGAGTTCCCTGGCGAGCTTGACGCGCTGGGCTTCACCGCCGGAGAGCGTCGTCGCATTCTGGCCGAGTTCGATATAGGACAGGCCAACGGCGTCGAGCGTACCGAGCTTCCTGGCGATCTGCGGGACGTTGCGGAAGAACTCGAGCCCCTCCTCGACGGTCATCGTGAGAACATCCGAAATGTTCTTGCCCTTGTACCTGATGTCGAGCGTTTCGCGGTTGTAGCGTTTGCCCTGGCAGACGTCGCAACGCACGTAGACGTCCGGCAGGAAGTGCATCTCGACCTTGATGACGCCGTCCCCCTGGCAGGACTCGCAACGGCCTCCGCGGACGTTGAAGCTGAATCTCCCGGGCTGGTAGCCGCGCGAGCGCGACTCCTGGGTCGCTGCGAAGAGATCGCGGATCGGTGTGAAGAGACCCGTGTACGTGGCCGGATTCGAGCGCGGCGTGCGACCGATCGGGCTCTGGCTGATCTCGATCACGCGGTCGAAGTGCTCGAGTCCTTCGACGTCGTCGTACTTTGCAGGATCCTCGCCGCTGTTGTTGATGGCGCGCGCCGCAAGCCGATACACGGTGTCGTTGATCAGGGTGCTCTTGCCCGAGCCCGAAACGCCCGTGACGCAGATCAGCAGGCCAACCGGGATTTCGACGTCGATGGCCTTGAGATTGTTGCCGCGCGCACCGCGCACCCTCAGCACGGTCTGCTCGTCGAAATGCCGGCGGGACGCGGGCAGCGGGATCTTGCGCCGGCCCGTCAGGTACTGCCCGGTCAGCGAGGCAGGTTCGGCACAGATTTCTTCGGGCGTGCCCCGGGCGACGATCTTGCCGCCGTGCACTCCCGCGCCCGGGCCGAGATCGACGACGTGATCTGCGGCGAGGATGGCGTCGGCGTCGTGTTCGACGACGAGCACGGTGTTGCCGAGATCGCGCAGGTTGAGAAGCGTATCGAGCAACCGCCGGTGGTCGCGTTGGTGCAGGCCGATCGACGGTTCGTCGAGGATGTACATGACGCCCACGAGGCCCGAACCGATCTGGCTTGCGAGCCGGATGCGCTGCGCCTCGCCGCCCGACAGCGTCTCGGCGCTGCGGTCGAGCGTGAGGTAGCCGAGTCCGACGTCGGCGAGGAATCTGAGCCGGTCGCGGATCTCCTTGACGATCTTCCCGGCGATCTCGCCGCGCCAGCCGGCGAGCTTCAGATCGCTCAGGAACTCGAGCGCCCGGTTCACGCTCAGGGCATTGATCTGGGGCAGGGCGCGATCGTCGACGAACACGTTGCGGGCTGCTTCGTTGAGACGCGTGCCGCCGCAGCTTGTGCAGGGCTGCACGCTCTGATACCTGCCGAGCTGCTCGCGCACCGCGCTCGACTCGGTTTCCCGGAAGCGGCGCTGCATGTTGGGCACAATGCCCTCGAAGGTGTGCCGCCACTGGTTCTCGCTGCCCTTCGCGTTGACGTAGCGAAACCGGATGCGCTCGCTGCCGCTGCCGTAGAGCACGATCTTGCGTATCCGCGACGACAGCTTCTCGAAGGGCGTCTCGATGTCGAAGCTGTAGTGCTCGCCGAGCGAGCTGATGACCCGGAAGAACCAGGGGTTGTTGCGGTCCCAGCCGCGGATCGCGCCGCCCGCCAGCGACAGATGCGGGTACCTGACGATTCGCTCGACATCGAAGAACCGCCGCGCCCCGAGGCCATCGCAATCGGAACACGCGCCGATCGGATTGTTGAAGGAAAACAGGCGCGGCTCGAGTTCGGCGATACTGTAGCCGCATTTCGGACAGGCGAACCGGTTCGAGAACACGATCGGCTCTCTCCCGGCTTCGTCCATGAACACTATCTGCGCGACTCCGTCGCCGATGTCGAGCGCCGTCTCGAACGACTCGGCGAGCCTGAGCGCGATGTCGGGCCGAATCCTGAGCCGGTCGATCACCGCTTCGATGTCATGCTTGACCTTGGGGTCGAGCGCGGGCGTCGCATCGAGGTCGAACGTGGTGCCATCGATGCGCACGCGCACGAAACCCGCGGCGCGGAGTTCCGCGAGCTTTTCAGCGTGTTCGCCCTTGCGCGACTTGACTACGGGCGCGAGCAGGGCCGTGCGAGTGCCCTCGCTCAGCGCCAACGCCTGGTCGACCATCTGCGAGACGCTTTGCGCCGCCAGCGTCGAGCCATGCTCGGGGCAGCGCGGGATGCCGGCGCGCGCGAAGAGCAGCCGGAGGTAATCGTGGATCTCGGTGACCGTGCCGACGGTCGAGCGCGGATTGTGCGACGTCGATTTCTGTTCGATTGAAATTGCCGGCGACAGCCCTTCGATATGGTCGACGTCGGGCTTTTCCATCATCGACAGGAACTGGCGCGCATAGGCCGACAGCGACTCGACGTAGCGGCGCTGGCCTTCGGCATACAGCGTGTCGAAGGCCAGCGACGACTTGCCCGATCCCGACAGACCCGTAAACACGATCAGCCGGTCGCGCGGCAGATCGAGGTCGATGCCCTGGAGATTGTGCGTACGTGCGCCGCGAATCTGGATTTGCTGCGTCGCCATGAGCGGGATGAGCGGGGCCGCGAGCCAAACGAGCACTATACGCTGCCCGGAAACTCCGGCGCAAAGCCGGCACGGCCGCGGTTTCGATATGCCGTTCCGGCGTCGGCTGCCCGGACGGTGCAGGGTACGGAACGGTTGTACATCGGTAACGCCGCCGGAAAGCCGCACGCGGTTTCTCGCGTCCTTGCCTCGCTGGTATCTGCTGTGATGTGGGGTTGCGGATGGTTGCGAACGGACATCATTTGCGGGGCGGCGCCGACAGCGCATTCCTCGCTTGCGTGCCAAGTTATTCGCGTGTCATCGGCCAGTGCAGCACGTACAATGACGGGCACGAATCCGGGCGACAAACCGGGTCCCATTCACACGACGGGAGCTCGAATGGCAAGAGGCATCAATAAGGTGATTCTGGTCGGCAATCTTGGCGCCGATCCGGAGACGCGCTACATGCCAAGCGGCGGCGCAGTAACGAACATACGGGTCGCGACCACGGATTCATGGCGCGACAAGGAAAGCGGTGAACAGCAGGAGCGCACCGAGTGGCACAGCGTCGCCCTGTTCGGCCGCCTCGGCGAGATCGCCGGGGAGTACCTCAGGAAGGGCAGGCAGGTCTATATCGAGGGCCGGCTCAGAACGCGCAAGTGGCAGGATCGCGACGGCAACGACCGCTACACGACCGAGATCATTGCCAACGAGATGCAGATGCTCGGCGGCCGCGCCGACACCGGCGGCGCGCCGGCGAGACCGGCTCCGGCAGCGGCGCCCGCCGCCGCTGAGGCTGGCGGCACATCCGATTCAGGTGACTTCGACGATGATATCCCGTTCTAGCCAGGCGCGACGGATCGGCGATGCCGCTGGTTTTGCGAGTCGAAAAGAGAGGTCTCGACATGTCTGTAAGGGTTTTTCTCGAACTCAAGGCCAATCCCGGCACCGGGGACGAGTTGGTTGCGTTTTTCGGGTCGATTCTGCCGGACACGCGCGCCTACGAGGGCTGTAAAAGCGTCGACGTCCTGCAGAACCGGGACGACGCCGACAGTGTTGTGGTGGTGGAGGTCTGGGATTCCCACGAGCAATACGAACAGTATCTGGCCTGGCAGCGGGACAGGGGTACCAGCGACCGGCTCATGAAGGCCCTCGCCGAGCCGCCGAGCATCCGCCAATTCGACGAAACCGACGCCTGAGACGCGATCGGGGTGGCGGCGTTCCCGGCGTCGGCCTTGCCGGACGACCGAGCGGAGTTTGATTTCAGTGCGGCGCTGGCCGTTGCGCGGTCTTTCGTGAAGGCGTAACGTTGCCGTCCCGATCGTCGACGGGTCGACTACAGGGTTGCAGCGATTTGGGCGAACGCTTCTACATCAAGACCTTCGGTTGCCAGATGAACGAGTACGACTCGGCCAAGATGGCCGACGTGCTCGCCGAGTCGCTGGGCGCAAGCGCGGCCGAGTCGCCCGACGACGCCCGGATCCTGTTGCTCAATACCTGCTCGGTGCGCGAGAAGGCGCAGGAGAAAGTGTTCTCCCTGCTCGGCCGGTGGCGAGCCCTGAAGGAGCGCCATCCGAACACGATCATCGGTGTCGGCGGCTGTGTCGCGAGTCAGGAGGGTGAGGCGATCGTCGCACGCGCGCCGTTCGTCGATGTCGTTTTCGGGCCGCAGACGCTGCACCGGCTGCCCGAGATGATCGGCACGGTCCGTTCGGGCAAACGCAGCGTCGTCGACGTGAGTTTCCCCGAGATCGAGAAGTTCGACGTCATTCCCGAGCCGAGCAGCACCTCGTGCACGGCGTTCCTGTCGGTCATGGAAGGCTGCAGCAAGTACTGCACGTTCTGCGTCGTCCCCTACACGCGCGGCGAGGAGATCAGCCGCCCGCTCGACGATGTGATTGCCGAAGCCTGGCGGCTGGCGGAGCTCGGCGTCAGCGAGATCAACCTGCTCGGCCAGAACGTCAACGCCTATCGCGGGGACGCGCACGGCGGCGGGACCGCCGATCTCGCGACGCTGATCCGCTATGTCGCTGCGATCGACGGCGTCGATCGCATCCGCTTCACGACCTCGCATCCGGCCGAGTTCACCGACTCTCTGGTCGAGGCTTATCGCGATGTCGACAAGCTCGCAAGCTATCTGCACCTGCCGGTGCAAAGCGGCTCGGACCGGATACTCAACGCGATGCGGCGCGGCTATACCGCGGCGGACTACCTCGCCAGGATCGAAGCCCTCAAGCGGGCGCGGCCGGGCCTGTCGATCTCGTCGGACTTCATTGTCGGTTTTCCCGGCGAGACCGAGGCGGACTTCGAGGAGACGCTCGACCTGATCCGCGCCGTCGGTTTCGATCAGTCGTTCAGCTTCATTTTCAGCGCCCGGCCCGGCACGCCGGCTGCCGCACTCGACGATCCGGTGCCGCATGCGGCAAAGCAACGGCGCCTGGAGCGCCTGCAGGCGCTCGTCAACACCCAGGCCGCCTCGATCAGCCGCGCCATGGTCGGTTCGGTCGAGCGCGTTCTCGTCGAGAAGACGTCCAGGAAATCCGCTCGCGAGCTCGCCGGACGAACCGAAAATAACCGCTGGGTCAATTTCCCCGCCGATCCGAGGCTCGTGGGACAATTCGTCGACGTGGTGATCACCGAAGCTTTGCCCAACAGTCTGCGAGGCCGCGTGGAGAGCGTGGCAGCGCACCAGTCCGTTGCCTGAAGCCAGCGCAGCCGAACATGTGCTCGATGTCGTGCTCGTGCCCGACGATCACGAGCGCATGGCGAATCTGTGCGGACAGTTCGACGAGCACATCCGGCAGATCGAGGACAGGCTCGGCCTGAGAATCCGCAGCCGAGGCAATCGCTTCGAGCTTGCCGGCAGCGAGGCTGCGACGAGTCGGGGCGCAACGGTGCTCAAGGCGCTTTTCGCCGCCACGGGCACCGAACAGCTCGATCCGGAGCGCGTGCACCTGACCATCGTCGAACACGCTCACCCGGACAACACCCTTGCGGATGGCGCCGGGTTGCCGGACGTGCCTGGAGATGCCGTGCGGCCGCGAGGCCGTGGGATTTCCGGGGCGGACAAGCTCGTGCTGCACGCCAGGCGCCGCGATGTGCGGCCCCGCGGACCCAACCAGATCGCCTATGTCAGGGCGCTGCGCGAGCGCGATCTGACGTTCGGGATCGGTCCGGCCGGGACGGGCAAGACCTATCTCGCCGTGGCGGCGGCCGTTGAGGCTCTTGGCGCGGATGCGGTTCGGCGGATCGTGCTCGTGCGGCCGGCCGTCGAGGCGGGCGAGCGGCTCGGATTCCTGCCCGGCGACATGGCGCAGAAGATCGATCCCTATCTCAGGCCGATGTACGACGCGCTCTACGAAATGATGGGCTTCGAACGGGTCGGCAAGCTCATCGATCGCCACGTGATCGAAGTCGCGCCGCTGGCGTTCATGCGCGGGCGCACGCTCAACGAGTCGTTCGTCATACTCGACGAAGCGCAGAACACGACGCCCGAGCAGATGAAGATGTTCCTGACGAGGATCGGTTTCGGCTCGCGTGCCGTCGTGACGGGCGACGTGACTCAGACCGACCTGCCGCCGGGCAAGCTGTCGGGCCTCAATCACGCAAGCCGCGTGCTCGGCGACGTCGCGGGAGTGACGTTCATCAATTTCGGCCCGCAGGACGTCGTGCGCCACCCGCTCGTGCAGCGGATCGTTGCGGCCTATGCCGATGACGATGCGAAGCGGCGCGACGGGGAGCCGCGATGAGCGGCGAGCGCCACCCGCTCGTGCAGCGAGTCGTGGCGGCTCACGCCGCCGAGGAAGCGAATCCCTGTGACGGGGACCTGCAATGACTGGCGGGCACCTGTCCATCGTGATTCAGGATGCCTGCCCGTCGGAATCCAAGCCGCCGGCGGACCGTCTGCGCGCCTGGGTCGGCTCGGCGCTGAACGGCGATGTGCGCGGCGAGCTGACCTTGCGGATCGTGGCCGAGGCCGAATCGGCGGAGCTCAATTCGCGTTACCGGGGGGCACAGGGGCCGACCAACGTGCTCGCCTTTCCGGCGCAGTCGGACCTGCCAACCGCAGGCGACGAGCTGCCGCCGCTCGGCGATCTCGTCGTCTGCGCGCCGGTGGTAGCACGCGAAGCGGTGAGCCAGGGCAAGCCGCCCGAGGCACACTGGGCACATATCGTCATCCACGGTGCGCTGCATCTGATCGGCTACGACCACGACTCCGACCCGCAGGCCGAGCGCATGGAAGATCGGGAGCGCTTGCTGCTCGACGGATTCGGCGTGCCCGATCCCTGGCGTGAGCGCCTGTGACGGCGTTGGCCTGGCACAGCGGTAGCCGTCCCGGCACCGCTGAGTCCCGTGTCGGCCGCGAGGCTCCCGCGGCGCGCGGCTAGTTGCAACGGTTGATGCGCCGCTGCAAGATACGATCATCCTCATGTCCGACGAACCTCCCTCCAGACCCCAACCGACGAACCGCCAGGGGTGGTGGACGCGCCTCTTCCACGGGCGCGGCCACGAAGCCGCGGACAGACGCGAAATCATCGATTTTCTGACGGAGTGCCGGACCCGCAACCGGCTCGCCGGCGACGAATTTGCAATGTTGCAGGGTGTGCTCGACGTCTCCGAGACGCATGTGCGAGAGATCATGGTGCCGCGCTCGCACATGGTCGTGCTGCCGCAGGACGGAAACCTAGATACGCTGCTCCAGATCATCATCGACTCCGGACACTCGCGTTTTCCTGTCATCGGCGAGGACCGCGATGAGGTCGTCGGCATTTTGCTCGCGAAGGACCTGCTCAGGCATGTCGGCGACCCCGACCGAAGCTTTGAGATCAGCAACCTCCTGCGGCCTGCCATATACATCCCCGAGAGCAAGCGCCTCAACACGTTGCTTGCCGAGTTCAGGGCGAGCCACAACCACATGGCGATCGTCGTGGACGAATACGGCGGCGTGTCCGGGCTCGCGACGATCGAAGATGTCCTCGAACAGATCGTCGGCAATATCGACGACGAGCACGATCCCGAGGAAGCCGAGTACATCGAGCCCCAGGACGATGGCCGGCATGTCGTGCGCGCCCTGACGCGCATCGATGACTTCAACGAGTACTTCCGGGTCGAACTCGGCGACGAGGAGTACGAGACGGTGGGCGGCCTCGTCATGCACGAGCTCGGGCGGCTGCCGCGGCGCGGCGAACACCTCGAATACGGCGGTTTCCGCTTCCGGATATTGCGCGGCGACCGGCGGAGAATCGACAGCATCGAGGTCATGCGCCTCGATTCGCTGAGCGGCGACTAGTCCACGGGCGCCCGTGGTGCTGACGGTGTCCCGCATTCGGCTCCTTGCAAGCGTCGCGGCGGGCGCCGTGCTGCCGCTCGCCTTTGCGCCGTTCGGCCAATTCTGGGTCGCGCCGTTGTCCTACGGAATCCTGCTGTACCTGTGGGGCGGCGCCTCGCCGCGCGGCGCGTTCGCACTCGGCTTCGCTTACGGTGTGGCAAGTTTCCTCGTAGGTACGTACTGGACCTACATCAGTGTGCACGACTTCGGGGAGGCGCCGATGGCGCTCGCCATCGCCCTTGCGGGCGGCCTCGTCGTTGTGCTGGCACTGTTCGTCGCCGCGGCGGGCTGGGCAGCGGCACGCTGGTTCCGAACAACCGGCCCGGTCGCCTGGTTCGGCGTACTGCCGTCGCTTTTCGTGCTCACGGAATGGTTGCGCGGCTGGATCCTTACCGGCTTCGGCTGGCTTTCGGCCGGGTACAGCCAGACCGACTCGTGGCTCATGGGACTGGCCCCCATCTTCGGCCTGAACGGCATGAGCTGGGCCGTCATGCTGAGTGCCGGGGCGCTGGTCGCCCTGGTTGTCGGAACTTCGCGGATGCGCGTGCGGGCGCTCGTGGCGCTCACCGTGCTCTGGGGCAGCGCATGGGCGGTTTCGGACATGCGCTGGACGGCGCCGACGGGGCGGGTGATCAGTGTCGCGCTCGTCCAGGGCGCGGTACCCCAGGACTTGAAGTGGCGCCCGGAGCAACTGCGCCCGACGATCGAGCTCTACCGTCGCCTCACGCTCCAGGCGGATCGCAGCGAACTGATCGTCTGGCCGGAGGCCGCGATTCCCGCACTCCATGAACAGGTGGCCGAGGACCTCGATTCGATCCGCGGCGAGGTCGAGCAATTCGGTGCCGCCGTCATGTTCGGCATCCTGCGGCGCGACCCGGCGACGGATACGTTTCAGAACACGCTCATGACGCTGACCGATCCGCCATCGGTCTATGTCAAGCGTCATCTCGTGCCGTTCGGCGAGTACTTCCCGGTGCCGGGCTTCGTGCGCAACTGGATGCGCCTGATGAGCCTCCCGTATGTCGATGCCGAGCCCGGCGACGCCATGCAGCCGCCGATCGAGCTGATCGGCGAGAAGATCGCCGTCACGATTTGCTACGAAGACGTGTTCGGCGCGGAGCAATTGCACTACCTGCCCGAAGCCACGCTGCTCGTCAACGTCAGCAACGACGCGTGGTTCGGCGATTCGATCGCGCCGCATCAGCATCTGCAGATCGCGCGCCTCAGGGCGGCCGAGGCGGGGCGCTATCTGCTGCGTTCGACGAACACCGGCATCACGGCGATCATCGATCCGCGCGGCCGGGTCGCCGACCGCCTGCCCCAGTTCGAGCCCGGAGTTCTCGCCGATGCGGTGCAGCCCTTCACGGGCGCGACGCCGTACGCGCGCTGGGGCAACTATCCTGTCGTTCTCGGCGCGTTGGTGACGCTGTTTGCGATCTGGTTGCGGGCGATTCGAAAGAGCGCGGAGCCGTAAAGCCGTCGAACGCGATCGTCGGGGTGTCGTGGCGTAGCAACGCGCTGCAACGACCGTAACGCCCTCGCGCGCAGGCGCCGGGTGAACGTGCAGCGGACGACATGTGCCCGCCGCCAAGCGAAGTCTTCGCGCAGGCGCCGGCCTCAGTTGGCGACTACGAAATTGACGATCCGCCCGGGCACGTAGATTTCGCGCCTGATCGCCTTGCCCTCGAGGAAGCGGCGTACGTTTTGTGCGTCGCGAGCCAGTTCCAGTACGCGGTCCTTGCCGGCATCGGCCGGAATCTCGACGTTGCCGCGCGCCTTGCCGTTGACCTGCACGGCGATCGTGAGCGTCTCGTCCAGGAGCAGCTTCGGGTCGGCGTCGGGCCAGGGCTCGTAGGCCAGCGTTTCCTCGTGACCGAGTCGCTGCCAGAGTTCCTCGGCGATGTGCGGGGCGAGCGGCGCGAGCAGCAGCACGAACTGTTCGGCAATCCCGACCGGCAGCGTCTGCCACTTGTTTGCCGAATTGGTGAATTCCATGAGCGCGGCGATCGCCGTGTTCAGGCGCAGTGCTTCGATGTCGTCGGTGACCTTGGCGATCGTCCGGTGCAGGAGCCGCGCCTGGTCGGGCGATGGCTCGGCGCGGGTGACCGTGGCGTTGAGTCCATCGCCGCTCGATTCGACGAGCAGGCGCCAGACCCGGTTCAGAAAGCGGTAAGGGCCCTCGACGCCGCTCGTACGCCACGGCTTCGCCTGCTCCAGCGGACCCAGGAACATCTCGAAGAGCCGGAACGCGTCGGCGCCGAAACGCTCGATGATTCCGTCGGGGTTGACGACGTTGCCGCGGCTCTTGCTCATCTTCTGGGCGCGCGCATCGACGGCGATCGACGGGTCTGCGGCGAGCACGAACTGCTCTCGGGACTTGACGACGTCGCTTTCAGCGACCCGTTCGCTCGCCAGATCGGCGCCCGTGCCAGTGTCCTGGCCGCCGCGGACCCGGTCGGCCGAGACCGCTTCGCCGGCGTCGTTGACGTACTTCGTGTACTCGAGTTCGCCGAGGATCATGCCCTGGTGTACGAGCTTCGTGAACGGTTCCGGTGTCGACACAAGCCCCGAGTCGTACAGGACCTTGTGCCAGAACCGCGCGTAGAGCAGGTGCAGCACGGCGTGTTCCTGCCCGCCGACGTAAAGATCCACAGGCATCCAGTAGCGTTCGAGTTCCGGATCCACGAGGCGTTCGGGGTTGTCGGGGTCGATGTAGCGAAGGTAGTACCAGCATGAGCCCGCCCATTGCGGCATGACGTTCGTCTCGCGCCGGGCGGGTCTGCCGTCGACGGGACTCTCGGTATCGAGCCAGTCCGCGGCCGCGGCCAGCGGCCCCTCGACCGAACCGCTCGGCTTGAAGCTCTCCAGTTTCGGCAGTGTCAGGGGCAGCGCGGCGTCGGGCAGAACTTCCGGCTCGTCGTCAACGAAGACGATCGGAAACGGCTCGCCCCAGTAGCGCTGCCTCGAGAAGAGCCAGTCGCGCAGCTTGTAGTTCGTGTGGCGCCGGCCTTTCCCTTCGGCCTCGAGCCAGTCGATCATGCGCTCCTTTGCGGCTTCGACGTGCAGGCCGTTGAGGAATCCACTGTTGATCGCGACGCCGTCGCCGAGCCAGGCGTCGCCGTCGAAGTCGGGCGGCGGCTGGACGGTGCGGACGATCGGCAGCCCGAACTGGCTTGCGAACTCCCAGTCGCGCGTATCCTGAGCCGGCACGGCCATGATCGCGCCCGTGCCGTAGCTTGCGAGCACGTAGTCCGCGACCCAGATCGGAATGGGATTGCCGGTGCCCGGGTTGATCGCGTAGGCGCCCGTGAATACCCCGGTCTTCTCCTTCTGCAGTTGTGCGCGTTCGAGGTCGCTGCGGCTCGCGGCCTGGTCGCGATAGCGGCCGACCGCGTCGCGATTGTCATCGGTTGTCAGTCGGTCAACGAGTTCGTGCTCGGGCGCCAGCACCATATAGGTCGCCCCGAACAGCGTGTCCTGTCTCGTCGTGAACACGCGGATTGCCGTGTCGGGCGCGTCGGCGACTGCGAAGACGATCTCGGCGCCGTCACTGCGCCCGATCCAGTTGCGCTGCATCTCCTTCGTGCTGTCGGGCCAGTCGAGTTCGTCAAGACCCGCCAGCAGCGCGTCTGCGTACTCCGTGATTCTGAGCACCCACTGACGCAGCGGACGGCGCACGCAATCGTATCCGCCAATGTCGGACTTGCCGTCGATGACCTCCTCGTTGGCAAGTGTCGTGCCGAGTTCCGGGCACCACCAGACGGGCTGTTCGTCGCGGTAGGCGAGCCCCCGTTCGAACAGTTGCTTGAAGATCCACTGCGTCCAGCGGTAATAGGCCGGGTCCGTGGTATTGACCTCGCGGTCCCAGTCGTAGGAGAAACCCAGCGCCTTGAGCTGGTCGCGGTAGCGGGCGACATTTCGTTCGGTGGCCACCCGGGGGTGGATTCCGGTCCTGATCGCATACTGCTCGGTCGGCAGGCCGAAAGCATCCCAGCCGATCGGGTGCAGCACATTGAAACCACGCATGCGCTTGTAGCGCGCGACGATGTCGGAGGCCGTGTAGCCGAGTGGGTGACCCACATGCAGTCCCTGTCCGCTGGGATAGGGAAACATGTCGAGAATGTAGTACTTCGGGCGCGAGGTATCGGGTCGGGCCGGCGTCCGGAACGTCCCGTTCCGGGCCCAGTAGTCCTGCCACTTGGCTTCAAGCTCCCTGAATGGGTAGCCTGCCATACCTCATCCTTGCCTGCCCGCGCGAGCGCCGGCTTGTCAAACTCGGGCGAATGCTCAATGCTTGGCGAGGGTGTTGTCAACGGTTCCGGAGTGGAGGACGGCAATGGATCGATCGGTTGGCGGAAATCGCTCCGGGGTCGGAACGCGCGTGGCGCTTTCGCTGGCGCTCGGCATCGCCGCGGCCGGAGCTGCCGGCTGCGGTTTCCAGCTCGAGGGCTCCGGCGCGTTGCCGTCGGCCATGGCGCAGACCTACGTCGACGCGGTGCGGCCGAGTTCTCAGTTCCTCGGCAGTCTGCGGGAAGTGTTGCGACGGCGCGGGCTCGAGGTCGTGCGCGAGCCCGGACAGGCGACCGCGACGCTCGAAATCATCGAGGACAGCAGCGGTCAGCGCGTGCTGTCGGTGTCGGCCAGGAACATTCCGCGCGAGTACGAGATTTTTTACGCGGTCACGTTTACCCTGCGGGTCGGCTCCGAAGCGCTCCTCGAGTCGGAATCGCTCGTGATGACGCGCGGTTACACCTATGACGAGACCCAGGTCCTCGGCAAGAGCCGCGAGGAGGACACGCTGCGCGAGGCGCTGGCCAACGACCTGGCGTTGCAGGTCGTGCGCCGCATCGAGGCGCTGAGCGCTCGCGCGTCACTGTAGTGGCTCGCGTTGGGCCGACGCGGCGCGGCTACGAAACGGTCGCGACCCGTAACGATTGTCGCGATGCGAGTCGACGCTTCGCCCGGCTGTTGGCTTGCAGGCAACCGGATTCACTGGACAAGCGCGTAGTGCGCGCCTTTCCGGTCCCGCAGTCCCGATGCGCTATCCCCGTGAATGTCGGTGAATGCCGTTGACCGAGGTACAGATTCACGGCGCCCTGGTCTGGACGGTGACCGCATTCGCGATTGTCACGTTCATCTACCTGTTCCGCATCGCTGCGCCCTACGGCCGCCACTACGCTGGCAGCGGTTGGGGGCCGCACATCGACAACAGGCTCGGCTGGGTCATCATGGAACTGCCGACAACGGCGGTGTTTGCGGCGATCTACTTCGCGGGCGAGGCGGCCTGGACCACGGTACCGCTTGTATTTCTTGTCATGTGGCAAGGTCACTACCTGCACCGGACGTTCGTCTTTCCGTTCCGCACGCGCACCGTCGGCCGCCGGATTCCGCTCATGGTCGTGGGCTCCGGGGTCGTCTTCAACTCGCTCAATGCCTACGTGAACGCCCGGTTCATCTCGAGCATCGGCGAATACGGCGTCGAATGGCTGCTCGACCCCCGGTTCCTGGTCGGCGCCGCGATCTTTATCTCGGGAATGGTGCTGAATATCCATTCGGACAACATTCTGTTGAGGCTCAGAAGGTCGAACGGCGCCAGGTATTCGGTGCCGGAAGGCGGTGCATTCCATTACGTATCCTGCCCGAACTACCTCGGCGAACTCATCGAATGGGCCGGCTGGGCGGTGGCCACCTGGTCGCCGGCCGGGCTCGCCTTCTTCGTCTATACCGCAGCGAACCTGGTGCCCAGGGCGCGCAGCAATCATGCGTGGTACCGGGAGCGCTTTCCCGACTACCCGCAGCACCGCAAGGCGCTCATTCCCGGCGTTTTCTGAGCTTCCGAGGTAGCCGAACGACCAACCCGTTGGGGGAAGGTTGCCGACGATGAGCCTGATCCGGCGTTGGTCCCAGGTGTCGGTGGGTCAAGCAAGCGCTGAAGCCGAACGGTTCCTAGACGCGAGTCGGATTCGGCGCGTCCCCGTAGACTTCTTCGGGATCGAAGACCTTCTCGGTGTCCGTGAACTCGAGAGTCACCGCGCGGCCGTCGCTCCCGGGCATCGGGACGCGGCGATAGAAGCATGAGCGATACCCGACGTGGCAACTCGCGCCGCCGGCGACATCGACCCTGAGCCAGACACAGTCCTGGTCGTCGTCGACCAGCAGTTCGCGGACCTTCTGGACCAGGCCGCTCGTGGCGCCCTTGTGCCAGAGCACCTGCCGGCTGCGGCTGAAGTAGTGGGCTTCGCCGGTCTGGATCGTGCGTTCGAGCGCTTCGTCGTTCATGTAGCCGAGCATGAGCACTTCGCCCGTGTCGAAGTCGGTCGTCACGGCCGGTATCAGGCCGTCCGCATCGAACTTCGGTGCGAGTTCCGTGCCTTCCTCGACTTGCTCGACGCTGACGCGTGCGCGGTATCTGCTCGACATGAGTCTTTGCTGCTTGCTGGTTCGAGCCCGTGATTATAGGTCAGGAGCCGGTGAAGGCTCTGTGTTCGCAGACAGCGCCGACGGACGGGCTGGCGACCATCGTCGCCGGCAATCCGAGGCCAACATTGGAGCGGGGCCAGGGTCCAACGGAGTAGACGGCCGACGGGAGCGCTCTGCGCACGTGAGAGTGCCGGGTCTGCTCTGCCGCTTGATATCATTGGCGGCGCCGTTCAACCGACGGCCGGTTTCAAGTCATGGCGCTTTACCTCTACAACACGTTGAGCCGTGCGCGTGAGCGTTTTGTGCCCGCGGATCCCGGGCGCGTCACGATGTACGTGTGCGGACCGACGGTCTACAACTTCTCGCACATCGGCAATGCGCGCCCCTACGTGGTGTTCGACGTGCTCGCGCGCCTGCTGCGGCGCTCGTATCGGCTCGTGTACGCGCGCAACTTCACCGATGTCGACGACAAGATCAACGCGGCTGCACGTGAACTGGGGATGTCGATCGGGGAGGTGACCGCAGCCTACATCGATCAGTTTCACGAGGACATGGACGAACTTGGTGTACTCAGGCCCGACATCGAGCCTCGCGCCACAGCGCACATCGACGACATCATCGCGTTCATCGAGTGTCTGATCGAGACTGGCCACGCCTACGAAGCCGAGTCCCATGTGCTGTTCAGCGTCGCGTCGTTTCCGGACTACGGCAAGCTGTCGCGCCGCAACCGCGACGACATGATTGCCGGCGCACGGGTCGAGATCGCGCCGATCAAGCGCGACCCGGCCGATTTCGTGCTTTGGAAGCCATCCGATGCCGCAACGGTAGCCTGGGACAGCCCCTGGGGGCATGGCCGCCCGGGCTGGCACATCGAGTGTTCGGCCATGGCACGGGCACATCTGGGTCAGACCATAGATATCCACTGCGGCGGTCAGGATCTGGTTTTTCCTCACCACGAGAACGAGATCGCGCAGAGCACCTGCGCGCACGGCGGCGCACCGTTTTGCCGGTATTGGCTTCACAACGGCTTGCTGCGTATCGACGGTGCGAAGATGGCGAAGTCGGCCGGCAACATCCTTTCAATATGGGAGGCGTTGCAGGGGTATTCGGGCGAGGTGGTGCGGCTCATGCTGCTGACGGCCCACTACCGCCAGCCCCTCGATTTTTCGGGGGACATGGGCATAGCTGCGCCTCGGCAACTCGACCGGATGTACGCCGCCCTGCGCGACGCCGGGATCGAAGGGGAGGGTAACGAGGACGATGCGCCGCCTCCCGAGCCACTGGTCGATGCGCTTGAGAACGACCTGAATACGCCGCAGGCACTGGCCGCATTGTCCGATCTCGCGCGCAAGACCAATCGCTGCCGCGATCACGGTGCGCGTCGCGATTCGGCGCTGGCATTGCGGGCGGGCGGGCGCCTGCTCGGCCTTCTGCAGCAGGATCCCGGCGAGTGGGCAAGGACGGCATGGGGCGGAGGAGGGCGGATCACGAAAGCGGCCATCGACGCGTTGCTGAGTCGGCATGAGGCGCTGCGCAAGCAGGGGAAGGACGACGAGGCTCGCAAAGCCGTCGAGCTATTGGCCGATAACGGTATCGATATCGAGGAAGTCAAGTGGCGCCTGGACCGGCCCGTCATGCGGATCCGGCGCAGACGATACCTCTTGCGCGCTCGGAACGTGCCTGCCGAGGACCGGGAACGCGCTGCCCACGAATCGGCCGGCGAAGCCGATTCGGTGGAGTTGACCGAGGCCGAGGTCGCCGCCCTGGTCGAGCAGCGGAGATTGCTGCGCACGGAGAGAAAGTTCGCCGAAGCCGACGCAATTCGCGACGAACTGGCCGCGAAGGGCATCGTGCTTGAGGATCGCGGCGATGGCACGACGTGGCGCCGTGAAGTGCGGTGACAACGGGATGGCCGAATCGATGAAGCAGGTCTCGCAGAGCATCGGCCGCGCGATGATCGGGCTGATCCGCGTCTATCGCTTCCTGCTCTCGCCCTGGTTCGGATGGCATTGCCGCCACGTTCCGACCTGCTCCGCCTACGCCGTGGAGGCGATCGAACGCTTCGGCCCGCTGCGCGGCGGCTGGCTCACCGCCGTACGTCTCGCGCGGTGTCAGCCCTGGGGCACATCGGGTTACGACCCGGTACCGGAGATTCGGGGGACAGTCCGCAGAAACTGATCCTGCGGCTGTCACAAAGGGCTGCTAGACTCGGCGTTGAATCCATCGACGGAGGCCCCTGCCGGTGACCATTGACCCGGCGCTGTTCGACATCGTTTGCTGTCCGGTGACGCACCAACCGCTCGCGCCGCTTGCGGCGAGCGAGTTGACCCGCCTGAATCGGCTCATCGAGCGGCAGCAGATCAGGAACGGCGACGGGGAAGTTGTGCAGGAGGCGCTCGATCAGGCGCTCGCGACGCGTGACGGCCGCCTGGCCTATCCCGTCCGCGACGGCATCCCGGTACTCCTCGCAGAGCAGGGCATCGCGCTCGTGCAGGTTGAAAACGCCGAGGGCCGCAGTTGAAGCTGCCGCTCCGACGACTCCCGTCGCATCTGCAAGGCCAACTGGCCGGGTTCTACCTCGTCGGAGGAATCGAACCGCTGCTTGTCGGCGAAGCCCTCGAGCAGATTCGCGACGCCGCACGCGCGCAGGGCTTTGCGGACCGGGAACTGCATACGGTGGGCGCACAGTTCCCCTGGGCGGAACTCGAAGCGGGTTCCAGCAACCTCTCGCTGTTCGGGACTCGGCGCATCCTTGAGATCCGGCTGCCGTCGCCGAGCCCGGGGACACAGGGCGGGCGCGTGCTGCGCGCGCTGGCCGAGCGCCAAAGTCCGGACTGCCTCGTCGTGGTCGCTGTCACCGGCAGGCTCGATGCCCGAACTGCCTGGGTCAAGGCGGCGGATGCGAGCGGCGTGATCGTTGAGGTCTGGCCTGTCGACCGTAGCGAACTGCCGCGCTGGATTGGCGAGCGCTCAGCCGCGCTCGGCTTGCGGCTCACCGCGGGCGCGGCGGCGCTCTTGGCCGACCGCGTAGAGGGCAATCTGCTCGCGGCCGACCAGGAACTCAAGAAGCTCGCGCTCACGATGAGCGACGGCCGGGTGGACGAGGATGCCGTATTTGAAGCGGTAGCGAACAGTGCCCGATTCGACGTGTTCCGGCTGAGCGACGCGGTCACCGACGGCGACGCGGCCCGCGCCGTGACCGTGCTCGACGGCTTGCGTGCGGAAGGCGTGGACCCCGTTCGTGTATGCTGGGCACTGAGCCGTGAGATCGGACGGTTGACCAGACTGAAGAGCGCCGTTCAACAGGGTGAAAACATCGATCGCGCCTTGCTGCGTCACGGCGTCTGGCGCCGTCGAATGCCGGCGGTCAAACGCGCGCTCGGCCGCTTCGACGCGCGCCGCCTCAAGGCCTTGCTGGCTCGTGCAGCCCGCACCGACAACACGGTCAAGGGACGCACGCCCGGCGACCCCTGGGTCGCGCTGACAGCGCTCGTCCTCGCGGCAGTCGATCCCGGCTCCACGGCGCGTCGGGTTGCGCGTTGACCGTGGACAGATGAGGGCGCTCGGGGTCTTCGGCGGGATGTTCGATCCGATCCACTACGGACATCTGCGCACGGCCTATGAATTGCAGAGCAAGTTGTCGCTCGACGAAGTGCGCTTCGTGCCCTGCGCCAATCCTCCGCACCGCAGCGCCGCAGCCGTCGATGCCGCTCTGCGCACAAGAATGGTGGCAGCGGCGATTCGGGGCCAGTCCGGTTTTGTTGTCGACGACCGCGAATCGAATCGGAGCGGTCCGTCATACACCGTCAATACGCTTGAGGAGCTGCGAGCGGAATTTCCGGATGCGTCGTTGTGCCTGATCCTCGGCATGGACGCCTTCCTCGGATTGCCGCGGTGGCATGAGTGGCGCAGCTTGCTCGATCTTGCCCACATCGTCGTCGTCGAAAGACCGGGCTGGTGCGCCCCGGAGGCGGGCGAGCTCCGCGACCTCATGGAACGGCATGAGGGTGCAGATGCCGCCGATCTGCGGCGGGTGCGGCATGGCCGCATCCTCCTCGCTGAGGTCACCCAGCTCGAGATCTCCTCGACGGGGCTCAGAAGCGCGATCCACTCCGGACTCGAGCCGCGCTACCTCGTGCCGGACGCCGCACTGAATGTTATCGCCGAGACGGGGTGCTATGCCGCGCACTGAGAAGACAGGGACAACGCCCACGACCGGCGACATCGCGGCGCTCGTCGTGGCCGCACTGGAGGATCTCAAGGCCAAACGGATCGTGCAGCTCGACGTCGCTCATCTGACCTCGATCACCGATGTCATGATCATTGCGAGCGGCCGGTCCAACCGGCATGTCCGCGCGATCGCCGAAACGCTGCTCCAAAAGTGCAAGGCAAGGGGTTACACGCTTCTCGGTGTGGAGGGACTCAAGGGCGGGGAGTGGATACTCGTCGATCTCGCCGATGTCGTCGTGCACGTCATGCTGCCGGCCACGCGCGACTTCTACGACATCGAAAAGCTCTGGGACTTCGCCAGTCCCGGCGACGAAGCGGGCGGGCGCTGACTGCGGGAGCCTGCACCAACCCCTGATGCGCCTGATGCTGCTCGCCGCCTCGAACCGTCAGCCCGCCTGGGTCAGCGACGGCTTCGATTCGTACGCGAAGCGGCTGCGCGGTAGCTTGCGCCTCGACCTCGAAGAGATCCCTCTTGCCCGGCGCCCGTCGGCCGCGGCCGCAGGCCGTGCCGCTGAAACCGAAGGGAAGCGGATGCTCGCATCGATTCCGGACGCTGCGCATGTTGTCGCGCTGACCGAGGACGGAACGATGTGGAGCACGCGCAAGCTCGCAGCGAGGCTGCGCGACTGGGTCGCCGCGGGCCGGCCGGTGTACCTGCTGATCGGCGGTCCCGACGGCCTGTCGGAATCGTGCCTGGCACGGGCCGACGAACGCTGGTCCCTGTCCCGGCTCACGCTCCCGCACGGGCTGGCGCGCATCGCCGTTGCCGAAGCCCTGTATCGTGCCCGCAGCGTGCTCGAACGCCATCCTTATCACAGGGAATGACGAGATTGGTCTTGCCACGCTGTTCCCGGCCGGTGGCAGGCCGTATATTGCATTGAATGAATGGGGATTTCGTCTATCTGGCCTCGGCGTCGCCGCGGCGCCGCGAACTGCTGGAACAGATCGGTGTCGCGTATGAGCTCCGGCCGGTCGAGATCGACGAAGGAAGGCTTCCGACGGAGCCTGCGACCGACTACGTGCGGCGCGTCGCCGTCGCCAAGGCTCGCGAATGCAGCAGCGGTCTTGGCCGTGGCGGTGTGGAGCATCCGGTACTCGCCGCCGATACCGCGGTCGTGCTCGGCGATGAAGTTTTCGGCAAGCCCGGCGACCGGTCGCAGGCGCTCGACATGCTCGACGCGCTATCCGGGCGCAGGCATACCGTCGCGACCGGCGTAGCAGTACGTTGCGGCGAGCAACTTCAGACCGCACTGGCGGTGAGCGAAGTGACCTTTCGACCCACCACGGCACGGGAGCGAGACGCCTATCTTGCGACCGATGAGCCGCTCGACAAGGCCGGCGGCTACGCGATACAGGGGTTTGGCGCCGTGTTCATCGAAGACCTGCGCGGCAGCTACTCGGCCGTGATGGGGCTGCCGCTGTACGAGACCGCGATGCTGTTGCGCCGCTTCGGAATACCGCGTTGGCTCAAGGCCGCGAGACGCGGGCCATGAAGCAGGAGATCCTGATCAACGTGGCGCCGCGCGAAGTGCGCGCGGCCGTCATCGAGAACGGCGTGCTGCAGGATGTGCTGATCGAGCGCGCCAACCGGCGCGGGCTGATCGGCAACATCTACAAGGGGCGCGTCACGCGCGTGCTGCCGGGCATGCAGGCCGCGTTCGTCGACGCGGGCCTCGACCGAACGGCATTCCTGCACGCTTCGAACATCGCCCGCGAGGCTCGGCAGGACTCGCCCGACGGCGACGCAGAGCCTGAGATCACCGATTGCGTGTCGGTCGGGAGCGAGTTGATCGTGCAGGTGCTCAAGGAGCCGCTCGGCAGCAAGGGCGCGCGGCTGACGACGCAAACCAGCATCCCCTCGCGGTTCCTCGTCATGATGCCCCGCGGTGACGGCGTGGGCGTCTCGGTACGGATCGAGGACAACGATGAGCGCGAACGGCTGCGCGCGGCGGTAGAGTGCGCGGCGCCGGCCGATGCGAGGGGCGGCTACATCGTCCGCACCGCCGCGGTCGGTGCAAGCGAAGATGCATTGTGCGCCGACATGGCCTATCTCCGCGACCTCTGGGGCGCCGTCGAAGCTGCGGCGAGCCGCGCCAGCGTTGGCGATGCCGTCCACGAAGACCTGCCGCTGCCGCTGCGCGTGCTGCGGGATCTCGCCGGTCCGGCCACCGAGGCCGTGCGTGTAGACTCCGAAGCAGCGTTCTCGCGCATGTGCGAGTACGCACAACGGTTCGTCGCGCCGCTCGCGCCCAGGGTCGAACTCTATACGCGGGCGAGCCCGATCTTCGATCTGTACAGCGTGGAGGACGAGATCGGGCGCGCGCTCAGGCGCAAGGTCCCGCTGAAGTCAGGCGGCCACGTGGTCTTCGACCAGACGGAGGCGATGACGACGATCGATGTCAACACGGGCGCTTACGTGGGGCACAGGAATCTCGAGGAGACGGTCTTTCGAACAAACCTCGAAGCCGCGGTGGCCATCGCGCGCCAACTTAGACTGCGCAATCTCGGCGGCATCGTCATCATCGATTTCATCGACATGGCGGTCGAGGAGCACCGTGACGAGGTGTTCGCGACGCTCTCGACCAGGCTCGCGGGCGATCCCGCCAAAACCCATATAATGAACGTATCTCCTCTGGGTCTTGTCGAAATGACTCGTGAGCGGAACAGGGAGAGCCTCGCGCACGTGCTGTGCCGGGCTTGCCCGAGTTGCAGCGGGCGAGGGTACGTCAAGACGGCAGAAACCGTGTGTTACGAGATTTTTCGGGAGATCATGCGCCAGCACCGGCAGCACGAGGCCAGGGAACTGCTGGTGCTCGCCCGGCCGGAGATCGTCGAGCGCCTCCTCGACGAAGAGTCCGCGAGTGTTGCGGAACTCGAGGAAGCGACTTCAACACCCATCCGATTGCAGAGCGAGGGAATGTACGCACCCGACCAGTTCGATGTCGTGGCGATGTGAGCCCCGGAAACCATGGCATATCGCAACCGTAGACTGATCAAGGGCGTCCTCGCGGGCGCTGCTGCGGTCGTTGCGGCGATCCTGCTGGGTTTCGTTGTCCTTTACGTCATGATGTCCCGACTGCCGAGCCAGCAGGCCGAACTGCAGGACTGGGTCGCGGCCGAACTCGGGCTGAGTTTCAGTTTCGATCGTCTGGACTCCCGCTTCGGGGCAAACGGCCCGGAGATCACGTTCCACGAGGCGAGCGTGGCGACTGCCGAGAGCGCCGTGCCCTTTCTCTATGCTCGCGAGGCTGCCGTCTCGCTCGACCCGTGGAAGCTGCTGATCGAGCGCGAGCCGACAGTGAGTACCCTCGTCATCGACGGTACGCGCGTGGCCATTACGCGTACGGCGGCCGGCGAGTTTCGATTCGAGGGCGGGCCGGAAGGAGCAAGCGGCGGTACCGAACTGGCGAGCGCGATACCGCTTGAAGTGGAACTGCGCGTACGCGACAGCCAGGTGCAGTACTTCGACGAAGTCAGCGAGGCGTCCTGGCAGTTCGACGACGTTGCCGTGAGCCTGACGAGGGAGCGGGACCGAATCGCGATCGAGATGGCCGCCCGGCCCCCCGAAGCCCTTGCCCAACGCATCGATCTCGCACTCGAAGGGGACATGGTCGAGCCCGACGCCGAGCCGGGCCGCTGGCAGCTCTACGGCAATCTGCTCGAGGTGGATCTGTCGGCGTTGTTGCGACTGGCCCCCGGCATTGCAAACTTCCGCGTGTCGGGCAGCGGCGATATCGAGGTCCGGGTCGACTGGTCCGATGGCCGCGTCGTACGCGGAGTAGCGACGGTCGCACTCGACGGTGTCGCCTTGCCGGGCGCGTCGGTCGAGGCGTCCTATGACCGACTCGCCCTGCAGTTGGACTGGGACCAGGTCGCGGATCGAAGCTGGCAGCTCGTCGCAAGCGACATCGAACTGAATCGAAACCAGCAAAGCTGGCCGCGCGGAGGCAGGGTTACCCTTCAGCTCAACAACGACAGTGACGGGATCGCCCAACTGGCGCTGCGAGGAGATTTCCTGCGCCTCGACGACATCACGCCGATCGTATCGTCGCTGCCCCGGTCAGAGCCCGTGGCGCAATGGCTCGCCTTCGCGCCCAGGGGTGACCTCAGGGATGTCGAGGTCTCCCTTCGCAGGCGGGCAGATGCCTGGGAGTACTCCGTCGCCTCCGCGTACGCGGGATTCGGTTTCGAGCCGGTCGGGCCGTGGCCGGGACTGAGCGGTCTTTCCGGGGAGGTTCGGGCCGATGAGCGCAGCGGACGGGTTGAGTTTCTGAGCGTTGACGTACGGATCGACTGGCCACGCCATCTTCCGGAGTCGCTCGACATGGACGAGATGCGCGGGCTCATCGTCTGGCGTGAGGGCCAGGACGTCGTGCGCATCGTCAGCGACGATATGCTTCTGCGCGCGGGCGACACCGCGGCGCGCTCCAATCTCGAACTGACGCTGCCGCTCGACTCGAGTTCGCCGCGACTCGATTTCGCCGCGCGCGTGAGCGCCATCGATGTCAACGAAATCAAACGTTACCTGCCAGCCAGCATTATGCCGCAACAGCTCCATGGCTGGCTCAACCGCGCGATGCTCGCGGGGCAGCTTCGCGATATCCAGGCCAATCTCTTCGGCGCCCTGGACGAGTTTCCCTTTACCGAGGGCGGCGGCCAGCTACGCGTGACTGCCGATGTGCGCGGCGGCGAACTCGCATACGTGCGGGGCTGGCCGGTCGCGAGCGATCTCAACGGAGTACTCGAACTGGTGAACGCGACGCTGCGAGGTTCGGGTAGCGGGCGCTTGCTCGACAACGTCAGCGACAACGTCGAGATCGGCATCGAGGATCTGCGCACGCCCGTGTTCACACTGAAGACCGACACGACTGGACCGCTGACGGATGTGCTCACGCTCCTCAATTCCTCGCCGACGATCGCGCGGCATCTGGGTCCGGATTTCGCGCGTCTGCAGGCGCCGGGCGGCACTGGCAACGTCAGCCTGGACCTGAGCCTGCCGCTCATGGACAGGGCATCCTTCGGGCTGATCGGCCGGCTCGACATTCTCGACGGGGAACTGGCGTTCGAGGGTCTGAGGGCGCGCGCGACCGAGGTGGCAGGCGTGATCGATGTCAACCGGACGATCGTGACCGGCGACGGCATCGAGGCGATCTTTCTCGACGGTCCCGCGACGGTGCGTGTCCTTGAGCCGGACGAGCCCGGCTATCGAGTGGCGATCGAGGTGGAGGGCGAGTCCACGCCCGCCGCGGTGGCGACGACGTTCGAGTTGCCGTTGCAGGAACATCTCGCCGGACAGGCACTCTGGCAAGGCCGGCTGCTGATACCGGAGCTGCAGCAGGACGCGGGACGGCCGGTGCGTCTTGCGGTCGATTCCAATCTGGTCGGCGTGTCGCTCAAGTTTCCGGAACCCTTCGCCAAGCAGCCCGCAGAGCCTGAAAACCTCGGCCTCCTGTTCGAGTTTCCCGGGAGCGATCGACTGCGTGTCAGCGGCAACCTCGGCGCGAGCCGGCGCTTTGCGCTCAATTACCTCAATGGTCCGGACGGCTACCGCCTGACGCGCGGCGACGTGCGGTTTGGGGGCGAGCAGCCCGTACTTGCGTCCGGGGACGGCCTCACCGTCTACGGTAACCTACCGAAGCTCGATGTCAGCGCCTGGCTCGCATTGTCCGAGTCCTTCGATACGGAACCCGCCGAAGCGCTCTTCACCTCGGGCGAGCTCGAGCTGGCCGAACTTTTCGCGCTCGGCCAGGAACTCGGCAGCAGCACGCTGAGCGCGCGCCGCGACGGGGAGTCCTGGCAGGTCGACATCGACAGCGAAGCGATTGCGGGATCGCTGAGCATTCCGCGGAATCTCGCAGTGCGGCCTCAGATCCTGGCCGAGATGCAGCGTCTGCATCTGTCCAGCGGCAATCCGGGGCAACTTGAAGCCGTGGATCCAAGGCAGCTCCCGGGCCTGTCCCTGACGGCGGAGGAATTCGCTTTCGGCGCGCGCCGGCTGGGCCGGGTCGCAGCCGAGATCGTGCCGGACGTGCTGGGTCTGAGGCTCGTGTCCTTCGAGAGTTCGAGCGACAGCCTGACGGCGGGAGGGACGGCGAGCTGGCTCGTGGGGGCCGGCGAGGCACGGACCGCAGCGGTTGTCAGCATGAACTCGAACGACGTGGCGGGCGCACTCGAAGCGCTCGATTTCACGCCAATGATCGAGGGGGACTTCGCGGAGGTCGTTGCGAGCGTCAACTGGTCGGGTCCGCCGATGTCGAACTGGATGGATCACGTCAACGGCGACGTTTCGGTGCGGGTCGATGACGGCAGCATGCTCGACATCCAGCCCGGCGGAGCAGGCCGCGTCGCGGGACTCATGAGTTTCGTCGCGCTACCGCGGCGTCTGGCCCTCGACTTTCGCGACGTATTCAGTCGCGGCTTCGCTTTCGACGAGATTACGGGCAATTTCCTGGTTGCCGACGGTCAGGCGTACACCAACGACCTGAAGCTGACGGGTCCGGGTGCCGAAATCGGCGTCGTCGGCAGAACGGGCCTGCGCGATCGCGACTACGAGCAACAGGCCGTGGTCACGGCCGAACCCGGCAAGATCCTGCCGACCGTCGGCGCATTGCTCTCCGGGCCTGGCGCGGCAGCGGCCCTGCTGATCTTCACCCAGATCTTCAAGGAGCCGCTCCGGGGCATCGGTCAGGCGTCGTACTGCATCACCGGCAGTTGGGACGAGCCCAGTGTCGAACGGCTTAGTCCCGAACAGATCAGGGAAGGTTCGCTGTGCGCCGCGCTGCCGCCCGAGGGTGCAGCCGCGTTTTTTGCTGACGCTCCGTAGGCAACCCATGAAGGCGGCTGCGATTCAAATGACGAGCGGGCGCGACGTCGCGCGCAACCTCGAGGAGGCCGGTCGGCTCATCGCCGCTGCCGCCGAGCGCGGCGCGGAGCTGGTCGTGCTGCCGGAGAATTTCTCGTTTCTCGGCGCCGAGGACGCCGAGCGCCTGGCGGTTGCCGAGTCGCCGGATCAGGGTCCGGCGCAGGACTTCCTCGTCGCGCAGGCGCGCGCGCACGGCCTGTGGCTCGTCGGTGGCACGGTGCCGATTCGTGTCGAGCCCGAGAGGGCCTGCTCGAGATCGCTGCTGATCGGCCCGGACGGCGATCGCGTTGCGCAATACGACAAGATCCACCTCTTCGACGTGAGCGTGCCCGGCAAGGAAGCGGAGAGCTACCGCGAGTCTGCAACGACCGTGGACGGGACCGACGTCGTCGCCGTGCCGACGTCGCTCGGCCGCGTGGGCATGGCCATTTGCTACGACCTCCGGTTTCCGGCCCTGTTTCACCGCCTGAGTGTTCTCGGCGTGGACGTGGTCGCGGTCCCGGCGGCGTTCACGGTGCCGACGGGCAGGGTGCATTGGCAGCCGCTCCTGCAGGCGCGGGCGATCGAGTCGCTGTGTTGCGTCGTGGCGGCGGGTCAGTGGGGAGAGCATGCTGGCGGGCGCTTGACGTACGGACATTCCATGGTCGTGAGCCACTGGGGACAGGTCCTCGCCATGAAGGAAGCCGGCGCTGGAGTTGTCGAGGCCGATCTCGATATGATCGGTCTCAGCGAGGTACGCGAGAGTTTCCCGGTGCTCGATCACCGGCGCGAGCTTTGACATGACGCAAGCGCAACTGGCCCCGACCACCGACGCACTGGCGATCGCCGAGCAGGAGCTGCTCGCGCCGGCAGGCCTCGACCTGAGTGCGCTCGAGCGCACGATGGGCGCGCTGATGTCGCGGCAACTCGACTACGGGGACCTCTACTTTCAGCGCACGATCGGCGAAACGTGGCGTGTCGAGGACGGCATCGTCAGGGATGGCGGTCACAGCGTCGAACAGGGCGTCGGCGTTCGCGCGGTCGCGGGCGACAAGACCGGCTTTGCGTACGCCGACCAGCTCGACGAAGCGTCGCTGAAGGATGCCGTGCAGGCGGCGCGGGGCATTGCCCGGGCGGGTGGCGGCGGCAGGGCCGCGGTGGGACGTGCAGCCCTCGGCGAGCCGCTTTATCCGGCTGTCGATCCCCTGACAACCCTGTCGGATCGGGACAAGGTGGGGCTCCTCGCCGATGTCGACCGCGCCCTTCGCGATCTCGACAATCGCATCGAGCAGGTCATCGCGAGCCTCGCCGGCGTCTACGAGATCATTCTCGTGCAAGGCTCCGATGGCACGCTCGCCGCCGATATTCGCCCGCTCGTGAGGCTCAACGTTGCGGTGATCCTCGAGCAGGACGGACGCCGGGAGCAGGGCTACGCCGGTGCCGGCGGGCGCGGCGACTACTCTCTCGTCACCGCGGGCGATGCGCCGATGAACGTGGCGAAGGACGCGTTGCGCCAGGCGGCCGTCAATCTCGAAGCCGTGCCGGCTCCGGCCGGCAACATGACCGTGGTCCTCGGTCCGGGCTGGCCCGGGATCCTGCTGCACGAGGCGATCGGTCACGGGCTCGAGGGCGACTTCAACCGGAAGGGCACGTCGGCCTTCTCCGGCAGAATCGGCGAACGCGTTGCGACGAGCCAATGCACGGTTCTCGACGACGGGACCCTTGCGGGCCGGCGCGGTTCCCTGACCGTCGACGACGAAGGAACGCCGGCCCACTGCAACACGCTGATCGAGAACGGCATATTGCGCGGCTACATGCACGACAAGCTCAATGCCCGGCTGCTGAAGACGCACACGACCGGCAACGCGCGGCGGGAGTCTTTCGCGCATGTACCGATGCCGCGCATGACGAATACCTACATGCTGCCGGGCGAGCACGATCCCGGCGAGATTCTGGCGTCCGTCGAGCGCGGCATCTACGCGCCGGGTTTCGGCGGCGGACAGGTCGATATCACCTCGGGCAAGTTCGTGTTTTCGGCGAGCGAGGCCTACCTGATCGAAGGCGGCAGGACGACGGTGCCCGTCAAGGGCGCGATGCTGATCGGCAGCGGCCCCGGAAGTGTTGACGAGAGTTTCGATGGTCGGCAACGACCTCGAACTGGATCCGGGCATCGGTATCTGCGGCAAGGAAGGCCAGTCCGTGCCCGTCGGGGTCGGCCAGCCCACGCTCAGGATCGACTCGTTGACTGTCGGCGGTACCCAGGCCTGACGCGGGGGGCTGACGCAGTTGCCGCAGTTGTCGCGGGTGGCCGGGGATACGTGCAGCCGGTCGCTTGAGACGCGCGGTAAATACATCCATGTACGCTCCGCGCGCGCATCCCTGCGCGCGAGGGTCTCAAGCGACCGGCTGCACGTATCCCCTCCGCAAATCTCACCAGGGGCCGCGATGATCGCGCCTGTACGAAAGAGAAAAGCGAGGGCGTGGCCAGCGCAAGCTGTCGCCCGCGCGATGCCCCTGATTATCTCGCAAGTTCCTGAAATTCATCCGTAATGCTCCATGGTGAAGCGCGGCTTGGTGAAATTTGCGGGCCAGGGTGTGTTGCGGGCGTGCGTCCTCGGTTGTCGAAGCGGTGGGAGCTGCGAGCTTGCGCGGACCTTCAGCAGTTCGTTTCCGCAATCAGTGCTCGTAGCGGTGCAAGCCGTGCGAGCAAGCGGTCGCGGTCGGCGTCCACGATCGTGCAGTGGCCGAGCTTGCGCTTCGGCCTCGGTCGTTTGCCGTAGTCGTGGAAGTGGACTCCGCGCGTGGCCAGGACGCGCGCTCGATCGGGCAGCTCACCGAGCACGTTGAGCATCGCTGCGTGGCTGCGCGGCGCGGTCTCGCCGAGCGGCCAGCCGAGGATCGCGCGCAGGTGGTTCTCGAACTGGCTCGTCTCGGCGCCTTCGATGGTCCAGTGCCCGGAGTTGTGCACGCGCGGCGCGAACTCGTTGGCCAGCAGGCCCGCGTCGGTGTGAAAGAACTCGACGGTGAGCACGCCGCGATAGTCGTAGCGGCGCATGAGCTTCTCAAGCCAGCGTTCCGCGGTGAGTGCAAGATCCGCGTCCTCGTACGGCGCGATCGTGCAGACCAGTTGCCCATCGGCGTGCACGTTCTCGCTCAAGGGGTAGAACCGCAAGGACCCTTCAGCGCCGCCGACGCCGATCAACGAGAGTTCACGCTCGAAATTTACCCACTGTTCGGCGATCGCCGGCACCCCGTCGAGCTCGCGCCAGCCGCGCGCGAGGCTCGCGGAGTCGTCGGCCATGCGCTGGCCGCGACCGTCGTAGCCCAGGCGCCGGCGCTTCAGGACGATCGGCCAGCCCAGCGTTTCCGCCGCGCGATCGAGATCGTTTTCGTCGTCGACCGGCACGAAGGCCGCGGTCGGGATGCCGAGTTCGCGGAACAGCCGCTTCTCGGCCAGTCGATCCTGGGCCGCGGCCAGCACTTTCGGTTGCGGGAATACGGGAACCTGCCCGGCCACCTGCTCCAGGACTTCGATCGGTACATTCTCGATGTCGAACGTCAGGATATCGACTTCGCCGGCCAGCGCACGAAGCGCATCGGCATCGTCGAGCGCGCCCACATGGATCGGTCCGACCTGGCCGCCCGGAGCGTTCTGCGCGGTGTCGAGGAACAGGCAGTCGATGCGCAGCGGATAAGCCGCGAGCGCCATCATCCTGCCGAGTTGGCCGGCGCCGATGATGCCTACTCGGGGATTGGCCATGAGCGGAACCTTCGGTCCGGAAGCGGTGTATCTGCGGTGCGCGGGGCAGTCAGGCGCGCGGGTCGGGGCTCTGCAGCACCGTGGCCGTCTGCGCGTTTCGATACTCGTCGAGCCGTGCCGCGATCTCCGGATACTTCAGCGCCAGAATCGCCGCCGCGAGCAGGGCCGCGTTGATCGCGCCGGCCCTGCCGATGGCGAGCGTGCCCACGGGAATGCCGGCGGGCATCTGCACGATCGAGAGCAGTGAGTCCATGCCTTTGAGGGCTTTCGATTCGATGGGGACTCCGAGCACCGGCAGCCGGGTCTTGGCCGCGCTCATGCCCGGCAGGTGCGCTGCTCCGCCGGCGGCGGCAACGATCACTTCGAGACCTCGCCCGGCGGCGGCCTCGGCATATTCGTGCAACAGGTCGGGGGTCCGATGCGCGGAAACGACGCGCACTTCATGGGGTACAGCGAGCGATTCGAGCGTCTGCGCCGCGTGCGACATTGTGGACCAGTCGGACCGCGAGCCCATGATTACGCCGACGAGCGGTTTCATTGCGCTATTCTACTGCGTTGGAAACTCCTTCTCACCTCGGGACGAAGACTCACGTGGACGTTGACGCCGTAACCGGCGAACTCGAGCGCTGTGCCGCTCGCGCAGTGGAAATCGCCGCGAACCTCGGCGCCGATCAGTCGGAGGCTGCGGCAAGTTATGGCGAGGGACTCAGCGTCACCGTACGCATGGGCGAGCTCGAATCGGTCGAGCGGCAGAAGGACCGCAGTCTTGGCGTAACCGTCTACAGAAACCGCTGCAAGGGCAACGCGAGCACGGGGGATTTCTCTGCCGCGGGCATCGAAGCCGCCGTCGGCAAGGCGATGAGCATTGCGAGCTTCACAGCGGCGGACGAGTTTGCCGGACTCGCCGATGCGAAGCTCATGGCGGTCGATCCGCCCGATCTCGACCTGTTCCACCCTTGGGAGCTCGATGTCGAGACGGCGACGGAACTCGCCCTGAATTGCGAAAACGCCTCGCGCGCGGTCGACGCGCGCATCGCGAACTCGGAGGGCGCCACGACCACAACGGGCGCAGGCAGCTCCGCGTACGCGAACAGTCACGGTTTTACGGGCGTTGTTGCCACGAGCAGTCACTCGATGAGCGCAAGCGTTGTCGCAAGCCAGAACGGCGCGCTGGAGCGCGATCACTGGTACTCGGCAGCGCGTTCGGCCGACGGATTGCTGGAACCGGAGCGAATTGGCGAAATCGCGGCGACACGCGCACTGCGGCGCCTGGATTCGCGCCAGATCGCGACCCGAAGCGTACCCGTGATCTTTCCCGCGGAACTGGCCCGGGGGCTGTTCGGGCACCTCATCGCCGCGATCCGCGGCACGAGTCAGTACCGCAAGGCATCGTTTCTGCTCGACAGTCTCGGCAAGCGCGTGTTTTCCGAGCATGTCGATATCGTCGAGGATCCTTTGATACCCGGAGCGATGGCGAGTGCGCCATTCGATGGCGAAGGCGTCGCCACGGCGCGGCGGCAACTCGTCGAGGACGGCGTCCTGAACGGCTACGTGTTGTCGAGCTACTCGGCGCGGCGGCTGGGATTGACGACGACGGGCAATGCCGGCGGCATCCACAATCTCATCGTCGCCCCGACGGCGGGGCCCGCTGGAGTCGCTGATCGCCGAATGTGGCCAGGCGTTTCTCGTCGGCGAGCTGCTGGGGCAGGGCGTCAATATCGTGACGGGCGACTACTCGCGCGGTGCTGCGGGGTTCTGGATCGAGAACGGCGAGATCGCTCACGCTGTCAGCGAAGTCACCGTGGCGGGGAATCTCGCAGACATGTTCGAACGCATACAGGCGATCGGCTCGGACGTCGACATGCGCGGCGCCATCCGCTGCGGCTCGGTGCTGATCGACGAGCTGACGGTGGCCGGTCAGTAGCGCGCGCATCCCTGTGCACAGGGGTTGCAAGAGACAGGCAGCACGCCTCCCGTTCGGTTGGCGCCCCGCTAATGTCGCCCGGTCAGCCGGTCAAGCGCCTCGCGGTACTTACGCTGCGTCCCCGCAATGACGACGGCCGGCAGGCGCGGTCCCGGCGCGCGCTTGTCCCAGTCGAGCGTCTCCAGGTAGTCGCGAACGTACTGCTTGTCGAAACTCGCGGGCGAGGCGCCCGGCGCGTAGCGGTCGGCCGGCCAGAACCTCGACGAATCGGGCGTAAAGATCTCGTCGATGAGCCTGAGTTCGCCATCCGCAGTCATTCCGAACTCGAACTTGGTATCGGCGATGATGATGCCGCGCCCGCGCGCGTGGGCTGCCGCTCTGGCGTAAAGCTCCAGTGCAGTATCGCGGACCCTCCCGGCGAGTTCCGTGCCGACGAGACGCTCGACTTCCGCCATCGGGATGTTCTCGTCGTGGTCGCCCGCAGCCGCCTTGGTGCTCGGCGTGAAGATCGGTTCGCGCAGTTGCTCGGCCAGCTCCATGCCGGCGGGCAAACGCACGCCTGAGATCATTCCTGTCGCCAGGTAGTCCTTCCATCCGGACCCGATCAGGTAGCCCCTGACGACGGCTTCGAAAGGCAGCGGCCGCAACGCCTCGACCACGACGGCACGGTCGCGAACCACTTCCTGGTCGCGCACGTCGCTGAGCACCGACGCGGGATCCGTCGCCGTCAGGTGATTCGCGATCACGTCGCCGAGCCGCTCGAACCAGAAATTCGAGATGGCGGTCAGCACCATGCCCTTGCCCGGGATCGGGTCCGGTAGAACGACATCGAACGCTGAGATACGATCACTCGCGACAATCAGCAGCCGGTCGGCATCCACGCGGTAGATGTCCCTGACCTTGCCGCGCGCGATCAGCCGCAAGCTGTGCAGGTTCGATTCGAACAGGGCCGCAGGATCGTTGCTCATCGCGTTCGGGCGGGGAGAAAGACCCGAATGATGGCTCCGGACCTGTCTGCCGGGCAAGCTTGAACGGAGATCGGCCGAGCGGTCGTGTCGCGATGCAGTGGATCGGAAAAGTCGTCGGAGCAACACTGGGACTCGCGTTCGCGGGCCCGATCGGTTCCCTCGTCGGCGCGTTTCTGGGTCACCAGTTCGACCGGGGAGTGGCAGGCCGCATCGGGGGGGCTGCCGCGGCCGGGCAGACGCCGCAGCTTTTTTTCGAAGTGACCTTCGAGGTCATGGGGCATCTGGCCAAGGTCGATGGGCGCGTTTCCGAGGAGGAAGTCCGCGTCGCGCGGCGAATCATGCACGGCATGCGCCTGTCGCCGGAGCAGGTCCAGGTCGCCATAGACCGGTTCACCGCCGGCAAGCACGCGCGCTATCCGATCAGCGAGAGGCTCGCCGAACTCAGGTCGCGGATCGCACGACGCGACCTGACGCGCGCGTTCCTCGAGATTCAACTGCAGGCCGCCATCGGCAGCGGGGAGGTTGCGGATGCGAAACGGAGGATGCTCTGGCAGGTCGCCAACGATCTGGGGGTCGGCCGCGTCGAACTCGCGCAGATCGAAGCACTGGTACGCGCCCACATGGACGGCTCGGCGGGCGCGTCCGGCGCGCGCATCGATCTCGACGAAGCCTATCGCGTGCTCGGCGTGGACCCCGGGGCGACCGACGGGGACGTCAAGACCGCCTATCGCCGCCTCATGAATCAGCATCACCCCGACAAGCTCGTGGCCCGCGGTCTGCCCGAGTCGATGGTGAGCCTCGCCGAGCAGAAAACGCACGAAATACGCGCGGCCTACGACCGCGTGAAAGCGCATCGGGATTTCAAGTAGCGGTTCAGACGTGGAGTGCGACGCGGCGCACCAGGCCTCCGCCGAGCGCCATGAGCCGGGTCGCGACCGTGGGCAGCGACGACCCCCCGGCCTCCTGCGCCATCGTGCCGTGCCGTGCCTCGTCGGCCGCCATTTGCTCGAGGACCGCACGGCTTTTCGCGTCGGCTTCCGGAAGCCGCGCGAGATGGTCGTCAAGGTGAGCCTCGACCTGGCGCTCCGTCTCGGCAACGAAGCCCAGGCTCACATCGTCGCCGGCAGCGCCCGCGACCAGGCCGATCAGGGCGCCGCCCGCATACCAGAAAGGATCGAGGAGGCTGCGCCGGCCGCCAAGTTCATCGAGGCGTGCGGCACACCAGGCCAGGTGGTCCCGTTCCTCTGCGGCCGCTTGCCGGAGCTGCTGTCGAGTCGCTTCGGAACGCGCGAACACCGATTGCCCGTTGTAAAGCGCCTGCGCCGAGATCTCACCGGCGTGGTTGACGCGAAGCAGTGCGATGCTCGCGTCGCGGTCCGCGGCGTCAAGCGCCTCCTCGTCGACGGCGTCTGCCGGTGACGGTCGCGACGCGGCAGGCCTTGCGGCGAGAGTCCGCAACCCTTCGTCGACAATTGCAACGAATGCATCCAGTCGATTGATCCGCCTGACCATGGTCCGCGATTATAGCGGCCGCGACACGCATGGAGTCTCGCGAATCGTGCCGCGTGCGGAGCGCGCGCAACGTCCCGGAATGGCCGCGCTGCGCTTGCGCGCTCGTTTGCCGATCAGTACCATTGCGCCTCTTTGGCCGGGGGCGCCGGCCCTCGACGCAACCTCATTTGAGCATGAAGACATTCTCGGCCAAGCCGGAAACGGTCCAGCGCGGGTGGTTCCTCGTCGATGCCTCGGGCAAGACGCTCGGCAGGCTCGCCACGGAACTCGCCCGGCGCCTCAGAGGCAAGCACAAGCCCGTGTATACGCCGCACGTGGATACCGGCGACTACATCATCGTGATAAATGCCGAGAAGATCCGGGTGACGGGACGCAAGCTCAAGGACAAGATTTACTACCGGCATACGGGCTATGTCGGCAATCTCAAGGCCGAGCCGCTACAGAAGCTCCTGGAACGCGCGCCCGAGCGCGCCATCCTGCTCGCGGTCAAGGGCATGCTCCCGAGGAACCCGCTCGGCAGGCGAATGCTCCGCAAGCTCAAGGTCGTGCGCGGCCCGGATCATCCTCACCAGGCCCAGCAGCCGGCCGTACTGGAACTGTAGACGGCAATGGCGACGGAAACCTGGTACGGCACGGGTCGGAGAAAGACCTCCGCGGCCCGGGTGTTTCTGCGCAGCGGAACCGGGGAAATCACGGTCAACGGTCGGCCGCTCGATGTTTTTTTCGGCCGTGAAACGGCGCGCATGATCGTACGTCAACCGCTCGCCGTGTCCGAACTCGAAGGCAAGTTCGATATCTCGGCAAGCGTGCGCGGCGGCGGCACGACGGGGCAGGCCGGGGCGATTCGCCATGGCATCGCGCGCGCGCTGATGGAATACGACGAGTCGCTGCGCAAGCCGTTGCGCAAGGCCGGCTTCGTGACGCGTGACGCTCGCGCGGTCGAGCGCAAGAAGGTCGGCTTGCGCAAGGCTCGCCGGGCGACCCAGTACTCGAAGAGATAGAATCGGTCGGTCACCGGGCCGGTTTCGACTGGGGGATCGTCTAGCGGTAGGACATCGGACTCTGACTCCGAGAACCCAGGTTCGAATCCTGGTCCCCCAGCCAATTTCCACAAATCCTGTCGAGGCCGATTGAAGCAGGCCATGCGCCAGCCTCGAGCCGAAGCCTGCGGCGCTGCGGTCGGTCAGGCTGCTTAGATCGCGCCACTATGTCATGACATCAACGCCGCCGCCGGACCCGACCAGCAGCAGGTCGGCGCCGCGGTGCGCGAAGAGCCCCACCGTGACGACGCCCGGAATCTGGTTGATGCGCGTCTCCATCTCGACCGGGTTGGAAATGTCCAGATTGCGAACGTCGATGATCTGGTTGCCGTTGTCGGTCACGAAGTCCTGGCGCCAGACCGGTTGGCCGCCGGCCTTGACCAGTTGGCGCGCGACGAACGACCGTGCCATCGGAATGACTTCCACGGGCAGCGGAAACTTGCCGAGCCGTCCGACGAGCTTGGAATCGTCGACGATGCAGATGAACTTCCGGGCCGCGCCTGCGACGATCTTTTCGCGTGTCAACGCGCCGCCGCCGCCCTTGATCAGGTGAAGGTGCTGCGTCGCCTCGTCGGCGCCGTCGACGTAAAGGTCGACGTCGCCGACCGCCGAAAGCTCCGTCACATCGAGGCCGAGCCGGCCAAGCCGTTCCGTGGAGCGTTCGGAACTCGAAACCAGGCGAAGCTTGCGGTATGGACGCTCCGCGAGCGCGTCGATGAAGAAGTCGACCGTGCTTCCCGTGCCGACGCCAAGCGACATGCCGTCTTCGACGTACGCGAGCGCTTCGCGGGCAACGAGTCTTTTTCTTTCCGTTTGGTCCACAGCCGTCCTCCGGAACACGGGGTCACTCGAGGCTCAGGATGAAATTCCAGTGTTCTTCGCTGACCGGTGTTATCGACAGCCGGTTGCCGCGGCGCAGCAGCGCCAATCCGTCGAGCCGGTCGCCGGCGAACGCCCTGAGTTCCGCCAGCGCGATCAGGCGATTGAGCTTGCGGTCCAACTCGATGTCCACCATGAACCAGCGCGGGTTCTCGGGATCGCTGCGGGGATCGAAGTGCTTGTCCGTCGGATCGAACGCCGTGTGGTCCGGATAAGCCTCGCTCGCGATGCGCACGATGCCGGCGACGCCCGGTTGCGGGCAGCTCGAATGATAGAAGAACGCCCGATCGCCGGGCTGCATGTCGTCGCGCATGAAGTTTCGCGCCTGGTAGTTGCGGACCCCGTCCCAGTAGGTCCGGCGGTCCGGGCTCGCGATCAGGTCATCGATGCCGAATTCGCCGGGTTCGGATTTCATCAGCCAGTAGCTCATCGTGTTCTCGTTCGGTCGAAGCGGCGTATGGCCTTGTCCGTGACCACAGCCCATAGCGGCACATCCCATGGTTGCGGTTGGATATGGGCCAGTTGTTGAAAAGCATAGCCTACGCCGACGAGCTTCGGCCTGAACCAGGCGCGCCGTGTGCGCAGGAATCCGAAGCAGCGGTCGTAGTGGCCCTGCGCCGAATCCGAGGCGCCAGCCACGGTCGTCGAACGCGACGAGCGGGGTGAGTACAAGGTCGAGCGACCGCGGATCGACCGTCGCCGCGCCGGCGGGTTCGGTGAAACCGAAGGCGTTGAGCTGCACGGTTTGGCCCGGGTGCAGGCTCGCGAAACTCATCCCGGCGCGTGTCAGCATGGGCGCGTAAACACGCTTGCCGCGCCGATGTGCGTCCATGACGAGCGCATGGAGCGACGGTTCGCCGTCGAATGCGCAGTAAACCGCGATCGCGCAGGCACTACGGTATTGGCCGAGTGCAAGGATGTTGCGCACGAGGGCGCGATCCGAAGCGCGGCGCGTTGCGGCTTCAAGTCCGCGCCGCCGCCGCCTGATGCGGCTGCGCAGCGACCCGCGTGAGTCGTCGGCCGCGGGCGGTCTGGACATCGCGCGTCACTCCGAATCTAGCAGCCCCTGGCAAAAGCCCCGCTGCGTTCGACCGGCGATGCATCCCGCCTGAACTGCGTTGCTCGTCGCTCGAGTATGTTCAATATTCTCGCTCCTCGCGCCCTGTCAGGCGGGCGCCTCGCCGGTCTCGGCGCGACGCGGGGTTCTGCCACGGGCTGCCAAAGGCGCTCCCCGCCTGCGCCGTCGCGGTTGGTTGCTCTCGAACCGGAGCAAAAGGTGGGGTAAGCCGTGGGGACTGCAGGCTTTCCGGCAACGCCGGATCTGCACAACGCCACCCACAGAACACAACCCCGAGGTCATGAGTTAGGGTCGAAAGACTATCCAATCCGCGTCGAGCGCCGCAGGGAGCGCCAAAATTGTCATCGCGCATAGTGCCGGGCCGGCTCGAGCGCCGCATCCAGACGTTCGCGCATCGACCTGATTCTCAGGTCGACGACATTCTTCAGATCCCGATCGCGTCCGCGCAACTTCAACAACTCGTTCGCCAGATTCAGGGCCACCATGATCGCTGCGCGGTCGAGACCGACAACCTTGCCGCCGGCCTTGATTTCGAGCATCTGCCGATGCACGAGATCGGCCGATGCCAGTAAATCCTGTTCTTCGTCCGCAGGGCAGCTGACGTGAAATTCCTTGTCCAGAATGCGGATCGTGACGTGGGCGATGGCTTCGCTCAAGAGGTCTCCTCCATGGCCTTGAGCCGGTCGATCATTGCCTCGACGCGGCCTCGAACCTGCTCGTCCTTGTGAAGGAGCGACGCTCGCTCGGCCATGAGTTTCGCCTGACGTTGTCGCAGGGACTGGTTTTCCCTGCGCAACTGTGCGCAAACGCCGACCAGTTCGTCCAGAGACTTCTCGAGCCGGTTGAGTTCGCGCTCGTAGTGTTCGTTGCTGTGTTCGCTGCTCATGCGCGGAAATATAGAGCCGCCGGGCCACAGGGGTCAACAACCGTTCCCGCGGTGATAGCATTTGTCGCGGCCTTGCCGCCCGAGGCGGCGAACCTGGCCGTTCACGAGGTCGATGACTTGAATGCGAGTGAATTTGCAAGACGTCGCCGCGACCTGATGGCATCGATCGGGGCCGACAGCATCGCCGTGTTGCCGGCGGCTGGCGAACGGGTACGCAGCCGCGACACGCTGTACGACTATCGACCGGACAGCGATCTCTACTATCTGACGGGCTTTGCGGAGCCGGAGGCCGTCGCGGTGCTCATGCCCGGGCGGCCGCACGGCGAGTTCCTCATGTTCTGCCGCGAGCGCGATCGGGAACGAGAACTATGGGACGGAACGCGGGCGGGCCCCGATGGCGCCGTGGAAGATTATGGCGCCGACGACGCGTTTCCGATTGCCGACATCGAGGACATCCTCCCGGGATTGCTCGAACGCAGCGAGCGCGTTTATTACTCGATGGGCATCGCAGCCGATTTCGACCAGCGCCTGCTGGGCTGGATCAACGCGCTCAACGCGCGGCGGCAGCGCAGCCATGCACCGAGCGAACTCGTCGTGCTGGACCACGTGCTGCACGAGATGCGCCTGTTCAAGAGCCGCGCGGAAACGAACCTCATGAGGAAGTCGGCGCGAATCGCGATGGATGCGCACCGCCGGGCCATGCGGGTGTGCAAGCCCGGCATGATGGAGTTCGAGCTGGAAGCTGAGTTCCTGCACGAGTTCCGGCGCCACGGTGCCCGGTACGCCTACCTGCCGATCGTCGCGGGCGGGGCCAGTGCCTGCACGCTGCACTACACGGCGAACGATGCGCGTCTGAAGGACGGCGAGCTCGTGTTGATCGATGCCGGTTGCGAGTACGAGATGTACGCATCGGACATCACGCGTACCTTCCCCGTCAACGGCAGGTTCAGCGAGCCGCAGGCGGAGCTCTACGAAATTGTGCTCGCGGCGAACAGGGCCGCAACGGCAACCGCGCGGCCCGGCAACCACTGGGACGATCCGCACGACGCCGCAGTCAAGGAGATTACCCGCGGATTGCGGCGTCTCGGAATCCTCAAGGGCAAGCTCCAGACGCTGCTAAGGGAGCAGGCGCACCGGCCGTTCTTCATGCACAGGACCGGTCACTGGCTCGGCATGGATGTGCATGACGTCGGCGACTACAAGGTTTCCGACCAGTGGCGCGTGCTAGAGCCCGGCATGGTCACGACGATCGAGCCGGGTATCTACATTGCTTCGGATGCAACCGGGGTCGCCAGACGCTGGCGGGGCATCGGCATTCGCATCGAGGACGACGTCGCCGTCACGCGCAACGGACCGAGCGTGCTGAGCGCCAAGCTGCCGAGCGACATCGACGGCATCGAACGTCTGATGAGCGGGGCCGCATGACCGCCTCCGAGCACAGTTGCGACGTATTGATCGTCGGCGGCGGACTTGTGGGCTCCGCGCTCGCGAACGCGTTGAGCCGGATCCCGGTGCGCACCGTGCTCGTCGAGGCACACGATCCCGGGGCGTTCGCGCAGCCGGGTTTCGATGGCCGTGCCACCGCGCTTGCGAACGGGTCGAAGCGCATCCTCGAACAGCTTGGTCTGTGGAGCACGGTCGCAGGCGAAGCCGAACCGATAGACTCGATCCACATCGGCGAGCAGGGGCGCTTCGGTGCAGCGCGCATCCGGGCCGAAGCGGAGGGCGTCGAGGCGCTTGGGTACACGATCGAGAACCGTGCGCTCGGCGCGGCGCTCTGGAAGCCGCTCGAAGACGCACCGGGATTCGCCTGTCTCGCACCGGCCAAGCTGGCGACGTTCACCGGCGGCGATGACGCGGTCACGGCCAAAGTCGATGTCGGCGGCAGGGTCCTCACCATTTGCGCACGGCTCCTGATCGCCGCGGACGGCGCGCGCTCGTCGGTGCGGCAGTCGTTGCAGATTCCCGTGCGCGAGAACGACTATGGCCAGCGCGCCATCATCGTCAACATGACGACCGAGGCCGCGCTCGCCGGGCGTGCGTTCGAGCGGTTCACGCCGCAAGGTCCGCTGGCCGTGCTGCCGCTGGCGCGCGGCCGCGCCGCGGTCGTGTGGACGCTTGGCCATGCCGAGGCGGATCGCGTCATGGCGCTCGGCGACGCCGCCTTTCGGGATGAGTTGCAGGCGGCCTTCGGGTACCGGCTCGGGCGCATCGAGCGCGTCGGCCGGCGCGCGCTGCATACGCTGAGCCGCGTCCGGAGCGACACCCTGAGCGATCGGCGAACGCTGCTCGTCGGCAACGCCGCCGTGAGCCTGCATCCGGTGGCCGGCCAGGGATTCAACCTCGCGCTGCGCGACGTCGCGACGATCGCCGAGATCATCGCCGACGATACGGCCAGCCCGGACGATCGCGCCGATGCGGGGTCCGCGCAGGTGCTCGCGCGCTACGGCGAATGGCGGCGGGACGATCAGCGCAAGGTCGCGTGGTTCACGCACGGTCTCATTCGCGGCTTCGGAGCTCGCGCGCCGGGACTCGGAGCGCTGCGCGGCCTGGGTCTCGTTGCGTTCGATCTGGTTCCCGGCGCCAAGGCGCTGCTTGCCCGGCACACCATGGGCATGGCCGGGCGGCTGCCGAGGCTCGCGCGCGGGCTGCCGCTGAGTTGACGGCGATGCGACGAGCGAACGCTGCACCGACCCTCCTCATCGCCGGCGGCGGACCCGTCGGATTGACGGTCGCCGCGCTGCTCGTTGCCGATCGCGGGCTGGCGCCGGATACCACCGTGAGGGTTCTCGAGTCGCGGCCCGCGGTCACGTGGGACCCGGACATCACCGGCGCGCGCGTCTATGCGCTGTCGCGCGCATCGCAGCGGATCCTTGATTCGCTGGGTCTCTGGCAAGTCATTCTCGGGCGGCGTGCACGCGCCTACCGGCGAATGCGCGTCTGGGAAGGCGAGAGTCCGGATGGCCGGACGGCTCTCGATTTCGCGAGCGCCGACATCGGCGAACCGGATCTTGGCCACATCGTTGAAGACAGCCTGCTCAGGCACACGCTGCAGGATTTCCTGGCGCGATTCGGCAACGCTCGAGTCGACTTCGGCGTGTCGATCGACTCGGTCCGCTCGACGAACCGCGGTATCGAGTTGCGGACAAGCGATGGCGAGACCGTGGCGGCGGACCTGCTCGTCGCCGCCGATGGCGGTGCGTCGCGGGTTCGCACCCTGATGGATCTGCCGGTTGCGGCTTGCGATCCTGATCAGACCGCGCTCGTGGCGCACGTCGAGAGCGAGTTGCCGCACGCCGAGACGGCGCTGCAGCGTTTCCTGTCGACAGGGCCGCTCGCGTTTCTGCCGTTGGCGGACGGTCGCAGTTCGATCGTATGGTCGCTGCCGACGGCCGAGGCCGATCGGCTGACGGCGCTGCCCGATGCCGGCTTCCTCGAGGCGCTGCAGGCGGCGAGCGGGAACGCGCTCGGCCGGCTCGGACCCATCACGCAGCGATCGCGATTCGCGCTCAGGACCGTGCATGCGCAGCGCTACTGCGCGCCCGGCGCCGTGCTGACAGGCGATGCGGCGCACAGCGTCCACCCTCTCGCCGGACAGGGCATGAACCTGGGCCTGCTCGATGCGGCCTGCCTGGCCGCGGAGCTTGGCCGTGCGCGGCATCGCGGCGACGGTTACGGCGACCTCGCGGTGCTGCGCCGTTACGAGCGGCGCCGCAAGGGCGACAATCTCACGATGCTGCTTGCGTTCGATGCGCTCGACCGGCTGTTTCGACTGTCGGGAAGCGCCGCGCGGCTCAGGGCGTTCGGTCTCGGCGCGGTCGACCGGTCGCGCGTGGCAAAGCGCTTCCTGATGCGCCGCGCACTCGGGATCGATCACCCTGTGCTGAAGCCCCTGCGCCGCACGGCCGCCTGAAACTTCGCCGCGGCGGGGCACAAATCGGCGCTTGGCACGGTCAGATGTATCATCACGCTGCAAACACTACGGAACGACAAGCGATGCGACAGAAACTGCATGGGCTTTCCAGAGACCTGTGCGTGCGAGCGCGCCATCCGAACCGCGCCCGTTCCGCCACGCGGAATAACAACAGGATCGGGCTCACCATTGCCTGTGTCGCTGCGCTGGCCGCCGTGCCTGTGTACGGACAGGATCAGAGCTGGAACCGCACGCTCGAGCACATTTCGAGCGCTGTGGTGTCCATTCGCGTCGACAGCACGCGCGCGTTCGACACGGAACGCAACCAGTCCAGCCAGGCGACCGGTTTCGTCGTGGACGCCGAGCGCGGGCTCATACTCACGAACCGTCACGTCGTGACTCCCGGGCCGGTTCGCGCGCAGGCGATTTTTATCAATCAGGAGGAGGTCGATCTCGTACCGGTCTATCGCGACCCGGTGCATGACTTCGGTTTCTTCCGGTATTCGCCGGACGAGCTGCAGTTCATGAACCCCGTCGAACTCGAGCTCGTTCCCGAGGCAGCGGAGATCGGCCGCGAGATTCGCGTGGTCGGCAACGATGCAGGCGAGCAGCTTTCCATCCTGGCAGGCACCATCGCACGTCTCGACCGCCAGGCGCCGAACTACGGGCGCGGCAGGTACAACGACTTCAACACCTTCTACATGCAGGCTGCTTCGGGCACTTCGGGCGGTTCGTCCGGATCGCCGGTCATCGATGTCGAGGGGCGTGTCCTGGCATTGAACGCCGGTGGCAACAACCAGGCGGCATCGAGCTTCTTCCTGCCGCTCGACAGGGTTCGCTATGCGCTCACGGAAATGCAGGCCGGCCGCGACGTGCCGCGCGGTACACTGCAGACGGAGTTTGTGCACGAGCCGTTTGCCGAAGCGCGCAGGCTCGGCCTGACCCGCGAAACCGAAGCCCATATCCGCGAAACCTTCCCGGATCAGACGGGGGTCCTCGTCGTCGCGCAGGTCCTGCCGGGAGCCCCGGCGTCGCTGTCCCTGCAGTCCGGTGACATCCTGGTCAGCGTCGAAGGCAAGCTCATTACCGAATTCGTACCGCTCGCGGCGCTGCTCGACGCCAACGTGGAAACGGAGATTTCAATTGCGATCGAGCGCGGCGGCGAACGCCTCGAGTTCCCGGTATTCGTCGAGGATCTGCACAACCTCACGCCGAACCAGTATATCGAGTATGGCGACGGGATCTTTCACGACCTTTCGTATCAGCAGGCGCGGCACTTCTATCGGCCGCCCTCCGGCGTCTACGTGGCGAATCCGGGCTACGTGTTCGGCACCGCCGCAATCCCGCGTGCGAGCCTGATTACCGAAATCAACGGAGCGGCCGTCCGGGATCTCGATGACTTCCAGAGCATGCTCGAGGAGCTACCGGGCGGCGGCCAGGTCAGAATCCGCTTCGTCGCATTCGACGACCCGCGCAGCGAGAAGCAGCGCATCATCACGAACGATCGGGACTGGTTCCCGGCGCTGCGGTGCAGCCGCGACGACTTCGCGGGTATCTGGCCCTGCGAGGAACTCGAGCTCAACGCGGCCGTCGAGCCGCTGTCGACGCAGGAAACCACCTTCCCGCTGGAGGGCGAGGAGTACGTCAGGCACATCGCCCAGTCGCTCGTGCTGGTCAACTACAGCATGCCGTACACGGTGTCGGGCGTGTCCGACCGCTATTACTACGGGACCGGTGTGGTCGCAGATGCCGACAGGGGCTGGGTCGTTGTCGACCGCAACACGGTGCCCGTCGCCATGGGCGACGTGCGCATCACGTTCGCCGGGTCGCTCGAGATTCCGGGGCGCGTCGAGTTCATCCACCCGCTGCACAATCTCGCGGTCGTGTCGTACGACCCGGCACTGATCGGCAGCACGCCCGTGCGTTCGGCACAGTTCGTCGACGACGAGTTGGCCGCCGGCCGCGGCGTCGCCGTCGTCGGTCTCGCTCCGGATCACAAGGTCATGTCGCAGGCGAGCCAGATCGCGAGCGTGTCGCCGGTCAATTTCCCGTTGTCGCGTACGATCCGTTTCCGCGACACGAACCTCGACGCGGTCACCCTCGTCAACGGCCCCGGCGACTTCGACGGTGTCATCGTCGACAGCCGGGGCAGGGTGCTGGCGCACTGGGCCAGTTTCGCCTATCAGACCGGTCGTGACCTCACGCAGGTCAACATGGGCATACCGTCCGATCTCGTCGTCGACATGATCGAGCGCTTGCGCAGCGACGAACCGCTGCGCTCGATCGAAGTCGAGTGGCTCCTCATGCCGCTCGCAACCGCGCGCAAGCTCGACCTTCCCGAGAGCTGGGCGAGCCGCTACGAGCGGCACGATCCCTTGCGGCGGCAACTGCTCGCTGTCTCGAACACGGTTGCCGGATCGCCCGCAGCGTCCTTCTTCCGCGCGGGCGACATTCTGCTCAGCGTCGACGGCAAGACGGTGAATACCTTCAGGGAGCTCGAACGGGAGACCCAGGTGCCGGAGGTCGAGGTCGTCGTTTTCCGGGACGGCGAGGAAGTCACGGCAGCCATCGAGACGGCCGCGCTCGACGGGATCGGTATCGATCGGGCGATCCTGTGGGCGGGCGCGCTTGTGCAGGAGCCGCATCGTGAACTTGCCGCACAACGCGGTATCGACAGTGACGGCGTCTACGTCTCGAACTTCAACTTCGGCTCGCCGGCGAGTCGCTCGCGGCTGTTCGCAGGGCGCCGCATCGTTGCGGTCGACGGTCAGCCGACACCGGATCTCGACCGCTTCGCCGCGGTGGTCACGTCGTTGGGGGACCGCAGGTCGGTGCGTCTTGACACCGTGAGTCTCAACGAAGTGCCGGAAGTCGTCACGCTTGAGCCCGACCCGCAATACTGGCCGACGCACGAGCTCAGGCGGCAAGGCTACGACTGGCGCCGCGTCGCGCTCAACTAGAGATGGGAGAGCGCCGTGCGTTTGACGGGGAGGTTAACTACGGGCCTTTTGAAACACGCCGTGAATACATCCATGTAGGCTCCGCGCGCGCGTCCCTGCGCGCGAGGGTTTCAAAAGGCCCGTAGTTAACCTCCCCTTGGCTTGTCGCGGATCGGGGGTAGGTACTTGTGACCGGAGTGGCACGACGCGACCGCACTGCTGTCACTCCACGGATCGTGTCGGGTGCTCAGACGGGCGTGGATCGCGGCGCGCTCGATGCGGCCCTCGAGCGCGGAGCCGATTGCGGAGGCTGGTGTCCCGAAGGGAGGCAGGCTGAGGACGGGGTCGTACCGGACCGATACCCGGTGCGCGAGTTGCCGGAGGCCGGCTACGTCGAACGCACGCTCAAGAACGTCATCGATTCGGACGGCACGCTGATCGTTTACGCGAAGCGATGCGATGGCGGCACCGAGCTGACAGCGGAGTTCTGCGCGGAACATGAGCGACCGCTGCTCTGCCTCGATCTCGCGCTGACGCCGACGGCCGAAGCCGGCCGGCAGGCCATGGAATTCATCCTCGACTGCGGCATTACGGTTCTGAACGTCGCAGGCCCGCGAGCGAGCAAGTGGCCGCGCGGGCAGGAGCAGGCCCGACAGGTGATCGCGGCGGCGCTCGACGCAATCGCGGCTCGTCCCTGATCCGGGCGACTTCGCGAGTTCCTACGACGCGGCTTGCCGGCGGCTGGAGAGCGCTTCCCGAAGCGCTTGCGGATCGTCGATCGGTGCCAGGCAATGCGTGCCTCGGCAAAGCCACGCGAGCGGCCGGGCACCGGCACGGCGCTCGGCGAGGAGGCCCGGCAGGTCCGCAGCTTCCGCGGGAACGAAAAAGCAGAGCCGGTCGGGTCGGTATTCCCTGGCTGTATCGCGCCATGGCCCGAGTTCGTCCGGTTCGCCGCGCACGACGAGCAGTTCCGGGGGCTCGAGCAGTTGGAGGATGCCGCGCAGCAGGGTCGCATGTGCCTGCGGGTAGCGTTCGACGTCGGGCAAGGCGGCGCGCAATGTACCTTCGGCAGCGTTGATGTAGCGCATCTCGCCGAGCAGATGGCCGAGCTGGATCAGCACGAGCGCGGCAACGGCGTTGCCCGAGGGCAGCGCCTCGTCGGCGAGCGGCTTGGGCTTGTGGATGAGTTGCTCATGGTCGTCCGCGACGAAGAAGAACCCGCCGGCCGGATCGCTGAAACGGCTCAGGACGACCTCGATCAGCTCCAGCGCGAACTCGAGGTCGGCCGTACGCCAGCGGCACTGCAAGAGTTCCACGAGGCCCGACGCAAGGAAGACGTAATCGTCAAGGTAGCCGGCGAACCGGGCGCGGCCATCCTTGTAGACCGACTTCAAGCGCCCGTCGATCCACAGTCGATCGCGGATGAAATCGGCCGCCCGTGCTGCCGACTCGGCGAGTTCCGGGCGGTCGAGTTGCCTTGAGGCCCGCGCCATCGCGGCGATTGCGAGGCCGTTCCACGCCACGATCGCCTTTTCGTCACGTCCGGGCCAGACACGGGCGTTGCGGGCGCTCAGGAGCCTGGTCCGGGCGCCGCAAAGGAGCGCCGCATGGTCGGCGGGATGTTCCGTCTGATTCGGCCTTGCTCGCGCACGGTTGCGCGGCGCCCCCTTTTGGGGGCTCCCCATATCGCTCGCGGCGTTGCCCACCGTATCGTTGTCCGTACAATCCGGACTCCGGAGCACTGCGCCGCCTGCGTCGTCCGCTACCTGGAGGTGCCAGGCACGGCCCTCGAAGTTGGCGGGACCCTCCAGACCGTAAGCCCGCTTCGCGGCGACGGCTTCCTCCGGCGAGAGCAGCGCATCGAATTCGGCGGGCGTCCAGACGTAAAATTTGCCCTCGTGGCCCTCGGAATCGGCGTCGATCGTCGCGAAGTATTCGCCGTCAGCGCCCTGCATATCGCGCATGATCCAGTCGGCCGTCTCGGCCGCGACGCGCGCATGGAAGGGATCGCCCGTCGCCGCATGCGCGTCGGCGTAGGTCGCGAGCAGGGCGGCATTATCGTACAGCATCTTCTCGAAATGCGGGATCTCCCAGCGCTGATCGACGCTGTAGCGGAAGAAGCCGCCGCCCAGGTGGTCGTAGAGGCCGCCGAGCGCCATGCGTTGGAGGGATTGCAGGCACATGCCCTTCGCGCCATCGTCAACGGTGTCGCTGCGCGTGCTCCGGTTCCACAGCTCAAGCAACAGGTCGAGGTTCGTCGCGTGCGGAAATTTCGGTGCGCCGCCGAAGCCGCCATGTTCGTTGTCGAAAGTCTCGCCGAACTGGCTGCGCGCGGCGTCGACGGGACGCCGCGTGAACTGCGCAGTCGGAGCGCCGGTTTCGACGGCGGTCATATTGTCGAGCGCCGTGACGATCCGCTGTCCCGCGGCGTGGACATCGTCACGGTTCTCGCGGAAATACGACTCGACCCGCACGAGGACGTCGCGAAAGGACGGCATGCCGTAGTTGGCGGTCTTCGGGAAGTAGGTGCCGGCGAAAATCGGCAGATGGTCGTCGGGCGTCAGGAACATCGTCAGCGGCCATCCCCCGGCACGCCCGGAGAATATCTGCTGCGCCGTCTGGTAGATGCGGTCGATATCCGGGCGTTCCTCGCGGTCCACCTTGATGTTGACGTAAAGGCGATTCATGACCGCTGCGGTATCCGAATCCTCGAAGGACTCGTGCGCCATGACGTGGCACCAGTGGCAGGCGGAATAGCCGATCGACAGCAGGATGGGCTTGTCGGCCTCGCGAGCGAGCCCGAGCGCGACGGGATCCCATGGTTGCCAATGGACGGGATTGTCCGCATGTTGCAGCAGGTAGGGGCTGGTTTCTTCGCTGAGCCGGTTCATGGGTCCGGCACTATACCAACTTGAACCTTCCGCGCTGGCGGCCGTTCGACGCGCCGTTTAGAATTTCCGGCAAGTCACCCGGTACTGTTCGCTGTTTACCTATCCGGACATAGATCCCATCGCCTTCACGCTCAGCGTGCGCTGGTACGGGCTCATGTACCTGGCCGGCTTCGTGCTCGGCTGGCTCGGCGTGCGCCACCGGGCGAAGCTCCCCGGCAGCCCGGTGCATCTCGCGCGCGCCGAAGACCTCGTTTTCTACGTCGCTTTGGGCGTGATCGTGGGCGGCCGCCTCGGCTCGATGCTGTTCTACGATCTGTCGAGGCTGATCGTGGAGCCTGCGGCCCTGTTTCGGGTCTGGGAAGGCGGGATGTCGTTCCACGGCGGTCTGATCGGCGTACTGCTTGCGATGTGGTTGTTTGCAAGGCGCATCGATCAGCCGTTTTTCGCGGTTGCCGACTTCGTTGCGCCGTGGGTGCCGATCGGTCTCGGACTCGGACGAGTCGGAAATTTCATCAACGGCGAACTCTGGGGCAAGGCGACCAGTCCCGATGCGCCGTGGGCCGTCATCGTCGACGGCATACCGCGCCACCCTAGCCAACTCTACGAAGCATTTCTGGAAGGTGTCGTGCTGTTCGTCGTGCTGTTCGTCTTTTCGGCGAAACCGCGACCGGTCATGGCCGTATCCGGGCTGTTCCTGGCGCTCTACGGCGTGTTTCGGATCGCGGTCGAGTTCGTTCGCCTGCCGGACGACCACATCGGTTACCTGGCGCTGGGCTGGCTCACGATGGGCCACGCGCTGTCGGCACCGATGGTGATTGCCGGCGTTCTGCTCGTCGTCATGGCGTATCGGCGCAAGCCCGCTGAAACTGCGACCGCATGAAGCAGTATCTCGACCTGCTCGCAACGATACGGGACAACGGCGTTCCGAAGGACGATCGCACGGGGACGGGCACGCTCAGCGTCTTCGGGCACCAGATGCGGTTCGATCTCGGCGCGGGCTTCCCGCTTTTGACAACGAAGAAGCTGCATCTGAAGTCCATCATTCATGAACTCTTGTGGTTCCTGCAGGGCGACACGAACATCGAGTACCTGCACGAGCACGGCGTCAGGATCTGGGATGAATGGGCCGACGACGGCGGCGACCTTGGTCCCGTCTACGGATCGCAGTGGCGTACCTGGCCGATCGGCGACGGCCGCTCGGTCGATCAGATCGAGCAGACGGTCGAGCTGCTGCTGAGCGACCCGGACTCCCGCCGCATCGTTGTCAGCGCGTGGAACGTCGGCGAACTGGACAAGATGGCGCTATACCCCTGTCATGCGCTCTTCCAGTTTCACGTTGCCGAGGGCAGGCTGTCGTGTCAGCTCTATCAGCGCAGCGCCGACGTCTTCCTCGGCGTGCCGTTCAATATCGCCTCGTATTCGCTGTTGACACTGATGATGGCTCAGCAAACCGGATTCGAGCCCGGGGACTTCGTCTGGACGGGCGGCGACTGCCACCTCTATCTCAATCATCTCGAGCAAACGGAGCAGCAGTTGCAGCGCAAGCCGCTCACGCTTTCGCGCATGCACATCGGGCGGCGCCCGGACAGCATATTCGATTACCGCTACGAAGATTTCGAGTTGGTCGGTTACGAAGCACATCCGGCGATCCGCGCGCCGATCTCCGTTTAGCTCAAGCCGCAAGGCGACCGATCGCATCATGTCCCTGCGAACTCTTCGAGCCTGCACGCGGTGAAGGGCAACATGGTGTGAGAGGGCGCCGCAGGTGCTCGAACGGGCGGTACGCACCCGGACCATGCGCGTCGGCGTCGCACCGTTCAGTGAGACATTCGGTCGAGCATTTCCCGTGCACGGTCGAAGTCGATGTCCTCCAGCCTGCGGGCGTCGCCGATCAACTCGCCGAGCAATCGATCCTGTGCGGCACCACGCCGCTGCGCCTCGGCATAGCTGACCTCAGGGTGGAACATCACCATCGAGTAGCGAGGAACGAACCGCTGCGGGAAGCGGCGCTCGAGTTCGAAGGCGACCTCGGTGCGCAGCCTGAAGTCTTCGTTGCGAACGCGGTCGCGCATTTCGCGGTAGTTCTCGAGCGCCATCTCGGCGATTGCGCGGGCATTGTCGCTGCGTCGCGCCTCGAATTCTTCCAGAACCCGGCTCCAGTTATTGCCGTGCGCGGCTACAAGGCTGTCGAGTTCGACACAGTCCTCGAACGCCGCGTTCATCCCCTGACCGTGAAACGGGACGATGGCGTGGGCGGCGTCACCGATCAGCACGATGCGATCGCCGAAGCGCCAGGGCTTGCAATGTACCGTGCCGAGTCGTCCGGTCGGGTTGCGAAGCCAGTCGGCTTCGACATCCGCCATGAGCGGGACCGCATCGGGAAAGTTCGCGGTGAAAAAGTCCGCCGCCGCATCGGCGTCGATGCTCTTGAAGCTCACCGCACCGTCAAGCGGCAGGAACAGCGTCGCGGTGAAACTTCGATCGCGATTCGGCAACGCGATCAGCATGAAGTCGCCGCGCGGCCAGATGTGCAGTGCATCGGGGTCGAGCGCAAAGTCGCCGTCGCCGCTTGCCGGAATGGTGAACTCCTTGTAGCCGTGATCGAGCGGCACCTCCGAGGCGCTCAACATGCCGGCCTTGCAGAGCGCGCGGCGAACGAGTGATCCGGCGCCGTCCGCCGCGACGGTAACGTCCGCGGCCAGCGGATCGCGCCCGTCCGCCGAGGCGATCACCGCGTTACCCGACACCGTGTCTATATCGACGCACTCCTGCCCGAACCGGTACTCGACGCCGTAGCGCCGAGTCGCGATCGCATGGAGCGTGACGTTGAGTTGCGCTCGGGATACCGAATGGATTTCCTCATTGCGCCACTGGCCGTAAGGCACGAAGCGCGGCTCTGCCGCTGTTTCGTGCAGCATCCGGCCGCGCATCGGCATGAGCAGGCCCTCGATATCGCCAAGGATTCCGGCCCGTTGCAGCGCGGCGATGCCGCGCGCGGCGAGCGCGAGATTGATCGACCGGCCTCGCGGCGGGGCGTTGCTCGAATACGCGGCACGTCGCTCGATGACGACCGGCGTCATGCCGCGCCGGGCCAGCAGAATCGCGAGCAGACTGCCGGCCAGGCCGCCGCCGATGATCGCGACCCTCGCCGAACCTGTCGACATCAGCCCAGCGCGCGTTCGAGTGCTCGAACGGCCTCGTAGACATCGCGGTAGCTGTTATAGAGAGGCACGGGGGCGAGCCTGAGAATATTCGGCCGGCGCCAATCGACGATCACACCGGCATCGCGCAAGCGTTTCGGGATTGAAGCGGAGTCGGCTGCCGGATCGCGTAGCCTGAGCGAGAGTTGGCAGCCTCGGTCGGCGGCGCGGCGCGGGGTAAGGACCTCGACGTGCTTGTCGAGCCTCGATTCGACCAGGTACTCCAGATAGGCCGTCAGGCATTCGGACTTGCGGCGCAGGCGGCCGATATTCGCGGCCGCGAATATCTCCAGCGACGCGCCGAGCGCCGCCAGCGACAGCACGGGCGGGTTGCTGAGCTGCCAGCCTTCGGCGCCGGGTATGGCGGAAAATCGGTCCGGCATCTGGAAGCGGCTTTGCTTGTCGTGCCCCCACCAGCCCGCGAATCGCGGCCGATCCCGGTCATCTGCCCAGCGTTCGTGGACGAAGCACCCGGCCACGGCGCCGGGTCCGCCGTTCAGGTACTTGTAGCTGCACCAGACGGCAAAGTCGGCGCCGGAGTCATGTACGGCGAGCGGCAGGTTGCCGACGGCGTGGGCGAGATCGAAACCGATGCGGCAACCGAAGCGCCGGGCGACATCCGCGAACGCCTTCAGATCGAGCGCCTGGCCCGTCAGGAACTGAACGCCGGGCAGCAACACGAGCGCGACGTGCCCGCCTTCGGTCGCGAGCAGTCGTTCGAGTCCGTCCGGGTCGAGCAGCCCGGTGTCAGGCTCGGGGTCCAGTTCGAGCAGTGCACTCTCGGGATCGAGACCGTGAAACTCGAGCTGTGACCGCACGGCGTATCGATCGGATGGAAATGCGCCGTGTTCGATCACGATCCTGTAGCTTTCCCTCGAGGGTTCGAAGAAGCTCACGAGCATGAGGTGAAGATTCGTCGTGAGCGTGTTCATCGCGACGACTTCGTGAGGATGTGCGCCGACCAGGGCCGCCAGCGGCTCGCTGAACCGCTCGTGATAGCCGAGCCAGCCGGCCGCGCCGAAATGTCCTTCGACGCCGCGCTCCGCCCAGCGGTCAAGTTCCGTGTCGAGCGCCTTGCGGGCGCGGCGTGGCATCAGTCCGAGCGAGTGCCCGCACATGTAGACGGCTGCGCGCTTGCCGCTCTGCGGCATGTGAAAGCGCCGCCGGAAGCCCGCAAGTCTGTCTTCGGCATCGAGCTTCGTCGCGCCGCTCAGACCTGGACTGAATGAGGTGGAGAGCATTTTTTCGGGGCTATGCGCGTGCCGGTGGACCCGCGTCGCGCCGGCGTGTCGGTGCGCCTACGCGGCCGGCAAGACGGAGCCGCAGCGTTCGCAGGTGCGCGCTTCCTCGCTTGCATGGAAGCGCTCCAACACCGGCGGCAGGTCCCTGACGATATCGGCGACGTGCAGGAATTCCTCGTGGAGCTTGTGGTTGCAGTCTGCGCAGAACCACATGAAACCATCCATCTCGTCGGGCTTGCGCTGCCGCTCCACGACAATCCCGACCGTGTGCTCGAAGCGTTGCGGCGAGTGCGGCACGCATGGCGGCAACATGAAGATCTCGCCCTGGCGGATCGGGATGTCGACGACCCTGCCGTCCTGCACGGTCTTGAGCAGCATGTCGCCTTCGACCTGGTAGAAGAGCTCCGGGCCGACGTCGTAGTGATAGTCAGTGCGCGCATTCGGGCCGCCCACGACCTGGACGATGAATTCCGAATGCGCGAATACCTCCCGGTTGCAGACGGGCGGTTTCAGCCATTCGCGGTTTTCCTCGATCCAGCCCATCAGGTTGAACGGCATTGTCAGGCTCATGGTCGGACTCCAGCGAGCAGCGCGGGCCGAGCCGACATTATGCCCAATCGCGGCACGCGCGGTCAGCGCGGGGGGACCTTCGCGCACTGCGGCTCTATGTCGGACAAGCGAGGCGGCAGCGGGGCGATCGCCGCTGCCCGCAGGACCGGATCAGTTGTCGCTCGCACCGGATCGCGTGCGTGGCAGGCCGGAAACGGCAATCGGCGCTCCAGCCGGGTCGATCGGAAGCGCCGTGAGCGTGCCGCCCCACACGCAACCGCTGTCGAGCGCCGTGATGTCGGCGCGGCGCTTGAGGCCGAGTGCGGACCAGTGGCCGAAAACGATGTGGACGTCGCGCGTTCGGCGTGGGGCGTCGAACCAGGGGATGAGCCCGGCCGGTTGACTGCCTGGCGGCCCGTTATGTTCCAGATCGAGCTTCCCGCCAGGGTCGCAGAATCGCATACGCGTGAGTGCGTTGATCGTGTAGCGGCGTCGTTGCGGCGGCGGCAGATCTTCGGACCAGGTGTCCGGTTCGTTGCCGTACATGCTCTGCAGCGCAGCGCGCCAGTGCGGTCCCGACAGCAGCGTCTCGACCTCGCCGCCGTACCCAAGCGCCTGTTGCAGGGTCCAGACCGGCGCGATACCGGCATGCACGAGCACGCTCCGCCGCCTTTTATCATGATGCAACAGCGGGCGCCGGCGCAGCCAATTGACGAGTTCGGCGGCATCGGGTGCCGTCAGCACATCATTGAACGTGTCGCGCGGTCCGGCGGGTCGGACTCCGGCCGCGGTCGCAAGCAGGTGCAGGTCGTGATTGCCGAGCACGCAGGTGGCGCTCTCGCCGAGAGCGGCGACTCGCCTCAAGACGCCGACGGAATCCGGTCCGCGGTTGACGAGGTCGCCGACCAGCCAAAGATGATCGCGGCGCGGCTCGAACGCGATGGCTTCGAGCAGCGCCTCGAATTCGGCCGCGCAGCCCTGGATGTCCCCGACCGCATAGAGCGTCACGGCACGGTCTCAAGCTCCGCGAGACGCGCAAAGTCGGCGGGCTGCAGCGTCTCCGGCCGGGCGCCGGGCTCGATGCCGGCCGCTTCGATCTGCCCGGCACTGAGTCGGCCCTTCAGTGATCTTGCGAGCGTCTTGCGGCGCATGGAGAAGAGCCGCATGACGAGTCCGGCGAACGCCGCTTCGTCGCTTACGACGAAACTCGGCGTCCGGCGCGGCCTGACGCGTACGAAGGTCGAGCGGACCTTCGGCGGTGGCGTGAACGCGCCCGGACCGATGTCGAAGCACGCCTCGATGTCTGTCCAGGCCGCGAGCATCACCGTCAGACGCCCGTAGTCCTTGCCTCCGGGTTGCGCGGTCATCCGGTCGACGACTTCCTTCTGCAGCATGAGGTGCATGTCGACGATGTTCGTCCTGAAGGCGAGCAGGCGAAACAGCAACGGTGTGGACACGTTGTACGGCAGGTTGCCGACGATGCGCAGCGCCGCGCCGTCCGCAGCCAACCGCAAGTAGTCGAATTTGAGCGCGTCGCCGCGATGCACGGTCAGGGACGCGCAGTCCCCGTAGTTGTTTTCAAGCACGTCGGCCAGATGGTCGTCGAGTTCGATCACATGCAGTTCGTCGGATCGCTCGAGCAGCGGCGCGGTCAATGCGCCCCGGCCGCCGCCAATCTCGACGAGCCTGTTCCCGTGTTTCGGATCGATCGCGGCGACGATCTTCCGGATGACGTTCGGATCGTGCAGGAAGTGCTGACCGAGCCGCTTGCGGGCGCGCCGCATCAACCGGGCCCGGCCGTTCGCGCGAGCCGCGCAGCCAGCAGTACGGCTTCGCGCAGGCTATCGTGCCGGGCGCGGCCGCTGCCGGCAAGCGGCAGCGCCGTGCCGTGATCGACGGAGGTACGGACGATCGGCAGGCCGAGCGTGACGTTGACGATCGCGCCGAACCCGGAAGCCTTGAGCGCGGGCAGTCCCTGGTCGTGATACATGGCGAGCACGATGTCGCAGCGGTCCAGCGATTCCGGAGTAAATGCGGTATCCGCGGACACCGGCCCGATCGCGTCGACTCCGCGGGCTCGAAGCGCCGCCAGGGCAGGCTCGATGATGGTCAGCTCCTCGTCGCCAAGGGTGCCGCCTTCGCCCGCGTGAGGGTTGAGTCCCAGTACAAGAATGCGCGGCCTTTCGATGCCGAAGCGCGCGGTCAGTTCGGTGCTTGCGATCGTGGCGATGCGCTCGATCCGCTCGCGGTCAAGCGCGCCGGCGACGGCGCGCAGCGGCAGATGGGTCGTAACGAGCGCGACGCGCAGCGAGCCGCTGCAGAGCATCATCACCGCCTGCTCGCTGCCGGTCAGTTCGGCCAGAAACTCCGTGTGCCCCGTAAACGGCACGCCGCTTTCGCTTATCGCGCTTTTCTGAACGGGGGCGGTCACGAGCGCATCGCACTCGCCCCGCACGCACAGACCGACGCCGATCCTGAGCAGCTCGAGGACGTAGCGCGCATTACCGGGATCGAGTCTACCGGGGATCACGGCGCGCGGCGCGGCCAGCGACAGCACCTGCATTGTGCCGCGTCGATGCCGTTCGATCTGCGCGATGCGGTCGCAGACTTCGAGCGCGAGATTCAATCCGAGCTGGCTCGCCCGCTTCGCAAGCACGTCCGCATCGCCGAGTATGGCGAGACGGACCTGCAGGTCCTCGGCGCAGAGCGCACAGCAGATGTCCGGGCCGATGCCGGCCGGCTCGCCGAAACTCACGGCAATCGCCGGAAGGGCCGCTGGCGGTTCCTGGCTCACTGCGCGTGGTTGACGGTAGAGGATTGTGGTGTGGTCTCGCACCACCCGCACCCCCGGTCTGCCACCAGGCCAGGCGGAGTCGCACTGCCGATCGCTTGAGACCCTCGCGCGCAGGGATGCGCGCGAGGGCGTACTTCGGATGTATTTACCGCGTGTCTCAAGCGACTGGCAGTGCGACTCCGCGCACCATCGGGAAAACGTCGACTACAGGCGCGTGTCGATGAACGCCTGGTCCCGCAAGCGCCTGAGCCACATCGCCCTTTCTTCCTCGGCTTTCGCCGCGCGAATCTCGCCGGCGCATTGCTGTTCCTTGACGTCGTTGGTCTGGTCGTAGGCGCGGTGCTCGAGTACCTCGAGGATGTGCCAGCCGAAGCGGGTCTGGAAGGGTTCGCTGAGTTCGCCGATCGGCAGTGTCGTGAGCATCTCGGTGAATTCCGGCACATAGGCGTCCGGCTCCGACCAGCCGAGGTCGCCGCCGTCCGCGGCCGACACGGCGTCTTCGGACACGGCCTGGGCGATTGCCGAGAAGTCGTCACCCTCGAGGATCTGGTCGCGTATGCCGCGCAGGCGCTGCATTGCCGCGTCGTCGTCGAGTATTTCGTTCGTCGTGATCAGAACGTGGCGGGCGCGCACCTGGTCGACCATGACCCGCTGGTCGCCGCGCATGTCGTTGAGGCGCACGAGATTGAAACCGCTGCCGCTCTGGATGGGTTCGGAGACATCGCCAGCTTGCATGCGCGTCACGGAGTCGCTGAACAGCGTCGGCAATTCGGCTCCGCGGAGCCAGCCGAGCGCGCCGCCCTCGAGCGCCGTCGTCGAGTCCGAGAAGGTCACGGCGAGTTGTCCGAAGTCCTCACCGGCCTCCAGCCGCTCCACGATTTCGTCGACTTCCCGTTGCGCGGCGGCGAGTTCCTCGCTGCTTGCCGCCGACGACACGCCGACCAGAATGTGCGAAATGTTGAAGAGAAACTCGCTCGTCTGCGATCGATCGGTGCGTTGCAGACACTGTTCGAGTTCGCGCGGGGTGATCGCGATGCGGGCCAGCACGTCACGTTGTTCGAGCTGGCGGATGATGAGGTCCTGGCGGCTGTCCTCGCGGTACATCGCGTAATCGATGTTCTCTTCGGCAAGCGCCGTGGGCAGTTGCTCGAGCGTCAGGCCGAGCTGCTCGGCGACCGCCGACAGCGCATCGTTCAGGATGTCGTCGCCGATCTGGATGCCGATGCGGTCGGCCCGCTGCAACTGGATTTCCTCAAGGATGAGCTGTTCGAGAACCTGGCTCTCCAGTACGGAAAGCGGCGGCAGCGCGGCACGTTGTTCGGCCGGGAGCTGCTCCTGCTGCTGTCTCAGGTTATCGATGACCAGGCCCAGGCGGGAGGCGAGTTCGCTTTTCAGCACGACGCCTTCGTCGACGAGGGCCGCGACGCCGTCGAGCAGGACGCCGCTCGAGCCCAGTTCCCTGGTTTGCGCATTCAGATCGGCACAGGCGATGGCCGCTGCGGCTGCGAACGCGGCCGCAAACGTTGGCATTAACGGCTTCATTGAAAGTTCGACCCTGCGAAGTTTCGGTAGCCAAGAATACCACGGTCGAGCAGGTCTTCCGGGGCGCCCGCGCGTTCGGAGAGGCCCTTCAGTTCGAGCTGGATCGAGATTGCGCTGTCGGTCTCGCCGGTGCGCCGGCTCACGTAGCGCCGGCCGACCAGACGCACGCGCCAGCAGCACGCTTCGTACTCCCAGCCGACGAACTGCTCCAGCGGTTCCTCCTCCAGCAGCGAGTAGCTGTAGTGGCCGATCAGCCGCCAGCGCTCGCCGAGCGGCCAGACCGCGGACAGGTCGCCCTGCTCGAGCAGGCCGCGACGATAACGGTAGCCGAAACCGAACAGCCGGTCCTCGCGCGGCCGGTATTCGAACCGGGTCTCGGCGCGGGCCGCGGCGTTCGTTTCGCTGTTCCACTGATAGCCGACATCGAGATTCCAGGTGTCGCTCAGGCGCAGTCCCATTTCCGCGACGTAATCGGAAGCGTTTGCCTCGTTCGGCCGGTCGTTGGGCAAGGTGACTTTCTGCGCCTTGAGGTAGCGGGTCTGGCCGAGCGTCGCGCGCAGGCGTTCCTGGCCCGTCGCACCGTCGATGAGCCGTGTCGAGATGCCGAAGCTGAGCTGCTCCGTGTTGGTGATGCGATCGGGTCCGGTGAACTGGTACTTCCTGAATAGCTGGATGAGGTTGAAGTCGGGCACTATCGTGTCGAACACCGGCAGGTTCGACTGATTTTCATACGGGACGTTGACATAGAGCACGCGCGGCTCGAGCGTCTGAGTCCAGCCGTCGTCCGCGCCCACCGGACGCTCGAAGCTGAGCCCCGAGTCGATACTCGTTATCGGCAGGCCGCGAGTCATGTCTCTGGCCTGCCCCGGCGCCGGGTTGTCCAGCCAGTAGTTGGTCTGCCGGAAAGCGACCGCGGGCGTCAGGTACATCCCGGCGCGCGCAAGGAGCAGGCTGAATTCCTGGGTCGAGTCCATGCGCCAGCCCGTGGTGCCGACTTCGCGGTCGAAATTGACGAGTTCGGTCATCGATTCGAAGCCGACGATCCGCCCCTCCCAGCGGCCGTCGAAGACGAGCTGCGGCACGCGTTCGTACGGCCGGTCTGCGGTTTCGATCAGTGCGTCGATGGTCTGGTAGTTCTGAAAACGCGAACGCAGCGACCAGTTGTCGGCGTAAAAGCCGAGGTCGAAAAAGCGGTTCAGGTGGGTCTGGCTCGTGATGCTCAGACTTTCGCCGAGATCCTGAAAGTAGCCGTCGTCGGAGACTTCGGCGATCCCGGCGACGAGTTGCCAGCTGCGGCCGACGATCGTCTCGTGCTCGAAGTTGACATAGCGGCGCACATGATCGAACTGCCTGTCGTCGGGGAGGAACTCGAAGCTCAACTGGCCGGCGCTGCGCGGCATGAGGTAGCGGAAGTCGCCGTTCAACTGCACGCCGCGCTCGCTCATGTAGCGCGGTTCGAGGGTCAGGTCATAGTTCGGGGCGAGATTGAGGTAATAGGGAACGCCGATATCCAGTCCCGTGCGATCGCGCTCGGCGAAATGCGGCGTCAGGAAGCCGCTCTTGCGCCGATCGTCGATGGGAAAGGTGAAGTACGGCGCATAGAGGATCGGTACGCTCCTGAACTCGAACCTGACGCCGCGCGCCGTTCCGAAACCGCGATCCACATCAAGCAGGATCTCGCGGGCAAGCAGCTCCCAGGCGACCTGGTCGGTCGGGCAGGTCGTGAAATTCACGGCCGAGAGTTCTACGGTGTTGTCGCTCGAAAGCAGGAGATCGTCCGCGGAGCCGCGCGCCGGCCGCGTGAGCAGCTCGAATCCGGCACGGTCGAAGAAGATCTGCTCGGCGTCGGCACGCAGTTGCGCACCTTCGGCGAATACGCTGACTTGCGAGTCGCGGTATGTCGTTCGGCCGATGACCTGGACCGTTTCGCTGTCTCGGTCATACCTTGCCCGTTCGGCCGACAGGCTGCCGTCCCGGTAACGTATCTCCACCTGTTCGGAGAAGTCGGCGCTGTCGCCGCCCGCGCTGTCGATGCGCCCGGCTGTAATGACCAGGGGCTCCCGGCCGTTCGCGCTCGGCGCCGGTGGCGGCGGAGCGACCGGTGCTGCGTTTACCGGGGTCAGGCACAGTCCCTGTGCGGCGCCAAGTCGCGCGGCGCCGAGGCACACAAGGAAGATGAGAAGCCGCGATTGATTGCTCGGGACCAAGGATTGGCGCCGCCCAAAGGAAGTTACAATGGCATAGATCGCACTTGGCGTACAATTAATTTCCGACCCGCTGCAGCCACCCTCCGATGCCCCCGCGACCACCCAAAGCCATGATCCTGGCGGCCGGACGGGGCGAGCGAATGGGCGCGCTGACGTTTGATCGTCCCAAACCCTTGCTCGAAGTCGGCGCGGAGGCGCTTATCGAACGGCACCTGCGGCGGCTTGCCGAGTCCGGGACGACCGAGGTCGTGATCAACCTGTCGTACCGCGGCGAGCAGATTCGCAAGCGGCTTGGCGACGGGTCGCGCTGGAACCTGAGCATCGCGTACAGCGAGGAGGGCGAGCCGCCGCTTGAGACGGGCGGTGGGGTCATCCGGGCGCTGCCGATTCTCGGCGCCGAACCCTTCCTGCTGATCAACGCCGACGTGCTCACGGATTTCGACTTTTCGAGTCTTGACCCTGGTGACGCGCGCGGCGCGCTCGTGCTCGTGCCGAGGCCGGCGTGGCGCTCGCAGGGCGACTTTGGTCTCGATACGCAGTCGATGGTGACGCTGGCGCCGCCAAGCTACGTGTTCGCGGGCATTTCGATGCTGCATCCGGTGCTGTTCGAGCCTTACAAGCCCGGTCGCCGTGCGCTCAAGCCGATCCTCGATTCGGCGATCGAACGGCGTTCGTTGCGAGGCGAGATTCACTCCGGGTTGTGGAACGATGTGGGGACGCCGGACCGCCTGCGCGAGGTGCAGCGCCTCGCCTGAGCGTTAACAGGCTCCTAGTGCGTCATCGCGTAGATCAGGTAGTTGACGGCGAACCGGTAGGCGAGTGCGGTCATGGGCTCGGGGTAGAAGGGATCGTCGGCGTGCTCCCAGGCGTCGCCCAGATCCATGTTGTGATTGATGGCCACCATGAGCCGGCCGCTGTCGTCGTAGACGCCGCGCCAGTGAGGATCGACGCCGTCGCGTTCGTAGGTCACGCCATACGAGAGCGCCGCGATACCGGGAATCTGGATGCGCTGATCGAGATCGTAGAGCACGTGCAGCACTTCATCGTTGTCGGGGATGTCGACGATCGGCCGGTCGGGGAAGACGCGGACCATCGAGTCCATGAAGCCTGCCCATTCGTAACTGCCGTGGAAGTCGTCGACCATGAGGAAGCCGCCGCGCAGCAGGTACTCCCTGAGGCGCGCGGCCTCGATCTCGTTGAGGTACCAGCGGCCGACCTCCACGGCATACAGCCACGGATAGTCGAAGATGGCATCGTCGGTGAGATCGATGATGCGGCTCTCGTTGCGGGAACTGGTCTGCACGCGGGTCAGGCGCGTGACGCCCTGGAGGAAGTGCGTCTCGGCTTCCGGCCAGTCCACGTCCCAACTGCTCCGGTAGCCGAAACCGCCGCCCCCTCCGCTTGAGTAAAGCAGCCGGGTGAAATGAAACTCGGCCGTCGGCAGTTCCGTGCGCCGGCCGTACTCGTCGCCCAGCGCAGCGAGTGCGAACGCGACCAGCGCCACTGCAGCCAGGGCGTTGATCAGGCGCGTGCTCGTCATGGCCATCTTCCCGTGTCGTTGTGTCTGCTTTGCACTCCGTGCGCAGCATGTTCCGTATTGGCGGCCCTGCACGCAAGTCCGCAGGGTTCATCCCACTCAGCATCAACCTGGCCGGCCGCGGCCGGGAGGCGACCTCGCTGCGGCATCAGCGGTTTCCCGGCTCCGCAAACCATTCGTCAAGCTCGCCGCTTGCGAGTTCCTCGATCGTGTACTCGTTGAATGCCCTGTAGGCCGTCCAGTGGCCGATCTTGTCCTGCAGCTCCAGCGACTGCCAGCCTGTCGCCTCGGCCATGCGCTCCCGATAGCCGGCGAGCTTCGCATCGGCGTACTCGTTGCACCGGCCCAGAAATGCGGCGATGCAGGTCTTCTTCTGCTCCAGGGTCATGTTCGTCAGGTTTCGATCGGTGGACTCTGAATCCGGTGTCGCGCGCCGGTTTCAGGCTCGATTTCGAGCGCGCTCTCGATGCTATCATGCTCCGCCGACGGCACTTCTTTCAGGATTTGCTTGTCACAGTTAATCTAGACGTAATCAACCCGGCCGTCGCCGAGGCACAATAAGGCAGTCCTTGTTCGAATTCCTCTTCAAGTACTCTCGCCGCACGTTTGAGCAGGGCGAGCTGTTGTTCGCGAGCGGTTGGCCGCTCTGGCTGCTCGCCGCGTTGGTGTTGCTCGGCGCCGCGGGCATCGGGTTCGCGCTGCATCGAAATCGACAGGACCTGGGGCTCTTCCGGCTCGGTACGCTCGGACTCCTGCAGACGCTGCTCTGGGCCGTCGCCGTCACGCTGGTGTGGAGGCCTGCACTGCTGAGCCAGACCCTGCGACCGCAGGAAAACGCCGTAGCCGTATTGCTGGATACCTCGGCGAGCATGAGCTACGGAACAGATGAGCGGTCGCGCCTGCAGCAGGCGGTAGCGGCGCTCAACGAGAGTGCCCTGCCCGAACTCGGGGCCAACTTCGACATCGAGACGTTTGCGTTCTCGGACCGCGCGGTCGCTGTCGAGTCGCTGGATCTGTTGCCGGCGCCGGGCTCCAGGACGCGCATCGGCGACGCTCTGCTGACCGTGCTGCGCGGCGCCAACGCCGGTGCGCTCGGCGCGCTCGTGCTGGTCAGCGACGGCGCCGACAATTCCGACGAACTCGACGCGGCACAGATTGCCGAAATCGCCGGTTTCGGCGTCCCCGTGCATACGCTTGGCGTCGGCCGCGAGGATCTCGACGAAGACCTCGAACTCGAGGATGTCATCCTGCCGGCCCAGGGCATTCCAGGCTCCACGGTCGGCGCCCAGGTCAGCGTTCGGCACGGCAGCGGCTCGCAGGCGCAGCTCAAGGTCTACGACGGCGACAGCATCATCGCATCGGAGCCGATCGCCCTGCCGTCGCAGGCCGGCGTCACGACGCGCCTGATCGACATCGACGTCGGCGACGCCGGGGTCCGGGACCTGCGGTTTGCGATCGACGCGATCGGCGGCGAGCAGAATCTCGTCAACAACACCCAGATCAGGCCTCTCGAGGTGCCCGAGCGCAGGCGCCGCATCCTGTATTTGGAGGGTGAGCCGCGCTGGGAGTACAAGTTCATCCGCCGGGCGCTCGACGAGGAGGCGCCCGTCGGCCTTGCGACCCTGTTGCGCACGACGCCGAACAAGTTCTACCGGCAGGGCGTCGATTCGGCGGAGGAACTCGCCGACGGACTGCCCAGCGACGAACGCGCGCTCTTCGCTTACGACGCACTGATCATCGGCAGCTACGAAGCGGCGGCGCTGACTCCCGAGCAGCAGGAGATGATTCGCGACTTCGTGAGTCGCCGCGGCGGGAGCCTGCTCATGCTCGGCGGGCGGCGCGGGCTCGCCGACGGCGGCTGGGGCCTGACGCCGGTGGCCGAAGTGCTCCCCGCTCAGTTGCCGGAGATCGAAGCACCGAGTTTCCTGCGCTATCCCGCCAAGGCCGTACTGACAGCAGAGGGCGAGCGCTCGCTGCTCACCCGGCTCGATGCCGACGACGCCGTCAATCGCAGACTCTGGGAAGAACTGCCGGATCTTGCCGATTTCCAGTATGTCAGCGGCCTCAAGCCCGGTGCCGCGGTGCTGCTCGAGGCCGAGATTCAGGGCAGCACGGAGCCGCTGCTGATTCACCAGCGCTTTGGCCTCGGCAACTCCTACATCCTGGCGAGCGGCGGAACATGGCGTTGGCAGATGCAGTTGCCGCACGAGGACCAACGCCACGAGACGTTCTGGCGCCAGTTGCTGCAGGCGCTCGCGGCGAGTGCGCCGGAGCCCGTCATGTTGTCGGCGCAGCAGGTCTTTTACGCCGACGAGACCACCGTGACCCTGCGCGCCGAAGTCAGGGACCGCGACTACGTGCCGGCAGGCAACGCGGCGGTCACCGTGTCGATCGACGACGGCTTCAACCCGCCGGTCACCGCGGCGATGACTCCCGTGCCCGGCGAGCCGGGCGTGTACGAACTCGGCCACGAGGCGGAGCAGCCCGGGATATACCGCTTCGAGGCGTCCGCGGAGCTTGACGGCGAGGTGCTCGGTGACGCCCGCGTCGCTGTCAGGCGCCAGGACGGGGTGGCCGAGCACTTCCGGATTCAGCAGGACCGCGCATTGCTCGAGCGCCTCGCGGCCGCCACGGGCGGTCGATACTTTGCGCTCGACGATGCCGGCGCGATTCCGGAGGCCGTCCAGTTCTCCGAGGCGGGTATCGTGGAGCGGCAGATACTTGATCTGTGGAACATGCCCGTGAATTTCCTGCTCCTGCTGCTGCTCAAGGCCGGCGAATGGTTACTGCGGCTGCGCTGGGGTCGGCTGTGAGAACGTCGGCGGCGCGCGTAGCAGGGCTCTGTGCAGCCGGACTGCTCGCGGCCGCGCCCGTTGCCCGGGCCGAACTTTTCTACCTGATCGTTGGTGGACTCGGCGGGGAGGCGCTCTACGACGAGGCTTTCACAGCGCACACCGAGTCGCTCGCCGAGGCGGCACTGCGGACCGTCGGCGAGGAATCGCGCGTGGCCGTACTTGCCGGCGAGGACGCGAGCCGCGACGCGCTTCGCGCGAGCCTCGCCGAACTCGCCGAGCAAACCGGCGAAACCGACAGTCTCGCGGTGTTTCTCGTCGGTCACGGCAGCTACGACGGCGCCCAGTACAAGTTCAATCTGCCGGGACCCGACATCGACGGCAACGAGCTCGGCGAACTGCTCGCGGCCGTCCCGGCGCGCACCCAGCTCATCGTCAATGCGACGAGCGCGAGCGGTGCGGTGCTCGAGGACTGGAGCGCCGAGAATCGGACCGTGATCACCGCGACCCGCAGCGGCGCCGAACGCAACGCCACGCGGTTCGCAGAGCACTGGGCCGAAGCGCTGTCGACGGACGAGTCCGACCTCGACAAGAACGGCATGATCACGGCCCGGGAGGCTTTCGATTACGCCTCGCGGAAGGTCGCCGACAGCTACGAAACCGAAGGCACGCTCGCAACCGAGCATCCGCAGCTCGCCGGCGACACGGCAGCCCGATTCGACGTTGCGAGGTTGACCGCCCGGGTTGCCGACACGCCGCGGATGCAGGCGCTCATCGACGAACTTGTTGGTCTTGAGGGACAGATCGCGGAGTTGCGCCTGCGCCGCGACGAGCTTCCCATCGAGGACTACCAGACCCAATTGCAAGGGCTGCTCGTCCAGCTCGCTCTCGTGCAGCAACAGATCGACGAGGCCGGGGCACAATAGGCCGATGAAATTCCGGGCACGCCATCTCTGGCTTGTGCTGGCGATCGTCGCACCGCCGTCGCAAGCGTTCAGGATCGAATACGGTGCGGACCGGCCCGCGGAACTCGCTGCCTGCGACCAGGCGCTCTATACGGGCCAGCGCGCCGAGGCCAGAAGCTGCTACCGGGCGTTGCTTGCGACCAACGACGATGTCCGGATCAAGGCCGAGGCGGCCCGATCGCTCGGCGATCTCAGCGCTGCGAACGGTTTCTTTCAGACGGCTGTCGAAGCCTGGCCCGAGGACCCGGCGGTGCGCACCCGCTGGGGCGAGCTCTTCGTTGAAACGCACCAGGACAACGAAGCGGTAAGACTCTTCCAGGAGAGCCTCGAACTCGCGCCGGATCACGCCCCGGCCATCCTCGGCCTCGCCAGGATTTCGGCGGGCCGCTTCGAGGACAGGACGCGCGCCTGGGTGGACGAGGTTCTCAAGCTCGATCCCGACAATGTCGGCGCCCGTTTGCTGCTCGCCCGCATGAGCCTCGAGGAGGGCGAAGTCGATGCGGGCGACGAGCAGCTCACGCGCGCATTGGAGATCGTCGAGGAACGCGGGTTGCCGCCGCTCGAGATCCACGCGCTCAAGGCCTCGGTCGACCTGCTCAGGGGCATCGAGCAAAGTCCCTGGACCGAGCGCGCACTTGCCTACAACGCGGGCTTCGGCGAGATATACGCGACTCCCGCGCACTTCTACGTGATCACGCGCCGGTATCGCGAAGCCGCCAAGCTGTACCGAAGCGCGGTCGAAATTCAACCTGACCTGTGGGCGGCACATGCCGAACTCGGAGTGAACCTGCTGCGCGGCGATTGCGAGAATCCGGAGGCGACCGTCGCAGAAGCGCAGCGGCACCTTGCGTTTGCCTACCAGGGCGACCCGTACAGTGCCCAAACGGTCAACACGCTGCGGCTCATCGACAGCCTCGACAATTTCGTGCTTACGCGCCATGGCTCGGCCGACGGCGACGAGGCCGCAGACCCCTCCGTGATCCTGCGACTGCATCGCGACGAGGACCTGGTACTCAGGCCTTATGTGCTCGAACTCGTGAACCGGAGCATCGAGACCTTCGCCCGGCGCTATGGTTTCGAGCTCGAAGAATCCGTCATCGCCGAGCTTTACCCCGAACACGACGATTTCGCTGTCCGCACTGCGGGTCTGCCTGGCATCGGGCTGCTTGGCGTCACCTTCGGTTGTCTCGTTGCGATGGACAGCGTATCCGCACGGGCCGAAGGCGACTTTCACTGGGGCACGACGCTGTGGCACGAAATGGCGCATGTGTTCACGCTCCGGGCGACGAACCATCTTGTCCCTCGCTGGTTCAGCGAGGGAGTCTCGGTCTACGAGGAGTGGAGCACCGGGCCATTGCCGGGCCGCCACATCCCGCTGCACGTTTTCGAGGCGATCGGGGAAGACAAGCTGCTGCCCGTCGCGGAACTCGATCAGGGTTTCATCCGACCGACCTACGAGAATCAGGTCGTCGTGTCCTACATGCAGGCCGGGCTGATCTGCGAGTTCATTGCCGCGAACTGGGGCCAGACGAGCCTGCAGGCGATGCTCGTTCACTATCGCGAGGGTCTGGACACCGGCGAGGCGATCGAGCGCTCGCTCGGTGTCACGCCGGAGCAGTTCGACGCCGAATTCGGGGAGTACGTCGCAGTGGAATTCGGCACTGTGCTCGACAACCTGGAACCCTGGCAACGGGCCCGGGACGCGGCCTGGGAGCGCGCCGCACAGGGCGCATGGAGCGAGGCGCTGGCACAGGCGACACGCGCCAACGACCTGTTTGCGGACTACGTCGACGAAGGCAGCGCCTGGCTGGTCAAGGTCAGGGCTCACGATGAACTCGGCGACGCCGAGACCGCATTGCAGACGCTTCGCGAGTACCGCCGTCGCGGCGGCTACGCGCCCGCTGCGCTGATGCAACTGGCCGGCCGCCTGAGTGAGTCCGGCAGCGGCGCCGAGGCGATCGCCGTCCTCGAGGACGTCATTCAGGTCGCGCCGCTGCAGGAAGATTTGCATACCCAGCTCGGGGACCTGTTGCTCGAAGCCGGCCGCGCGGACCAGGCGCTCGTCGAGTATCAGGCACTGGCCGCGATGAATCCCCACGACCAGGCTTCGGTCCACTTCCGCCTTGCGCAAGCCTGGCACGCTCTTGAGGACCTGGATCTGACACGCGAGCATGTTCTGCATGCTCTTGAAATCGCGCCCCATTACCGTGAGGCGCAGCAGCTTTTATTGGAGATCGTACGTTGAGCGTTGAAGTCGAAGTTCCAAGCCAGCTCCAAAACGAAGAAACGATGGCCCTCGTTGAGAGCTTCCGCGAATCCCTGGACCGTATCCGGGTCGAAGTCGGCAAGGTCATCATCGGCCAGGAGGAAGTCGTCGATCACCTGTTGCTGACGCTGCTCGTCGGCGGCCATTGCCTCATCACCGGCATGCCGGGAACGGCCAAGACGCTGCTCGTGCGCACGCTTGCCGATGCGCTAGGACTGAGCTTCAAGCGCATCCAGTTCACGCCGGACCTCATGCCCACCGACGTCACCGGCACCGATATCATCGAGGAGGACATCACGACCGGCCATCGGACCTGGACCTTCGTTCCCGGGCCGATCTTCGCGAACGTCCTGCTCGCCGACGAGATCAACCGCACTCCGCCGAAGACACAGTCGGCGTTGCTCGAAGCCATGCAGGAGTTTTCCGTCACGGTTCGCGGCAACCATCACGACATCGAGCGGCCGTTTTTCGTGCTCGCGACGCAGAATCCGATCGAACTGGAAGGTACCTACCCCTTGCCCGAGGCGCAGCTTGACCGCTTTCTGTTCAACGTCATCCTCGATTACCTGACCGGGGAGGAGGAGGTCAGGGTCGTCAACCGCTACACGACGCGCATGGACATTCCTGCCGTTGAGGCCTGCACGACGCCCGAGCAGATCATGAGGTTCCAGTGGCTCGTCAGGCAGGTCCCGGTCGCCGAGTCCGTCAACCGCTTCGCCGTCGACCTAGTGCGCGCCACGCGACCGGAGGATCCCCTTTCCACGGACGTGGTGCGCAAGTACATCCAGTACGGCGCGAGCGTGCGCGCCACGATGTTCCTGACGCTCGCGGCCAAGGCGCGCGCGCTGATGAACGGGCGCTACCACGTCACGCGCGACGACATCACCGCGCTGACACTGCCCGTCCTGCGCCATCGCGTGCTGACGAACTATTTCGCCGAATCCGACAACATGGACGTCGACAAGGTGCTCGTGAGGCTTCTGGAGGAATTCGAAAGCGCCGGCCTCCAGGCACGCGCAAGCTGACGCCGATGGCAGCACGGGCCGGAGCCGCACCGAAAGATCTGCTCATGCCGGAGGTGCTGGCGAGCCTGTCCAATCTCGATCTCGTCGCCCGGGCCGTCGCCGAGGGATTTCTCACCGGATTGCACCGCTCGCCGTTCTTCGGCTTCAGCCAGGAATTCGCCGAGTACCGGGCCTACGCGGAGGGTGACGATCCCCGCTTCGTGGACTGGAACGTGTACGCACGCACGGAGCGCACCTACATCAAACGCTATATCGGCGAGACGAATACCCACCTCGTTCTATTGCTCGATTCGAGCGCGTCGATGGCGTACGGCACCGGCAGCGTGAGCAAGCTGCAGTACGGGAAATTTCTCGCCGCGACGCTCGCCTTCCTCGCCGGGCGCCAACATGATGCGGTCGGCCTGATCGTCTTTGACGAGGACGTCCGTGAGTACCGTCCGCCGTCGTCGCGCGCCGGACATCTGCACGGCGTGTTTCACGCGATCGACCGCGCCGAACCCGGGGCCGGTACCGATATCGACGCGCCTTTCGAGCGTTTCCGGGAGTTCGAGAAGGGGCGCGGGCTCGTCGCGGTCATCTCCGACTTCTACTGCGATCCGGACGCCTTGCTCAAGGGCGTGCAGCCGCTCGCCTATCAGGGACAGGACGTAATCCTCTTCCAACTTCTGGATCCGGAGGAACTCGACCCGCAACTGCGCGAGTCGGCGATGTTCGAGGACATGGAGACACAGGAGACGATGGAGGTGTCGCCGATCTTCATGCGGTCGCGTTACCGCGAGCGCATCGACGCGCACGTCGATGCGCTGAAGCAGGCCGCGGTCGGAGTCGGTGCGGATCACACGCTCGTCAACATCGCCGCGCCACTCAACGAAGCACTCAAGGACTACCTGACCTTCAGGCAGCGCCGTGGCTGATCGGGTAGCAACGACGACGAGGCGCGTGCGATGACCCTGCTTGCACCGCTGTTTCTGCTGGGCCTGCTCGCGATCGGGCTGCCGATCTGGCTGCATCGACTGTCGTCGGAAAACCCGAACCGCAAACCGTTCAGTTCCCTGATGTTTCTTGAAGCCGGCGAACCGCGGCGCGTGCTGGCGAAGAACCTGCAGTATCTGTTGTTGCTGGCCTTGCGCATCGGCGTGTTGGCGCTGCTCGCGCTCGCCTTCGCCCAGCCTGCGCTCTGGCGGGAACCGGGCGCGGTCGCAGGCGGCACCGCGCAACTTCACGTCATCGTTCTGGACGCGTCGGCCTCGATGTCATACGGCGACCGCTGGGAGCGCGCGCAGGATGCCGCACTCGACGTGATCGGCAGCCTGGCGCCCGACGACCGGGCTCAGCTCGTTGCGGGCGGACGCGTGACGGAACTGCTCACTGGCCGGACCGTCGATCGCGCCGTGCTTCGCCAGGGCGTCGCAGCGGCGCGGCCGGGCGTGTTTTTCCTCGACTTCGGCCAGCTCATGCGAGCTGTCGACGGCGTGCTGCGCGGTGCGGAACTCCCGGTCGTACTGCACCTGATCACGGACGGCCAGGAAGGCGCGCTGCCGACCCGGTTTGCGGAGCTTGCACCGACTGAGCCCGCCGAGCTACGGGTCCACAGCATCGCAACCGAGGGCGAAGCCAACTGGGCCGTGGAGAGTCTCGTGGGCTCGACGCTGACGGGCGAGGTTCAGGCAAGCGTGCGGAGTTTCTCGTCGACGCCCGTGGACAAGGCGTTGAGCCTTGAACTGAATGGGCGGCAGATCGACCAACGACGGCTGGAAATCGAGCCAGGCGGGCGGGCCACCGTCAATTTCGGCGCACTCGAGCTCGCTTCGGGCGCCAATCGCGTGAGCGTTTCGTTGACGCCGGGCGACGACATGGCCGGGGACGATACTCGCATCATTGCGCTCAAGCGGGCCGAACCGCGGCCTGTCCTGCTGGTGTCCGGCGATCTGCGGATGCGCGACACGCTGTTCATCGCATCGGCGATGGAGTCGCTGGCGGCGCTCGCACTCGTACCGGACATCGTGGCCGCGGCGGAGCTCGGCGACCGGACGCTCGCCGATTACGGCTTCGTCGTCGTCGCCGACGCGGGCGCACTCGGCGAATCGCAGGTTCAGCGACTGGAAGACTACGTGGCATCTGGCGGCGCGCTGCTGATGGCGCTCGGGCCGCGTTCCGCGGCGCAAAGCGCCGTACCGCTAACGGGGCAGCAGTTCGAGTCCGGCTCGGGGGGATTCTTCGGCGGCGATGACGACTACGCAGCGGTAGGAGCGCTCGATGCCACCCATCCTGCGCTGCAGGGCGCACAACTGCTCCGTGCGGCACGGTTTTTCCGCCATTCGGCGATCGAGGCCGCCGACGAAGACCGTGTGCTGATCAGTCTGGATACCGGGTCTCCGCTGCTGCTCGAGCGCGGGCTGGGTTCCGGCCGTGTGCTCGTTTTCACGTCGTCGCTCGATCGGGAGTGGAACGACCTGCCCGTGCAGCCCGTGTTCGTGCCGCTCGTGGCCGGCATCGCCAACCATCTGCTCGGCGGGGCCGGGTTCAGCAGCGAACGCAGCCTCGGGAGTACCCTGGCGCTCAGGGCCGTGGGTCTTCTCGGCGGGCAGATTTTCGATCCGGCCGGCGACCCGGCCCTCGGCCTGGTCGGCGGCAGCGACGATGTGTTGCTCGATCAGATCGGTTTCTACGAGATCGCTTCGGGCGGAAATACGGATCTGGTCGCAGTCAACTTCGACATCAGGGAATCGGACCTGGCCACAGTCGACGCGGCGACGATCGATCGCTGGGAATCCCTGGGCCAGCGTGACGCCGGGCAGGTTGCCGCCGGCGCGCTGCCCGAGGATCGGGAACCTGTGCTCGCTTCGATGGCCCAACTGATTTTGATTGTGTTGCTCGTTGCCGTAATCTTGGAGTCCTGGATTGGCAATCAGCACCTCACAGTACGACGAGGGATGGCCGAATGACCGCGCAAACACAACTCGAAGCCTATCTGGCTGAATTTCGCCGTCGCCTCAAGTCGCTGATCATGGCGCGCGGAGCGGCGGTGCTAAGCGCAGTTGCGCTGCTGCTGACGCTGACGGCGGTCTACTTCGGCACCCGCAGGGCCTTCGATCCCGAATTCATCGTCGGCGCGCGTCTGCTGCTCGTGCTCGTGTTGGCCGCCGCGCTGATCGCCTTGCTGGTTTATCCGCTGCGTGCCCTGCGCCGCAGCCGCGGCGTTGCCGACATCGAACGCCGGGCACCGGACCTCGACGGCCGTGTCGAGACCTATGACGGCATGATGCAAAGCGAAAGCGGTCGGGCGTCGCCATTTGCGGGGCTGCTCGCCGCCGACGCACTCAGGTTCGCCTCCCGAATCCCGGTCGCGTTGCGAATCCCGCGCCGCGAGGTCTCGGTGCCCGCGATCGTTGCCGTTGTCGCGGCCGCGACACTCGTCTGGTTTGCCGCGTACGGCCCGGACAACTGGCGCTACGGCGTACGCCATGTGTGGGCCGGCTGGTTGCTTGACGACACTCTGCCGCCGCAACGCATTGCCGTGACCCCGGGTGACGGCGCGGTGCGTCGCGGCGGGGATCTCGCCATCGACGCACGCGCTGATGGTTTCGACCCGGTGTCGATGGAGGTGTTCGCGCTCTTCGAGGGTGACGGGGACTGGCAGAGCGCGCCGATGATCCAGAGCGGCGGCGAGTTCGAGTTCACGTTTTTCGCCGTCCGCGAGCCGATGCGTTACTACGTCTCCGCCGCGGGCGTGCGCAGCCAGGAATTCGAGGTGCAGGTCGTGGACCTGCCCGAGATCGACCGTATCACCCTGAGTTACGCCTACCCCGACTGGACAAGCCTTGATCCCCTCGTCGAGGACCCGGGCTACGACATCCGTGCCGTGGCGGGCACGGATGTCACGGTCGAGGTGTACACCGACACCCCGCTCAACGCGCCCACGCTGACCGCGAACGGTGAAACACTACAGATGCGCACCGACGCTTCGGTCGCTACGGCCACGCTCGAGGTCAGCGAGGAGGGCGAGTATTTCATCTCGACCTTTGTTGAACAGGATTCCGTCAGGCTAACGGATGACTACTTCATCAGCGTCGTGCCCGACAACGAGCCGGTGGTCAAGGTCGTGCGGCCGGGCCGCGACTGGCGGGCCAGCAATATCGAGGAAGTCACCGTAGCGGTCGAGGCCAGCGACGACTTCGGTCTCGACCGGCTCGAGCTGCGTTACGCGGTAAACGGCGGGGAATGGGAAACCGTCGAACTCGATGCGGCGGGAACCGAAGCTGCCGGCGAGGAGATTCTGTATCTCGAAGACATTAACCAGCCCGTTCGGCAACCGGTGTCGACTCCGGGCTCGCCGCGCGGCCAGCCTTTCCCGGTCACCCTCGAGGAGCTGCGCGCCCTGCGCGACGAACTCGCCGCGGAGGATGCCGGGGATGGTGAATCGGCTGAGCCAGAGGGGCCGGCCGAGCGCAGTCTCGAGCCCGGCGATCTGATTTCCTACTATGCCGTCGCGGAAGATCGCGGGCGAACCGTTCAGACGGACCTGTTCTTCGTGGAGGTTCAGCCCTTTGACCGCAGCTTCACGCAGTCGAGTCAGGCCGGCGGCGGTGGCGGCGGCGGTGGTGGCGGCCAGCAGCAGGATGAAATTTCCCGACGGCAAAAGGACATACTCGTCGCGACCTGGAACCTGATCCGCGAGCGCGACGAGGAGGACCAGAGCTTTCTCGATGAGCAGTCGCTCAGCGACAACGCGAGGATGCTCTCGGAGTTGCAGCAGACGCTCGCCGATCAGGCAAGAACGCTCGCAAGCCGCACGCGCGCCCGGCAGTTGACGCGCGCCGACGACGACATCCGGCGGTTCGTGGAGTATCTGGAACTTGCCGCCGAGGCGATGGAGCCCGCGGCCGAACGGCTTGCCGAGGTGGAGCTTGCCGAGGCGGTACCGTCCGAGCAGGAAGCGCTCCAGTACCTGTTGCGCGCCGAGGCCGTGTTTACGGATATCCAGGTCGCGTTCAATCGCGGCGGCGGTGGTGGCGGCGGAGGCGGGCTTGCGGGCCGCGACCTCAGCGAGCTCTTCGAACTGGAAATGGATCTCGACAAGAATCAGTACGAGACCGAGGCGCCGGTTGCGTTCGAGCAGCAGGAAGAAAACGAAGTCGACGAAGCGATCGCCAAGCTCCAGGAACTCGCGCGCCGGCAGGAAGAACTGGCGCGCCAGGCCGGCCGGAGAAACAACCAGTTGAGCGAGCAGGAACGCTGGCAACAGGAGTCGCTGCGCCGCGAAACCGAGGAACTCAGACGTCAGCTCGAGGAGTTGCAGCAGCGCATCGCTCAGGCGCAGCAACAGCAGGGCCAACAAGGTCAGGAAGGTCAGCAGGGTCAGCAGGGTCAGCAGGGTCAGCAGGGTCAGGAAGGTCAGCAGCAAGGGCAGCCTGGCGTGGGCGGCGCACAGGGCGCCCAGACCGCGCAGGCGATACGCCAGCTCGACGAAGCGTTGCGGGCAATGAACCGGGCCGGTCAACCGGGCGAAAACGTCGATCCGGAGCAGGCCAGGCGAGCGATCGAGCAGGCACGGCGCCAGCTCCAGCAGGCACTCGAACAGATGACCGCGCAACGCCAGCAGGCTGCCGGCGAAGCCTTTTCGGATCTCGCGGATCGCTCGAGCGACATGTATTCGGAGCAGTGGCAACTGGCGGCCGATCTGCAGCGTGAGCTGCAGAACGCGCTCGACGAGCAGATCGACAGCGGTGCGGCAACCGGGGGGCTGGATCGCCGCGTCGCGCAGGAGCTTTCCGACCGCAAGTACGACCTGCAGCAGGAGCTGGAAGCCCTCGAGGAAGACATACAGCGCGTCGCGCAGGAGTTCCGGAATCAGACGCCGGGAGCCAGCGATGAACTCTCCTCGGCGCTCGCCGATCTGCAGCAGTCCCAGGTGGCGCTGCGCTTGCTCTACGCGGCCGAATACATCCGCCGCGGGGCAGCCAACCAGGTCGCGGCGACCGAGGCCGTGACGACGGCGGCGTTGCGCGATCTGGAGCGCAGTACGCAGGAAGCGCTTGCGCGCGCGACGCGAGAAGCCGTGGCAGGCGAGCAGGAGGAACCCAATCCCAACGCCGAGCTTGTGGCCGAGCTGCAGGCGCTGCGCCGCGAATTGGCCGAACTGACCGAAGGACAGCGTGCGGCGGCCGGCGGGCAGCAGGACGCGAACCCGCAGGCACAGGCCGGCGGGGCCCAGCAGGGCGGCGCCCAACAGGGTGGCGCGCGCGGCGGTGGAGCCGATGACCGCTTCGGTTTCGGCGGCGGTCTGTCCGACTGGGCGCGTACCGGCATCTGGGATCCGCAGCGCAACGGGTTCTGGCAGGACCAGGACGCCGTCGACGAACTGCGCGACACGCTCGGTGACGCGGGACGGGATCTCCTGACGCTGGGTGCGCAACTGCGCGCTGAAGGGCTCAGCGACGAAGACCTTCGGGCAGTGCGCGAACTCGGCGACGCGCTGCGCGCGGGCCTCAACGGCAACGCCGAACTCGTGGAGGCGGAATTCCAGGCGCTCGTCAGTCTTGCCGAGCAGCTCGAGATTCAACTTCAGGCCGACGGCGCGGCGGAAGAGTCCGTGGTCCGAACGGAAGCACCTGCCCAGGTTGCTCAGGGCTTCGAGGAAGTCGTTGCCGAATACTATCGCCGCTTGAGCCGCGCAACGCCAACACCCTGAGTCCCACCGGGGCGCGAGTAGCCGCGAGCGGCGCCATCGGCAAGCGCCGGGGCTGCGCTGCGACGAGTTGCGCCAGGAGCCTGCGGCGCAGATTCCTGGCTGTCGCCCTCGGCAACATCGCGACCGTATGCGCGCTCGGCATGGTCAAGAATTCTTTAGTGGCGCCTCTGACGCCGGCCCGACACGCAATGCCGGCGGGAATGAATGCAATAATGGGCGCTGGTAGCCGTCGATCCGCTACGGCACATGGGTGAGGCAGCGGTGGCGTGAGCGAAGCAACTGACAACGCGATCATTCGGACGCATGACCTGCGGCGCCACTATCGCATGGGCGACGAATTCATCCATGCGCTGAGCGGCGTCGACCTCGTCATCGAGCGCGGCGAATACGTGGCCATCATGGGTCCGTCGGGTTCGGGCAAGTCGACCCTGATGAACATGATCGGTTGTCTGGATACACCTGATCAGGGCGAGTACTGGCTCAATGGCAAGCTTGTCTCGGAAATGAACGATCGCGAACTTGCCGGTGTGCGCAACACGGAAGTCGGTTTTGTCTTTCAGACGTTCAACCTGCTGGCGCGCACGAACGCCCTGCATAATGTCGAGATGCCGCTGCTCTACGCGGGTCTCAAGCGCAAGGAGCGCATCGCGCGCGCGGAAACGGCTCTGCAGCGCGTGGGTCTCGGCGACCGCATGATGCATCGCCCGAGCGAGATGTCGGGCGGCCAGCGCCAAAGGGTCGCGGTTGCGCGAGCGCTCGTAACCGAGCCCAGCATCCTGTTGGCGGACGAGCCGACGGGCAACCTCGATTCGGCCACCGGAGTCGAAATCATGGGTTTGTTCCAGGAACTGCACGAGAGCGGAAATACGATCCTGGTGGTGACGCACGAAGCGGATATCGCGAAAAACTCCGAGCGCATCATCTACCTGCATGACGGCCGCATTGCCGAGGACCGTCGCAAAGAGAAAGTGAGGCACTGAAATGCGTGCATGGCCAATCGTCGTACCAGCGGCCATCCTGCTCGCAAGCGGTTGCGAAACGGAAACCGAAGCAGTTGCACCGCTTTACGACGCGGCGCCCGTCGAGCGCCGCGACATTCAGGTTACGGTCGAGGCCGCAGGCGTAATCGAGCCCGAGACCACGGTTGAGGTCAAGTCGAAGGCATCGGGCGAAATCCTCACCGTATATGCCGAGACGGGCGATGTCGTCGATGCCGGAACACTGCTCGTCGAGGTGGACAAGCGCGAACCGCGCAACCGACTGGCCGAGGTCGAGGCCAACCTCGTCGCGGCACGTGCGCGGCGCACGATCGCTGAGACGCAGATGGAGCGTGCCGAGACGCTGTACCAGTCCGGTACGCTTACGGAATCGGACTTCGAGCAGTCGCAGCTCGAGTTCGCCAATTCGCAGGCGCAGGTCGTCAGCGCCGAGGTGGCGCTTGAGAACGCGCGCATCGCGATGGACGATACCGATGTGCGCGCGCCGATTACGGGAACGATCATCGAGAAGGCCGTCGAGCCCGGGATGGTGATCTCGTCGCCGACCCAGGCGGTCAGTGATGGCACGATCCTCATGCGAATGGCGAATCTCGACGCTGTCCAGGTACGCACGCTCGTCGACGAGACCGACATCGGCAAGATCCGACCCGACATGCCGACGACGGTTACGGTCGCTGCCTATCCGAATCAGCCCTTCGAAGGTGTCGTGCTCAAGATCGAGCCGCTCGCCATCGTCGAGCAGAACGTCACGATGTTTGCCGTGCTGATCCGTCTGGAGAACCGCGGCGGCCTGCTGATGCCGGGCATGAACGCCGACGTCGAAATCGAAATTGCCGATCGGCAGTCGGTCGCTGCCGTTCCCACAGCGGCACTGCGGGCCGAGGCCGATTTCGAGTCGACGGCGGCGATGCTCGGCATGACGGATGTCGAGTTCCGCGCCGCACTCGGCCAGGAGGAGCCCGATGTGGCAAGCTCGCCGCGCAACGTGTTGTCGCTTGCCGGTCGCGAGATCGAGCTTCCGGAAGGCGTGGATGCCGCGCTGGTTGAAGCTGCGATCGAGAAGCGCACCAGCGGCGGCACGCTGACCGCCGACGAACGGGCGATGCTGCGACCGATCATGCAGCAAATGTTCGCAGACGGCGGACCGCCTGCGGGGTTCGGTGGCGGTGGCGGCGGTGGCGGCGGTGGCGGCGGTGGCGGTTTCGGTGGCGGCGGGGGAGGACCGGGCGGCGGTTTCGGTGGACCGCCCGGCGATGGCTTCGGAGGACCGTCCGGAGAAGGCTTCGGTGGTGCCCGTCGCCGGGCATCGTCCGCGAGCGTCACCGACTACCAGTTCGGCGGAGAGTACTGGGTCATCGCCTTGCGCGACGGCAATCCCGTTCCCGTGACGATCGAGACCGGCCTGACCGATCTTCGTTACACCGAAGTCGTTGCGGGCCTCGAACCCGGCGACGACGTGTTGTTGCTGCCGAGTTCGAGCCTCTTCGAACAACAGGCCATGTTGCGCGATCTGATCTCGAGCCGGTTTTCCTCGACGCCGTTCCAGCAGCAAAACAGCAGCAGCATGCGCGGGATGCGAATGTTCCGCTGACCTGCGGACGTTCGCGCACCTGCATCCTGGCAACTCGCGGCTGCACGCTCGCTCCCATCCGCTTCTTCGGTCGATAGTTCACGTTGCACATGGCTGGAAACCCGTCCCGTTCGACCGGCCGAAGGGACGGTGAAGCTGAGTCGTCGCTGGAGCAGCTCGCCGTTGGCGATCCCGCCAGGGAGCGCGAGTTCTCACTGCCGGGTTTCGCGCTCGCGGCGCGCGAATGGGGTGAACCGGGCCGCTTGCCCGTACTTGCGATCCACGGCTGGCTCGACAATGCGGGCAGTTTCGATCTGCTTGCGCCGCTGCTAGGCGGCTGCCATCTCGTCGCGATCGATTGTGCCGGGCACGGCAGGAGCGGTCACCGCTCCCAGGATGCGTCGTACAACATGCTCGCGGATGTCGGCGACATTCTCGAGGTTGCCGCGCAACTTGGCTGGTCCCGATTCAGCGTGATCGGACACTCGCGAGGAGCGGCGATCGGGGTGCTCCTTGCCGGTTCGTTTCCCGACAGCGTGGAGCGCCTTGTCCTCCTCGAAGGCGGCGTGCCGATCGTCAGTACTGCCAAAGACGCGCCGGACGACCTCGCCCTGGCGCTGACCGAGCGCGAGAGATTGCGGACCCGGTCGGGGCGAGTTTACACAAGCCGCGAGGATGCGCTGCAGGCGCGAGTCTCGGGCTTCTCGCCGGTCACTCGCTCGGCAGCCGCAACGCTCGCGCGCAGATCGCTGATACGTGTCGACGGCGGATTCCGCTGGCATCTGGACCAAAGGCTCAAGGGCAGGTCGGAACTACGCATGACCGTTGAACATGTGGAGGCTTTCATCTCCCGGGTCAGGTGCCCGGTACTCGGAATCATGGCCGAGCGCAGTCCGTTTGCCGACCGCCAGACATTCCAGAGATTATTAAGTGATTTCAAGCAGATGGAGCGAGTGACTCTGGCGGGCGGCCACCACTTCCACCTCGAAGGCGCGGAAACCGAAATCGCGCTCAGGACACGGGCGTTTCTCGGGCTGGCAGACGAGGGCTGAGTGCGGCGTTTGGCGCCGGCGCCGCAGAATTCAACGCAACCGAATCAGTAACGGTCGCGGTGGCGAATCCATTGCATGGTGAACGCGAGACCGTCTTCGTTCCGGCCCCTCGGAACAACATCCAGAAACCGATACGTGCCCAGAAAGGTTTCGAGGCCGCGCGCGTAGGTCGAGTAGGTGTGGAAGATGTCCCCGGCGGTGTTCGTGGCGAAGACGCTCATGCCGGGCAGTTCGGTAGCCGGATTGCCGCTCTCCCTGCGGTAGTTGTACTCGACCTCGCCCCGGTCGACCTGCTCCGGCGTGAACGAAACCCTGAAGTCCCGGCTGAAATCGTTACCGGCGGACGATACCCATTTGAAATCCCAGCCCATGCGCTGCCTGAACGCCTCGAGTTTTGCGAGCGGTGCGCGCGAAACGGCCACCATCGTTACGTCGCGTTGGCGTAGATGTACTACCAGCGGCGCGAAGTGATCCGCCATGAACGAACAGATCATGCAGCCTTCGTCCCAGCCTGGATCGAACATGAAGTGGTACACAATGAGTTGGCCGCTCCCGTCGAAGATTTCCGCGAGCGTTTCACGGCCACCGGGACCGTCGAAAACGTAGTCCTTCTCGACTCGCTCCCAGGGCAGGTCCCTGACGCGGCGGCTCAATCGATCGCGCTGCCGCGTCAACTCCTTCTCCTGCGCCAGCAGCTCCTTGCGGGCGGCAATCCAGTCGTCATGAGAAACGATGCGTGGTTCGTTCATGGGTGGAAATCTCGCTGCCGGGATTGGTGTCCCGAGTGGGGGTGAGTTCGAAGCGGAACACTATGTCACAGGGCGAATGGCTGAACTACAGTACCGTGAGCACGATAAGCGAACTGCTCACTTCGAGCATCTATATCTCACAGGGCGACTGGCTGAACTACACCACCGTGGTCCGGGTGCAATCGTGAGTCAGGCGGCCTGGAGGTGCGGACTCCGGCGCGGCGCGGCCTGGAACCAAACTGTGCCGACCCGACGACAGTCATCTTGAATCGGACACGGCATTCACGTGGAAGCCCTCGCCGCCTTTCCGGCTTTTGTGGCGACGCGCACACGGGTAAACTGGCGCCGCCGTGCCGACACGGCATTCAGTAATTACAAGACTCCCTGGAAGTGAACCAATGAGAACCAGATTCAGTGTCATCATTCTGCTGCTCGGCCATCCGCTCACGTTGCCGGCACATCACAGTGTCGCTGCCAACTTCGACACTTCGACCGTGGTGGAAGCTTCAGGCGTGGTCACCGAACTCTCCTGGCGCAATCCGCATGTGCGTTTTGAACTGATGGAAGAGAGCGCTGACGGCACGACAACCTCATACACCATCGAAATGACGTCGCTGACAAACTTGCGGCGTGCCGGCCTGAGCGGCCAGCTTCTCGAAGTCGGGGACAGCGTTCGGGTTGCGGGCATGCCGGGACGCAGGGACTCCACGGCCCTTTACGTGGAGAATATTCTGCTCGCCAACGGCGACGAAGTGCTCCTCGGGCCCAGCTCCGAACCTCGTTGGGCCAACCAGGTTCGAGGTCGCGAGGGCCCGTCCGGCCCGGGCGACGCGTCTGCGCCGGAACTCGGAATCTTTCGCACCTGGAGCACGCCCCAGGATCAGCCGTTACTGCTTCCGCAGGATACGGAGCCGGAATTCGACTATGACCGCTATCCGTTGACGGCCGCAGCGCGCGCCGCGGTTGAGGGCTTCGACCGCATCACCGACAGCCCGATACTCAACTGCGTTTCAAAGGGCATGCCCACGATCATGGAGCAGCCCTATCCGATGGAATTCGTCGAGCAGGACACTGACATCCTCGTGCGCCTGGAAGAGTACGACACTCAACGCCTGATCCACATGAGCGAGGGCGCAAGCGACGAGGGGCAGCCGCACAGCAAGCTGGGTTACTCGGTCGGTCGCTGGGAAGGCGACACGCTTGTTGTGCGCACCACGCGCATCGACTGGGCGCATTTCGACGTTGTCGGCGTCCCCCAGAGCGTAGACTCGGTGTTGCTTGAACGGTTCACGCCCAGCGAGGACGGAAGTCGACTGGATTACGAGTTGACCGTGACCGATCCGGCGAACTTCACCGAGCCGGTGACTCTGAGCAAGTTCTGGGTCTGGTATCCGCAAATGACGGTCGAGCCGTTCGAGTGCAGGATATAGCAGCCCATGTCGCGGCTCTTGATTCGCCTGTTCGGGCTTGATCGTCAGGGCGCGCTCATGTAGTCCACGGTCAGGTGGGTGAGTACGCGAACGCCCGTCACGAGCGCCGCTTCGTCCACGTAGAAAAGCGGCGAATGGTTGGCGGGAGCCGTGGCCGCATCGACATCGGGCGGCGTCACGCCCAGCGTCAGATAGAGTCCCGGCACTTCGAGGGCGAAGAACGAGAAGTCCTCGGCGACCGTGCGCGGTTCAGCCTCGACCATGTTTTCGGGGCCGACGACGCGCTCGATGGTGGGCAGCATCTGCCGCGTCAGCTCGCGGTCATTGGCGGTCACAGGGTACATCTCGACGATCTCCAGATCTGCCCGAGCGCCCGCCGCCTCCGCGATCGCGCTGACGGTTGTGTGCAACCTCTCATGCACCATGTCCCGGGTCCCCATGTCAAGGTTCCGGATCGTGCCGATCATTTCCACCGAGTCGGGAATGATGTTGTTGCGTATCCCGCCGCGGATCGCCCCGAAGCTCACGATGGCCGGCGCGCGCGTAAGATCCACCTGGCGGCTCACGATCGTCTGCACCCCGGTGATGATCTGCGCTGCCGTGACGATCGGGTCCACGCCGTCCCAGGGTCGCCCGCCGTGCGTCTGGCGGCCGTGTACGGTGAGCCGGAACCGGTCCGCGCTCGCCATGATCGATCCGGCCCGGTAGCCGATCTGACCGGTATGGAGATTCGAGAACGCGTGCATTCCGAAGATCACGTCCGGTCGATAGCGGTCGAACAGCCCTTCCTTGAGCATCAGTTCCGCGCCGCCTTCCTCGCCTTCGGGTGCCCCTTCCTCGGCGGGCTGGAAGATGAACAGCACCGAACCCGGCAATTTGTCCCTGAGCGCTACGAGATTCTGTGCCACGCCCAGCAGCATGGCCATGTGCGTGTCATGACCACAGGCGTGCATGACGCCCACTTCCTGACCGGCGAATTCGGTGCGCACCGTCGATGCAAACGGCAGGTCCGTGGCCTCGGTCACCGGCAGCGCGTCCATGTCGGCGCGCAGGGCGACGAGCGGGCGTTCGCTGGCGCCGCGCAGATAGGCGACCACGCCCGTGTGGGCGATTCCGGTCTCGACTTCGAGCCCCATCCCGCGCAGTGCTTCCTCGACGACGCCCGCCGTGCGGAATTCGCGGTTGCTGAGTTCGGGAAACTCGTGGAAATCGCGCCGCCAGGCGATCACCTGAGCCTCGTTCGCGGCTGAGAGTTCGTCGATGCGCGATTCCTGCGCGACGGCTGATTGCGCGAACAAACCCGCGAAAACGATGACTATGGAAAGCGCGGCGATCGCGGAGCGTCCGGGCAGGCTGTTGGAAAGGCGCCTGCGAATACCTCGCATTGAATTGATTGAATACACGAAGCTGAACCTCTTGTTGAGCGGTTACGATTCTCGCGCAATGCTGCCGCAGCGTTTGCGGGTAGGCAAGCAGCCGCGTGTTTCCCGTGCGACAGGAATGCCGTTACCATGCAGTCAAGCCATTCCTGCCGGCAAGGCCTCGGGCGCGACCCTGTTTGGGGGCCGCGATCCGGTGCCGGACCGGCAAAACACAACACAAAGGGGGATGCTGTGAATACGAAATCGTGGACCGCCGCTGCACTTGCCGTGGCACTGCTGTCTGGCGTAACGGGATGTTCGCAGGAAGCGCCGGCACCGGCGGAGCCGCCGCCTGCGCCACCGCCTGCCGAGGAAGCCGAGGCCAGCGCGGCCGATGCCGCAGGCGCCCCCGGAACTGGCGTACCCAATTATGAAGTCGATGCGTCCTGGCCCGGAGAACTGCCGGAGAACTGGATACTCGGCCAGGTCGCCGGAATCGCGGTCGATTCGAGCGATCACGTCTGGCTCGTGCATCGGCCGAGAACGATCACGGCGCACGAAGCCGCCGCCGTCCAGAACCCGCCGACGGCCGATTGCTGCACACCGGCACCGTCGGTCGTGGAATTCGATGCCGACGGCCAGTTCGTGCAGGCCTGGGGCGGCCCGACCTGGGACCAGGCGTCCGGCGCCTGGATCGACTCCGAGGACGACTGGCCGTTCAATGAACACGGCATCTTCGTCGACGCCGAGGACAACGTCTGGCTCGCCGGGAATGGCGACACGGACCACATCGTTCTGAAGATGAGCCGCGACGGTGAGCGCTTGCTGACGATCGGCCGGGTCGGCGAGAACGGCGGCAGCAACGACACCGAGCGCCTCGGCCGGCCTGCCGATGTCTACGCCGATGTCGATGCGCGTGAAGTCTTTGTCGCCGACGGTTATCTCAACAGGCGGGTCGTCGTCTTCAACATGGACAATGGCGCCTACAAGCGTCATTGGGGCGCGTACGGCAACATGCCGTCCGACGATCCCCTGCCGGCCTACGAGCCCGGAGGCGAGCCGTTGGCAGACTTCAGCGGGCCCGTGCACGGGATCGAGCTCACGAGCGACGGTCTGGTGTACGTGGCCGATCGGACGAGCAATCGAATCCAGGTATTCGAGCGCGACGGGACCTTCGTCTCCGAGCACATCGTTGCCCCGTGGACGCTCGACCAGGGCGCGACATGGGACGTCGAGCGGGCCACGTTCGCCGATGAGGACTGGCTCTTTGTCTCCGACGGGCACAACAAGAGGGTCTGGATACTCGACCGTGAGTCGATGGAAGTGGTGAATTCCTTCGGCCGCGGCGGCAGGCAGGCCGGCCAGTTCGAATGGGTGCACAATATCGCGGCGGACTCCCAGGGCAACCTGTACACCTCGGAAGTCAATACCGGCAAGCGCGTGCAGAAGTTCCGCCTGGTCGCCGAATAGCAAGCGCAGCGCAACGGCTTCGAGTACTGCTCGCGCTACTGGCGGTCAGTTCCGCAGCGGGACCCGAGCGTCCGGTACCTTGCGTGCGTGCGGCCATGGGCGGGATTTCGCGCTGTTGGATACCCGTGGCGGGAGCGGTAGTCGCGTGGTTCGCGTGCGCGTCGCGGCAGGCTGAGACAAGGGACTGAACCGACCATGGCGCGCGCGCTGACGCTGCTCGAGCAACTGTATCTCGCGGCGATCGTCATCGTCGGCATCGGCTGGATCGCCGATATCCCGAGATATGCAGGCGTCTCGCTGATCGCGGCGGAGTGGATCGGGCTGCTGCTCGGCATCGGTATCGCCGGCGCCCTGCTCAAGTATCCGTACTTCAAGCGCTTCAGGATCGTCGATGTGCTGCTCGGCTTCGCCGCACTCGGCTCCTGGCTGTGGATGTCGGTCAACTACAACGACTGGATCATCGACGTCGCAGGTTACACGGCCGGGAAGTTTGTTCCCGGCATCGTCGCGATCGTGCTGCTCATGGAAGCCATGCGCAAGTCCGCGGGCCTGCCGATCACCGTGCTCGTGTGGCTGCTCATCGCCTATGGGCTCTTCGGCTATGTGCTGCCGGCACCGGTTCGGGCCGAGGCGCTGCCGCCCCAGGCCTTCGTGATGTATGTCTACGCGGATACAAATGGCATTCCGGGCCTCGTCATGACCGTGGTCGGAACGCTCGTTCTCGCGTTCGTCCTGCTCGGCCGCCTCATGGAATTCACCGGTGCGACCAGGTTCTTCACCGATCTCGCCCTCGCGGGTATGGGGCACAGGCGCGGCGGCCCGGCCAAGGTCGCCGTCGTCGCCTCGAGCATCTTCGGCTCGATCAACGGCACGGTGATCGGCAACATCATGTCGACCGGGATCGTGACGATTCCGCTCATGAAGAAGTCCGGGTTCAAGGCGCGATTCGCCGGGGCGATCGAGGCCGTCGCATCGAACGGCGGGCAGATCGCGCCGCCGGTCATGGGCGCAACGGCCTTCCTGATCGCGGAGTTCCTGCAGCTCAGCTACGTCGAGGTCGTCGTGGCCGCGCTCGTGCCGGCGCTGCTCTACTACGTAAGCCTGTTCCTGCAGGTCGATGCGATCGCGGCGCGCTACGCGCTGCACGGCATGGACAAACGCGATCTGCCCAGTGCGCGCGCGCTCTTCAGGACGGGCTGGGCGTTCCTACTGCCGCTGATCGTGCTGATTTATCTGCTGTTCGGCCGCGGTTTCGATCCCGCGCTGTCGGCCCTGGCCGCTGTCGCGACGCTGTTCGTGCTGATCACGATCCTTCGGCGGCGTTTCCCGAGGCTGAGGGAGATTGCGGCGATGGTCGTCGGCGGCGGGGAGAGCATGTTGCCTTTGCTGATGATCGCCGGCGGTGCGGGCGTGGTGATCGGCGTCATGAACATCACCGGGCTCGGCTTCTCGCTCTCGATCATGCTGAGCCAGATCGGCCAGAACGCCGGCATATTTGCAATGCTGCTCCTGACGGCGGCCCTCTCGATCGTGCTTGGCATGGGTATGCCGACGACGGCGATCTACGTGGTGCTTTCGGTGGTGCTCGCGCCCGCGATCGTCGAGATGGGCGTTGCACCGATGGCCGCGCACCTGTTCATCTTTTACTTCGGGTTGCTGTCATTTCTCACGCCTCCCGTCGCGATCGCAAGTTTCGTGGCTGCGAACCTCGCCCAAAGCGGCATGTGGAGGACATCGTTCGAGGGCGTGAAGCTCGCGGCTATCGCCTATCTGTTGCCGTTTCTGTGGTGCTTCAATCCGGCGTTGATCCTGGACGGTTCCCCGCTGGAGATCGTCTATGCCATCGGGACGGCGCTTATTGGAGCGTTGATGATTGCCCGGGGCATGCAATGGGTGCGGCTTGGGGATATCCGGGTACTCGTGCTCGGATTCGCACTGTTTGCCGCTGCTATCGCCGTCGGCGGCAGCACGATCTGGTTTGGATCCGACTCTGCGATCAACATTCTCGCCGGACTGGTCGGGACGGTGCTGTTGCTCGTCGTACGCAAGGGGGCTGTCCAACCGCTTGGGACGACGGTCTCTGACGAATCGACTCCGTCGTAGCAGTGCGGGAGATCTTGTGGGCGCGGCCCGTCCGGCGCGCGCTCAGGCGACTCCGAACGCCGGCCAGAATGTCGCAAGCACGTAGCCGGCGCCGACCAGCGTGATCAGGATCAGCGGCATCAGCCACAGGCCGCGCGAGAACATCATCTTGAGGTTGACGCCGTAGCCCGCGGCGAGCGCCGGGCCGCCCGACGAGGAGGGCAGCATGATGCCGTAATTTCCGGCCGCCGCGACGATGTAGACGAACGGCACCGGGTTCATGTCGAGACTCTGGAACGTGGTGATCGTGATTGGCACGATGATCGCAACAGCCGCGGTGTTGTTCGTGATCTGCGTCATGAGGACCGTCAGGAAGGCAAACACGACGACCGCGGTGAACCCACCGCCACCCGCGAGCGGAATGAGTTGATCGGCGAGGAACCGGGCCGTTCCTGTTTCGCTGAGGATCATGCCGAGCGCGGAGCCCCCCGCGAACAGGTAGATCAGGCCCCAGACCATGTGGCGCTGGGCGTACTTCCACTCGAGCAGCGCTTCGCCCTTGTGCCGGACCGCAAAGCTCAGGATCCCGAATACGAGGAAGGCGAACGCCGGCGTGAGTCCCGGCAGGAGGTCCGCATAGAGCTGACGCGTAAAGGCGAGCAGCGTCGCCGCAGCGAAAAAGCCGAGTCCCCACTTCTCCGGCGTGCTCATCTTGCCGAGCGACTCCAGTTCGCCGGCAAACCACTCGCGCGTGCCTTCGACGTGCTCCATCTCGGGTTTCAGCGCGAAGCGCATGAAGACGAAGGTCACTATCGTGATCAACGCCGTCAACGGCAGCAACCGCACCGCCCAGGTCGAGAAAAGGAATTCGTCGCCGATGAGTTGCTGCTCGATGAACTGCACGGTCAGAAGATTCGGCGCACCGCCCATCGGCGTCCCGGACCCGCCGACGGCGGTCCCCCAGGCAACTGCAATGAGCAGCGCCGAACCGAACGCGCTCTTGCCGACGTCCTCGATGCCGATGAAGCGCAACATCGCAAGGACGATGGGCATCATCGTCGCGGCGATGACGGTATTCGGCAGGAAGGTGCTCAGGATCGCGGCGATCGCGAACCACGCGAGGATGTGCTGGCGCGTGCTCGTGCCGATGCCCATCAGCGACACGAGCGCGATGCGGCGGTCCAGTCCCCAGCGCGACCATAGCGACGCGAGCATATTGGCGCCGAGCAGGAGAATGACGAGTTGCTGGGCATAGGCCGGCAGCACCGTACCCACGGGCAGAAAGTCGAACACGGCAAGTACGACCAGCGGCAGAAAGCCCGTGACGGCAAGGTGCACGGGCTGAAAGATCCACCACCAGGACATCCAGATCAGGAGCCCGATACTGCCGCGTACCGGGTACGGCACGCCGGGCAGGGGAAGCGCAGCGAGCAGCAGGAAGGCGGCCGGTCCGCCCACCAGGTGATAGAGTCGGGAGCCTCGGGCTGAAGTCATGTTGCGAGCACTCGCCAGCGCGCCGGGAACCGGGGCGGCTGACGAAAGGCTGTCGATCCGCAGGCCGATCGCGGCGACCGTCGTCGCCGGCGCGTCAGGAGTCGGAGTTGCCGACGCCAGGGTCGGAAGTGCTGTACAGCCGTCATGTTGCGAGCGCCCCCTGATGCGTACGGGCCCGTCGTTGCCGACGACAACGCCGATCGCCGTGCGCCGTCGTCATTTCCCGAGCGCCGCCTGCCAGGCGTCGGCGTACTTGTAGCCGCTGCCCGTGTTGAAGAGCACCACTGTCTCGTCGGCGCCGATCCGGCCCCGGGCTGCGAGCTTCTGTATCGCGACGAGGCCCGCGCCGCCCTCCGGCGCAGCGAAGACTCCTTCGAGACGAGCCATCTCCTGGCAGGCTGCCATGAGTTCGGCGTCGCTGGCCGCGACGGCTTCACCGCCGCTTGCGTAGATTCCATCGAGAATCAGGAAGTCGCCGAGCGCCTTGGGCACACGCAGACCCGACGCGACCGTTTCGGCATCCGCGAAAAACTCCGATTCAGCCGCGCCCTGCTCGAAGGCTCGGACAATCGGAGCGCAGCCCTGAGCCTGTGCGGAGATCATCCTCGGGCGTGCGGCGCCGACGAGGCCCATGGCGCCGAGTTCCTCGAACGCCTTCCACATGCCGATCAGACCGACGCCGCCGCCGGTCGGGTAGACGATCACGTCGGGCAGTGCACCGTCGAGTTCTTCCCAAAGCTCGTAGCCCATCGTCTTCTTGCCTTCGATGCGGTACGGCTCCTTGAGGGTCGACACCTCGAACCAGCCTTCGTCGGCCGCACGCTCCGCGATGTAGCGACCGCAATCGGAGATCAGGCCGTCGAGCATGCGTACGTCCGCGCCGAATGCGCGCGATTCGATGACGTTCGCAACGGGCGTGTCCGACGGCATGGCGATGACGCAGCCGATGCCCGCTGTGGCCGCATAGGCGGCGGCCGCGCCGCCGGCATTGCCGGCCGTCGGCAGCGCGATTGCAGGCGCACCGAGGGCCTTTGCCATGGTTACGGCCGCCGAGAGACCGCGCGCCTTGAACGACCCCGTCGGGTTCAGCCCCTCGTCCTTGATGAAGAGCCGCTCGAGTCCGAGCCGTTCGCCGAGACGGTGAGCGTGGATCAGTGGCGTCATGCCCTCGCCGAGCGTCACTGGCGGCGTGCGGTCTCGCGGTTTCTTGCCTTCGTTGCGAGTCGCGCGCGCCGCATGGGGCAATACCTCCGCGTAGCGCCACATCGACCGCGAGCGCGTCTTGAGCTCGTCGAGAGTCAGCGTCTCGCGGGCAAGATCGAGATCGTAGCGGGCGAGCAGCGGAGACTGGCAGGTCGGGCAGAGGTTTCGCGCCGGTGCGGGCGAGAGCCGCTCGGCGCAGGCCGGACGCGAGCATTCGAGGTGGGAGAGGGTCGAGCGCATCGGATGGCAGTTTAATCCGTATGCGACACCGAGTGCGCCTTGTTCCTGGTTTTCCGGTTCGGGAATGCAACCGGAGAAGGGAGACAACACCGCCTTCCCGCCAACAGGTCCGCCGGGGCGCAAAGCGGGCAGAGGACGCTCAGCGCATCAGAAAGCCCACTTGACGCCGACGCGCAGCGTGCGCGGTTCCTGGGCGCGGCTCATGCGGCAATTGACGAAGCTGCAGTCGATGTCTTCGGACGTGAGCCCTGCGGGATCGAGGCCGGCGACGTACGCCTCGTACCAGTAGACGATGTCCTTGCCATCGGCATCGACGAGGTTGATCAGGTCCGCGTAGTACGTGAGATCGCCCAGGGTATACGAGCCGCGCAGACTGATCGTTGTCTCGGAGCTTGCGCGTACGGAATTGTCGGGCACGAGCGCATAGGGCCCAAGGTAGCGCACGCGCAGACTCGCTTCCCAGTTGTCCTTCGTTGCAGCCAGACCGATCTGTCCGGCGTGCTCGACCGAGCCCTCGATGTGCCGGCCGTCCGGGTTGTCCACGTAGTGAGCGTGGCTGCCCGTATAGACGGCATCGATGCCGAGCCAGTCGAGCGGCCGCCAGAACAGGGTGAGTTCGTAGCCGTCGCGCTCCGACGCGCCCCTGGGTTCGACGGAGTTCGAATCGCCGACGAAGATCAACTCGCTGTCGAGATTGAGCCACCAATACGCGGAAGTGATCCTGACGTCGCCGAACTCGAACCGGGCGCCGGCTTCGTAGCCGGTTCCCGGAGCGAGGCCGGGCAGCGGGTCGTCTCGATTGACGACGCCGCGGGCATCGTTGGAATGAAAGCCGCGGCCCCAGTTTCCGTATAGCTCGACGTTGTCGCTCAGAGCGTAGGCCAGGCCGAATTTCGGCGACACGCGGCTGTCGGTCTCGCTCCCGGCAAAGCTCCCGGCCCTGTTTGCGGTCACGTCAAACGCGTAATAGTCGGCGCGGGCGCCCGCGAACAGCCTGAATCTGTCATATGGGGACCAGCTCGCTTCGGCATAAAAGCCGACCGAACCTTCCTCGATATTGTTGTTCGCGATATCGGCGACGTATCGGCCTTCGTCGTATTCCTCGACGCCGACCGGGCCGATGTCGTCGTAGCGGAACTCGCCGCCGATGGTCAATTCGAAGCGCTCCGTTGCAAATGCCGTTCGGTCGTAGCGGCCACCGGCGGTCCAGCGCTTGTCGAACTGGTTGATCTGCAGGTCATAGGTCGGGTTCGATTGCATGTACCAGTCGTAGTACTGCAGGTAGGCCGAAGCATCCCAGTCGCTACCCGCGAGCTGCAAGCCGCCGATCCAGCGCGAGGTGTTTCCGCCGGCGGTCGGGTCCAGGGAGCAGAACGCGTTGGCGCAGACGCTCGTGCCGATCGCCCGTTCGGGAATCTGTTCGGTCGGGTGCCAGTCGCCCTCGTATCCGGACAACGTGAATGACAGGTCGCCGAAATTCATCTGGCGCAGGTATTTGGCCCACACGGAGGTGTGCTCGAGACCCTCGGGACGCTCCCAGGGTCCGTCATAGGTCTTGAATTCTCCGAGCGCGGTCAGCGTGCCGTCACCGAGTTCGGTCGTGCCGCCAGCCGCGAGTCGGCCCCAGCCGCGATGGCCCGACTCCAGCGCCACGAACGGCGCGTCGAGCCGGTCGATCGTCGTGATGAACGATGCGGCGGCCATCGCGAAATCGCCGACATCCGCGCGATACGTGCCCTTGCGGTAGTCGAGGCGGTCCACGATCTCCGGAAGCAGTCCGTTGATGTCGAGGTAGCCCTGCCCGTGGCCATGCGAGCGGAAATTCCAGGGAACACCGTCAACGTGGGTCGTGAAGTCGGTCCCGTGGTCGAGGTTGAAACCGCGCAGGAAGTATTGGTTCGCCTTGCCGCTGCCGGAGTGCTGCACGGCGACCATGCCGGGCACGGCTTCGAGCAGGTCGGCCGTACGCAGCATCGGTTTGACGAGCAGATCCGCGCCGCCGACGGAGCCCTCGCTCGCGGCTTCGGCCGTTCCGAGCAGGGCAATGCCGCGGCCGAAGACGATGACTTCCTCGAGCGGGCCGACGGAGGGTTCGGCAGCGGCTGTGCGCTCTTGCGCAGCCGGACCGTCCCCGCTTTCCTGAGCGAGCGTGACTGGCGCCGCGAGACACGATGCCGAAAGGAGTACGACAACCGTGCTCGTCGGATTGTGCTGGCCGGCCGTGCGCTCGTCGGCAGGTCGTCCGTCCAAGAGAGCCTTCCTCCGTGGCGTCGAAGCAGGCTGCATTGCGAGGGGCGGTGAGAAAGGCAGCCGCGAGGGGGCGAGTATCGGGGCTTGCGAGCCGGGTTTCAGGTTATTAACAGTTATTTACGGTTAATCGAGGCGGGCGGCGCGTTCGAGCGCGCATTGGCAAGGGTCCCGCGACCCAGGGAACCCTGTCGGCAGGCGCCAGCGCGGCTTGTGCCACCGCTCAGCCGCAATCCCCCGACTCGGGTTCCTCGCGGCTTGCCTGGTCCATGGCGCAAAAGGCATCATCACCGGCCGAAGCGACACCTCCCGATCCTCCACGAGGCGCTCATTTCGCCGTGTTCTGCGCCCGACAGATTCCGTTTGCCGAAACCGACAGCAGCAGCGCCGTGATCCCGCGATGAGACGGGACGCCGGTGAAATTCGACTGTCTGCCCACGATCTCATGCGGTTCACAGCCTGTTCGCACGCTACACGCCTCGATATGGCGTGGGTCGAAGGCGATGATGAACTCGTGCCGGTCGAGGACGGCGAACTCAATGTCCTGCTTCAGCAGCACGGCCTTCGACATGAGGCCGACTACCTGTCGAGACTCGAGGCCGAGGGCAGGCAGGTCGTCAGGATCGAGACGGAAAACGCAAGCTTCGATGAGGCCGTTGAAGCGACGCGAGAGGCCCTGCATGCGGGGCCTGACATCATTTTTCAGGGTGCGCTTCAGGGCGGCATGTGGGGTGGTTACGCTGATTTCCTCGAGCGCGTCGCGGAGCCGTCCCGGCTCGGGGCGTTCTCGTACGAGGTCGCCGATACCAAACTCAAGCACAATCCCGTACCCGGCCACCTGCTTCAGTTGGTCCTGTACTCGGACCTCGTGGCCGAGGTCCAGGGACGAACTCCCGAGCGCGCGTATGTCGAACTCGGAACCGGCGAACGCGCCGGCTTCAGGCTCTCACAGTACTCCGACTATGCGCGCCTGGCGCGCGACCGGCTCCAGGCGTTTGTGCGGGACCCCGAAGAGACTCGCCCGATTCCCTGTTCGCACTGCGGCTTTTGCCGCTGGCGCGAGCGATGCACTTCGGAGTGGCAGGCGAAGGACAGCATTTTTCTGCTCGCGGGTAGCAACACAAGCCAGGTCGCCAAACTCGAGGCCGCGGGTATCGACAGCATCGAAGCGCTTGCCAGGCACACGGCCGACGTACCCGGACTCGCCGATGCAACGATCCGCAAGCTCAAGCAACAGGCGCGACTGCAACACGCTCGCAAGTCGGGTGGACCCACCTTCGAGCTGCGTCCCGTCTCGCGCGGCAAGGGCTTCGACCTCATGCCGCGACCGGATGACGGCGATCTTTTCTACGATCTCGAAAGCGACCCGTTCCGGTCGGAGGGCGACGCGGTCGGTCTCGCGTTCCTGCATGGCCTCTGGGACGGTCGGGAGTTCGCAGCATTCTGGGCGCACAATGTCGAAGAGGAGCGAGAGGTGCTCGGCACGCTGTTCCGCCGTGTGCACGCGCACTTCAATCGAAATCCGATGGCGCACATCTACCATTACGGTGCCGGCGAAGTCGCGACACTGCGCAGACTTGCTGCGCGTCACAGCGTCGGCGAGACCACGCTGGACTGTTGGTTGCGCGAACGGCGCTTCGTCGACCTTGCGGCGGTCGTGCAGGGCGGTATGGTTGTGTCCGAGCCGTCCTATGCGCTCGCCGACATGCAGGCCTTCTACCTGCCGGCCGCCAAGCCGGTCGCTGGCGCCGTGCTGCCTGCCTATGAAGCCTGGCGCGAAACCGGCGACGAGTCGATCTTCACCGGCATCGAGGCGTCCGTTCGACACGACTGCCGATCCATCGAGTATCTGCGGGACTGGTTGCTCGGCGTCCGCCCGGATCGACCGTGGCTCGAAATGGGTCAGGGGAAGACCAACGCGTACTGGCGAGACAAGTCTTCGAACAAGGCCGTGGTGGACCGCCTGGACAACGCGGATCTATCGAGAGATCGCAAGCGCACGCTCTACAACCTCGCCGTCTACCATTGGCGCGAAAGCAAGCCCAAAGCCTGGTCGGTCTTCGACTCCACGGTCAAGGACTTCGACGATCTGTGTGACGACCTTGAATGTCTGGCCGGACTCGTCGCAATCGCTGCGCCGGCGTCCGCCCGGGACCCCGATGTCTGCGTCTATCGGTATCCGCCGCAGGAAACGAAATTGCGCGAGGGTAACAGCGCACGGTTCGAGAGCGACGGCAGCCTGGGGTCCGTCAGGATAGCCTGGCTGGACCGAAGCCGGCGCGAGATCGGCCTGAAGGCGGACTGGAACTCGCCCGTCGAACTTCCCCCGCGTCTCGACCTGCTGCCGGACTTCGCCCTGGACACGCAGGGCATACCCGGCGCCATCCGCAAGGTTGTGACCGACCAGTGCGGACCGCGGCTCAATCTCGCGGCCGACGACCTTCTCGCTCGCAGCGGGCCGCGGTTCCGCGGTCCGTCGCCGCTCCCGCTCGACCGCGACTCAGCGACGCTCGACGGCCTGATTGCGGCCGTTCGCGCGCTTGACCGATCCGTGCTGCCGGTGCAGGGCCCGCCGGGCACGGGCAAGACGTACGCGGCCGTGCAGGCGATTCTTGCGCTCGTCAGTGACGGCAAGCGAATTGCCGTGACCTCGAACAGTCACGAGGCGATCCGCAACGTGCTCATGGGATGCGCTCGTGCGCTCGCCGTGGACGACGCCGGTCCGCGCGTCGGCGGCGTGCGGATCGTCCACAAGGTGTCCCGCGGAGCTGGTCTGCCTGCCGAGGTCCGCGATGCCATCGCCTGCGTGACGAGCAACCATGACCGCTCGATTCGCACGGGCGATATCGTCGGCGGAACGGCGTGGCTCTTTTCCAGGGAAGAGCACCGTGACACCTTCGATTATCTGTTTGTCGACGAGGCCGGCCAGGTCTCGCTGGCCAATCTGCTCGCCATGTCGAATGCCGCGCACAACCTCGTCCTCATCGGCGATTCACGGCAACTGCCGCAGGTGGTGCAGGGCACGCACCCGTGGCCGGCGAACCTGTCCTGCCTCGACTGGGTGCTCGGCGAAGGTCGGAACGTGGATCCGGAGCGCGGCGTCTTTCTGCCGGTAACCTGGAGAATGCACCCGGATCTGTGCGCCTACATTTCCTCCCAGTTCTACGAGGAGCGGCTGGAAAGCCACCCGTCGACCGCGCTGCAGGCCGTTGCGGCTTCCGGGCTGCCATCGTCCGGCGCCTGGCGGATTCCGGTCGCCCATGAGGGACGCGCACAGGTCTGTCCCGAAGAACTCGAGGCGATCCGCGGTGCCATCGAGCGTCTTCTCGCGGGAACCTGGACGGATCGCAACGGGCGCCGCCGCCGGCTGGCGCGCGGCGACATCATTGTGGTCGCGCCATACAACGCCCAGGTCAACCTGCTTGCCGACGCCCTGGGCGGCATCCGGGTAGGTACCGTCGACAAGTTCCAGGGGCAGGAAGCCCCGGTGTCGCTGGTATCGATGACCGCATCTTCCTCCGAGGAGACTTCCGTGGGGCTCGATTTCCTGTTGTCCCGCGAACGTCTCAACGTCGCCGTGAGCCGGGGCAGGTGCCTGAGCCTGGTTTTCGCGTCGCCGCGTCTGCTGCATGCGCGTTGCGCTACCGTGGATCAGATGCGTCTGGTCAATGCGCTTTGCGCGTTGCCGGACGCAAGTCGGTTGCCGTCGGGTTCGGGGTCGAGCCATTGAGTGGCGGGCGCCAGGTAGTCGCTTGCAGAAACTGCGCGGTACTTAATTCGACGCGCAAAGTTTAAACTTGCGCCGCAATTGCCCGAGCGTATTCAGCGAGTCGCCTTCCGGCGGAGTCCCGTTCACGGTTTCCACCGATCGACGCAAGCGCGATCGCGCGTGGCACGGCATCAGCATCAGCACGCGAGGACAAGCGATGAATGTCTATGAGGTTGTTCAGGGAAGCAAGAGCTTCGACGGGCTGCGGCGCAGCGAACGGGCCGAGCCAGAGCCCGGACCATCCGAAGTGCTCATCCGCGTCCGGGCGGCTTCGCTGAATTTTCGCGATATCGCAATTGTCCGGGGCAAGTACATCGGCGGACCGCTGACGCGGAACACGATTCCGCTGTCTGACGGCGCAGGCGAGGTCGTGGGGGTCGGCGCGGATGTACAGGACTTTGCGGTCGGCGACCGCGTTGTTGCGACGTTCGCGCAAGGGAGCCCTTTTGCGACGCTGGGTTCGCCGCTCGACGGCATGCTGGCCGAGTATCGGAATCTGGACGCGAGCGGCGTACTGCCTATCCCTGCGGATCTGTCGTTCGAGGAAGCGGCGACGCTGCCCTGCGCCGGAGTGACGGCCTGGAACGCGCTTACCGAGGGCAAGGCGGTGCGTCCCGGAGATACCGTGCTGACGCTCGGCACGGGGGGCGTGTCACTGTTTGCCTTGCAGCTTGCCAAGATGGCCGGCGCACGCGTCATCATCACTTCGTCGAGCGACGACAAGCTCGAGCGCGCGCGGGCGCTCGGTGCACACGAGACGATCAACTACAAGCGCGAACCGAACTGGGACCGCGCCGTGCTCGAACTCACTGGCGGCCAGGGTGCGGACCATGTCGTCGAACTCGGCGGCGCCGGCACGCTGCCGCACTCGTACCGGGCCGTCGGACCGCGCGGCGAGATCTCGCTGATCGGCGTGCTGACGCTGCCCGACGGCGACCTGAGCCCGCACGCCATGATGTTCAAGGGCGCCACGATGCGCGGCATCTTCGTCGGCGACAAGGCACTCTTCAAGGGACTCAACAGGGCCATTGAGGTCAATGGACTCAAGCCCGTGATCGACACCGTTTTCGAGTTCGACGATGCGGTCGAGGCGTACGGCTACCTGCGCTCGGCCCGGCACTTCGGCAAGGTCGTGATCCGGATCTGACGCTCCGAACGGGGCAGTCCGCGGCGACTCCGAGTCGCGCTTCAGGCGCCGGGCACGAGCGAATAGCTCGGATCGGCGATCAGGCACTCGGCCTCCGGTACGCCGATTTCCCGGCGCACGATGTTGGTGCCCTGCACGAGCGCGGCCATCTTGTACAGCGCGTGCCGACGGCTCATGCCCTCGCGTCCCATGCCGCAGTCGGACGAGATGACGAGGCGCTCGGCGGGAATGTGCTTCATGGCTTCGCGGATGTGGTCGGCCACCGCCTCCGGTCGTTCCACCTGCAGCGAGTGATGATCGATGACGCCGATCGTGACTTTCATGTCGGAAATCGCCGCTCCGATCGCTGCGAGATCCATGCCGCCGGAACTCACCGATTCGAAGGTGATCACGTCGGCGTCGACCCGGTTCAGGATCTCGAGCGCGGGCTTGTAGGTTTGCACCTCGGCAAACATGCGCTGCTGCGACGGATTCCCCCAGCAGGTATGGCACCAGACTTCGGTCTTGTCCCTGAGCCCGCGCACAGTGTTGTTGAACACGTCGAGCATGTACTCGGGGTTGATGACGGCATCGACGATGCCGCGCGCCGCGAGCAGGTGGACCTGCGGTTCCTCCATCTGGATGACCGGGCAACCGGCGTCGGCGAGAGCGTGCAGTTCCTCGTTGAACGCATCGCTGATCGCCCAGATGCGTTCGCGGATGTCCTTGTAGTGGAAGTCCTGGACCGCGAAAGCGACGAGTTCGGGCGTCACGGTTCCGAACTTGACGGGCTTGTGCGTCATGCGCTGGGCCGCCTTCCACATTTCCGCGTATTGCAGGTCGCCGCGCCCGACGGGACCGACGATGCTCGGCATGATTCGCGCTTCGATATAGTCATGCAGGATGTGGCCGCGCGGAAAGGCGATGCCGCCGCCGCCCGGAGGGGCAGCCTTCGGGATGCCGTCGAAGCCTGACATGTGAAACGGCGGATAGCTCGTCCAGCTCTGGCCGCCGATGTCGGCGGTGAAGCGCACGTCCCCGTCGCTGAAAACGTCGAGCCCGGCGATCGATTGCTGGTTCAGGTAGACGGCGAGCGCGTCCTCGTACTGCTCGCGAAAACGCGTCTCGACCATCGCGGCGAGAAAGGTCTTCTGGCCGAGGTTTTCCGTGTACCAGCTCGGCCGAGGTAGCGAGCCCGTGATCGTCGTGGGTAGAATCGTGTCCGCCGTTGCTCCCAGCATCGTTTGGCTACTCCCTGAAGTGAATGGTCAACGAAGGTGCGTATTCTAAGGAGATTTGCATGGATTTGGGTCATGGACTGGGTCTTTTGACCTATTCGACGCTCGTGCATCCGGGCGATACCTGGCCGGAGATGTGGGACAGCCTCACGACCTATGTGCCTCAGGTCAAACAGCGCGTGTCGCCGAACGACCCGTTCGGCGTATCGTTGCGCATCTCGGCCGCGTCGGCCGCGACGTTGACCGGCGACGCTGCCGAGCGCGAACGGCTCAAGGCGTTTCTCGCCGACAACGATATGTATCTGTACACGGTCAACGCTTTTCCCTATGGGCCGTTCAAGAACACGATCGTCAAGGAACAGGTCTACGAGCCCGACTGGCGCAGCGACGAGCGCGCGGTGTACACGATGCAGGTCGCCGACATCCTCGCGGAGGTCGCCGCACCCGGCATCGAGCCGACGATCCAGAGCCCGCCGCTCGGCTTCAAGCCGCGAGTGACCGGCCCGGACGTCGTCGCGGCGTTCACGCGGCAGGTGATCGGAGTTGTCGCGCATCTCGTCAAGCTCGAGCAACGCACCGGGCGAACCGTGCGACTGGCGCTCGAGCCGGAACCGGCCTGTTTCCTGGAGACGACGGACGAGGCCCTCGACTATTTCACGAATCATCTTTATGCGGCCGATGCGCAAGCCTCGCTCGCCAGGCAGACTGGGTTGTCTGACGCACAAGCAGCCGCGGCGTTGCGCAACCATCTCGGCATGGTCTATGACATCTGCCACCAGGCCGTCGAATACGAAGACATCGGCACTTCGCTCGGGCGTCTCGCCGACGCCGGCATCCCGGTCTTCAAGCTGCAGGAAGCGGCCGCCGTGCGCGTGCCGGAGGTCACTCAGGCCACCGTCGACGCGCTGCGCCGCTTCGCCGACACGGTCTACCTGACCCAGACCGTCGAGCGCAGGAACGGCGAGCTCACGCACTATCTCAACCTCGAGGACGCGTTTGACGCCTGGGACCGGGATCCGGGACCGCGCGAGTGGCGCACGCATTTTCACGTGCCCGTGTTTCTCGACGATCTCGGCGATTTCAGGACCACGCGCTTCGCCATCGAGGACGCGCTCGCGTTTCACAAGCAAAACAAGCTGTCGCCGCATCTCGAAATCGAGACCTACACCTGGGACGTGTTGCCCGATCACCTGAAAACCGGCGACATCGTCGACTACGTCACGCTCGAGATCGAGTGGGTGCGCGCGCAGTTGGGCGTCTGAGCGACAAGGATCGAGGAACCGGGCGTCGAGCGCATGCGAGCGAGGGGCAACCCCGTTCAGACGGGATGCATCGCCGCTTGAATGCGGTGGAACTTTTTCTGCGGGGACTTCGGTAGGCTGCCACCTTCTCATCCCGCAGCGACGGATCACAACTTGGGAGAACGACATCATGGACGTTGGCTTCATTGGACTCGGCCGCATGGGCCAGGCGATCGCCGGACGGCTGCTCGACGCCGGTCACGAGATGACCGTCTACAACCGAACGCGCTCGAAGGCGGATGAGCTTGAGGGACGCGGCGCGACGGTGGCCGAGAGCGTTGCCGATGCCTCGGCCGGGCGCGAAGTCGTCTTCACGATGCTGACCGACGACAAGGCGCTCGACGCGGTCGTCGGCGGCGGACTGCTCGAGAATCTGCCGCAAGGCTCGATCCATGTTCCGATGGGGACGCACAGCGTCACGGCCCTCACAGAGCTCGCCACGACGCACGAGGGCGCCGGACAGCTGCTCGTCGCCGCGCCCGTGCTCGGGCGCCCCGACGCTGCGGCCGCAGGCCAGCTCGGCGTCGTGCCAGCGGGTCCCGCCGACGCGATCGAGAAGCTCGCGCCGCTCTTCGACGTCATCGGCAGACGCACCTTTGTGGCTGGGACGAATCCCGCCGGCGCGGCCGCGGTCAAGCTCGCCAACAACATGGTGCTCGGTTGCGCGATCGAGGCCATGGCCGAGGGCTTCGCCTTGACGCGCAAGTTCGACGTGGCGCCCGCCGTTTTCAACGAAGTGCTCACCGACGGACTCTTCGCCGCACCGGCCTACAAGGTCTACGGCGGGATCATTTCGAACGAAGCCTACGATCAGGCGGGCTTCACGACGCTTCTGGGTCTCAAGGATTCCAATCTCATCCTCGCTGCGGGAAACGCCGCGAGCGTCCCCCTGCCGAGCTGCAACGTCTATCGCGACCGCTTGCTCGGCGCCGTGGCGCATGGCGACGGAGACCGCGACTGGGCCGTCATGGCGCGCGTACAGGCGCGTGCGAGCGGGTTGGAATAGCGCGTTCTCCAGGAATCCGCTAAGCAACTGCAATTCTGAGAGTCGGCTGATTTTTTCCACACAAACACCCCTTTATGGAATGGACAACGGCCGCATTCCGGGTTATCGAGGTTCCCGCGACGGATCGATGCGCCGCGTGCGATGTCATGGGGGAGTTGAAGTCGCCGATGAATCGACGCAACAAGCGCCCTCTGCTATTGCAACCGTTCCGGGACCTTTGGCATTCAGAGGATTTTCTGGCGGATTCGATTGATATCCGGCCGTTGCGAACACCGTTCGCGGCGCCCCGGGGAGGAAGGTACTGATGATCAATGCGGGAATTGTGGGCCTGGGATGGTGGGGCAAGACGCTGGTTGAAGCCGTTTCCGGTTCGAGCGAGGCGATCCGCTTCGTCGCCGGAGCGACCCGCACCGTCACCGACGATGTCCGGAGTTTTGCGGGCGAGCACGGGTTCGCGCTCAGGGAGAGCTACGAAGATCTGCTGGCGGACCCGAACCTCGATGCCGTCGTGCTTGCGACGCCGCATTCGATGCACGTCGATCAGGTCGTGGCCGCTGCCGCGCGCGGCAAGCACATCTTCTGCGAAAAGCCGTTCGCGCTCACACGGGGCCGGCGCCGAGCAGGCGGTCGAGGCCACCGATCGCGCGGGCGTCACGCTCGGCCTCGGCTACAACCGCCGTTGGCATCCGGAAATGATCTCTCTGCGCGAGCGCATCGCCTCGGGCGATCTTGGCGTTGTCCTGCACGTCGAGGCGACGATGACGTTTCCAAATGCGCTCTACCTCAAGCCCGACGCGTGGCGCGCGAACCGCGAGGAGACCCCGTGCGGGGGGCTCACGCCCATGGGTGTGCACGCCGTCGACGGCATGATCGACCTGTGCGGCGAGGTCGAAGAAGTCTATTGCCAGAGCTTTCGCCGCGTGGTCGAGGTCGATGCCGACGACACGACGTCGATCCTGTTCCGCATGAAAGCCGGCATGTCGGGTTATCTCGGCACGATGACGGCGACCGGCGGCGGCTTCAGCTTCCAGGTCTACGGATCGAAGGGCTTCGTCCGGCTCGAAGGCATGACGCATGTCGCGGGCGCACCGTCGGAGGAACGGCGCACGCGGCTTTTCGGCAACTGCATTTTCAAGCCGGCCAAGGGTCCGGCCGAGTCCTGGCAGGCCGAAGCCTGCGATGTCAGCCGCGCGGTGCTTGAAGCGTTTGCGGCCGCTGCCGAAGGCAGGGAACCGTACCTGATCTCGACCGACGAGATGATCCATGGCGCGGCGGTGACCGAGGCCATCATCGCGTCGGCGGCTTCGCAACGGGTCACCCGGGTGGGTTGAGCAGAAAGGAGTGCCAGCGATGAATGTACCCGTCAGATACGGACTGATCCTCGGTATCCTGGTTACCGCGATCAACCTCGCCATACCAGCGCTCGGTCTGCACACGAGCATTGGCATCTCGGCGATCTTCCTCGTCGTCGTGATAGCCATCAACATCGCTGTCGTGATCATGGCGCTGCGCCAGACCGCTGCGGACGCAAACTACGGCGGGCAGGTCCTGAACGGACTTGTCCTCGGCGCAGTTGGAGGTGTCATCGTCTTCGTGGGTTCCTGGCTCACCACCTCCGTCGTCTTTCCGAACTACATGGCGGAGGTCATGGAGGCGACGCGCGAGATGGTTGAGTCGTTCGGCTTACCGTCCGGAGAAATCGACGCGCAACTTGCCATGGGCAGTTCGGTCGGATCCGCGTTCCAGGGCGCGATCGGCACCGTCGTCACGAGCGTCGTGGTGGCGGCGATCACGGCGATATTCAAGCGCGCGGACAAGGCCTGAGCGCTTGCGTCGGCGGCCGCCGGGAGGCGGCGGGGCGGCGCTGGTCCGCCCTGGTTGCGCCGCGGCCCGCGAGTCGGGAGGCGTAGTTTCGACCGTCACACCGTGCAAGCGTCGATGTCGCGCGGCGCAGTCACGCGATCTTCGGGCGCCTGAAGGGGCGTGTCGCCTGATTTGGCCGTCGAATGCTCGTGTCCGGCGATTCTCATTTTGGCGTCCGATTTCACCGCCAGGCGCAAGACATTCCACCTTTCCGACTCAATCCGGGCCAGATCGACTGCCGGATCGGTCCCGTGCAAGGGATGACGGGCAAAGTGAGAATTGCCGGGTCAGGTCCGCTTGACTTGGATTTCGCGGTTGTATCTGATAGCCCGGATGATGCCGGGCCGAGCCGCCCGCACGGCGCTTCGGGATTCGAGGGAGATTGACGATGATCGCATTACGTCATGCCTGTTTGGCGCTTGCCGTCCTGGTGTGCACCTCTGCAGCGGCGCAGGGGGACTTCGACGCCCAGATTGCTGAGACGGAAGTCACCACGCAACAGGTCGGCGACGGCCTGCACGTGCTTTTCGGTGTCGGCGGGGCGATCGCAGCGTCGATCGGCGAGCAGGGCGTGCTGATCGTCGACGATCAGTTTCCCGGAATGATCCCGAAGGTCAGGGCGGCGATTCGTGAACTCGGCGGCGGCGACATCGATTTCGCGATCAACACGCATTGGCATTTCGATCACGCCGACGGCAACCTGGTCCTCGGGCCGGAAGGCACGTGGATCGTTTCGCAGGAGAACTCCCGCGAGCAGCTCACACGCGACAGCGTCATCAATCTCGTGACGCAGAGCCGCGATCAGGCGGCCTATCCGGCCGACGCGCTGCCGTCGATCACCTTCGAGCGGCACATGCGGTTTCACTTCAACGGCGAGCCGATCGACCTGCTTCACTTCGGCCCGGCGCATACCGCGGGCGATGCCGCCGTGGTGTTTCGCAATCACAACGTCGTGCACATGGGCGACGTGTTCAACAACGCGGGCTATCCCTTCATCGACGCCGACAACGGCGGCAGTCTCGCCGGCATCATCGCCTTCTGCGAGGGCGTGCTCGAAGAGATCGACGCGGATTCGGTCGTCGTGCCGGGGCACGGGCCGGTCGTCGATGCGCAGGCGCTGCAAGACTATGCCGACATGCTGAGCACGATCCACGATCGCATCGAGGCGATGATTTCGGACGGAGCGTCGCTGGAGCAGGTGGTCGCGGCCGGGATTACGGCCGAGTGGGACGAGGTACGCGGCGATCCGGCGAACTTCCTGAACCGGTCCTATACGGGCATGACGCGCCAGGAGCCTGCGCCGTAGGAATTCGCGGCTGCATGTCCGCTCTCATTCGGCCGCACAAGCGATCGATTTCGTCAAATACGGCTCGATACGCTCCTCATTCGACCGACCGAAGGGACGGCGACAGCGAATTTTCGCTTTCGCGACTTCCTGCGGCGCTGGCTCCTGCGTCCGGCAGCGCTCGCGAACGGGCCGATCAGGACGCCGATTTCGCTTGCACTGGGAGTTCCACGGACTCCCCGCGGCCGATTCCGAAATAGCGGATGCCGCGGCTTGCGAGGTGGCCGGGATCGTAGAGATTGCGGCCGTCGAAAATGACCGGATTGCGCAGCGTGGCCTTGATGAGATCGAAGTCCGGGCTGTTGAATTCGCGCCACTCCGTCACGATCGCGAGTGCGTCGGCGCCTTCGAGCGCGAGTTCCGCCCGCTCGCAGAGCTGGAGGTCGTTGCGATCGGGATAGAGCCGCCGGGCTTCGTCCATGGCGACCGGATCGTAGGCGCGTATCGTCGCGCCCGCGTCCCAAAGGGCTTCCATGAGTACACGGCTCGAAGCTTCGCGCATGTCGTCGGTGTTGGGCTTGAATGAAAGCCCCCAGAGCGCGATCGTCCTGCCGCGCAGTTCGCCGCCAAAGAAGTGGCGGATCTTCTCGAACAACAGGCGCTTTTGGCGATTGTTGACCTGTTCCACGGCCGAGATGAGCTCGAGTCGGTAGCCCTGGGCGGCGGCTGACGCCGTGAGCGCCCTGACATCCTTGGGAAAGCACGATCCCCCGAACCCCGCGCCGGGGTAGATGAACGCGTGGCCGATGCGCGGGTCCGAACCGATCCCGACCCGGACCTGCTCGATGTCGGCGCCGAGCAGTTCCGCGAGATTCGCCATTTCGTTCATGAAGCTGATCTTCGTCGCCAGCATCGCGTTGGCGGCGTACTTCGTCAGCTCTGCGGAACGAACGTCCATGACCAGCATGCGGTCGTGGTTGCGGTTGAACGGCTGATAGAGCGCCCGCAACAGTTCCGCCGTGCGCGGGTTGTCCGTCCCGACGATGATCCGCGCCGGTTTCATGAAGTCTTCCACCGCGGCGCCTTCCTTGAGGAATTCCGGGTTCGAGACGACATCGAACTCGCAGGCGATGCCGCGCCGCTCGAGCGCCGCTGCGATCTCGGCATGGACCCGGTCCGCCGTGCCGATCGGGACCGTCGACTTGTCGACGACGATGCGGTAGTCCTCGATGTGAGCGCCGATCGAGCGGGCAACGGCGAGCACGTGCCTGAGATCGGCCGATCCGTCTTCGTCGGGCGGCGTACCGACGGCGATGAACTGGAACAGGCCATGGGAGACGCCTGCACCGATGTCGGTGCTGAACCGCAGCCGGCCCGCGTCGGTCGCTTTACGCACGATCGCGTCGAGCCCGGGTTCGTAGATCGGGATCTCGCCGCGCTTGAGGCGCCCGATCTTCTCCTCGTTCACGTCGACGCAGAGCACATGATTGCCGGCGTCCGCCAGACAGGCGCCCGTTACGAGACCGACGTAGCCGGCGCCGAAGATCGTGACGTGATACATGCGTGGCCCGGGTTGGGTGCGATGTGCGCAAGCGTACTACCAACCGGGTCGAATGCGAACCGGGCGGCGCGGCCAGGCGTCATGGCGCACCGAGCACGAGACCGCTCGCAGCGTCACCCTTGCGCACCCGGCGCAGCCTGCGCAAAATGACCGCAATCCGGGACGGGCGATTAGCTCAGCGGGAGAGCGCTGTCTTCACACGGCAGAGGTCACTGGTTCAAGCCCAGTATCGCCCACCATCACTTCAAGTACCCCCGTCATGACCGTCCGCACGCGCTTCGCGCCGAGCCCAACCGGCCATCTGCACATCGGTAGCGTCCGCACGGCGCTATACGCCTGGCTGTTTGCCCGGCACCACGGCGGCGAATACGTGCTCAGGATCGAGGACACGGACCGGCAGCGCTCGACGCAGGCGGCCATCGACGCGATCCTCGACGGTCTCGGCTGGCTCGGTCTCGACGCGGACGACGATCCGGTCTACCAGACACGGCGGTTCGAGCGCTATGGGGAAGTCCTGCAGCAGATGCTCGACGGCGGGCTGGCCTATCGCTGCTACTGCAGCCGCGAGGAAATCGACGCGATGCGGGCCGAGGCGCAGGCGCAGGGACTGAAACCCCGCTACGACGGCCGTTGCCGCGATGGCTCGCGCGTGCGCGACGATGTTGCGCCCGTCCTGCGATTCAGGAATCCGCTGGAGGGCGAGGTCGTGGTCGACGACCTCGTCAAGGGTCGGGTCACCTTCGACAACGCCGAGCTCGACGACCTGATCATCGCCCGCTCGGACGGTTCGCCGACGTACAATTTCACGGTCGTCGTCGACGATTCCGACATGCGGATCAGCCACGTCATCCGCGGCGACGACCACCTCAACAACACGCCGCGCCAGATCAACCTTTTCCGGGCTCTAGGCGTCGAACCGCCGGCATTCGCGCATCTGCCGATGATCCACGGTTCAGACGACACGAAGCTCTCGAAGCGTCACGGTTCGGTCGATGTCCTGGAGTACCGCAATCTCGGGTATCTGCCGGAGGCCTTGCTCAACTACCTGTTGCGGCTGGGCTGGTCGCATGGCGATCGGGAGATTTTCACGCTCGACGAGATGATCGATCTCTTCGGGCTCGACGCGGTGAGCCGCTCGGCGGCGCGCTTCGATTCGGCGAAGCTCCTCTGGGTCAATCATCGCCACATCCAGTCGGCGGACGCCGACCGCCTGGCGGCACTGCTCGCGGACCGGCTCCGCGCCCAGGGGCTCGATCCCGCCGCCGGGCCGCCGTTACCGGTCGCGGTCGAGGCCTTGCGTGAACGCAGCCAGACGGTGGTCGAGATGGCCGAACGCGCACGTTGCTATTTCTCGGAGTTCGACGAGTTCGACGCGAAGTCTGCAAAAGCGCACCTGCGGCCGGTCGCGCGGCCCGCGCTCGGTGCCGTGCGAGAGACACTTGCCGGGCTTGACGCGTGGACCGAAGATTCGACGCAGGCGGCGGTCGAAGCCGCTGCTGAGAGTCTGGACCTCAAGCTCGGCAAGGTCGCCCAGCCGCTGCGGGTGGCGGTGACAGGGGCGGCCGCTTCGCCCGGGATCGGGACGACTCTGGTGCTCGTCGGCCGCGAGCGAGCGCTGCGGAGGATCGATCGGGCGCTTGCGTTCATCGATGCGCGCGCCGCCGCGCAGCAAGCGGTTGTGCAGTAAGCGGCCAAAGCAGGTGAGCGGAACGGCCGAAGCCTGTTGCAAGAGGCGGATCGCGAGCGCAATCGAGCCTGGATGGCGGTGGATTGTCCGCGCCGGTGTCAAGCGTGATTCTTGCATTCCGCCCCAAACCTCTGCCGGAAGCCGAAGCAAACGGCAGGCGCACGTTGACGGGAACGGTGGGTGTTCCGCGGTCCGGACCGGGAGCGGTCCTGGCGGTAGTGATCTGCAGGCAAGCGGCTTGACCGATTCCGCCGCGGTGCTAGACTGCGACGCTCAATCGACCGGGGGCCATAGCTCAGCTGGGAGAGCGCTACAATGGCATTGTAGAGGTCGGCGGTTCGATCCCGCCTGGCTCCACCAACCCCCCTCCAGGGAAGCCGTGCAGGCGATTGATTTTTGTCCATTTTTTGGGTCATGGCGCGCTCGGTCTGAATTGTTTGGATGAGCGATTCCATCAAGCGCTGAACGCGCCGCTCATGATCCCCTGTGCCGCCAATCGGATCAGCGGTTGGCAGCGAACTGATTCAGGAAGCGCACGAGCGCTTCCCGGCGCACGGGCTTTGCGCGGACATGACGGGCAAGCGCCTGCGGCTTCACTCCGCAACGGGTGACGAGCAAGACGCACTCATGCGGCGCGATGCTCGACAGCAACCAACGTACCGCGAGATTCGAGTCGATGTTCGAGTCAGGGTCCGCATTGAGCGATTGCAGTATCGCCGCCCCGTCCACGCGCCCTTGCCGACCGGCGCAATGTTTGCGGACGATCGCATGTGCGACATCTTCGGCGTCAGGTTCTCGTCGCAATTCGGCGTAGCGGCCCGCGTACCGGGCAAAGGCTTCGTCAGAACGAAGTGTCGTCGGGTTTTCGATTCGCGGACTCACTGGCCGTGCTCCCGGCTGTGGGTGGCGTTCGTTCGGAGGGCCGCAAGCAGCCGCTCCCGCAGGTCGTCTTCCGTCCATCGGTGCTGCGCTTCGATGAGCGCCTTCATGTCGTCTTCCGCCCATCCCGTCGGCAGCGCCTCGACGATGGACGACACGGCTGAAAGCACGCGCGGACTCGTGTGCTCGCGCGCCCGTGCGAGAGCCTCCGGGTCATGTTCGGCCGCGCTGGCCAGATCATAGGCGTCACGCACCGGTATTTCCCCAGCCTGGTACATTCGCCATGCCAGCTTCGCGTAGAGAATCTGCGCGTTGGCCTGTAGCGCGAGGGAGGTGCCGTAGAGGCGCGTAGGCTTGTTCGATTCGATCACGACGCTTCGCGGGAGCACGGTCGCTTCAATTTCTCCAATTTCCGTGTACGTTGCGATGTCCTCGCACCACGTCCGCTCTCGCGAGCAGCCGTCGATCTTCCGAAGAGACCGTTCGATCCGGGCGCGCTGTTGGGGCGTAAGCCGGCCGTAGGCGGTCGGCTCGCAGAACAGATCCACGTCGAAGGACTGGCGGTGGTTCCACCGGGCAGCAAGTACCGTGCCGCCGCCGAACGAAAGGTGGCGTCCGTTTATGACCTCTGTCAGCACACCGAACATCGCCGCCGCAACGGCGCCTTGTGGTGCGGGAACGTGTTCTGATCGCATCGTCGACTACCGGGTCCATGCTTCGAGCCGGTCGGCCAGCACGTGCCCTGGAAGCCGCCTGAAGTCTCCGTGACTGATCAGGAGCCGAGTGCAGAGGCTCGCGAAACTCGAATCCGACCCGAACAGCATCGCCGGGTTCAGGTAGGGAAGCCGGTCCTTCAGCACTTTGAGGAAGTGGTTTTCGGTGGCGGCCATTCGCTCGATTCTACCGCCTTCGCCCGGTGTCCGCCGGCGCGACCGAGTCCTGGGAGGATCCTTTCGCACCTGGCACAGTCTACCCCAGCTTCCGGGGGTCTGCTGCTACAAAAGAGCACGCGATGAAATTGCAGATCGCAAGCGCCTTGCACATCGAATTCGGCCACAATCCGGAGCTGCGGGACGTGGGCGCCAATGTGCTTGTGCTGGCCGGCGACATAGGTTGCGCAGACATTGAGACCGTCGATTGGCTTCACGACCTGAGCAGCCGCTACGAGGCGGTCCTGTACGTGGCCGGTAATCACGAGTTCTACGGCAAGGACGTGCCCGAAGCCGACGAGTTTCATGCGCAAGATGTCCGCGTACGGCGGCTACGAATGGCTCAACAACCGCGTCTTTGAAGTGGGTGGGCAGCGGTTCGTGGGCACGCCTTTGTGGGCCAATTTCTGCCACGACCCCGGATTCGCTGTCGAGATCGGCCGCGAAGTCCGTCAGGTTTCTCACCGCAGTCGAGTTCGGCCCGGACGATAGGGGACCGCGCGGTCATTCTCGGGCCAGGTGCCCTGGCGGCTATCGCAATTGCCAGCCAAGCGCCGGTTCCACCACGGCCTGCGGCGCGCGCGACCCCGCATGTCGCAGCGTCGCCAATTTGGGCTGCGGTCAGCTTTTCATTGTCTAGTGTACCGTTCGGACGCCGGTTCGTGTCCGCGCACAGGGGACAGTAGCAGACCAACCAACCCGTCTGAGCGTCCCGTGTTGCAAGGGGTCCGAAACATCTGTGTAAAATACCGGCGCTGCACCGACAGCGCAGCCAAGGAGCCTGTCTCCAGCAACTCTTAGCAACGGACGTCCCCATCGTCTAGAGGCCTAGGACACCGCCCTTTCACGGCGGCAACCGGGGTTCGAATCCCCGTGGGGACGCCATCGTAGCCATTCTTACGTTGTCAAGAATTCTCTAGACATCCGAAAAAACCTAATAGTTCAAGAGAGTTAGCCCAGTTTAGGGTGTTGTAAGTTCTCAGGCGTTGTCGTAACATCTCATTTCGTGCGTGGTAAAAGACGTGGGAATAAGGCATGAGAAGCCAACTGAACGTCGCCCGAATCCGGGCTCTGAGCAAGCCTGGCCGCTACGGGGACGGTGGGACGCTCTATCTGGTTGTCTCGCCTGGAGGCACCAAGAGCTGGGTCCAACGACTCACCGTGAATGGGCGGCGGCATGACATCGGCTTAGGGCCGTGGCCGGTCGTGAGCCTCGCGGAAGCACGAGAGGCGGCCTTCCAAAATCGGCGCATCGTCCGTCGCGGTGGCGACCCGCTGGCTGAAAAGCGCAAGCGTAGAGCGCCGACGTTCGCGGAGGCGTTTGCGAAGGTGATCGACGCAAACTCGTCACGCTGGCGCAGCCCGAAAACGGCGAAAAACTGGCGCGAGTCGATCGAGCGATATGCAATGCCGGCGATTGGCGCGCTGACGGTCGACCGGATCGGCAGAGAGGACGTTCTTCGGATTCTGACTCCAATCTGGACGCAGAAACCCGCGATCGCTCGCAAGCTTCGTCAGCGGCTCGGCTCGGTGTTTCAGTGGGCGCAAGCGCATGGCTATATCGAAAGCAACCCGGCGGGCGAGTCGATTAGCGGCGCCCTGCCTCGGATGCCCGCGGTCAAGTCGAATTTCCGAGCACTGCCGTACCCGGAGATCCCGTCGGCGCTCGAATCCATCGAGACGTCGGGCGCGTCGATCGCGGCGAAACTCGCGCTCCGGCTAGTGATCCTGACGGCGTGCCGGTCTGGCGAGGTTCGACTCGCGCGCTGGTCTGAAGTCGACGTTGTCGACCGCGTTTGGCGGATTCCGCCGGAACGAATGAAAACCGAAAAAGAACACCGCGTGCCACTGAGCGCGCCGGCGCTGGCCGTGCTCGAGACTGCGAGAGTCCTCGACGATGGGAGCGGGCTGATCTTTCCGTCGCCGATGCGGCGTGGACAGTCGTTGAGCGACATGACACTTACAAAGGTGCTCAGGGATACGGGGCTAGCGGAGCGGGCGACCGTTCACGGCATGCGCTCGTCGTTCAGGGATTGGGCGGCCGAGACCGGCAAGCGCCGCGAGGAAGCCGAAGCCGCACTCGCGCATGTCGTGCCGGGCGTCGAGGGGAGTTACTTTCGCTCGGATCTGTTCGAGCGCCGGCGCCGTCTGATGGATTCGTGGGCAGCGTTCGTTACTCGAACCGACGCCAAGGTGGTGAAAATCCGTGGATGATCTCCAGCGTTAGCTGCGAGCTTGCAATGAGGCGCCCGAGACCTTCGCCGTTCGAGACCGGCCGAACACGTTGCCCGGAGAGGTCGAGCTCCGCATCGCGACCGGGTTGTCGCGAATGGATAGATACTGGCTCGAAGCGCTAAAGGCGGTAGTTCAGTGTCATGCGGATTTGCCGGCGAACCCATGCTCGCCGACGCCATCCTCGAGCGGCACGTCCACAGCGCCGACGGGCTCAATCTCAATGGAGAATCCATGCGAAAGAAACGACTCCGATTGTAACTACTGAGCCTTAAGAAAGAGTCCTGCGTCGTTTCGCTACGAGAGTGACCGGCATCAGGTGGACCAACCGATCGGCTTCGCGTGGATCTGGTGACCGCCATCCGTGGAATATGAACGTTCCCGACGTAACAGAGCTGCCGCTCCTGCCGGGCGTTGGACAGAAGTGTCGGCCGGAAGACGGCGACACACTTGCCTCCGGGTCGGCGTAGGCTGTCATATGCGATCCCGTTTGACCCGGCCTCACGCAGCGATCGCGCCAAGTGCTGTCCAGCGGCGTAGTTGTCGTTGTGGTAGACGAGCTGTTGACTCGCCATCTGTCCGCGCAGCTCGTGCAGATCCCCGTCGACGTCTACCAGATAAACACGCATGTCCAGTTCCATTGGCGGCTCGGCCGTTGCGGTGAGGAACCGTTCGTGGTGGAGCCTTGTCTCGGCAATCGCTGTGGCAAGGTTGTTGGCGGCGCAAGAAACACCGTAGGTCCCGTCCGAGAATCGGCTGCCCATCGGGTTCAGGTGGGCGAACGCGGCCATGATGACGGTGGTGCCAGGTTCGCTGACGCGGTCCTCCGGCGGTACGAGCTCGATGTCGCCAGACGCGTCGCGAAGCCGGGGGTTGGTGAGCGCGTCCAGCTCGAAAATCGCCGCAAGGTTCGCTGGATCGGTAACCCGCTCGAAAAGCTGTACGGGCGGAAAGCGGCTCGGGATGATTCGCCGGCACGGTTTCCACTCGACGCGGGCAAGCGTAACGGTCAACCCCAGCCGCCCCGCTGTGCGTCCAGGTACTGGCGGACGACGTAGAGGTCCGCAACCTGGCCTGACAACATGCGATCGAGAGCGGACCGGCCGCCGAAGGGCGTTGCAGAATTCGGACGCTTGATCCAGTCATCGGCAGCCTGCTCATCGGGGAGCAGGATCTGAAGTGCCTTGTAGATGCCCAGGATGTAGGAGATGCGCTCCAGCGCATCCCTCGGCAGCGCGACGTTCGGGTCTTTCTTCCACTTGAAGAAGGTTGATGGAGCGGACAGCCCGAGCAGGGTCATCTGTTCCTTCGCAGAGAGCCTCCAGAGCGCGGCGACGCGGAAGAATGTGCGCAACGCGGGGCCCGACGGCCGGTTTCGCCCGGATTCGGTTGCTGGCAGTGTTTGAGAAGTCAAAGCATTATCCAAATGTTATTAAGATACGCAGTAGCAAGTTATGGGCTTGACCTCTCGGGGTGACCTAACACCGATGGGGAACACAAAGAGCCAACACGATTGGGTGACATGATGATGAGGAACATACTAACAATGCTCGCCGCGATCCTGACCGGTTGCGCGAGCGCACCGGAGCCGGTCATCGAAGGGCTGCCGCTGTCGGAGTACTGCGCGCGGTTCGGCCTGTTCGACATGCCGGCGTACGCCGAACTCTTGGGCCGCGAACCGATGCCCGCAGAATGTATGCCGAATCCCCCGCGTGGCTACGGTGGCGACTGGCAGCGCGTCGTGATTGTCAACCCTGACGGTAGCTACCGCGTTCGCTCAGTGCCGCCCGGAAAAGTCGTTTCGTCAAGCCCATGACTTGCTACTGCGTCAAGATATCCGACGTAGTCCAGATATGTACTACTTGCAAGTCGAGAAGGACATCCACCCAGGTGACGCGCCGCAACTCCCGGAGTCAGCTCGACGTCAGACGACGGCAAGGTCCATACGGGATGTTCGTTCGCACGTGCCGACGTCGCGGCCCGAATCCGTCACTTTCCGCTGAATTCGGTCATCGAGAATTGCCACCGAGCCCTGCACACTGGGGCCATGCGCCAGGGGTCCTTGTCCGAGCTCAGCGAGCTGGCCGGGTTGTTAATGATCGCCTATATGGAGCCATTTCAGGATCGGCATAAAGGAGCCAGGGGATGATCGCCATAAAGGAGCCATGGTGTGATCGGCATAATGGCGCCACCTGGTGATCGGCATAAAGGAGCCATAGAGCTGAAGTACTGATCTCGGACAACGGCCAAGTACCCTCCCGTCGGGCACCGACTGGGAGGGACGGATGGGCAACAGGAAGTTCGAGATGTACGAGTACCGACAGATTTTGCTGAGGATGCGGTTGGGGGAGACTGACCGCGCGCTGTCGAAGGCGGGCCTGATGGGCCGGCGCAAGCTGGGCGAGGTTCGGCGTTTGGCGGAGACGGCGGGTTGGCTGGATGCGACGAAGCCGCTGCCGGACGACGCGGCGCTGGCGGAGCGGCTGAGGCCGCATGGCGAGCGGCGCTCGACGATCTCGCTGGTGGAGCCGTATGCGGAGGATGTGAAGCGCTGGTGGCGGGAGGGGATCGCGGCGACGACGATCACGGCGGCGCTGAAGCGCAAGCACGGTTTCAGGGGCAGTTACTCGTCGGTGCGTCGGTTCGTCCAGCGTCTCGATGCGGCGCAGCCCGAGGCGACGGTGATCCTCGAGTTCGCGCCCGGCGAGGCCGCACAGGTCGATTTCGGCAAGGGGCCGGTGATGCTCGATCCGCGGACCGGGGAACTGACCGGCACCTGGATTTTCGTGATGACGCTGGCCTGGTCGCGGCACCAGTACGCGGAGTTCGTCACCGACCAGAAGACCGCGACCTGGCTGGGAGGCCACCGGCGGGCGTTCGAGTGGTTTGGCGGCGTGCCGTCGCGGGTCACGGTCGATAACGCGAAGTGCGCGATCACGCGGGCCTGCTACCACGATCCCGTGGTGCAACGCGCCTATGCCGAGTGCGCCGAAGGTTACGGCTTTCTGATCGACGCCTGCCCGCCCGGCGAGCCGAAGAAGAAGGGCCGTGTCGAGGCGGGCGTCAAGTACGTCAAGCGAAGCTTCGTGCCGCTGCGGGAGTTTCGCGATCGGACCGAGGCCAACCGGCAACTGCGCGCCTGGATCCGCGGCGAGGCTGGTCAGCGCGTCCACGGCAGCACGCACGAGCAACCGCTCGAGCGATTCGAACAGACCGAGCGGCACCTGTTGAAGCCGCTGCCGCCTCGGGCGCCGGAGCTCGCCGTGTGGGCGAAGGTCAAGGTCCACGGCAACGCCCACGTGCAGTTCGAGAAGTGTCAGTACTCCGTGCCGTTCAGGCTCGTCCGCCAACAACTGTGGCTGAAGGCCACCGAGACCACCACGCAGGTTTTTCGCGATCACGAACTGGTCGCGACCCATCCCAGGCTGCGGCGCGCCGGCACTCGGCATACCGTCAACGACCATCTGCCGCCGGAGGCCTTGGCCTATCTCATGCAAGATCCGCAGTGGTGCCTGACCCAAAGCCGGCGCATCGGCACCGCCTGTCACGCACTCATCGAACAGCTCTTCGCCGATCGCGTGCTCGACAACCTGCGCGCCGCCCAGGGGATCGTCAGGCTCGCCGAACGCTACGGCAACGATCGCGTCGAGGCCGCCTGTCGGCGCGCCCTGGCCTTCGACAACCCGCGCTATCGCACCGTCAAGACCATCCTCAACAAGCGACTCGACGCCCTGCCGCTCGACGGCGATTCACCCGCCATCGAACTCCCCGATGCGTATGCCGGCCAAGGCCGGTTCACGCGCGATACCTCACGGCTGCTCACCGACTAAGGAGAATGACCCTCATGAACCCCATGCCCGAACTCGCCCCGCACCTCAAGCAACTGCGCCTGTCCGGCATCCTCAACACCCTCGAAGCGCGCACCCGCGAAGCCATCGAGCACCAGCTCCCGTATCCGGACTTCCTCGCCCTGCTGATCCACGACGAGGTCGCCCGCCGCGAGCAGAACAAGTTCAACACCCGCGTCAGACGCGCCGGCTTCCGCTCCAACAAGACCCTCGAACAGTTCGATTTCGAGTTCGCAAGCCACGTCAATCGGGCGCTCGTCGAGGAACTGGCCTCCTGCCGCTTCGTCAACGAGAAGGTCGCCGTGCTGATCGCCGGCCCCTGCGGCACCGGCAAGTCGCATCTCGCCCAGGCCTTCGGCCATTGCGCCGTGCGCCTCGGCCACGACGTGCTGTTCACCACCCAGTCCCAACTGCTCGGCTCGCTCAACGCCGCGCGCGCCATCCAGACCTTCGAACGCAAGTTCAATGCCCTGGCCCGCGTCGACGTCCTCATCATCGACGATTTCGGGCTCAAGCCGCTGCGCCCGCCCCAGGACGAAGATCTTCACGACCTGCTCGCCGAACGCTACGAACAGACCGCCACCATCGTCACCTCCAACCTCGACTTTGCCGAGTGGGGCGACGCCTTCCCCAACCGACTGCTCGGCGCCGCCACCCTTGACCGGCTCCGACACAACGCCTACCGGCTCATCCTCGAAGGCGACAGCTACCGGGCGCCCAAGCCATTGCCCGGAGCGCCGACCGAGCGGCAACGCCCAGCGCAACCGCGAACGGCGGAGCACTCATCATGACCTCTCGACAGCCCAATCGCCGCGAGGCGCACCCGATCCCGGGTTCGACAGCACCTCGCAGCAACGCCCTGCGGACCCGACACGCCGGCCCGTCCGGGCGTCCGTCCTGTGGATTTGTGCACGAGTCCTGCGGACCGGCACGCGCCCTGCGGGCCGCGGGCACAGCCCGTGGACAGCGCCAAGGCGCTGCCCACCGCCTGCACCCACTCGCGCGCCTCTCGCACACAAGCTCCACAGGACCTACTGCAACAAGGCCTTCGCTCAAAATGAAGAAAGCCCGAAACGGGGGCTTCCAAATTCAACCGAATGAACGCAAAATCAAACCCGCCCGAGATCGTATTTCAGCCACCTTCTCATGGCTCCATTAAGCCGATCATCGGTGGCTCCATTAGGGCGATCAGTAACACCCGGGCCGGTCGCCTTGTCGACCGCCTCGACCACGGTTTCCCCGCAGGCGCGGGGATAGTCCCGGCTCCTATTTCGTGGAATTCGAGGTATACGAGGTTTCCCCGCAGGCGCGGGGATAGTCCCTGTCCGGCCAGGCCAGCATCAAAAAGCTGTATGGTTTCCCCGCAGGCGCGGGGATAGTCCCAGGGTGGCCCTTTCCTTGACGTGCGTCCAGTTGGTTTCCCCGCAGGCGCGGGGATAGTCCCCCGCAATATCTCGTATTTCGATGGTTCGGTGTGGTTTCCCCGCAGGCGCGGGGATAGTCCCATTCTGCAATCATCCGAGAATGTAGAGTTACAGGTTTCCCCGCAGGCGCGGGGATAGTCCCGGCACCTCGAGCGGCTGCTCCAGCTTCTCTATGGTTTCCCCGCAGGCGCGGGGATAGTCCCGGGGTGTAGTTGCTGTGCAGCCCATCGGGCCAGGTTTCCCCGCAGGCGCGGGGATAGTCCCGTTCCGGTGGTGTTTCCCGCTGGCGGCGGATAGGTTTCCCCGCAGGCGCGGGGATAGTCCCGCAGAATGACCCGAATCGACACGGTAGCTGGCGGTTTCCCCGCAGGCGCGGGGATAGTCCCGGGTCGAGCACGGTGCACGGCACGGTGTCGGCGGTTTCCCCGCAGGCGCGGGGATAGTCCCTCGCCGTACCCCGAGTCGGCGCTGATCGCCTTGGTTTCCCCGCAGGCGCGGGGATAGTCCCGGTACCGAGCTGCGCGGGCGGGAGCTCAGGGTGGTTTCCCCGCAGGCGCGGGGATAGTCCCGATGGTGACTGGATCAGGAGTCTGACAGTATGGGTTTCCCCGCAGGCGCGGGGATAGTCCCGATACCTCGATAATGCGAACCTTGCCATACGTGGTTTCCCCGCAGGCGCGGGGATAGTCCCCCGACCGACAACGGGCGGGCCGTAACGCCCACGGTTTCCCCGCAGGCGCGGGGATAGTCCCCATCCCGGACAGCCCCACGCGATCCCGCTCCCGGTTTCCCCGCAGGCGCGGGGATAGTCCCAAGGCCGAGAAGTGGACGGTCGCGCCGTTCACGGTTTCCCCGCAGGCGCGGGGATAGTCCCCCGACGATGCGCCAGTTGCTGTCGGGCATACAGGTTTCCCCGCAGGCGCGGGGATAGTCCTGTTTATGACCGCGGACAAGGAGCTGGCAGACGGGCGGCCACTTCGGGCCGTGTACACTGGGGCGTCTTCAGGCTGCATCGCAGCCGACGTGGGACCGGCCACGCAACGAACCGGAATGTGTTGCCACGGGGTTTGCGCCTCGTGGTGTGTGCGAATCCCGGCGGGGTGCAACTGTGCCCCGTGGGGGCACGAGTGCCTCTGCCGAATGACGAGGAGGTGCTTGTGAGGATCGTGACGAAGTGGCTTCGCGACCGATATGTCGCGAGCGTACTACGCACCATCGCCGAGCGAGTTGGGGCCGGCCTGACCACGGCAGGGGTTGTCGGCATCCTGGTCGACCCCGTGACCGGTGGCTGGGGGCTTGTCGCAATGGCCATAGCATGGGTGCTGTTTGACTTCGCGGCCCAACCACCGAAAGGAGGTGAGCAGTGAGCATGGAAACAATTGCCCCAATCATCATGGTGATCATGTTGATCGGGTTTGTGCTTGTTGTGCGCGCGGGGCTTAGCGGTGAAAAGGACGACGCCACTGACGGTGACGACTAGTCGCGGCGCTCATTGGAGCGGACGCTCGGCACACAGAGACGGGAAGGGCGCGTGAGCGCCCTTCTCTTTGGTCTCACCCAGGTGAATCCCCGGATTTTTTCGGATCGGATGACCCAATTGCCGTCCGTTTTTCTCACACGCGCGACCCTACGCCGCCGGACACCAAACGCGTCGACGACCTTGCTGCAAATGTTCTCTGCGTCGCTTCGCCGAAGTCTGCATCCAGCCATCTTTCCGTAATCCCGGCCACGCTGGCACCGATTTCGTCCAATGGCAGGCGCACGTTCTACAACTTTTCCTGATCGAAATAGTCTTCGTCGATCCGCTTGACCGCATAACGTTCGCGCGTGCGTACACCGATGTCGTGCTGCACCATGAGACGGGCCAGTTCGTCTCCGTCTATGAGCACGATTCGCTTCGGGCTCCGTGAGACGTACTCCCTCGCGGACTTTGTGAAGGCAGCCGTGGTAACGAATACACCCTTCGTTGTGCCCGCTGCGTCGATGGCGCCTGCAAAGTTGCGAAGGTCGCCTTCACCCACGGCGTTGCCGTCGGCATATTTTTTCGCCTGCACGTACACCTCATCCAGGCCGAGGGCATCTTCCCGAATCGTGCCGTCGATCCCGCCGTCGCCAGTACGACCGGTCACACGTCCCATCGCCTCGTTCCCACCGCCGTAGCCCATCGCGAGCAACAGATCGACAACCACCTGCTCAAGAAACGCGGGAGAGGAACGCCGAACCTGATCCAGCACTTCCGACTCCAGCATGGCACGCAGTTCCCCGGCGGCGCGGTCCAATTGCTCCTCGGGGGTCTCAAGCGAACGACGCCGCGGCACCAGCGCTGGTTTAGTTCGCGACGAATCCTCACGCTCCCGACGCTGCTGCACCAAGCGCTTCCACTCCACAAACGCCGGATAGGTACGCAGCACATTGTCATCGACCCGCTCGGGTTCTTGCTCCAGCAGCCGTCCCCCGTCTGCCGTCAGCCGATAGACTGCGCGGCGAACCCGCACCACGAGTCCGGCCCGCTCCATGCCCAGCAAAGCCCAACTTACCCGATTAGCCAGGACCGTCTGCCGCCCGCTTGGCAGTCGTTCGGAGATTTCCTGTTCGGTCAGTTTTTCGACTACGGCAACACGCGCGCGGATCTTGGATAGCGGAGTCTCAAACCCGTCGGAGAGGGCCATGAGAGTCGGTAGCATGATCGACTGGTAGTCACCGAGGGGCATCAGACAGCGCTCCCCTGCGCAGCCGGTTGCCGGGGCGTCACGCATTTTGCGATCTCGCGCCCCATCGCGATCTCCGCCTGGCGAAGCTCCCAGGTCTTCTGAAGGTTCAACCACAGTTGCGGCGTCGTCCCGAAGTAGCGCGCCAGCCGCAACGCTGTATCCGCACTGACTCCCCGCTGCCCGTTCAGGATCATGGTTACCCTGTTCACCGGCACACCCAGCGCCTTCGACAAGGCATTGGCCGACAGCCCGAGTTCGTCGAGTTCGTCGCGCAGGACTTCACCGGGGTGCACCGGCGTCATACCGTTCTTTGCGTTCATGTCAAACTCCCCTAATGATAATCAACGATCTCAACGTCGCATGGCCCGTCGTCGGTCCACTGAAAGCAGACACGCCACTGCGCGTTGATCCTTATGCTGTGCTGACCGGCACGGTCGCCACTTAGCGCTTCCAGCCGGTTGCTCGGCAACGCAGCCAGGTCCTGCAACGTCTCCGCGCTGTCCAGCACGGTCAGGCGGCGCGCGGCCTGTTTGGCGAAGCCCTGGAACGCCGCCACACGCTGCCCCTCGAAAAATCGTCGCGTGGCCCGATCCTTGAAGCTTCGTATCATTCGCGGCTACTGTAGTAGTTGTTACGCTTTACGTAAAGGGTTCCCATGGTCCACTGCCTCTCGCGCCTCGACCGCCCGGTAAGTCGGGACGCGCCTCGACCACGGCGGACTTCGTCGCTCATCGTCTTCGCGAGCGGCGCTTTCGTCCCTCCACGGGAACCGCCGGTCGGTGATGGTTGAGCCCGTGCTGCGAGGCGAACATCAAACACGCCTACCGCTGTACCACGAATCCCCTCAGCCTCCGCCAACGGTGGGCATCAACGCCATCGCCCGCTTGCCGGCGCTACGCCTGTTGCGGGTCATGCGAGCCCGAACCCGTGAGCGGCGCCGGCGGGCGGCAGTCCGGGCCGTGCTCTGATATGGTCCGTTGATCCTGGCCGCCTCAGCAAAAACGGGGGCGGCGGTCGTGGAGCGCTGGATGGCATCGACCGACACTCATGGCGGAGAGGCCGCACGGATACGCGAGCGCCTGGTCCGGCTCGACGCGGAGCGGGCGGAGCTCGAGGAGCGCCTCGAAGCGCTCGCGCGCGGTCCATCGTCGGAGCGGCGAATCGCGACTGCCGGTGGGCCGGTGACGAACCGATCGCCGACACGCGACAAGGTCGCGCTGTTCCAATCCCTCTTCCGTGGCCGGGAAGACGTGCATCCAAGGCGCTGGGAGAACGCGGGGAAGGGCACGGCCGGTTACGCGCCGGTCTGTGCCAACGAATGGAAGCGGGGCGTGTGCCACAAGCCCCGGGTACGGTGCGGCGCCTGTTCCAGCCAGGCCTTCGTGCCACTTACGGACGAGGCGATAGAGCGGCATCTGCGCGGGCTTCACACCATCGGGGTCTACCCGATGCTGGTCGGTGACACCTGTCGGTTCCTCGCCGCCGATTTCGACAAGGACAACTGGCGCCGCGACTCGGCCGCCTATCTGGACGCCTGCGCTACGAAGGGGGTTCCTGCAGCACTCGAACGCTCTCGCTCGGGCAACGGCGCGCATGTGTGGATCTTCTTCGAAGAGCCCGTCCCGGCAACGCTCGCTCGCCGGCTCGGCGCCCACCTCCTGACCGAGGCCATGGAACGCAATCCCGATATCGGCTTGCGGTCCTACGACCGGTTTTTTCCGAGCCAGGACACGCTGCCGGCCGGAGGCTTCGGCAATCTGATTGCGTTGCCGCTTCAGGGCGGGCCGAGAAAGCGCGGCAACAGCGTGTTTCTCGATGCGGACTTCGAGCCCCGGCCGGACCAGTGGGCGTTTCTTTCCGGGCTACGGCGCCTCAGCGTCGTCGAGACCGCGGCGCTAGTGGACGAAGCCGTCCGGCAAGGCCGCGTTGTGGGGCTTCGCCTGCCGCTTGATGACGAGGACGAGGAGCCCTGGACCGCGCCGCCGTCAAGGCGCAGGCCCTTGCCCGCCATCGCCGGCGCGTTGCCCGAGCGCATCGACGCGGTGCTTGGCGATCAGCTCTATGTCGCGCGCGACAATCTGCCGCCGGGCCTGGTCAACCGGCTCGTGCGTCTCGCCGCGTTCCAGAATCCGGCGTTCTACGCCGCGCAGGCGATGCGCCGCTCGACCTTTGGCATACCTCGCGTGGTCGCGTGCGCCGAGCTGCTGTCGCACCACATCGCGCTGCCGCGCGGCTGCCTGGAGGCGACGAAGCAAATACTGGACGACCTCGGCGTCGGGCTTGACCTGCGCGACGAGCGGTTCGCGGGCCGGCCGGTCGAGACGACATTTCTCGGAGAATTGACGCCCGAGCAGGCGGCGGCCGCCGACGCCCTGCTCAAGCATGACACCGGCGTGCTGGCGGCGACGACGGCGTTCGGCAAGACGGTCGTCGCGGCATCGCTGCTGGCCGCCCGCGGGACCAATACCCTCGTCCTGGTTCACCGCAGGCAGCTCATGGACCAGTGGGTCGCGCGCCTCGGCGCGTTCCTCGACCTTCCCGACACCGCCATCGGGAAGGTCGGCGGCGGCAACCGCAGGCCCTCAGGGGTCGTCAATGTCGCCGTCATCCAGAGTCTGGTACGCGGCGACGAGGTCGACGATATCGTCGCCGACTATGGCCATCTCGTCGTCGACGAGTGTCATCACCTGTCCGCGCCAAGCTTCGAGAAGGTCGCGCGGCGGGCGAAGGTCAGGTATGTACTGGGATTGTCGGCGACCGTGACGCGCCAGGACGGACATCATCCGATCGTGTTCATGCAGTGCGGCCCGGTGCGTTTCCGGACGAGCGCCAGGGCACAGGCCCGCCAGCGTCCGTTCGCGCACCGGGCGCTGCTTCGCCCGACAGCGTTCCGATTCCCCGAGGGGATGGATGGCGGCCGCCCGCCGATCCAGCAGATCTACGCGGCGCTTGCCGAAGACGAGGTCCGCAACGATCTGATCTTCCACGACGTGCTGGACGCGCTCGAAGCGGGCCGCTCTCCGCTCGTGCTCACTGCACGCAAGAACCACGCCGAGCGACTTGCCGAGCGGTTCGACCGGTTCGCGCACAACGTGCTGTTCCTTCGCGGCGGCATGGGAGCGAAGCAGCGTCGCTCGGTCACGCAGCGCCTGGAAGAGATCCCTGATGCCGAAGAGCGGGTGCTGGTCGCAACCGCCCGCTACATCGGCGAGGGGTTCGACGACTCCCGCCTGGATACGCTGCACCTGGCGATGCCGGTCTCGTGGCGGGGAACGCTCGCGCAGTATGTAGGCCGCCTGCACCGGCTGCACCCGGCCAAGCGCGAGGTGCGGGTCTACGACTATGTCGACGAAGGCGTGCCTGCGCTCAGGCGCATGTCCGAAAAGCGCATTCGCGGCTATCGCAATCTCGGTTATTCGGTCGAACGGCCCGACGGCGAGGGGGCCATATCGCCATTGCTTCCCGCGGGTGCCGGAAGCTCGAGTCCACAGAAGGTCTGATTTGTCCGGCCAGGCGGGCGGGAACCGCTCCGCCACCGCGAGGGCTTTGCGTCAAAGATGGGCAAGGGCCTTGCGGGTGATGCAATTGGGCGGGTCGGCCAGCCGGTCGAGGCGCGCGTGCACGGGACGAAGCGCGTCGGCAGAAGCCGCAAGAGTGGTCTCCCACCAGCGCATTCTCGCGGCTTCGAGCGCCTGCGAAAGTGACTTTGCATCATCTGGCGCGAGCCCAGATACCGTCAGGTTCCTGGTGGGACACGAAACGCGTACCGCAGCAAAGCGCCAGGAATTGGAAACAGTGACCGACTCGATATCCTTGACGGGCAAGGCCAAGGATCGCCACGGAAGGGTAAGCGTCAAGGCGTAGTCCTGTAGCGTGGCGGCCCTGGCATCGCCCGGACGAAGAAGCGCAAATACGATGGACGCAAACCCGCGCCGCCCAAATTCAAGACGGGCGGTTGGGGGGCGGCGCGCCGGGGTGACGAATCCATCGCGTTCAACGGTCCCAATACCATCGAGTGATCAGGCAGCTTTCCTCCAAGGCGCTTGGCCCGCAAGCAAAGGGGAAACGGCGCCTGGACAGCTTAACGAAGGTTCGTCGATTACATCACGTCTGGCAAATCCGGCATCGCCTCATATTCCCTGCGGCGGATCGTAACTATGCGGCTGTGAGTGGGATGTTGAGCCGGGCAGGGCGAAAGCGTGGTGCCGTCGTCAGCAGGACCAATTTGTCCGGCTCGACGAAACGCTCGAGTTATGCATCCTCATGCTGCTGTCTTTCCCAGCCGCACAGTTACCAGCAACACGCTCCGAACTATCGCCTCTTGATAGTTGTCTACAAAACTACTATGTTTTCAGACAAAGGAGCGTCACGCCATGTCCACCGCACAGACTGTTCTAGCAAATATACGGAAGCTGCCGAAAGGAAAGCCTTTCACCAGCGCTCGCGTTCTGAAGCACGGCTCCCGCAGCGCCGTCGACAGGACGCTCTCACGCTTGGTCGGCCGGGGCGAGATCCAGCGCATCGCCCGCGGCGTCTTTGTCCGCCCAAGAACGAGCCGGTTCGTCGGAACTGTCGTTCCCGAAGTTCACGAGGTGGTCGAAGCCATCGCGCACCGCAATGGAGAAGCGGTCCAGATCCATGGTGCCGAAGCGGCCAGATGGTTCAAGCTCAGCACCCAGGTGCCGGTGGCGCCCGTGTTCCATACCAGCGCCTCCAGCCGAACGATCCGAATCGGCCGCATCACCGTCAGAATGATCCACACGTCCAACCGCCGCCGACTTCAATTTGCCGGTGAGGTGGCCGGCGCCGCGCTTTCCGCCCTTTGGTATCTGGGCAAGAGCAACGTGACGCCCAATGTGGTCGCCAGGATCGAAGGCACACTCGGCCCGGAGGAATTCCAACGATTGCGCTCCGCCGACATGCCGGCCTGGATGGTCAAGGCGCTCAATGCCGCGGCTGGCGGGGACACGGTCCGTGCCTGAGCCGTTCCTTTCCCTCGGTCGTCGCGAGCGCGCCGACATACTTCGCACCGTGGCTGCCAATACCGGGCGGGCTGCTCTCATTCTGGAAAAGGATGTCTGGGTCTGCTGGGTTCTGCAGGCCCTCTTCTCAATGCCTGATCCCCATCCCATGGCATTCAAGGGCGGTACCTCGCTTTCCAAGGTTTACGGCATCATTGACCGGTTTTCCGAGGACGTGGACATCACCCTCGACTACCGCGCTTTCAACGATGCTTTCGACCCGTTCGCCGACAACGCCAGCCGCAACCAGATCAAGCTCGTCAGCAATCGCCTCAAGGCCCGCGTCGAGAGTTACGTTCGTGACGTCATAGGGCCTGCCCTTGATGCCGCCGCAGACCGCCTCGGCGCTGACGGCCGGCATTCAGTCCATATCGGCGACGATGGCGAGACAATCCGTTTCGCCTATCCGTCGGCGGTCGAGGAGCCACGAGGCTATGTCGCAAGCGAGGTTCTCCTGGAATTCGGTGGCCGCAACGTAATCGATCCGAACGAACAACACATGATCGCACCCGACATTGCCGACGAATCCCAGGGGCTCGACTATCCGACCGCGACCGTGACGGTCCTTTCTCCGGCCCGAACCTTCTGGGAGAAGGCGACGCTCATCCACGTCGAATGCCATCGGCGCCGCTTGGCGGACAGCCCAGAACGACTATCCCGACACTGGTTCGACCTAGCATGCCTTGCGGTCCACGACATTGGTCAGGCTGCACTCCTCGAACGCGATCTCCTGGAAGATGTCGTTCGGCATAAGAAAGTCTTCTTCCATGCTGGCTACGCCAACTACGATCAATGCCTCCGCAGACAACTGCGTCTCGTTCCCGATGACGACCAGCTAACTGGCCTGGAATCGGATTACGAGGCCATGCGCCGAGCGCGCATCGTCGCCGATGACGCACCGGGATTTGGTTCCCTGATCGAACGGATCCGCGTCCTTGAAGACAGGATTAACCGACCGGGCTGATCTTGCACGAGTGACACCTCACAGTGAGTCGTGACGATGTTCAATCGCGTGCGAGGTCTCTCCTCTTTGGCCAGTCTTCGAGCCGCCTTCTTGCATTCAATCTCAACTCGATCACGCAATTGACACAGAGTTTCTAACTGTCAATCGGCGCTGAAAATCATTGCCCGTGACGGACCCCGTGGGCGAATCTTTGGTAGCTCCGCCAGTTGGCGAACTCGGGTCGTCTCGGTCCATTTCGGTCAGCTCGGTTGCTCGGTCCGTGCATTGGGGTCAGCTCCCTCGTGCAGACAGTCCAGCACATCTCTCCCCGTTGCGTCTTCGAAATAGTCCTCGGCATTCCGGGCGCTGATGCCGTATCCCCTTCGCCACGCCGTCGATTGACCAAGCTCTGCCTTGCCTACGCTCGGCGCCAATCTGACGCGAGTAGACTGAGCGCCGCCGGCGCTCCTTCGCATTCAAGTACCGGATAGGCCCGTACCAGTCGGGTCAGGTTCATGTACGCGGATGGAACGTCGGGGAATTCGCCATCACAGTCCGTGGTGTAGACGCCATAGCGGATGCCATCAGTTACCACCAGACGACGGCAACCGTCGCGCCCAGATTCTTGCGCGTAGCCTGCACCTTGGAACTTCGCGGATAGGCACGAAGATCCCAGGCGCTTCACCTCGACGACCGCTGACAGGCTCCCATCCTCACGCGGCAATTGGTCGAACAACGCGACATCGATCCCCTGCCACTCAACCGCCATCCGTTGTGGCGTCCAACCCAATGCTCGCAGCAGTGGAACAACGAGGTACGCAACTGTCTCGGACTCGGATGGCGTCGTCGTTCGCTCGTACCATGACGCAATCTGTGAGAGCGCAAGCATGTTGTCGGTCAGGTCATTGATTGCGCCCGCGGCTATGCCTTCATCGAAGAGGTACTCCGCTATTTCTGTGAGCGTGAGAACCTGAACGGGGTCGCTAGGCACACACGAGGGCGGGAGTTCTGGCAAGCTGCAGTCCTGTTCCACCGTCTCCAACAGCCACTCGAACACGGGTCCGGACCTCGCCAACTTCTGTACGGTGTCGCCCCACTTGAGTGCGTGGGCACCAAATCGCTTCGGCTCTCCGTTGTCCGACTTCCAGATCCACCTCACTCGGCGCACAAGCTGGATGTCCCATCCGTCAATGTCGCCGAAATCATCCAACCAATCGACCGGGCCTTCTACCTGACCCACCCCGTATACCTCGCTGGTACCCAACCGCAGGACAACCAAATCGCCCGTCTGAATATCCTCGTGGTACTTTCGGATTAGGTTGATCTTCCTCGCAGACCAGCCGTCCTCGCGAAGACGGCCCACGCAGTCCGGCCAAGTCCCTCCGTAACCCGGACCGAAAAGAATGACGCCCCAACGAAGGCACAAGTCCGCATACGACCTGTTCGTATCGCCAGCCGCAATCTGCCAGACTTCTCTGTCGTCGACATTCATTCGATAGCCCTCCTCGCGCGTGACCCATTTTCCGAGTCGCTCGCTGAATTGGCCCGCGCTTGCTGTCATTCGGCGCCGAGTCCCCAAGGATACGGGATAGTCCCGCGTGGACGTCCGACCCAGGCAACCCGGAGGCAAAGAACCGCCCGCCCAGAGGATCGCAGCCACCTGTGGGCCGCCACAACCCTCCAGTCGCCCCCCAGACTTTGGCCACAGATTTCACTGTGCTTCTCCGCGACGTCGGTTTCGTCATGATCACTACACCACACGCTGGATCGCGCTCAAGACCTGCGATGACCGGCTGCATGACGGCCTTCCTTCCACCACTCCATTGCGTCACACTTGATGGGGTACACTTTTTCCCTGTCGCCACATCAGTCTGCAACGAGACGGAACAATGACATTTGCGATTCTTGGATGGGGCTCTCTGCTGTGGGATACAGATTCCCCCAAAGGAAAAGCATTCTTGTCGACTCTTAAGCATATCTGCCGCGCACCCTCCACGATAGACACTGCACTTCGTCGCTACCTGGAGAACGACAATTGGTATAAATCCACCGTCACAGCATTGAATCTCCCTCTCAGACCGAAGGACTAATTTGATTAGTCACATACCATTCTTGACAGCGAATTAGAGGACGGACATCCAATGTGGCCAGAAATTCCAAACGACGTCGTTGACTACGTAAGGATGGTAGTCCGTCTCGCATCCGATCAAACAACCGAACTGATCTCTAATCAACCAAACATTCGTGAAATGTCGCTCGACGACACACTGGTGTACTCGATCGGGCGCTTCGCCGCACCCAGACGTCTTCCATCAAAGACAATTGTCCAAATCGAAGTTCATAACACTGGGGGCCTTCGACAGTTCGAGCGATGGGAACTCGCCGATCTTGCCTTCGTTGTACATGTATCTTCAGGAGGCAGTCCGTTCGTACAGAAAATCGGTCTTCTCCAATCCAAGAGACTATATCCCGAAAACCGGGACGTCGACGCGGACGATCCGGTTGGATTTATGTACGGTCTGAACGGGCTTCTTGACTCCCCAGAACTCACGACTCCGCCGTTGCGACCGACAACGTACAAGTTCACGGACAGTTCGATATATGGCGCAATCGTTCGCGAAAGTGACCAATTGAAGAGAATTCATGAATTTCATCAACAATTTGGCGAATCCATCTTCTATCTGCTTTACCATCCGCCCGAAGTTCCATTTGAGCATACTTTACCGGCGGCGAGTCACCATACCGTTAATTTTCCTCCACTAGGACCACGCGTCGTACGTTCCCGCGCCATAGAAAGTGTTGTCGACGAGCCATCTACAGCCAGGCGAAGCCCCAGTTTCAAGGAGATACGTTCTTCGGCACGTCACGAGAATTGGCGCCTCGAAATATGGGCGGCAGATCTCCTGTTGAAATGTAAAGTGGGGCGGCAGTACACAAGCGAAGATGAAGAACTGATTACACGATTGGTAAGACGGCGTACGGGCCCGATTGGAGCTGCCATCCGCATAAATATCGCTCTTCCTGACTGATCGTGTCTTGTCGCCGTAGGCCGCCATGATCGTGATGAACCGATGAGGTATCGACGAACGCATGCTGTCAACCACCGCCGTTACCCAGTCGCATTGCGTTCTCAGCCAGCCGAATCTGGCGAGGAACCCACTATGGATTGTATCGCCAGGATGGAGCCGCTTCTTGCTTGTTCGTCAGGAAATGCCGAGACGACACTGTGTCGTCGGTTCCTACCTTACATGGTGCCGTCCGAGATCCCATCGCCAGTGCTGCATCTGTCAGACCTTGGTTTCTGTCGAGCTACGCAGCACGTGATCGCTTGCCGCCAGTATACTTCCGCGTGCGTGACGGCTCGCCTGAGCGAAAAACAGTAAGGTATCCACCCGAGGGCTGTTGCTTACTGAACGGTATTGGCTTCGGTCATCAAGCACGTAAACAACAATCGGTAGGTGATGACGATGGAAAAGTACGTTGCTTGTCTGATGACTACAGATTGGTTTGAGCAAGAAAAATGTCGTCGCCTGCCATCGATAGATCGCTGACCCTGACGCGTACTCGCGTGAGGTGAGCTGCTCGCTCGTATGCCCCGCGCCCGACGGTTCGAGTTCTCCGCCCGCACGCGCCAGTTGGTGGCGCAGCGCGCAGGTTACAAATGCAGTTTCCCCGGTTGCGACAGGTTAACGACCGGGCCTGGGGACGACCCGAAGAGCGTCTCGACCATTGGACAGGCCGCGCACATCTATGGTGCGGCGGCGTCCGGCCGCGGTCCGCGCGGCAACCATTCCCTCGCCGACGACGAACTCAGGTCGCCCGAGAACGCCATCTGGCTCTGCGCGGATCACGCCAGCCTGATTGACAAGCACGACGGGAAAGATTTCCCGGCTGCCAGGCTTCACAGCTTCAAGAGCCTCCACGAGTCCCGCATTGCTCATGAGCTTCGCGGGTACGCCGTCCCGTTCGGCTGGGTCGATGGCGTCACGATCCACTCGTCGCCCCTTTTGGCCGACAGCACGCACATCGACCTTGCCAAGCTGAACCTCGTCCTCGCGGGGAACAGCGTCGGCAAGACGGCGCTGTGCGAGTGGATCGCGGGCCATGTTGACGCCTCCCAACTCGAACGGTGGCACAAGATCTACCCACCCACCCGTCGCCGCTTGCGGACCGAAATGCGGTATCACGATCCGCTGCCTCACCGCATCGCCGTCGACTTCCGGCTTCCGGACTTTCCCCGATACACCCTCGACAACGAGCCGACCACGTCTGCCGCGGGCGCAGTCAAAGTGGTCTTTCCGAGCGATCTTGACTACGAACTTCACAAGCACCCCGACGACCTTGGCGCCATCGCTGCCGTCCTAAGCCTGGCCCCGCTGGACGTCAAGGCCCTCTGCGATTCATTGGGCGAAGGTGACGACCGGTTCAGACAGGCAACGTTCGAAGAACATCAACGAACGTGGCACCTTGAGTTTAAGGTCCCAACCGCGGCCGGTCGGATTGAAACCCGCACCCTTCGCGAACTCTCCGGTTCGGAGCTCTTTCGCCTGGTCACGCAGCTCGGCATCAGGGTCGCGAACACAATGTCCGCAATAGCGCCCACCGTTCTGATCCTTGACGCAGGGTTCTCTCGTCTCGACACCAGTTGGCTTCGACGCTACGCCGAAGTTCTTGCTTCCCCCAACTGCCGCTTTCAGACGATCGCGTCCACCCATGGCGAACGCATCAACTTCAAAGACGTTACTTGGTCGGGTTGGCAAATCATCCACCTGGAAGGCAAACCGCCCAGCGTCACCGTTACCAGCGGCTTCGGGGGGCCGGATCGTTGACCCGCCCCCCGTTGCGCCTCGTGATGTCCCGCACCAGCGTCGCCGGGGCTCCGTCGGCGACGAGGACAACCTCTGTCCGTCGGATGTCAACTCGTCAAGCTGCCGAGTCCCCGCACGAGCGTGCTGCGGGGAATCTCCCTCCCCATTGACCCCCTCGACTCATTTGAGCACTGGGAACTCCTGAACACCTCGAAACACGCAACACGCGATAACCGCGATCACGGTCCACGGCCTCCAAGCTACTGATCGGACAGCGAAAACACGAATCGGCCATTGCAGCGTTTAGATCCAACCGCAATCCATGATGCTAACTCAGGACCTTTAGACCGCCACAAATCTGTTCTGATCAGACCCATGGCACGAATATAGTCATTGCATCTTACGGCTTTGAGAGCACCCCACGAACTATGCTTAGCGTTTGAAGTTCATTCAAGGCATCTCTCGGGCCACTCAGGTCCGAACGTAGTCGACGAAAACGAAACCCAGAGCGAGCCACCACGAATCCGCGTGCCGCCCGGCACCGACGTAGAACGCGCGGGTGGGCGTGAACCGAAGCTGCCAGCGACCGCTTTGGATGGTGATCTGGCGGTTCGAGTTGCAGGAACGCTTGGCGAATTCGTTCACGAGGGTCTCCGTTCACGGCTCAGGCGCCAGTCTACCGACCGGCGGCGAAATGCAAGTCGAGCGGCCAGTGGGTAAGTCGGATTAAGCGACAAGGGCCCACAGCGCACGCCGCCGTCGGCTAGGCACTGGGCGGCGCAACCGTTCAGCATCCCATTCGTCCCGTGCCCGCTGACGTAGATCGCGGCCAGTTGGTAGGCGTCGTCGGGTAGGAGCGGCCACGTCTGCGAGTGGGCCACATAGTGTGCGGCTTTCTTGGCGAGGTCTTTCACCGTGAGCGCATTGGCCCGCAGGCGACTGCATCGCGCGCAGTGCTGGTAGTTGTCGGTCTCGCCGCTGATGCGACGAAGAGGCCCCGCCACTTTTGACCTCGCTCTCCGAGTGAAGTTCGTGCGGCTCGAGCATCTTGGCGACCGACACCGCGCGGGGCCGGCAGAAGGTGGCATCGGTGTCGATGTTCACCTCGATGTAATTCTCGCGGACCTCAGAGGACTCGTCGCCGCCCAGGCAAGAGCCCTCGTAGGCACACCCGCCGGGGAGGCCGTACAGGAAGGCCGCGAGTTAGCGGGAGTGCAAGAGATCGAGTGTCACGGGCACTCCAGAACAGCGGTACCTACAGCGTGCGCACTGCACGCCGGGTCCAAGCGTCACTGGCGCGCTTGACGCGTCCCCGCCCGGCCAGTAGGGTATGACCGTGGCCGAACAGCGAGGCGCGGCCACCACCCCAAGTCCTCGCCAGCTCTGGAGTCGCCCCACGGGGCCCGCTCCCTCAAACCACGCCCCGGCACCGGGGCGTCACCCCGAATCGAATGGGACCGGCCACCGCGGCCGTACGCCCATGGGGGGAGCTGACCCTCACCCAACTCAGCCTGAAGCGCCCCGGCCGCAGCCGGCGGGGGCAATGGGGAACACGCGCCGATCCAGGCGCAAGGAGGGCTCAATGAGCAACAAATCCGAACGCGCGGCCGGTGTCGCGGAAGCGGTCGCCGCGCTCGTGCCGCGCCAGCAGGACTGCTTGGCGGACGACGCGCAGGGCGACGAGATCATCGAAAAGGCGATGCAGGTGCTCGAGGGGAGACTGCGAAAGGCCGCAGGGCCGGCGTTCAAGCGGCCCGACGACGCGGCGGCATTCGCGAAGCTGAGGCTCGCGACGCGGAAAGCGGAGGTCTTTGCGGTCATGCTGCTGGACTCCAGGCACCGCCTGATTGAATACCGGGAAATGTTCTTCGGTACGATCGACGGCGCAACCGTCTATCCAAGAGAGGTCTTGCGCGCAGCGATGGAAGTGAACGCGGCCGCGATACTGCTGGTTCATAACCATCCCTCGTCCAATCCGCGCCCCTCCGACGCGGACAGGGAGATCACCAGGAAGCTCCAGAAGGCGCTCGCGCTCGTGGACATCCAGGTGCTCGATCACATCGTGGTGGGAGGGAGCGAGCATACGTCCCTCGCGGAGACGGGGTGGATTTGACCGCACGGCGAGACAACTGAACCAAGGGGTGCCACGGCACCCCTTTTTTTACGCCTGCGCCCCGCCGACAGGCGGGCTCCGTCTGCTACAATCTGTGCGTTTCTCACGGCTGTTGCCGTGACAAGTAGCGTGCCGGCTACTCAAAACAATCGGCAAAGAGAGGCTCTGGCGTTCGCGCGCCAGGGTGTTGTGCAACCCAAGCGGGGCAGCGACCCCGCAGGGGATTCGTGGGCCTCGAGGGAGGTCCACGATGAGAGTCTCGCGAAAAGAGGCGTCCGCGATCGACGCGTTCAACCTGCGTCAGCGGGCACAGCGACAGGCGGCAAGCCGCCTGTATGCACGAGCCGCGGCGGAGCCGGAAAAGGTCCGGGCATACCTGGCCACGAAGTCGGCTTCGGAGATCCGCAACTCCCCGCAGATGATGCGGTTGACCCGCATTGTAGGGGGATAGAGAAGACGGGGCGCTACGGCGCCCCTTCATCTTTTTTTCCACGGAGGAGGGAATCACAATGCCGGACGGAGCCATCTGGATGCTGGGGGCCACACTGTTGGCGGTGTGGTGGTTCGCGGTGTCGTCCGCCGCGCGCGACGCAAGGGCCGCGAGGGAGCGCGACGACCGCGAGCTGCAGCAGCTCCACTGGATGCGCCAGACCATTCAACTTACACACCCAAACACCTGTCCACCCGACGTCCTCGTGTGGCTTGCCGAGCCCCTGGTGCCTCCCGGCGAGGCCGACAAGCTGCACCTGCTCAGCTTTCAGCGCTGCGCGCTGGCGTGCGGCCACGACCCGGTGAGCGCACAGAAAATGCTCCTGAGCGAAGTGAAGGATTCTTCCGGGTGGCCCAGGCCCGTTGTCGAGAACTCGGCACCGGCAGATGCCTCGGGGCCAGGCGAGCCCGCCGTGTCAACCACGACAGCCGCCAGAGGGACAGCTGGCATTGCGGGCGGGCACCGATGCAAAGAGCAGCGGCGATACTGACTCCGCTCCCCTTGGCCGCGCGGGCCGATCCCGCCCCGTTTCCACAGGAGATCGGCGTGGCGACCGTGGAACACGCGTGTGGGCAGACCCGGACCGGGCGGGTCGGACCACGCCGCGATGGCCAAGGGTTCGGGATCGACCGAACGAACGACGTCACCAAGCTCAGCAACTGGGGATTTTTGCTTCGGCACATCTGGAAAAAATTACTTCAGCATTGACGGCGAACGCCGGGTCGGCGAGCGCTGTCCCGGAAGCGCGAGGTCCCTCGCGTGCAACGCGGCGTGTTCATGAAGGACGACCGAACGGTCGCCCGCGGTCAGAACGACGCCGTGCCCGACTCCCCGCCCAGCCGTTCCAGCGCCGCCTCCACCGCCTCGACGAGCTGCGGCAGCGCGACGGCGCCGCGCAGCCGGCGACCGTTGATGAAGCTGGTCGGCGTCCCCGTGATCTGCAGTCGCTGACCTTCCGCGAAATCGTCCTGGACCTGCCGGGTGTGTCGGCCGGACGTCAGGCACACGCCGAAGGCATCGACATCGAGCCCCAGGCGCTCGGCGATCAGGTACGACGCCGAGGGATCGATCTGTTCCGGGGAAAATAACTCAAGGTGGTACTCCCAGAACCGCCCCTGGTCGCCGGCACACAGCGCCGCCTCCGCCAGCGGGCCCGCGCCCTCGTGCAGGGGGTAATGGCGGTACACCACCTGGACGGTGTCCGGGTAGGCCTCGTGGACCGCGATCAGCGTATCGAGCATCCGCCGGCAGAACGGGCACTGGTAGTCGGAAAAACTCACGATCGTCACAGGCGCGTCAGGGCGTCCCAGCGCCGGTGCCAGGGGACCGAAGATCTCCTCGAGAGGCGGCTCGGGCGGCGCCGTAAGTGCGACCCGCACACCGTAGCGGGCAAACATCGCCTCCATCCAGACTTTCTTGCGCTCGGAGCGGGCCTGCATGCCCAGAAACAGTGCCACACGGGCGCGGACACGCGAATCGTTCGCGTCAAGGCCCGGTTGTTGTTCGAGAAAGTCGTCGACGTCGCCCTCGGTGACGGCTGGGACCTGCTCGGCGATCGCCTCGCGCTCGACCGCTTCAGGCGTGGTGCCGCGCGTCTCCGCCTCGCGCTCGAGCAGCGCGTCGGTGAGGATCTGGTAGAGCGACTGTACGCGAGCCGTGTAGAGCTCCTCGGCGAGCTCGTGCACGGACGGGCCGCCGGCGGCGTCGACCTCACTCATCATGATCGTCTCGTCTCCGATCACGGCGGCCACGTCGTCGGCGTGGACCGGGGCCGCGAACACCGCGGCGAGCAGCAGGAAATGTTTCATGAGGAACCTCCGCAATAGAGCTCAAGCGGGCAATGGGGTCCGAGCGGTTTCAGTGTCCAGGTGAACCACCGAACACCGGGCGCGGAGGCGAGGGCGCCCCCGGTGGGCTGCGGCCGGCGTTCCAGGATACGGACGGCGTGGTCGGTCGGCCTGGCCTCGTACCAGGCACGGATCCGGGTGATTGTGCCGGGGGCGCCCGAAGCGGGGAGTGTGGTACGCACGCAGGTATCGTCGCGGCACTCGAACTCGATCGGCCTGTTGCGCCCGCACGCGGTGAACGTGCCACGAAGGCGACGCGGCGCGGTCGCGGCAGCGACCGCGGCGGGCGCAACATCGGCAGGCGTCGAAGTCATGGGGCGCTCGGAGACCGGCCGTCTACTGTGACCTGAAAAACACCAAAAAAATAGGCGCGGAACAACCCGAAACGGGACGGTGAACGGGAATTATTTTTCGCGCTTGACGGGTGCCGGAATCGGCGATACGGTGCGCCGTGTGGCCGACCCGCGAGGCGCGGCCGCGTACCCTGAAAGCCCTCGCCAGTTCCGGCACCCCCGACCGGCCGTGCCGCGGAGCCGCCCCACGGGGCCGCTCCCAATCCAATCCGATTTTCCGGGCGTTCGGCCATTCGGCCGTGTCTGCCCCGGGGGCGCTGACCCCATCCCAACTCAGCACCGCAATTGCGCGCCGGGTTCGTCCGGCGCGTCGGATTCTTTTTTCGTTTTGGACTGGGCCGGCACCGCCGGCGAGGAGGCCTTATGAGCTTCACTGAACTGGCGGCCCGGGCGGGCGGCCAATGGGATCGGGTGATCCCGGCGTTGGCGCCCGACCCCGAGCTGGTCGCGGCGATCGAGCGCGGCCCCCGCAAGCACGGGCTTTGCCCGAAGCACGGGGGATCGAACGGGGACGCCTTCAGGGTGCTCCCGGACTTTGCGGCAACCGGTGGGGCGTGCTGCAACACCTGCGGCGTGTTCCCGGACGGATTCGCGCTGCTCAGGTGGGCGCAGGACTGGAGCTGGGCGGACGTCGCCCGGGCCGTCGAGGCTCATCTCGACGGCACGAACGGCATGCCCCAGGCTCTGCGCAAGCGGCTGCGTGCCGCCGGCAAGCCCGTCGACCGGGGACCGCCCGTTGCAGTGCTGAAGGACCTGTGGGCCACTGGCTGCGGTTTGCGGGGCACCGGCGCCGGCCCGCTGAGGGCGTATTACGCCGCACGCGGACTGACTCGACTGAACCCGCTGCCGAATGTGCGCTTCCACCCTCGGCTCATCTATCTGGATGGCAGGCGGCGGACGTACTGGCCCGGCGCGCTCGCCGCGATCAGCGGTCCGGACGGACGGCTCGTGGGGCTGCACCGGACCTACCTGGACCCCAAGACGTGCAGGAAGGCACCGGTCGAGGCCCCGAAAAAAGTGCTGCGAGCGAGAGGCGCGACCCTCAGGGGGAGCGCGATCAGGCTGTATCCGGGGGCGCCCGTACTGGGGCTCGCCGAAGGAATCGAAACGGCCGTCGCGGTCCAGAAAGCCACCGGGATGCCGGTGTGGGCGACGACGAGCGCAACCTTGCTGCAAAGCGTCGTTCTACCCACCGGCGTCAGGCATGTGGCGATCTGGGCCGACCGCGACCGGGCCGGCAGCACCGCCGCGAGAGCGGCAGCGGATCGGTTCCGAGCGGAAGGGCGCAGCGTCGAGGTGCGATTCCCGAGGCGCAAGCGGAAGTGCGACTGGAACGATGTGCTGCTCGAGCAGGGCGTTGACGGATTTCCCGAGCGCCACCGGCGCGCGTGCTGAACCACGGCGGAGGCGCCGCCCCTGGCGGGGCGGTGCCCGATGGGGCTCATGAAAGGCCTGCGTTTTCGGGGGGGGGCGGCGTCGTGCATGGCCGGATTTTCGGCCGTGCCCGGCGCGCGGCTTCGTGCCAGCGATTCGCCGCGTGTAGTTCGTTCCGTCACGATGGTGTGTCCGCCAAGTCGATCCGGTACCCGGCGAGCGTATCCGGGAACTCGGCATGTTGGACAGGCGCGGCGTTGCCGCCGGCCCGCAAACGGCCTAAAGCCCGCCGAGCAGTGCCACGCACGGACGGCCCGCGAACCGCGAAGCGAACAGTAACCTGTCCGCTGCCGACAGGGCGCGTCCAGCGGCATGATTTTTGTCTTGGACCGCCGCCGCGGTCGCTCCGACGCGAATCGGTCCGTCGTCGCGAACATCGACCAGGTGAAGCGGACCGTCCGGATCAGGCGTCACCGCCAACTGAGCTTCCACTTCGGACCATGGGCGTTCGCGCAGGTGACGGCGCGCGAACCTATTGAGGCCTGGTGTCTACCCGTTGGAGTCGGCCCCTCACGCGGTCAAGGCGGTATGCACGTAGACGTATCCGTGGATCTAGTTGTCTGGGAGTAGCAAGTCCGACCGGGGCCGGGACGGGTTGTGGACGGGAACAGCGGACGGTGTGCAAGTTGTCAATTGACAGGCGACATGCTAGCGTTCGGCCATGATCGGATCGTTCCGGCACCGTGGGCTGAAGGCGCTATACGAAGGCCGAACGGCGAGACGCGTGGCGCCTGAGCATGTGGAAAAGTTGCGAGACATCTTGGGCGCGCTCGACCGCAGCCGGGGACCGGAGGGAATGGACCTGCCGGGGTTCCGCCTTCACGCGCTGAAAGGGCAGCTCAAGGGCCACTACGCGGTGTCGGTGTCCGGGAACTGGCGCGTGACGTTCCGGTTCGAGGACGGTTCGGCCGTGGATGTGGATTACGTTGACGATCATTGAGGAGACCGGAAATGAGCATGCACAACCCACCGCATCCGGGCGGGATAATCAGGCGGCAGTGCCTTGAGCCCCTCGGTTTGTCGGTGACCCGTGCGGCGCGGGGTCTGGGTGTAACCCGTCAGGCGCTGTCGGAACTGGTGAACGAGCACACGGGCATTTCAATTGAGATGTCAATCAGGCTATCGAAAGCGTTCGGGTCGACGCCCGAGACTTGGTTGGGAATGCAGATGGCCTACGATCTATGGCAGGCCCAGGAACGGGCGGACGAGATTGCTGTGGAGGAGTTCGAGGCTGCCTGAGTCGGCGTGGCACCTGCCTCGAGGAAGGGCCGCCACCACCGCAGGATCGTCGCCAAACAAGGTTGCCAGGAACAGCGGCGTAGACATGATGGAATCGCATGTCGGCAGGTTGGGGTCCGCCCCGCCGTCCAATAGCGCGACAACCGTTGACAACGCCTTGAGCGGGGAAACGAGCCGATTCGCGCCGCGAACCGCCCAGTGCAGCGGCGCGTAGCAGCGACTCTGTGAATTATGTCTGTCCGGATCGGCGCCTGCAGCCAACAGTGCCGCCACGGCGTCTGGCGCCATACTTCGTACCAGTTCCGCAGGTGACAACGTCCGCGTCCACAGCGATACCGCGTATTGCAGGGGGGTCTGTCCGTAGCGGTCGAGCGCATCGAGTTCGGCGCCGAGTTCCAGCAACACCGCGATCGCCTCGGGCGCGTTGCCGCGCGCTGCCGCATGCACGGGGGTGCGGCTGTAATAGTCACGCGCCTCGATGTCGGCACCGGCTGCCGCAAGCGCCCGGATCATATCCGTGGCGTTCGCCATCGCGGCCACGTGCAAGAGCGTGCGTCCGTCACGCGAATCGCGCGCGTTCGGATGCCCGGTAACTGTCAGTGGTCGGAATCGCACTGTCAGCTCGACCGTCGCCGAGACACCGCGATTCGGACCGCGCCCGGCTCGATCCGGGTCCGGTCCGGTACCTGTTGAAGCGCGAACGGACTCCGCGCGGCCAAGGCGGTATGGAACCGCCGCGGCCGCGTGAGGGACCGACTCCAAGTCTTCGAGTCGATTCTTGGCTACGTGCCGACCGCCCTGATCGCCCTCACGCTGGACGACGCCGAGCGGCTGTGGACCAAGCTCAACGCCCGCATCGGACTGAGCCGCGACCCATGGATGGCTGTGGCCGCCAAGGCCATGATCGACGGTTTTTCCGCCGGCCGTTCCTCCATACACTGATGGTGCGGCGCCGAGTCCCGATGACTTAGCGCTTCGGCGGTCAGCCGGCCGGATTGACGGTCATGCCAGCATCTGCCAGCATTTCATCCCAGACCCATCGGGAGCGCCCTATGGCCAGCCTCAGCGTGAGACAGCTCGACGATTCCACCCTCAAGAAACTGCGGGCTCGCGCCACGCGGCACGGAGTCTCCATGGAGGAAGAAGTGCGCCGCATCATCAAGTTGGCCGTTTCCTCGCCCGAGCGACTCGGTGACTTTGCTGTCGATCTTTTTTCCCCAGCGTACGGCGGAAAGGAGCTCGAACTGCCCATCCGCGAATCCAGCAAGCCGATGGAATTTCCGGAGTGATCATCCTGGACAGCGATGTCGTGTCGGAGTTCATGACTTCGCCGCCTTCGGCCGCCGTGCTCAACTGGATGAACGCTCAGGAACCCGCATCGCTGTACATCACCGCCATCTCCATCGCCGAAATCAGTTTCGGTCTTCACGCGATGCCTCACGGTCAGCGCCGCCGCCTGCTTGAAGATCGGTTCGAGCGATTCATCGAGACGGCATTCCCCTCACGCGTGCTGCACTTCGACGAAGCCGCTGCGCGTATCTTTGGCGAAATCAAGGCGCATCGCAGGAAAATCGGACGGCCCGTCAGCGATTTCGACGGTCAGATCGCGTCAATCACACGCGTGCACGGTTACGGCCTGGCCACCCGCAATCTCGCCGACTTCGAGCATTGCCTGCTCGAACTGATCGACCCCTTCGCGTTCGATGGCGAACCCACCGTCTCCGGCGACGCCTAGAAAGGATGCGCTTCACGCGTCCGCGCACTCCGGCGAACGCGCCAACGTTCACCTGTACGCCAACTCCCGGCAGGCATCGATCAACCCGAAGTGCAGCAGATTCCCCGAGATCCGAGCGTTCGGATGATGGTAGTCCAGGTACGTCGCCCCAATTAGTTCGGCGTACCATGTTCCCCGTATCGACCGCGGCCATTCCGGATCGGGATACACCTCCCCAAAAAGCACGCCGGTTACGTCGGAGCCGCAACCCACGATCAGGTGCGGCCGATACAGATCGAGTTGCCTGCGCAGGCAGGTCGGCTACAAGGCGGAGTGGGCGGGCCGGACCCACGTCGAGGTGGATCCGTGGTTCCCGGGCACGAAGCGCTGCAGCGGGTGCCATGCGGTCCGAAAGGCCCTGACGCTGGCGGATCGCCAGTGGCGCTGCGAGGCCTGCGGGGCCGAACACGACCGCGACGTCAATGCGGCGCGGAACCTCGAGCAGGAAGGCCGGCGCCTGCTCAGCGAACACCTGCCGGGGGGAGCCCGGTGGCTGCGCGTGGAGGGTAAGACCCCCGGACCGCGCCCGGCTCGATCCGGGTCCGGTCCGGTACCTGTTGAAGCGCGAACGGACTCCGCGCGGCCAAGGCGGTATGGAACCGCCGCGGCCGCGTGAGGGACCGACTCCAAGCGCTCGGAACTGGCCGCGATGAAGTGGGTGCTCGGCCTTGTGGCGGCGCTGAACGTTGCGATCCTGGAGCTGCTGGTCTGATCCTCGAAAACCGATCAAGTCACTTGATTGAAGCCGGTCGCTCACGCGACCGCGGCGGTTCCGTACCGCCCGGACCGCCTGAGAGACCGACTCCAACCCAATACTGTCCGGTTGAACGGACGCTATCCCAAATAAAGAACAGAATAATGGACACTAAGCGGTGTCCCTGCTAGACTGTGCAATCTTAAATAACGATCAGGATTATTAACACTAGCCCATGTATTGACCATTATTCTGGATGTTATTATGGCTTCACGCCCATCGATTCCTATTCCCGTTGTCCGGTCCCTGCGGAAACTGGGTTCAGATCTGCGCGATGCCCGCCGCCGCCGGCGCATATCGACCCATGTCATAGCCGAGCGGGCCGGCATCAGCCGGACCACCCTTGCCAAAGCCGAGAAAGGGGATCCGGGAGTTTCGGTTGGCACGTTCGCGACACTTCTGTTCATCCTCGGGCTCGACGAACGGCTATCGGAGGTCGCCGATGTCCGACACGACACGGTGGGGCTCGACCTCAGCGACGAACTGCTCCCACAGCGCATCCGCTCGACTCGCCGCAACTGAAGGCCCGACCTCCGGTGGAAAAAGAAACCTTCGTCTACGTCGACCTCGCCGGTGCCCCCCGCCGGGTCGGCCGGTTGTGGACGCGCGTGCGCCAGGGTCGAGAGAGCGCGACGTTTCAATACGACGACGCCTGGCTTGGCAACCCCGAGCGGTTCGCGCTCGAACCAGCACTTGCACTTGGCCCAGGGGCACACCACACACCTGCCGGCAAGGCGCTCTTCGGTGCCCTGGGCGATTCCGCACCCGATCGTTGGGGCCGCGCCCTGATGGCGCGCGCCGAACGGCGCACGGCACATGCCGAAGCAAGACCACCGCGCACGCTCACCGAACTCGACTACCTGCTGAACGTCAGCGATCGCTCGCGCCAAGGCGCTCTCAGGTTTTCCGCCGAACCGGGCGGACCGTTCCTGGCACACTCGGGTGCCGATCCTGTACCGCCATTGATCGAGTTGCCGCGCTTGCTGGCCGCCAGTGACTGTATCAACGATGAGGAAGACAACGACGAGCTGCTGGCGTTGCTATTGGCGCCCGGATCATCGCTGGGGGGTGCGCGCCCGAAAGCCTCGGTCGTGGATATCGATGGCACACTCGCAATTGCAAAATTCCCGAAGCGCGATGAGGAGATCGACATCGTCCGCTGGGAAGCAGTAGCGCTCTCTCTCGCGGCCCATGCCGGCATCATGGTCCCGGAATGGCGGCTTGAGCGGCTGGACGACCGACACGCGCTCATCGTCAGGCGCTTTGACAGAAACGGCGAGGATCGCATCCCTTTCCTGTCGGCGATGAGCATGCTCGGCGCCGACTACGGCGACGCCCGAAGCTACCTGGAGATTGCGGATGCGCTGCGCCAACATGGCGCCGAATCCCGAGCCGACCGTAAGGCTCTTTGGAGACGCATCGTGTTCTCGATACTGATATCAAATACCGATGATCATTTGCGCAACCATGGCTTTCTGTATGAGGGCACGGACGGTTGGCGGCTGTCGCCAGCGTATGACCTGAATCCGGTTCCCGTCGATTTGAAGCCTCGGTTTCTTTCCACCGCCGTCGATCTTGAGGACCACGAAGCGTCCCTGGAACTCGCCCTCACCGTTGCGCCGTACTTCGACCTCGACGGGAATGCCGCACGCGCCGTCGCAAAAGACGTCGCCCTCGCCGTCGCCGGGTGGCGTACCGTTGCATCCAAACTCGGTTTGCCGCGCCCAGCCATTGAACGAATGGCAAGTGCATTCGAGCACGATGATCTGAAAAGCGCCTTGGCCTGCTAGCAATCCCCCGCACAGCACCTCGGAACCCGACCTGCTGCACGGGTCTGGACGGCGGGTGACTGAGCGCAAGGTCATCGTCACCGAGACGCTGAACGTGTGCGGGATGGTCCGTAACAGCCGGCTCGTGTGGACGAGCGCCGACGCCGGGTGGGGGGGTACGGGTGAGGCAGATCACCTACAAGGCCGAGTGGGCGGGCCGGGGACACGTCCAGGTGGATCCGTGGTTCCCGGGCACGAAGCGCTGCAGTGGGTGCCATGCGGTCCGAAAGGACCTGACGCTGGCGGACCGCCACTGGCGCTGCGAGGCCTGCGGGGCCTGCGAGGCCTGCGGGGCAGAACACGACCGTGACGTCAACGCGGCGCGGAACCTCGAGCAAAAAGGCCGGCGCCTGCTCGGCGAACACCTGCCGGGGGGAGCCCGGTGGCTGCGCGTGGAGGGTAAGACCCCCGGACTGCGCCCGGCTCGATCCGGGTCCGGTCCGGTACCTGCTGAAACGCGAACGGACTCCGCGCGGCCAAGGCGGTATGGAACCGCCGCGGCCGCGTGAGGGACCGACTCCAATGTACACTTGATTGGGCTAGCGGTTGCGGGACAACCGGCGTGACCCGGCACGCAAGAACCGGGCTGTGTTGCCACGAGGTTACGGTCCCGTGGTGTGTGAGCAACCCCGGCGGGGCGCCCCCCCGCAAGGGGTATAGTCGCTCCGTCGATGCCAGAGGAGACGAACCATGTACACATGGAAGCTCCGCGATCTTTTGTCCATCTACGAGGACGCCCGCACGCTGGGGCTGGTCCTGATCGGGGCAGGGTCGGGGGGGTGGCGGGTCTTGGTGAGCTGCAGGCCTTGGCAGGAGCCACGGCCATCATCGCCATAGGCGCGGCCGCGTGGTTTCTATCGGTCCTACGGCCGATCAAGGTGGAGGACAAGCAATGACAGATCATTTGGCCTGGACACTTGGCGCCCTCGGTCTTGTGGTGGCTGTGTTTGCGGTTGCAATCCTCATTGTGCCCAACGACCTGCCGCGCGAGAAGAAGTGACGGGGAAGGCCGCGTGAGCGGCCTTCTTTGGCACGCGCCGAGACGGCGGCGCCGAGGTCAGACTGAAACCGACGCCCGAATCCCCGGGTGAGGGTCGTAACCGGTGATCTCGAAATCCTCGTAGCGGTAGTCGAACAGCGACGACGCTGGGCGCCTGATCGCGAGCCGGGGCCGCGGTCTCGGGGCGCGCGTGAGCTGCAGGGCGGTCTGGTCGCGGTGGTCGAGATAGAGGTGGCAGTCACCGCCGGTCCAGACGAACTCGCCGGGCGACAGATCCGCCTGCTGAGCCATCATGTGTGTGAGCAGTGCGTACGAGGCAATATTGAACGGGACGCCCAGGAACACGTCGCAGCTTCGCTGGTAGAACTGGCACGAGAGCCTCCCGTCCGCGACGAAGAACTGGAACAGGGCGTGGCAAGGGGACAGGGCCATGTCCGAAAGCTCGCCGGCGTTGGAGGCTTCACGGACGAAGCCGACCCGCAGCCGTTTGCACGGCACAGCCGCCGGACGCGAAGCACAGCGGCGCGCCGGGCCGTTGCGCGGATGGCCCGCGGTCGGTCCCGTGGGGCCGGCAGGGTAGACGGTACGTATGTCCAGTTTCATCCAGCGGGCGCACAAGCTCCGTGTCTACCCCAGCACCGACCAGCGCCGACGGCTCGACGCCTGTTTCGGCGCGGCCCGCTGGACGTGGAACCGGGCGCTCGAGTACCGCGGCAAGGCGTACCGCCGGCGCGGCGAGACCGTGACCGGAACGGATGTCTCCCGGCTGCTGACGCAACTCAAGCGGACATCGCGCTACGGCGGGCTGCGGGAGACGCCGTCGACGGTACTGACGCAGAAGCTGCGCGACCAGGACCGGGCGTTCGCGAACTTTTTCGCCGGCCGCGCGAAGCACCCGCGGTTCCGCAAGCGCCGCACGGCCCGGTCGGTCCGCTTCCAGCTCGACCCGCGGCAGGTCGACCGCAGGTTCGACGCCAACGACCGGCGGCGGGTGCTGACGGGTCTCGGTCGGCTGAAACTCAGGGGGGCGCGGCGGCCGTATTGCGGGGACTGCACGGATGAACCGGGCTGCCCGAACGGCCCGAAGCCGAAGAGGGCGACGGTGCGCCGCGACGCGGCCGGGCGCTACTTCGTGTCGTTCATGGTCGAGGAGACGCGGCCGGCGTCGAGCACCGCTCCGGCGCGGCGGCTGAGGCCGCTTCGCCGGGCGCAGCGGGTGCTGAGCCGAAGGCGTGGCGGCTCCGGACGGTACCGGGCCCAGCGGCAGCGGATCGCCCGGCTGCACGCCCGGGTGGCGGACGCCCGGTCGAACTGCCTGCACCCGATGTCGAGGCGGACGGTGGACGAGAACCAAGCCATCGTCACCGAGACCCTGAACGTGCGGGGGCTGCTGCGCAACCGCCGTCTGGCGAGGGCGATCGCCGACGCGGGCTGGGGCGAACTGCGCAGGCAGGTCGGCTACAAGGCACGGTGGGCGGGCCGGACCCACGTCGAGGTGGATCCGTGGTTCCCGAGCACGAAGCGCTGCAGCGGGTGCCATGCGGTCCGAAAGGACCTGACGCTGGCGGACCGCCACTGGCGCTGCGAGGCCTGCGGGGCAGAACACGACCGCGACGTCAATGCGGCGCGGAACCTCGAGCAGGAAGGCCGGCGCCTGCTCGGCGAACACCTGCCGGGGGGAGCCCGGTGGCTGCGCGTGGAGGGTAAGACCCCCGCACCGCGCCCGGCTCGATCCGGGTCCGGTCCGGTACCTGTTGAAACGCGAACGGACTCCGCGCGGCCAAGGCGGTATGGAACCGCCGCGGCCGCGCGAGGGACCGACTCCAACCGCAACAGACCGGCGCGTCTGGCGGCTAACGCCCGAGTCGCTCGTCGAACCGGAAATCCGAGACCGGCCCGGCCTGGACGAGCCTCATGTCGGGATGCGCAGGGTTGAGGATGAAATTGCTTTCCCCGAGCACCACGGCGCTCGGCACCTGCAGCACGGCCGACGGCGCTTCGGCAAGCCAGCGATCGCCGATGGCGCGTGTCGTCACGCGCGACGCCGTTTCCCAGCCCGCCGGCAGCTCGGCGGCCTCAATGTGCATGACGAGTTCCTCGGGGAGGTAAACCGGCATTTTCCGGTACGTGCCGAGCACGTCGGCGGTGCCCAGGTGCACCAGCAGTTCCATGGCGGCCAGTGCGAGGCTGTCGCCCAGATACACGGCCGGCCGGCCGGGGCTGTTCCAGCGGCCGCCGTACCGGCGCGCGCCCTCGCCGGACAGCATGTCTTGCACGCTGCGGGCGAATGCCGGCGCGGCCAGGCGCCAGCCGACCAGCACTAGCTGAAGACGCCGTGGCGAAGCTGGCCGATGAGCTGCTCCACTTCGCGACCCCCCGCTTCGGTGGACGCGCGGTGCAATGGCGCTTCATCGCCGAGCAGCCTGTGGGGCGTCGTCAACCAGCGGCTCGCCGCATCGGCGTCGCCGGCCATCAGCTCGCGCGCGAGCGCCGTCAGGCGCGCGACGCGCACCACGTGGTCGGACTCCGCCAGCGTGAGACGCCCGCTACTGCGCCGTCGTCGAAGGGTTGTATTGGGCATGCCGAGAACGCTCGCGACCTCGCCCTGGGGCGCGCCCACGGCCTGAACGAGATTCTTCAGCGAGGCGAACGGCAATCCGCCGCGCACCATGGCCAGAATGCCTCCGGGCATCACAGCGTCCGGTGACGGCTTTCCGGGAATCAGCATGGACACCACTGCCCGATCCAGCGACACCGCATCGCGTTCAAACGACACCTCGCTGACATCGACATCGACGCGGCCCTGTCCGGTCTGCGGGGCCATCGGACCCGGGTGCGACATGGGGACTTGGTCAGCCATGTGGCCACCTCACAATAACCATATGGTCAGCATAACTCAGGCTCATCATCGCCGACAAGGCCGGTCTGACGGTGCGGTTCCGATCTCGTCCGTGAAGCCTCCAATGCCGGGCTTGGCTGCACGCACATTGGGCTGTCGTATGTCGTCCGCCACCATCCGCTGGCGCCTGGAGCAGTTGACGACAGGGGGCCTCGCACGCTGCGGCGGGCTCGCTCTCCGCGCATCCGTAGGCACTTTGCGTCCGTCGTGACTGGTGGAGAGCCGCCCCCAGGACGGGTTGCCTGGAGACAAATATTGTGTATGTTTATACACAACAGGTCATGGGTGGTGGAACGCAACAGCGGCAAGCTCATCCGCATGCTCCAGCAGGACGGCTGGGTGCTCGCAGGCGCCAAAGGCAGTCACCGGCAATTCACGCATCCGACGAAGTCCGGGCGTGTCATCGTGCCGTACCCGAACAAGGACATCCCGCGCGGTACGGTGGCGTCGATCTACCGGCAGGCGGGCTGGAACGCGTAAGGAGGACTAGACATGCGCTATGTGTCCTTTATCCACCGGGACGACGCCGGCTACGGCGTCAGCTTCCCCGACTTTCCTGGTTGCGTATCGGTCGGCGACACGGTCGACGACGCCGTCCGACGCGGCAGCGACGCCTTGGCTTTCCATGTCGAGGGCTTGGTCGACGACGGCGAGCCGATTCCGCCGCCGCGATCCATCGATGACATCAAGGCCGACCCGAACCTCGCCGACTGGCGACGGGGTGCCGACTTCGTGCTGATCCCGCTCCTGCTGGACCGGGGATCCTCGCGGCGCGTCAACATCTCTCTCGATCGCGGCCTGCTCGAGGCCATCGACGACGAGGCCAAGCAGCGCCGCATGACCCGCTCTGCGTTCCTGGCGACCGCCGCGCGGCACGAGATCGAGGCCACGTGACCGAAACGGCCACCGCGTCGCGCTGCGCGAACGGCGACCGCCAGGCAGGTGAAGCTCACCAGATTCGCGTGTTTCACTGCTTCGATGGCGATTCCCGCCTCGCCAAGGAGTTCCGCCCGAGTCTCTGCGACGCTGTACAGATCGGCGACGATGGACGAGTTCGGGACATTGAGTGCGGAGATGTTGCCTTCCGTGGGCAGCGGCTCTACCTTGCCACCGGCAATTGCCGGTGCGTCCACGAGCAATTCGACCACCATCAGGGCGTCGTTGTCCGTGCGGGCCTGCCATCGCCACGAAAGTTTCTGGCCCATGTCGTTCATCGACCGCTCGAACCCCATCGCTCGCAGGTTCTCCTCGAGCGTGTGTTAGCCCGCCGTGTCGACCAGGATCTGCGGGTCGATGACAATGTCCACGTCCTGTGTGCCGGCATGCGCCGGCACCTTCGGCGGCCGAGCCCTCACCAGGTATCCGGGAGTCAGTCCACCCACCAGAAACACCGACTCCTTCCAGGGGCCCAGTCCGCTGAGCAGGGTCACCAGCACGCGCTCGCAGTCCGCCGTGTACTTGTCGTCGTACCCGTCGATGGTCGCAGGTTTCGCCATCAGAACCCGATCCTTTCGTCGCGCAGGTGTTTCGCCAGTTCCCTGGCCCGGCCCTCGCTGCGCATCAGGTCGAGGTACACCTGCACGGTACTTGCCAACCAGACCCCGTTCACCAGCTCGCGGAACAGCAACTCACCCGGCGACCTGACCTCGATGACCGCAAGATTCGCGCCATGGTCGACCGACCGGGCATCGAGTGCGCCACACAAGGGCCTCATCCGCTTTCGGGCCAGCCAACAACCGGCACCGCACCTGGGAAACCCCCGTCAGAAACGGTGCGTACCGCTGCCCCGCCGCCTCGTGGGTAATCGCGTACTCGGCCGTGCACGCTGCGCAGGTCTCGGAGATCTTCTCCATCAGCCCTTTTTCAAGAAAATAGCAATATTCACTGCCCAGAAAACATCGCGCTGAGACCGACGTGACAACCTGGGATGAACCGGGAAGTGGCGGGATCGCCGGATGCTACTTCGAATTGTCGAAAACGTGACCCTTGCAGTGTGGGCAATAAGCGGGGAGCTGCTCAAGATTGATCGGTGGGGCATCGGGGAAGTCGATCAAGCGGACCGGGATCGGAGGCTTCACGGACGAATCCGACCCGCAGCCGTTTGCACGGCGCGCCGCTGTGCAGCGCGTCCGGCGGCTGCGCCGTGCAAACGTGAGTCGGGACGCTGCCAACAAACCAGGAACTCTGCTAGTCTCTTATTGATCGCGGTAGGGCACAGTACTACCACCGGACGTGGCAGGTATCGGGAGAGAAACGAAAGATGATGGCCGAACACGCGAGCAGCGGAGTCACGAGGCGAATCCTGGGGCCGTTGCATTGGTTATGGTGTTTCTTGTTCGGATGCATCTATTACATCGCGAAGGGTATGTGGGGCATGGCGTTCATCAGCTTCTTCACGCTAAATGGGTTATTCATAATATTTCCGATCATGAATAAGCTGCTTGTGATCCGACACTACGAAAATCTGGGGTGGAAGGTAGGCTCGAACTAAGCCGGCACTGGAATGGCCCCGCTTTCGCGGTAACAGAATCCATTGGGGGATAGTTCACGGGTGCGGTAAACATTTCCGGGCTGCGTGTCGTGAAAGGTCCTTAACAACCGGCCCATAGCCAGAAACACTTTTTCCGGCGCTGAGCAAAGAGGAAGGGAGCCGGATTTCGAGGGACGACCCGAACGTCGGACCAAAACTCGCGTAGCAGGTCACCGACTGCCGGTGCAATCGTTGCTTTAGGGAAGGAAGCCTTAAGTGTGTTCTCGTCTGTGTCGGTGGCGGGCGCATGTGTGGCCCATGTTGTCGATCAACACAGAACTGAAGTGTGGGACGGCAATCTCCTCGGCCTCCGAGTTCATCGAAAAAGGTGAATTCCAAACGCGTTGCGGTGGGCTGGTAATCGCATTCACCATTTGATTCGTGATCCGCGCTTCCGTCCCCAAGCCACCACCGTCAGAAGCCGAGCTCCAGCGAGGAGCTGAACCACCCCGACTTTTCCGAGGCTCCAGACACAGAGCAGTCTGCGGCGAGTGTCGCTGAGACGGACGTAACCAGGTCACAGTGCGACGGCGTCCCATAGGCGGGTTGGCGCTTGGGAAACGAGTTTCAGGCGCCGTGCGACACTGCCACCGTGCTCTCTTTCGCGAGCCGACCGGCCGAGTGGAGATGTCCGTTCTGGCGCTAGGCCTGCTGGGCTATTTCCACGCTCTCTCGGCTTTTGCCCTGAGCAAAATACTCGGCGAACACCCGTGGCGCGCGTCCTCTGCCGCTCCAGAGATGTTCAACGCCGTCGACAACCAACCGATACTTGGGCGCAACCTTGCCGCGCTTACCGCCGCGTCGCTTTTTCGTACGGCGGCGCGCGCGACTCGGCGCGGGCTGCTGCAGATCGGCAGTGGACAGACCGCTGTCGGCCAACAGCGCATTAATCCGCCTGATGGTGTTCTGTTTCTCGCGTTCCGCCTTGTCTTTCGCGCGCTTTTCTTGCGCTTCCAAGGACACATTCAAGGATTCGATGAGCTTCTTGAGCGCGGAGATTTCCAGCTTGCTTGCAGCGGCCTTGGCTTTTACACGTGAGCGTGCGAGTTCTTCGAGTGCGGACATAATCAGTCACTTGCTCCGTTTGTGGTTTGGTGAACCGCCGGAATTATAGGTGCGCCGGAACGACGATTTCAATCAGTCTATCGGTTTTTGCACATGACCTGCCTCAGCTTCTGCAACGACGACCTGATTATCCAGATTAAACGGTATATCGGTGAATCATGTCGCAGCGATTTGTCCTGAGGCTTAAACGGGGCCGCGCTCGACTTCCGGCGCAACACGCGTGCGGCCAGGCAGTCTTCAACACCGCGACCAGGACTCGAAATCCGGTATGCCGCGAGTTGTTCCGCCTCGTAATCAACTCATCCGGCAGCTCGCGTGCGAGCATATCGTCGTGCTTCTTCACCCTGTCCGTCTCCTGCCCATTGTTCAGGGTATGGCTATTCACATGGGCCTTAACTGGCCTCGGACACTTGGACGTTCCCCACCCGCCCGTCGCGTTCACCGCAGACGGGCAATGGTCTTTCCGCACTCAAAACGCTTCGGTGGGCGAATCCTCGTCACGCAAATCGGGCTGTTCCCTGATTCGCCTGATCGCGTCCTGTGCAGTGATTTCGCCGGCCAGGAACCGCTGAATGGACCGGCGGACCACGAACGACTGTTCGTTCTGCAAGTACAGTGTGGCGAGGGCGCCGAGTTCGCGGCGAATTGAATCGCACATCGCCCCATGGTGACGGCCCCGGCAGGCTTGTACATGGACCAATCTGGCGAAAGCAGCCGGTTTCGGCTGCAAGGATCCGGACTGGGCCCCACCAGTCCGGCAGCCGCTGGCCTTTGGGTTGGAGTCGGTCCCTGACGCGGCCGCGGCGGTTCGCACCGTGCAGCGGTTCCGTACCGCCTTGACCGCGCGGCGTCCGTTCGCGTTTCGGCCGGTACCGATGGAGCGGCCTTGCGGGGGCCGGGTGGAGAATCCCCGGCCGAACGGCCAGTGAGTCTTCGGAGCGCAGCATCTTCGCCCGAGGGGCAGGGACAGGACCGAATCCGTGGATGAAGTCCAGCGCTCCCTGCGGGCGAATCTTGAGGCGGGTCTCGCTACGGCGGCGAGATCGACGCATGGATCGAGGCGCGTTCGGCGGAACGTGGCGATTCACGGACACGCTGAACGCACCCGGGTGCCGCGGAGATTGACCGGCTTGGCGGCGCGAAATCGGTTCGGGGCGGTCAGCAGAACGAGAGCACGGTGGCCGGGTCGGCGCCGGGCATGGGATCTACGAGGTGATGTTTGGTATGCCCACAGGGATTTGACAGTGGAGTTGTTGCATGTTGTGTTTTATGTGTCGTTGAATTTAATGGCTGTTAACCATTTTGTTCAACTAGTAGTAAAATACCGGAAGATTTTGAAAACGTGCAATTTCGATGGATATGGACCAAGCAAGGAAACAAAGACTGAAACCGCTACTGGACAAGGTGCCGCCGGGTTTTGTGGTCGATACCAGGTGGCTGAAGGCGCAGGGCATAGACCCGAAGTCTATCCACAACTACGTTTCGCGCGGATGGCTGGAGCGGGTTGTAAGAGGCGTGTATCGCCGTCCGGTGCCGGAAGGGGTGGAGCGTGTGTCCGGCGTCGCCTGGGAGATCGCGCTGCTGTCGCTGCAACGAATCATGGAGAAGGATGTACATCTTGGTGGGGAGAGCGCGCTGGAAATGGCGGGCTATTCCCATTACCTGAGCCTGGGCGGCCTGGCGCGCGTTCATTTTTACGGCTCCGTGCCCGCGTGGCTTAAGCGGGTACCGACGCAGTCGAAGATCGTCGCGCATCGGCGCACGCTGTTAGGCGATGATCCCGCCGGCATAGGCGATTCCGGTCGGGACGCGCAGGAACGAGGTCTGGCGGTGAATGTGTGGCGCTGGCCCATAAGATCGTCGTTGCCCGAGCGGGCGATACTCGAGGCACTCGACGAACTCCCGAACAAGGCGAGTTTCGATAACCTGGGCAAGATCTTCGAGGCGCTGACGACGTTGAGGCCGGAGTTGCTCACAACGCTGCTGGCTCGGTGTCGGAGCGTCAAGGTACGCCGGCTGTTCTTCGTGTTCGCGGACAGGTACCGGCATCCCTGGCGCAAGTATGTCGATGCCTCGAGAATCTACCTGGGCTCGGGACCTCGGGCGTTGGTGAAGGGCGGTGTGCTTCACCCGACGTACCGGATCTATGTGCCGGGCGAGTTCGTGCCAAGGGGAGAGGAAAAGGCAGGCTTTGATGGATGAGTACTTTGTCGATCAGGTTCGGCTGCTGTTGCACGTCCTGCCGGACATTGCCGCCGAGGAAGTGTTCGCGCTGAAGGGCGGTACCGCGATCAACCTGTTCTACAGGGAGATGCCGCGGTTGTCCGTGGATATCGACCTGATCTATCTCCCGGTGGACGAGCGTGAGAAATCGCTCCGCGACATCGACGAGACGCTCGAGCGGATCGTGGCGGCGATCGGAGAACGCAACCCAGGAGTGGAAACACAGCGCATGGCCGGGGGAGGCAACAATGACGCGCGCATCCGGGTCCGCGAGGGTGCGGTACGGGTCAAGGTCGAGACCTCACCGGTGACTCGAGGAACGGTGTGTGCGCCGGTCACGAAGAGGACATCGGACGCGGTCACCGAGCATTTCGGCTTTGTCGAGACAAGGGTTGTGGCGTTCGAGGATCTGTACGGCGGCAAGCTGCACGCGGCGCTTGACCGTCGGCATCCGCGCGATCTGTTCGACATCAAGCTGCTGTACGAAAACGAAGGTGTCACGGATGAACTGTTCCGCGTATTCATGGTTTACGTGGCGAGTTCGGGCCGACCATTGCATGAGTTGCTCGGGTCAGCAGCCGGCATTGATGAGCATCTTTACGAGACACAATTCGTTGGAATGACACGCGTAGCGGTGCCGATGGAAGCGCTTGTCGAGACGCAGGAGCGCCTGCACGCTGACATTGCCGAGCGGTTAACCGGCGATATCTCGACTTTCCTGCTGCGACTCCACAACGCCGAGCCCGACTTCGATCTCATCGGCCTGCCTGATGCCGTAAACCTTCCGGCCGTTCGGTGGAAGTTGCTCAACCTGGAAGCGCTGAAAGAAAAGAATCCGAGGAAGCACGCCGATCAACGCGAGGCGCTTGAAGCAGTGTGTCAGTGAGGCATTAGCACGAAAGAACTGGGTTTATTCCTCCCCCGAAACTTCAAAGGGTAGCTTCGGTGGCGGCGGGAACAGCGCCCTCTCCAGCGCCGCATCGTCCCACATCGCCGCCTCCGGCCACGCCACACCCGCTCGCCGGGCGCGCGTCAGATAGTCCGAGACCGTACCGTTCGCCAGGCCCAGCTCCCGCGCGATCTCGCGCTGGCTCCGACCCGCAGCCGACAGCCGCAGCAGTTCCTTGATCCGTCGCATCGACAACTTCGCTCTCGCCACCTTGACACTCCCCGTCGTTGAAAACGGGCCAAGGTAGCCGGTTGTCCTGCGTGGCTCGCCGCCCCGATCCAACGCTTCGAACAGGGTGCTCGTTTTGCCGTGGAATCAGTGCTCAGTTTGGCGTGAAATACGACGAACTCCAAACCCGAAAATGACGTCAGCCCAGCAGCCTAGTACCCTCACAAGATCTGGCCCCGCCTTCTCGGCATTGTCGACATGTGCAACCTCAACAATACTAGCAGTGACGCCCATCTCACCCTACCTCAACACCACTTCAGCCGGAAATTTCTGCAACATTGAGGTCAATTCAGCAGCGACACTCGGTAGCGGGTCCGGGAAGTTATGGTCTCAAGCGCCTGGCCGGGCGCGGCGCTGGGCAACACCGGCGTTTGGCATCCGCTCGTGCGGGGTGGACGCCAGGGTGGCGTCCAGCTGCGTGCAAGGGCGATCGGCTTCGGCTAGAGTGAGCGCCGCTGGTACGGAGGGGATCGGTACCAGGTGACGAACCCAGAAGCGAACGGTGTGACGACAATACAGTTAAAGAGCAGCAGGCGCGTTCGCGGTAGGCGTGTGCGGGGAGCTTCCCGAGGTGATGCGGAGGTGGGGCGATAACCGAGCCACACCGTGAGTTGTTGGCTGATGCGGCGCGGCTGTATGAGCGCCATGAAGCCGGCCGACCGGACGCGTTCAATGTTTTCTTCGTGCTGCGGAGTGAAAGTGACGAGGTCAATCTGCACTCCCGCTTTCTGGCAGCGCTCCTCGACCATCGGAAACCAGGCGAAGCGCAACGGAAGAACCTGCAGGAATTCCTGCAGTTGGTCGTGAACGTCGGGAAGTTCGACCAAAAGGGTGTGGCGGTCGAGCGGGAGCGGCACAACATCGATATTCTGATCACCAACGCCATGAATCAGGCGGTCGTCATCGAGAATAAGATATGGGCCGGCGATCAACCGGAACAATTGCAGCGCTACCACGGTGAATTGAAGGGTCGGGGTTACCGGGATGGGGACATTCATCTGCGGTATTTGACGCCGTTCGGCCACGACCCGTCGGAAGACAGTCGAGGCGAGCTACGGTACGAGAAGCTTGCGTACAAGGACGACGGCTTTCAGGGTTGGTTGCGAACATGCCAGCAGCGCGCGTACGACGAACCGGCGCTGCGGGAGTCCATCGAACAATATCTGCGGGTGGTTCAGAAGCTGACGGGGACGGACTTCAGCGAGGTATATATGAGCGCATTGAAGGATTTATGTCTGGAGAAGGATAACCTTGTTCTTGTGCATGACTTGAAGGCGGCCATGGACGAAGCGTGGACGCAACTGATTTTGCAGTTATTTTCGGAGATAGATGACGCGTTGAGCACTGCGCTACCGCGAAAGCACGAAATGTCGAACATATCCGAGGAACGTATCCGACGCCTTGTGACCGGACATCGAGGAATCTGGTGCGGGTTGTACTACGAGATTGGTTACGGTGCCAGGCTGGGCATTCAATTCGATGTTTGGAAAAGCGGCGTGTTTTTTGGTGTGCATTGCGACAAACAGGCAAACGGGGACACGCACGAAAAATTCAGACGAAACCTTACAGGGAGCCATGGCAGTGAGGATCGGTGGCCGTGCTTTTTCTACCCCCAAACGGAGGTCAATCCAAATTTCAGGAATCCCACCCAGGAGCACTTGAGGTTTCTGGCAAGCGAGGACACGCGACACGCATTTGCGGCAAGCTTGGCGTCTGAACTAACAGCGCTCTGGGCGCAGATCAAGCAGAAGGGCCTCGATCGGCGGCTTGGTACGTGACCTCAGATTCAGCTGAAGCACACGGTAAAGGAGACTGCCGCAGGACTTGTACACGCCGCCGCGCCCTCTCCTGCGCCGCGGGACACCATACTATATGCTCGCACTGCACTCGCCTTCTCGTATCCTGGCCTTGAGGTGCCCGCCGTTGGGTTCGCGGTCGGCAATGAAAACCCGTACGCTTGTGCCGAATCGATTCAGCCGCACGACTTGAATACGGGGCGTCGGGGCCGGTTGCAGTTGCCGTCGCGCCGCCATTTCCCGGATAGGCGATGCCGATAAGGCGATCGATTGTTGCGCGCCCGCCGGTGCTCGCGTACATTGGCGCTCCCACTCCAGCGGGGTGGTTACCAGGACATTGACGGTCGAGAGTCGGCTTTCAGGGAAGGCCGGTGAAGGCGGGTTCATCGAGCGCTCGGTCTTGCGCTTTCGATGAGTTGCTTTTCAAGGACTAATGGCGTGAGTGAGAGTTTGAGCCAATGAATATCTATGTGGGAAATCTGTCCTATTCCTTGACGGAGTCCGAACTTCGGGATGCCTTCGCGGAGTTCGGGGAGGTGTCGTCTGTCAACATCCTGACGGACCGGGAAACGGGACGGGCCAGAGGGTTCGGTTTTGTCGAGATGCCCAATCAGGCCGAGGCCGAAGCGGCGGTCGGCTATCTCAACGGCAAGGACTTGGGCGGTCGGGCACTTCGCGTCAACGAGGCCCGGCCCCGGGAACGCCGCTGAGTCCTGGCGCCAAGTTGTATCTCCAGACCGGATTCCCAACGACGGCCGCTTCATCCGCGGACAGCAAGCGAGGAATCGTTGGACCGGACAAAAAAATGTGACGACATCGCCCATGGAAGCGGGCGGAATCCAAACGGCGCGTCCGTTATCGAGAGAGTTGCGTTCGAAACTTGACGGGATCTCGCGTCGGCAATCGAACGATGCTGCACCGGTGACCAGCCGAACGGAGCCCGGAATTGGTCCGTTATGCGCGAAATTCTTGACGGATACCCAACCAATACGCGGTGTTTCTAACCTCCTTAAAGAACCTTGGCCTGCGCACGGCGTGCGTTTTCGACGACCTCATCCACTTCCTTTCGGCGTCCGTCCTCGACGAATTCGTTGCGTTTCATCGTCGAGCAGATGAACGCATATCGGTAGGTGTGCCTGGCGGCATGATCAAGAACACCATCTCGGACGTTGGGCAGTGGATATCCCGCAATCCCTCGGCAATGGATTGGAAGGGCGCGATTTATAAAGACACCGTCGCGCAAGAATTTTGTCGGAGCTGGAGGAGTTGCTGGCATTCCAGGAGGCGAGTTGCAGGCGGCGGCGCCTGGTGAGCGCTCCCCGATGGGTGTTGCGCCGGGCACTAACGGGGGTGAGGTTCACGGTCTTTGACGCGCTTGCGCCGTTGTTGAACGGGTTGCTGGCGATCGCGCTACTGTGCGGCTGGTTGGATAGCGCCTGGTTCTTGGACTCACTTGGCGTAGTGACGCATTGAGACGGAGATGCGCCCAAGCGGGTTAAATATTGCATCCGCAACTTAGCCTGTCCAGGCAGCCCACCACCTGGCGCCCGAACCCGCTCGGGCTGATGCCGCAACACTGCCGGCAGGCCTGCACCGATGTGCGCAGTTCCTCGTCGAACGACGCGTCCAGCAGTCGGTTGATGTCGGGGTCCAGAAGGCGGGCCGGCGTGCTCATGCGGGCGAACATAGGCACGGAAAAACCGCCGGGCAACAGAAATCGGTACTCACCGGCCTACACTTTTCGACGCCGGTACGCCCCGGTTCGAACGGCTACGCACCCATGCCGGGATCAGCCGAAACGCAAAGTCGGCAACCGCGCGGGTTGCGCGCTTTCGCGCGCGGTCCCGTCAGGAAGTAGGGCTGTTTCGAGCCCGAAAACCGGCCAGGCCAGATCAAAAGCCGATCATTGCCAGCTCTTCGCGCAACCCTTGGGACTCCCAAACTCATCCCGCACCATCGCCCATGCGCGCTCCGAGTGCGCGACGGCGGCCCGGGCCACCGATTCTTCCGCGTACTCAAGGACGAAGGCGACCTGCGTCTCATGGCCCTCTTGCGGTCTTGACTCGGCCGGATATCTGGTCCTATTGTTAGCTAAGTCAACCCCGCCCCAGGATAACGCCATGCACGTTGTCAATGTCCATCAAGCCAAGACCGAGCTGTCCCGATTGTTGGCACGGGTCGAGGCCGGCGAAGATGTCGTCATCGCACGGCGCGGCCAGCCCGTCGCGCGTCTGGTCGCGTGCAAGACCCCGGTCAAGCGCCAGCCCGATGTTCTCAAGGGAAAGATCGTGGTTCCCGACACGTTCTTCGACCCGCTGCCGGAGGAAGAGCTGGCCGCGTGGGAAGGCCGCTAGCGGTGCTGGTGTTGCTGGATACCCATGCGTTTCTGTGGTGGATTGCCGATAGCGAAAAACTCTCCACGATTGCGCGCGACGCCATCGCCGACGAGTTGAACGGCGTCGCGGTCAGCGCGGCGTCGGCCTGGGAAATCGCCACCAAGTTCCGGATCGGCAAGCTGCCAGGTTGCGAGGCCGTGGCGCTCGATGTGGCCGGCCACATCCGCAGCCAGGGATTCGAGGAACTGGCCATCGGCGTCTCAGATGCCGAACGTGCCGGGCGCCTGCCCGGTCGTCATCGCGACCCGTTCGACCGGATGCTTGCCGCACAGGCCCTGGCGCGCGAACTTCCGTTCATCTCGGCAGACCCGGTGTTCGACGGTTTCGACGTGATTCGACTGTGGTGAACGCGGGGTCCTTTTTCGCCCTTGCAGCGCTCGAAGCTATCCGGACGCACACCAACCCGCTACGCGGCGCAGCCGGCGCCCGGCAACGGCTTGCGCCTGCCTCCTGAAAACTCTATCGGTCTTTTCAGTTGCGGTTCGGGCCAAGAGTGCGATTTGCAGCGATCACCCACAGACACCCGCGCCCAAACGACCTGGATCGGAACTTTCCGCATTCGAGTTGTCCGGCAGATTTTCGACTTCGACTTCGACGATGCCGACCCGCTGCTCGATCCGCCGCTTGCAGAACGCGTAGAACAGCACCTGAAAATCCTCGCCCAGCCCGGCCGAGACATCCGTTCCCACGTGCCCCTTCAGAGCGTCGAACGCCCTCCAGTACGCCTGCGCATACATGTTCCCATACACTTCGGTGGCTTCCGCCAGGTCCTCCTCAACTCCGAGGACGGCTCCCGCCATCGCTGACGCCACCGGATCCGGTCCTGTCTCGCTCATTGTGTTTCCTTTCGCTCTCGCACGCCTTGATTGGCTCAACAGCGCCTCAGTATTCGGACGCGAAAAGCGCATGGCAATTGCTTCGACCAGGCGTTCTCCAGCGCCTTGCTGTCAGGCCTACGCTCGGCTACGCGTGAATACGCCCACCTACGCTACGCCACGAAAAACCATTTCGCTCCGGCGAGTCTAAGAACCGCCTGCCCGGTTCATTTCGCGTAACCTTGCGAAAAATTGGTTCATTCAATGACTGACCTCTGACGTTCGGAAATTCCTCGCCAGTCACGTTCAGCGCAGACGTGCAATTGCCCTGACGCGTTCACGACTCGTCGGTGGGCGAATCCTCGTCACGCACATCGGACTGTTCGCCGATTCGCTTGATTGCGTCCTGCGCGGTGATCTCGCCGGCCAGGAACCGCTGAATGGACCGGCGGACCACGAACGACTGTTCGTTCTGCAAGTACAGTGCGGCGAGGGCGCCCAGTTCGCGGCGAATTGAATCGCACATCGCCCCATGGTGACGGCCCCGGCAGGCTTGTACATGGACCAATCTGGCGAAAGCAGCCGGTTTCGGCTGTCAGGGTCTGGACCGAGCCCATCGATCCGGCGGCCGCTGGCCTCTGGGTTGGAGTCGGTCCCTGACGCGGCCGAAGCGGTTCGCACCGTGCAGCGGTTCCGTACCGCCTTGACCGCGCGGAGTTCGTTTGCGTTTCGGCCGGTACCTGAGCGGACCCGGATCGAGTCGGGTGCGGTCCGGGGTCTTACCCTCCACTCGAGGTCACCGGGCTACCCCCGGCGGATGTTCGCTGAGCAGGCGCCGGCCTTCCTTCACAAGATGCCGCGCCGCGGTGACGTCGCGGTCGTGTTCGGCCCCGCCGGCCTCGCAGCGCAGCGCCGGTCCGCCAGCGTCAGGTCTTGCCGAGCCGCACGGGATCCGCTGCAACCTTCGTTCTCGGGATCCACGGATCCACGGATCCACGGCGACATGCGTTCGGGCCGCCCGGTTCATCCGTACAGTCCCCGCAATACGGCCGCCGCGACCACCTTTGGATTTTATGGGAATCAACACTCTGTCAACACCGCGCTCCTTGCGGCAGGCAGTCCGTTGTCGGTCGCTAAGACGTGGACTAGGTTCGGCCCATAGTGGGATTCATAAACGATATCGTTCGGACATCGCAGCCTGGTTCCTGTACGTCGTTAGAACATTTAATACTGAAAAGGCTTGGATATAAGAAAGTACCCGTCTCATCTGCTTGCCACTACACGAAATGGCGGCGGGTCACCCCCAATTGCAACCCGGGCCGAGATGCAGCCACGAATCCCGGGCGGCTCCCGATCCTGCGACGCGCGTTGGGAAATCGTCGCAGCCCGGGGCCCGCACCCGCGCCCAACCGATGAATAACGCTGCGACCACACCGACTTGACCGTGCCGGATCAGTCCACCACGTCAGACGTTTCACCCCGAAGACACTCCGATCAAATGGATCGGTGGGTGCAGTCAGAGGAAGAATGTGCCCAACAACACGTTTTCCCTGTCCTCCGGCACCCCGGACGATCCCGGGACGCACGCAGGGCAATCCAACATGAATTCGCAGCGCTCCGCCAGGGTCGGATGCTGCGATTGCCGAAAACGAGCCCCCTGGCGCGCGCAATCCCGGATCCCCGACCGGCGTTACCGCCCGGCGACCAGATCCCGGTAACCGCCCCGCATCAACCCGTGTGCCCGCCGGCCCAGCCGGCGCACGCGCGAGCGCATCCAGCTGTTCGGGTGCCATTCCGCCGCCACGCGCTTCGCGCCGTAGAGATCCACCGCCGTTTCGCGCCAGGACTTGCCGGCGAGACGCCCGTCCAGAACCGTCAGAAGCTCGCGGTCGGTTCCGCTTCGGCCGCGCCCTGGATGCGGACCCGGCTTGCCCGCCACGTTCGCCAGTACCCTCAGCCGCCCGATCCCCTGCGCCTGCCCCAGCCGCACGGCAACCGCCAGCGCCTTGTGTATTCCCGGTTCGGATCCCGGTCCGATGCGGACCTGCACGGCCTGCGATCCGTTCTCGAACTTGAGAATGAGCGCGCCGTCGAGGAGCCTCAGCCCCTCGAGCCGGGCGCCCGACCCCGCCATGAATTCCAGCAACGACGGCGCTCCCGTCGCCCACCCACTCGCCGTCCAGCATCGGCGCCTCGGCCCAGAACGGCGATGCCGGACCGTCTGTCCTGCGGGGGTTCTCCCACGCCAGCAGGCCCCACGCGAGCGCCCCACGGTCGGCCATCGACTGAATGCGCACCGGAAAGGGCGCCGCCTCCGCCACCGGGGGCTCGAACGCCGCCCGCCATGCCTCCCGGTAGGCCGGGTTTCGCCGCAAAAACGCCCATGCCCTCGCGCCGCCGTCTCTCGCCATGCCTGCGGGGGTTCCCTTCCCGGCGGCGGTGTGTGCAAACGCGCACGCCGGCGACACGCCGCGCGGTCGGTCCGCGCAGCGCCCTCACGCACGCCATCTGCGGCTTCGTATCGAGCCACCGGCCGATCGCGCCGATGTCCACCCGCTCGTGCCGCAGCTTGTCGAGGGGCGCGACCCCGAACGCGTCCTTCGGCAAGCATCCGCGACGCCACCGCGCCTACCAGCGCAGCGAGCCCTGCAGCCTGATCGCCGCGCCCGAGACGTCGGCGCCGGCACCAATGCCTGGCCCGTACAGGCCGCGTTCCAGTCCGCCGGTGCCCGCGCGCTCGGACTCGGGGGCGTGCGTGCCGATCTCCAGACCCGCCTCGATATGTTCGCCCGAGGTCATCTTCAACCCGACCCCGAACGCAGGCGTGCCGTTCTCGCCGGCGTCGGCCTTCAGGTACGGCTGCCACCGCGCCCGGCCCTTGCGCCCGTCGAACCCGTAGGCGAGCTGCGCCTGGAACCGCTGCCCGGCCTCGAACGCGCCCGCCCGGACCGGGTCCGGCGCCTGTCCGGTGTTCCACAACGACTGCACGCCGCTCTGCGCCACACCCCAGGTGGACCCCAGGTCCACACTCAGCCCGCGCCCGTCCTTGCGCGGCGTGAAGCGCACCGATCCGCTCACGCCCCACTCCTCGTACGCCTCGTCCCGGTGCGCGAGCAGCCCGCGGGCGTTGATCGCCACCGAGAAACGCCCGGAGGCGTAAGCCAGACCGCCGCCGATCTCAAGCCCCGCGCCGCTCTCCGCGTCGCCGTCGTCGTGGCGCAACCCCGCCTCCAGCGTCGGCGAGAGCACCCCGCCGAGCAGCGGCAGCGAACCGCGCCCCTCCACAACGAGCCGCACCCGGGAGGTGGCGCCTGTGGCGCCGCCGAGGTGCTCCACGGCGTCGGAGACGGTGTTCGTGAAGCGCGCGTCGGAACGCAGCGCGATCTCGAACTGGGCCTCGCCCGCGCTGCGCACGCTCAACACGCCCCGGCCGCCGAACGCCGCCATGGAGGTGGACAGATCCGCCTCAATGCCGGCCGGCGCCCCCTGAGGCGTCAGCGTGAGCTCGCCCGCTCCGTGGCCGATGACGCCCCAGACGCTGGCGCGCTCGTTGATCCGGTACTGCGCGAACGGGTGCAGGCTCGTCAGCGTGCTCGCAATGGCGCCGCCGGTGGCGCCGGGCAGCGCGAACGCGCCCTGTCCCTCGCTGTAGGCCAGCGCCACCCCGGCCATGAGCCGCTCGCGGCGGGTGTCGAAGCCGACCGTGGCGGTGGTCACCTCGCCGTTGACCGACAGTTCGCCCTCGGCGCCGGCGAACCGCGTGGCCGCGCTTTGGCCCCACGCCGACCACTGCCCGAGCCAGTCCGGACCCCGCGGGCGGCCGTTGCCGTCCAGCGCGCCGGAGTAGAAAAACGACGTGTTCAACGGGTCGGCCTCGATATCCGAGAGCTCCGAAAGCCGCTCGATGTCCGACAGGCCCAACAACTCCGTGAGCAACCCGCGCAGCTTGCCCTTCGCCGCCTCCCCGCTGCTGCGCAGCGCACTGCTGCGCAGGGCAGTATCTTCACCTGCAAGGCCGCCGTCCGCAGGGCTGCCGTCCGCAGGACTGCTGCGCAGGGCACTGCTGCGCAGAGCAGTATCTTCGCCTGCAAGGCCGCCGTCCGCAGGGCCGCCGCCCCCAGGACTGCCGTCCGCAGGACTGCCGACCGCAGGTCTGCCGACCGCAGATCTGCCGCCTGCAAGGCTGATTTGCGCCTTGAGCCGGTCCATGCGCTCCCAGGGCGACAGCTCCTTGAGCCGCGGGTCGGGCGGGTGGCCGCCGGGCGAGGCAGGGGCGTCGGTGCCGGCATCGAACCCGGCGCGCACCCGCTCCCAGTCCAGCGCCGTCCTCACGCGCCGCCACTCCTCGTCCAGGCGCCGCCCGCCGACGGTCAGGTGAGACTGCGGCTGCGTCGCCGCGTCTTCGGCGAACCGCGACTCGATGGCGCCGATCGCGTGATCCGAGGCCGTGCGCCCGAACCGCCCGAGCCACGCCCGCGGCATGGGATCGGTGTTCTCGATGGTCCCCTCCGCCACGCTGTCGGCGAGTGTCGCGCCCGCGCCCTCGGCGCTGATCAACACCAGCAGCATCATCTCCTCGCCCTCGTCGTGGGCGTCGTCGAGCACTTCGACCCGGACCCGTTTCGTCGTCTCCCCGGGCGCGAACCTCAGCGTGCCGGAGACCGCCCTGTAGTCCTGCCCGGCCGTCGCGCTCTTGTCCGTGCTCCGGTACCCGACCGTGACCGGGTCCGAGGCCGCGCGGCTGAGCCGCACCGCGAACTGAAGGGCCGCGCCCGGACCCTCCCGGACCTCGGCGTCGGCGACCGATACCGACGGCGGTTCGACCTTCTCCGGCGGGTCCGAGTCCTTGCCCTCGGACGTGTCCGTGTCCGGCCGCTGGACCGATCTCCCGCTCGACGGCGGCGTCCCCGAGCGCTCCGCCTGCTCATGCTCGAGCACCGCCGCGCGCCCTCTCGAGCCCACGATCTCCCCGCCGTTGAGTGCCAGCGAGTTCGGCGCCACCACCACCGACAACACCGTCTCGTCGTTGTCCCGCATCGTGTAGACGAATGTCAGCGACCTCGTGCCCGAGCCCCTGGAATAGGCCGCATCGCGCGCGCCGGCGTCGGTGTACACCCTGATCGAGGGCCGCCCCTCGGTGGCGCGCACCGTGACCGGGTCGCTGAACTCGACCGTGATGGTGATCGCCTCGCCCGGCGTCCAGCGCCCGTTGCGGTCCGGGTCCGGCGCCACCGCCACCGACGTCACCGACGGCCCCGGCCCCTCGTCGGGTTCCGGCACGAAGTCCCCGACATCCCCGCACACCGTCTCCGACCACTGCCCGATCCCGTCGCCCACCAGGATCGCCGCCACCCGCAGGTGCGCCGCGTTGCGGGGCCGGTGCAGGAACTCCCGGCTTTCCACCTCGATGTTCCCGCCGCCGGGCCACGACTCATCCGTCGGAACCGGCTCCGAGCAACTCGCCACGTGCGCCCACTCCACCAGCCAGCCGCGCACCTGCGCCAGCGGAATGTCCGCCGGGGGCCCCCCCAGGTCAGGCGCAGCGTCACGACCGGGTCTTCCGCCACCTCCCGGACGTGCGGCCTCGTGTTCGGATCCTCGATCGCCTCCACCCGCGGGCGCAACGGGCGGCCCCGCTCGGTGTCCGCGTCGTTGTCGATCACCGTGTACGTCACCGCGCGCGTTCCCTCCAGCACGTAGCGCACGCTCGGGCGCAGCTCCGCCGTCACCCTGCTGTAGTGGCTCTCGTCCTCGTCGTCGTCCTCGGTCCTGACCTCGAAACTCACCGAGTCCTGCCCCGCCGGTACCGTCACCGACGTCGGCGTGCGCCCCAGGATCGTCTCCAGCGTCTCGGTCACCCGAACGTCCACCCGCAGCGCCGAGGTCGGCGCCGGCCTCGCGTGCACCGTGAACGCCAGCGTGTCCCCCTCGGTCCCGATCCTGGAACTGTTGTCCGGCCTCGCGATCGACACCCGCACCCCCGGGTCCGGCGCCGTTCGCGCCTCGCCCGGCGTCGACCACGGGCCGTCTCCGCGCACGTTATTCGCCCGCACCCGCACCTGGTGCGCCGTATCGGGGCTAAGCGCCCCGATACGCACCGAGCGCGTGTCCGGCGCGATCGCCTCCGGCCAGCGCGTCCACGGCCCCGTCGTCCCCTCCCGGTACTCCATCTCGTAGCCCGTCAATGCCGCGCCGTTGTCCGGCGCCGCCCGCCACGTCGCCTCCAGTATCCTCGGCGAAACGACCGACACCGCCGGGCGCGGCGGCGCCCCCGGGGCCGTACCGCCGTCGTTGTCCAGAATCCGAATCGTCGCCGAGGACGGCGTGCCGAGCCCGTAGCCGTCGCCGGGCCGCAGCGTGACCGTGAAGCTGCCGTGCGCCTCGATGTCGTCGTCGTCCACCGTGCCCCGCTCGATCTCCCACGCCTTCTCGCCCCCTACGCAGCGGATGCCCTGGCCCGAGCTCGACGGCGCAAAACGCATGAACTCGCCCTCGTGGGCATAGACCAGATTGACACTCACCCAGTCCGCGCACTCCGACATCACGATGCGGTAGCGCACCGGCTCGCCCTCGGTCACTTCATCGCTCACCGCCTCCACCGTCAGCGTCTGCGGAATCGGGATCGCGGTTCGCGCGGTCGACCACGTCCCCTCGCCGATGCGGTTCAGCGCCTGCAGCTCGAAGGCGTACTCGGTGCCGTTGTCCAGGCCCGGCACGGTCACAGTGCGCGCATCAGCGCCGCCCGGCACCGCCACGGCCGTGCCGCCGACGCGCCTGTACCGGTAGCCCGTCACCGGCGCGCCGCCGTTGTCGCCCGGCGGGTCCCACCGCAGGACCGCCGATTCGTTGGCGCCCCGCGCAGTGAGGCCCGGCGCCCCCGGCGCCGTCGCCTCGTCGTCCTCCACCGTCACCCTCACCGGGGCGGCGCGCGCGCCATCATCGGCTTCCACCGAGTAGCCGCCGCCCGTCGCGGTGTGGCGCAGCGTCACCACCTCGTCGTTCTTGTCCGCGTCATGGAAACTGATCACCGCCACGGCCTGCCAAGCGTCCCAGTCGTCCGGCGTGAACGTCAGCGTCGGCGGGGCCACATTCACCTCGTCCACCACAAACCCCGTCACCTTCACCGTCACGTCCGAGGTCGGGCGCCGCGTGAGCCTGAGCGCGTAGGTGCCGGACCCGCTCTCGGCGAACGTCAGCGCCGCCCGGTCCGCCTCGACGGCGCCGTCGTTGTCCACCACCGTGACCGTCAGGTCCGGCAGCGTCGCGCCGTCGTACCCGCCGCCCGAGGCCGTGTGCGTCACCGTCACCTCCTCGTCCACCGCGTTCGAGTCATCGACCGCCGTCACCGTCACCCGCTGCCAAATTCTCCAGTCGTTCGGTGTGCTTGGTGTGAACACGAGACTCTGGGGCGAGAGCGTCACGCTGGCGTCCGAGACGCTCAACGTCACCGTCACCGGCCCGGTCGGCTGCGTTGCCAACCCCTGCCCCAGCCTGACCCTGTAGGACTCGGTCGCACCCTCGTTCACCTCCAGCGAATCGGGGTCCAGCTCCGCGCCCGGGACGGTGGAGTTGTTGTTGACCGGATGGTCGGTGAAGGGCGCGGTCTCGTTGCCCGCGGCGTCCCGGATGGCCCCGGACGCCGATTTCGTATAGCTCACCGTGACCGTCTGCCCCTGCTTGACGGTGAAGCCCAGTTGCAGAAACACTTCGTCGTCGGCGCTGCGGTCCACAAGCTCCACCGTTATCTCGTCGCCGCCGACCGTGACGGTGAAGTCGCTGGTTGGAGGGAGCGGCTTGTCCGGCCCGACGTCAAGGTCCTCGTCGAAGGTGAGGAGAATACCACCGCCATTTGTAAACACCTCCGCGCTCTCAAGCGCCGGCGCGGTCTCGTCCACCGTGTCGACCGTCCGATCGGTGAACGACGGCGCATCGAGGCCCGACAGGTCCTGCAGCGGGTTGCTCGCCGGCGCCGTGTAGTCCAACTTGACATCGGTGTCCGACAACACGGTGATCGCCGTCGCCAGCGTCAGCGTCACCTTGTTGCCGGACACCGTCACGCTTGAGACGTCCGGCCCGTCGGAACCGTCCACATCGACCTCGAACGCGTCCACCGCCGGGACCGAATTCGTGTCTAGGTCCTCGGCATAGGTCAGCGTCAGCGTCGTCCCGTCCACCGCCGCGCGCTCCAGCAGCGGGGCGAGGTTCGCGCTCACCGTGACCTCCTGGCCGTCGAGCCAGGTGAAGCCCGAGGGGCGGTCCCAGATGTAAATTGCGAAGGTTACCGCATCGAAACCCACACCGCTGTCCGTGAACTCCGTGCCGCCCAGGTTGAACACCGAGCCGCTCGGCACCAACGCGTCGAGATCGACCGAGACAGTATCGTCACCTATCAACGATTCGTCTATTTCAATCCGCAGGACCTCGAAGGACGGGCCGTAGTTGATGACCGAATCGTCAAGACGTCCTAAGCCCCCAAAGTATCCGGACCTTCGCCCATCCGAATCACTGCGCACCCCCGCGGTCAGGGTCGTGCACCAGTCGTTGTGGGGCCGGTCGGTGGCGCAGTCCTCCGGCGCCCGCACCACTGTCGCCGTCGCATCGCTCGCAAGCGGGCCCTCCGGGTTGTTTGACCCGTCGGTGAAGCTGACCTCCACCCTGATGGAATTGCCGACGTCCGCGGCCACCGGCGTGTAGGTGTGCGAATCACTGCCGATGTCCGTCTCGGTGTCCATGTCGTCCACGCGCACCCACTGGAACCTGTAGTCGTTCGGAAAGTTGCCCGGCAGGCCGTCGGTGTCCGCGATGTCGCCTTGCCCCGCCGTCAGCTCCATGCCCACCTGCGGCGTGCCCGTGATGTTCGGCTGGCCGCTGGCGGCGCTGATGTTCACCTCAAAACCGTCCAGCGCGGGCGCATCGAGGCCCGACAGGTCCTGCAGCGGATTGCTCGACGGCACCTCGTAGTCCAGCGTCACGTCGACATCCGTACCGGTGACCTCCGTCGCCAGCGTCAGCGTCACCGTGTTGCCGGACACCGCCACGCTTGAGACCGTCGGGCCGTCGGCGCCGTCCACATCGACCTCGAACGCGTCCGCCGCCGGGACCGAATTCGTGTCCAGATCCTCGGCATACGTCAGCGTCAGCGACGTCCCGTCCAGCGCGGCGCGCTCCAGCAGCGGGGGGAGGTTCGCGCTCACCGTGACTTCCTGGCCGTCGAGCCAGGTGAAGTCCGCGGGGCGGTCCCAAAAATGCCAGCCCTGAGTGGATGATCTACTGTCGGCGTCGACCGTGAACTCCGTCCCGCCCAGATTGAACACCGTGCCGAGCGGCACATAGGCGTCGAGATGCACTCTTACGAAATCATTAGGGTCTATGTAGATTGACACGACCTCAAAGGACGAGTCGTAGGGGATGGTCGTGTTATCCAGCAATCCATAGAGCTGCCTTCCCTGTCTGTTGAATCCGAAGAGGTTCAGGACAGAAGACAACGCGTACATCCCCACCGTCATCGTCGCGCACCAGTCGTTGTCCGCGGGGCAGGGGCCGGCCGCCGCCACCACCGGACCGACCAGGTCGCTTGCAAGCGTCTCCTCGGTGCCGACGCCGTCGGTGAACGTGACCTCCACCTTGAGCCGGTTGCCGACGTCCGCGGCGACCGGCTCGTAGGTCAGCGCGGTCGCGCCCATGATGTCCGTCTCGGCGTCCATGTCGTCCACGCTCACCCACTGGAACGTGTAGCCGTCCGGGAAGGGCGTGACCGGCAGATTGTCGGCGTCGTCCATGTCGCCTTGCCCCGCCATCAGCTCCATGCCCACCTGCGGCGTGCCCGAGATGTTCGGCTGGCCCGTGGCCGCGCTGCCCAGGGTGCCTTTGATCGAGAAGACAAGAGACTTTGTTGACGCTGTCCAGTCGGAGTTCATGTTGCTTCTTATTCGCGAGCCGTTGCCGATGCTCCAGCCCGCCTCGCCGGTCTCGTCGTCTCCTTCCTTATCCCGATACGTTTCCCTTAATGTGACTCCTTCGCCCAGGCTTATCCAGTAGGTCGTGCCCGCTTTGAGCGTCGTGCCGGCCGGGGCCGTGAACGTGTTGACGCTGTTTTCTGTCAAGGTAGGCGGGTTCGCAAGGGTGGCCACCAGCTCGCCCGCATCACCGCTGTCGTCCTCCCTGACCTTGACGGAAAAATTCGTGCCGGATCCAGAGCCCAGCGGAATGTCGATTTCGGAAAGTACGTAGCCACCCGTGTGGGTGCCCGTCGTGAAGCTCTGCTGCAAGAGAAAATTGGCGCCAGAAGTCGACGACGTACCGTTGCTGACGAAGGTCGTGAGCGTCTGCGCCTGGGCGACCTCGAACACGGGCGAGAGCCCGTAGAACGGCCGGGAATCGGTACGCAGGACGGAGCTGTCGCCGTTGAGCGGTCCTGCGCCGGTGCTGTTCGGGTCCCCCACTCGAACGTTGGTTGCCCCTAGCGCTGTGCTGAGGGAACCAAAGAACGCTTCGGTGCCGTTGTGGTTGCATCCGGTGTACGGGGCGTTGATGCCGTCCAGGTTCCGGGCGTTCCCCGACTCGTTCGTCGGGTTTGTCTCGTCGTCCCAGGAGCCGTCGTAGAAATCCTCGTAGTCGTCCGCGGCCTTGTTGCCGTTGAGCCAGTAGACGGGGACGCCCTTGTCGCTTGTGGTATAGGTGGTGGAGGTGTTGTCGCGGGCATCGACGTCCGCCGTGCACCCGACCACCCGGAACCCGCTCGAGTGGGTCTGGATGGCGCTGTGTCCCGCCGCGGCGCGGGTTTGCACGAAGGTGTTGTAGACGGCGATGTCGTCCGACGTGGCGTTGCGGGTTGTCGAGGTTGCGAAGATGAGCCGGAAGCTGTCGCCAGCGCCGAGCCCCGAGGGTATGAGTGTCCAATCGTCGGCGACCATGGTCTGCGCCCGGGCAACCGTGGGTACGGCGCACATTCCGGCGACGACGAGAAGCAGCCCGGCCGCCGCGCGCGGCAGGCGCCGGGCGAACGAGGCAGAGGGTGAGGTGGCAGTCCCCGCGGGACGGCGGAGACGGAAGCCCGGACGGTGGGACGGGCGCTCCCCCCGGGCAATGTCGATGCGGCCCATGGCGTCAGCCGCGCGGCGCAGAACTTGCGGGGATCGGGAAGAACCGTCCGAACGCCGGCGGCGTCCCGCCGAAGGCAAGGCCGGTAACGCTCCGGAAGCGGGGCGCCCGCGAGGGCGGGGATGCTCTAGGCGGCGTGCCTCGCCGCGGACACAGCCCGGCTCCCGGCTCCCGGCTCCCGGCTCCCGGCTCCCGGCTCCCGGCTCCCGGCTCCCGGCTCCCATTATATCATGATTATGGTCCGAATCGATCGCTGAGAAACAAGATAAACTCTTGTCTTTATTACCTTTTTCCTGGCACGAAGCCTCCCCGAACGGTGCCGCCCAGGCACCCGGCCGCGCTGCCATCGTCATGCCCTCATGCACGCCGCGTCTCCGTATCCTCGGCCAGTCAGGAACCACCGTCGAATTCCTCACACGCACGCCCATACGCCCCCACCGTCCCGCGAGTGCAAGCCCCCGGATAATCCCAAGCTTTTCGTCGATAGAACAAACCTTCCTCAGCGGTACGGTTTCCCTTTCAAAATGGTGTCATGCGACAAATGACGCCAGCACTTCCTTGACTGATAAAGCATACCCATCGAACCGGCCTGTAGTGGCGACTATTATTTGCAGCCTGTTTTTCACGGAACAGCGGCTACACGGACGTGCCGCCGGTGACGGCCGATCCGAAACGATCGTGGCCGAGGGTGGGTTTTCCCGGTGTCATTCGAATCCAAACGCGCGTCGCCGTGCCTGGCGCGGGTTCCGATCCGGCGCCGTTTCCATGTGCCGCTTCCGAAGCGCCGCCGCCGTGCGGCGGAATGGTTTCGGGCGATGAGCGATGGGGCGATCCGCCACCGGCTCCTCGACGCATCGGTGACCCGCGTGTCCTGCTCAGCCCGTGACGCGCCACCCGATAGCGCGCCGCCTCGCGCTTGTCCGATGGCCTCAGTACTTTTTTTCGATCAGTTCCTTCAGCGCGTCGTTCTCTCGGGCCAACTCCGCGTACATCTTCTTGTACTGGGAAAGCTCCGACGCGCTCATCCCACCGTACCGCGACTTCCAGTTGTCGTACGTCGCATCGCTGATGCCGTGACGACGGCAGATCTCCTTCACCGTCGCGCCGCCTTCGGCTTCCTTCAATAGCGATACGATTTGCGTCTCGGTGAATCGGCTTCTTCTCATCGGGGCCTCCTCGCAGGGCTATCCTGCCGGAAAACTCCAATTTCAGACTGTGTCACGCAGGGGGAAGCTTACGCGAGTGCGCGGGTTGCGTTGAGCGAACGTGCCGGCCGGGGCACGGCGGAAGCCGACCGTACGATTCTGCCCAGCCGCCGGCCCGCGGCTCGAACGCCGCAAGCGCTACGCGAACTCGATCCGTTACGCTCGTGACGTCGCCCAAGGTCTAGGGATCGTTCCTGCACTTCCGTGTCGTTTTCGGTACGCCATTCAAGGTATCGAGCCACCGGGAATCCCGGTACGGTTCAACTCTTGCCGTACCGGGATTCCCGGTGGCTCCGAACCTTATCCGACAGGAAATTCCGCCCGCACAAGTCATCGCGGTCCCCGGCGGGTGCAGGCGGGAGGTGTGTCTTGTCGTGCATGCACGACAAACCGGTCTCTACAGGTCAACTGTTCCTGCCGGGCCTCCGGCGCGTTCGAGCCACTACCGGCAAGCGTGACGCCGCGACTCGATTCAACCAGCCGACCCGCGCACGCCGCTATTCTGCGCCCGAATCCACATCCCCTTCACCCACGGCCTGGACCATCGCGGGCTCCCAGCCGTCCTGCTGCGAACGAAGCACATCGGCGGCCACGGCGCAGCGCCACTGGTCCCATTCCAGGCCGCTGGCACGCGCCGCCGCCCAGATGCAGCCTTCGAGCCAGGAGCGGTGAACGTCCTTCGCCTGCTGCGCCGTCAACGTGCCTGCCAGGCGCCGACCCAGCCGGACGTGTCCGGCCCCGGCGGTCTCGGCGGCAACCAGCGCCTCGATCTGCTCGGCCAGTTCCGCACGCTCCGCCGGCGTCTGTTCGTGGGCGCGAACGTTCACGGAAAAACTGCCCGCGCCGTCACGTTCGATCTTCGCCGCGACCACGCCGCCGCCCGCCCGGCCCTTGCGTCGTACGAACATTGTTTCCCGCCGCGAAGGCTCGGCGCCGTCACTGAACAACTGCTTGTAGAGGCTGTCGGGCGGTACGCCGGGACGCAGACGCTGAGCCCGCTCCCTCGCCGCGTCCCGCCGTGCCTCGTCCGCGCAGGCGTCGGCCAGGCGATCCGCCGAGCGTCCCGTGAACTGGTGCATGACCGGATGAGCCAGCCGCTCGATCCAGGGCTCGACCAGCAGCGCCTTCGCGGTGCGCACCGCCCTGGACACCGTGCCTCGATGGCAGCCCATCGCCCCCGCCAGCGCCGACTGGTTCACGAACACGCCCGCGTCCAGCATCGCCATCCACTGCGCCGCATTCTCAAGTGGAGAAACACCCTCGGTCCACTCGTTCTCGCCGTGCATCAGCGCCGCGCACTCGGCATCCGAAAACGACGCCTCGCGCACCTGAGCCCGCCATGGCACGCCGGCGCGACGGCACGCGTCGAGCCGACGTACGCCGAAGATCGCCTCGACCCTGTGCGTATCCCCGGGCAGCAACCGGCGCGCAAGTCCGAGTTGCTGCTGCCCGTCGCGCGCGATCGAGGACGCCAACGAGTTCAGCGACTCATCGTCCATGCCCGAACCGCGCCGGTTGTGGAACCGCCAGGGCCGCACCTCGGCCGGGTCGAACACTTCGACCTGCACCAATTCCTCCGCAGCGCGCGGGCCCGTTTCCTTCGTGTGGTCACTCATTGCTGCGATGCCAACTCTCTGCCTTGTGTGGATTGCCCCGAGGGAACACGCGGAGCATCCGTCACACGGTCGCCCCTGTCAATCCCTGCCCTCCCTGCCAATCCACCTCGGTGCGAGGTCCCAAACACGCTTCCCGCTCATACCTGGCGGCTTTTTCGCTTGAACGCGCACGGTCCGGTAAGGGTCGTCGATGGTCCCGGCCGCTACCTCGAACCGCACCGGGTCCGCCGCCCGCGTCGAGATCGTGCCGGCAGCGTAGGGATCGTCATAGGCGCCCTCGTTCACGGCGCACTCTCGAGGAAGGGAAGGGTTCCGCCCGCCACGGTCCGCAGCTGTCCGCCGGGCGTGTCCGCAAACACGAAGCGTGCGTCGTGCACGTTGCCGAACTCGTCGGCGATCGTTCTCCTGCTTAAGGTCGCCACGACGCTGAAGGCGAACTGCGAGGTCACGTCGCCCCCGTTGCCGTTCGTGACGGCAAGGGGGCTCCGACGTTGCGCGAGGGCGATTCGACCTCGCAGCGCGGGCCGGCCGGGTACACCTAGTCGCAGTTCGATCCGGCGATGGTCCTGGCGCCGCCGGACATGACCAACGGCTTGGCGGCCTCAGGCCGGGTCATGTCGCCGGTACGGCATTCCGGATTGTCCAGATCGTCCCGGAAGCACATGGAGACGTGGACCCGCCTGTCCTCCCGATGCTTGTCGAGGGTGACCGACCTGCCGGTGCCGATTCCAATAACCTTGTTCGGATCGTCGGAGTCGATGCGCCAGAGCAACGAGAAGTCGTTCCGTAAACCGTTCAGAGACCAGCCGGTCTTGGCGTTGTAGGTGCCGTTCGCGTCGGTGACGCCGCTCGCGTCCACCGTGAGCGTTTCGCCGACACGCAGCGTACCCTCGATGACCCGCCGACCGGTGGCCGGCTGCCGTGTCCTCGACCCGAGCCGCCTCACCGTGAGCCTGTCGGTCTTCTCATTCACGCCGAGCACGCCCGTAACCTTGATCTCGACCGCGTTCCTGTACGACCACAGGGCCACCTGATGACCATCCTCGATCGTGTCAGCGTCCCTGATGACCGTGCCGTCGCCGCGCCGGTACTCGACGGTCGCGGCCTCGGCCCCCGGCGTCGCCACGACGGTAGCAACCTCGGTCGATTGTCTCATCATGCCCGCGCTGTTCTTCCTCCAACAGGGCCCCGGGGCGAGTTCCACCTCAACGTCGTCGGGCTCCCGGAGCTGCGGATCATCGAGGCCGGCGCCCGGCTTGTTGACGGTACACTTGATCGCGAAGATCACGAGGTTCTTGCGACGTACTCCGGTCGAATAACGGCCCGGACCGAAATCGCGAATCATCGCCGGCGCTCCAGCCCGGCTCGCCGGTCTGGTGGTTTCCCGACTTGACCTGATACAGCGCCCGGGGTTGAGCGATGCCTTCGTGCACGCTTATCGAGTAGGTCGTCCTCGGCTTGAGAGTCCTGCCGTTGGGCGCCGTGAACGTGTTGGCGGCGGTCGATGTCAAAGGCGTCGGAATCGTGAGCGTCGCCACCAGGCCGTCTGCTGTTTCGTCGGGACGTCCGCTGGCGTCGGCCCTGACTGAGACGGCCATGGACCGGCCGGATGCGGTAAACAGCCGCAAATCGATTTCGGAGAGTGTGTCGCCCGCGGCGTCGCGGCCCGTTCTGAAGCTCTGCCGCCGCGGGCTATCCCTGAAAGAGGTCGACGCAGCGTTGCTGACCCGAGTCGCGAGCGTCTGTGCCGGGCGCCAGTGGGCACGGCCGGCAGCCCGGCGAGGACCGGGAGTAGCCCGGCCACCGCACGCGCCCTGCGCCAGGAGGACGACGAAGGGAAAGGGGCGGTTCGTCCCGCCGGTCGGCGGGGGGTAGCTCGGGCGTCGGGACTGGCGCGCCGCCGGGCACGGCCTTTGCGGCGCATGGCGTCTGCCGCGCGGCGCACAGGTTGCGCGAATTGCTGGAGGCCGCCCGCACGCCGGCGGCGGCCCGGCGGCGGGAAAACTCCCACCGCAACCAGCCAACCCGCAAGAGTCACGCCGCGGGTACGAGCGAAACGGGCACGTTCCAGCGCCGCGCGGCCGTGACCGCCGGCGGGTGCCTCTGGGCATCCGGCCGAAGAACCGGGGAATGCGCGGGCGGAACTGGACGGGATGTTGCGGGAGCGGCCCGAAGGCGGGCTCGACGTGTTCCACGCGGACGGGCAGGCTGAATTCAGTTCGGCCTGCGCAAGCCCTTTGTCGGGTTCCCTTCCGCACGAGAGTATCACCCATACAGCAATTGCGCTGGACAGCTTGCCCAAGACGCGCGAAAGCCTGTCGAAACAAACACGCTTGTAGTGGCCTCAAAATCATGCAGCCTGTTTTACCGAAACGATGACTGCACGAAACGGATGGCGGAATCGCTCGCATGGCGTCCCGCGCGAGGGTGGGCGACGGGCGCCCAAGCCCCGATCCCGGTGCGCCGCTTCAGGCGTCGTCGGCGAACAGGCCCAGTTCCCGGGCACGGCGCGCCGCCGCGACACGTGTGCGGACACCCAGCTTGGCGAAGACCTTTCGCAGGTGATAGCGCACCCCGTACACCGTCAGTCCGAGTTCCTCGGCGACCTGCTTGTCCCGCCGCTTCTCGCAGCGTTCCAGCACGTCTTTTTCGCGTTCGCTGAGCACCGGATCCGGGCCCGCATCGAGCCGGCGCATGGCCGTCAGCAGCGATTGTGCGCGTTTGCGGTGAGTCGAATCGGGGTGCTCACGGAGAAACCGCTTGACGGCCGCGGCACAGTCGCCCCGCTCCCGCACGAGCGGCCAGGCGTAGGCGGTCTCGGCGAATAATCCGAGGAACTCCACCAGGCGCGACACGGCCGCTTCGGGCTCCCCGGCGCGCTGTTCCAGCGACACCGACAGCGCCAGGGCGCGCATGGCGGTTCGTATCAGGCGCCGCTCGGCGGCCACCGCGCGCAGCTCCCGGGCCAGGCTGCGGGCCTGCCCGAACCGCGCGCTCGCGATGAGCCAACGCAGGCGCGCGCACGAGACCGCCTCCATTTCCCGCCAGGTCTGCCCGTCCAGGTCCACGCAGTCCGCCGGATCCTCCGGCAGCTTGTCGCGCCGCCAATCGCGCTCGGCGTCGTCGAGCCGTCGGGCGGTCACCAGCACCGAAACGCGCATCGCCGCAAGGTAGCGCACCAGCGAGGTCAGTGCGCCGGCGCGCACGAACGCCAGCTGTTCGTCCGCCACGGCCAGCGCCGCATCGAGTTCACCTGCCCGCAGTCTCAGTTCGATCGCCACGCCGCTGGCGGTGGCGAGAAAGGAGAAGGGCGCACCGTAGTTCATCAACACCCTTGGAACGGACCACGGTTTGGCGGCGCCGGAATTGCGGTTGCACTCCAGTGCCAGTTCCTTCAATGCCAGGTCGCAGCCGGCCGCGGGCACGGGATCGAGAACGATATTCTTTCTGGCGATCCGCCGGGCCCTTCGGTAGTGCGATTCGGCCTCCGGGACACGGCCCTGCGCCAGTTCCACCTGGCCATGCAGCAGGGCCCCGTGCAAGGCAATGTATCGGCTGCCGGCAAGGAATTCCCGCGCCGCCGCGAGCCGCTCAAGAGCCGCGTCGAATTCCCCCTTCAGGTGATGCAGTGCGCAGCGCGCGTACTCCAGATGACCGCGAGTCAGCGGATCCATGCGCGCCGAGCGGGCCAGCCGCTCGATGTCCCCGGACAGGGTTCGCACCAGTTCCGAGGCGCCCAGTTCGCCCCCGTACAGCGCCAGGGCCGGCGCGCACGATGCACTCGTCCACCGAATAGTCGAACGCCCGCTCGTCATCGGGCTGCGGGCTCGGGGCGTGCGTTGCGGTCACCTCCCGGTAGAGCTTCCGGGCCTCCTCCAGGCTGCCCGACAACGCCAGGACAATGCAGCGCGCCAGCGCCAGCCGCGGGCGATCCGAGATGACCGTCTCGCTCAACAGGCGGTTCGCGGCCCGCAACTGCGCCGCCCCCTGGCGGGTCCACAGCCGCACGCCGCCGGCCCGCTCGAGGATGTCGCCGGCCAGGTACGGTTCACCGCCCACGACGGCGTGACGCATGGCCGGTACGGTTTCGCCGCGTCGCTCGAGCGCTTCGGCCAGGCGGCATTGGATGGCGCGGAACCGCTCCGGGGTCTCGCGAAACCGCTGCCCGGCGCAGTGCTTGCGCACCAGCGGATGCAGCCGCCAGTTCCGGGTGGCACCGTCGCTGACCGGCTCCAGCAACCCGGCCAGCGCACCCATGGACTCCAGGCGGTGCATCGAGTCGCCGTGCTGCAGCACCTCGTCCAGCAACGCGGCGTCGATCCAGTCGAACAACCCCAGATCCAGAAGAAAGTCCCGCTCGTCCGGCCCCAGATCCACGAACAGACGCGTCTCGATCCAGTTCCTGACAAAATCCTGTACGACGCCCGAGCCGGGTTCGGCGCCGCGCTCGATCCTGTTGCGCGAAATGCGCAGTGCGAGCGGCCAGCCGGCCGAACGCTTCATCTCCTCGGCCAGTTCGTTGCGCGACAACCCCAGATCGAAGAACCGGGACACGTCCGCGCCGGAGAACCGCAAGTCTTCCGAGCCCAGAATCTCGGCCTGTCCCTCGAGCACGGCGCCGGCGACGTTCAGTCCGTCGGGCATCCGCCGGCACGCGACCGCCAGGTGCAGGTTGGGGGGGCCACGCTGCAGCAGGTACTCAAGGAGTGCGACCGAAGCGGGATTGCGAAGCCGCTCCATTTCGTCGAAGGCGATCACGAAGGGGCGGGCGAGCGCCTGGATCTTTCGCACCACCAATCCGACCCGGCTGCCCGGTCCGCCGCCGGGCTCGTCGTCCCCGGCGTCGTCCAGCAGATTCACTCCGGCGTCGTGGCAGGCCAGCGCGATGTAGGTGTCAAGCACCTCCGGCTCGTCCTGCTCATCCAGCGACACCCAGGCGGCGGGCACGCCCTGCTCGCGCAGGCTGCGGCAGCATTCGGCCAGCAGCGTGGTCTTGCCGAACCCCCCCGACGCCTTCAGCACCGTGAGCCGGCGCTGCGTCGGCATGGCCCGTTCGAGCAGCTCGGCGCGGTGGACGTACCCGGCCGCGCGGTCCGGCAGCGCGATTCTCTGGCGCAGAAACCACGGCGGCGCCTGCAAGGCTGCGGATTGGCCGGGCGCCTGCGCGGGCGTTTCGTGAGTCTCGTGGTCGGTTGTCATGTCTTGTGCAATCGAGTCCGGGCGACGAGTGTTCAGCGGTGCGGATCCGGCGCAATTGCCGCCAGGCACCGGCGCTGCGGCGCGAAACGGCCACCGTGCGAGTGCCCCGCGGGAGGGTGTCTCCGGTCATGACGCCCGCCGGGGCGGGTTGCGGCGCGGCGTCGTGGCGTCGGGCCTACCGGCGCGGTCGGTCGCGACGCGTCGCGCCGAGTTCGGCCACCGCGTCCGGCCGCGCCCGGACGCGCCGAGCCCGGCGTCACGCCGAGGCGAAGCGTCCGGCCCGAGTCCCGGCAGGGCGCCACGCCCGGGTCGTCGTGGTCGAGAGACGCTCCCTCTAGCGTATCGTCAATGATGTTCCCCTCGGCATCTTCCCGGATCCACATGGAGTTTCCCACAAACATGCCAGTGCCGGAACCGTATCGCAGGCGCGAAGCGTTCTGCCCGGAATCCCCGGTCAGTCTTACGGAGCTTCCCGTTTGCGCGCAGGCTCGGGACGGAGGTCGTGGCCCACAGGCTGGACGCGTAAAGGGACAGGGCTTCGGGCCGCACGAGAATGGGGACGCGCGCGCCGGTGCCGCCTGAGGTGGCGGGAACGCGCTGCGCGCCGCCAGGACGCTTCATCTGCGTACCGGCGGTTGAGGATTCAAGGCCGCACCGCGTCTCAACCGCTGCGCTCGGCAGTGAGAATCGCGTCCAACGGCGGGTTTGCGCTGGGATACACTCCGCAAGAGGCCCGTGCCTGCAAGGTTTGGATCAACGCAACGAGATTTTCCACGTCCCTGTCCGGCATGTGTCGAGTTCATGGGGCGGCGGCACAAATGACAGCTTCTCCGCAGCGACAAACATTACCAGCCGTTGAGACGGTAGTCGCACCAAAATCCTGTAGTCTCGTTTTTGAAAAGAGACGACTACACGAATCGGCTGCGGCCCCCTTCCGAACGCAACCCCGGCTGAGGCTGAGCTACGAACCCGGGGACGGCTCGCGATACTACGGCGCGCCTTGCGGAGCCGTCGCAGCCCTGCGCCCGGACAGGCCGCACCGCATCGGCCGGCCGGGCCACGCCCGGCTTGGGGACAATCCTCCGACGCATGCGGGTGCGGCGGACGGCATCGCCAAGCCGGCCTCGGCGACGGCACAAGAGACCCGGCGATGGCCGAGAAGGACTTAAGATCGGTCGGTGCAAGGGGGCATGCGAGCGCTCGAGGGCGCGGGCCGCCGGTTTGCGGCACGGTTTCGGCTTGGCGACATAGCTGTCGCTGCAATACGGCATGGAAGTTCGCTCGGGGCACTGAATCTTGGCGCCGCAGGCCAGCGCCGTGATGCGTACGTGGCCCGAGATCGTGAACAATTGCCATACAACATTGCTTGACTCACGGGCTGATCGTTGTTCTCTGGCCTTCATGGCGGCTGTCGCCGCCCAAGAGTCGACATTCGTTTGGAAAGGTGACCGGTCGGCACTCTGCGCCTGCGGCAACTTCGTGGTCTGGAGCCCCAATCACGAACGGCAAAGCGGAGGCTTTGAACCGCCCCGACATTCCGGATGCACCAAACACTTCAGATCGTGCAATCGGAATGCGCGGCGAGTTGTGGCTGGTGTCTCGACACTCGCGGGCGCAGCTGCGGTGGCGGTGGGGACAAGCGCTTTGGTCGTGGTGGCGGCGCCCTCCGGGTTGGCCATGTCGCCAATGGGGTGAAAAGACCCGCGTGTTGATGGGGCTTTGTCCGCTGCGCTTCAACCGGCGATGGGCGTCGTCATGGTCCTGGTGCGGGGTTTTGCTGTACCTGCGGTACCGGCGGATGAACTCGAAAGGGAACCAGCGCCAAGCGCATTCGCGACGGCGCCGGCATCGAGGGCGCGTCGGGGCGCTCTCGCGTGGCTCCGACGGGGGATTGCCCTGCCGAACTGCGTTTGACGGCACGCTGGAGCGCATGGGGCGTTCGCGGCAAATTCACAATCAAGCCGTTACCGGTGCGGACCGGCGCTTGTGACGAGCGGCACGCTTGCGTGATACGGTTGGTGGCGAGCCCGTTCTCCGTGTTGCCCCGTTCCCTGTAGCAGTAAGCGAAATGCTGAGGGCGGGCTCATCTTTCGACGGCGTGACTGGCCGCGCCCGATTCGGTAGCATCGCGCGCCGTGGAGCTGCTCGAAACACAGCGGGCCATGACCGTTTCCGACGGTGCGCGCCGCGTCGCGTATGCCGAGCCTGGCGGAACCGGCCGAGGATGGCTCTTGTACATGGTAGACGGGTGCTGGCTCGATTCGCGGTCCAGCGTGCTGGCGGTCGATTCAAGATTCTCGGCCCGCCGCGCGCTGCGCTCGATGGTTCCGGCCGCAAACGCCCGCTGCGAGCGCTGTGGGCGTATGCTGCCGATCCGGCCGCGTCTCGGGCGTCCGCACAAGCGACGGAGGCGTTGCGATCTGTGCCGACGCGCACGCGGGCCGGAGCGAGAGCAAGCATCGGAAGCCACCCGCGAGCGCACAGCCGATTCCGCGCGATCGTGATCTCCCATGTACTTCGCGGCGTCAGCGGCCGTCAGTGCCACGTAGGCGACGATCAGGGACACCGGCGACCGATCCACGGGCTTCGGGGCCGTTCGCAGTGAAACGGCCGGGTGCTGGACTTCGATCGATTGGCGGTGCCGGCCGGTACGCTGCGGTTGGATGCAGCGATGCGGTTCGTCGAATTCGCCTTCCGGCGGTCCTTCATGGCCCGCGTCGGCCGATACATCGCGTAGGGTCCGGCGCGAGGGTCGGCCGAACCGCTGATCACAACGCACTTCGAGACCGGCATCGAAACGAGGCCGCACGTTCCAAACTCGTGGGCGCACACCGGGCGTGCCGTATACAGCGACTTGCGGTAGTGGAGCGACAACGGAAAAGAAATGGCTGAGTGCGTTGTCGTCCGGTTGTCCAGATCGGCTGGAACTCGGCAGACGGAACGGATTGCGAATCGTTGATGGGAAAATCGCGCCTTTCGGCGTCGCCCGCGCATCGGACCCGCCGGTCCACTTGACCGTGTGCTTGCCCGATTGCGCGGTGGACCGGCGGGACGTTCTCGTCCGGGACGGCTCCTGCACGCTGCCCCCGACCTGTCTTTGGGCGTGAACCGGCGCGTGTCCCGCTAACGGGTACGCGAATCGAATCCGCGCTGGGTGCAGACGAGGGTCCATGGCGTCTTTCGTCCCGTGGGGTGCTGTGCAGCCTGGATCAGGACGATCGAGCCCGGCACAGATCCGAAGCCATGGGCTGGGCGCACGCCGTTCCGGTGTTCCATGGCTTGATCGGGAAAGCGGGACCGGCGATCGTTCGCTCCAACAGCTCCAGAATTCGGGCGGCACGCCGTTCAATCTGAGGTGCCTGTTGCCGGCGCGCCGAGCGGGCGGACACCGAGAGATACCGAGGATCGGCCCCCCTGCTCAAGCTGCGGGTGCCGTTGTTTCCGACTTTCCCGCCTCGGCCGGCACGACCCGCCGGATCAGCGCAGCGACCGTCAATCCCTGTACGATGATGGAGAACACGACGATGACGTAGGTCGCGCTGAGCAGAAACGGTCGAAATTCGTTCGTCGGCAGAGACAACGCCAGCGCGACGGCGATTCCGCCTCGCAGTCCGCCCCATGTCAGCACCGGCACCGTACCCCTGGAATGCGCCTCCCAGCGACGCAACACGCCCAGGGAGACAACCACGCTCAGCCAACGACCGCAGAGGGCAACCGGGATGAGAAGCAATCCCATCCAGTATTCAAGGCCGCTGCGGGCAATGATCAGCACTTCCAGCCCGATCAGCAGAAAGAGTACGGAATTGAGAATCGCGTCGAGAAGGGACCAGAACCCCTGAAGATTCTCGCGGGAGTGCCCGTTCATGGCGTACTTTAGGTCCTGGTTGCCGATGAAGATCCCCGCGACAACCATGGCGATGGGGCCGCTTGCGCCGAGCCTGGCGGCCGCCGCGTAGCACACCATGACCGCCGCCAGGGTGATCAGTACCTGCAGATTCGGGTCGTCCAGGCGGTAAACCGCGCGGTAGCACAGGTAGCCTGCGAGCAGCCCCAGCAGCATGCCGCCGAGCACTTCCACGGCGAACAGCTCGCCGATATGCACGACACCGGGTTCGCCGCCGTGCATGGCGACGCCGAGGAGAATGGTGAAGACCACCACGCCGACGCCGTCATTGAACAGGGACTCTCCGGCCAACGTCACCCGCAAGGCGCGTGGCACGGGGACGGTACGGAACAAGGCCAGAACCGCGACCGGGTCCGTCGGACTGATCAGCGCGCCAAAGACCAACGCCCAGCCGAAGGGGATCGGGTGCCCCGCCCACTGCGCCAACAGCCACGTGGCCGTGCCGATGACACCGGTTGAGATCAGCGTTCCCACCGTCGCCATGATTCCTATCGTGAGCACTCGCCTGCGCAGGGCAGACAAGTCCACGTGAAGCGCGCCCGCAAACAAGAGGAAACTCAGCATGCCGTGCATCAGCGTGTCATGAAAGTCGATCCTTCCCAGCACGCCGACAATCAGTGCGTCGACGTTCGCCGCCGGAACCACGGACTCGACCAGCAGCATCGCCAGCGAGGCCGCCAGCGCGATGAGCACCAACCCTATGGTATGAGGCGCGCGCACATAGCGGTAATTGATGTAGCCGAACAGCGCCGAGAGCCCGGTCAGGAAGGCGCCGATTTCAAATAAGCTCATTTGTCCGTTCCCGGTAACCGGCTCGCGCGAAAAGATGCGAGAGCCCATGACGATTCTGGCGCGCTTGGAGCCTGGATGACAAGCGGACGCATTCCCGGGAAATCAGGCGTTCAGCGTGCTCGCATGCCACGGCCGCCGGCGGTCCCGGTGCGAACTTGACCTCGACTGCGGTCGTTGTTCGGGCGCCATGAAGGTGCCGGCGCAGGAGACTAATGGATTGGACCAGCCACATCGATATTGCCTCCGGTACAGCTTATGGCGGACTGCGCGTCGATCGCGCGGAACCGACCGGATCCGCGAACGCAATTCTGAAGGGTGAGCTTGCCTGTGACTTTCGACAAGGGTCTGTTGAGACGTTACAAGAAGCTTCAATGGCATCGGTGCCTGTTGGTCGAGGCGATGCGAGTGATCGCGTTCCGCAATTTGGAACATATGAATGCATCGCGCGTGGCGTTGGCCGTTACCGACTGGGCGGACCCGATTGCCTTTGATCTCGTTCCGGACTCAATGCTTCTGGACCAAGGGATCGAGCCGACCAGGCAATGCCGTTTCGTGCCCGGGTGGGCCGGTCGGGCATCGAAGGCAATCGCGGCCGAATACCCTGAGGTGAGGTCTGGCCCACTCGAGGAATTGCTACATGCCGTTGAGAGCCTTGTAGAGCATCTCGGTGGCTTGCGCGACATACGGCTGCATTCCTTGTAAGACGCGGACTACGGCGATCCCTTCGGTGGACTCCGAAGGGCTGCACGGCACGTCGCGCCCGGTATTGTTCTCGCGCTGGAGCGTCTGCAGAATCAACTTGACGACTTCCTCGAGTATTGGCGGGGCATCCCCGCGTGGGCGGGAAACACGCTTCACTCCCGGGTGGCGGACGCCCGTGCCAACTTCCTGCACCCGGTGTCGAGGCGGCCGGTGGACGAGAACCGAGCCATCTTCATCGAGACCCTGAACGTGCGGGGGATGCCGCGCAACCGCGGCCCGGCGAGAGCGATCGCCGACGCGGGCTGGAGGGGACTGCGCTGGCAGGTCGCCGACAGGTCGGAGCGGGCGGGCCGGACCCACGTCGAGGTGGAACCCGGGTTCTCGAGCACGAAGCGCCGCAGCGGGTGCCCTGCAGTCCGGCAGGCCCGGACGCCGGCGTACCGGCACTGGCGCCGCGAGGGCTGCGGTGCGGAACACGACCGTGACGCCAATGCGGCGCGGAATCTCGAGCAGGATGGCCTACGCCGGCTCAGCGAAACACGACCGGCGGGCGTCGGTCGGACAATCGGTGTGGAGGGAACGCTCCCGGAACCGCGACCGACTCGATCCGGGTCCGATCCGGTACCCGCTGAAACGCGAACGGACTGCGCGCGAACAAGCCGGTACGGAACCGCCACAGCCGTGTGAGGGACCGACGCCAAGTCGCCCGGTTGTGTTCACCGGACCGCGGGCACTCCGGTTCAAGGTTTGGAACCTTCGGGAAAGCCGGTACGGTAATAGACGCTACAGGACCGGGAAGGGTCCAAGGAGGTCCGTGTTGGCACGGGTGACATGGAGGATCAACACGCAATCCCCACCGCAGTCCCCGGCTCACGCGGCGGTAGTGGCCTTTTGCGCCGTCAGGCGACCCGACACCATTGCGACAGTTTTCGATGTCGATGGCGAGGCGGTTGATCTCACCCGGGAGATCGCGGCGAACCCATCGCTTCTCGAGTTGAGCGAGCAGGTCTATTTCCTGCTGCCGGCCGGCGGCGATGGACCGGCCGAGGGGCCGCTCGAAGAGAACGAACTCCCGCTCGTCCACGAAGGAGCGATCGTGAAACTCGATCTTCTGACCGGGAAGGTCTCGGTCAAACAGGCAGGATAAGCGTTCAGGACGGCCCGATCATTGCGACCGGTTGGGTCCGCCACCCGACCAACCTCGCCGCTCAGCTCAACGCGCCCGAGAGTTGTGGTAAAACCCGATTGGCGATCGTCAGCTCCCCGATCCCCTGGTCGCGCTCAGCCACCTCGGCCCTCAGTCGCTCAACCGCCTTCGCCTGCTCGCCGTGCGCCCCGCGCCGCGGTGGTGGGTTGCTGCGGTGGGGGCCCGGACTGCCTTCATCGAGCCAGATTCGCCTTGGGAGAACGGCTACATCGAGAGTTTCAACGCGCGGCTACGCGACGAACTCCTGAACGGGGAGCCTCAAGGAAGCCCAGGTTTTCATCGAATCGTGGCGGTGCCATTACAACGCCGCACGCCCGCACAGCAGCCTGGGATACCGACCGCCGGCCCCGGAGACGGTCGTCTTGCCAAGCTGGCCGCCCGGCTCCGCTACGCTCCGCCGACCACCCAGCTTGGCTGAGGAACCGGCAATGCACTAACATTCGACTTGGACCGGTCGCTGGGGGTAGGTCAGCCGGAGCGTGCGAACCTGGTCCGATGGCCAGCGGTATAGGGGGAAGTGAACGCTGAAGCTCAGGTTCATCGCCTGGCCGTGGAGACTTTACTAGACGGTCGGAGCTTCGCCAGCGAGTTTCGCAACGGGAGCCCCGTTATCGGTCGCGGCCGAGTTTCGCCGTGGACGATCGCCAGAAGGCGATCCCCCCGCGTGTGCACAGCCCAACGAGCATCTGTAGAGTTCAAGACGTTGCCAAGCCAATTCTACGCCCATCGTGGGGATGCTGAACGAATGCATCTCCTTTCCGAGCACCTCGAGAAGACCGGGAGGCTAGCTGCTGAATTCCTTTCCGGTTCGGGGTATTCGGACTTGGCCCAAGCGTCCGGTCTTCTTCATGACCTAGGCAAATACACCCCGGAATTCCAAGCCCGGCTCCAAGGAGCCGAGAGGCGGGTCGACCACTCGACCGCCGGCGCCCAGGTCGCAATCGAGCGCTATGGGCCGAAACTGGGAAAGCTCCTGGCCTACGGGATTGCTGGGCACCACGCGGGGCTCGCAGACGGGGATGGCGGAAGCCGGATTTCCACTCTGACCGAACGTCTGTCTCGGGACGTCCCGGTTCCCGATCCGACATGGGAAATCGAAATCGAGCTCCCGGAGATTGATCTCCTCTCGCTCAAATTGAAGAGAGGATCCGCGGGTGCCGGGTTCGGATTCTCGTTCCTGGTCCGGATGGTATTTTCGGCCCTTGTCGACGCGGACTATCTGGATACCGAGGAGTGGTTCGCCTCCGTTGAGGGTCGATCTGTTGATCGAGGCGGGCATCCGCATCTTCGGGAGCTTTCGAACCGGCTCGACCGGCACCTCGCGGAGCTGGTCCGGACGGCCAAGACCGGGCCCGTCAACGATCTCCGACGGGAGGTTCTGGAGACCGCCCGGAAACGGGCCGAGCTACCTCCGGGAGTTTTCACCCTGACCGTCCCGACCGGGGGAGGAAAGACCCTGACCTCCCTGGCCTTCGCCCTGGGCCACGCCCTCCGTCACCGAAAGGATCGGGTGATCCACGTGATCCCCTACACCAGCATCGTCGAGCAGACAGCCGACGTGTTCCGCGGGGCTCTGTCGGAGAACGGGGAAGGATTCGTCCTGGAGCACCACGGGGCTTTCGAGTCGGAAAAGATCGAATCCCGGGAGGCCCGGGACAAGCTCCGGCTCGACATGGAGAACTGGCATGCCCCGGTCGTCGTCACCACGGCCGTCCAGTTCTTCGAGAGTCTGTTCGCGAATCGGACCTCCCGGTGCCGCAAGCTCCACCGGGTCGCCAACTCGGTCGTCGTGCTGGACGAGGCCCAGACTTTGCCGCTGCGACTGCTGCGCCCCTGCGTCGCGGCCCTCGACGAACTGGCGCGGAACTGGGGCACGACGATCGTCCTGTGCACGGCCACCCAGCCAGCCCTCGGAAAGGCCGACGGATTTCCGGGCGGATTCGAAAAAAGCGTTGAGATTGCTCCAGATCCCGTGGGATTGAACCAGAACTTGCGGAGGGTTCGGATCCGGGACGGGGGAACGATAGGCGACTCCAAACTCGCCAAACGCCTCCGGGAAGAGCCCCAGGCGCTCTGCATCGTCAACACTCGGCGGCACGCGCGAGAGCTGTTCGAGTTGGTTCGGGAGGCCGAGGGTGCCGTCCATCTGACCACGGCGATGTGTGCGGTCCACCGGCGGAAGATCCTTGAGAGAGTCGGGGAATCCCTGGCCGACGGCCGATCGGTGCGACTGGTCGCAACCTCGCTGGTCGAAGCTGGTGTCGATCTGGACTTTCCGGTCGTCTGGAGGGCCGAGGCCGGACTGGAGTCGATCGTCCAGGCCGCCGGACGCTGCAACCGGGAAGGACGGTCCGACTCGGGGGACGTATTCGTGTTCCGTCCGGCGGAGGCTCCAGGCCGGAGGCCGCCCCCGGATGTCGCCAAGCTGGCCGACACGGCCCGCGGACTGTTCCGACGCCATCCGGATCCTCTGACGCTCGAAGCGATCCGGGAGTACTTCCAAGAGGTCTATTGGATCGAGGGAGAGAACTTGGACGCCCGGAGGATTCTCGACCGCTTGAACGAGCGGACCGGTGGGCTGGATTTTCCATTCGAATCGGTTGCCGCAGACTTCAGGCTGATCGACGACCCGATGGATCCGGTCGTTATCCGGTTCGACGAGCGTGCCGGCAAGTTGGTTCGAGCGCTTGAGCACGCGGCACGCCCGGGCAGTCTGGCCCGGAAGCTCCAGCCGTATACCGTCTCGATCCCGAAAAGGGTCCGGTTGTCCTTGACAGCTGCCGGTGCGATTGTCCCGATCCGGCCGGAAGTCTTCGGCGAGCAGTTCCTCCTGCTGGTGAATGCAGATCTGTACAGACCGGATACGGGACTGAACTGGAGCGAACCCGAATTCCTGCGGATTGAAGGTCTGATCCACTAACGGGATCGGGGAGCGGAGGACCGACATGAGCTACGGCCTGAAACTTCACGTCTGGGGCGACTACGCGTGCTTCACGCGGCCGGAGATGAAAGTCGAAAGGCTGTCCTACGACGTGATGACGCCATCGGCCGCCCGTGGCATCGTCGAGGCCATCTACTGGAAGCCGCAGATCCGCTGGACGATCGACCGAATCCACGTCCTGAAACCAATTCGGTTAGAGACGTTTCGCCGCAACGAAATCGGCTCCAAGCTCTCGGAAGGCACCGTCCGGAAGGCAATGAAGTCCGGAAAGCCCAGCGATGCCCGGGTCTACATCGAGGACAATCGGCAGCAGCGGGCGGCAACGATCCTGCGGGATGTCGGGTACGGGATCGAGGCCCGTTTCGAGATCGTTCAAGGTTCGGGAGACGAGGGACAGGAGGCCAAGCACCTGTCCGCTTCGCGGCGTCGGGCTCAGAAAGGCCAGTGCTTCCAAAGGCCTTACCTGGGGAACAGGGAGTTTCCCGCCCACTTCGAACTCGTCGAGGGCGGGTTTCCAGACTCGGAACTAGAACCCGACGACCGTGACCGGGATCTCGGATGGATGCTGTACGATATCGACTTCCAGAACGGAATGAACCCAACTTTCTTCCAGGCTCGCATGGTTGACGGAACGGTCGAAATTCCGTCCCCCGGCTCTGCAGAGATCCGCCGCTAATGATCGTCTCGACCCTTGTCCGCCGCTACGACCGCCTTGTCTCCCGGAGGGCGGCTCCGGAATTCGGTTACTCCCGAGAGAAGGTTTCGTACGCGATCATCCTTTCCGCGCCGGGAGAGGCCGTGGACGTGCAGTCACTTTTGGATACGAGCGGCAAGCAGCCCCGGCCCCGGATCCTCGAAGTTCCCCGATATCTCCAGATGCGGACTTCCGGTGTCCGGCCGTACTTCCTGTGGGACAAGACCGACTACGTCTTGGGGATCCAGCGCGAAAAACCCGACGGTTCCTCCGTCCAGTCGAAGCGCCACTTCGAAGCGTTCCGGGAACTTCATCGGAGCCTGATCAAAGACTCCGCCGACCCCGGTCTCCAGGCACTACGGGCTTTCCTGAACTCATGGGATCCGGATCAGTACGACGAATTCCCTCACGCGGAGGAGATGCTGGGAGCGAACGTGGTCTTCCGGTTGGACGGTCATCCGGAATTCGTTCACCAAACGGACGAGGCCCGAAAAGTCTGGACCGCTCACCTGAACGCCAGCGCGGAAGGCACGGGAATCTGCATGGTCTCGGGGAACGACGGTCCGTTGACCCGGCTGCATCTTCCGATCAAAGGCGTCGACGGGGCACAGTCGTCCGGCGCCTCGCTGGTTTCGTTCAACCAGGATGCGTTTTGCTCTTACGGAAAGTCCGCCGGGGACAAGAGCGATATCCACGCGCCGTTTTCCCAGCGGGCCGCATTCGGATACGTGACGGCCTTGAACCTGCTGCTCCGAAGAAGGGACCGGGGAGGTCGAAACGTCCGGATCGGAGACACGAACGTCGTCCACTGGGCCGAAGGAGCAGGGGAAGGTACGGAAGCCGATGCGGCGGAGAACCTGATGGATCTGCTGATCGACCCGTCCCCCTCCCTCTCGGACGAGGAGGAGACCGCGAAGCTCGACGCGAGGATGCGGGCCATCGCCGCCGGACGACCGTTGGCCGAAATCGACCCACATCTCCGGGACGACACCCGGTACTACCTGCTCGGGCTCGCTCCGAATGCGGCCCGGTTGTCCGTCAGGTTCTGGCACGCGGATACGATGGGGAACTTGGCCCGTCGGATCGGCGAGCACCATCGGGATCTCTCGATCGAACCAGTCGCCTGGAGCCGACCTCCACCGGTTTCTTCACTCTTGATCGAGACCCAGCTGGACCGGAGCCGGGAGAAACTCGACTGGAACGGGGCCCGGGAACGGGTCTCGCCAGTCCTTGGTGGGATGCTGATGAGGTCGGTCTTCGTCGGTGGGAGCTATCCTCATCCCCTGCTCGCTGGAATTCTGGCCCGTATCCGGGCGGACGGCGCGGTCACGGGACTGCGGGCTGCGATCTGCAAAGCATTTCTGGCCCGGGAGCACCGTCTCGGGCGGATCGAGGAGGACGTTCCGATGAGCCTTGACCCAAACCATGACCACCCGGCCTACCTACTGGGACGCGCGTTTTCGCTTTACGACCGGCTGCAATTCGCCGCGTTGGGCGAGACGAACGCGACGCTCAAGGACCGGTACTACGGCTCGGCTTCGGCTACGCCTGTCGTCGTATTCCCCCTGCTGGCCCGCGGATCGATCCACCACCTGGGTTCCCTCCGGAAGAAGGGAAGCGGGGGCCTAGCTCACTGGTACGAGCAGGAGATCGCTGGGGTTCTGACGAAACTCGGCCCCGAATTCCCCCGAGTGCTGTCCCTGGAAGAACAGGGGCGGTTCGCGCTCGGCTACTACCACCAGACCCACCGGACAAAGAAAGCAGAACCGTCCGGCGGCGAAGAGAACGGGGAAGCGAACGAAACGGTCGCTTCCGGCCAAGAGGAGCCCCAATGACACCGATCCAGAATCGCTACGACTTCGCCTATCTGATCGACGTGACCAACGGGAACCCCAACGGCGATCCGGACGCCGGAAACCTCCCGAGGTCCGATCCCCAAACTGGCAGAGGCCTGATTTCGGACGTCTCCTTGAAGCGGAAGGTCCGCAATTTCGTCTCGATGACGAAGCCCGACGATCCGGGTTACGAGATCTACGTGGCGGAGAAGGCGGTGCTCAATAATCAGCATGCCCGGGCTTGGGACGAGGCTCTTCCCGGCGAGAAACGGGTGGCGAAGAAGCTCCCGAAGGATCGGGCGAAGGCCGAAGCGCTGACAGCCTGGATGTGCGAGAACTTTTTCGATGTGAGGACCTTCGGGGCCGTGATGACGACCGAGGTCAACTGCGGTCAGGTCCGAGGCCCGGTCCAGTTCGCTTTCGGACAATCCGTCGAGCCGATCATCCCGCTCGATGTCGCGGTCACCCGGATGGCGGTGACCAACGAGGCCGACGCCGACAAGGAGCGGACCATGGGCCGCAAGCACATCGTCCCGTACGGCCTGTACAGGGTCCACGGGTTTATATCGGCCCGTCTGGCGGGTTCCGGAGGCAAGGGAACGGGTTTTTCCGAGGAGGACCTGGAGCTGTTCTGGTCGGCGCTCGAGCAAATGTTCGATCACGACCGGTCCGCCGCCCGGGGAGAGATGGCGGCCCGGAGGCTGGTCGTCTTCCGGCACGAGAGCGACATCGGCAACGCCCAGTCCCACAAGCTGCTCCGCAGGGTTGAAGTCGCCCGGGCGGTGGACGGAAAGTCCCATCCGATCGGAGCGCCTGGACTCCCTCCGGCCCGTGCGTTCGAAGACTACGAGGTCCGGGTCGATCGGGAGCATCTTCCGTCCGGAGTCGAGATCTTGGAATGCTTCTAACGGACGGTGCGTACGGCGGATGCAGATGGATCCTGAAGCCGAAGACGAATCGATTCCGATCTCGGCTCTCCAGCACATGCTGTACTGCCCGCGGCAGTGCGCCCTGATCCACGTCGAGCGGCAGTGGAAGGAGAACTTCCACACGGCCGAGGGACGGATGCTGCACCGGCGGGTCGAGTCCGGAGAGTCCGAGTCCCGTAGGGACTTGGTCGTTCATCGAAGCGTTCCCCTGCGGTCGTCGAAGCTTGGACTGTTCGGATACGCGGACGTGATCGAAATGCTCGACGGAGGCCGACGTCCTCATCCGGTCGAGTACAAGCGGGGACGCCCCAAATCCCATCGAGCCGACGAGGTCCAGCTCTGCGCCCAGGCCCTCTGCATCGAGGAGATGACGGGGCTGCAGGTTCCGTCTGGGAATCTGTTCTATGGCAGGACCCGGCGTCGGAAGGAAGTGGTTTTCGATTCCGGCCTCCGGGATCTGACGGGGCGGACAGCGGAAGAGGCCCGAAGGATGATGGCGTCGGGGGAGACCCCTCCTCCGGAGTACGAGCCGAAGAAGTGCAGCGCCTGTTCGCTGGAGCCCGTCTGCCAACCTGAGGCCGGGACGGGAACCGGCGGCGTCCTCTCCTACATTTCCGCGGCGGTCGAGGACCGACCGACGTGAAGCGTCACCTGAACACGCTCTACGTGACCTCTGTGGGAGCCCACCTGCGCAAGGACGGCGAGAACGCCGTGATCAGGGTCGGAGACGAGGAAAGAGGTCGAGTACCGGTGCATCTTCTAGGAGCCATTGTCTGTTTCGGATCCATCGGGGTATCTCCAGCCTTGATGGGCCACTGCGCGGAGAAGGGTGTTCGTCTTTCGTTCCTGGGGCGGAGTGGAAGGTTTCTCGCCCGGGTCGAGGGTCCGACTTCCGGGAATGTGTTGCTTCGCCGGGGACAGTACCGGGCGGCGGACGACGAGAATGCAACGTCGGAAGTGGTCCGGGGGATCGTCATCGGGAAGCTCCTGAACCAGAGGGCCGTGGTCCGGCGGGCAGTCCGGGATCACGGATCGGACCATTCGGAGGCTGTCGCGGAACGGCTCGACCGTTGTGTCCGACGCCTGACGGGCGGATCCAGGCGATCCGTTCGAGCTTCCTCCACGGACTCCCTGAGAGGAATGGAAGGGGAAGCGGCCCGGGCGTACTGGGAGGTCTTTGACGACCTGATTCGCGGCGACAGGCCGACCTTCGTCTTCGCCCAGAGGTCGAAGCGGCCTCCACTCGACCCCGTCAACGCCCTGCTGTCGTTCCTATACGCGCTCCTGGCGAACGACTACCGGTCGGCGGTCGAAACAGTCGGTCTCGATCCGGCCGTCGGATTCCTGCACCGCGAGAGACCCGGCAGGCCGAGCCTGGCGCTCGACCTGATGGAGGAACTCCGTCCGGTTCTGGCGGACCGGCTCGCACTTTCGCTGATCAATCGGAGGCAGCTTTCCGGCAAGGACTTCGAGACAGCCGTGAGCGGAGCCGTCTCGCTCGGAGTCGAAGGTCGCAAGAAGGTGCTGGTCGCCTATCAGGAGAGGAAAAGGGACGAGTTGATGCACTCGTTCCTCGGCGAAAGGACGACTCTCGGGCTCGTGCCGTTTCTGCAGGCGAATCTCCTGGCCAGACGGCTCAGAGGAGATTTGGACGGCTATCCCCCATTCGTCTGGAAGTAGCAAGCCCGATGCTGATGCTGGTCACCTACGACGTTTCGACGGAGGACGCTGCTGGACGGCGTCGCCTCCGCCGGGTCGCAAAGGCATGCAAGGACTACGGTCAACGAGTCCAGTTTTCCGTGTTCGAGTGCCAGGTCGATCCGGCCCAGTGGGTGGCTCTTCGAGCCCGGCTGGTAGGGGAGATCGATCCAGCGACCGACAGCCTCCGATTCTACCGGCTGGGGGCGAACTGGAGGCCCAGGGTCGAGCATGTGGGAGCGAAACCGGCCTACGTTCCCGACGAACCTATGATCTTCTGAGTGTGTGCGAACCCGAAGCGACCATAGATTCCCGGGGAGGTTCGCGAACTGTCCAAAGGCTTGTTTTATCGGAGTTTCTTGTTTGGGGATGAACCGAACATCGCCACTTTCCCCCGATCGCGAGGGAGATTCGCGGAAACCTGCGAATTTTCCGGTCTTTGACAATTAGTTAGAGTGATGGAGTCGCCCCCCATGCGGGGGCGCGGATTGAAACACCGCCGTCCAGACGATGTCCCCGCCCTCCGCCAGTCGCCCCCCATGCGGGGGCGCGGATTGAAACAGGCCGGTACGGGACACGGCGTTAGCGGTTCGGTGGTCGCCCCCCATGCGGGGGCGCGGATTGAAACACGTTCACGTTGTACATTGGAGCAGGATTCCACCGTCGCCCCCCATGCGGGGGCGCGGATTGAAACAAGCCGGACCGCCCGATCGAGCACGGCGACGTCGTGTCGCCCCCCATGCGGGGGCGCGGATTGAAACTCTACGAACTTGTCATTTTCCCCGTAAGCGGCCGGTCGCCCCCCATGCGGGGGCGCGGATTGAAACTTGATAAGCGCGGTCATGGTTGCTCCTCAGTGGGCGTCGCCCCCCATGCGGGGGCGCGGATTGAAACTCGCAGGCGTAGTTCCCATTGCGCCTCCTTCGGTGTCGCCCCCCATGCGGGGGCGCGGATTGAAACACGATCACAGCGGGAACTAACGTCGGGGGGTTCAGTCGCCCCCCATGCGGGGGCGCGGATTGAAACAGGATAGTCGTAATTCTCGCGACACGACGCAGCGGTCGCCCCCCATGCGGGGGCGCGGATTGAAACGCCTGCAACCGTTCGATGTACCGAATGCCGCACGTCGCCCCCCATGCGGGGGCGCGGATTGAAACCGAATTGGCGTCTATCAGCGTTTTGAGCGCCGACATGTCGCCCCCCATGCGGGGGCGCGGATTGAAACCTGACTGCTGGTATACGCTTCGACATCGCAGGCGGGTCGCCCCCCATGCGGGGGCGCGGATTGAAACATCAACCAAGCGGACAACGCACTGCGCATCGCAGGTCGCCCCCCATGCGGGGGCGCGGATTGAAACCCGACGGTGGCGATGTGGCCTCGCATGTTGTGCAGTGTCAATGGCAATCGAAAACTGCACACTTTTGGCAACTGAAAACTGCACACATCCGGAGCGGACTTTCCGGCGCTAACGTCCCAGCGTCTTTCCGGTCTTCGCAGTTTGGGTTGAACGCAGGGAGCGTAGAGACCGGAGGTCCACCCAAACTGCGCGCTGCCACCTTTCATGGTCCAGCTCCGTCGCGCCGATCCTCTGTTGCGGGTCTCAACAGGTCCTGGTGATGGCGCATCCGGTAGCTGTTGCCGCGGATGTTGACGATGTGGCAGTGGTGCAGCAGTCGATCGATCAGCGCCGCGGCCATGACCTCGTCACCCAGCACGCTGCCCCATTCCTCGAAGCCCTTGTTCGACGTCAATACCGTGGAGACGCGCTCGTGGCGGGCGTTGATGAGCTGGAAGAACAGCACGGCGTCGTCCTGGCTCACGGGCAAGTAGCCGATCTCGTCGACCACCAGCAGCGCCGGATGCGTCAGTACGCGCAGCCGCCGGGCCAGGTTGCCGGCCGCTCTGGCCTGCATGAGCGACTCGATCAGCGCGGCCAGCGTGCCGTAGTACACGCGTCGTCCGGACTCCGCCGCGGCGATCGCAAGACTGATCGCCAAGTGCGTCTTGCCCACCCCGGGCGGGCCTAAAAACACGACGTTCTCGGCGCGCTCGAGGAACCCGAGTTCGTGCAGACTCTCGATCTGCTCGCGCTTGATGCTGGGCTGGAAGGCGAAGTCGAACTGCGCCAGCGTCTTGATGGCCGGCAGCCGAGAGGCGCGCATCGCGGTCTGCAGCCGGCGGTTGTTGCGCAGCACGATGTGCGCGCTGAGTAGTTGCTCGATCGCTTCGGTGGCCGTCACGGTCCCACCGTCGGCCTGTGCCAGGATCTCGTCGACGACTTCCAGCGCACCGGGCATCTTCAGGTCCGCCAGCATCGCCCTGACCCGCTCGCGGCGGCTGTCGGTCGCGGCCTTCACCGTACCGCCCGCGCGTAGACTCGTAGCGAACGGCGCTCGACCTCCACGGTCCTGGCGACCGGCCGGGCCGCCACGCCGCGCCGCTGCGCACCCAATCGTCGGTAGGGATGGCCGGCCAAGGGCTGCAACGTGTGTCGTTCGTCGCGTTCGAAACGATCCATCGGGCGCTCGCCCGTGGTGCCGTGGCGCCGCACGTTGGCTGTGCCGTTCAGCCAACCGATGGCCTGGTCGTTGAGATCGGCATCGTTGACGAACGTGCGGCCGTAGAAAAAACTCTCCCGCAGATAGCGGATCGGCCGCTCGACCTTGCCCTTCGTCCGGGCCCGGTAGGGCCGGCACGAGCGCGGCGTGAACCCCCAGTGCGCGGCAAATCGCAAAAACTCCGCGTTGAGCATCAGGGCCCCGCCGCCGATCCGTTCGTCAGAGATCACCACCGAACGCATCTGGTCGAACAGCAGCTCCCCAGGAACCCCGCCGAAGTGGGCGAACGCGCTCTCCAAGCCTTCCATCAGCACCGTCATCGTCTGGCGGCGGTAGAAGCGCAGCCACAACAGCCTCGAGTAGCCCAGTACCACCAGCAGCGCGTGACGCCGACCCCACGGTAATGTGAACGTGCCGAAGTCCACCTGGCCCTGACGCCCCGCCGGCGTCTCGAACCTCACCACCGGCTCGGTGGGCTCCCGCGGGCGCACCTGGCGAACGTACTCCCTGACCCGACTGTAGCCGCCCGGGTAACCCGCCGCGCGGACCTCGTCGAACAACCGCTGGGCCGACAGCTTCGGAAACTGCTCAAGCCGCTCGTCGATGATCGCCTTGTACGGGTCCAGCTTGTGCGCGACGCCCGGTCGAGGGGTGTAGCTTGACTCGCCGGAGGACAGATCCCGATCCAACTGCCCGGACTCGATCCAGCTGTGGATCGTCCGACGACTGACCCCGAAGCGCCTCGACAACTCCGCCTTCGAGACGCCCTGGTCCAAATAGTGCTTCAACAACATCCGGGTCTCCCATCCATGCATCGATACGTCGCTCCACTGTCGTTGGCTTCGCCAACAGAGTGGACCGCGACGCATCAGCCGCCAAACCGCTATGTGTGCAGTTTTGCGTTGCCACAAATGGGAAATTTACGGTTGCCCGTAACATGCAGTCGCCCCCCATGCGGGGGCGCGGATTGAAACTGCTTGAGACGTAACAATAAGCGTGCGAGAGCGACGTCGCCCCCCATGCGGGGGCGCGGATTGAAACTACATCCCGCACCGACATTCACTCGGTACGGATGTCGCCCCCCATGCGGGGGCGCGGATTGAAACGACACCGCAGAGAAGCTCCAGGAGCAACTGTTCCGGTCGCCCCCCATGCGGGGGCGCGGATTGAAACACGTACACGCTGTACATTGGAGCCAAATTCCACCTGTCGCCCCCCATGCGGGGGCGCGGATTGAAACTTTCCGGACCTCAAATCGGACAGCAACACATTTAGTCGCCCCCCATGCGGGGGCGCGGATTGAAACTCCGGGTTCGGCTGTCATTAGCGTTTGGTAGAGCGTCGCCCCCCATGCGGGGGCGCGGATTGAAACCGGGAGACGACGGGTAATGGATAAGGCCGTGCTGGTCGCCCCCCATGCGGGGGCGCGGATTGAAACGTCGAGGGCGAGATTACCGACGAAACCGACCTGAGGTCGCCCCCCATGCGGGGGCGCGGATTGAAACAGGGCTGGCGCGAACGGCCCGACGGCGATTTATGGTCGCCCCCCATGCGGGGGCGCGGATTGAAACGTGATCATGCCGACGGCCCTAGAAACACGGCGCGGTCGCCCCCCATGCGGGGGCGCGGATTGAAACAAGGTTAATGATATCAAGGGCCAATTGGAGTACGGTCGCCCCCCATGCGGGGGCGCGGATTGAAACCACTCGGCCGGCACGTCGTCGGACGCGACGCCCGCGTCGCCCCCCATGCGGGGGCGCGGATTGAAACACCGGCGCGTTGTGGATGCTGTCGAGCGTCTCCTGTCGCCCCCCATGCGGGGGCGCGGATTGAAACCACGTCTACGACGAAGGATTGTGGGAAGTTCCCGGTCGCCCCCCATGCGGGGGCGCGGATTGAAACATCTATCTGAACGTTGATATCCCACGGGCGAAACGTCGCCCCCCATGCGGGGGCGCGGATTGAAACGGAAGCAGCGCGGCTTCATTCCGGCCTGGCTAAAGTCGCCCCCCATGCGGGGGCGCGGATTGAAACGATATGGATTAAATCGTCCGCTTGGAATTGATAAGGTCGCCCCCCATGCGGGGGCGCGGATTGAAACGACGACCCGACGCGCAACCTCGACGACCGCCGCGGGTCGCCCCCCATGCGGGGGCGCGGATTGAAACTAATCCACCCGCGGGGGTCCGCGAACAGTGCCCCTTCGGCGGGGTGACCGCCAACCGTCCGTCAAGGGTCGCAACTGCCCGGCCGCATACCGTCGCACGGGGAGCGCCATGGAGGTTTCGCCCGTGAAGCGTCCAGGGAGGTTGCGGAAATCGTGGCGCGAACGCCGGGCCGTCCTCGCGACAACGCGCACGTGCTGTACGAACCTGGCGCAAGTGGACGCATCGACTTCGGCGGGACGCTCCGGAACTGATCGAATCGCGTGTGCGCATGAATGGGACGCGCCCATCGCGGCAGTGTTTCTCGTCGGGATCATCTGATCGAATCGCGTGTGCGCATGAATGGGACGAGCCCCCAACCGTCACGGGTATCTGCGACTGCGTCCACGGTACCGCGCCACGCACCGGAAAATGAGCGGCGCAACGACCTGGTTCGAATCGTTCCGGACGTATTCCGTGACCCGGCGGTGCCGCTCAGGCGGCACTGTCCTGCAGGGAAGCGCTCCGTGGTCGGAGCAGGTCGCCGCAAACGAACACCGCACGCAGGAAGCCGTCGACTGCCTGGGGCTGGGGCGTCTCCGACAGGTCCTGCAGCAAGCGGCGAACCTCAGCAAGCTCGGCCGCGGACAACAGGTCCTCCGGCGCAAGAAAGCTGACGACGGACGAGCGGCGACGGCCGTAGAACCTGACGAGACGAAGCACTCGAAAGACGCTGGTAATGCGCGAGGTTTCGATGAGAACCGTTGTGGTGGTGCGTCCCGCGGCGTCTTCGTGCTCGTGCGCAACCACATAGGGCGGGCGTTCCCTCCAGAACTCCGCGTCGTTGGTCGGGGCACCGGGCGGGTCGAAGGCAAAGAGGGTGAGCCCCGTGGAGTCGTCACACAGGATGCGCGTCGCCCCGTCCCTTGAGCCTACGAGCTGAAACCCTTGAGCGCTGACGTCGCCGAAATGGTCGCGCCAAGTCATGCGCGTGAAGGCTAGCACGCAGCCGCCGGCGGCGTTAGCGCCGGCAGCGCGCTTGGGGCAGGGCGGTCAGTCGCCGCGCTTGGCGCTTCGCGTCACCGCGGCGTACCCCCGCAGCTCGGCAGTGACGAGATCCCCCGACGCGCCGGGAACCCTGTGTGACGGCGGTCAAGGCACGAGGGCGCCGAAGCTGGAGGCGTCGAGCGCCGGCACGAGTCCGCCGTGGAGCGCCTTGTCGTGTCCCGAGCGGACCCCCCCGGGTCGTCGGGTCCACCGTCCAGGCGCGTGATGGAACCCCCTTGTTTCGCTCAGGGCCAGGGTGACGGAATTCGCATTGCATTGAAGAAGGGTAACCGCAACCCCAAGGAAAAATGTCTCGCAACCGCCCGAAACGGGTCGTTCCGGAGGTCATTTCGGCCGCCGCGACAAGATATGCTGAACGAGCCCGCCGCCGGCCTCTGGCTGTGGCAAGTGCCGGGCATCGGTGCGGGTACGCCCAAGGGGACCGTAAGTGCAGATCAGGACACCGTCACCGGCCAGGAGGAGACGCGGCAGCCCGGGGCCTCGTCGCTCCAGCGGCTTGTATCGAGCCGTGGGCGCTGCACTGACCGTGGGGCTGGCGGCGCCTGTCGGTGCGCAAACCATCTGGCGCGGGCTGACCGTGGCGCCCGAGCAGCGCTGTTCGCCGTACCAGGCCAACGATTACGCGTACCCGCAATCGGTCGAGGACCGCATCGTGGCTGAGCTCGGCGGAATCTACAGCCCGTATACAGGCCAGTGTTTCGGTACGACATGGGAAACGGACATCGAACACATGATCGCCCGATCGGAGGCGCATGACAGTGGGCTGTGCGCGGCCAGCCCCGAGGTTCGCCGGCGGTTCGCGGCCGACCCGTTGAACCTCACCTTGGCCGATCCCGCGCTGAACCGCGAACGGAAGGTCGCGAAGGATGCGGCGGAGTGGCTGCCTGCCCGAAACACCTGCTGGTTCGCCGATCGGGTCATCAAGGTACGGCAGAAATACCGCCTGACGATCGATCAGCGCGAGGCTGCCGTACTGGAGCGGGTGTTGAACCGGTGCCCCAACGTGACCATGACTCCGGCGGCCTGCGAGGACGGTATCCTTGGTGACATCCCGCCGCCGGATTTCAGCGGCCCGTTCGACCTGCTGGCGTCCATCTGGCGCGCCCTCCGACCCTACCTGGGCTGGTAGTCGGCGGTCGGTGCCGAAGCGACACCTCGGGGGCCATAACCCGGTCTTGGAGAGGATCGCGGGCACTGCGAGCGATGCGGCGGCCGACAGGCCATGTGTCGAAAAGCGGTTAGGGTCTTCAGGGACCCGGTGGAGCGTGAACCCCGCCGGGACACAGCCCAGTGGAACTGGGGTGGCTGTGCGGAACGAACCGGCCGACACACCGCGAGCAGGGCCTGTCTCGACACGCTGCGTGCGGTGACGGTCGCGCAGTTATTCGGCGGCTTCGACGCTGCCGACATCGCGGCGACTCGCGGCGGCGGCAACATCGCGCTCGACATCGGGGGCATCACGGACGAAGCCGACCCGTAGCCGTTTGCGCGGCGCGGGTGGGCGGGACGCTGAGGGCGGCCACGGTGATGGACGCCGACGGCCACGGCAACGCGAGCTACACCTGGCGGCGGAGCCGGATGGACGGGGAAGCCAAGGGCGCTATCGCGGGCACGAGTTCGAGCCACGACGCGCTGGCCGGCACCGATTCGGGCAAGCGGATCCAGGTGCGGGTGCGTTTCACCGACGCCGCCGGGTACGCCGAGGCGCGCAGGAGCGCGGCGACCGCGACGGGGTTCAGTCGGCAGGTCGACACGGGCAAGACCTTGCTGAGGGAGGTGAGCGTGAACGCCTGCGGGATCGTGCCGTCGATCGTGTTCGGCCGCGAATCGGCCCACTACGGCACGGCGCCGGGATGCGAGCGGTGGCGGTGTCCGGCGCACCCGGACCCTGGCGCCGGTGATGTACGCAAGCGCCTCGGAAGACGAGGAACGAAGACCGCCCCGTTCACCTCGGTGGCGACCAACGCTGTTCAACAGCGCAGGCCTCTTGATCGAGGCTGCGTCGGCGGGTGCGCGGCCGCCGGAGCGGGCGCGGCGCGCGTGCCGCTGTTCCGCATGTGACCTGGCAACGCGCAATGACAGGCGATCCCGGCGCCCGACTCGGCCATGACGGCACCGGCCGAGACCGGACAAGCCGCCGGCAAGGCACCCCGGCAGGCGACAGGGCGTTCGTCCCGGGCTCGTTCGCGACGTCGCCCGCCGCGCGGGCTTTCGGGGTTTCTGCCACCCGCGCACAGCGGAAACGGTCGGTGCCGCACACGACGCAAGTCGGAGAGCATGGGCAGTTGCTGCAACGCCTTTCGGGTCAGCGCTGCTCGGCGCCGGTCGGGCAGCGCCCTTCGACGGGGCCGCACGGTCGGTCGAGTGCGTGCATCCCGTTGTTGTCAATATCAAAAGCGTAGTAAAACTGCACGGCGATACTGCGAATGGTCCGCGCGACGGTACCGTGTTACCCTCGGCGCCGGAAAATCACCGCGAAGAACGTTGCCGGAGATTCTGCAGCGGCGGCGTGCGGTGAGGTTAGCAGCGGTCCCGCCATTGGCGCGTTTCGGATTGCCGGACACGGTCGCACCGTCGGCGACGCCGTTCTCGGAACTCACGCGTGGCGGCACGCTCCGCGCCCCGGAAAACCGACGGATCCCGGGCTCGATGATCATTACGGCCCGGGTCCGATGCGCGTGAACTCGTGGCGGTGACGATACGACGGAGAATGAGAGGCATCCCATGATCGCAGGATCGAAGATTGCCGTGCCGCAGCGGACCGGGCCGCTCGCCTGCGAAGGCACACCGATCATGCTGCTTCGCGGCGCACTCCCCGCCGCGTTGTTCGTCGTGACCGCACTGGCGCTGTCGGCCTGTGCCACCACCGCCATGAGCGAGTCGGAGTGCCTTGCGGCCGACTGGGTCACGGTGGGTTTTGCGGACGGTGTGGCCGGGCGCTCGCTCGCCGGCATCGACGCTTATCGGCAAGCCTGCGCCGGTCACGGGGTGTCCCCGGACCTCGGCGCCTACCGCGCAGGTCACGCCGACGGTGTGACCACCTACTGCCGTCCCCAAACCGGTTTCCAGGTCGGACGTAACGGAACCGCGTACCAGGGCGTGTGCCCGGTCGAACTGGAGCCCGGCTTTCTCGAAAGCTACAACGCGGGACGCCGCCTCAACGAGCTTGAGAGAGCCGTAGGTGATACCAACCGCCGTATCGCGAGCCTGAACGCCGAGGAAGTACGTATTCGCGAGGAGCGCGAGCGGCTGCAAGCCTTGATTCTCAGCAGCGAGACGACGGAACAGGATCGCGGCAGGCACATGGCGCGGGTTGAACGGATCGACGAACGGATCGGACAGATTCCCGTCGAACGGGCGCAGCTGGAGGCGCAGAGCCCCGGGATTGAACTCGAACTGCGCGAGTATCGCGAAACGCTGGCGAGTCAGGGATTGCTGTAGAGGGCACACGACCCGACGAGCACGTCGCGACGGGAAAGCCGACGATCCCGAGTGCGGGAGCGCGCGTTGCGGCATCGCAGCCGTCTGAACAGCGGCCCGGACGGAGTCTCGGCGCGGCGATTCGGTAACGGCATCGCCAGGTGGAAGAACGCGGGTGTCCGTGCTTCTTGGGAGCAAGACCTGATCATGACCGGCGCCGAACGGGTCGAGCGACATGCGGAATTCGGAGTCTGTACATGAACAGGATGGCGAGGCTGATCGTGGCGATGCCGGCGTGCGATTGTGTGGCCGGGCCGGCCATGAACCGCGAGGGAGTCGGACTGCCGCGACGGCGGCGAGCGGGACACACAACCGGGAGTGTTACGAGATTGCGCCGGTTGCACCGGTCGCAGTCACCCTTGAGTCGCAGGCACGGAAACAGGCCAATGATCCGTTTACTGAGCCAAATTCGACGACTTGCTGCGCTGGGCATGTTCTCGCTGTGGTCTGCAGTGGCGATGGCCGAGCACTACACGGTGCCGCTGCTGGTGCCGGCCGGCACATCGGACGGGCCGCAGGGCGTGGTACGGATTCTCAACGGCACGGCGGAGTCCGGGGTGGTGGAGATCTACGCCATCAATGACGCCGGTATTCGCTCGGGTCCGGCCACCTTCACGCTGAACGCCTCGGCGGCGGCGGAGTTCACCGCCACCGACCTGGCCTCCGGTAGCGGGGCCCTGGGATTGACCGGGGGCATCGGTACGGATGTCGGCGATGCGCGCCTTCAGATCGAGACGGAGCTGGCGATCGTGCCCCTGGCCTTCGTTCGCGCGGCCGACGGGACCCAGAGCGCGATGCACGACACGGTGCGCGGTGCCTCGGCCACTGACGGGTCCGACGGCCACACCTACGAAGTGCCGATCGTCAACCCCTCAAGCGATGTTACCCAGGTCAGTCGGCTGCGGCTGATCAACCCGGGCGATGCGCCGGCTGCGGTGTCGATCGCCGGGCGCGATGACAGCGGTGCGGCGGCCACCGGGGGCGAAGTGACGCTGATGCTGGCCGCGGGCGCTGCGCAGACGCTGACCGCGCAGCAGTTGGAAGCCGGCGATACCGCCATTACGGGCCGGTTGGGCGCCGGCACCGGCAAGTGGCGGCTGACGGTCGCGTCGGACCAGCCGCTACAGGTGATCAACATTGTCGCGGCCACGACGGGGCACTGGAGCAATCTTTCCACGACTGCCGTGCGGGGTGCGGCGCCGGCGGATCTGGCCAGCTTCAATGATCGCTTCGCCGGAGAAACCGTGGTTCTGGAAACGGACGGCGGGCGCAGCTCCTTGATGATTATGGAAAACGCCCGGTTCTCCGAGACAGAGCAGACCGGCGGAATGTTCGCGACAGGCGAGGGCGGCTATGACTATGTTGGCCTGGGGACGGACGCGGGCCGTGTGACGCTCGATCACGACGACGGCAGTCAATGCCGGGCGAATCTGTATTTCTCGTCGCGCACGAGGGGCTGGTTCGCTTCGCACTGCAGCGGCGGGGCCGACCCGAACGAGACCCGCTCGGGCGGGAACTGGTTCGTCGGGGACGATGAGAATGACCGTGCCGACGTCGATCCCGTCGAGACAACGTCTGGCATGGACGAGACGCTGCCCGGCGTGCCCACATCCGGACAGTTCATTCCCGTACGGGTGTCTGGTGGAAGCGTTCGGGGGTCCGCGGCCGGCACGACGATCGACCTGAACGATGGCGGTTACTTCGATCTCAACGACGGCACGCGCTACACCTGCGCGTCGGCGGGTGGCTGCCAGATCGTGGACGGAACGGTCACGCGGGGCCGCGTGATCGGGCGTACGTCGGGTTCGGGCGGCGGCGAGATCGACCGGTTCCCGGTCTTTGCCACGGAGGGCCGGCCGGGTAACCTGGCGTACACCGTGGGCACGGCGATCGACGCCTTGACCCTGCCCGAGGCCGCGGACGGCAACCCCCCGCTGACCTACAGCCTCTTGCCGGAGGTGCCGGGACTGAGCTTCGACGCCGCCGCGCGCAGGCTTGCCGGTACGCCGACCGCCGCGGGCTCGTACGCGATGAGTTACACGGTGACGGATGCCGACGGCGATCTTTACACGTTCCGTTTCACCATTGAGGTCGCTGCCGGGGCAGCCGCGGACGGGTCGGCGGATGACAGGGCGGCGCTCGAGGCCTTGTACAACGCGGCCGGAGGCGCGAACTGGACCGGCCGGTCGAACTGGTTGAGCGACGAACCGCTCGACGAGTGGTACGGCGTCAGCACTGACAGTGGCGGTCGCGTCACCGGGCTGAATCTCGACAACAACCAGCTGACCGGATCGCTACCGTCGGGAATGCAACTGCTTGCCGGTTTGGAGGAGTTGCGCCTCCATCAAAACCAACTGAGCGGTCCCGTTCCTGCCGAGCTGGGCGGACTGGCCAATTTGCGAGTACTGAACCTTGGGGACAATGAGTTTAGCGGACCGATACCGCCGGAGTTGGGGCAGCTCGCCGGTTTGGAGGAGTTGCGCCTCTATCAAAACCAACTGAGCGGCCCCATTCCCGCCGAGCTGGGCGGACTGGCCAACCTGCGAATACTGAGCCTTGGGGACAATGAGTTTGCCGGACCGATACCGCCGGAGTTGGGGCAGCTCGCCGATTTGGAAGTACTGCGCCTGTACCTGAACGAACTGACCGGCCCCGTTCCTGCGCAACTGGGCGGACTGGCCAATCTGCGAGAACTGAACCTTGGGGACAATGAGCTTACCGAATCGATACCGCCGGAGTTGGGGCGGCTCGCCGATTTGGAGGTGTTGCTCTTCTATCAAAACCAACTGACCGGCTCCATTCCTGCGCAACTGGGTGGACTGGCCAACCTGCGAGTACTGAGCCTTGGGGGCAATGAGTTTACCGGATCGATACCGTCGGAACTCGGGCAGCTCGCCGGTTTGGAGGAGTTGCGCCTCTATCAAAACCGACTGACCGGCCCCGTTCCTGCGCAACTGGGCGGACTGGCCAATCTGCGAGAACTGAACCTTGGGGACAATGAGCTTTCCGGATCGATACCGCCGGAGTTGGGGCAGCTCGCCGAGTTGGAATTGTTGCGCCTGTACCTGAACCAACTGGCCGGCCCCATTCCCGCGCAGCTGGGCGGACTGGCCCACCTGCGAGTACTGAGCCTTGGGGGCAATGAGTTTAGCGGGTCGATCGCGCCGGAACTGGGGCAGCTCGCCGATCTGGAAGCATTGTATCTGTGGGGAAACCAGCTGAGCGGATCGATTCCGCCCGAGCTGGGACGACTTTCCGAACTGGAGGTGCTGCAACTCAGCGACAACCAGCTGAGCGGATCGATTCCTTCCCAGTTGGGCGAACTTTCGATGCTGCGCAATCTCCGCCTGTCCGGCAATCCATTCTCCGGGTGCATTCCAAGCGGGTTGCGGGATGTCGCGGATAGCGATCTGTCGGCGCTCGACTTGCCGTATTGCGCGGATGCAGCGAGTCCGGATCTGGTAGTGGAATCCTCCTCGGTTAGCGACAGCGAGCCAGGTGCAGGCGAGTCATTCACCTTCCGTGCGACGGTCCGCAACCGCGGCGACGCATCGTCGGCGGCTACGACATTGCGCTTCTACCGCTCCACGACCGCCACGATCTCCCGGAGCGACACGCTGCTCGGCACGGGCCGCGTGGGTCGCCTGTCGGCGTCAGGCACGAGCCTTGAGTCCATCACCCTGACCGCTCCCCTGAGCCCCGGGACGTATTACTACGGCGCCTGCGTGGATTCGGTCACGGGTGAGTCGGACACGACCAATAACTGCTCGGCGTCGGTGCAGGTCACGGCTTCGACGCCGTCCGGTCCGGACCTGAACGTATACTTCATTGCGGTTGCCACCAGCCTCTCGGGTCCCGATCCGGGAGAGCTGTTTGGGATAAGCGCGGGCGTGCGGAATGATGGGAACGAGTCCTCCCCAGCCACGACCGTGCGCTTCTACCAGTCCACGGACGCCACGATCACGACCTCCGACACCCAGGTGGGCACGGACAACGTCGCGGAGCTTGCCGCTGGAGCGTCCAACAGCGACCTGGGCGCCGATGTCGCCGCGCCGTCGACCGCGGGAACCTACTACTACGGGGCCTGCGTGGACGCGGTGACGGGGGAAACCGACACGACCGACAACTGCTCGAGGTCAACCTCGATCACGGTCAGATAATCGTGCGCGTCCCGACAGCAGCGACACGTCCCGACTTGATCGCCGACGAAGTCCCAACGTACACCAACCGTGTACATGTTGGCGTCGCGCCGACTCACCGGCGGCAAACGTACGAAACATCAGGGACGGCGACAGGCGACATTGCGTCATCGCCAGTCACCCGACGTGACGATCACGGTGCAGGACACTCAGGCAGGTCAATCACACGGGACGGAGTGTCATTGACGATTCGACCGACAATGCCGATGGACCTGCGCGTGGAAGTCGCGCATACGGTTTGCGTCGCCGGATTCGGTCACATCGCCGGCGACGTCGCGTGCGGAGTCACGGCACGGCGGCTCGCTCGCGCTGGGACACCGATGGATCATGGGCCCGTTCTTCCTGACCGCACGAGTCCGGTGTGCGTGAACCCTTGAAGCGCGAACAGGACCGAGAGGGTGAGACGCTCAAGTCAACCGCCGTATCGCGAGCCTGAATGCCGAAGAGGTACGTATTCGGGAGGAGCACGAGAGGTTACAGGCCTTTGATCCTCAGCAGCCAGACGACGGAACAGGATCGCGGCAGGCGTATGGCGCGCGTTGAACGGATCGACGAACGGATCGACGAACGGATCGGACAGATCCCTGTCGACGGGCGCAGCTGGAGGCACGGGCCCCGAAGTTGACCTCGAACTGCACCAGTGCCGCGAAACGCTGCCGGTTCAGGGTTTCTGCAGAGGTGCACCCGGCTCGGCGAGAGCGTTGCGCCGAATGCGCCGACGACCGCGAATGGGGGAGCGCGGATTCCGGAATCGCACACGACCGAATAGCGGCCCGGACGGAGTCTCGGCGCCGCAATTCGGCCACGGCATCGCGAGGCAGAACAACTTGGGTACCCGCGCTTGTTGGGAGCAGGACCTGATCATGTCCCGCGCCGTGTGGGTAGAGCGATATACAGAATCCGGGGTCTGTACATGAACACAATGGCGAAGGAGATCGCAGCGATGAGAGATAAGCAACAAGCCAAGCCCTTGGACGCAAAAGCCGCGAACCCGTCCGTCAGGCTTGTCGCATCTGCATCATGGCGCACAGCGCTTCTTGCGCAGCTGGCAGTTGCTGTCGCGGGGTGTGGAGGCGCCGCCGCACAGGAGGGTCGGATGCCCGACGGTCCGGAGGATACGGTGCAGGACACGCGAGGAGGAGGGGCGGAGCGCCTCGCGCGAGCCGTTCCCGACTCTGTGTCGGCGCGCTGGGGTTTGCCCGACGGAGCGGTTGCGCGGCTGGGCCGGGGCACCATCGAAGGCTTTGCCTTTACGCCGGACGGACGGACGCTCGTGATTTCTTCCGGCGTCGGCCTCTGGTATTACGACATTGCGAACGGCGAGCCGGTGGCCCTCGAGGCAAAGGGCATGGCGCCGGAGGGGGGAGAAGATGCGCCTGACGGTTCGGTATTCCAGGACATGCGATGGATGAGCTTCAAGCCAGGGCTGGATGTCCGATCGCAGGACGGGGCGACACTGGCCAGCGCAATGGGAGACACGGTTCGGGTTCGCGATGTCGCCACCGGCGAGATCCTTTTCGAGGAGCGCGTCGATGAGCCGGTTCGAGCGCTTGGCTACTGGGCCGAGCCGTTCACGCTGGCCGTTGCCGGCGGCAGCGACATCATCGTGTGGCGGGACCGCGGTGTCGAGGGCGTCCAGCGGCGCACGCTCGCGGGAGAGGCGGAAAATGCTCGGGCTCTCACGATTCGTGCGGATGGGTCCAGGCTGGCCAGCGCGCACATGGACCGCGATTCAGGCGAAATCCGGTTGTGGGATCTGGAAAGGGAGCGTGCGGAGGGCGTCCGGGCATTGCTGTACCCGGAAGGGCACTGCTGTCTCGATTGGGGCAACATGGCCTTCTCGGCGGATGGTTCGACGCTGGCGGCCGGCGGCTTCGAGGGCGTGTATCTGTGGGATGTTGCGACCGGAGAGTGGAGGGCCCGACTCGAAGACAATGACGCCAGCGCCAACATCGTTGCCATCGCCTTCTCACCGGACGGCAAGACGGTCGGCACTCGCTGGAACAATGGACCCGGTCATATCCGTCTGTGGGACGTTGACAGCGGTGTGTTTCGGGACATCGGTTCGGAGGAACACCTGCTCTTGGCACCGATCGGAATCTCTACCGACGGCAGCACGCTCGCTACGGCGAGTCAGTGGGGTACATCATTCAGCTACGAGGGATGGCGTTCTTGGGGTGGCGAAGCGGGTGCGACGCAGTTCTGGGATACGCGTACGGGAGGACGCTACAATTTCGCAAAATCCGCGTCGCGAGGACTCGCTATCTCGCCGGATTTCCGAACCGTAGCCAGCGCCTGGTGGGAGGAGGCGCGTGGCGATGTGTCTGGCGCGGTTGAATTGTACGATATCCGAACCGGTGAAGAAGTGCGGCTGTGGCACGAGAATTCCATCGAATCCGTGGCATTCTCTCCGGACGGACGGATTGTCGCCACCTGGATGCACCCCGCGGACGGGATCGAAGTCTTTGACGAGACGATCCGCCTGTGGGACGTGGCGACGGGCGATCTGCTGCTCGCTGCGTCGCCAGACACCGTAGTTTCGCTCGAAGACCCGGAGACGGACGAACCGATCGCCACGGTGAGCAACGGCAGCGTGACGTTTGCCCGCGCGGCGCCGCCTCCCAAGATTGTCGCCTTTGAGGCGTCTGCGGCACCCGACGGAGACACGGTATGGGTGTCCTCTAACGGGGAAATCGAGGCGACAGCGCTAGCTGGCTCGATCGTGCTGCGACGCGTCCCCCGCGACACTCCCCGCGATCCGGAACTGGCGGCGATGTTCGAGGCGGCCATGCAACGCGCAGGTCCGTGATGCACTCCGGCAACCTGGGTTCCGTACGTTCCAGCCACGAGGCGACTGCCTCATCACGGGGCGCAACCGACGTGGAGGTTGGCTTGCGGCCGACGATCGAGTGGCGGTTCGGCCGGCGCTTCCGCCCGGCGCGGGCGGAGTGCCCAACGCGCGAGGACGGTCGGATTGTGCGACCGGGAGACATGCGGCCGCGCGCGCCGGTTGAAGCACAACAGCTAACACTCTTACGTTGGGGCATTGGTGCTGCGGTGGGTGGCCGAAAGAAAACCTGGAGGAAAGCATGATGAGGTTGATTGTCGTGTCTTGCGTCACTTTCTTGGCGAGTCTCGGCTGTGTCGGTACTCCGGCACTGGCACAGGGCGTGGCGACCACGCCCGACTCGTCTGCAATGTGGGAGGGTACCTGGCTGACAGCGGACTCTTCGCTTGAGGACAACGTTTACTTCATGCTTTGGATCGGGGAAGCGGGCAGGCGTTCGTTCAGGTACGAGTTGGAGAACCGTGCGGTACCGTACGGCCCCAACGCGGAGCGGTCCGGTGGCAGCGCGGAGTTTCGCGACGCGACCGAAGCCGTCGATTCCGAGTCCGGGCGCACGTTCCGGCTTCGCGTAGACCCGGAGGACCGGGACGAGCGGGTCATCGAGACCGACGGTGAGTCGTTCTTCTTCCAGCGCACCGGTTCAGAGCTTGCAGAGCAAGATGCGCAGGCGAATCCATTGGAGGAAGCGGAAGCGTTTCTCGATGGCATGGTGGTCTGCCTGAACGAGAACTTCGCGGCCATCGTCGAATCGTCCGAAGACACGGCGCCGGACTTCGATGAACTGGGCGCACGCTGCGGCCTTGATCAGGACGCCCTCTCTGAATCGGCGGATGCTCTGGTTCAGGACGCCTTGATCGACCACTTCCTGTCTGCCATGGAGACAATCGCATCCGGCGATGTCGAAGTGGAAGCGGCCCTCACGATGCTTGTGGATGCGTTTGCAAGAGCGGCCGACGATATCAGGACCATGCAGGCCCGCGGTCAACTGGACCAGGCGTCGGAGCGGGAGGTGCTGGAGGCATTCTACCGCGCAACCGGTGGGCCCGACTGGCAATTCCGTGAGGCTTGGCTCAGCGATCTGCCGCTTTCTGCGTGGAGCGGAATCAGCACGAACGACCAGGGTCGGGTGCGGGTGCTGGGCAAAGCCAACGCCGGAGCACGGGGACCGATTCCCCCCGAACTCGGCCGATTGGGCAGCCTTGAAGTTCTCATGCTCTCCTTCAACGAGTTCAGCGGGCCGCTCCCCCCCGAACTCGGCCAGCTGACGCGCCTGGAAGAGCTGTTGCTGAACAACAACCGGTTGAGCGGACCGATTCCGGTCGAATTCGGAAACCTCGCCGGGCTGACCGAATTGTCGATCGACGGCGACACTGGGCTCTGTCTGCCCGCACAGATACAGGACACGGTGTTCGGCCGAATGGCCATCGGGAACTTCGTGCCCCTCTGCACCGCGCCGTCGTCGGATCGGGAAGTGCTGGCGGCGTTGTATTCCACAATTACCGGGTTCTTCCGGCCAAGCAACTGGCTCAGCGACGCACCCCTGTCGGCGTGGTCGGGAGTGACCGCGAACGATCAAGGCCGGGTGGAACGGCTGGACTTGGCCCCCCACCGGTTGGCCGGTCCGATCCCGCCCGAACTCGGCCGGTTGACCAGCCTCGTATCCCTGTATCTCTTTTTCAACGAGTCGAGCGGTCCGATTCCACCCGAACTCGGTCAATTGACCAACCTGGTGCGCCTGGGGCTGGTTGGGACGGAGCAGGGCGGATTGAGCGGCCCGATCCCGCCCGAGTTCGGCCAGCTGATCAATCTGCAAGAGCTGTCACTGAACAACAACCGATTGAACGGTCCGATTCCGGTCGAGCTCGGAGAACTCGTCGGGTTGACCGAATTGTCGATGGACGGCGACACCGGGCTCTGTCTGCCCCCGGAGATACAGGACACGGTGTTCGGCCGGCTGGCCATCGGCAACGTACCCCTGTGCGGGACGGGAGGCGCCGAAACCGATGGCGGTAACTTGGCCTCCACGGAGGAGGGCAGCGACTTGCCTGGAGATGTCTCTGACACGCCCGGATTCGAACCGCCCGTCGTCAACCCCGAGCCTGAACCCACGACGCCGATCGCAGACGATCATGGCGATTCCCCGGATGCCGCGACTCGGGTCGGTGTTCCTTCGGACACCGCCGGTATCCTGACACCCAACGATGCGGACTATTTCAGGATCGACCTGAGCACGGCGGCCCGCTTGCGGATATGGACCGAAGGCGATGTCGATACCATCGGGCGGCTGGAGGACGGCGACGGTTCAATGCTCGCCAGCGACGATGATTCCGCGGCGGATTACAATTTTGAAATGCAAGTAACGGTCCCCAGCGGCACCTCTTACGTTCGGGTGGCAGGGTATTCCGATATCGATACCGGCAGTTACTCCCTGCGTTTGCGCTTGCTCGAGGAGACGCCGCCCATCCATGGAATTACCTGGTTTGCCGAGAACGTCAACCCGAATGGAGAGTTGGAGCGATGGCAGGTCATCATCGATCAGGACCGCGCCCCATTCAGCGGAACCTTGTACCTATCGATCCGTGAGAGTGGCGAGGACCGAACCCGGAACGGTCAGAGCGTAACGACAACCGTTACCGCAACCTACACCTACCCGGATGTGGTGTTGAATTGGATGATCGCGATTGCAGATGACCGGGATGAGGCTTACGAATGCGGTTTTAGCGGAGCGATGGAGAGTGACGGAGGGGCCATCTCCGGCACCGTGGTATGCGAGGCAGAGGAGCGTTTCGAAAGGCAGTTGCGCTTCGAGCGCACATTCGGATAGCGGGATCGGACGCGGGAGTGCAAGAAGGACGTCAATGCGTTCTGCAAACGCCCTTCGGTGGCGAGCCGCTAATGCTCCGTCTTGCCGTTTTCCAACTTGGCCTTGGCCGAACGAGTACGGGAAGCATAGAGCGATATCCGCCTGATGGGCAGTGTGCGACAACGCTCGCCAATCGTTCGATTTCCCGGATCATGAACTGAATTGTCTCGCGGTCTGGGGCTTGCGTGGGCCGCCGGACGACTGCAAGGCACTCGGACGGAATTGGCCCGCCTAACACGATTTCGCGTCCCGCACCGCCTTGTCGATGACTTCGCGGCAGGTGGCGTCGACTCTGGCGGCTGATACGATGACATCGCAGTGCGGAACGACTCTCATGCCTCGCGGCAAAGCGGTCGCGACTGCGGAAAGACTTGCCACGAGTCGAGCATCGCCTGTCGCCACCCACACGACGGAAGTTCGGCGGTGTTGCGAACCCATTGATGGCCGTTCGGGCTTGCCCGGGGCGGAATGTCAGCGGGAAGCGGCAGCGGGTCGTCGAGTAGCGGCACCCTTCACGCAGGGGGCGGCAAGACTGCCCTGATTCTGTCCATTCACGTGCATCTGCGTCAGTCGTCCAACGAGTAGGATGAGCCACTGCCGAACCGCGCCCGAACCTGTGTCAGGGGAATATCCCGGCAAGGCGCGTGCCTTGCGGCCCGTCGGTCACGAATGGCGTGCCTGGGTCTCTCGAACGCTTTGACGACTCTGAACCGTCCCGGGGTTCCCGGAGGCTCCAAATCCCGGGTTGGAGAATGGAGCCTTCGGAAGAAACGGGGTGGTTCACGAAAGTATTTTCGGTCCGCAAGGGTGAGAACGCCACGATGACACAGAACCTTCAGATTATCGGCCTCGTCTTTGATGCCGCCGGGATCTTCGTGCTCGGCATCCCGGCGCTGTTTATTGACAGGAAAGACATCGCAGCCCAGACGGGAACACAGGCGGGCGGCAATCCAGCGCTCGCCAAAGCGCTATTGTCAGCGCGGCTGGATACGACGGCCGGTTCCATTCTTCTACTGGCGGGCTTCGCCATTCAGATTGCATCTTTATTCGGATCGGCTACCCGACCGCTTGTCGGTGCTCTGTTAACAGCAATTCTGCTGGTTCTGCTCATAGTGTTCTATTTTCGTTTCTTTCGAAGACGTCTAATGGCATACCTCATGCGTAAATTCACGAATTGGAACACCTGATCTCAAAGTTGCAGAAATTTCCGGCTGAAACTGCGATGAGGCAGGGCGAGATGGGCGTCGCTGCCGGTATTGTCGAACTTGTGGACCTGGACAAAGCCGAGCAGGTGGAGCCACATCTCGTGAGGTTTGGGAAAGCAGACCTGCGGCGCCGAATCCATGGTCAGGAGAACCGGGGCATGCGCGCGCAATTGCACGGGATGTTGCGGGAGGGGCCCGAAAACACCTCCGCGCGCGGCAGTGGACCGTGCGACGTGTCCGGCGCGCGCCGGGCGGCGAATACCACGGGGATGGCCTGCCGGTTGCGGCCTTTTGCGATGTGCCCTCTCGGCGCTACCCCCGGGCTGACGTCCAGGTGCCTCCCAGCGCAATGCGCCGCGAAGCTGCACCGTACGCTCGGGTGACATCGGAGGCGTCATTCGCCGACCGAGCTCAAGACCCGCCTCCACGTTGGCCCCCGACGTGAGCTTCACGCCCAGGCGCAACGTCCGTTGGCCGCTGCCCGGGTCGGCGCCGACAAAGGGCATTCGCCGCCCACGGCTATCCCGCCCGTCAACCCCGTGGGCGACCTGCGCCTGCAAGCGCTGCGCCGTGTCAATCGCCCCGCGCGCCGGCGCCCGCCTGTCGGGTTTGAGACTGACCGGCCGGACCCCCATGCTCAAGGTCGAAAACCGTTCGGAGGCGGCGCGGGTGCGGATGCGGCGGGGGTGTGTGCGTGAGCGGACCGGAGTCGATTCCGCGATGACGGTAGTGTTGGCGCCGAGGCCTGGGTTCGGAACCGGGGATTCGGGGCGGCAGCTCGGTTGGAAGCGCTTGCAAGCCCGGCGGGAGGGCCGAGCGCGCATGTTCCGCACCTCTCGGACCGGGAATCACAGACCGTGCTTGACGCCCGCCTAGTGTCCGCCGAGGACGCGGTGTTCCCCGCCCACGCGGGGTTGAACCGAACACGATGTCGTCTCCGGCGCCGTAGCGTCGCGTGTTCTGCGCTTACGCGCGGATGAACCATAGAGAGAAGTGAATGAGATGCGTATCACGAACCGCCGTGCCGCAAGGCACTCCAATGCGTCGCGGACCCAGCTCCATCGTGTCATGGCAAAGAAATCCGCAATCATCGAATCGAAGTGCTGAAAAACCTCCGGCTCGGTGGCCCCGTGACCGTTGTTGAGCTCGTCCGGCCTGACCATCCGGGGGCGAGAACTCATTGAACCGCCCACCGCACTCGCGCCTCAACACCCCACATGGACGTGTTCTGTGTATCCGAGTCCTGTGCGACGCCGAACTCGCCGTTAAACGTGCCATGCACACGCGGCGAGAACTGCCTGACGGCCCCCACGCGCAGTCGTGCCCAAGAATCCGCCAAACCGGAGTGAAAGCGATATCCGTAGGCCGTTATGGCGCTGTCTTCCTCGAAGTCGTGGGCGAACTCCACGTCGCCGTACAGCCGGACCCCCGAATCCGGCATGACGAAGCCAATCTCCAGACCCAGAGCCGCTTGCATGGCTCCGTCCTGCTCCTGCCACACGGCAACGCCGTCGCTGTCGGTGAAGCGATCGAAGTCCACGCCGGTCCACGCGAGGCGCAGCCGAGGCGTCATTCGGAACCCGTCGTTGCCGAATCGCCAGCCTGTTTCCGCCGACACCCCCCAGGAGCGCCCATCGACGTCCGTCGAAGTCTGGCGCCGCCGGTAGTCCACGTCGGCTTGCCAAAGACTGAATCGCGCCTCAGTCGCCGCATACGGCCCTTGTTGGCCAAACCAGCTCAGCCTCACCCCGCCGCCATAACCGATCGCCTCGGCGTTGGACTGCGCCGGGCCCCGACCGTTTTGAACGTCCGCATCCACCCGGACGACATGGGCGGAAATTCCCGCGCGAAAACCGCTGCCCAATCCCTCAAGGGGCCGAGACGCACCGAATTGGAGCTCGCTGCGGCGTTCCCGCCAATGACCGCCATCGAAGGGGTGGGTGTCGGCGCGGGCGTTCTCGTTGCGCCGACCCCCGTGCCGCACCCGCAGCCAGTGACCGCCAGGGTCGTTCTCCAACAGTGCATCGCCCGCATCGGTCAGATCGCGCCAGGTCCGATCGAACTGTTCGCGCATCAATTCCGTAAGCACTGAATAAGCGTAAATCTGGGCATACGCCTCCGTGGCGTTCCAGTACCGGGCACGGTCCAGGAACGCTTGAGGATCTTCCAGCCATTGCGCAAAACCGATGCGTCTGTGGTCGGTCAGGTAGTTGACCCGAGCATCGACGCACTCGGCGAGACTCCGCTCGTCCTTGTCGAAAGCGAAGCCACCGAATTCGACCAGCGGATCGAGCGCGGTCACCACGAAGCGGGCGTCGGAGTTGCGCGACGCCTCGAGGTTGCCCAATTCGCCGCGAGCCAGGGCATCGACTCGCCCGCTCGCGAGGGCGTTCAGTTGTTCCTGATCGGTGGACATGATGAGCACTTCCTTCACCGTGCCCTCCGGTCCCTCGATACGCACACGGCTCGCCAGGTTCTCGCTGGCGCCCGCAGCGGTGATCCGGTAGTCGGCGCTGCCGTCGGCGGCAAGCGTCGTGCCATCGGCGAGGTGAACCCTGGTTTCCGCCGCCAGATTTCCCTCGGAATCCACCACGCCGGTCAGCACCAACAGCCGGTGCTCGCCGGTTGAACTGCCCAGCGCCGCGACCCGCGCGTCGGACAGGTCGCCGTGAGACGCATAGCGTTCGGCCTCCTCGGCACGCACGAGCAGAGACTGTCGAAAAGTGAGGTGGCCGGAAGTGAACACCACCTGCTCCACACCATTGGCATCACGCGTACGCGACTCCAGAATGGTGATGCCGCCGCCGACGAAATCGTAGTCGGCGCCTGCCGGGCGCAGCCAGATGTCCGGCCAGATGCCGATGCCCCTTCGGTCGAACGCAAGGCCGGCGTCAGCCATGGTCTCCAACGCGGTCAGCAGGTCGGCCTCGAAGCCCATATGACTGTTGAACGCGGGGCTTCCCGGATCCGGGTTCTCGCTGAAGCTCACGGGCCGGAAGTCCGTAAAAAAGCCGTAGTCCAGTGTCCGGTCGTCTTCGACGCACGCTTCCCCCGAGAGGCCGGGCAGGTCCGTTTGTCCATACGCGGCGGTTGCCGCCAAGGCGAATAACCAGGCGGACAAGCGCACTGCGCCGGGGACACGGGGTTGCGTCGAGTTGGCGATTCCGCTCGGTCGGTGGCATCGCGCCAAATCAATCGTGCAAGCGCTGACTGTGATTCTCCTGAAAGGAGTATTCTAGCCGGACTTCCGCGTGCGCCGTGGAAAGGCGCCTCATTTCGGCGGGTGCAAATTCCGCCCTGAACCTCTACACGCACTTGGTAATCGGGAGGCGTGCATATAGTAACGACATGGATTGAAGCATTTTGGCAAGAAGGGCCGCGTCAGGCGGCTCAGCGAGCATGCAGGCCGGAGCGCGAGGGCATGGGCGATCACCTGCGCAAGACCTTCGCCAAGCTGGGAGCGGTCAGCCGGATGAACGCGGTGCTCCGCGCCGGGAGCTGGGCCGCGCCGCGCCCGCCCGTGGCCGGGCCAGCCCCGGCGGCACACGAGGGGCGCCTCCAGCCCGTACTTGTAGTCCACGTTTTCAAAAAGAAAGGCTGCAAAAAATAGAACGCACTACCAGCTGTTGTATTTGGTACCTTTGCGCGTTGGCAGAAAGTCGCCGTTTTTCAATCCATTGCATGGGTCTGAGACAGTTCCGAACCAGTTGCCGAACAAGGCATAGCATCGGTCGAAATGCCTTGTTTCCGGTGGGTGCCCGCGGCTCGTCCCGTGTCGCGGACGCGGGACACATCGGGCGGGCCGGCGGCGTGTCCGGACGGCACCCGCCACGGTGGGTGCGGTCCCGTGCGACGACGTCCCGATTTTCCGGCCGGATGCGACCACTCAATCCGCTGTCGGCGCCCGGCAGGGCCGCAGGGCCCTGGCACGGTGTCGTGTCCGTTGCGCGTGTGGTTTGCCTTGTGGGTTGGCTGGCTGCCTTCGGGCAGCCGGGCACCGCCCAGGCTCAGGCGAGCGGCATCTGCGGGCGCACGGAAGAGGTGCGCATCGTGATCGTTGCTTCAGTAAGTGGCGTCAGCGACTGCGCTGCTGTCACCGATACCCATCTCGCCGCGATCACGTTTTTTAGATCTGTTGCTACGAATCACATCTCCGAGCTCAAGGCGGGAGATTTCGACGGACTGAGCGGTTTGGTGGATTTATATCTGACTGGCGACGACATTCAGACGCTGCCGGCAGGGATATTCAATGAGCTGACGGCGCTAAAGAACCTGCAATTGGATAACAACTGGATCAGCGGCCCCGCTGGGCAGCGTCTGAGTCTGCACGCAGGGGTGTTCGACTCGCTGACCTCGCTGGAGACACTGAATCTGAGCGGAAACAGAATCAACGCTCTGCCCGAAGGGCTGTTCGACCGTCTGACTGGACTGAAGGAACTGGATCTGAGTAACAACCGGTTGAGGCAGGTTGACTTGCCCGACAGGCTGTTCGAGCCGCTTACGGCGCTTACGGCTCTGAACTTGTCGCGCAATCGTAGCGGGTTCGGGCCCCAGGCGATCGCCACGCCGGATGACGGGCAGGTGTCCGCCGGTGGGGGCACGGTGGATCTGGACGGCAGTGCCAGCGGAGGGCTGTGGGGCACGAATGTGACCTATAAATGGGCGCTGACCGCTCCCACGAGCGGGGTGACGGTGGCGTTCGACGATGACGCCATCGCCACGCCGAAAGTCACGATACCGGTGACCCCGGCGGGCACCGAACTGACCTTTACCCTCACCGTGTCCGCCCCCACCGACACGGACACTGACGGTATCGGCGTCAGGACAAACACCGCCAAGGTGACCTCGGTGGGCACGCTGACGCTGAACGTGGCCGCGGTCGCCACGGACGATGCGGTGAACATCGCGGAGAAGGCGGCGGGGTTCGCGATCTCCGGCGACACCGGGACGGAGAGCGGCGTGAGCGTGTCGGTTGTGATCGGCGGCACGACCCTGACGGCCACCTCCTCGGGCGACGGCGCCTGGTCGGTGGACGTGCCGGCGGACGCGACGTACATCGCCGGCACGAGTGTCGCGTTCACGGTGTCGGCGACCAAGACCGGGTTCACCGCCGCGGCGGAGGTGGTGCGCACGCTGACGGTGGACCTGGCGGCGCCGACGGCGCCGAGCTACACGGCGCCGGACGCTCTGAAGGTGGGCGTGGCGATCACGGCCATGAACCCCGCCGGCGGGGCCGACGTCGACGAATACAGCGCCCCCGGCCTGCCCGCGGGGCTTGGGATCGACGGCGCCAGCGGCGCCATCACCGGCACGCCGACGACGGCGGCGGCGGCGGCGACGGTGACGGTGACGGTGAGCGACGACGCCGACAACACCGCCACGGTGAACGTCGCGTTCCCGGCGGTGGTCAAGGGGGACCAGACGCTGCTCGGGTTCGCCTACAGCGCGGACACCGCGACGGTGGGTCAGGCGGCCCCGACGGTGACGGAGCCGAGCGGGGTGCAGACGCAGCTGCGCTACACGGCTGCGCCGCCCACGGTGTGCACGGTGGTCGAGGCCACCGGCGCGCTGACCCTGGTGGGCGCGGGCACCTGCACGGTGACCGCCAGGGCGGAGTCGAACGACGACTGGAACGAGGCCAGCGTGACGGACACCGTCACGGTCGTCGAGGCATCGGACACCGCGACGCTTAGCGGGCTGACCGTCAGTGACGGCTCGAGCGACCGCACCCTCGCGCCGCCCTTCGCGCCGAACACGTTTGCCTACACGGCGTCGGTGAAAAACACGGTGGACGAGGTGACGCTGACGGCGACGGTGACCGACCCAGGCGCTCAAGTCAGCGGCGTCACGCTGGACGGCACCGCCATTAACGACAACGACTTCTCCGACGGGATCACGGTTCCGTCGCTCGTCGTGGGCGATAACGAGATCGTGGTGAAGGTCACGGCCCAGGACACGACCTCGACCGAGGACTACACGGTGACGGTGACCCGGTCGAGCAACCTCGTCCCGACGGCGGCCGACGAGGTGATTACCGTCCTTGAGGACACGGCGCACACCTTCGCGGCGGCGGAGTTCAATTTCAGCGACGGCGACGCGACCGATACGCTTAAGAGCGTCACGGTGGTGACGCTGCCGGCGGCAGGGGCGCTTGCGCTCGACGGCACGGCGGTGACGGCGGGCGAGGTGGTCCCGGTGGGCGACATCGGCACGCTGGTGTTCACGCCGGTGGCGAACGCCAACGGGATGGACTACGCGAGCTTCGAGTTCCGGGTGAGCGACGGTGAGGACGACAGCGACGCGACCTACACCGTGACGATGCACGTGACGGCGGATAACGACGCGCCCACGGGCGGGCCGACGATCAGCGGCACGGCGAAGGTCGGCCAGCCCCTGACGGCGGCGACCACGGGCATCGATGACGTGGACGGGCTCGATAGCGTGTCCTATGACTACCAGTGGATCCGGGTGGACGCAGACGGCACGTCGAATGCAACCGACATCGCGGACGCGACCGCAAGCACCTACACGCTGGCTGATGCGGACGCCGGCAAGAAGGTCAAGGTGAAGGTGGAGTTCACCGACGACGGGAACACCGAAGAGACCCTGACCAGCGGCGCCTACCCGGCGAACGGGACGATCGAGGCGGGCGGCATCTGCGGGCGCACGGAAGAGGTGCGCATCGTGATCGTTGCTTCAGTAAGTGGCGTCAGCGACTGCGCTGCTGTCACCGATACCCATCTCGCCGCGATCACGTTTTTTAGATCTGTTGCTACGAATCACATCTCCGAGCTCAAGGCGGGAGATTTCGACGGGCTGAGCGGTTTGGTGGATTTATATCTGACTGGCGACGACATTCAGACGCTGCCGGCAGGGATATTCAATGAGCTGACGTCGCTAAAGAACCTGCAATTGGATAACAACTGGATCAGCGGCCCCGCTGGGCGGCGTCTGAGTCTGCACGCAGGGGTGTTCGACTCGCTGACCTCGCTGGAGACACTGAATCTGAGCGGAAACAGAATCAACGCTCTGCCCGCAGGGCTGTTCGACCGTCTGACTGGACTGAAGGATCTGAATCTGAGTAACAACCGGTTGAGGCAGAATGAATTGCCCGACAGGATATTCGAGCCGCTTAGGGCGCTAACGGTTCTGAACTTGGCGAGCAATCCTACCGGGTTCGGGCCCGCGGCGATCGCCACGCCGGATGACGGGCAGGTTTCCGCCGGTGGGGGCACGGTGGATCTGGACGGCAGTGCCAGCGGAGGGCTGTGGGGCACGAATGTGACCTATAAATGGGCGCTGACCGCTCCCACGAGCGGGGTGACGGTGGCGTTCGACGATGACACGATCGCCACGCCGAACGTCCTGATACCGGAGTTAACGGCGGGCACCGAACTGACCTTTACCCTCACCGTGTCCGCTCCCACCGACACGGACAGTGACGGTATCGGCGTCAGGACAAACACGGCCAAGGTGACGTCGGTGGGCACGCTGACGCTGAGCGTGGCCGCCGCGGAGGACATCGCCGGTGACGGTGTGGTGAACATCGCGGAGAAGGCGGCGGGGTTCGCGATCTCCGGCGACACCGGTTCGGAGAGCGGCGCGAGCGTTGAGGTTGCGATCGGCGGGGCGACCCTGACGGCCACGTCCGCGGACGACGGCAGCTGGTCGGTGGACGTGCCGGCCAATGCCGACTACATCACCGCCACCAGCGTCGACGTCACGGTGTCGGCGGCCAAGGCCGGCTACACCGCCCCGGCGGATGTGGTGCGCACCCTGACGGTGGATCTGACCGCGCCGACCGCGCCCACCTACACCGCGCCCGACACGCTGAAGGTCGGCGAGACGATCACGGCCATGAGCCCCACCGGCGGCAGCGACATCAACGGGTACGAGGCCACGGACCTGCCCGCAGGACTGGACATCGACACCACCTCCGGCGTGATCAGCGCCACCCCCACCGCCGCCGACACGTCCACCGCCACCGCGACCGTGACGGTGTCCGACGCCGCCGGCAACACCGACACGGTGAACATCGCGTTCCCGGCGGTGGTCAAGGGGGACCAGACGCTGCTCGGGTTCGCCTACAGCGCGGACACGGCGACCGTGGGCCAGGACGTCCCCACCGTCACGCCGCCGAGCGGCGTGCAGACGAAGCTGGGCTACACGGCTTCGCCGGCGAGCGTGTGCACCGTGGATGCCGTCACCGGCGCGCTCACCCTGGTGGGCGCCGGCACCTGCACGGTGACCGCCACCGCCGAGGCCAACGACAACTGGAACAAGGACAGCGTGACGGACACGGTGACGGTGAGCGTGCTGCCCACGCTGACGCTGAACGTGGCCGCCGCGGAGAACATCGCCACCGACGGGGTGGTGAACATCGCGGAGAAGGCGGCGGGGTTCGCGATCTCCGGCGACACCGGGACGGAGAGCGGCGTGAGCGTGTCGGTGGCGATCGGCGGGGCGACCCTGACGACGACCTCCGACACCAACGGCGCCTGGTCGGTGGACGTGCCGGGGGGCGCCGCCTACATCACCGGCACAAGCGTGGATGTCACGGTGTCGGCGAGCAAGACCGGGTTCACCGCCCCGGCGGATGTGGTGCGCACCCTGACGGTGGACCTCGTCGCGCCGACCGCGCCCACCTACGCTGCGCCCGACACGCTGAAGGTCGGCGAGACGATCACGGCCATGAGCCCCACCGGCGGCAGCGGCATCAACGGGTACGAGGCCACGGACCTGCCCGCAGGACTGGACATCGACACCACCTCCGGCGTGATCAGCGCCACCCCCACCGCCGCCGACACGTCCACCGCCACCGCGACCGTGACGGTGTCCGACGCCGCCGGCAACACCGACACGGTGAACATCACCTTCCCGGCGGTGGTCAAGGGGGACCAGACGCTGCTCGGGTTCGCCTACAGCGCGGACACGGCGACCGTGGGTCAGGCGGCCCCGACGGTGACGGAGCCGAGCGGCGTGCAGACGTCCCTGGAGTACAGCACCGATTCGGCGGCGAGCGTGTGCACCGTGGATGCCGCCACCGGCGCGCTCACCCTGGTGGGCGCCGGCACCTGCACGGTGACCGCCACCGCCGAGGCCGACGACGACTGGAACAAGGCCAGCGTGACGGACACGGTGACGGTGAGCGCGGCGGGTACGCTGACGCTGAACGTGGACGCGATCACCACGGACGACCGGATCAACATTGCCGAGCATACGGCGGGGTTCACCATCTCGGGCAACACCGGTACCGAGGCCGGTGTGGGCGTGACGGTCTTGATTCTTGTGGGAGGGCGTCCCGAGCTGCTGGGCGCCACCTCCGCCGACCTCGATCCCAACGACGGGGACACGACCGCCACCTGGTCGGTGGCCGTGCCGGCGGACGCGAGCTACATCGCCGGCACGAGCGTGTCGGTGACGGTGAACGCGAACAAGACGGGCTTCCTCAGCCCGCCGAGTGTGGTGCGCACCCTGACGGTGGACCTCGTCGCGCCGACCGCGCCGAGCTACACTGCGCCCGACACGCTGAAGGTGAACGAGACGATCACGGCCATGAGCCCGTCCGGCGGGGTCGGCATCGACGAGTATGGGGCCACGGGCCTGCCGGCGGGACTGGACATCGACACCACCAGCGGCGCGATCAGCGGCACCCCCACCGCCGCCGAGGAGGCCACCGCCACCGCGACCGTGACGGTGTCCGACACCGCCGGCAACACCGACACGGTGGACATCACCTTCCCGGCGGTCTCGGTCGGCAACCTGGTGCTGAACGTCGGCGTCATTGCCGGCGACGACACCATCAACGCTGCGGAGCAGGCGGACGGGTTCGCGATCACCGGGGCCACCGGGACGGAGAGCGGCGTGAGCGTGTCGGTGGCGATCGCCACCGAGACCCTGACCGCGACCTCCGACACCAACGGCGCCTGGTCGGTGGACGTGCCGGGGAACGCGACGTACATCGCCGGCACGGGCGTGTCGGTGACGGTGTCGGCGACCAAGACCGGTTACACCGCCGCGGCGGAGGTGGTGCGCACGCTGACGGTGGACCTGGTGGCGCCGACGCCGCCGAGCTACACGGCGCCGGCCTCGCTGAAGGTGGGCGATGCGATCACCGAGATGACCCCGTCCGGCGGGGCCGACATCGACGAGTACGAGGCCACGGGCCTGCCCGCGGGGCTTGAAATCGACGAGACCACCGGTGTGATCGACGGCACGCCGACGGCGGTCGCCGCGGCGGCGACGGCGACGGTGACGGTGAGCGACGCCGCCGGCAACACCGACACGGTGGGCATCGCGTTCCCGGCGGTGGCGGCGTTGGGCACGTTGTCGCTGAGCGTGGACGCCATCGCCACGGACGATGCGGTGAACATCGCGGAGAAGGCGTTGGGGTTCGCGATCACCGGGGCCACCGGGACGGAGAGCGGCGTGAGCGTGTCGGTGGCGATCGCCACCGAGACCCTGACCGCGACCTCCGACACCAACGGCGCCTGGTCGGTGGACGTGCCGGGGAACGCGACGTACATCGCCGGCACGGGCGTGTCGGTGACGGTGTCGGCGACCAAGACCGGTTACACCGCCGCGGCGGAGGTGGTGCGCACGCTGACGGTGGACCTGGTGGCGCCGACGCCGCCGAGCTACACGGCGCCGGACGCTCTGAAGGTGGGCGATGCGATCGAGGCCATGAGCCCCGCCGGCGGGGCCGACGTCGACGAATACAGCGCCCCCGACCTGCCCGCCGGGCTGAGCATCGACGGCACCTCCGGCGCCATCACCGGTACGCCGACGGCGGCCGTCGCGGCGGCGACGGTGACGGTGACGGTGAGCGACGACGCCGACAACACCGCCACGGTGAACGTCGCGTTCCCGGCGGTGCTCAAGGGGGACCAGACGCTGCTCGGGTTCGCCTACAGCGCGAACACCGCGACGGTGGGTCAGCCCGTCCCGACGGTGACGGAGCCGAGCGGCGCGCAGACGCAGCTGCGCTACACGGTCTCGGACGAGGCGATCTGCAGCGTGGTGGCGCTCACCGGCGCGCTCACGCTGGAGGGCGGCACCGGCACCTGCACGGTGACCGCCACGGCCGAGTCGAACGACCACTGGAACGAGGCCCGCGTGACGTTCGACGTGGTGGTGCAGGCCGCCGCCACGCAGGTGACGCTGACCGTATCCGATGAAAGGGTATACGAGCACGAAGGGACGACCTCCGTGACGGTCACCGGGACACTGAACAACGCGGTGCGCAATTCCGCCACCCGCGTCGCGGTGACGGTGGGCGCGTCGGACGACGCGGCGGTGGAGGGCACCGACTACGCTGCGGTCAAGGACTTCACCCTGACGATTGACCCGGGTCGGATTTCGGGTACTGCGACGTTCTCCCTGACCCCCGCCGACGATGAGCTCGACGAGGCCCACGAGACGCTGACGGTGTCGGGAAGCACCTCGGCGCCCGGATTGACCGTCAGCGCCACGACGATCACGCTCGGCGACGACGACGACCGGGGCATCGACGTGAGCCCGGGCACGCTGACCCTGTCCGAAGGCGGCAGCGCGAACTACACGGTGGTGCTGACATCCGAACCCACAGGCGACGTGACGGTGACGCCCTCGGTCACAGGCAGTGCCGACGTGACATTGAACACGGACTCGCTGACGTTCACGAAGACCGATTGGAAAACCGTCCGCACGGTGACCGTGTCGGGCGCCCAGGACGCCGACTCGCTGGACGATACGGCGACGATTCAGCACACCGTATCGGGCGCGGACTACGCTGACAACGGCGTGATCGCGGACGAGGTGTCGGTCACCGTCCGCGACGACGAGACCGCCTCCACCGCCATCGCGCTGACGGTATCCGATGGGCGGATCGAGGAAGACTCCGACGCCACGACGATCACGGTGACCGCCACGCTGAACGACGCGCCGCGGACCGAGGATACGGAGATGACCGTTTCGGTAGGCGGTGCAGACGATGCGGCCGAGAAGGGCACCGACTATTCGGCCATCGCGGACTTTTCGCTCACCATCCCCGCGGAGCAGACCGCCGGCACGGCCACGTTCAGCCTGGCGCCGGTAGACGACGACCTCGACGAGGCCGACGAGACGCTGACGGTGGCGGGACGCACCCCGGTGTCCGGTCTGGCCGTGACCGGCACGACGATCGCGATCGTCGACGACGACCAGCGGGGCGTGAAGGTGACCCCGACCACGCTCCCCGTCTCCGAGGGCGGCAGTTCCACCTACACGGTGGTGCTGACCTCCGAGCCGACCGGGCCGGTGACGGTGACACCCTCGGTCGACGGCAGTCCCGATGTGACGCTGGACGTTTCGTCGCTGACGTTTGCCCCTGCAAACTGGGCCAGCGCCCGCACCGTGACGGTCTCCGCCGCCCAGGACGCGGACGAGGACAACGATACGGCCAGGATCGAACACAGCGTGACCGGCGCGGACTACGGCAGCAACGACGTGACGGCGCACGTTGTTGCGGTCACGGTGCGAGACGACGAAACGGCATCGACGGGCGTCACTCTGACACTTTCGCACACGGACGTGGAGGAGGGTGCCGGGTCCGTGATCGTGACGGTGACCGGCACGCTGAACCAGGGGCCGCTCGACACGGATACGGCGGTGACGATCGCGGTCGGTGCGCCGGGCGATGCACCGGTTGATGGAACCGACTACGTCTTCGCAGCGGTGGGCGAGCTGACGCTGACGATCGGCGCCGGGGAAACGACGGGCACGGCCAGATTCGTGCTGAACGCGAGGGACGACGCGGTGGACGAAGGCGCCGAAGCCCTGTCCGTCAACGGCGTGGCGGAGGGCCTGGAGGTCACCGGCACGACGATCGCGATCGCCGACAACGACACGCGCAAGGTATCGGTGTCGCCGACGGCGCTGTCGGTGCCGGAGGGCGCCAGCGCGAGCTACTCGTTGGTTCTTGAGAGCCAGCCCACGAGCCCGGTGACGGTGACGCCGTCGGTACAGGGCGAGTCGGACCTGACTCTGAGTCCGGGGTCGGTGACGTTCACGAGTTTGACATGGCGTATCGCCCAGGAGGTCACCGTCACGGCGGGCGGGGACGCGGACGCCGATGACGACCGGGTGAGGATCGAACACGCGGTGGCCGGCGGCGACTACGGCTCGGAGGTGCCCGGAGGCGTCTCGGTCACGGTGCGCGACAACTTCCTGGACAACAACGCACCGGTGTTCCCGGCGACATTGCCGATGACGCTAGAGGTGGCGGAAAACACCCTGGCGGACACGCCCATCGGGACGCCCTTCGCGGCCACGGACATGGACGGCCATGCGCTCAAGTACGCACTTGAGGGCCTGGACGCGGACAGCTTCGCGATCGACCCGGAGAGCGGACAGTTCAAGACCCTGGCGGCGCTTGATCACGAGACGAAGACCCGCTTTGAGTTGACGGTCGCGGTCGACGACGGGCACGGCGGCAAAGCCGATGTGCCGGTGACCGTCACGGTGTCGGACGTGGACGAGCAGCCGGGCACGCCGGCGTCACCGCGGGTACTGGCGACCCCGGGGTCAACGACAGGCCTCGGTCTGCGCTGGAGCGTGCCGGAGCGCAACGGCGGTCCGGACATCGTCGGCTACACGGTGCAATACCGCGAGGGTGAGGCGGGTGCCTGGAGAGACCACCGGCACACGGGTACGGACACCCGCGCGACCATCCTGGGCCTGGCCGCTGAGACGGTCTATCAGGCGCGCATACGGGCACTGAACGGCGAGACCCCGGGCGAATGGTCCGAACCGGGTTCGGGCAACACCGGCCGGGTGGACAACGCCGCACCGGTTTTCGACGCCGGATTGACGGGCGAGTTGACGGTGGATGAGAACACCGGCGCAGGCACGGACCTGGGCGTGGCGTTCACCGCCACAGACACCGACGGCGATGCCCTGACGTACCTGCTCGACGGCCCCGACCGGCGCGCGTTCGCGATCGACCCGGAAAGCGGTCAGCTCTCGACCCGGGCATCGCTCGACCACGAGACCCAGGCGAGCCATTCGGTCACGGTCCGGGCCGACGATGGCAACGGCGGGACGGACACCATCGCGGTAACGATCGCTGTCTCTGACATCGCGGAGCAGGCCGGTACGCTCGATGCGCCGGTGGTGCTGGCCGCGGCGGGCACGACAACCAGCCTGGAGGTGAGCTGGAGCGCGCCGGAGCTCAACGGCGGACCGCCCGTCGCGGGCTACGCGGTGCAGTACCGGACGGTCGAGGAAGGCGACCAGGCCCCGTGGATTGAACACCGGCACACGGGCGCGGACACGCGCGCGATCGTTGATTACCTGGACGCCGCCACGCTGTACCAGGCCCGTGTGCGGGCGCTGAACGGGGAGATCGCCGGTGAGTGGTCCGAACCCGGCGCCGGCAGCACCGGGAACCCGGCCAACACGCCGCCGGTGTTCGACGACGATCTGACGACCGAGGTGAGGGTGGAGGAGCACGCCGTCTCGGGCATCCACATCGGGCGGCCCTTCACCGCCACCGACGCGGACGCCGACACGCTCACCTACCAGCTCTACGGCGCCAACAGGAACGCGTTCGCGATCGACCCCGTCAGCGGGCAGCTCAGCACCCGGGCGGCGCTCGACCACGAGGCGAAATCGTCCTATTCGGTCATGGTTCGGGTCAGCGACGGCAGGAGCGGCGCCGATGCCATTAGGGTGCGGGTCGACGTTGTCGATCTGGCCGAAAAGGCGCCGCCGGTGTCGGCGCCGGGGGTTCTGGCAAGTGCCGGTTCGACCACGAGCCTCGACCTGCGCTGGGATGCGCCGGCCCGCAACGGCGGCCCGGCCATCACCGGCTACGAGGTGCAGTACCGCGCCGGAACGGACGATGCGTGGATCGACCATGTGCACGAGGGCGCGGACACCCGCGCGACCATTGCCGAACTGGCGGCGGCGACGGACTACGAAGCGCGCGTGCGGGCGCTCAACGGCGAGATTCCCGGCGACTGGTCGGTGCCCGGCGTCGGCAACACCGGCAGGGCGGACAACAACCCGCCGGTCTTCGACTCCGGCCTGCCCTCCACGCTGACGGTGAATGAGAACGTCGGCACCGACACCGGCATCGGCTCGCCCTTCTCCGCCTCCGACAGCGACGGCGACACCCTCACCTGGCTGCTCGACGGGACGGACAGGCAGGTCTTCGCGATCGACGCGGACAATGGCCAGCTACGAACCCGGGCGGCGCTCGACCACGAGACGAAAGACGCGTACGCGCTGATCGTGCGGGTCAGCGACGGGGCCGGCGACGCCGACTCGATCGAGCTGGCGGTCAACGTTGCCGACCTGGATGAGATCGCCGCGCAGCCCTTGCCGCCCTGGGTTCTGTCCGCCGTGGGTACCGACACCGGCCTGGATGTGCGCTGGAGCGCGCCCGCCGAAAACGGCGGTCCGCCCATCGCAGGCTACGAATTGCAGTACCGGGAGGGCTCCGACGGGGTGTGGACGGATCATGTCCACGAGGACGCGGGCACACGCGCAACGATCGCTGACCTCGAGGCGGCGACGGACTACCAGGTGCGGGTGCGGGCGCTCAACGGGGAGACCCCGGGCGAGTGGTCGCGGCCGGGCGCCGGAAACACCGCCAGGCCGGACAACCGCGCGCCGGCGTTCTACGACGACGCCACGACGCGAAGCGTTCCCGAGAACAACGAAGCGGGCGACCCGGTCGGTGCCCCGGTCACGGCGGCGGATGAGGACAGGGACGGCCTGACCTATTTCCTGGAGGGAACCGACGCGGAGCCCTTCGAGATCGATCCGCAGACAGGGCAGATCCGAACGAAGACAGTGCTCGACTACGAGACGCAGGCCGTCTACCGGGTGACGGTCGTGGCCAACGACGGCAACGGCGGCGCCGACACGATCGATGTCGGCATCGAAGTGATCGATTCGCAGGAGCAGGAGGCCGAGATGGGGCCCTCGGCGCCCACGGCCCTGGCCCTTGGGCGGGCGTTGAGCCTGGATTCGGGGAATGTCGTGCAGGCTCAGATCACCCTGACGTGGGACTTTCCTGAGTCGGACGGGGTGTCCGCGGACGAAGATTCGTGGTTCGAATTCCGGCTCGGGCGGTACCCGGAGTCGAGCAACGGCCTGGCCGCGCCCGCGTACCAGTGCGCCGGCAATCGCCCGTTTGGGCGGGACGGCTGGCGGCGGATCCCCGAGAGCGGCCCGGAGGGCGCCAACGCGCGTGCCTATCGCTTCGACGCACAGGCGCTGGGTTGCCACGTACTGGCGGACACCTTCGAACTGCGGGCCCAGGTACGCGCCGTGTCCGTCCCCGGCGAAGGGGCGACGCCGCGAGCTTCGTCGCCGTCCACCGAGGCGCGGATGCGCGACGAGGCGCCGCGCGTGATTGGCACTTGGCTAAACGCCTCCGACGAGGAACTGCCCGGACTCGGAGAGGAACTGGTGTTTTCGGTCGCCTTCACCGAGCCCGTGAGGGTCGTGGCGGCCAACGGCTCGCCGACGCTCGAGATCCGTCTGGGTGAGGCTGCGCGACAGGCCCGGTTTGCGGGCGCGTCCAGGCCGCCGGCATTCCGCGACTACGGTTCAGGGCACATCGGAAGCCTGCTCGAGTTCCGTTACACGGTGCAGGAAGGCGATGACCTTTCAAGCGGGCTGTTCGTGGCGGCGAACGCGATCTCGATTTCCGGCGGTGCAACGATCGTGGACGCGACGGGTCCGGGCGCTCATGCGGCCGACCTCAGAAATCCGCGTACGACGATCGCGGAAGGTTCGACGGTCGTTGCGGAGTCTGCGGACGGGTCGCTGGCGGCGAGTTTCGAGCCGGAGTCCGTGCCGCAGTCGCATGATGGGGAAACGGCGTTCAGCGTGCAGGTCAGGTTCGATGATTCGACCTCGACTCAGGGAAGCGCGGGCGGCGATGCCTCAGAATCGAACGAAGGCGCGGAGCAGGACGATCAGACGACGACCAAACTCGGCCAGTTGACACTGAGCGAGTCGTCGTTCCTGGTCACGGGCGGTCGCGTGACGGATGTAGCGCCGCTCGTGGAGGGCGATCATCAGCGCTGGACGGTTGAGCTTGAGCCCGATTCCAGAGCCGACGTCTCGATCAGCCTCGGTCCGACCATTGACTGCACCGACGAGGGCGCGGTGTGCGCGGCCGACGGGCGCAGGCTTGCGAACAATATCCACGCGGTCATTCAGGGGCCGCCGGGCCTCAGCGTGGCGGACGCGCGTGTGGAAGAAGCGCCGGGCGCGACCATGGACTTCACGGTGACTCTGAGCCGAGCGAGTTCGGAGGCGGTAAGCGTCGAATTTGCGACCTCGGACGCCACCGCGACGGCTGGACAGGACTACACGGAAACCTCCGGCACGCTCATCTTCGAGGTGGGTGACATCGCAAGAACGGTGTCGGTGCCGGTGCTGGACGACGCTCACGACGACGACGGGGAGACCTTCACGCTCACCCTGAGCAACCCGTCGGGCGGCAACGCGTACGTGGCGCACGATACCGCGACAGGGACCATCGAGAACGCCGATCCCATGCCGAAGGCCTGGATTGCCCGGTTCGGGCGCACGGTGTCCGATCACGTGGTCGACGCGATTCAGGGGCGGTTCGCGGACGGCCCTCGCGAGTCGCATCTGACGCTCGGCGGTCGCCGGGTGGACGGCCTCTTTGAGCGGTGGCAGGCCGGTGCCACGCAATGGCAGGCGAGCATGGATCGCCTGTCCAGCGGACTCCAGGACGGCAGCGCGCCGGGAAGCGCGCCTGCATACCGCGCACAGTGGGGCGGCTACCGGACGCCCGCAACAGAAGCAGCCATGGGTAGCGGTTTCGCTGGCGGCGGTTTCGCAAGCAGTACCGGGCCGCAGGTCGAGACGCGCGGGGATGCGGCTGGCGGCAATGGGCTGCCGAGTCTCAGACATCTGTTGATGGGCAGCTCCTTCTCCTATTCGAACGTCCGCGCGGAGCAGGACGCGGATTCACCGGATGCCGAGGGCCTCAATCGCTGGACGGCGTGGGGCCGCATGGCCGCAACGCGCTTCCGCGGCAACGACGGTCCGCTGTCGCTGAACGGTGAAGTGGCCACGGGAATGCTGGGCGTCGATGCCGCGTGGAACCGGTGGCTGGCCGGCGTCGTGCTCGCGCGCAGCGACGGCGAAGGCGGCTATGCTCATGCGACCGCCAGCGGTGGGTCCCTCACCAGCACCTTGACGAGTCTGCACCCGTTCGCGCACTACCGATTCAACGAGCGCACGAGCGTCTGGGGCACGATCGGCTACGGCTTGGGCGACCTGTCGCTGACACCCGAAGCGGCGACGGCAAGCATCAATACGGACCTGCGAACGAGCATGGCGGCGCTGGGCGGTCGGGGCGTGCTTTCGGTACGAACCGGCACGGTCGGTTCCTTCGAGCTGGCCCTGCGTTCCGACGCCATGCTGACCGAGACCCGATCCGGCGTCTCGCAGAACCTGTTGAGCGCGACGGGCGCCACAACCCGGGTGCGCCTCATCCTGGAAGGCAGCGGCACACTTCCGCTACGAACAGGCGGGGTGTTGACGCCGACGCTGGAGGCGGGCCTGCGCTACGACGGCGGGGACGCGGAAACGGGCGCGGGGCTTGAGATCGGCGGCGGGCTGGCGTACACGTCAGGGCCGCTATCGGCACAGGTCAATGTCAGAGGACTGCTGGCGCACGAAGATGCCGCGTACGAGGAATGGGGCTTCAGCGGATCGATCACCTATCAGCCCGGTAAGGACAACCGTGGCTTGTCCATGAAGCTCGGTTCGGCCTGGGGGGCCACACAGAGCGGCGTTCGGTCGCTGTGGTCGCGGCCCGATGCGGGTGGACTCGTGCCCGGCACGGCGATGGATCTGGCGCAGCGCTTCCAGGCCGAGCTCGGATACGGACTCGAAGGGCCAAGCGGCCGGGCGCTGTGGGTGGCGTTCATCGGTACCGAAGCCGGGCAGGGCGGTAACCGGTCGCTGCGCACGGGCGTGAAACTCACCTCCGGAAGCAATGTCGAGGCGGGGCTTGAGATCGGTCGACGCACCGCTGTGGACGGCGATGCACAGCTGGCCGTGGAGATCAGAGGAACCATACGCTGGTAATCGCCTGTCCACCTTGTTGGTGAACACGTCGCCGTGCGCGCCATGGAGGTTTCGAATGGAGCACGATCCCTGCGGTCACCATCATCTGATTTAAAAGCAAACAAGAAATCGAAGTATTATCGAAAGTTTCTGGACGAGCAGTTGGATACATGTGACGACATTGAGCAGGAGTTACACCTGCTCAGCCAGCCGTCCGTAAGACTTCGTCCTAATGGAGATCTTTAGCTCTTGCTACTTGGAGTCATTGCGTCCGCGATGATACGGCCTATCTTCTCAGCTGCATCGAGTAGGTGCTCGTCTGCAATGTGCGCGTATCCAGCAGTCGTTCGGTGTTGCCTGTGCCCGAACAGTTTTCCGACCAGTGGAAGGTTTTCGCCGGACATGACCGCCTGACTGGCGACTGTATGACGCCTATCTCGTCAAAGACATAGGCGGCACAGCTTTGCAGTACAGGCGCTGACGCGATTCTACCGGCGTGCCCCGACTCTCGGTTACCAACTCAGCCGTTCGGATTCTGGCCGGGGATACCCGGTTCGATGCCCGCCTCGGCCACGGCGCCGCCGATGCAAGCACCCACCATCGTCGCCGCCTCTTCGGCCCGTAGCCGGTAGGCCCGGTATTCCTCGGGCGCCGCGGCGCGCGCCGCCTCAAGATTCCGCCCCCCGGCCGGTCCCGATGTCGCCCATGCCCGGTCCACCGCCTTGACGAATGCCGTCTCCAGGCGTCGGACCTCGTTCAGTTTCTTGCCGAGTTCACTCTTGGTCCCCGGCCCCGACCGCCTTGCCGCCCACGTAGACCACCTGGCTCAGCCCGATCAGGCTCAGATACGCCCCGGGAATGTCGAAACTCGACAAGTCGCCCACATCCTCGCCGTAGGCAACAAAATAGATCAGCGCCACGCCGATCAATAAGCTGAAGACCAGCAACTGAAACTTGCTGACGTCGAACTCCCCGCCACTGCGCAACAGGTCCCCGAATTCGGGTCTGCGCGCACTGCTTTCCGGTTCGATCGACTCCCTGATCCAGCCCTTGCGGACCAGCCACGCCCAGTTCTCGAAGCTCAGCCGACTCTTTGCCACCGCCGTGAGCTTGCCTCCCGCGGTCCCCGCCGCGCCGATGCCCAGCAGCACCACGACATCGTCCGACAGTCCCGCCAGCTCGCCTGTCCACACCAGAGCCGCCACGACCACCCAGAGAACCACCAGCGAGAAAAAGAACGTTTGCAGTTTCGACAGGCTCGCCCGCGCGTGCACGCCCCGCGTGATCGCCAACGGATTCCAGGACCCGTCGCCGCCGGCCGCCTTTCGTGCCGCCGCCGCCACGGCATAGGCCAGTACCACGACCAACGTCGCCGCAGCGTATCCGGTCAAGCTTCGTTCCATGGCCCGTTCTCCCTCGGACGGAAAATTCAGTCTGCCCCCCGATTATGCGGAAACGCCGTGCCGGCCGCCGCATTCAAGCGGTGTTCTTCCCGCCTGTTCGGGTTCTCCCGCCCGAAACGCCGCGCGATGCGGCCTGCCTAGCAACCGAGACGGTCGTCCAGGGCGCCCTCCGGCCAATCCGGCTCTTTCGGAAAGATGTCCAGCCCGCTCGTCGCCTCCACCTCGCGCAGCGTGACGATGCCATCGCAGTGATCCATGCCCCTTTCCGCATCCTGATCGAAGAAAAACGCGCTCGCCCGCCCGGTAGCGTCCGCTACGACCTTGAAGTAACCGGTCGGCACTCGGTGCGGTTCGTCCGCGCCGGGAAGTACCATCGCCTCCTCGTCCGGGTCGTACACCGGCCCCGTCACCACGTACACCCCCCGCAACGCGTACGCCGCATCGCGCACCGCCGTCTCCAGGCGGACCCACGGCCCCTGATTCAGCGCGCTTCTCTGCGGCGTGATGTTGGAGAGGATGTTCGTGACCCGCCAGAACGGCGTGCCCGCAAAACTCGCCAGCGGCGCCTGATGGCCCCTGTCGGTGCGCAACGCGGCGAACGCCCCGGAGTAGTCTTCTTCCTCCAGGGTCTCGGCCTCCTCCAGCAGGTCGTCGTCCTGCCAGTTGCGTTGCAGCGAATCCGACGTTCCGATCGTCTCGCGGGTGATCCGGTACGCCACCCAGTCGGCAAACTTGGTCTCGGCGTTGTTCGACAGCGCGAATATCTCGCGGATCACCAGATCATTGGTCGGCGGCGCTCCGGCCGGGCACCCGGCCAGGCAGTGTACGACATGCATGTCCTGCGCCAGGCCGACGCCCGGCAAGCACAGAATTACGATCGCAAGTGTTTTTTTCATACCCGATTCTCCAATGCCGGCCGCGCCGCACACATATCTCCGTCGACGCGCGCATCTTACTCGAACCGGTTCGCCCCAGAAACCGCGAGCCCGCCGAGCGGCCCCAGCCGCGACAACGCCGACTTGATACCGCGCCGCGGCGCGGCCACAATCGCACCCCGCACGCAGCCCAGGATGGCGCTTGCGGTCGGGAGTGCGCCCGACCGCAGCGAATCGATTGGACCGACCGACAAAGGAGCCTCCATGCCCGATCCGACCCACTCCGCCGACTCGTTCGTTTTCAAGACCGACCGGCCCTGGCCGAACGCCCGGCTGAAGGTCGCCGCCGTCGTCGGGCATGCCACCCCGGACAGCGCCCGGGTGTGGCTGCGCGCCGGGCGCCCGGGCGATTATTCGCTGTTCGTGTTTTCCCAGGATCAGGCACTGGAGGCCGCCGGCACGGCCGCGGCGCTACGCGCTTCCCTCGGCGCCGTGCCGCTGACGCTCGAGGCGGCCGCCGCGGCGCTGCCGGATACGCGCCGGGAGGATTTTTCCGTCGAGGGCTACGATGCCGACACCACCGCCGTGCTCGACCTCGACGGGCTCGAGCCCGGCACGCGGTACGGCTACGTGCTGTACTCGCACGACCGGGATGGGGCGGTGCTCGGGCACAACCGCCTGCGCAGTTTCCGCACGCCGCCCCCGGAGGCCGAGCGGCGGTCGTTCCAGTTCGCGCTTTTCTCCTGTCACATGCCGTACGCGGTCAACGGGCTGTTCGAGCGCCGGACCGAGGCGGCGAATCTTGACATGTGGGATTTTCTCAACGCCACGCTCGAGCGCCACCGCGACGACGTGGACGCGGTGATCGCCGGCGGCGACCAGTGTTACACCGACGGGGTCCCGACACTCGACATCTGGAAGCACCTCAACCGCGTCATGCGCAGGGAGGACGGGCGGCTGCTGCCGGACGAGGAGGCGATGCGCAGCTGGTACCGTGACGTGTACCGCGGCTACTGGGGCTTCGAAGGCGTGCAAAGGGTCTTCGAGGGCTTTCCCACCTACATGATCTGGGACGACCACGAGATCGGCGACGGCTGGGGATCGCACTACCTCGGCGAAGACGGCGAAGGCGAGGGGTTGCACCGCGTCCTGCCGGGGATCGAAGACCGGGGTCTTTCCGCCGAAGACGGGCTGGAATTGCTCCAGCGGATGTTCCGCGCCGCGCGGGACACGTACGTCGAATACCAGCACAGTCACAACCCGCCGACCGCCGACGGGGTGCTGGACTATGCGTTCAGGCGCGGCGGTTGTGCCTTTTACGTGCTCGACGGACGCGGATGCCGCGACATCGAGCGTGACGGCTACCGCATCCTCGGCCGCGAGCAGTTCGACCGTTTCGCCGCCTGGGCCCGCGAACTCGATGCGGAGGAGACCCCGTTCGCGTTCGTCGTCTCGGCCGTGCCGGTGCTGCACACCCGCGCGGCACTGGTCGCGGCGGACGAACACCTCGGCGGGCTCGGCGACGACCTGCGGGATGCCTGGGAGCATGAACTGCACACCGAGGAGCGCACGGCGCTGATGGAGGCGCTGTTCGACGCCTCATCCCGAGGCGTGAGGGTATCGGTGCTGAGCGGCGACGTGCACGTCTCGGCGGTGTTCGCGATCGAGGACGCCGACGGGCGGAAAATCTACCAGCTCACCTCAAGCGCCATCACCTACCATCTTTCCCGCCCCCAGTCCTGGGTGCTGCGGCTCGGCACCGCCGACGAGGGCGAGACCGAGGAGGGGTACCGCTTCCAGCGCCTGGCGCTGTACGCGCAAAGCGCCTACGCGCTGGTGCGGGTGGATCCCGGAACGGGCGAAGCGTGGTTCAAGTTGTACGGCCAGCAGGCGCTCCGCGACCCGGGCGGGGACCCCGGCGCGACCGTGCCCCTGACGCACTCGCTGGCGAAAATCCGCCTGTTCTAGCGCGGACTCGCCCCGGCGCAAGTCCGGCGGCCCGATTTGTCGGCCGAGGCGCTTGGCCCGTACGCTCTCCACAGTGCTGGCGGCCCCGGTGCGGGCTCGCCGCATCACAGTTCCAGATCCGCCTCGATCGCCGTCGGCGTGCGGATTTGCGGCGCATCGAGCGGGCTCGCCTCCCGTTGCCGCTCCGGCGCGCCGCGGGCGGCGCATTCCCGAACCGCGGCTACGCCTTTTCGCCGCCGGGGCGGCCGCTTGCAGCGCCGCCACTCGCTCACCCTTGGCCGCCTCGAGATGCTCGCCCAGCGCCTTGCGGTCGTCCGTCACCAGTTCGGCCCGGTGCCTCACCCGGTTGTTCTCGACATGGAAACTCTTCTACATCATCAGCTGCGGGTGCTCCGCATCCATCGCAGCAATCAACCTGTCCACCGTGCGGCCCTGGAACGCGTGCACGGTCGAGGCCCAGGCCCGGTCGATGTGGCGAAGCTGGCTGTCGGCTTCGGTAAATTCCAGCGTCCCGCCGTCCTCCAGCCTCCAGCCTTAACGTCACCGTGCCGTTCTTCACGCCCGTGACCCTCGCCGTCAGGCTGTTCACCAGCCTGTACCGCACCGGCTTTACCGGAGGCTTCAACTCACGTTGTGGAGTGCGCCCGGTCTGGTGGACACATTCGGGCCATGATCTCGGTGAACGGTGGGTGCCGCCGATTATGGACGCAGGGTCATCAGTCAGTCCGACGCCCGAGGCCAGTGCGGGCAGCGCCGCCACGGACAGTGCTCAATTTCTGTACAGCGTCTCTCCGTATCGGCGCCCACCTTCTCGGACTCGGTCCACACGACCTTGCGTCGTCCGTTGCCCAGCGGTTCATGCCCGCACAGCTGGCACCCGCCAGCGCGGTAGCTGCGTTGCGGTGCCGGAACGCGCGGCCCGCGGCGCGACGAATCGTCTCTCATCGTCGCCCAGACCACAGGAGTGCAGGTCTCGCGGCGGAGACGGCCACCGGCGGTTCCAAGCGCAAAGCCGGCATACGCGGGATATCACCCTTCCGTAACGCTGTCAGGCCGGTAGGTCCGCTCGTGGCGGGTCATGCCCTATTTCCCGCTCAACCCGCTAAAGGTGTGCGGCGATGTCGACGGGAGTGTGGCGGCTGCAGCCGCGGCACTTTCGCGCGCGGACCCGGGGGTGGCGGTGTCCGACGCGCCCCCCGATTCCGCTTCGCCGGGTGCAGCCGCGGCCGGTTGAGCGCCACCACTCTCCTGCGCGGCCGATGCGGTGGGTGCAGCTTGTGCCGCAGGCGTCCGCGAAGCGACCCTCCCGGCAGCCGCGGCAACGCCCGGCTCTCGTGGAACCGCCGCGGCCCTTCTTGGCGCGCAGCATTCCACGCAGGCGCTTAAGGCGCCGCGGCGTGGCCGGGTGCGTGGCGAACAACGAGAAGGACGGCTCGATGCCGGCGGCGAGTTGAGTCAATGCATCGATGCCGGCGGCCGGACTGACCAGTCGGCTGGCCACGCGGTCCGCCCGGTACTCCATGGCCCGCCCGACCCAGCGGTCAACCCCACGGAAGACGATACGAGCAACCGCGTCCGCAGCGATGAGCGTGTAGCTCACGACGAACAACGGTGCGCAGGGAACCGCCCATACCGCCAGTGGCAGCCCCAGCGATCCGAGCGCACGGGTCGTCAGATTGAGGAGCCCGCGGTGGATGCTCCAGCCGACCCTGACCGCCTGATTGGCCGAGACCCAGAACGCGGCGGCGCCGCTGTCGAAGTACCTGATGTGAGCGAGTTCGTGCGCCAGGACCCATTGCCGTTCGGCAGCGGACAGCGTGTTGGCCAGCGGGACCGACACGGCAACAACGGATCCGAACAGCGTCGACAGTGCCCAGGCGTTCGCCGTGCTGCTCGGGTAGACGTAAAGCGCAGGGGGCCGCAGACCGAGGCGCTTCGCAAGCTCGCCGCACTCCAGCGACATCGGGGCGGTCGGCGGAACCCGTGCGGCGTCCTTGCGGGAGACGAACAGCCCCATCACGGCGCGCGCCGGCAGGAGCAGATAGCCCAGCAGCGAGACCGCGGTGAGCAGCGCGGCGAGAACGCCGCCCGCGACGGCCAGGGGGAGGAACGGCGGGGGCAGGGCCAGGTAGGGGGCCAGCATCTGCATCCGCGCCAGAATCAACCACGAACCCCAGACGAGCGCGAGCAGACCGATGAAGCCCGTGGACCAACCGATGATGAGCGCCAACAGGGACGCCATGACACGGATGAGTGCGTACATGAGCGAAAAGCGTACGCCGGGGAGGTGCGGAAAAAAACAGTCCGAATGACGCTGAGATGACCGTTGCGGAAGAATATTCCGCCGCAGTTGACACTCCCGTCGCGATCGCGCTAAAACGTGCCTGTCCGGTTGGAGCGCACAGCTTGAATCCAAGTGCCGACCGGCGGCCCGCCGACAGGCGGTCCGGTGCGCCCGGTATCCGAACGCGGTCCAGCGACCGCCCGTCACCCTGGTTCCACCGCAGTGGCAAGGCACGAGCCGTGTACGGCTGTGCGTGCGTTAGGCAGGCCCGATCGCGCCGCGCCCGGATGCTGCGCGGCGGGCGCGCGGGCGGATCGGTCAGGAGACCGGGAGACACGCGGATGGGACGCATCGGACCGATCATCGGATCTGGAATTTTCGCCGTATCGTGCTGCGCGTACGCGGTCATCGAGATCGCCGCCGCACGGTACGCATGGGGCGCCCTGCTGATCGCGGGCGCGGCCCTTTCGCTGCACGGCTTGCGGCTGACGGCCGCCAGGCACCGGGCCGCAGGCCGGCACAAAGAATGCTCCGGCATCGGAAGTGTGCTCGAGCGCGCCGTGCAGCTCCTGTGGGCGTTTGCCGGAGGCGTCGCCGTGACACTGGCCGTTACGGAGCGCGGGATCGGCAGTGAGGCCGGTGCACTGTACCTCGCGGCCGCAGCCTGTTGCCTGCTGGGCGTGATCGCCACCGCGGCAACACACCGAATTTCTCCATCCCGAGGTGTGGATGGAAGGTAGCTCGCCTTGATGAGCAAGCAGTTGAACGCCGCTCAGGAGCCGCGTTCCCCGTCACTGACCCCGACGGTGTAGGGCATTGCGAGCCCGGGTTGGGAGCCTGGTCCGCTCTCGAGAGTCCCTGCGATCCACGCGACATCGCAGATGAGACAGCCTGCCAAAAAACCGGCTGTCGGGCGCACTCCCAGGGGGGAGGCGCTTAAAGAGGCCTCAACGAGGCGTCTTTGACCGCCTTCCCCGCAAGCGCAGGTACGGGCCGCACGCAGCGGCCGCGAATCCCGCCGATACCGTCCGCCGGGCACGATCGCGTTGGCGGCCAAACGCCGGCATGCACCGGCAACCGCCGGGACCCCGCGCAAGCCCTGAGTCGGGCCACCGCGGGCCGTAGTGCCACCCCACCGCGGCCAGATCGAATTGAGGGCCCGGGGACGCGGCGCCACAAGGCAACGGTCCCGGGCGTGGCGACGCGGTCCTCTCGGCGCTACCGATTTTCAGACCGCACCGGGTCGGCGCGTACGCGCATCCGGGCGGTCCGTGGCTCGCCGGCCACGCAAAACAAGCGGCCAAGGCACGCCAGCGTGCCGCAAGTTTGCCCCACGGGGCCTCAACTCCCCGTCGGGGCGCGAAGAGGCGTCGTGGATTCCTTTTGTCGTTGCAGAGGAGGACAACCATGCTGCAATTGCAACCGATCTCCCGCGACGTGCTCCGGGAAAAATACGCCCGGGGCGGCGAGCAGTCTTCGACAGACGTTCACGCCCGGGTCGCGCAGGGCCTCGCGGAGGTCGAGCGCGACCGGCGCGAGCACTGGCAGAAGCAATTCGGCCAGGCACTCGATGCCGGTCTCGTGATGGCGGGTCGTATCTCGGCGGCCGCCGGAACCGCGACGAAGGTCACCTGGATCAACTGTTTCGTGCAGCCGGTGGCCGACTGCATTTCGGCGGTCGACGACCACGGCCTGCCGGGGATCTACGAGGCGCTGCGCGAAGCGACGGAAACGTTGCGGCGCGGCGGCGGAGTCGGTTACGACTTCTCGAGGATCCGCCCGCGCGGCGCCCAGGTGAAGGGCACCGGATCATCGGCCAGCGGGCCGGTGTCGTACATGCGGGTCTTCGACCGCTCTTGCGAGACCGTGGAATCGGCCGGCGTCCGCCGCGGTGCCCAGATGGGCATTTTGAGGGTGGACCACCCGGATATCCGGGAGTTCATTCAGGCCAAGGACACGGCCGGCGAGTTGACGAACTTCAACCTCAGCGTCGGCGTGACGGATGCGTTCATGCGCGCCGTTCGCGACGACTCGAAGTTCGACCTCGTGCACGCGGCGCGGCCCTCGAAGCGACGGGTCGCCGATGGCGCGACACAGCGCGTCGACGGCTTGTGGGTGTATGACCGGGTCAGCGCGAGGGCGCTTTTCGAGCGCATCACGCGCTCGACCTACGATCACGGCGAACCGGGGATCTTCTTCCTGGACCGGGTTGCGGCGGAGAACAATCTCGCCTACTGCGAGTCGATCGAAGCCTGCAATCCCTGCGCCGAGCAGCCGCTGCCCGCCTACGGTTGTTGCTGCCTCGGCAGCATCAACCTGACGCGGTTCGTCGACAAGCCGTTCGAGGCGGACGCGGCGTTCGATTTCGAGCGTTTCGCGGAGGTCGCGAGAACGGGTGTCCGGATGCTGGACAACGTGCTCGACGGCACGATGTGGCCGCTCGAGGCGCAGCAGAGCGAAGCGATGAACAAGCGGCGGATCGGCCTCGGCTTTCTGGGTCTCGGTTCGACGCTGGTCATGCTGAAAACGCCGTACGACAGCGAAGCCGGACAGGCGTTCGCGGCCAAGGTCGCGGAGCGGCTGAGGGATGCCTCCTACGAGGCGTCGATCGAACTGGCCAGGGAGCGCGGGGCGTTTTCGCTGTTCGATGCCGAACAGTATCTGGCATCGGGTTTCGCCAGGCGGCTGCCGAAGGCGATTCGCCGCGGTATCAGGCTGCACGGCATCCGCAACAGCCACCTCAACAGCATCGCGCCGACGGGGACGATTTCACTGGCGTTCGCGGATAACGCGAGCAACGGGATCGAGCCCCCCTACGCGTGGCGGGCCGAGCGCCGCAAGCGGACGCTCGACGGCGGCTGGGAAAGCTACCCTGTCATGGACCATGCGTTCCGTCTATGGATGGAGCGCGAGGAGAACCGGGGCAAGTCGCCCGACGAGGTCGAGAAAACGCTGCCGGAGTACTTTTGCAGCGCGCTTGAGATCTCGGCCGACGCGCACGCGCGCGTGGTCACCGAGGTGCAGCCGTACATCGATTCGGCGATTTCCAAGACGGTCAACGTGCCGGCGGACTATCCGTTTAAGGATTTTCAGGACCTGTACATGACCGCCTGGGAGCGCAATGCGAAGAGTCTCGCGACCTTCCGGCCCAACGACATCACCGGCAGCATTCTGTCGACGGCGTCGGCCGTGCCGGCACCGGACGCGGCCGAAGCGCCGGACCCGGACCGGCGGCTCGCCATCGCGGCCCCGCCGCAGCCGGCGCTGAACAGTCTGCGCTGGCCGCACCGGCCCGAGCTGCCGGACGGCAACGACGCCCGCTGCTATCGGCTGAGGCATCCGAACGGGCAGCGCTTCGCGCTGTTTGTCGGCCAGGTCCCGAACAACGGGTCCGGTCCGGACCCGTTCGAGGTATGGGTCAATGGCGCGGAGGTCCCCCGTGGGCTGAACGCGCTGGCGATCAACCTGTCGTTCGACATGTACGGCCGGGACAAGGGGTGGCTGAAGCGCAAGCTCGACGCCCTGACGGCGCTCAAGGTCGAAGGCGAAAGGTTCTCGCTGCCGATGCCGCCTAACGGCAAGCCCCGCTACGCGCCGAGCGTGGTCGCGGGGCTGGCGATGCTCCTCGAGCACCGCTGTGCCGAGCTCGGCACCTTCGAGAAAGAGGGTGAGACACCGGTCCTCGATGCGCTGATGGCGCCGACGCGGACCGGGCCGAACGGGACCCTGTCCTGGACGGCCGAGATCCTGAACCCCGGCACGGGCGAGGATTTCCTGCTCGGCCTCAAGGAGGCCTCCGTCGAGATCGGCGGAACGCTGCAGCGCCGGCCGTATGCCCTGTTCTTCGCGGGCGACTACCCGCGGACCTATGACGGGCTGGCGGCCGCGCTGTCGCTGGACATGTGCGTGGTGGATCCGGCCTGGGTCAGCAAGAAGCTGATCAAGCTCAAGGACTACCAGGAACCCAAGGGCGAGCTTTGGGCGCCGGTTCCCGGGATGGACCGTTCGGGGTCGTACCCGAGCACCCTGGCCTACGTCGCGCGGCTGATCCTGCACCGCTACACCGTGCTCGGTGTGCTGGACAGGGAAGGCAACCCGATCGCCCCGATGGGGGCGTACGTGGCGACGCCCCCGCCGGAACGTGGCGAGCCGAGGCGCGCCGGGCGAATCTGCGAGAGCTGCGGCGCAAGCGCCGTGGTGAAGGCCGACGGCTGCGACCGCTGCACCGAGTGCGGCGAGATCGGCAACTGCGGCTGAAGTTGAGCCAGGCCGCCGCCCTTCGGGGCGGCGGCCTGGACGGCACCGGGAGTCGTATGGCTGTTGCGTCGCGCTGCGGCGCAGCATCGATCCGAGTTTCGGCCCGCTTCGGCGGGACACAGGCGGCGAGCTGGCCGCCCGACAGAACCAGCCAGAAACGATGATCGCAGGGTGCGGTCGTCCCCCGGCCATCGGCGCCGCCGGGTGTATGCAATCGAACGGGGAGACGGCGCCCCCCCAAGGAGGAATGCAGATGAACCTGCATGTCATTTCGGGTCGGCTCGGGCACGACCCCGAGACGCAGACGCTGCCGAGCGGCACCGTGGTGTGCAACGCGTCGATCGCGACCGACGAGACGTTCAAGGACCGCGACGGTCAGCGCCAGAAGCGCACGACCTGGCATCGCGTGACCCTGTTCGGCCCGCCGGCCGAGTCGTTCGCCCAGCACGTCACGAAGGGTCGCGGGGTGACGATCACCGGGTCGGTCCGCAGGCGGACCGCCCAGGACAGCGAGGGCGTCGAGCGCGAGTTCGTCGACACCGTGGCGCGCAGCTGGGAGTTCGCTCCGGGCGGCCGCAATGACGCCGAGCCGGCCAACAAGGGCAACGGCCGGCGCAACGCGCAGCCGCGGCGCGGTTCCACGAAGAACCCGCAGCGCAAGCCGCAGCGCAGCCAACCGCCCGCGGGCGAGTTCGACGACGACATCCCGTTCTAGGTCGGCGGATGCACGACCGGTTTTTTAGGGATTCGACAGTCGCATTCCGAAGGGGGCCGGGTGTCCGGCCCCCGGGGAGGACAGATGAACGCAACGATCGATTTCGTCGATCCGCACACGGGCGACACCAAGACCTACAAGCGCTATTCGGCGCGCCTGCCGGAGTTCAATGCGAAGTTCGGCCCGGGCACCGGGTACCGCGTCGAGTCGGCCATCCAGGCCCTGACCGAGTTCCAGCCGCGACGCATGGCGGCGATCACGGAGGCGGTCAGGGCGGGCCAGAAGCCCGACGATTTCGGGCTGGGCAAGCTGGGCGGCCTGATGGTGTGTACCCATCGCCTGATCGACAGCGAGGGGCGCGTCGTATGCGACGCGCGCGCCGCGGCAGCGGTGCAGCAGTACAAGGATCTCGAGGTTCTCGAGACGGCCAGCCATCAACGCCTGATGGCCAAGGTCGGCTTCGGGGGCGACATCTTCGACGATGACGAAGATCGCGACATCCAGGCTGTGGCAGACGCATGCGATGCGGCGCCGGCGAAGGCGGAGCAAGCCGAAGGACAGGCGCAATCACGCCCCGAGCCGAAGGCGAAGCCGGCCGAGCCGGCGAAACCGCGCAAGCGCCGCAAGCCGGCCGCGGCGGCCGAAACCGCCCACGAGGCGACACGGACGACGCCCGAGGCCCAGGCCGGGCCGGCGAATGGGCCGGCTGAAGCGGCGAGCCGCCCGGACGGATCCGAAGCGGATCGGCCCGCCCCGGCCGCGATGATCCGCCAGCTCGAGCAGCTGGCGAATCGCGTCGGCGAAGATCCGCCCGAGGTGGCTTCCTTTGCCGAAGCGAAGGCGCAACTGAAGCGTCTGAGCGTCAAGGCCTACGGCGCGGTAGCGCCGTAGGCGAATCCGGGAGGGACGCGCGAGCGTCCCTCCCTTTCCGAGCGGCCCCCGGGCCCGCCACGGCGGGTGCACAGGGGACCGCCCGGAAAGGGTTTTATTGAGGCAGCGCGTTCGCGCTGCTGTCCGGGGGCTGGCCCGTAACCCAGCCTGTTGTGCAATTCGAGACGACCCGGTCGGATCGGATTGTTCCATGTGTCACCCCGTCCGGGGGCGATCGCGCCCCGACGGGGCATCGGTCTGCCTTGACGGGACAACGGGCGCCGAGGCGCCCAAGGAGGACCGATGCGCAAGCTGAAGTTGAGCGCGTCGCGGGTCATTGCGGCCGACGACTGCCGCCGGATGTACCGCTACCGGTACATCGACGGCGTCAAGCGGGAGGCCACGGCGGCGAACCTGATCTTCGGGTCCGCCATCGACGAGGCCGTGAGGGAGTATCTGAACAGCCTCGCGGCCGGAACCGACCCCGCCGCGCCCGACCGGCGTTTTTTGGAACTGTGGGACAGGGCGCGCGAGAACGAGCGGATCGAGTACCCGGCGACCCGGGGCCCGGATCACTTCCGGACGATCGGCGAAAGGATGATGCAACGCCTTGAGACCGGCTGGAAGAAAACCGGGTTCACGGTAGCCACCGACAACGACGGCGCACCGCTGACCGACCGGTGGCTCAGTGCCGATCTCGGCACCCGCGACCGTGTCGGGGTGGTGTATCGCGGCAAGATCGACGTGGCGGTGTACACCGCCCTGGCGGAGTTCGCCGTTGTCGACATCAAGACCGCGGCGGTCGCGCACAGCGCGCTGTACACCGGGCAGAGCCTACAGCTCACCGGCTATCAGTACCTGGTGGACGAGAACGCCGGCGAACTGGCGGTTCCCCCGGTGGAAAAGCTCGGTTTTTTCGACCTGCTGAAGAAGAAGGACCCCGTCCTCCGGGAGGTGCTGGTGGACCGCCGGACGGACGCGGAGATCGAGGAGTTCAAGCAGAAGCTGTTCTGGTTGGGCGAGGACATCCAGCGCGGGCGATTCCCGCGGGTCTCGCGCCACGCCTACAACTCTCCGTGCCAGATGTGCGATTTCGCACGGTTGTGCACCTACGGAGAAACGTCCGGCCTGGCGTTCCCGGCCGCCGGCGAGCACAGGAGCGCGGCGTGAGCCGCGCGACCGGAGTCCCTGCCGGGGCCCCTGTCCGGGCCGCCGTGGCCACCCGCTGCGGGCAGGGCGGGACCCCGAACCACGCCGTTGAGGCGTTGATCGGAGTCACGCTGGAGCTTGGGTTCGACTACCCGGACGGGTACGACCCTGAACTCACACCGGAGGAACTGCTGATCATCCAGGAGCGGTATCTGGTCGAGCAGCTCAGGCTGCTCAACGACGATCGTTCCACCGGGGACACGCGGCAGGACGCGCTGGAGTGGGTGGCGGAACGGCTGGTACCGGACCGGGTGCTGAAGTACCTCGGTCCGCTGAGTTTCCAGCGCTGCTGCCGGGAAGCGCACGAGGTTGACCCGGCGATCGTCCAGGAGCGGGTGCTCCGGCAGGTCGCCCCGGACAGGTTGGCCGCGTTGGGTTACGAATAATCGGTGCGCGGCGGTCACGGCCGCCGCGCGAAGGAGAACTGCAAATGCAGAGCAAACTGACGAGGGTCGCGAAGTCCCTCAGCGAGTGGTTCGGCCGGGGTTTCCCGAAGGACCAGTTCATCGAGGGCTACGAGCCCTCGGGGAACGAACACGTTCCGGAGTCCGACCCCCATTGGGTGTGGGACAAGAGAAGCCTGCTGCCGCTGGTCATCTGGTGGGAGCACCCGGAGCTCGACGGGTTTTACCTGTACGGCGATACCGGGGCGGGCAAGTCGGCGCTGCTGCGCAACTTTGCGGCGGCCCTCAACATCCCGTTCTACGAGCGGACGGTTTACGAGGGGCTCGAGTTCGCCGACGTGCTGACCACGACGGACCTCGTGGACGGCACCACGGTGACGTCCTACGGGATGTTGCCGCAGGCGATGGGGGTGCTCGGGTATCCGGGGATCTTCAATGCGGACGATGTCGACCGCGCCGATCCGGCGTTCCTGTCGGGCTTCTACGAAGTCCTCCAGGGGCAGCCGGTCGTCACCGGCGTGGGCGGCGTGGACGTCGTGAAGCCGATGCGTGGCTTCAGGATCACCGCGACGGGCAACACGGCCCTTCGGGGCGATCAGCTCGGCGTCTACAACGGCGCCAAGCCGCAGGACATCGCGCTGCTCGACCGCTTCGTGAAGGTCAGGGCGCTCTACCTGCCGAAGCGGCGGGAAAAGTCGCTGCTCAAGCGGGTGGTGCCGGGGCTCGATGCCTCGCTGATCGACGCGATGGTGGACGTGGCCAACGAGTACCGAAAGGGCTTCATGGGCAACTCGACGTCCAACGCGGCGCTGCCGTTTCCGATGTCGACGCGCGCGCTGGTCCGGTGGGCGAGGTTGGCCTATGCCTACCGCAACTCGCCGTCGGCGCTCATGGACACGCTGGCGCTGGCGCACCTGAACGGCGCCGACGACGACCCCGCGACGAAGCTCGCGATGGTCAAGATTGCCGAAGGCAAGCTCGGGACGGGGTTCACGAACCCGGACTCGAGCGATTCGCGGTAATCGCGGCAAGTGCGGGCCCGGGGGTGATCCCCCGGGCGCCCGCCCTTCGGCGAAGCCCATCGAGGTGGGTTTCGCCGATGGACGGGATTGCCGGTCTCGCCCCAGGGCGCGGCCACCGTGGCGAGCTGGCCACGTCAAACAAGCAGCCGGAGGGGACAGCGGTCACGCGGCCGCTGTCGGGACAGGACGCCCGGGAGTTCGCGCTCCCGGGCACAACGGTCGAAGGAGGCCGATATGGCGGATTTGTACAGGGTCTACCGCCGCGGTGACGACCCGAAAACGTCACAGGACTGGGCGATCCGGGCCACGATCCACGGGGTCGAGATGCGGGTCGGACCGACGGGCGGGCTGGCCAGGACCATCGAGATCGCGGCGGCGAACTGCCAGGACGGGACCCCCGAGGCGGAAGTCGTCATGCAGACCGAGCGAAAAGTCGCGGACGGCTATGTCGCGGTCGGCTGGGGCGACTACACCCAGGGGCGGCTGAACATGACGAGGCACGCCCCCGGGAGCCGCCTTTACTGGGAGGCCAACATTCCTGTGCCCCGGACGAAGATGGCGGCGCTTCTCGACGAGATCGTCGCGGCGCTCGGCAAGGCCGGGGTCAACGCGACGCCATTGGCGAGTACGGGGTCGGACGACGAGCCCGAAAGCACCCTTGGAATCGCTGTCGAGACGCCCGCCGGCGTGTGGCAACTGGATTCCAGCGGAGCCGGCGGCGACGCGGGAGTCTGGCGCGGCGGCGGCACGGTGACGCGCGCCCAGGGCGTGGTCCCGGTGCTGGTGCTCATGCGCCTCGCCCGGGAACACCCCGAGGCGGTCGGTTTCGCCGACGACGACGCTGCGGCGTTCACGATCGAGCTCAGGGTCAGCGACCCCTGGGTGGGCTGCGAGGCCGGCCCGCTCGAGGTGACCGAGGCGATCGCGGTGGAACTCGGCCTGTGCCATCGAATACGAGCGGCCGGAAGCCGGATGCAGGACGCACGTCCCGCCATCTACTTCTGAAGCCCCGACGTTGCGGGGGAGGGCTACCTCCCCCGCGGCGTGTGTCGGTGAGCCCGGCCGGTATTGGCCGGAGCCCTTCGCGGAGGGTTCCGGCGAGTACCGTTTTTCCTGGCAGCGCCGCCCGGCGCTGTCGAATGGCTTGCTGGCCATCGAAAAAAACAGCAACGGGACCGATCGCGCCTTGCGGGGCGGGATTGTGTGGAAAGCGCCCGGGCGCATCGCGACAGCGGTGCGGTCGGGTCTCAAGGCGCTACGGCGCCGGGAGGAACGAGAATGGAGGTTCTCAACAAGACCGTGTGCATCATGCTGGCCTGCAACTTGTGGACCGGCCGCCGGAGACTGCACGCGGAGGATCTGGGCGACCTGGCGACCGGGCTGCCCCCGGAGGACGTGGCGTCGATGGGATCGCTCAAGTTGTGCGATCCCGCCGCGCTCAGGGAGCTGGCGAACATCAAGCGGCGCGCGGAGCGCGCCTGCGAGGCGGTCGCGGTGAAATTCCTGGGCGGCTACGCGACCGACGAGGCCAACCTCGAGCAGATCGTGGCAACGCTCACCGAGCTGAAGACGCAGTTCGACTCGGCCGCGCAACGCGTGGTCGACGGGCTGGGGAACATGATCGACAAGTGGGTCCGGGACCATCCCGAATGGGAAGAGGCGATTCGCCGCTGCCCGCCGGACGTGGACCGGATCGCCAAGCGCTTGCAGTTCGACTTTCAGGTGTTTCGCATCGCGCCGGCGTCTGACGATGCTGCGGTCGCGAGTGAGGGCCTGCAACGGGCCGTGGGCGGTCTGACCGGCCAGCTCTACCACGAGGTTGCCGTGTTCGCACGCACGGCGCTGAAGCGCTCGTTCGAGGGCAAGGCCCCGCGTCGGGCAGCGGGCGATCCGGGTCATCCGGGTCGCGGCCGACAAGCTCGGCGCGCTGTCCTATCTGGACGGCAGCATTCGCCCGGTGCTCGACCGGGTCAGGGCCGTGCGCGACGCGCTGCCGAAGAGCGGCGAGATTGCCGGAGGCGATCTCGTCGACGTGGTGGGGCTGCTGAACCTTCTCGGCAACGAGGCGCAGCTTGCCCGGTTCGGGGCGCTCAAGGGCGTCCAGACGGATTCGGCAATCGAGCCGACGCCGGACGCCCGGGTGAACGGCGCGACGCCGCCGACGCCGGCGGCGCCTCGAGAGGACGCGGGGGAGAGAGCCCCGCTGTACTTCTGATGTTGCGGCGGGACCACCGCACGATTCAGGGCGCGCTGCCGATCCTGGCGCGCGCCCTGGGGCGGAAGCTCGACGTGACGGTGGAAATCGGCGGCAGCGACGCGTACACGGATGGCAAACACATCCAACTGCCCGCGCTGCCGGTCGACGGACCGTCCGATGAGCTCGCAACGCTGGCGTTCGGGTATCTCGAGCACGAGGCGGCCCATGTCCGGTACACGGACATGGACGATTACCAGCCGGATGACGGCCTGCACCAGATGTTCACGAACATCCTGGAGGACGTCCGCATCGAGAAGGCGCTCGGTGACGAGTACCCGGGGTTCGCCGGCGACCTTAGCGGGTTGACGGAGATCCTGGTCAGGAACGGCGACCTGGGCGCTACGTCGGCGCCGGATGCGTCCCTGGCGGAAAAGATGGGCACCTACGTGCTGCTTCGAGGCCGCTACGACGTGCTGGGGCCGGACGCGCTCAAGGCGCCGGCCGAAACGGCCGAAGAGGCGTTTCGCAACGCGGTTCCACCGGGTCTGGCGACCCGCGTGGGTGCGGCGCTGGGACAGATCAAGGATCTGGGCAGCACGCAGGACGCAGCGCAACTGGCGCGCGACATTGTCCGCTTCGTTCGCGAAGAGGAGGCTGAGCAGCGACGGCAAGCCGAGCCGCCGAGCGACGGCGGCGCTCCCGGAGACGGCGAGACCGCCGACGGGTCCGACCCGGGGGCAACCCGGGGTCAAGGCGAAGGCGGCGACGTTTCCAGCGAAAGCGGTGCCGGTCAGGCCGAAGGCCGCCCGGAAGGGCAGTCCGACGCCGACGGCAACGAAGAGGCCGGCCGGAACGCGCACGAAATGGCCGACGCACTGCGGGAACTGCTGCAGGACGACGGTGAGTCCGGCCCGAAAGGGCAGGGCGAAGCCGCCTGCGAAGCCTTGCGCCAGGAAGCGGCACAAAACGCGTCCAGCGGCGCCGGCGCCGCTGTCGGCCGCGCCTCGAGCCCCACCGCGGTGAGCGGGACCGGCGTCGACGAGATCGCGAAGGTCTCCGGGGCGACGGTGGCGTTGCGGACGCGGTTGCGGGGGCTTCTCGCGGCCGCAAAGCGGGCGAGCCGAACCCCGGCGCGGCGCGGCAAGCGCCTCGATGACGGCCGGCTGGTCCGGGCGATGAAGGGCGATCCGCGCCTCTTCGTGAACAAGACGAAGGGCGTGGCGGTGAATACTGCCGTGCAGATTCTGCTCGATCGCTCGGGCTCGATGAGCGGCGCGATCGAACTGGCGCGCGAAAGCGCGCTGGCGTGCGGTCTGGGGCTCGCGGAGATTCAGGGCGTGAGCCTTGCCGCCGCGGCCTTTCCGGGCGTCGCGTACGACGTTGAGCCGCTGACGCGCTTCGGCGAGTCCGTGCGCCGCACCGCCGGGCACTACGCGAGCCTTCAGGCCCGCGGAGGCACGCCGATGCTGGAAGCCTTGCTGTGGGGGGTCGAACAGCTCCTCATGCAACCCGAATCGCGCAAGATCTGCCTGGTTGTCACCGACGGGCATCCGTACAACTCCGACGCCACGCAGGCGGCGATTCGCAGGTGTTGGGCGGGAGGCATCGAGGTGCTGGGCATCGGCATCGGGACCGACCCGAAGACGATGCGGGCGCTGTTTCCGGTGACGGCAACGGTCAGCGGAGTGGACGAGCTGGCCGCGGCGATGTTCGCCATGCTGCGCGAAGCGCTGGCGGGGCGACCCCAGGCGTAGCCTGGAGCCCGCGCGACCGTTTACGGGCGGTGCGCAAGGTGTGGACAGGGGGTCGCGGGAGCGGCCCCCTGTTCCAGTGACCGCGGCACACCGAAATCTCCCGGATCCGGGAAATGTTCTCGAGTTTTCTTGCGCGTCGACACTCGATTCAAGAACCGTTTGGAATTTCCGCATCGAGCGCGAGGCGGTCGAGCTGTACTTACTGCATGCTGGTAGTGGGGACTCAAATGCCGATACCGGTAACCACACATTGAATGCGCGCCGGGTCAGCGAATAATCGAGGGAAGTGATCGCGGCCGGCAAACTGTCACATCAAGGCCGGGTCGGCCGCACTTCATGGGTGAAACCCGGAATCTCCCTGTGTCCTCGCTTTTGCTTTCTTTACGACACCATCCATCACGCGGTATGGCTGTGCTATCGATTCTGCCTCAGTTATCGGGATGTTTGGAGTCTGCCTGCCGAACGATGAATCGGGGTCTCGTACGAATCTGTGCGGCACTGATACATTCGATTCGGTCCGTCCATTCGAATAGGCTACGTAATCGATCGGCTCCAGCCGGCGATCCGCGGCTCGTCGATACAGCCTGTGATTCGGACCGCCGCACGCCAACCTTTCGATGGGCGCGGCGATTCCCGGCTGAGGCATACCTTGCGTGCACGCAGGTCAAATCATCACCTCGCGATGCGCGGCAGCGTTGCTTCCGAGTTTATCGGTGACAATCCACCGAGGTACTCGGCACTATTGCTTGAGTAGCTTGGGAGAGAACGGGGCCGCGGCTATCTTGTTTCGTTGTTTCTGGGCCAGGCCATCCATGAAATGCTCATTCTGATCAACGGCTCGAGAAAACTAATGAGGCAGAAACGATAGTACGGCCATACCGCGTAGCGGATGACGTGCCCGAGAAACTCATGACGGTAAACCAAGGACTTTCTGGCTCTCATCCACCCAGTGCCGCCAACCCTCACTTAACGTGACAATTCCACCGACAGTTAAATCCTCCCTGCATTCTCATTGAATGAACTCTATGGAAATGCTGCCCAAATCTCGCCACCCAAGTGAAGGGGGTGAGCCGCCCCGGGGATGCTGTAGACTCTCTTGCGTGGTTTCTCAGGAAATTCGGGGTGACGTTGTCAGTGTGATCGTGTCCGAGATTTGAATTGCAGCGCTCAGTGCTTGTCTTTCCGTCAGGAGTCACACACAGTGCCCTGTATTCGCGAACCGCCCACGAATCGTCTTAAGAGCCCATGCGATCAAGCAAGTCCTGCCACGGCCTCGTGACATGTGGTGCGCCTAAACGACGATCTATCCGTCAGCGAAAGCCGGGCCCGCGCGCCGCCGACTCGCAGGGCACGCGCAAGCAAATGCGCTTGATTGCGGTCTCGCCAACAAAAGGAGAAAACGACTACGAGTCAGGCACCGTCAGAGATTGCACGTTTGGTTTGGCGGGGTGGCGTCGATCGCACGGAGTCGCCAAGCCAACACAACATCGCATTCGCGCGGCGGCGCGCCTGTGCGTCGGCCTGTGTGCGTTGGGAGCATCGGCTGCGCTGGCGCAAACGGATGGGCCACGCCCGTCCGCGGAAACCTGTGTCGAGGATGACCGGCGGCTGAATTACGGGTTCTTTGCGGACTTCCGACCGGTGAGCTTCAGCGAGAACCCGGACCCGGACAGCCCCGCATTTCATAGCCATCTCGGTTACGAGGCGAACCTGCTGACGGCGTTGGAGACCATGGCGGACGCCGGTCTTGCGTTCGACCGCAGGGGCATCGGCATCTGGCCGGACATCTGGCTGCGCCCCGCAGGCCCCGACTACGATTTCACGGGCGGCGGCATCACCATTCTGGAATCGCGCACGCGTGACGCCAATGGTGTGGAGCAGGTGGCGTTCACTTCCGGCCACATCACGTTTCGACAATCGCTGCTCGTACGCGCTGAAGACGCCGAACGGTACGCGACTCATGGCGACCTGGCGGACGCGCGGGTTGCGGCGCTGGGCAGTTCAACCGGCGAGCACCGGCTGCTGGTGTTGACCGGCGTGGTGGGCACTGAGGGCAATCTGGCGCCGGGAACCCGGATTCATCTGGCCGATGGCACTGTCCTTGCCGCCGACGGCAGCGCCGATTACCGGATCACCGCGGCGGGCGCCAGCGAGAACCTGGCGAGCCGTGTGCGTATCGAGGGGCCCGAGGGCACCGTAAAGGAAGTGCTCATCACGGCCACCGACCAGGATCAACTGGACGCTCTTGAGAGCGCTCGCGTGGATGCCATAGCCCGCGGCGAACTGGGCAACCGGGAGGCGTCTCGCAACACGGATTCCCGCTTTGTCGTGACGGCACTCGATCCGGTGGTGGAGTACGGCGGTTTCGCTTTCGACAAGGACGACCGAAGCCTCGCAGAGTGCATTGACGCTCGAGTCAATTACCTGACCGACAACCGGCGGGTCGGCTTCGCGGAATGGCTTGAAGACCCGCAGACGTTCCTGCAGCGCGCCCGCTACTGGAACGCGACGGAGGCATTCGCCCAGATCTACGGTTATTCGGTGCTCACCGAACTCATGCGCGAACGGTTCGACCGCACCTGGCGCCACCGGGTTGAAGCGCACGATGCGTTATCGGACAACGACCCGCGCGGTCTATGGTTGTGGGTGCGGCATGGAGGGCCGGCGCAACGAAAACGCGCATGCCGACGACAAGCCGTTTGATGGCGGGCGCTGGCAGGAGCGCCGCAGTGAGCTGCAGGTTGGCCTTCATCGGCCGCTCGAAGGACCGAGCCGCAAACTCCGGGTGGGGATATCCGGCCACCTGGTCCGGGTCGATGCGGACATTCAGAACGGCCGGAGTCCGGCGGAGTCGAACGCCCGGGCGACGGGTTACGGCGGCGAGCTGAGCCTGACCTGGACTGGAGAACAAGGGCCGTATGCGGCAGCGGAGGCGCGATTCAGCCTCTGGGACGCGGATGTGGACTACCGCCGGCGAAACCTGTCGACCGACGTCGACGGCCGCTCCTGGGGGGTGTCGGGAGAAACAGGCTGGCAATTCGAACGGGGCGACTTCCGGATGACGCCGCGACTGCGCATGGCATGGACCGCCGTGGATTTCGATCGCTTCACCGACGCCGACGGCGTCGCCGTGCGGCAGGAGCGGGACGAGGCCATGGAAGCGGCGCTGGGTCTCGAGATCGGCATGGTCTTGCCGGATTCCGGGGTCCGGCTGCACTTCGATGTGGAGGTCGCGCATGATCTCGAGGAAGACAGTGAGATCACTGCCTACGGATACCGGTTTCGCTCCGGACTGGCGGACTCCTGGGCACGATTGCAGGTCGGCGCCGTCAAGGAGTTCTCACCACGCATAAGCGCCACGCTGGATTGCGACTTCGGGGTGGGACTGGACTCGGACACCGAGAACACCTCCCTGTGGGGCATTCAGGCGGGAGTGCTTTGGGCGCTTCGATGATCCTCCGCCAACGGAAAAGCGGACCAGATGGGAGCAATGACGATCAGCAAACCGCCGAACACCGGGACCGACGCAAGGGGGCTTCACTGCCGTCCGACCAACTCCAGATCGAGTTCCCGGTGACCTGTTCCACGCAAGGTCTCAAGCGCCGCGGCCATCGTAGATCGCCTGACCCTACTCGCCCGCGACGGGGCGCGGTCCATTCGGGCGCTCGGAGAGGAGGCCGCCACCGCGGAGGTCCGGGCAGCGAGCGCAACGGTACAAGCGGCGGCAAGAGGTGTCCTCGAGCCCTGCATTGGAGGCTTCACGGACGAAGCCGACCCGCAGGACCGGACGCGAAGCACAGCGGCGCGCCGGGCCGTTGCGCGGATGGCCCGCAGTCGGTCCCGTGGGGCCGGCATGGTATACTGTATGTATGTCCAGCTCCATCAAGCGTGCGCACAAGCTCCGTTTCTACCCCAGCACCGACCCGCGCCGACGGCTCGACGCCTGTTTCGGCGCGGCCCGCTGGACGTGGAACCGGGCGCTCGAGTGCCGCAGCAAGGCGTACCGCCGGCGTGGCGAGAGCGTGACCGGAACGGACTTCTCCCGGCTGCTGACGCAACTCAAGCAGACAGCGCGCTACGGCTGGCTGCGGGAGACGCCGTCGACGGTGCTGACGCAGAAGCTGCGTGACCAGGACCGGGCGTTCGCGAACTTTTTTGCCGGGCGGGCGAAGTACCCCCGGTACCGCAAGCGCCGCACCGCCCAGTCGGTCCGCTTCCAGCTCGACCCGCGGCGGATCGACCGCACGTTCGACGCCAACGACCGGCGCCTGGTGGTGCCGGGTCTCGGCCCGGTGAAACTGAAGTGGTCGCGCCGCCCGAACTGTCCGCAGTGCACCGAGGCGCCCGGCTGCCCGCACTGCCCGAAGCCGAAGATGGTCACTGTGCGCCGTGACGCGGCCGGGCGCTACTTCGTGTCGTTCATGGTCGAGGAGACGCGGCCGGCGCCGAGCACCGCTTCGGTGCCCAACGCGATCGGCGCCGTCGATTTCGGCCTGACGAGCTTCATCGTCGACGCTAACGGGCACCGCGTCCCGGCGTTCCGGGCGCTGGCGCGGCGGCTGAGGCAGCTTCGCCGTGCGCAGCGGGTGCTCACCCGCCGCCGTCGCGGCTCCGGACGGTACCGGGCCCAGCGGCAGCGGCTCGCCCGGCTGCACGCCCGGGCGGCGGATGCCCGGTCGAACTTCCTGCACCACATGTCTCGACGGCTGGTAGACGAGAACCAAGCCATCGTCACCGAGACCCTGAACGTGCGCGGGATGATTCGCAACCGCCGGCTGGCCCGGGCGATCGCCGACGCCGGGTGGGGGGAGTTGGTGAGGCAGATCGCCTACAAGGCCGAGTGGGCGGGGCGGCACCACGTCCAGGTGGATCCGTGGTTCCCGAGCACGAAGCGCTGCAGCGGGTGCCATGCGGTCCGAAAGGACCTGACGCTGGCGGATCGCCACTGGCGCTGCGAGGCCTGCGGGGCCGAACACGACCGCGACGTCAACGCGGCGAAAAACCTCGAGCAGGAGGGCCGGCGCCTGCTCAGCGAACATCCGCCGGGGGGAGCCCGGTGGCTGCGCGTGGAGGGTAAGACCCCCGGACCGCGCCCGGCTCGATCCGGGTCCGGTCCGGTACCTGTTGAAACGCGAACGGACTCCGCGCGGCCAAGGTGGCGTGGAACCGCCGCGGCCGCGTGAGGGACCGACTCCAACCTGCCAACCAACGCCCGTGGCGACGCGACCGCGACCCCCCGCACAACGCCGGTCCACCACCGCATTCTCGCCGTGCCGGAGCGCCTCTGCTGGCCAAGCGGATCAACCCGTCGCCGGTCGACGAGCACAGCGACGATCCCACCACTCGGCTGCTGAAGCACTGATGCGACTAGACGGGGTTCCGGGATGACAGTGCGAACGGACTCCGCGCGCTCAAGCCCTTATGGAACCGCCGCAGCCGCGTGAAGGACCGGTTCCGATTGCCTTAAGCCAACAGACGCGAGTGTTCCTGTAGTCGGCCGCGCAGTCGGTGCGGCGGAGGGGTTCACGAATCCCCGCAACACCCGCGGTCCATCGCCGCCGCGCTAGGCGGCCGTGACCGGATCGGTGGTGGCCGGGCGTGCGCGGGCGGGATTGACCAGACCATACTCGATGGCGTACGAGCGGAAGTGCTCTCTGGGGATATCGAGCTTGCGGCGAATGGTGACCAGTTGGTTGCTCACGGTCCGGCGGTTCATGCCGAGATCGCGAGCGATGTTGTCCGGCGAGTGCCCCTCCGCGATGAGCAGAAAGATCTCCAACTGCCGCTTGGTCAGCAGGCGCCTGGGCGACCCGGCGGCACCGCCGCCGGCCGAGTAGTAGTCGGCGATCGACACGGCAAGGTCACCCGGGTAATAGCGGTCCCGCGGGTGCTCCAGCGCGGCGACGGCAGCGATCGCGTCGAGCAGGACGTCGGGCGAATCGAACTTGCTGACGAACGCGGACGCGCCCGCAGAGTACGCGCCGGCGATCAGGGCCACGCGATCATGGGCGCTGTACGCCACGATCCGGCGCGTCGGATCGGCCGCGATCAGTTCGCGGATCAGCGTCGGGTCGAACACGTCACCCGGCACCTGGTCGACGACGTAAACCACGGGACCCTGTTCGTCCGGCCGGACGATACATTCCTCTGCCGTGGAGGAACTGCCGACCAGAGCGACCCGATCGGCGGCCTCGAGGATGCCGGTGAGACCATGAAGTGTGGCGGGTTGAGGGTCACACACATACACCGGGATCAGGCGCCGTCTCATCGAAGATTTCCAGAACCCGAAAGGCAGGCTTTATACCACGCCAAAATCGGGCGCCGCCCCGCCATCGAAACACGACGGGGAAATAAGCGTGAGAATCGCATGTACTAAATCGTCGTAAAATTAATTATAAACATAAATGTGATTATCACGATATGTCGAAAAGCTCATTTCAAGCGGCGGAACTGTGGGACATTGGGCGTTGCCGCCGCCCCGTGCAGGACGGCCCAGGACGTTGCGAGAAGGCAAGGACCGGTATAACGTCACTTGACAAATCACGTTTTCTTATGTGATTTATAACGCGCGTAACTACCGGGGCTCGGAAATTGCTTGCGCAACGGGCGCGGTTTTCGCTGAACGGGGCCTCGAGACTCTGCCATGCGGATCACCACAGGCTTCCTGATCACGATGTGCGCGGCAAGCGCCGCGATGGCCGACGCACGCTCAGCCTGGGCAACGGCGGGCGAAGCACACGACATCGACATCCTCACGCTGTACGCGGTGGCGTTGCAGGAGAGCCGCACGCTCTGGACGGACGGCACGGCACGCCCCTGGCCGTGGACCCTGCGGGCAACAGCAACCGGCGCCCGGCGATTCCCGACGCGGGAAGCGGCCCATGCGGCCCTTGAGGCCTTACTGGCCGTGGGCGAGCGCAACATCGATGTCGGGCTCATGCAGGTCAACGTGGCGTATCACGGTCACCGGGTGGATACGCCGCCCGACCTGCTCGACCCGCGGCGGAACATTCTCGTCGCGGCCGAGATCCTCCGGGAAGCCCTGGAGGACGAAGCCGGCGACCTGGCGCGGGCGCTGGGCAGCTACCACCACGGAACCGAAACCGCCCGCGGGCGGGCCTACAGCGCCGAGGTGCGCCACCGGCTCGAGCGGCTGCGAGTGGTACCGGGGTTGGCGCGGAGCCTTGGCTCGGACGCCGTCGTGCCGCGAAACGGAGCCGAAAGGCCATGAACCGCGAGTGGGCGGTTCGGGCGATGACCCGCGACGAACGGCGCGCGCTGCGCGAGGACATACACGAGGTCAACAGCGGCGTTCTCGATGCGGTGACCGAGCCGGAGATCGCGGGGTGGGTTCAGCGGCGTTGGCGCGTGTTGACGACAACCCGGGCCGCGGTGCGAAGCATGAGCGAAGCGACACGCTCCCGGGTCGCGCGCAGCGACGCGCCACTGTATCGCCTGCGGGTTCCGGAACCCGCGGGACGCTTCGCGCACGAGGTGCCGCCGCTCATTTCGCGCCTGCAGCTCAGGGCCCTGTTGAGCGTCCAGCGGGCCGGTCTGGTCGACCCCGTCGCGACCGCGACGCTGTTCCGGGTGCGCGTGGAGGACGTCGAGCGGCTCGGCGGCTGGTGCGTCGGCACGCTGGAAACCGCAGCCAGTCGCGAACCGGACGTCGTGCGATTGCGCTGTCCTGGCGGAACCGCGTTCTGGGAGAAGATCGGCGAGGGCGGGCGGATCGGCGGGGACCTCGGCAAGCACCTGGTATACACGCTGGCCATGATGGGCGCGGATTAGCCGGGACCCGTGATCACACGAGTCGACAACGCCATCGTCACCTGGGCCTATGCGCTCGCCGAACACGGCGCGTCACCGGGGGTGATCGCCTCGGTATGCGGCCGCCCGCGGCGATGGGCGAAGGCCCTGGTGACCCGCGTCGGCGCAACCGAACAGAAAAGGATGTATCACATCAACCGGGAGCGCGCCTTCGCTCGCACCGTCGTCCGGCGCGCCCACGCGCATCTCGCCCTGCGGCTCCACGCGCGAGCGGCCGCCATCAGCGACCCGGCGGAACGGCTTGTCCGCGTGTACGGCGCCTATCGCACGATCGCGAAGCCCCCGATTTTCGACATCGACGAGATCCACGAGCTCACCGAGCGCATGGCCGCCGAGGAGGGCATCACCCGGCGCGTGTGCCGGCAGTGCCGACAACGGTGGTACGAGGTGACGCCCGGATCGCCGCTTTGCCCGGCGTGCGAGAGCTTTGACGCCCACCTGTGCAAGCGTTGCGGCGAACCCCTGAGGGAGAAAGGAGTGAACGTCGCAACCGGAAGCCGCCCGAGACGCGGCCGGCCGCGCGATTACTGCGACAATTGCCCGCCCAAGGGCCCGAAGCCGACCGCGTATTCCGGGGTCGCGAGCACGGCGTTCCTCTGGCGGGGGTAGGGCGCTGCCCTGTCGGGCGCTACCGTTTGGGCGCTATCCTTCCGGGCGGCAGCGGTCCGCCCACTGAGCCGCCAACACGGCGGGCATCGCCGTGCGGGCAATGAGCCCCCACTGCGCAGGCGTGAGGTCCGTGGAGATACAGTAGCGGCTCCACGCGGCGCGAATCGCGTCGTGTCGGGCGCGGCCGGGGAGCAGACCGGGGGGTCGTTCGGCACCCGCAACCGCGTTGTCTGCCGGTGCGGCGCCCTCCGTCGCCGGCGCGTGCGCTGCAGCGGCACCCGCACCCCCGTTGTCCTCAGCGGGATCGTCGCTTGCGCCTTCGGCCGGCGCGATCGCGCCCGACCCGAGAGCGGCACGGTCTTCGGCACGGTAGAGGACGTGGCGCACGGCCGCAGTCAGATCGGCGACGTCCGAGGCCGGCTCAACGAGGGCCACACCGAGTACGGGCGCGCCCGGCGGCGCGATCTCGATGACGGGGGGCCGCACCGGCGCGGGGGCGCAGCCTCCCGACAGGAGGACTCCGAGCACCGCGAACAGGGGCCGGAATCCCGGAGAACGCCCGAGTTTGACAGCGACGACTGGACCGGCCATGTGAGGCTCCCGTGTGCGAAACGCACCCTACTGTGCGTGATCGGGACGCCGGAAAAAAGAGCGGGAACGCACCGAAGCGGGTCGTTCGGGCGCTAATTACCGTGCGATCGCGCGTGTAGATTAGGGCGTATGTGGCAGCGATTCAGACGCCGACCGCCCGCGACCCCGGCACCCCCCGGGGTCAAGACGACCGGGCCGGTGGTGGACGGGCCCGCGCTTGAGGTCATCCCCGCTTCCGCGCTGCTCGGCCCGCGGCTTGAGCAGCGGCTTTCGGCGATGCGGCTGGAGAGCGCGCTTGAGGCGCACGACTACAACCGCGTGATGCTCGCGCCGGTGCTGGCCTGCGCGGACTGGGTGCAACAACTGCCGGCGACCCGCGAGACCCACCATCGCGAGGCCGGCGGCCTGATACGCCTAGCGGTCGAGTGCGCCAGCGTTGCGATGCGCCGCGTGGATGGCAGGTTGCTTCACACGCCCGGGGAGGGCCTCGGAGGCGGTGTGCAGAGCGATACGGCGTGGCGCCTCGCGGCGGTGCTTGGCGGCCTGTTCAGGGCGGTCGGGTCGGGGGTGGGGCGGTGGCAGGTGCGCAGCGCGGACGGCAAGCGCAGTTGGAACCCCTACGAAACCGGGCTTGGCGAGTGGGCGCGGACCAGCGGAGGCGGCGGCTACAGGGTGACCAGCGCACCGGCCGCGCACCGGGTCAGCAGGGCGGGTGCCGCGCCGTGGATCGCGTCGCGCTGCCTTGGCCCGGAGTGCCTTGCGCGGCTGCAACGCGGCGACGGCAGCGCGATGGGCACACTGCTGGACGTGTTGGGCGGACACGCCCGCTCCGTGCTCGGCGAGATCGTGGAGGATGCGCTGCGGGCCGTCAGGACCGATGACGAAAACCGCGCCCTGCTGAACCCGCCCAGGCGCCGCCCTGCGGTGCAGGAAAAACTTCTTGGCATCATGCGCCGACTGGTCCGGCGCCGCTGGACCCTCAACCGGCGCGGCGGCCGCCTGCTGCTCGGCAGCGACGGGCGGGTGTACCTGCAATGGGAGCCGGCGGCCCAGGACATCCTCGCCGCCTGGCGCGAAGAACACGAGGGCGAACCGGACCTCGACGCGCGCGCGCTAAGCGGGCTGCTGCGCGAATGCGGGCTGGTGGAACCCAACCCCGCAGCGCGGGGAGAGGAAACTCCCCTGTTTCACGTACGGGTGAGGCTGAACGAGGCCGGCCCGGTCATGGCGTTGGTGTGTGTGCGGTTGCCGGACCCGCGAATCTTCGCTCTGGACGTAAACGGCGCTGAGCCGGTGGAGCTCAGGTTGGCCGAGCCGGACGGGGATACCCTGGAGCGCGCCGCCCGCGCCCGCAAAAGCCCCGGGTCCGAGGGGATCGGGACGGCCGCCAATGACGAGGCCGACAAACCTGCGGCGCTTCAGCGGGCGCGGGAAACGCGCGCCGCCGAGGCGACTGCGAGCGAGTCCCCGAAGCCGGCGCAAGCGGGCGAAGCGAAGGACGACCGGTCGGAGGCTGCCCCCGGGAAAGCGGCCGCGCCTGCAAGGACCACGCCCGAAGGGGCCGCGTCCGAAAGGGCCACGCCCGAAAGGGCCGACGCGTGCCTGCCCGGTTTGTCGCGGTACGGCGATCTGGGTCGTGCCCTCTCCCGCCTGGCGAGACAGGACGGGGCGCTGATGAGAGTCGCGGACGGACTTGCGGTACGGACCTCCGCGCTCACGGGGCAGCTGACGCAAAAGCAATTCATCGAACTCGCGCGTCCGCAGGGGCTCCTGGTCAGCGACCGACCGCGATCAGGCGTGAACGATCACACGGCGCCGGACGAACCGCACATCGTGCTGGCCGCGCGCATGGCCGATGCGCTGGGCATCGGCCGCGGACCGCCGGGCGGCCGCCGGACATGAACGGCGAAAACGACTACTGGCGTCCCGCCTACGAAATCTACGCCGTAGCCGGCTGGAGCGCCGCCGCCGTGCTTTGCCTGTGGACGATGGCGGGCGGAGGTCCGACCGGGCCGCTCTGGTACGCAATCGCGTTCGCGGGGGTGCGGATCACCTGGCGGCTGTGGACGGCGAACTCCGTCTGGCGGTGGCGGGCGAGCCTGGCCGGGAAGCCGGCGCGCGTCATTTCGACTGCGGAGTTGGCGCGCAAGGCCCGGCCCGGCAAGGTGTGGATGGGCTGGGGGTTCGAGTGGCGCCGCGAGCACATGCAGCGGCTGTACGAACTGGAGAAGCGGGACCCGACGGGCCTGCAGCTGCTTCCGTGGCTCCGGGGGGGCGTCAAACCGAAAAAGGGCAATCCCTACCTGCATGGCGTGGAACGCAGGGAACGCGACCTGTACGTCCCGATCGAGGAATTCGCCGGCCACATGTTCGTTCCCGCGACCACCGGGGCAATCAAGACGCGGTTGCTGGCGCTGCTGGCGGTACAGGCGATTCATCGGAGGCCGCGGGAAGCCGTGCTGGTCGTGGACCCCAAGGGCGACCGCGCGCTGCGCGACCTGATCAGGCGGGAATGCGAGCGTGCCGGCCGGGCGGCCGACTTCGCCTATTTTCATCCCGCCTCGCCCACCGAAAGCGTGCGCCTCGATCCGCTGCACAACTGGACCCGGACGACCCAGGTCGCGTCGCGCATCGGCGCGCTGGTGCCGTCGGAGTCCGGGAACGACCCGTTCAGCGCGTTCGGGTGGCGTGTGTGCTACCTGGTTGCGGAGGCCTGCGCGCGCAGCTCGCGGCAACGGCCGACGCTGACGACGATCCGCCGCTACGTCGAGGACGGTGTCGATATGCTGCTGCACCAGGTCGTCGCGCAGGAACTCGAGGATCGCGGCGTGGACTGGCGGCGAGAGATCCGCGAGGACGTCGCGAGGCTGAAGAAACGTGGCGGCCGGAGGCCGAACGGCGGGGTGCCGGACGAAACGGTGGCCCTGGTGGCGTACTACAAGCGCGCCAGCCAGGAGTGGACCCGATCGGCACTCATGGACGGCCTGATCTCGATGTACGACCACAACCGGGAACACAGCCAGAAGATGCTGGCATCACTGATCCCGGTGCTCGCCATGTTGACGGCGAGCGACCTCGAGGGGCTGCTGTCTCCCGACCGCGCGGATCCGACCGACATGCGGCCGATCGTCGACGGTGCGAAGATCGTGGAGTCCGGCATGGTGTTGTACATGGGGCTCGACTCACTGTCCGACAGCGTGATCGCCAACGCGATCGCGTCGATCACCCTGGCGGACCTCGCGTCGCACGCGGGCGCGCGCTACAACGAGGGCATTTCGGAGCCGAAGATCAACATCTTCGTCGACGAGGCCAGTCAGGCGGTAAACGCGCCGTTCATCGAACTGCTGAACAAGGGCCGCGCGGCGGGTGTACGGGCGTGCTTTTTCTCTCAGACGGTGTCGGACTTCGTCGCCGCGCTCGGCAACGAGGCGCTGGCGCACCAGGTGCTGGCGAACGCCAACACCGTGCTCGTCGGCCGGGTCAAGGGCAAGACAACGACCGACTACGCGTCCGAAGCGTTCGGCAAGAGCGTGCTGCAGACCACCCGCGTGCACGAGGGGACGCAGCCGCAGTCCGACGAGCTGGTCGGGCACAGCGCGTCATACGGCCGGGCCGTCTCGGAGGAGCTGAGCGCGCTCGTGCCGCCGGAGCAGCTCGGCAGGCTTCCGGACCTTGAGTACTTCGCAACCTTTACCGGGGGCGAGGTACAGAAGGGGCGCATTCCGGTGGTCGAGAGCGATGCCGCATGAACGGGGAGTTTCCGGCGATCCCCGAGCGGGGTGCGGAGGTCCGGGAACCGCTTGAGCACGCTGTGGGCGGGCGGTGGCACGATACAGCGGCGCCGCGGACAGGTCGCCGCGACCCGGGCGCCGACACCAAGCCCGTGGCCCCAAATCCGGAGGCTGGCCGCCAAGCCGCTCTGCTGCGGGTTCCGGGGCCCCGTCCACTCGCCCTGCGGGCGCAGGGTACCGGCACCGACGGCCGGGTGTGCCGATTCGGATGAGCCATGGCGCGGAGCTTGGTGTTCATGGCCCTGTGGGCGCTGCAACTCGGCATCGTCCTCGTGTTCGCGTCGCCGGCGTGGATGCAGCAGCAGATCGAGGGGGAAAAACGGGCGGTCGCGCGCTACCTGGGAGAGGAGCAGGCCCGGGACCTGGGTGGCCGCGCCGACGCCCTGTTCGAGGTCGTGCTGGTGGAGACCGGGATTCGCCAGGCCGTCGAGGCGGCGCTGCTGCCGCGGCGCGGGGAGACGCTGGGCGGGCAGCGGGTGCCTGTGGTTTTCGACTGGATGGCCCGGGTGCTCGGGTCGTTGTGGCTGGTCGTCTATCAGGCGATTTACCGCGTGCTGCTGCTGGCCGACTGGATACCGATACTGGGCGCGATGCTCGTGGCGGCTATCGTGGATGGGGCGGTCGGACGGCAGATCGGCAAGAGTGTCGCCCGCTACGCGAACCCGGTCCGGTACCGTGCGGGAATACGGATCCTGCTCTTCTTCATGGTGGTGCCGCTGTTTTACCTGTCGTTCCCGTTCAACATCCCTCCGGTTCTCATCCCGCTGTGGTTTTTCGCCGTCGCCGGCACGGTGATCGTCGTCATATCCAACGCGCAGCACCGGATTTAAGCGTACGTGGGGCGTGCGAGCCGAGCCGCCAAAGTGCGTGGAAAGCGTCAGATCCAGGTCACCGAACGTCGGGGGGTCCGATTCCGCGACCGAAACCGGAGGGCAGCAGTCGCGGCGAGCTAACGGGTGGGCCGAGGCGCGGCAGCGCGCAAATCGGTGTTTGCGAAGGCAAATTTCGGCGAGTCAAGCGGACTGATACGAGTGCAGCCAGCGGGCGGTGGCAACCAGTACGTCGCCGTGACAGGGCTCCGGCGCGCACCAGCAGGCCAGACGCTACACGCCCACTATCGCCGTGCCTACGGCGCAGGCTGCTATCTGCGATACAGCAGGCGCGTCACCAGGTCCGCCGCGTCAACGCGCTCGCCGTTCCGGGCCAGCGTGAGCGTCCAGGATGTGAGGTAGTCCCGGAAGTTGAGGTTTCGTGACGTATCCCACCGGTTGAGATACCCGCATGCCTTCCACAGTTCCGGGTCCTGGACGAAGTGCGGTAGCAACTCAAAAGCGATGCCGAAGTTCAAGGACCGGATCGTGTCATTCTCTTCCATTTGCGGGCGAAAGCGCGAGTACCAGCTCAAGGCCGTCGAGTCGGGCGCAAGCCCGAACTGCGCGCCTCTATCGCGCTCATGCTGCTGGTGCATCGAAGCAAGATACACCGCCCACTGTTGTCCGGTGTAGAAGTCGTAGGGTGAGTCTTTCGCGTATACGGCAATCAGGTACAGCGAAGCCAGTTCCGCCAACGTTTCCTCGAACCACTTGTAGCGGTTGTTTTTCGACAGTTGCCAATTGGTGAGAATGTGTCCAACTTCGTGTGCGAACTCGTAGCTGTAGCGCATCCAGTAGTTCTCGCTGGCCGTTATGCCCAGCCGCTGCACCCCGGATTCGAGATCGACCCTGGGGTTGTCCCAGCGCCGATACACCTCAATCGGAAAACCCGGCTCCCTCCCGAACGCCTCGGTAAGCACCTGAAGCGTCGGTTGCAGCTGCGACTCGATGTACTGATGCGCCGGCCCCTGAAAATCGCTCTTCGGATCAATCCGCAACGCGTCCGTCTGCGCCTGAGCTACCGAAAACCCCAGCGCCGCCGCCGCCACCGCAGTCCGCCAATCCGCCCACACCATTCCTCTCCTCTCGCTAGATTCCTTGAGCCATCTTCAGATGAACAGATGAGTCAAATCAAACGCCCCGCAGAGAAGCCAGGCGTTCATTCGGCGTTGGTCCCTTGCCCTGACCGGCTCGGCTCGCGTTCGCTTGGTCTCCAGCGTCGCCATCGGTCAGGTTGCAGCCCGCGTCCGCAAGCAGTTTGTCGATCTTGACCCGCGCGAAGGCTTCGGTCGTATCGCTCATGCCACCGTCCAGGGGTTGACGATATCGACGCCAATGTCGTCGAAGTCCCTAACATTGCGCGTCGCCACGACCATGCCCCTCGAACGGGCGATTGCAGCGATCTGACAGTCGGCTGGCGCGACAGAGCGCCCGGCAACACGTCGTGCCGCGGCGATGTCCGCGTACTCGCGCGCCGCCGCTCTGTCGAATGGCAGCACACGCTCCCCGAAAGCCTCGCGCAGCATTCCCTCAATATCCGCCAGCAGGTTTTCCCGGCGTCGGCCCACAGGCAGAATCGCGGCGCCATAACGCAGCTCCGCTTCTCCAACAGCCGAGAAGAACAATTCTTCCAGAGGCAGGCCGGCCACCCAGGCAGCGACGCCCGGATCACGCGCCTTTCGGATCAACTCGGACACCACGTTGGTGTCCAACAGCACGGACATAGCCGGCGGATCAGTCGAACGACGGGGGGTCACGCCCGGGACCACGCGCCGGCAGTTCCAGGTCCACGCCGTTGTCCGGTCCGAAAAAAGATCGAGTGATCTCCGCAAGATTGCGCGAAGTCGGCTTGCGCCCCACGGCCTCTCGCAGAATCAACCGCGCCTCCTCTTCCATGGAGCGATGGTGCTCGGCAGCGCGTACCCGCAGGCGTGTCTTCACCTCTTCATCGAGATTGCGGATCGTGATACTTGCCATGACTACGCCCTCCGAATCGCCGCCAAGCTCAATCGTCGCAATGATTGCGCTGCAATCATACTGCTTCGAACGCGTGATTCCCATCACTACAGAGTTCCATCGCCGTGCAGGCGGTGCAGCTATTTCCGTGTATACCGATAGCTTCAAGACGCCGGATGTCTGCCGACGCCCGGTGATGGCCGCGCACAACTGTGGAGGTTCACGACCTGGTGGCGCTTAAATCGCGGCGGGCGCCAACACAAGGCGTTCTCCTGGGAAGGCTTGCGGAAGCCCCGGGGCGGACACTCTCTCTCTCCGCTCCCGGGAACCCGCCCTCCCCACGCCTGTCCCGTACACCCGCCGCACTGCCGGGGAGCGGCCGCAGGGACGGCGAGTGGTGTAGGATTCGGCTCCCGCGTCCCGGCCGAAAGAGCCTCTGACGGACTGGAGGAAACGAAATTGGACGTCCGCATCGAAACCATCGGACCCATCCAGGTGGCCCGCATCCGCCATGTCGGCCCCTATGCGGAAGTGGGACCGTGTTTCGAGCGACTGTTCCGGTGGGTGTCAGCCATCGGCGTGCCGACCGGCCGGGTCCTCACCCTCTCCTGGGACGACCCCGAGAGAGCGCCGGGCGACCGGCTGCGTTCGGACGCCTGCGTGGAACTGCGCACGGAAGAAGAACCCCCGCCCGGCATCGAGCTGGGTTCCGTCGGCGGCGGCCGCTACGCGGTCTACCGGCTTGTCGGCCCGTACGCAGGCATTGCGAAGGCGTACCGGCGGCTGCTCAGGGAGTGGCTGCCGGGCAGCGGCGAGTCGATAGAAGACCGCCCCTTTATGGAGATCTACATAAAGAGCCAGGGAGAGACGCAGCCCGAAAAGCTGGTGACTGATCTGTGCGTGCCCCTGCGCGGGACGGGGGCCGGCTGACGGCGGCGTGGCGGCTGTTCGCCGTCCCGGGCGCGAATTCGTAAAGGCACAGAACGGAAAGGCCGCGAGTCGATTGCGAGCGGCGCCGCCGGAAATTGGACGAAACAAGGGAAAGCCGGAATTGAAGATCATTGGAGGCTTCACGGACGAAGCCGACCCGCAGCCGCTTGCACGGCGCAGCCGCCGGACGCGAAGCACGGCGGCGCGTCGGGCCGTTGCGCGGATGGCCCGCGATCGGTCCCGTGGGGCCGGCATGGTATACGGTACGTATGTCCAGTTTCATCCAGCGGGCGCACAAGCTCCGTTTCTACCCCAGCACCGACCAGGGCCGACGGCTCGACGCCTATTTCGGCGCGGCCCGCTGGACGTGGAACCGGGCGCTCGAGTGCCGCAGCAAGGCGTACCGCCGGCGCGGCGAGACCGTGACCGGAACGGACTTCTCCCGGCTGCTGACACGGCTCAAGCAGACATCGCGCTACGGCGGGCTGCGGGAGACGCCGTCGACGGTGCTGACGCAGAAGCTGCGTGACCAGGACCGGGCGTTCGCGAACTTTTTCGCCGGCCGCGCGAAGCCCCCGCGGTTCCGCAAGCGCCGCACCGCCCAGTCGATCCGCTTCCAGCTCGACCCGCGGCAGGTCGACCGCAGGTTCGACGCCAACGACCGGCGGCTGGTGCTGACGGGTCTCGGTCCGCTGAAGCTCAGGGGGTCGCGGCGGCCGTATTGCGGGGACTGCACGGATGAACCGGGCTGCCCGAACTGCCCGAAGCCGAAGATGGCGACGGTGCGCCGCGACGTGGCCGGGCGGTACGTCGTGTCGTTCATGGTCGAGGAGACACCGCCGGCAACGAGAGCGGCCCAGCGCCTACAGCGGTCCGCGCTGTGGATAGTGTATTAGTGTGACTTACGCCGCGAGCGCGTCAACTTGGCAGAACGCGAATCAGCAGATGAGCGATAAGTGTCACGACGGCGACTCCTCCGGTGACCCCGAAGATGGTCAGGACGTACGTCTTCGTTGCAAGCGATTTCAGTGTCGTATTGATCTCGATCACCGTGCTGTTGATCGAATCCACCTTCGCCTCCAGAGAATCCAATCGCCGCTCGATCTCGCCGACTCGATAGGCGAGAATGCCGCCGCCATTGGTAGGTCCGTTTCCGTTCGTATCGCCAGTGGCTTTGCGCCTGTCATCTAGCAGTGAGACTTTACTAGCGTCGCTCACCGGGCGTTCTCCAGCCACTCCCAGAACAGAGAGTCCCAATAACCTGAAAGAGCTGTCGCAGACAGCTTGGTGACGAACCCTGCCGCACCGTGTTCTGCTCCTATCCCAATCTTGTCTTTGATTTCGCGAGTCAACGTCGATGTGTCGTCAGAGACAAATGCCACCATCTTGTTGCTCGAAATGTAGTGGTCGTCCGGCCAAAGGGTACTGATTTTCTCCTCACATGAAGGCGTTTCCTTTTCAAGAACAATTAGATATACAGTTTTTTCCACAGCGTTACCTGATCGTGTCTCGCGTGTACGGGTTCGATGTGCTGCCGATTCTGCCACAGCCATGTAGCAGGGTCACTTGGTTGAATGTGGTGGGCGCCTGCCGGTTCCTGGCTTTCTCGGCTTCGGCGTTGTCGCGTCGATCAGGCCCCACGATCCATTCGCAGTCCCGCACGATACTGTCGAGACCGGCAGACATCGCTGGAGTGACCCCGAGCGTCTGGTGAATCCGGCAGAAGTTGTAGTGCACGAAGTAGAGGCTCAGCATCGTGGTGTGCTACTCGACGCGCTTGATGAACGCATTGGTCAGCCCCGTGAAACGGCGCATCCCCATCCGCATCGAGAGGGTTTGTCGCTCGACGCGCGACGTGCTTGCTTCGCGTAGGTCTGGATTGCCTTCTATGGCTCGCTTGCGAACGTACGTACAGGCTGACGGGCTGTATCGGTGTTGGCCCTTCTCTAGTGGCCGCTGGCCGTATCCCTTGATGACCTGAGCGTAGTCCACGTCACCACCGAACGCGGCCTCTACCGCTTCGACATAGGCCGACAGGCCATCGGTCGAAAGCAGGATTCGATCCTCCACGCGCTTGCGCAGATCGTCCATGACGATAAGCGCGGTCTGTCCGTCGCGTTCCTCGCTGACCAGGAGGAAAGGATCAGCTTGTCATCCGCGTCGATGGCGGTCCACGTCCAAACGTCGCTCGCGCCGGTCCGTGCGGACCTGGTGCCCGATACCGCCCGTTCCTTCGCTTAGACGAACGACCGAATCTCGTCGCACTCAATTCGTCGCCGGCCGGTCAGACCGCGAACGTGATCGTCGTGGTAGGCAGCACAAGCATTGCCCGCGTCGGTCAGGCGCTGGGCGACCGTGTTGGTGCTGACGCCTGTCAGCCGTGTGATCGAGCGCATCGACATACCCTCGACCAGCATCGAGAGTATCTGCGCCCGCTTCGGTATGGAGAGCTTGTTCGTCGAGTGACAATGTCCCTCCTGCCCCCTACATGTCAGGCATCGATGTAATCTTAATTTCAAGTGGCATCTGGGTCGCCAGCCTGTTTCCTAGCGTGCTCGATCAGGCCATCAAGCTTTGTCTCCGGCAGCATGGGAATCTCATCGGGATATCCGCGAACGCCGGGATAGAGAATGCGCTTGCCGTTTGGTGCGGCGAACACCGAATGCGGCACATCGCCGAATACCTCGACACCCAGGAACTTAAGGCCAAAAGTCTCCAACGGAGGAATGTACTCCTCCGGCGTAAGGAGCCGAACTGAGATCATCTACTATGCGGCTTGTGCGAGCGGCTCGAGCTCAACTGCGCTTTGAGGCGCAACCCGTTCCTTCGCGAAAAGCGGCACTTCCATGAATACACGAACGTCCAGTCCTCGATTGTGCTTGTAAAGGTATCTGATGGCACCGGATATCGCGTCCACCAGCCGCGTCGCATCCTTGACGAAGATGTTGAGTTCAGGCAAGTCAGTGCTATCGACGTAGTACCCAGTATCGACTGGCTGGATAGCCACAACGATCTTTTCTCTCACCGGGTAGGCTCCTGTTCCGTGGTGGGGAGGATGTTAGCACAGCAGTATATGGGTGTTTACGGTCGTTTAACTCTCCGGCTGTCGGATTCGGTTATAGCCGGAGACGCAACACAGCCCACGAGCTTCCGATCGTTGTCGGGTCGCTCGCTTAATTCAACTGCCCTTGACCTGGTAGACGGTAGCTCGCGACGCCCGGCGAATAGGTGAGGCCATCACACTCGTGTGCTGTGTTGCAACGGCCCGGCGCGATGCGCGCCCATGGCCGAGAAGAAAGTCGAGTTCCGGCCGAGCGGCAACACGACCGGGGCTCATACCGCGCAGACGGATGGACACCCGAGAGCGCAGCCGCATTCTAGGCGGCGGTCGATCGTCAGGCAATTCACTCTGCGCTCCTGTCTTCGGAGGTGAGACATAATGGGGTTACGATCGGTGCTTGCGGCCCTTGTCTCGCTGACCTGCCTGGCCGCTGATGCGCGGATGCCGGAAATAGGCGACTCGCGAATGTTCGCCGCGCCGATGCCCGGAACGAACTTGGTCGAGATGCGTGAGCGAGGAACGGGCAGCCGGTACTGGGTAGCGCCACTCTGGTTCTACAACACGCGGACCGGCACAGTTTATAGGGTATTCGACTGGCACGATGCCGAGGCTTATCCAGTGCTGGAGACGTGCTACGGCGGCGATGCCCCGCAACCGTGCCCGAAGGAAGGCTTCGTGCCCGTCCCCGTGGTGTTCTCGAACGAGAATGACGAGCTGGTTCTTAGGCAGGCGTGAGCATCAGTCCGGCAACTGCCGGTTGTTCGCTCGCTCGACGGCTGTCGATTCCTACTTCATGCAGGACAGCAACTACGAAGCGTGGCACTATAACGCGTACACGGGCACCGTCTACGAAGTGCTTGCGGAGTGTCCGCCGATCGGCCAGGAATCGCACTCAGGCTGCATGGTGCAAGTACCTCCGAGAGACACCCTCGACCGTCCGATGGTGCTCGATCTCTACGCGAGCGGTTCGCCGTAGATGATGCGGCGGCAGTTGGAGCGCGGCGTTCCGGAGTAAAGTGGCGAGTTCAGACGAAGCGTTAGGCGGGTACAATTTCACCGAAAATTCACTCTATTTCTGCTCAAGACGCGACCGACGTATCCGTTCGTTTGGGCAAGTGAGCTGCTCGTCTGTTATCTGTGGAGGTAACACACGTCCCCCACGCCAACGCAGTGGTCCTGATGCGGATTGAGGATTCGGAAGCTCCTGAGCCCTATCATCTCGTGCTGTCGCCGCCCGCCGCAGGTCAGCTTTCTCGTTTGTTGAGTCAGGCGGTAGCTGACTATCTGAACCAAACCCCGGAAAAAGGATTACCTTCGATTGAGAAGTAGACACGGCACAACCCTCCAGTTACGATGAACGCGTCGGATGCCTCCGTTCTTACCCGCACTTCCCCTACGAGTAGCGCCAGCAGTGTAGGTGCGTGCTCATCTAATGCGTATCACAGCACACACAAGATGAGGTTTCCCCTGTGGCGGTCGATCTTGAGAGCGGCTATGAGCTGGTCCCGATCCGCACGGCACGCGGTCAGACCGAAGCTGTAGTTTTGCAGCTTGTCGGCGTACGTGCCGCGCCTCCGCCGCCGCTGATATTCATGTTGCGAGCCGGGGCTGCGGCGCTGATCGGGCAGATTCAAGCCGCGCTGAATGCCGACAACAACCTACGATACATCGCCCGCGCGATTATGCGGCTCGAGGGCTATGAGGGCGCCATTGCAGCTGAGGTTTCAATCGACAACGGGTTCACGCCGGACCCGATGCGAAATATCCACGCAGCCGTGAATTCTATGGTCAGTGCGGCTGAGTACCGGGGGGAGGTCTTGTTCACGATGCGACTAACGCTTCTGCGCAACATCGAAATAAGCGGACTGTCCGACGACAATACCGAATCGTTGATGATCCACGCCGAACCAGCCTCGATCGTCATGTTCGGCCTGAACTTGCAGCAGGCGCTCTATCCGAGATTCGAGGCCGAGATTATTGATCGGCTCGAGGTGCCGAAGTAACGCAATACGAGGTCTTTCCAAGATGAAACTCACACTCGATAGCGTCAAGATGGTGAGCCTTACGGACGCGGCCGGACAATGGTGGGCAGGTGTAACCCTAGACGCCACAGATCAAGAGACCGGGTTGCACCCTAGTCTGTCGGTGCACGTGCCTGTCTCCTACGAGAGCAACCGCTCGATCGGTGATCTTGAGGTCGACGCTCTAGATCTGACAGCTCAGATTGTCGAGCTAGCGGCAACCTATTTCGCCGAACATAGTTGCCACCCGGAGAACCGATCATGAATGAAAATGCGCTCGCAGCTTCGTCTGCGAAGCCGATTTTGTCGTCGACGCTGACGGGAACCGCGTCCCGGCGTTCCGGGCGCTGGCGCGGCGGCTGAGGCAGTTTCGCCGTGCGCAGCGGGTGCTGAGCCGAAGGCGTCGCGGCTCTGGACGGTACCAGGCCCAGCGGCAGCGGATCGCCCGGTCGAATCTCCTGCACCAGCTGTCGAGGCGGACGGTGGACGAGAACCAAGCCATCGTCACCGAGACCCTGAACGTGCGGGGGCTGCTGCGCAACCGCCGTCTGTCGAGGGCGATCGCCGACGCGGGCTGGGGCGAGCTGCGCAGGCAGGTCGGCTACAAGGCGGAGTGGGCGGGCCGGACCCACGTCGAGGTGGATCCGTGGTTCCCGAGCACGAAGCGCTGCAGCGGGTGCCATGCGCTCCGACAGGCCCTGACGCTGGCGGATCGCCACTGGCGCTGCGAGGCCTGCAGGGCCGAACACGACCGTGTCGTCAACGCGGCGAAAAACCTCGAGCAGGAGGGCCGGCGCCTGCTCAGCGAACACCCGCTGGGGGGGGAGCCCGGTGGCTGCGCGTGGAGGGTAAGACCCCCCGGACCGCGCCCGACTCGGTCCAGGTCCGGTCCGGTACCTGCTGAAACGCGAACGGACTCAGCGCGATTAAGGCAGTGTGGAACCGCCGCGGCCGCGTCACGGACCGACTCCAATCCGGCAACTGGCGCGTGGTGTTCCGCTTCGAGTACGGGGAAGTCGGACTTGGACCTGATCGACTATCACTGATCCAAGGGGAATGCTGACCATGAACGATATTGCAAGCGAGCGCGTCGAGCAGATGCTGAACCCGCCGCACCTGGGCGAACTTATCCGCGAGAGCATGGACGACGTGGGCTGGAACGTGACCGAGATGGCGGCGCGTCTTGGCTGCGAGCGCGGCACGTTGTCGCGCCTGCTGAACGGCAAGGCGGGCGTGTCGGCGAACATGGCGCTGGCGCTGGAGGACATCGGCTGGGGCACCGCCGATCTCTGGATGCGGATGCAGGCGAGCTACGAGCTCGCGCAGGCGCGGCGCGACGTTCAGGACGTAGGATCGAAGGTCGCTCGCTAAGTGGCGAAGTCAAGCAGGAACTCACTTATCTAGGAAGAGCTTCCGCTCAAGGCTGTAGCGCAGACCGGTCAACCGCCGCCGTCTCGCGCCGATTTCCAACATGCCAGAATGTATCTCTATGCTAGTATCCGTCCCACTACAGAGCACGAAGTACCACTGCGCCTCACTCTGGACTATGGTCTACGACCTGTCAGTCTCGCGCTCGCGTACTGACTGCGCGGCTAAGAGGAAATATTGAAATGACCGCTCCGACCCTGAACATTTCGTTCAATCTGCAATGGGTCGCTCAAGAATCCTCCGAACGTACGTGGATTGCTCGCTGTGACCCCCTCGGCCTGGTGCTGGAGGAAAGTTCGCTCGATAAGCTCTACGGTCTAATCCCAGAAGCTATGGAAGCGCTGTTCCGTGATCTGATCGAGGCCGATGAACTACAGCGATTCCTGCTTGATCGCGGCTGGCGTCGTAAAGACGTTCCCGTGGTAAGCCGGGATACTCAGGACATCTCGGTGCCTTGGCAACTGATTGCCGCAGGGAGGCACCATGATTCGGAACTCGTTACTCACTAACGCGGTCCGGTCATGCACGTTTCGGTTTAAGCGGGCGACGGAACGCGTCGACATTTTTCGTAAAACCGGGGGCACCAAGCACGTCATGATTCGGAGACGCAAGGAAGCTTCGAAAGACTATGCCCGCTTAGTACTGAAGGATGCCGGCATGTCGCACGACGATATCGAAGAATTCATCGCTCAGCACGACAAACCGAAAAACAAGAATCACTGAGCGCCGGTTAGCTTCTCGCCCCGGAGTCCAGCCCGTTATCCGCGATCAGCTCGCGGTACATTAGTCGCCGCGCGACCATGCCGGTGACCACAGCGTGCATCTGCCGGATCGTGTCGGACTCGCGGATATTGTGCTTGCGGGCAAACGCTCGAACCTGGCGGTCCAGCTACTTCGGGCTCATCCTGAGATAGGTCCCTTCAACCCCGCGCTTCAGTAACGCCCAACAGCCCTCGGCCCCGTTTGTGTACGTCTGGTCCCTGACGTACTCGCCGACACTGTGCTTGACGGCCTCGTGCGGGCAGGGGATGCCCTTGGAGGCGTTGGCCTCGACCGTATGAGCGGTGGCGCCGTAAGCGGCATACGTGACCATGAAGCCATGTAACGTCAGCGCATCGGACTGCCGGATGACCCTTGCCCGAACCTGATTGCAGGCGCGGTCCATGGTGCCTGCGACCGCCCTCTTGCCGACCGATCCGCGACCGGAGAGATTCGGTCGCTTAGCGGCGTGCATGTTCTTGTGCTTCCCGCCGAAGCGGCGCTCATCGACCACGACCGGCCCTTGCATACGCGGCAGCCTGCTCTCGCCGTAAGCCTCGCGGAGCCGGTGCAGCATGAACCACGCTGTCCTCTGCGAAACGTTCAGACCCCGATGCAGATTCATGTTGGACAGGCCCTTGATGTTGGTTACGTACAGGTAGACCGCAAACGCTCACTTGTGAAGTGGCAGCCGCGAGAATTGCAGCGTCGTTCCGGTTTGAGCACTGAAGTATTTGCGGCCCTCCGTGCGGTGATCCGGTATCGGGCGCCCCGACTTCACGACGATCGTGCGAGTGCTGCCGCAATGCCCGCAGCAGCGTGTGCCGCTCCACTAGGTTTCCTCAAACCAGGCTACGGCGCTGGCTTCATCGGGGAACGTCTCGTTTAGTGCCATTAACGAGATCTCCTCGCAATGTGCCTTGCCGGGTCTCTTTTTCTTCCGAGCCATTTCTCGTCCTGCCGAACACAAGTTCGGAACGGTGCGAGTACATCCTCATCGGTTGGCCGACACCTAAGGCAATCGCGAATCAGACGTTGCGGATTCTTACTATTGCCACGCTCGCCAACTTCGCGGTACTGACCTTGGCCATGCATATGGCGTGGATGCGAGCATGGGCCGGGCGCATGAGGAGCAATTACACGTATTTGGTCGGCGTCGCGTACAACACCTTTCCGGCGCCCCCGTTAGACACAGACTTGTCGGGCCTCGAACCGCTCGCCCAAGCAATATTCGATGCGAGAACCGTGTATCCGGGTGAAACCTTGACTGATCTCGACGATCCTGACCTGATGCCGCCGGACCTGCGCCGAGCGCATCAGGAGCTCGACCGTGCGGTACATCGGCTCGGCCGGCGCGGCAGACTTGCTACCGAAGGCGAGGGGGTCGAGCACCTGTTCATGCTCTACGAGAAGATGCGCCCGCCGCTTGCGACGGCGACCCCGCGAAGGAGACGCCGAAGCCGCTGAGCAAGAGTTCTTCGTCAAGACCAATCCGCATTCTCAGTTCCAACACGGGCGCGGCGAGACGGCGGCGCGGACGCGACGGGCGAAGGTGGATTTCGGTTTGTCTGTCATGGTCGCGGCGCCATGTCAGGGCCGCGCGGCTGAGCCGTGTTACAGGAAACAGCGGCGGCGGCGATTCGGCGAGGAAGCCGCGCGACGGACGGAAAACCGTCCGCACGGTAAATCGCTGACGTTTCGGACGCTTTCGCCCGTTAACGCAAGGGCGGGCGCTGGCAGGACGTGCACCTTCAGGTGCGCGGGGTGTGTTTCGAAGCGGAAGAAATTGTGCCGGAACACGCCGAAATGCGTCGTTCGCGCTGTGTTTTTACGACACGCGCGTCTGTTAAATGAAAAGTCGCGGAGGAACCGGCGGATGAACGCGATCTACATGCCGAGGCATCTCGACGACCAGGCGACCGTGCTTCTGTGGCCGGCGGACGAAATGATGCCGCTGTTCGCCCTGCTGGTGGTGGGCGTCCTGATCAACCAGAAGGTCATCTGCCTCGTGATCGGCATTGTCGCGGTCCGTTTCTTCCGCAAGATGAAGGCAGGGACGCAGGACGGCTACCTGCTGCACGCGCTGTACTGGACGGGCCTGATCCCCGGCAAGGCGCGCACGCTGCCGAACCCCTACATACGGGAATACCTGGCCTAGGCCCGGAGGCATCGTGAGATTCAGGGACTACCAACTCTCGCTCCGGGACGCGCTGCACAACAACGCCACCAAGAACGTGATCATTGCGGTGTTGCTGCTGACCAACTTTCTGTCGGTCTGGGGGTGGTTCAGTTCGACGGAGACGATCGTTCTCGTCCCGCCCACGCTCGATGACCGCGTGGTGGTCTCGGCCGATGAGGCCTCCGACGGCTACAAGACCGCGTGGGCGCTCTACGTGGCCGAACTTCTGGGCAACATCACGCCGGGCAACGCGGACTTCGTTGGCGACCAGATCAGCGGAATCTTCGCGCCGGCGGCGTTCCGGGACATGAGCGACGCCTTCCTCGAGCAGATCGCGGCGATCACCGAGGACCGGATCACGGTGGAGTTCGAGCCTCGCGAAGTGATCTTCGAGGGGGCGAGCGGCAAGGTTTTCGTTTACGGGGCGTTTCGCGCGGCGGGGCCCGGCGGCGCGCCCGACGAGTTCAACCGCACGTTCGAGATGCGGGTGGACATGCGTTTCGGGCGCCCGTGGATCACGCATTTCGCGGCCTACGAGGACTTGCCGAGGACGATCGAGGAACTCGAGCGCGTCCAGGCGGAAATCCAGGCGGCTCGCGCCGAGGGAGACGGCTGAATGGGCGCACGGCGGGCGGCTGCGCTTGCGACACTGCTGGGCGTGTGGGTGCCGGTGGCGGCGCAGGAGCTGCCGATCGAGCTCGTTCAGGATCCGGAGCCGACCGGCGAGGCGCCCGCGCTGCCGATCGACGACATCGGCGGCGTGGCCCTGCCCGGACTGCCCCCGGGGGTGACGGATCCCACGGGCATCGGCGGAGGCGGCCCGGCCCCGGGCGGCGTGGACGCGTCGCTGTACACGGACACCCGGATCGCGATTACCGTCCAGGAAGGGACCACGGAGGTCATCAACATCTCGCGCGGCTACCTGAACCGGATCGTGACGCCGTTCGAGAACCCGAAGCTCGTCACGGTCAACAGCCTCCAGTTCCAGAAGGAGGGCAGCTCGATCTTCCTGAGCGCGTCCGGAGAGGCCCCGGTGGGCGTGCACATCATGAGCAACGACCCGCTCGACACGCGCAGCATCTCCCTGGCCCTGGTGCCGCGGCCGATCCCGCCGCGCACCATCGAGTTGCGCTGGCCCGATCAGCAGCTTGACCCCGTCGTGGCGCGGATCACGGCACAGCGCGCGGCGCGCTGGGAGGAGTCGCAGCCGTACGTGGACGGCGTCATCGAACTGTTCGGCGCGCTCGCCCGCGGTGAGGTCCCGCCCGGCTACGCCCTGGTGGCTGCAAACGACGGGCTGAGCTGCGATATCCCGGGGCTCGCGATGCGTGTCGGGCAACAGCTCCTTGGCAGCCACTTCACCGTGTACGTGTTCCTGGCGTTCAATCCGGGGCCGGAGGGCGTGGAAATCCTCCAGCACGCAGGCTGTCTGTCGTCGCGCGTCCTTGCCGTCGCGCCGTGGCCGCGGGCGTATCTCGGACCGGGCGAGTCCACGGAGCTGTTCGTTGCGGTAACGAACGCAGCGGAGCTCGAGCCGATCGACAACCCGCGGCCCTCCCTGCTGAGCGTGGTCGCGGAGTAGGCGATGAAGGACTGGTGGGAAGAGCTGGCCCCGGACAAGAAGCGTCTCGTCGCGGGCGGCGCAGTCGGCGTTCTGCTGCTCGGCGTGCTGTATCTCTTCGTGAGCGCGACCCCGGAACAGGAACTGGCGCCGGAGGACCTGCCGTCGAACGTCACCAACGTCCTGACGGGTCGATCCACGCGCGAACTCGGCCTGGACGCGATTGGCAACACCGTGCGCGAACAGGCAGAGACGCTCGAGGCGTTGACGACACGGTTGACCGCGCAGGAGGCCGAGACGCAGCGGGGCGACCAGGAAATCCGTGAGGCGCTGGACGCGATCGTGCAGGGTCTGAACGCGCTGCAGGGGGATGTGCAGAGAGAGCTGAGCGACATCCGGAACACACCGGCGCGGCAGCCGGCGGTGGCGCCGCAGGTGCCGCTGACGCTGCTGACGCCGCTGACGCCCGAGGAAAACGTGCCGGAGATCCAGCAGCCCGGCACGGTGGCCCCCGAAGAGATCATGGAGCAGAACCTGTTCGACCCGGACGTGTTCGCTCCGCCGCCGCTCGACCCGACCGGTCCGGCCCCGGACGGGGGGGCGGGCCTGCCTGCCCTGGGGTCCTCCCGAGGGGTCCAGGTGTTCGGCCGGGAAGACCCGTCGGCACGGGCTCTCGAGAATCCAGACACCGTGTACATGCCGGCCGGGGCGATCATTTCCGGGGTGTTGCTGACGGGGGCGGACGTGCCCACGGGTACGATGGCACGTACCGACCCGCTCCCGGTACTCATGCGCGTCAAGCATGAAGCCATTCTTCCCAACCGGTACCGCTCCGATGTCAAGGAGTGTTTTCTGATCCTGGCCGCGCAGGGGGACCTCAGTTCGGAGCGCGCCCTGATGCGGTCGGAGTCCCTGTCGTGTATCCGGGTGGACGGCCGCCTCATCGAGGTGCCGGTGGACGGCTGGGCGGTGGGCGACGACGGCAAGCTGGGCTTGCGCGGCCGCCTGGTGTCCAGAAACGGGTCCGTGGTCGCGAAAGCGGCGGCGGCCGGGTTCGCCCAGGCGCTTTCGGAGATCTACCGGCCGGTACGAATCCAGTCCTTCAATACGCAACCCGGGTCGACAGCGCTGTTCCAGGCGCCCGACGGCAGTGAGGCACTGAGTGCCAGCGGGTTCGCCGGCGTCGGCGGTGGCGCCGCGCAGTTGGCCGAGTACTACATGGAGCTCGCCGACCAGATCGTCCCGGTTGTCGAGGTGGATGCGGGCCGGACCGTGGACGTTGTGCTGCTCGAGGGCGTGGCCCTGACCATCAGGGACACCTGAGGACGTGGCGACCGGGTACACAATGGCCGGTGTTCCTGGCGGGTTCCCGGGGGTGGCCGTGAGCGCCGCGGCGCCAGAGAACCACCTGTGGGCGGTGCGGGTCGCGCTGGCCATCCATGGAGCGGTCGCCGCAGTCCGCGCGGTGGCACACCAATGAGCGACACCGTACGGCGCACAACGGCCGCGTTGGCCGCGCTCGCGATCGCCGGCGCGGCCGCACCCGCAGCGCGGGGCCAGCCACCGGCAGGGCTTCCGGGCTGGCCGGAAGGCCTGCTCGACGACATCGACGCCATGGTCCCGCTGCCCGCGCCGGCCTTTCACGTCGTCGAATCGAACGGCCGCACGGTGATGATTTCGTCCAACGGGCACTACGCGGTCTTCAACGGTGAGCTGTGGGACATGTGGAACGGGTTCCGCATCCGGTCGGTGGCCGACGTGGAGCGGTCGAAGGCGATCCCGCTAAAACGCCTGGGGCTGTCCGAAAGCGGGCTTGCGGGCATCACCCTGCAAAGGGTGGCCACGCCCCCGGGCGGGCGCGCGACGGTGTTTCTGGACCCGGCGGCACCGGAGGGCGCCGATGCGGTAAGGACCGCGCGCGGGCTGCTGGACCGGTACGCGTTCCGGCTGGTGTTCGTGCCGGCGCATCAGGGGCGCCATGCGGCGACGCAGGCGCTGCTGTGCACCGACGAGGCGGCACAGGCCTTCGTGCTGAGCGGCACGGTCGCGCGAGACGCGCCCGGCGAGCCGCTGTGCGGGCTGGACGCGATGCACCGCAATCTGGCGGTCGTGCAGGTGCTCGGGATCGACGTGCTGCCGTTCACGATTGCGCCGAACGGCGCCGTGCTGCCCGGCGTGGCCACGGGCTACAGGGCGTTTCTGGCGAACAACGAGGAGTAGGGCAGCATGATCGGGCAAGCCCTCGGGATGTACAGGGTTCTGGCGCTGACGGTCGTCGCGGGCGGTCTGGCCGGCTGCGCGGTGGGTAGCAGCAGGTTCTCCTGCCCGGGAATGCCGCAGGGCGTGCGCTGCGCCAACGTCACGGACATCTACGAGCTCACGAACACCGTGGACCGGATCGAGGCCACGGCAGAGGACCCGCTGGGCGACGACGCCGAGCGGGCGGCGGACGCGCGCGCCGCGCAGAGATTTCCGGTCGAAGCGGGTGAGGCGGCCGCCGCAGGCGACTCCCCGGCATCGCGGCGGCCCACCCGGCCTACGGGCGCGCGCACCGGCTGGGTGCAGCCCCCGCGCGTGGACCGCCCGACGCCGGTCCGGACGCCCGCGCAGGTCATGCGCGTGTGGATGGCGCCCTGGGAAGACACGCGTGGCGTGCTGCACGTGGGCGGGTATCACTTCGTCGAGGTGGCCGCGCGTCGCTGGACGATCGGGGGCCCTGTCGAGGGCGAGTCGTCGCGCGTCTTCACGATCAATTACGACGACACGGTCGTCGACGGGACGATCGGCGCTGACGGGGCCGGTCAAACCACCGACGGCGGAAACGCCACCGGCGGCGGAAGCGCCACCGGGGTGGCGGGCGGATCCCCGCTCGCCGGTAACTGAGGCTGCAACGAAGGAGAGAGGCAATGACACAAAGGCTACAGCGACTCGCAGGGTACGGAATGTTCGGGCTCGCGCTGGCCGCAGCCGCGGCCGCGGGGTCCACGGGCTCGGCCACGGGACAGGCGGCCGGCGTCGGCATCATGGCGTTGGCGGTCGCCGGATGGCTCGTGCGCGCGTGGGCGTGCGGTCCGGACATGTCCGCCGCCGAGCGTCGCGCGGAAGTGATCGCCCCGCTGATGGCGTTCGCGATCCTGGCGCTTCTGGTGGTGCCCACCATGGTGTACGCGGGCACCGCCGGCACCGAGTTCGACGATGTCTGGGACGAGCTCGAGGGCTGGGCCGAGGGCGCGCTGGGGCGTGTCATTTCGGTCGGGCTGCTGATCGTCGGGCTTGCCGCGGGAATCGTTCGCCAGTCGATCATGGCGGCGGTACCGGCGGCCGGCGCGGGCCTGGCGCTGAGCATCGGCCCCGGGGTCATCGACGATATGTTTACCGCGACCCTGTAACCGGACCGCATTCACGGCACCCAAAAGGGGGCGCCCTCCCCCCTGTGGGGCGCCAGGGGCAGACCATGCGTTTTCTGGAGATGCACAACCGGCTGGTCCGGCGCGAGTCGCCGGCGAGCCTGCTCGGGGTCATCGCCTACGACGAAGACGAGGAATTCTTCTACTGCGAAGACGGCACGATCGGCGCCGTCTTCCAGTGCCATCCGCTGACGGGGCCGAATGAAGCCAAGGCGGCCCAGATGCAGGTGCTGTTCCAGCAGGACCTGCCCACCCACATGATGTTTCAGTTCAGCCTGTGGACCAGCCCGGACATCGGGCACACGGTCTACGAAATGGACCAGATGCGCAAACCCGCTCCCGGAGAACCGCTGTCGCCGACGCGCGCCCGCGCCGCGTCGGTGGTCGGGCAGCGCGGCAACTACCTGAAGCGTTTCACGGAGCAGGCGATCTCCGAACGCAACCCCATGCGGATCCGCGACGTGCACGTGTACGTGACGGTGCTGTTTCCGTGTCGTTCCACGACGCCGACGGAGCGCGAACTCGACTGGTTCGGGCGGATCTGCCGGAACACCCACAGCGTTCTGGACACCGTGGGCATGGCGCCGCGGCGGCTCGATCCGGAGCTCTTTATCCGTGCGATCAGCGCCATGGTGAACTGGGGGCCGAACGCGGCCTGGAGGACGCCGGCGCTCATCTACGACAGGGAACAACCGATCCGGGAACAGATTTTCGACACCGACTCGGCGCTGCGGGTCAGCGAGCGTGGAATCGACTTCGGCTGGACGCACGCGAAGGCGCTGTCGGTCAAACGGCTTCCCGAGCACGTTCACCTGGGCCAGCCAGCGCAATTTCTGGCGGACGCCAAGAGCGGGACGCGCGGGGTGCGCCACCCGGTGCTGATCACCACCAACGTCTTCATCGAGGCCGCGGACGAAGAGCGCTCCCGGGCGGACAACAAGCGCGCCTGGGCGACGCGGTCGGCGACCGGAGGATTCGCGCGGTTCGTGTCGATCCTGCGCAAGCAGAAGGAAAGCTGGGACGCGCTGGGCGCGGCGCTGGACGATGGCGACCGGATCGTCCGGGCGTACACCAGCGCGGTGATCTTCGGCAAGGACGAGGGCGACGTCACGGCGGCGGCGAGCGCGATGGCCACCTATTACCAGGAATTCGGCTACCGCCTGCAGGAAGACGTCTTCATCAGCCTGCCGATCCTGCTCAACGCGATGCCGATGGGCGCCGACCGGGCCGCGGTCACCAACCTTTCGCGCTACCGGACGATGGCGACGCGGCACCTGGTGCAGCTCCTGCCGCTGTACGGAGACTGGAAGGGCACCGGAACGCCGGCGCTCACGCTGCTGTCGCGCAACGGACAGCTCATGAGCGTGAACCTGTTCGACTCGGACACGAACTACAGCGCGCTCGTGGCGGCCGAATCGGGGTCGGGCAAGAGCTTTTTCGTCAATTTCGTGGTCAGCAACTACGCCGCGCTCGGCGCGGACATCTATCTCATCGAGGTCGGCCGGAGCTTCCAGAACCTCTGCCATGTGCTCGGCGGTGAACACATGGAGTTCAGGGAGGACTCCGACATCTCGCTCAACCCGTTCTCGACGCTCGAGGACTACGACAACCAGGCGGATCTGCTGATGGCGGTGCTGGTCGCCATGATCTCGCCGAAGGGGCAGCTCGAAGAACTCCAGGAGGTGCAGCTCAGGGCCATCACGAAGCAGGTGTGGCTCGAGCACGGCAAGCAGGCGACGCTCGATCAACTTGCGGCGGCGCTGAAGGAGTACCGGAGCGCGGACGGCGACGAGGGCTTCGACCGGCGCGTGCACGACCTGGGCGTGCAGCTCGGCCCGTACACCTCGGCAGGGGAGTACGGGAAGTGGTTCCAGGGCGAGGCGACCGTGTCGTTCGACAAGGCCTTGACGGTGCTCGAGCTCGAAGAGCTCCGGGCGCGCGGCCCGCTCATGAAGGTTGTTCTGGCCCAACTGATCGCCGTGATTCAGCGGTCGATGTATCTGGGCGACGCGAGCCGGATGAAGCTGCTGATCGTCGACGAGGGTTGGGAGCTGATCACCTCCGGCGCCGAGGGCGCGTTTATCGAACGCGGCGTCCGGCAGCTCAGGAAATACCGTGGCGGCGTGGTGCTGATCCTCCAGTCGGTCAGCGACCTCTACAAGACGCCGGTCGGCGAGGCGGTCGCCGAGAACACGGCTCACAAGTTCCTGCTCGGCCAGACGCCGGAGGCGATCGACCAGCTCATTGCCAGGCAACAGTTGTCGCTGACCGAGGGCGCAGGCGAGTTACTCAAGACGATGCACACGGTCAAGCGCGAGTACAGCGAGATGTTTGTATATACCCGTAGCGGCGGAGGCATCGGCAAGCTGGTCGTCGATCGCCCGGCGCAGTTGCTGTATACGACCGACCCGGCCGAGAAGGCGCAGTTGCGACAGCGGCTCGATCGCGGGATGGAACTGGGCGAGGCCATTGCAGACATCGTCGCCGGCGAGCGGCGTTCCCGGGGGCGCAGGGCGGGGTGAGCGACGCCACCGAAAACCGCGCCGCGCGGGGCCGCCTGACAACCAACCTCGTCCTCGGCGGGATCGGCGTGGCGATCGCGGCCCTGTCCGCGCTCATCGGCGCGGCATGGCAGGCGCGCCAGGCACCGGAACTCACACCGACCCGGGTGAGGGTCATGGACATCGATCGCCTGGTCGAGCCGCTTGCGGCGGACCTGACGTTGACGGACGAGGAGCGCACCGCGCGTGCGCGGGCGCTGAGCGCGGCGCTCGGAGAAGCGGTCGCGCTGGAAGTCGCGGCGGGCGCCATCGTTCTGGATGGTGCCGCCGTATATGCGGCCCCGGACGACGCGTATGTTCGGCCGTAGCCGCGCGGAGGTGGCCCGTCAGGCCCGCGACGCGGCCTGGTGGCGGCGCGGCCTGCTGAAGGCCGCGATCGCCTTTGTCGTGGTCTGGGTCGGCGTCTACCTTCCCCTGAATCTCGCCGGGGAGCGGTACCGCCTCGGGTTCGATGCCTCGGAGACGCGCTGCCTGCCGCAGTGGTTGTTTGTCGTGGACCTCAAGGACCGCAACGTCGGCCGCGGCGACTACGTGGCGTTTCGCAGCGGCCAGATGGAACCGCATTTCCCGAACGGCACGCTGATCATCAAGATCCTCGCGGGCGTGCCCGGGGACGTGGCGACGATAGACGACACCGGCGCAACCGTGGCGGACGTCGCCTGGGGGCCGCTGCACTATCTGGAGCCCGGGCGGCGCCTCGCCGAGGAAGGGCAGACACTGGACGACTACCGGCGCAGCGAAACGATCGCGGCCGGAACGTACTGGGTCATGGGAACGCTGCCGGCGAGCTACGACTCGAGGTACTGGGGTCCCATTGACGAGGAGCAGATCGTTGGCCGTGCGTATCCCGTCCTGTAACGCCGTGGCGGCGCTCGCGCTGTGCGTGGCGCTCACGGTGCCCAAAGTGGCCACGGGGCAAGCGCCAGGGAACGCGCCCGACCGGGAGAGCGTGCCCGGAGTGGCCGCGTCGAACCCCGACGCGGAGTGGCTGGAGCGATCGCGCGAGTTGCTCGAGCGTGCCGCGGAAGATCCCGTGCCGGAGTGGCTGGGTATCGGGCAGGGCGAGGCGCTCCTGGACGAGGCCGAAGCGATCGCGGAAGAGTCCGCACAACGCGCCGCTGGCGTGTCGCTGGCCCCGGAAGGGTTCGTGGTGCCCACGCGGCCGGAGGCTGCGACGGCGCCGGGCGACGAGCGCGTGCTGGTGTTCGGCTCGCTGACCCTGCCGGACGAGACGCTCCGAAACCTGCTCGACCAGGCGTCCGATCCCAATGTGGTGTTCGTCCTGCGCGGCCTCGCGCCGGGCTCCACGGGCGGGTTCGACTTTCGGGCGACCCAGGGGCGGATCGAGGCGCTCGCGAACATCGCGCGCGGGCGCATTCCCAACGTCATCGTGGATCCCACGCTTTACCGCCAGCACAACGTCACGGTGGTGCCGACGCTCGTGCTCGAGCGCACGGCGCCCGACGGCGCCGCAGTCCCGATGCGGGTGACCGGCGCCGTACCCGTGGACTGGCTGCGCCGGCAGGCCCGCCGCGCCACCGGCGCCGACGCGATCGATTTTGGCCGCCGCGCCGAGGTCCACGAGATCGGCGAGGAGGACCTCATCCTCGCCATGCAGCGCCGGTTGGCGGAGACGGATTTCGCGGAACATCGTCAGGCCGCCATCGATCGGTTTTGGTCGTCGCGCCGGTTCGTGCGCCTGCCCGATGCTCCGGAGGACACGGCATTCGAGGTGGACCCGACCGTGCGCGTCACGGCGGATATTACGGACCTGAACGGCCGGGTGCTGGTGTCCGCGGGCGAACGATTCAATCCGCTCGACGCCGTTCCGCTGACCAAGACGGTGGTGGTGTTCCGGGGTACCGACCCGCGGCATGTCGCGAGGGCCGCGGAGCTTGCGAGCGAGGTACGTCAGCAAGGGCGGGGCGTCATCCTGCTGACCACGGAGGTGGATACCGGGGCCGGGTGGAACGCGCTTAAGACACTGGAGGGCACGCTGCAGGGGCCGGTGTACCTGCTGTTCCCGGACGTCGCCGAGAGGTTTCGCCTGCGACACGTCCCGGCCACCGTCCGCGCCCAGGGCACACGGTTGATCGTGGAGGAATGGGCGCCGTAGTACGCGGCCCGGGGAGAGCACGATGGTTAGACGGAAGGCGCGGTGGACGGTGACGGTGGCGGCGACGCTGCTGTGGGCTCCGGGCGCGCTGGGACAGGTGTCCGGCATGCACTGCCCTGACGCAAACCTGTGGGGATCGGCGCTCATCACGAACATCTGCTGGTCCTGCCTGTTTCCGATCCGGGTCATGGGCACGCAGTGGTTCGACCGGACCGGCACAGTGCCGCCGGGCGTGGCCACGGACCGGCTGTGCAACTGCGACGACGGCTTCGGCCTGACGGAGCTCGGGTTCGTCGCCGGGTTCTGGGCGCCCGTGCGGCTCATCGAGGTCGTGCGCAAACCCTATTGCTCGCCGGCACTCTCGGGAACGACGCTGTCGAGCGGATCCCGCCTGTGGGGGATGAGCGACGGCCCGGATCGTGGGTCCGCGAGCAACCAGTACTTCAACTACCACTACTTCGCGTTCCCGCTGTACGAGATGCTGGGGCTGCTGTCCGTCCCGGAGTGCGACGCCGACGGGTACAGCGACTTCGACCTGATGTACATGTCCGAGCTCGACCCCACCTGGTCCGAAGACGAGCTCGCGATGTTCACCAACCCCGAGGCGACCGTGCTGGCCAATCCCCTGGTCCGGGCGGCCTGTGTCCAGGACTGCGCGCAGAGCACGATCAACGCGCCCAGCGACGCGCTGTGGTGGTGCGCCGGCTGTTGGGGGGACCTGTACCCCTTCACCGGCAATGTCCCGTCGGGCGGCGGCGGCGTGCGCGTATCGAGCCTGCTGTCGACCCGGGCGCTGGCCTCCTTGCACCGCCGCGGGTTGGCCCGCCGGACGACGGGGAATGACGTGGTCTGCGGCGGGGAGATTCACCCGACCCTGCCCAAGGGGCAGTACCGCATGTCGCTGCTGTTTCCCGTGCCGGAGGCGGACAACAACCGTGTCGCTACGGGGACAACGCCCGGCGAGACGACGGGGGTCGGATTCATCGACAGCTACAACTGGACGCAGGGCTGCTGTCACGCGATCGGCGTGCCGACCGCGCTGTGGGGCGAATGGCGGCAGCGCCCGGGTACAGGCGAAGACTTCGTGTACATGTTGTGGAGATGGTCGGACTGCTGCATCCGACCGGGGACGAATAACTGATGACAACTGAACACAACCCTCCCGGCGCGACAGCGGGCGGGCTCCGGCGCGCTGCGTGGCGCGCACTGGCCGTTCGTGGCATCGCCTACGCGGCGATGTTCACCCAGGCCGCGACACCGGTCACGGCCTCGCTGTCCCTGGCGGCGGCCTTCGGCGCGCTCTACAGCGCTCCGCTCTCCGTGGCATGGGCGCAGAACCCGCCCATGACGTTCGACGAGGCGGCGGCGCTTGGGGAACAGACCGGCCAGGACACGCTGCCCGGGCCGCGCGGTGACGCCGATACGGTGTATTTCGTCGACGAGGATGGCCTCGAGACGATCTCGGCGGCGGAACTGTTCGGCGGGAACGCCGTGTCGCCGGATGCCGCGACCCTTGAGGGGATCAGCGACAACTCGGCCGCGATCAGCGTGTTCATGAACAACGCGCACGCGACGATCGAGGCGGAAGACAGTGCGCTCGGCGAGGGGATGCGGACTGTCAGGGCATCGGCCCGGAGCCGAACCCACCCCGACATGTCGACCGACCCCGCGTTCGCGCAGACCGACGCGGTGCTGGCCGGCACGGATCCGGTGTTCTCGACGTTTTTCTCCGGCTGCACCGAGGTCACGGTGCCCACGACGACCGGCACAACCGTGCATGTGCCCGAGTACGAATACTGCTCGCGGGTCACGCTGCCGGTCGAGTCCTGTGAGCTCTATCACGATTACGACGTCGCCTGGTTCCATGTGTCGGGCTCCGACGCGGCCACGTCCTCCTGCGGGACCGGCTGCATCGAGGTCACGCTCGGCCAGCCCGGGGACAACCAGTGGTACAGCGGCGGCTGCTCGTTGCACACCCTCGACATGACCGTGAACGTCGAGAACGCCGACGTGATCGACAGCGTGACGCTGGACGAGGTGGTCTGGGACGACCACGCCGAGCTCCGCGTCGGCGGCTCGTCGGCATGGAACGGACCGGAAGCAACGTTTCCGATCGGCTCGACCGACTGCGATCTCCACGAAAGCTGGAGCGAGTCGCCGGGCACCGACATCACCTCGCATTTCAGCAGTAACGGGATCTACAACGTGCAACTGCGCGTGCTGGTCGGCGGGGGCGGCGAGGGCAGCGCGAAAATAACGTTCCGCTACGACAGGTCCAAGGCGATCGTTCTCGATTCCTGGGACATCACTCCGGAGTGCATGGGCCTGGTCAACGGCCTCAATGACGGCGCGTGCACTCCGCTTGAGATGGTCTGCCTGGACGGCCCCGATCACGGCGTGCCGTGCATCACGGTCGATGGCCTCCAGGTCTGTCAGACGGACATGGCGCCGTCTCCGATCCACACGGGGTATTCGAACCTGTGCCGGCATGGGTCGGTCACGGCCGACTGCCGGTTCCATCTCGGCAACCTCCAGTGCTTCTACGACACCCAGGGCGACCTGCAGTGCTTCGAGAACAGCGGCGGGCGGGAGAACGGCTGCGTCGACCAGGAGAGCCGCGGCGAGTGCGCGTACGTCGGCGCGAGCTGCCTGACGTCGACGCTCGGCAGTAGCGGGCAGTGCTACGCCTGGGAGGAAACTTGGGACTGCGGCTACGAGACCGGCGGCGTTCAGGGTACGACCCGGACGCTCGAGTGTGGCGGGCCGATCCGGTGCATGGGCGACGAGTGTCTGACGGCCTCGGCGGAAGTCAACGCGGATTTTGTCAATGCCGCGACGCAGCTCGAGGCGATGCAGTACGGCGCGATGGATTTCGAGTGCGCGAGCACCAACCCCGCCTCGTGCCAGATCTTCAGCGGCGAAGGCCTCGAGTGCAAAAAGGCCCTCGGCGGCGAGCTTGAGCAGGACTGCTGCCAGACGCCGGTGAGCGCGAACCTGGGGACGTATCTGGCGCTCTCGAAGCAGACGTGGAACCTCGGCAAGCGCACCCACCAATTGGGCACGCTGACAAACACCGGGGCAGGGTTCGTCGGCGCGTGGAGCGACCTGACCGCGGCCGGCGGAGAGGTCCTTTCCAACGTGAGGAAGCCCTTCACCTCCGCGTGGGGCTCGCTGACCGAGAAGTTCGGGACGACGACCGGTATCGAGGGGATTCAGTCATTCAGCCTCGATCAACTGCAGGCACAGATGGTCGACAAGATCGGAACGTTCGTGACCAACACGTTCGGCGAGACCATTGGCGGGACCTTGTTTGAGCAAGGGGTCGGCTCGCAGGCCGGCCAACTTGTTTTGCAAGCCGGGGTCCAGACCGCGCTGGCGGTGATCATGTGGATCTACACGATCTACGTAGTGATCCAGCTTCTCGCGCAGATCATCTGGACGTGCGAGGAGCCGGAGCTTCAGCTTGCGGTGAAGAAAGAAATCAAGTCGTGCACCTACATCGGCGAGTACTGCGCGACCAGCCTCGGGTTCGGGTGCATCGAGCAGCGTCGGGCCTACTGCTGCTACAACTCGCCGCTGTCGCGGATCATCAACGAGCAGGCGATCCCGCAGCTCGGCCAGACGTTCGGCACGCCGGAAAACCCGGAGTGTACCGGCCTGACGGTTGCGGAGGTGCAAACGCTCGACTGGACGCAGATCGACCTGAGCGAGTGGTACGGCCTCCTGATCGAGGAGGACATGCTGCCGGACACCGTGGGCGAGGCGGACAACCAGTATTCGCTGAGCAACTCGTCATCGGAGGAAGCGGATCCGGATTCGACGAACGCGCTGGACCGGGCGCAGCATCGCGCCGACGAGGTGGACATGGAGGGCGTGCGGCAAACGGTCCGCGAAAACCTGTGGAGGGGGATCTGATGCAAAGGATTCGAGTTGCGGTGGCCTGCGCGGCCGTCACGGCCCTGACGGCCGTCGCGGCGGCATCGGCGCAAGCGCCCATGGGAAGGGTGGCGCCCCCGGAAGAGGGCACCTACACCGGCGAGGGGTATTTCGAGGGCAAGGAGGAGGGCTGGTTCTGGAAGGTGAGGGAACTCGTTGCCCCAAAGCCGGAACCGGTGCTCGCGGCACAGCCGGCGCCCATCGAGCTCGAAGAGCCTCCCCGGCCAGGTGAACCGCCCGCGTGGGCGCGGCCGCAAGCGCAGCCCGCGGCGCCGGAACCGGCGGCCCCGGCCCCTCTGACGGCCGCCTGGCTGCGGGAGGAACTCCCGAAATACCAGGACCGGGCGATGAACGATCCCACCGAGGAGAACGTGGCGGCGTTTCTCTATCTGCAGCGCTACGCGGTCGACATGTCCGAGCGGTTCGCCCTGGCGGCGCAGCGGGTCGTCATGTCCGACCCCGTGCTCGACGAGAATTCCCGCCGGCCGCAGTCGGTGTTCGGCGCGAACGTGGTCGACCGGCAGGCCGATGAGGCATCGGATCGTGTACTCGAGGCGATCGCCGACGCGGCGGGGCTCTGGTACTTCTACCGGTCCGATTGCCCGTACTGCGCGGCCCAAAGCCCGGTACTGGAGAACCTCGCGCGCAAGATCGACATTGCGATCATGGCGATCGCGCTCGACAACGCGCCGCTGATCGACGGGCACTTTCCGGACTGGACCGCGAACGCGGGGCAGGCCGAAATGCTGGAGGTTCGCGCCACGCCCACGATCTACCTGGTCCGCCCGCCGGGGGAATTCCTGCTGATCGCTGAAGGCGTGATGGCCGAGTCGATGCTGCGCGAACGGATGATTCAGCAGGCCCACATGGCCGGGTGGATTTCGGACGAGCTGTTCGACTCGACGCGGCGCGTGAACCGCGTCTACGTGGCCGATACGGGCAACCCGCTGCAGGCCGGGGATCTGGCGGATCCCGCCCGGCTGGTCGAGGTCCTTCGCACGAGCGCCGCGCAGGGCGTGTCGGCGCCATAGGAGATATTCATGAACCAACGAGCCTTTTTGTTGACCGCCCTGCTGGCGCTGCCCTCGACGCTCGTGCGCGCGGATTCCGACGACGTCATGGAAAACATGCTGCAGATCTACACCAACACGGCCAACCCGCAGATCCTGGAAACCCAACGTCGCGGCGGGCTGACGCTGGGGCGGCTCTCGGCGAGAACGGAGGTCGCCACGCCCAACCTGATCAACTTCCAGCCACCGTCGATTGAGGGCGGCTGCAATGGCATTGACCTTTACGGCGGATCGTTCTCGTTCATCAACAAGGACGAGATGGTGCAGGCCTTGCGCGCCGTCGCGTCGAATGCCGTGTCGTACGCGTTCACGCTGGCTCTCGAGAGCGTCTGCCCGACCTGCATGCAGAAGATGGAGACCCTGCGGAACAAGGTGGACGAGATCAACGGCATGGTCCGCGACTCCTGCTACTGGGCCACCTCGCTGGTCGACTCGGGGATCGAGGCGATTCGCAACGACCAGATCGTCGAGGGGCGCGGCAACCTGGTGACGAGCGGCACCGAGTCGGACAACGCGGCCGCCGAGACGGACGGCGGCAGCACCCTGTGGGAGATCGACACGGCGATCGGCACGCGCCGCAACATCAATGTCGTGTGGGCGGTCGCCAAGCAGGGCGGGATCGAGTCCTGGTTCGGGACGGCCGGTGACGATGCGCTGCTGGAGGTGCTGATGTCGGTTACCGGGACGATGCTCAAGACCGAAACGCGGCCCGGCGGCGCGAGCTGCGACGATGGAACGGGGACGCGCGAGTATTGCTTTCAGCAGCGGCCGTCCTTGCTGACCGTCGAGGAATTCATCGACGGGTCGACGGCGCCGGTGGACATTTATCGCTGCAACGAGCCCGTCGAGTGCCTCAACCCGACGGCGACGACGGATCCGAACTGGGAGGGGTTCTCCGAGCGGGTCCAGGAAATCCTGTTCGGACCGACGCCGCCGAACACCGGGCTGCTGTTCAAGCTGCGGCAGGGCAATGTCGCGCTGACGCCGCAGGAGGATGCCTTTCTTGCCAGTGCGGCGGGGCCGGTGCGGGACATCCTGGAGCGGTCCGCGATATCACCCGGAACCTTGCGCTCCATCGGGGGCGTGGTTCAGGACACCATGGCGTCGATCCTGGCCCGCCAGTTGGTCATGGAACTCATCTTCATGATCGAGCGGGCGTTCGCCATCAGCGAAGTCGAGATGGAACCCATGATGGAAGAGCGCCTCGCGGTGCGGCAGGCGGAGTTCTCGGCACGCAACGAAACCGTGCTGCTCGAACTGCAGTTCATGAACAACCTGCTCAACATGCGAAGCGTCGTATCCGAGGCGATGGCGCAGGCGGAGGAGGCGCCGACGCTTCGCTGAGAGAGGCTGAGGAGGACCGGCCACCGTGTTCGAAATCATCGCTACGGCCAACGCGGACCTGCTGGAACAGATCCTGACCGGCGTCGCCATGCTGACGGTGACCGGGACGGGCTCGGAATTCGGCGCGATGGTCGCCGTAGGGGCCCTGGTCGGGCTGTTGGTGACAGGCGCGCGCGCCCTGGTGACCCAGCGGCTGGAACTCCAGTGGCTTCTGGTCGGGTGGATGATGTACGCGGCGATGTTTGTGCCCAAGGTGGACGTCACGATCGAGGACATGGAGACGGGCGGCCTGGATGTGGTCTCGGACGTCCCGATCGGCATTGCGGCGATCGGCACGCTGGCCTCCCAGGTTGGCCGGGGGCTGGCCGAATCGTTCAATACGATCTTCACGCCCCCCGGATCGGGATTGGTGACGGGGTACGGCGACGCCCTGAACGTCCTGGCGGCCCTCCGCGATCCGGACTACGGGGACGCCAACGATGCGGCGGCGGGCGTGGCGGCGAACGTTGACGTGCAGCGCTCGATCTCCCGGTATCTGAAAGACTGCGTGCTGTACGCGATCGCGGTGGAGGACAGCCCGCTCAGTCTGACCTGGGAACAGTTGCGCAATTCACCGGACCTGCTGTCGGAGATCAACGTGCCGGCCGTAGCGTGGTACACGGTGACGTATCTGGACACCGCGAACCCGGACGGGACCACGCAAACCTGTCAGGCCGCATATGCGGCGCTCGCGGGCGTGCTGAGGGGGACGTTTCAGCAGGAGTGGTTCGCCTACCTGGGGTCGAAGACCGGCGTGGCCAACATGCAGGACGAGGTCGACGACGCGATGGACTACCTGTTCGGCATTACCGGGCAGGCACAGAACTTCATGCTGAACGCGCTCCTGGCGAAGGAACTGCAACTGGCGGACCTCGACTACCAGGCCGCCGCGGGCAACACGGCCGGCGTGCTCATGCGCACGCAAGCGATCGAACAGCGCCGGGTCCAGTGGGCGACGGAGAAAAGCCTGTTCGAGGAAGTCGCCAGGCCGTTGATGGGTTATGTGGAGGCGTTCTTCTACGCCGTGTCGCCGGTAATGGCGTTCCTGTTCGTCCTCGGGCAGTTCGGGGTGATGCTGTTCGGCCGGTACCTGTTGCTGGCGGCGTGGATCCAGCTCTGGATGCCGATAATGGCCGTCAACAACCTGTACATCCACCATGCGGCCGAACAGTCGTTCGATGACTTCCAGGCGAGCGGCGTAAACCTGCTCACGATGACGGGGATGGAGTCTGTGTGGACGGAGACCGCGTCGTGGGTCGCGGTCGGCGGCATGATGGCCGCGGCGACACCGCTGCTCGCGCTGATGCTGCTGACGGGCAGCTACTTCGCGATGACTCAATTGACCAACCGGATGTCGGGCCGGGACTTCACCAACGAGCAGATCATGGCGCCCGCCCTGGTGCAGCCGGCGGCGGTGTCATCGGCCGGAACGCTGTTTGAACAGGAGGGCAGGTACGTCACCGGGGCCGTACATGGCACGCGGCTGCGGCACGGCGAAAACGCGGCGCCACAGATCGAGTGGGAAAACGAGGCTCGGGCGGTTGCGAGCGAAACCAGGGAGTCGGTGGCGTCCCGCACACAGTCGTATCAGGACGTGGCGTCGGCGAGCGCCAGCAGGAACCTTAACAGCACGGAACGGGTGAGCGACGCGATCGATTACGTGCACTCCAACAGCGCGAATCACACACAGTTGGACAGCGCGCAGATGCAGGAGGCGAACAAGATCGCGGAAAAACACCTGGACATGGATAGGCTGAGTCAACATGACAAAACGTTCATGAGGGGCGCGATTGGGCTTGGCATATCGACAGGAGGCATCGCTAAGGCATTAGCCGGGGCGCCGGAGTTGGCCGCACGATTCGAGGCGGGCGTGGAAAAGTCGAGGATTAACGAAGAATCCTCGACAGACGAGGTTGTGTCATCGCTCGAGAGGGCGACCAGCGAGACCATGTCCTCCAGCGCGTCCATCCAGGAGGCGATCGGCACGAGCGATCGGGCCGTGCAGGACAGCGTGTTTGCGGAAGCGATGGGGGTCAACCGGGAAACGCGGTTCACGGAAACCGCCCAGGGGCTGGAGCAGGCAAGCCAGAAGCTGTCCGAGGTCCAGTCGCGGCAAAGCGAGATAGGGGTAGAGCAGGACATGTCCGCGGTGACGTTCGGACAGATGTTTGAGCAGCACAGGAGCGAACTGTGGGCGGCCGCAGTAAACGCGGGAATTCCCGAGAGCGCAGTAAATCACGAAGCGGGCGTGATGCACCGACGGTATGGGATGCCGAACGATCAGGCCTACACGGCCGCGCTGGGGGTTCTGCTGACGCAGGCGGATCCGGGCGCGGCGTACGAGGTGCTGGCGACCGGGCGAGGAGTGGAGACCGACATGCCGACCCCCGGAGCTCCGCTCGCTGAGTCGCTAACGCCCGTGGACCGTCCAGCGGATGCGCCGACGGTAGGCGTCGGCACGACGATCGATGAGATGGAAGAAGGGATCACGACCGGCATGGCGACGGCGGGCGCGCCGCTGGCAGACCGGGAACAGGCGCCGCGGCAGGCGTTCGAACGGTGGACCCAACAGGTGGAGGATGACGCTGCAGGGTTCAGGCTGGCAGGACTCGAGGCGGGAGAACAGGCGCGCACCGAGCAATTGCTGAACACGTACGGGAAGGACAATCCGCCGGGCAAACACCCGATGCGGGATATGGGGACCTACTGGGGTGCTGCGCGACCGCTCAGCGGAGCGCAGCAAGATGAGGTTCTCGAGGGGCTAAGGGGCGACGCCGCCGCGGCAGGCATTGAGGACAGCGGGTTGCAGGACCACTATGCGCGGCTGGCCGCGCGAGAGATGTTCGGGGTGCAGTATCCACCAGACGAACAGCCTTCCCGGGAAGAGCTCGCAGGTAAGCACGCCCACGGGGAAGAGGTTGTGGGGTATGTGGAAAACGCTGCGACGACGCACGACGTGCCGCCGGCGGAGCATCTTGGAGCGGCCGCGCATCTCATGGACCACCCGCTAGAGGAACAAGGCCCGGGCGCCGGCACGGCAAGCGGAGGCGCCGCTCGAAGCCCCTCCGTACCATCCAGCGGCCCTGCGGCCGCTCCGGCGGCAGCGCCGTCGGGCGGCGATCCCGGAGGCGCACCGGAGGGTGGCGCACCGGCCGGAGGCGTCGGCCCGCGAGCCGCCGAACCGGTTGAGGTGGAGGCGCCGGGTGGACCCTCGATGAGCCGGGACGGACCGGCCATGGGTGCGGTGGCCCCGGGAGGCGGATCTGCGGCCGCTCCCGCTTCGGCGCCGGCGGGTGGCGATCCCCATGGCGCACCGGATGGTGGTGGCGGGCCGCAAGCCGCCGAGAGCGCCGATGTGCCGGCCGGACCGTCGCTGGGTGGAGATGCCCCGGCCGTGGATGTGGCGCCCTCGAGGACTTCGCCGGACGATCCACCGCCGGACGGCGCCCCGCCGACCGAGCGCCCTGAGTCCGGCCCCGTCGTAAGCGGCGACAGGGGGGCCGCAGCGGGTCAGGCCGCACCCGCAGCCGCCACCCTGGCCGGTGCCGCGCCAGCGGGAGGCGGCATGGCAGGCGCACAAGGGGCGACTGCACAGGCGGGCAGTAGTCCTGCGGTAGCCCCCGAAAGCGGTGATCCAACGTCCACGGAGCCGGTGGACGTGGCTGGTCCAACAGGGGCGGCGCTGGGTGGGGGCAATCCGGCTGCGGGCGCACCGCCGCCGTCAGGTGTCGCTGCTGATCCTGGGGCGCTGGCTACGGAGAGCGAACCGCCGGGTGCGCCCGAGGATGCGAGAGGGCATGAGCCCGAAGGCGTCGAAGTCGCGGCGACGGCAATGGGCGCAGCTTCACAGTCCGCCCCGAGCGCCGCTCAGACAGCCGCAGAGTCCCCGCAGGAAGTGGCGGAGCGCCTGTACGCGGAGGGCGTCAACATGGGGGTCCCGACGCATACGGCATGGGTCGTGGCGCAGGAAGCCGCGGGGCTTGAGACCTCCGGGCCGGAGTACGAGCGGCACCAGGAGGGCATGCAGGCGGAAATCGGAGCAAACTCGGAGACCCGGTCACTGGTAGACGCCGCGGTGGCGAGCGGTGCCGATGGAGACGGAAACGCGTTTGGCGCGGCGATGGAGGAACTCGCCGTGACGGCGCGGGACAGGGAGCCTACAGGGCAATAGAAAAAAGTGCGGGCTAGTCGTCCACAAAGTTCAACGGCTCCAGCAAGGTGGGATCGCCGTCGAGTTGGGAACCGTACAACGGATCCTCATGGTGCGGCGGGACACCACTCGCATGGCCATCGTCAAACAAGAGTGAGGTGCCATTTACCGGGTCGCGAGAACGGGAGTAACGAGCCACATCCTCATAGAGCACGCCAGTCACTGGGTCGTCATCAAAACTGAGGGCCCGGTACTCATCGCCGCGATCCTGGTGGGCACGCCCCGCAGGGGCGCCTGCCCGCAGGCGAACGATGAAATTCACCACGAAAACGAGCGCGAAAATTGTCCAGAATGCGCCCCAGGTCATGTGCCGATCCTCACAATCGGTGTTGAAAACAAGCCGCAGTGAATGGCCGATCGAGTACCGGCCGTGACCGAAAAGCGAGGCCTCGAAGCGCTCTGCTCCGAAGGCTGAACGCAGTTGGTACGATGCTCGATCTCACTACCAGAATACCATGCGTGTTTCGGGCCACCGACCGGGTGAAACGCCGGTGTCCAAGGGCGGTCGTCGGAGGGGCGGAGCGAAATTGGCGTGGTAAGCTCGGGTCCATTGACCTCAGCGTTGCTGAGGAGGGATGGCAGGCACTTAGAGCGATCCGGCGGCTGTGCGCCGCGTGCCAACGAGAGGATCTGGCGCTGGCGCGCCAGATCATGAGTAACCCCCAGGGGAGAGCATCCCTTGGGGCTGCTCCTCCCCGGTTTTACCGAAGGAGAAGCAGCATGACGTGGGGAGCGTTTTGGTTCGTGTTTGCCCTGGTTTGGGCAACGAATGTCGCCCTGGCGGTGGCCCGGCCAGCGAAGGCGGGCGAGACCGGGGCAAATGAAGAGCCGGTGTCAGAGGCTCGCTTGAACGGACAAGAAGCGGAGCACATGACGCTGGGTGCCCCCGTCCAGGGAAACGGCGCAGAGCAGATGCGAAGCGCGGTGTTGGATCAGAATGCGGTGCCGCAACGGCGCAGCGAGCACCTGATCGAGCACTGGCCGTTGACGGTACAGCTACCGCTGTTTCGTCAGTTGCCTGAGTGAGTGGAAGGCCCCTACGGGGGCCTTTCGGTTATTTCGGAACAGGAGCCTCGCAGCGCTGAACACCTGGTGGCGACGGTAATGCCGCGCGGTTGTAGGTGATGGCCTCGCGCAGGCTACCGAGGAGGCCCTCCAAATAAGCGATGCGCTCGCGTAATTCACCTCCATTGCGACGGAGTTCCCCGATTTCCGCGCGCAGCGAACGCTGGCCCGCGAGGTTCAATGACGCCAGCGTGAGACCGACGCCGATAGTGGTCCACGTTTATGGGGTCATGCCTCGAAGTGTGCAGTTTTCGATTGCCATTGACACGAGTGCCACCGCGAACCGGATCGCTGCCGGGGATGCACCGTTGCATCGCTTCATGCCGACCGATACGCTCATGCCGCCAACGACTTTGGACCATTTCCCACCCTCCGCGTGTCGGCATTTTAGATAATCGAGCATGGGCAATCGGACAGACTGTGATACCGGTACTCATTTCCACGACGCACATTGCACGGGCCATCCGGCTCATCCACCGAGACGGAATTCCGCCGCGCAGGAAAAGCCGGGACTATTGCCTGGTGACCGAGCGCGGGCATTTGCCTCCGAAGTACACGATCGCGCTGGCCCATCGAATGGCCACGGGCGAGTTTCTGAGTTCGAACCGGTTCAGCGGAGGCTCGGAGACGAACGATTTTCTTGAGCGTCTGGGCTTCTGCGTCATCGATTGCACTTGCGGGGGCATCGTTCGCGACAGAAGAATCGTGTCCGAAAAGCCCAAACCGAAACGAAGCAGGCACGCAATCTCGGCCAAGCGGCATACGGAGCGATGTCCGGAATGCAAGAAGCGCGTGCACGAAATGCTTGAGCGCATCTACGGGACTTGCCTGACCGACCCGCGTTTCGAATGGCCGACCGGCCCCGACGCCTACAATGGAACGGCGATCGGCGACACCCTGCGCAAGGTGGCTTCAGTCTTGGAATCGTTCCGGGGGTTCGGAATCGCCGATTTCGTACAGAGCAAGACACTGTACCCGTGCGACTTCTGGGTGGCGGATCCGGGTTTTATCGTGGAGTTCGACGAAAGTCAGCACTTCACCCGCCCGAGAAAGCTCGCGCTCCAGGTCTATTCGGAAGGGCAGCCCCTCGGATTCTCCGCAAAACGCTGGATGGCGCTGTGCGCGCGGCACGACAAGAGAGACCACAACCCTCCTTATCGGGACGAACAGCGCGCCTGGTACGACACACTGCGAGACCTCGTCCCGTCCACCGAAGGCCTGCGGCCGACGGTACGGCTGTATGCTCGCGATCTCAAATGGTGCTCGCTCGATCCCACCGACCGGAATGACCGGGCCCGTTTTTCCCGCCTGATCCGTCAAACAAAAACTCCGGCCCGTCCACGGGCCAGCGGTTTCCACACCGCCTCCGCGCGTACGGCATTCACTCTTCGCGTCGCGATGGTGTTCCCGAGGACGGACCGAAAATCCTCCAACGGCGTACCGCCCAGCGCAACCGACGCCCGACCGCCGCTCGTGCCAGGCAAGGATGCTTTCGCCGGAGAGGCCATTGACTTCGTTCTTTTCCCCGAAGGCTACATCGGCGCGTCCGACAAACGCAGCACCGGGTCGTTGACGAAACTCGCGTCCGGGCTTGGCGCACCGCTCCTGGTCGGTGCAATCCACAACGATATCGACACCACCGAACGCGCCTGGCAGGTGCTTCTACGCTTCGATCCCGATGGCTCCATCCCGTCCCATATCTATATGAAACACTCCACTGCCCAAGCAGTTGCCTTCGAGCGCCCGGACTGGGAGCCGCTTGCGATGCTTCCCACCTTCGAGTTGAGCGGCGCAACCGCCGGGGCAACGGTCTGCCACGATGCCTATCTCGGGCTGCTTCCCCGGTATCTGGCCAGGGCCGGTGCGCGCATCTGGATCAATCCGAGCTTCGACAACGTCGACGACATCAAGTGGTCGTGCGTTCATCGGCTGCGGGCCGTGGAGAATCGCGTCTTCGCTCTGTGCACGCTGCATTGCAATCCGAACCGGCGCAGAACCCATCCGTTCGGTTTTTCTCCGGACGGCCTTGAACTTGCGGCCAGGCAAGCCGGTTGCGGAATCGTCCGGCCATTGTCGGAATGCGCAGAACCCGGGAACATCTACATTGTCGACCTCGATATGGACACCGCCGACGAGCCTCTCGACTGGTCGAACCTTCCCCCCGCCAACAGGCCGAGACACGCTCGGAAGGGGCAGGCCCGGAGACCCGTCCGCGTTTCTTTGAAGGGCGGACAGCCGGCGGTTTTCGGGCAGGAGGGCTGGAAACCCATACGTTCCGGTCGCCTCGTCGAGACGCACAGCGGTCCGGTGTACGCCGAACCGGTGCCGGAGGCGCGGATACTGGATGCCGGGGCGTGCTTTCGCGTGATTGATCGGGCGAAACTAATGAACGCCACCCCCGTGATCTGGAACCACTGGGAGCGCCTTCCCACCGACTCCGACCGCCTGGCAATGCTCATGACGGGGCGCGCGATCGAGTGCTGCGCGCCGGTCGTGATCTCCGACTCCGGCGGGGTCCGGGAACTCGTGGAGCTCGCGAACCGCAACAAGATCCCCGTTCGCAGGCATGTCGAACCTTCCGGCGAGGCCGTCGCCGATATAAGTTATGCGTGGGGCCTGAACAGTGCGTTCAAGATGGTCGCCGCCCGCCTTCCGGCGAGCATGAGGGAAATGGCATTGGATCGCTACCGAAGCCTCGGGTAGGAAGCCGAGAAAACGCCAGCACCCGCCGCGTTCAGGGTTCCAGTTCCCACTCCAACGACTTCTCCACGGTGGGCGGCTCGGGACCCGGCGCCATTTGCCGGGATCCGAACCGGTTCCATGTCCGGCTCCGGCAACGCAGGCACGTGTGTCTCCCGGCCAGGCACATCCACTCCAGCCAGGGCCTTCCCGTCATTCTCCCGCTCGGGCTTGACGGCCGCGCCGCTGCCTTCCAACGCCGAGACCCGCTCCCCGGTCACCGCTTCGAGTTGTGTCTTCGGTGCGGCCACATCCTCGGTGACCAGCTCCGCCCGGTACCGGGTATCGACGTCGTAATGTGGTTCACCCCGTTTGGCCGGGTGCCTATGGCCGGATTCGTCGTGGAACTGCGCTGCCGGATGCCCGGGCATCTCCTTCGCGAGACGGCCCTCAGCCCGTGCAAGAAATTCCACCGGAACGACCCGTTGTGGGTCCCTCGCGCCCTCTTTTTTTTCTCGCCCGTGCGCGAAAATGGGGCGCGTAATCTTTTCCGGGAGCTCACATGGCCGCTGTCGACCTGACCCCTCTGCCCGATTGGGGTGCGCATTGGGAGGGATTGTCCGACGACGACAGCACCGGGCTCCAGCTGGTCGGGCATCGACCAGTCACACGGACATGTGCGCTGTACGGGTCGCCGTCGGCTTTTTCGCGATCGTCAACGCCAGTCCGCCCGACGGGGGGTGATGCTCGAACTCGTCATGGCGATCGCCTGGCGGAAGCCGATCTTCCTGTTTCGGCATGGTTTCCGACCTTGCACCGACACTTCGCGCTACCCGCTGAACCTCGTGCCATTCACCGGGTTGCCCCGGCGCGGCTCGGAAGCGTATTGGTACCCCTCGATCGGCGAACTCGCCGATCTGCACAAGGCGCTTTCTCAGTGACTCGCGCAGGCGCGCCAGGACCGTTCGTCAGTCCCCTCATCCGCAGGGTGCCGCCGTCCCCGGCCGGTGGCGCTTACAGCGCGCTTTAGGCACAGCGCCGTCATGTCCGACGATTTCCCTCCCGATACCTTCGACACACCGGTCTCGCCGCTCGCTCTGCCGGAGACCGCGTCCATGCACGATCTGCTCGTCACGCCGCGCGAACGGATTGCCGCCGTGACCACCATCGGTGGGATCGCCGGACCCCTGGCCGTGTGTCTCTACGCGTGGGCCGAGGGGTGGTTCGAGCACCAGGAGCCGGATTTTTCTGCGCTGCCGGAGGTGCATCGGGAGCTTGCCCGGGCGGTGCACGCGTACATCGACACCCACGACATCCTCGAGCTGTCCCGGACCCCGAAACACGTCGCCGACGCGGTTCCCAGGCACGAGGCGGCCGCGCGCGCCCTGCAGGAGCTAGCGGACCGTGCCCGCGAGCAGGCTGGCCCGGACGCCGATCGCGTGCGCGCGCTGGCGGCGCCCGTCATCCGAGACGGGCTGGCCCCGCCGGAGTGGATCGAGCGAGCCGCGTGGGAGCGCCTCGGGTCCCGGGCGTATGCTTGGCTCATCCGGCTCCTTGAGGTCGAGGTGGTTTTCAGCGCGCTTGGCGCCGACTTGGCGGATGACCCGCTGACCGAGCTGCACGCGGTGGTTGAGCTCCATGCGCATGCCTGCCATGTGGCCGCCGGACGCGGGCTGGACAACCCGCCCGCCGAGACGCTGAGCGCCCTCACGGGCGGCTACGACGTGGCTGACCGTTTCGCGCGCAGGTACCCGCACCTGGTCGGTAACGAGCCGCCGCTGACGATCGACGTTGTCAGCCCCAGGGACGCGGGCGCCCTCCCTTCCGCGGACGGTGGATCCCGCACTAGGTGACGGGCCTGGCCGGATAACCGGAGTGGGCCTCTCGCATCCCCGGGGCGGCCGCTGGGCGTGCTGTACGTTGGGGCCAGTGTCGGACCGCGGTGCGGCCGGCCGCGGCGGGTGGGCAACTTTCCGGCGTCCGGCCCCTCCCGGCGTCTGCGGTTCGGGAGGTTCAGTCCTCACCGCCGGACGGGTCGTCGAGCAGCACGATTCGCCGGCCCTCGCCGGGGACCAGCCGCCCGTCCGGGGCGCGATCGACCAACGGTGTCCACGCATTTCGGCTTACCGGACGAACTCGCCCGCAGCCGTTTGCAGGGCGCAGCCGCCGGACGCGAAGCACAGCGGCGCGTCGGGCCAGCACGCGAGTCACCCGCGCTAGGGACCGACTCCAACAATCGTGGAGTTCACCGCACTCAGGCGATCCGCTCCGTCAGGTGTTCACTGCGCCTGGTTGACATATAATATCACTATTGATATTAGAGGCATGGCGAGAACGGCGGCAATCCTGAAGTCGATTCGCGGCAACCCGCAAGGCATTCGATTCGCGGATCTTGCCAAGGTGTGCGACGCGTATTTCGGCAAGCCGCGACAGAAAGGAACGAGCCATCGGGTCTACCGCACGCCCTGGCCGGGCGATCCGCGAGTGAACATCCAGAATGACAACGGGCGGGCCAAGACATATCAAGTCCGGTAGGTCATCAGGGCCATGGAAAAACTGGAAAACATGAAATGAACGATCACTACACCTATCGCGTTACATGGTCCGCCGAGGACGCGGAGCATGTTGGCCTTTGCGCCGAGTTTCCGTCGTTGAGTTGGCTGGCGCGGACCCCGGCAAAGGCGCTGGCCGGCATTCAGCAGGTTGTTCGCGACGCGCTGACCGAAATGCAGTCTACGGGTGAAACACCACCTGAACCGCTCGCCGAGCGCGCGTACAGCGGAAAGTTTCTTGTTCGCGTGCCTCCTGAAACGCATCGCGCCCTCGCCATTCGCGCCGCCGAAGAAGGCGTGAGCCTGAACCGGCTCGTGAGTGCGCGGATAGCGAGCCGCGCCTGACTGGCGCCGGTCGGTCAATGCGTGTGGAGAGTAAGATCCTCGGGCACGCCCGGCTCGATCCTGGTCCGCTCGGGTACCCGCTGAAACGCGAACAGATTCCGCCCGGTCAAGGCGGTACGGAACCGTCGCAGCCCGGACCGTCGATTGGTGCCGCCGTAGAGCCGCACGGCGCCCTTCCGCCGCTTCCCAAGCCACCTGATCACGGCAGTACAGCAGCATTCCCTCGTGGCGCGACACTCAGTCAACCGGCCGGCTGGCGACGTCGAGTTGCAGGCTCTGCGCGTTCATGCGGCTGCAGCTCGCTGGTGCGGACTTCAACAATGCGGATTGCGTGAGGTCGTGCGAGTGGTACGCGGACTCGGGGTCGAACCTGGAAAAACCTGACTCTCGACCGGGTAGGATGCCATTTCCGCTCAGCCGACCGTGGCGTCCATGGGAGGACACCGCCCCCCTACAGCCCGGGATAGAATCCCGGTGCTGTTGTGCCGATGCCGCTCAATCGATGACGCCCGCCCATTATTGTTCACTGCGCTGATCGTGCTGCCCGTTCCGGACACCGATTGGGTTGAATTGCTGCTGGGCGACCGGCGCTCCGACCGGACGTGCGCCCTGCGCGCCGAGGACGCGCAGGTGTTTTTCGAAGTCGGCGACCGGGTGCGGTTCGGCACAACGGGCAGCGTTACACTGACCGGCACTATCGAAAAACTGAACCCCACACGGGCCAGAGTGCGGTCCGGCGCCGGTGTCTGGGCCGTGCCCTACGCCGGGCTCGATCACCACTGCGGCTCAACGGCCGCGGAGCGTCGGAGGCGGGCGGCCCGGCTGAACGAAGTCGCGGCCCGGGCACGCGAACTCATGGACCGGCATGGGTTGGCCGAATGGGCGCTGCGATTCAATGGCGCACGGCGCAAGCTCGGCGAATGCCGCCCGCGCCGAAAACTCATTCTGCTCAGCCGCAGCCACGCCGTGCACGCTTCGTCCGTGCAGGTCACCGACACGATCCTGCACGAGATCGCCCACGCGCTGGCGGGACCGGCGGCGAAGCACGGTCCCGCCTGGAAAGCGATCGCACGCCGCCTGGGAGCGGCGCCGAAGTCCTGCGCGCCCGAAAGCGACGAGGCGCGCCTGCGGCGGAAGGCCGCCAGGGCGAGTTTCCGCGTCGGGGACGCTGTCAGGTTCGTCGCCCGCGGGAAACACCGCTCGGGCACCATCGTGCGCATGAATCCCAAGCGCGCCAGGGTTCAATGCGGCGACGCCACCTGGTCGGTGCCGTACACTCGACTCAGCGCCACCGCTTGAACCGTTCGATGAACGCCCGAGCCTCCCCGGAAGGAGTCAGACCATCCGACGGTCTCAGATACCTGGGCCGCTTCCGCGCGCGAGATTTTGGATCATCGTGCTGTTTCGTTGCACGCGTCTTTCGAGACCCGTGGGATCGTTGACTGCCGATTGAACGCCGCCGCCCCATTGCGGAACCGACCACCCACGCTCGAACGCCGGATTCTTGTCGCAATCGCCGGGACCTACGGCGTTCCGTCCGGTACCATGGCGACCGGAGTCGGCTTGCTGAGTGTAGGCCCGCCACGGAGGGCAGATGCTGCGTTTGTCGGATCGTCTTCTGCTTTTGGACATAGCGTGCGGGCAGCTTTTGCCCGGTTGCGTCGCCCGTTGCGCGCACGGGCTGTCGGTCGCATCCCGCTCGTTGCGAGATATCCCCGAAATGGTCGGCGGGCGCCGACAGCATCCGGGTAGGCGACTTGTGCCCCTTGGTTGTCTTCTGCTGTGGAGCCTGACCTCAAGCGCCGGGCATTACTCGATACCGCTGTTCGTCTCACCGGCCATGGCCAACGCGCCCCAGGGCGTTCTCCGGGTTCTCAATCCTACGGACACCTCCGGGACCGTGGCGGTCCATGCCGTTGACGACGCAGGCACGCGCTCTGGCCCGGCAACATTCACACTTGGCGCGTACGGGGTGGCGGAATTCGATGCCACGGATCTCGCCAACGGCAATGCGCTGAAGGGGTTGTCGGGCGGTCTCGGCGCGGCCAACGCCGACCGGCGGCTTGAGATCGATACCGGGCTTGAAGTAGATCTCGCGGCTTACGTACGCGGGCCGGACGGAACGCTCGCGGTCATGCACGACACTGTGCGCGAGATTGTGGTGGCGGGCCGGTCCCGCTACGAGGTGCCCCTCTTCAATCCCGCGATCGACCTGACGCAGGCGAGCCGGCTTCGGCTGATCAATCCCGGCGATGCGGCTACGGCGGTCACCATCGGAGCGCGCGACGAGAGCAGCGTACCGGCCTCCGGCGGGGAGGTGCGTCTGACGCTTCCGCCCGGCGGCGCACGCACATTGACTGCACAGCAACTGGAGGCGGGCGACGCGAACATTCAGGGCCGGCTGGGCGCGGGTGTCGGCCGCTGGATCCTGTCGGTCGTGGCCGACCGGCCCATTCGGGTGGTCAACGTGGCGGTGACTCCGGCCGGCGACTGGAACAACCTTTCCACGTCCGCCGTGCAGGGACACGCGCCGGCCGATCACGTGGCGTTCAATCAGCGCGTCGACGGGCTCGAGCTGGTGTACGAGACCGGCGACGGCCGGTTCACGGTCATCCTCGGAGAAGGGGACCGCTACACGGAGACCGGGCAGCGCGACGGCATGGCCATGAACCAAGCGGGCGGCTACCGCTATGCCCGGACCGCGCCGGATGCTGGGCGGCTGACGCTCACGTACGACGACGGCGAAACATGCCGGGCGGACCTTCACTTCACCACAGGTACGTACGGCTGGTTCGCGTCCCGCTGCACCCGGAGCGACGATTCCGCCGCACGCTGGCTGGGCGGGACCTGGGTCATTGACGATGGAGTCGACGCGTCGCCCAATCTGGGCGGGACCGGTCCGGGCGACCAGCGCTACACGACCGGCACCGCCATCGCCACGCTGAGGCTGCCTGGCGCAAGCGGCGGCGACGGCGCCCTGACCTACAGCCTCTCGCCAGAAATACCGGGCCTGAGTTTCGACCCCGACACGCTCGAGCTCACCGGTACGCCGACCGCGGCGGGTACCTATGCCATGGCCTACACGGTTGCGGACACCGACGGCGACACCGATTCCCGCCAATTCACGATCAGCGTCGTTGACTCCGGCGCCGTCGACGACGGTGCCTGCCAACCGGGTCTTGTCCTGACGATCGGTGAGCGCTGCACGTATCCGGGTACCGACGACGCTTTCACCGTCAACGAACGGGGCCGCGGCTCGTTCCTGACGTACCTGGCGGGGATCCGGATCAGGCTCGACAACATCACCGTCGACGGCCAGGTCTACGACCTGGTCGCCTCACACCAGGGCGAAGGCGTCTGGCACATCGACCGGGTCGCCGGCAGCACGGAACCGCCGGGCGGGGATACCTCGCCGGACTTCGGTAGCGCGACCGGCCCGGGCGATCAAACCTACACGGCGGGCACCGCCGTCGGCGCCCTGTCGCTGCCCGCCGCCGGCGGCGGCGACGGTGATCTCGTCTACAGCCTTTCGCCCGAGGTGCCTGGGCTCATCTTCGACGGCGCCACGCGGCAGCTCACCGGCACACCGTCCATAGTGGGCACGTACGCCATGACCTACACCGCGACGGACAGCGACGGCGACATCGATACGCGCACCTTCACGATCACGGTGGTTGCGTCCGATGCCGTGGCGGAAGGTGATTGTTACGCGGGCCTTACGGTGGCGCCGGGCGACAACTGTAGCTACCCCGGTACGGACGCCGCCTTCGCCGTCGACGCTGCGGGCCGCAGTTCGTTCCTGTCGCTGTTTGCCGATGCCGCCGTCCGGATCGACAACCAGACGATCGCCGGCCGTCTGTACGACTTTGCCGCTTCAAACCAGGGCACGGGCGTCTGGCGGATCGATCGAGTCGCCGGCCGCACGGAATCGCCCACGGGCATCGGTCAGGAACGCTATCGCGGCATCCGGGTGGCCCCCGAAAACCGCTGCTCGGAGTACGACAGCGGCGACTACCCCTATCCTCCATCCGTGGAGGACCAGATCGTCGTCGGTATTGGCAGCATCTACGGACCCTATACCGGGCAGTGCTTTGCCAGCACGCGCGAAACCGACATCGAGCACATCGTCGCGCGCTCGGAAGCGCACGACAGCGGGCTGTGCGCTGCGAGCGCCGCCACGAAGCGGGCGTTCGCACGGGACCTGCTCAATCTGACCTTGGCCAGCCCATCGGTAAACCGGTTCCTGAAGAGCGACAAGGACGTGGCCGAATGGCGGCCTAATCTCAATGCCTGTTGGTTCGTGGACCGCACGCTCGACGTGAGGCGAAAGTACGATCTCACCATCGACCGGAGCGAGGCCGATGCGGCCGAGCGCGTTCTTGCGATGTGCGGCTCCACGGACATGATCGTGCGCGATTGCGACACGCCGCCCGAACGGCCGCGGGCGCTGGTGCTCTATGACGACAACGGCGACGGCCGGATCACCTGCGCCGAAGCCCGGGCTCACGGCATTGCGCCGGTGCGCCGGGGGCACATCGCCTATCCGTATATGAACGACGGGGACAACGATGGGGTGGTGTGCGAATGACGCTCTGTGCAAAATGCACATTTGATCGCGCGGTACTGCCCACGCACCGTCGAGGTTGTCCCTCCATTTCACCTGAATAGGCCTCCGAACAACCCGGTGCGGTTCACCCTTGCGCAGATGTGGGATGTTGTCGCTCGGATGATCGGCCGAAGGCTTCGCTACGCGGACCTAGTCGCGGACAACGGGCGCTGCTCCGGGGCGCGGTCGTAGCCTCAACGCCAGCGCCATCGTTTCCGGCGTCGCGCCCCTGAGGTCCACGTCCAGGTTGAGCTTCGGTTGGGACACCATGGTCCCTCCTAAACCTCGATTCCCTTAAGAGTCGACGGCACCGTAGTAGTTGTGAACCAACGCAACCGCCAGCCGCGCTCACTTTCGTCTTCCCATTCGAGTGCGCCAATCAACCACGAATCTTCGCCCCATACAAGCTCGCCACAAAACCGGAGTATCTGATCGACCATGCGGTCGACAATGGTCTCAATATTGCGATCGCGCTCCTCACTGAAGATCATCAGTCGAACGTCCGCACGGGCAAGCAGAAGCTTCTCAAAGTCGTCTCTGATTGCCGACCAGTTGCCCCACTCTATCTCGGCAACCAATGGCACGTTCAACAAGTGTTTATCGTCGTAATCAAGCCATGTCACGTCATACAGCCATTCGCCATAGTTGCGGTCTTCTGAAGGAACGTTGCTGGCTCCCACATGGAACTGGCGCTCTTTACCGAGCTTGCAAAGGCTCGTCTTAAACGCTTTCGTGAATTCTTTCCAGTCCGCGCTGGCATGAACGTCAACACTGTTCAGTCTGGCTTGGATGGCGTTGATGATTTCGAGAATTTGCTGCGCTCGGGTGTCTTCGTCGTCAATACACGCTGGCACGGTGGAATGGTGATCGCTCATAGTCGGTCCCTTAGCCGTCATTTCTCATATTTCGGCCATATCGCATACAAATCCGAACTGCGCACACGCAGGTTGCGGAAAGCACCCGATTCCTCTACAGGGACAGGCTCATCGGGCACGTTATCTATTGGTGGGCTCAGTATGAACGTGAACCCTTGGGGAGCGGCGGGCGAACGTGGTATTACCGATTCGATAGGGACAAGCTGCCGACACGTCCACGCAGAAATTCGCTTCGGTGACGAGAATTCGTTCTCTGTCCCGACCACGAGAAGACGCCCGGAACACATGGCATTGTGAAGGTTTTCCATTGCTTTTCGCTCTGCCCGATCCAGATGCGTATAGGAATGCGCGGTGGTGTTGAGCAAGTGCTCGACAGCAGCCAATATTGGCATGTCAAACGCGCGAATTTGCGGGCGTCTGGGCACCATCAGCCACGGCGAGAAACTAACCGTGTGGCCCATCGTGATGTTATATGCCGCTTTGGATATCCAGTTTCCGACCAGCAGCGTAGTGCCAACCGAAACCAGCACGAGTGCCAGTTGCGATTCCCAAGTAAACGAAACCAGCTTCCACCAAAGCTCGCCGTCACCAAACATTCCTGGCAATCCCGCAAAGTCGAGCGCCCAACCCAACCAAGCCGTCCACCTAGACCTGAGCCACATCCGCGTCATAATTCCCACGCATGCTACCGACCCTGTCCATAATCGACAACGTTTCGTGGCGGGGCTGCCGGTGTTGCCGTCCGGCGTGTCGGCGGCCGTGTGGTTGCCGCAGGTGTGGGGAGATGTCCGGGCTAGTCCCTGTACTTGTTAACCGCCAACTTCGGTGACGATCGTGTGCACGCATCTCGGCCCATCCTCGCGCGCGATTTCGAGCCGTCAGTCCGCACTTTCTGGTTCACTCTTGGCAAAGACCCCAATTCGACGAGTCTGGATTGATCGCCGTTCTTGTAGAACTCTTTCCACGCAGCCGCCAGCTTTGGGTCGTAGGGTGCCAATGACAGCGGCTCCGACATCCGGTCCATCGCAGCCCTTCGCATCTTTTCCTTGTCCCAATGTATCTGGAAGTCGCCCCACACACCAAAATGATCCGAGAGATATTCGCCGTGTTCGCTTCGCTTGGGCCAGATGCCGATATCGCTGACCAGCGTCAAGTCCGGTGAATGAGCGATGTGGTCGATGGCCAGATGGAAACAGTCGGAAACGTCGTCGCCAAAGCGATGGGGATGTAAGCTCTGAGGCGCACTCGTCCAGCCCGAAAGGAGATCCCGCATGGAACTATCGGCCTTGGGATGCTCGGAAGTCATCGTCGAGATCGTCAAGACGACCTTCCTCATGTTTGCTGCGCTGGTGGCAGCGCTTTTCGCCGCATGGCGCTATCGAACCGCCGACAGACAACTTCGACAGGAACGGTTTCTGACCGCATCGAGGTTACTCGCGGAGGAAAGAACGCCGAGCGGATCCCGCGTCCTGGCCCGGTGGGCGTAGTACGTCGATGGGGCAATCGGCAACACCGTGCAGATCGGCTCGACCCCAAAACGCTCCCTGTGCTCGTCGATGTAACCCACCATCATCGGCGTCGGCGGTCGAGCTCCGCCTGCGCAAAATACGCCGAAGCCGTGCGCAGTATCTCGTTGGCCCTGCGCAGCTCACGGTTCTCCCGCTCCAACTCCTTGAGCCGATCACGCTCCGCGGTGCTCAGGCCGGCACGTCGACCCCGATCCGTCTCCGATTGGCGTACCCATCGGCGCAGCGTCTCCGCCGTGCAACCAAATTTCTGCGATATCGAGACCATGGCCGACCACTGCGAGGAATACTCCCCTTCATGATCGAACACCATCCGAACCGCCCGTTCCCGTACTTCCGGGGAATACCTCGTGCGTCTGTCCATTGCTCCATCCTCTCAAATGATGGAGCCTCCGGAAAAGTCGGGGCGGTTCATCTTCGCGGACCGGTGACGCACCCGCTTGCGATAGATGACGACACGCATCCTGCGCGACCGGGCCGGCACCGGAAGCCACTGCTCGAAACACTCCACCGACTCGTCCACCGGCGCCCAATACCGGCACTCGGCGATCCGCTCCTTCAGTCCCAGCCATCGATAAAACGGCACCTTGATCGCGTACTGCACGCCCTCGGCGTCCAGCACATCGATCACGTCCTCGCGGAAAAACGCCCCATCCATGCGCATTTCCAGCACCGGCCGCCGCTCAAGCGTCGCATCGAGCTGATCGAACAGCTCGTCCAGAAAGCTCACCGAAGCCTTGCCGTCATGCACGTTGCCCGCCCGGTTGCCGACCCGCAGCACCTGACCGGTGTTCGCCTCGTACGCCGTGATCGGGTAATAGCTCGGCACCTTGCGCCGATGCGGGTTGAAGCCCCGGCGCGCGCCCTCGACCTTGAGCCCCGTCGACACCACCGAACCGTCCACGTCCAGCGTCAGACGACGCAATCCGCTGCGCTCGATCACGTCCCCGACCAGGCGCTCATTGACCTCAAGCAGCGCCTTCACCCCGCCGGCATCGAAACCGCGCAGCCAACGCCCCAGGGTGTGCCAGCTCGGCAACCGACCCAGACCGCACAACCGCTCCACCAGCGGATCGCCATGCAAATAACCCACGTGACGCACCCGCCGAGCACCCGCAATCAGCATCGCCAGCACCAGCAGCGACAGCCGCTCCCCGCCGAAATCGCTTCTCGGCAGCGCAGGGCCAACACGCCGCAAACTCCCCAGCAGATCCAGTTGCCGAATAAACCGTCCGACCAGCTCAAGTCCCGAAAACGACGTCAGCCCGCGAGCCGCCTAGCGCAGCGTCAACTGACCGTTGATTCGCCGCTTCAAATCTGCTTTCCTTAACCTCACGAGATGTGGCCCCTCCTGCTCGGCATTGTCAAAGTCTGCAAACTCAACAATACCAGCAGTGACGCCCATCTCGCCTTACCTCGGCACCGCGTCAGCCACGAATTTCTGCAACATTGAGGTTAGATATGAGTCGTAGTGGCACAAGCGCGTCGGAACTGAGCGAACGGTAGTTCTGATGTCACGCTCTGACGATTCAATTCACCAACTCATTTATCATTTTCAGCCGGAGCGAGAATCGCGCCCGATTGTGTTAATTGGTGCGGGAGCGAGCTACTCATCCGGAGTTCCCTTGGCCGATGAGATAGTACGGCAGATTGGGAGGGCAGCCTATGCGAAGGACGTGTTAGGCACCGATGTTGAGTTGGCGAATGTGATGTCGGGCGATTGGATTCGTCACCTTGAACGGCAGCCTTGGTACAAGAACACTAGTTACGCTGACAACTACGCGAGAGCCGTTGAATACTTATTGCGGCCGAGGGAGTTTCGGCGGGAGTTTTTTCGTCGCATGGTCGAACGGGCGGCTGGACCTGGTATCGGTTATCGGAGCTTGGCCAATCTCTGCCGACGCGGTCTGTTGGGCACGATACTCACCACAAACTTCGATACATTGGCAGAGGATGCTCTCAAGGATGAGGTTCCCAAAATTAAGGAGGTCATCGCGATCAATCGTTCAGAGGGAGACTTGGTGCAGTTCTCTCCATATCGAAAGGCACAGGTCATTTACCTGCATGGGGCGGTCGAGACCTATCGAGATCAGAATTCCCGACACGAGACTCAACGACTGTATGAACCGTTGGTGTCGAAGATCCACGAGATGATTCAATATGCGCCGTTGGTCGTGTTGGGATATCGAGGCGCAGAGTCGTCGATAATGGAGCACCTCCTAACCGAGGGAATATCGGCGTCGAACAACTACAACCGAGGCATCTTCTGGTGTATCCGATCCGGAACTACGCTTCATCCAAACGTCTTAACGCTTAAGGAGCGTATCGGCTCAAACTTTCAGATTATCGAGATCGAAGGATTCGATGAAACCGTGGGCGATATCGACCTAAGTCTGAGCAACAAGGCTGGCTTTCAGGGGACACTGGATCTGCCGCCTAGGCAAGCGACACATGTCCCGCTGAGATCGTTCGACAGTCAGCCTGCACGGGACACGTCGCTGAATGACACTGACCGGGACCTGGCATTCACTACATTTCAAACCTATGCTGAGAAAATACTGAGCATAGAGCTAGATCCATCAGACCTTGAGCGGCTTTTGTATGAACACGCGTTCATTACGAGGGAAGCAGATGGGGGTTGGGTGCCTTCGTTTGGCTTTTACGTGTTGTTCGGTCTGGATGTCACGGATCAGCTTCCGCACCTACAGACCGTCGTGCGACTCGGCGAGAAGCGGCGATACGTTTTTCGCGGCAACTTGTTGACGCAGTACCGAGACGTCATGGAATTTCTGACGTCACAGGACATCAACCCTATGCTGCGCATCAAGAAGGCGCAGAACTCTATCGAGAAAACAGCGTTTCACGAGCGCGCGTTGACGGAGTTGCTCGTGAACATGATGGCGCATCGCGACTATGAGAACAAAAGTCTGAACACGATCGTTCAGATTCCAGGTCGAAGCCTGACGTTTTCCACCGCCGGGGGGTTGCCGGACCGGGTGCTCAGTCGCCTGCAGCCGGACGATAGTGGTAAATTCAAGCCAAGACGCGGTGTGCATGAAGTACGTAATCCGCTAATTGCTGATGTTTTCTTCGCGTTAGGGCGGATGGATAAGCAGGGGACCGGGCTCGTCGATGTCCTGCGTCGGATGCAAGATCACGAGGGGGCTGCCGAATTCCGAATTGCGGAAGAAAATCAGTGCGTGTCGGTATCGCTATTTCAGGCAGTCACCGACAAGGATGGGAAAGGCCAAACGGCGACAGCATTGGAGGAGCGAGAACTGTACGTAGCCAATTTGTTGCCATTCTTGAGTTTTCCGAAGTCAGTTTACCGGCTGCCACTGAGCCCGGATTATGCGGATCGGAAGTTGCCGCTGTTTAGCAAAGGCCAGATGCAAGATTCCGAACCGACGGCGATTGGAACGTCCGGGTATGCAATGTCATTTGATGATATAGCAGGGTTTAAGTCTTGGTCGAGCCGTGTTGGCTATATCGACTACCTAGAAGAGATTGACTTGAAAGTGATGATAGCCGAGCCTGATACTCGACGCCATGTGGTGTGGCTGATTGGAAAATATTGGGAGCGATACTTGCGCTCCATCGAACCTGAACTTGCCGTGGATTCTCTAAGAAAGAGAGCCCACTTCATCGCAAAGAAGCCGGAAGAACTCGTCGTCACCTACGACTCACCGCTCCGTCGCGGTATCAAGCGAACAGTGATCAAGAAACGGGATCGCGGCAAGTACACGGAGTTTGAAATCGAGGCGTTGCACTTTGCCGTGGAACAGCACGGTGAACAATGGGCTGTGCAAATCAAACCGACGTACGTATTTACGAAGAGTGACGGAGTTACGCCACTATCGGGCTACATGCAGGCGAGTCGTGCAACGCGTCGTTTCAAGTTTGACCGCAATCCGTCAGTTGATAGCGATCTCAGGTTTTGGCTGGCACTTCTTTGCGGCGGAAAATCGGCAATCAATATCGGCGGCGCAAATGTCGACGATCTGATCTTGGACGGTTCGTTTGCCTCAATCGAGGCCTACGAACTCTAAGGTAGTTTCGATATGAGAATGGACTTAAAACGCATTGGAGAACCCGAACTGGTTTTTGGCGGAGGCAATCGCGAGAAAGATCCAAAGGTCGGTCTCTCCGGATTCGGACCTATTGGTTCTCAAGACGATGACCCAGTCACGGTACCCATCGGGCTCGTCGCCACTACCGATCAGTTACCTCTTATCTCGGATTGGCTAGAGAGGCTGGGGGCGTTGCAGATCGACTCGGAAAGAAACGCTCTCAAGTTTCCTGAGTTTCCCGGCTCCGGACGAGCGTTTCGCGCTTCATTCGAGCTAGATGCCCGATTCATGCGTACAATCTCTCAAAGCAAGCTCGATCTGTCATTGGCACAGCCGGACTCCGGTCGTATTGATGCAGTACTCCAATTGTATGTAGAGGCTATAGAGTCACTCTTCGTGGACGGTGGGCCGAGGTGTGTCATCGTTTATTTTCCGGAAGCAGTTGCAACGCTACGAACGTTCAATCCGAAGCTGTCCATGGTGGAACAGCAACTGCTAAAGCAAATGCAGGAAGACGAGTCCTCTCAGCAGATGAGCTTATTCGACAACTTTACTGCCGAGGAGCGGAAGGCAGCAGCCGAACTTTTTCCGCAGGCGGAAGAATTGCTATTTCGGTCATTGTATCGGGCGCTGAAGGCGCGCTGTATGATGTTGCCGAATGCGGTACCGACTCAAATCATCCGGGAACATACCTATACGGAGACGCCCAAAGCGCAGGGTTCTGCGACAAAGGCTTGGAATTTCGGTACGGCGTTGTACTACAAATCAACAAGGATACCGTGGCGGCCTGCAGCATTGGCGCCCGGAGCTTGTTATGTGGGCGTGTCCTTTCACCACCTAAAGAGGCGCGGCGGCGACATAGTTTACGCGAGTCTCGCCCAAGCGCTGTCAAGTGAGACAGAACCCTTTGCACTTCAAGGGGCGACGATTGAGCGAGACCAACGCCGTGGTAAGCATGTCTATCTGACATGCCTGCAGGCCGAGAGCTTGATCAAAAGCGTGTTGCGGCAGTACGAGCTGCATACTGGAACCCGGCCAAGCCGAGTCATAGTGCACAAGACGTCAATGTACCAACCGGAGGAAGTCGAAGGGATTCAGAGCGGCCTCGAGAATTTAGTGCCACTCAAGGATTTGGTGTGGCTGCGTCCTACCGGCTTGCGGCTAGTTCGACGCGGCATCATCGAGCCGGAGCGAGGAACGCTGATTCGGATAGAAGGCGAGCGAACTTATCTCTACACGACCGGTTACATTCCCTGGTGGAAAGAGTATCCGGGTCCCCATATACCGGCTCCGCTTGAGTTTGGGCATAGTGGGGAATCGGATACCTTGGATATCGCGCGTGACGTTTTAGCATTGACCAAAATGAACTGGAATTCTGCCGACGGAATCGGGCGCCATCCGATTACACTGTCGTTTGCTCGCCAAGTAGGTACGATCATGACGGAGATGGACGATTCCGGCGGCGAGGGTCCGCGAAAAATCAACCCACTTTATCGATTCTATATGTAAGAGCGCGTTGCGGATCAAGGTCCGGTGATATGTCCTTACTCGGTGTCGGGCCGTGCTTGCGCGAAATATGTGGCTCAGACATTTTGTACGTTGACCTTTCCCCTGAAACAGGTCGACGGGGGTCCCAGCCAGATCGTGCGCGGCCCAGTCTTGGAAACCGCCAGCCGTGCGGTTGAACCGTCCTCGGACCTCTCCCCGATTTCGTCCCACTTGAGATTGACCACTTCGGAAAGCCGTCCGCCCGTGAGGATCAGAAGGCGGATGGCCGCGACGGACCAGGGATCGGTTGCCTCGTGGCGGTCGAGGGCGGTGCCCCGCCAGCGCAAATTGAGCACCTTGCTGCGCCGGGAGCCAGCGAGGGTCGGCAACCTGATCTCGGCGACGATGATTGGATCAACGGCCTACGAAGCGCTTCTGGACCAAATCGTGACCTTGCCAGATTTGCCGAATCCTTGGGAGATCGATTGGAGACATGTGCGCCAAGTCGTTTCGGGTCCGGCGCAACAAATCTAGTAGGGACCAGATGGACCGCGGCACCTTGCCGAATCGCCTGGTGCTGAGAATCTCCATGATTTCTTTCGGTTCAAGTCGAAGGTAGTCATCCGACAACTTGCGTTCTCCAGGAACTTCACGATGCCAGTCCGTTCCCAATACGGAGGTGACCGCCGACGAGGCGCTGAATCCTAGCTCAACCACGACGGGAAAGAGGCCGGAGAGCTGCTCGCGCCAAATGGCCGCGCGAGTGTAGTCTTCTGCCGGCTGCCTTTGCATGTTGTGCAATGCGCGCGCGACACCTCTCTCAACCGTATGTCCAAACAGCTCTCCAGAGGCCCAAGAACCTACGCAGTTAGCCGGTACCTGCCATCGTCGCTCCGGGACGGTCTCAGCGTTCCACTCCAGTTCGCCTTTCGCGAGTGGAATGGGTAGGGCAATATCGACCACTTGCTCGAGGTGGTCGGGACACTGCCGACATAGGCGCAATAACATCTCGGGATTCCAATTTGAGGCCCCAGCGTATGTAGCTACCCGCCACGCACGCGTTAACGCATTCTCGTCGTCAGGTAATGCTGCAGAAGCAAGTAATCGTAGTTCTTCCCATCGTACAACATTCCAAAGAGCGAAGACGCGCGATGCAACATCCTGCGTGATTGGCGGGTATTCTCGAGAGCCCACAATGATTGCGATTAACGATCGGAGCCGATGCGAGTTCGCTCCAACGTAGGCGCGAGACACCGAGCCGAAGAAGGACTTCCACTCGAGGCTGAGGCAATCGTCGCATTCGACAACCAGAATCAAGGCACCTTCATCCGGGAAATACGCGAGCAAATTTTCGATACTTTCAACGCGTTTCAGACATTCCGTATCGGCGAGACCTGCTAGCGGATCACAAAGTGAGCCGTTCAATGAATCCACTTCGGTTGGCAATGGTTCTCCGCATTCGCGGATTAAGTCGCATAGCGCGTCGAGGAACCAAACACGCCAGCGCGCTCCCGCGGCACCCGACGGGACACTGACAGCCACTAGGGATTCTTCGCGAGTTTCCGCAAGCACCTCCGCCGCAAGTTCCCGGATCCCGGGGAGGCTCGAAGGTACCAACAAAGTGTCAGCCTCCCTTGGCGTTGACTACATCCTGCACCAACGCTGGAACAACCATAGAGTTGTCCTTACGGGAGTCAGACGGGTGAGCGAGTCCCATCGCCTGTACCCACTCACGGACATGGACGGCGTTCTCTTCGAACCACTGCTTGTCGGAACCTTCCAACACCTCGGTGGCCAGATCGAAACTGGTTTCGGTCAGTACGGAGCGGCCATTAAGAGGTTCCCTAAGCCGCAAGACTTCCCAGACACACTTCTCGAGTCTTGCGTCCGTACCGTGTAACCCAAGCGTCAACATAACCGTGTCAGTTTCGCCATCCGTTAGCGTCTCGCCTCGAAGCGCTTCCCAAGTATCGACGAGTGTTCGGGAGTTGGTGACTGAGCGCGATCGGAGGCTCGTGAATCCTTGGTTAACGAGAAAATGAAACCCGGAGGTCAGTTCGAATACTTCGCCGCCCGCAAGTTGGCTGCCCGTCCGAGCTCCAAGGCGGTCAAATGCGTTTGTGATCGCGCCGTCGCTCCATCTCCGAAGCTCGAGTCCAGTGACCCTTGGCTGAGAGAGCACACGTTCGCGATTCCTGTCACGGAGCCATTGCCAAATTTCGATTGGATCAAGCAGCAGAATCAAGTGACCTCTGGATTCATTCGTGCAAACTTGGCCGAGTTCTCTCACCAGACGATTGAATAATACAGAAAACTCTCCGTCATACTCGACGTCACCGAGTCGAACGATTGCGTATCGATGAGTCCGTCGGCGCGGTTTGAGCGCGTCCCTGAGTCTGTGCACCAATTGATCGGCATGCCTCCGGCCGTCGAGTGAGAGCTTTCTCCAGGATTGGTTATGTTTGTCGTGCCGCGGTTCGGAGAGAAGCCGATCAAACTGGCGAGTGACGTCGCTAAGGGCCCCCGAGCGCTTCACTGCCGCTAACGAGCGTCAATTGGAACGGACGTTGGTACCCGTCAAATTGGCCTTCCTGTTCGATCGTCAGAGGGCCGAACGCCACTGGTTTTTGGTCGATGCGCGGGTGGAAGTTTCTTGGGTTGAGGCGGCTGATCCGCTCACGCTCAATGATCCTCAATAGCTCGACTTCTATCGCTTCCTGTGGCCCCAACAGCCTGAGTAGATTGGGACTCCGGAGGCGATACGTGCGAGCGGCATCTTCATGTTCCCGAAGGAGTACGCCGAGCCCGACCATCTCGTCCAGCACGGCACGCAGACCTTGCGTATCCATAGCTTCGAATACCGAGGGCCACCATTCAGTCCCAATAGCCATGAATTCCGACTCGAGTCTAGGTGCTGTCGGGTCAGGTGTGAGTACTAGCGCATACGTCAGGACCTTGTACCGATCGTCGAGGTCCAGAGTCCAGTCGAAGCGATTGCGAATATCCTCCATTACCGAACGGTCCCGCTCCACGGCAAGAAGGTCCTCGGAAGTAATTTGGCGAATAGGACCCGTACTCTCCTGGCGCTGCCACTTGTTGAAAAGGCTGTCTAACAGCCGGTAGCCAAAAATCTGGAGGAGGCCCGGATGATAATTCGTTTGTGAGAGTATTCTGAGTACCAGTCCGGTGTTGTCGAAAGCAAAACCCAACGCCCTCAACGGCCTGATGATCAGCTCTTGAGCGGCAGCCGGAGGGAGCGGATGAACGACAAGTTCTTCCCCGAGTTGAGCGAAAGGGTGGTTCTTCCAGTTGTAGTACCGTTGAACACTCTGGAGGCCGGCAAAAACGACCTTAAACCTCCTTTCGGTTGAGGCCATTAGCGAACGAAGGCGGCGGACCAGAGCGAAATCCTGACCGGAATCGCAGTCGAGCAAATCGTCTGTCTCGTCCAGCAACAGCAGGACGCGCATTTCGTTTTCGGCAGACAATCTTGTTGCAATCTTGTTCGGGACCTCATCTACCAAACGGTTGGCTTTAGCGAGAACCTTCTGCGGTAGCTCGGGAATTGCGCCCCAGCGCAGGAGTTCATCGTACACACGGCGCCAAAACACCGCCGCCAAGGCATCGTAGCCTTGCGAGTCGGTACCGAGGTCGTCAACATCCAGATAGACCACGTAGATTGAGCGGTCGGGGCGGTGATGCTCACGATGCACGTGTCGCAGTAACGCAGATTTCCCAAGCTGTCTTCCTCCGAAGACGATACAACTACCGTTGGGATCCAGGAGCGCTGTCGTTTCGTCGTTTCGTCCAACAAACATTTCCGTCGCGACATTCTCTCCCTTGGTGATATATGGTCGTGCCCAAGTGAAGGGGAGGCCCAGCTCAAAGAGAGCTGGCAGTCGGTTTCGTTCCCCACACAAATGAAGAAAGACGACTAGATCTAGAGGAAGGACAGTAAGCCGAGCGCGCGCAAAATATCGCTGCCACCGAATTCGGAAATTCGATCTGTGCGGTAGCAGTAGGAGCGCAAGAACCGGGCGGCCTGCCAACCCGCGACTCCGAAGGTATTCTTCGATCTGCTCCGGTTCTTTCCGTTTCTGGCTTACGACAATCTCGTAGGTTGTACCACACGCGGATCCGAAGGCCGGAAGGGGCGAGGAAGTTACCGGTCTGGTAAGCGTCGCACGGCAATGTGCGAACCCGTCCTGGGAGGCGTCCGCGACCTCGATTCCACCCGTCTGCAATGGCAAGCCCAAGAAACGGAGCAGCGTCTCCATAGATTCCGGCAATCCGCGACGGGCGCTAGCGTACCGAAGTCGCGTTAGCGAACTCCAAGCCTGTAATGCGTTGGAGGCCTCGTCCCGTCGAGCTCGGTCAAGCTGGCCGAAGGCAATTTGCGCGAAAGTACTGCCTTTCTGAAGACTGGTCTTTGCTCTTGTAAGCCAGTCACGTTTTGACAGGGCGTCCCGGTAAGCGTCCGCCCGCTCCACGAAGAGTTCGGTTTCATTGCTGCTGCCAGTCGATGCGCGCGCCACCGGCTCCATGCGTTGAGTTGCCCTGCGACCGCGATCCAGCAAGTCGAAGGCAGCAACGTGATCATCGCATCTCATGCAGTCATTAAACGCGTCTTGCAGATAGACACGGTCAGTTTCGCCCTGCTCTGTCTCCGGAAGCTGTTTCATCATGGCCGAAAACTCGCGGAAAAGTCGCTCACGACGCTTCGACGTCATGTCCTTAGCCTTGATGTTGCAGAAATTTCAGCTTGAGAGTGCGTTTTCGATGGCCTGGAATCGCTTCCGAACCATCGGATTGTTGCCCACATCGAGTATTTGGCGGCCATTGGGCTGCACCAACAGGCCGGCCCGATTGATAAATCGATACCGCAGGGTCTGTATGGTCTGAAACGGCTGGATCGTTCGTCGTTTCCGATTCATGGATCGCCGTTCCGAGGTACCGGCCTGCAAGGCGCGCATGAGGTTGAATGCGATGACGCTGAACACCTGCCAGGCGCTGTTGGCCGCATAGCGCTGGGTCGGCACGCAGTCGAACGCGAACCCGCCCTTGAGCTCGCCATAGACCTTCTCGTGGGTGCCGCGCCCGCACATGAAGAACCATAGCGTGCGCCCGGTCACCTCCTTGTTGGTGACGACGGCCGAGTACTCGAAGTAGCGGTCGTCGGGATCGAACAGATCGAGCTGATAGTTCTTCGCGGTCCGGTGATGCACGCGCTTGCGGTAGACCACGACGCGCATCCGGCGCGACCAGGCCGGCACGGGAAGCCACCGCTCGAAACATTCCACCGACGCGTCCACCGGCTCCCAATACCGGCACTCGGCGATCCGTTCCTTCAGTCCCAGCCATCGATAAAACGGCACCTTGATCGCGTACTGCACTTCCTCGCGGAAAAACGCCCCATCCATGCGCATTTCCAGCACCGGCCGGCGCTCAAGCGTTGCATCGAGCTGATCGAACAGTTCGTCCAGAAAGCTCGCCGAGGCCTTGCCGTCATGCACGTTGCCCGCCCGGTTGCCGACCCGTAGCACCTGGCCGGTGTTCGCCTCGTACGCCGTGATCGGGTAATAGCTCGGCACCTTGCGACGATGCGGGTTGAAGCCCCGCCGCGCGCCCTCAACCTTGAGCCCCGTCGACACCACCGAGCCGTCCACGTCCAGCGTCAGGCGACGCAATCCGCTGCGTTCGATCACGTCCCCGACCAGGCGTTCGTTGACCTCGAGCAGCGCCTTCACCCCGCCGGCATCGAAACCGCGCAGCCAGCGCCCCAAGGTGTGCAAGCTCGGCAACCGACCCAGACCGCACAACCGCTCCACCAGCGGATCGCCATCCAAATAACTCACGTGACGGACTCGCCGAGCACCCGCAATCAGCATCGCCAGCACCAGCACCGACAGCCGCTCTCCGCCGAAATCGCTGCGCGGCAGCGCATCGCCAACTCGCCGCAAACTCCCGCGGAGATCCAGTTGCCGAATAAACCGTCCGACCAGCTCAAGTCCCGAAAACGACGTCAGCCCAGCGGCCTCGTAGCGCAGCGTCAACTGACCGTTGATTCGCCGCTGCAAATCTGCTTTCCTTAACCTCACGAGATGTGGCCCCTCCTGCTCGGCATTGTCAAAGTCTGCAAACTCAACAATATCAGCAGTGACGCCCATCTCGCCTTACCTCGGCACCGCGTCAGCCACGCATTTCTGCAACATTGGGGTTAGTCTTGGCAGTCACTTCTTCAACGCGTCTCGAGATGGCCCGAAGTTCATCCGCGTCGGTGTCGGTGGAGCGGTTGAGTTTTTCCTCCGCATCGCGAATCACGCCTAGGAGCTGGCTCCGCTCTAACGCATTGTGGGTCTGGTCTGCTACCTCCGATGTAGTCTTGGCCTCGTCGCGAAGCTGACCAAGCAGGAACGCATCTTCGATTTCGAGCCGTAATTCGTCCCTAGCGTCGATTAGAGAAGTCCGTCGACGGATCACCGCCTGACGGTACTCGGCCTGTGCGCGTTCTCCGAGTTTGTGTGCCTCCATTATCACCCGAGCGCGACGGTATTCTTGGCGACTCAAACACTCTCTGAAAACTGTGCTCGGCTCGGCTTCTGACCGTTCAGCCTCAAGAATCGCGCGCCCAAGATGGTGATGCTGACTGTCTGCTGGTTCAAGGTCGTCTTCGAGTTCTATCCCAGGCAGAAGAAGTAGGTCGGTCGCGATGAGGGCACGCTCAGTGGGTTCACTTCCCTGGATACGCGCCTCTAATTCCCATAGTACAATGTCAAGAGCGTCGACGGCGCCCCGGCCCTTGATCGAGACCAAAGCTTTCCGCGCAGCTGGCAATAGCTTTCTTAGTGCGCTAAGTAGTTCCTCGGATTGAGTTTTGTTCGCCCTCTGGCTACCGTCCTTAGCGGTGGCGATTAGACGACTCCATTCCTTTGCAGTAGCAAGAGTGTCATGTAGGTGTCGAACCAACTTGTCGCGCGCACGGCCCTGAAGAGGCTGTTTTAGAATACTGAGTTCGTCCTGGTCGTGAAGATGCGTGACGACCTCGACGGGGTTCAGTTGTTTCGTGAGTCGTCGTACTTCGTTTAACCGGCGGCTTTCGCTACTACCGATGATTGTGTGGAGTCGATGCCATTCAGATCCCGCGCGATATAGGAACTGGATCGCAAGGTCTGCGGGAGCATATTGAAATCGAATGTGTGGCACACGACAAAGAAATTTTTCGGCGTCGCTTTCAAGTTGATCCAATCGAAGGCTCCGTGCATCATCTGCCGATTCGCCGCCCAAATCCTGGGGACGAATCTTTGCGTTCTGATGGATACAAAGATCGCGCACCCGCTGCATGAGGGATCCCACCGGAGATCCACCCGGAGGAAGCTCACGTGCTAGCTGGTAAACATCCTGCGGAAGTGGGTCTACAAATAGGCAGGCTCCGAGTATCGAGGCACCGAGAAGAAGTCGTTCATCGTCCTGCCAGACGTTTCTGCGAGCAAGGCCGTCAAAAAACTGGATTAACACACCCGGACACGAGCTCCCCGGCCCGATTCGGGTACCTTCGCCGAGCGCGCCGAATAGATCGGAATCTCCTAGCGAGCTGTCAGCCCGAGTCAACCAATATGCGCGGGCGAATCGACCGGTGCTGAGCATGGCTTCAAGAGCCGCTGGTGCTGATAGTGAAGCCTCCCGTTGCTCCGATTCGACGGTGGGCGGCTCAGTTTCAATCGAGGAAGAAGTATCTAAGCTCGCCGAGTCAACGCTATTGTGTTGTTGCTCGACTTTCGAATCTGAATCACCCGATTCTTCAATTGCATCGGTTTCGACTAAAGCTGATGGCTCTTCGGTTGCTTCGACAATGCTCTCGCCCTTCGTGGACGTCGCCACATCCTCCGTGGCGCTTTCTGACGCTTCGAGCAATGTGCTGTCACTCGTGTCTTCTTCAGAGTCCTCGGTGTGGTTCGACGCCAATTCGTCTGAATCAATATTATCAATGCCTTGAGCTTCTGGTTTGGTGACCTCATCCTCCCGATCGCCGTCTTGCTGTTCACGTGACAACACTTCCGATTCTTGAACTGAACCATCGGCGACCATATCTATGTCACCTACGCGAATAATCTCGAGCAGAACTCCCTCTATGTCCGAATAGACTTTTTCTTGCGTCGCAGACAGAAGACCGATTTCCTTACCCAACTCACCCCGTTTTTCGGCATCCGCTTCGGATATGGAAGTAGATTTCTCAAGAATGTCCTTGACCACATCGGCGAGTGAACGTAGTGACCCCTCGACCTTTTCGAGCAATAGTGGTGCGTCCGCCGGGATTTGGAGAGGGAACGTAGATTGCAATAGCTTATCGATGAGAGGCTTCAGCGAAGCTCGTTCCGACAGTAAATCCTTGTAGTCCCCAATGAGCTTTATTACAGACGACGAGAATCTATAATGCGTCTCCGCCTCCAAAACAAGTTCCGATAGATTCGCTACATCTTTGGTCAGCAATTCCACAATTCGTGTATCGGGAGCTGTTGAATCCGCAGCATCGAGAGTGTTCCTGATTCTCGTAAGGCATGCTTTCCAGCGGTCAGTAACCGTAACAGCGTCTGCCGCATCATTCTGAAACACTGGTGCAAGGCGATCGAGGACGCCAGGGTGTTTCTCTGCAACTTCTGAAATCTCATCTCTTGAGATGGATCCTTCTTCCAGAAGGATCCAAATGACGTTTGTCAGGCGATCATCGTTCTCGCAGTACGCAATGGCATCAATCAACTGTCGAGGTGATGCATTTTTGGGTAGACGCTCTTGAAACGATTGTTCGTTTGCGAGCTGTTTTGAGTAGAAATGGTGAATCCCGCTATAGAGCCCGCACTTACGGCGTTTGGTGTCCTGCCGGCCTGCCACCGCGTCAAAATCACGCCGGATCGCGGGATCCTTCAGATGCTCGTGGAGTTTGTCGTAGAAGCCATTGTCTGAGAGATTCATGTGCGTCCAGGCTTTTGGACATTTTCTCACGAGCTTGGGCTTCATCGCTTTCCAATGGCGCGGTTCGTAGCGGAAGATTTTTCTTAGGAGAGCCGATGTGAGGGAGGTGGGCAGGCCGTTCTTCGCGGCAGACATGGTCTTTCCTTGGAGCAATTGCGCGTTTGGTGAGGTGAACTATGGCATCACAAGGTTGTGCATTGTCTCATGATTGGGTCGCTTGTGGTTCGGTCGAGGCGTACCGCGCTGCGCTTGAGGTACGCACTCGGGAGTGTGCCCCGCTCGATTGGGCTGCGACGCAGAACAACCTCGGAAACGCGGCTCATACTCTTGGCAAGCGAGAGAGTGGGACTGCGCGGCTGGAACAGGCCATGGAAGCCTACCGAGCTGCCCTTTGTCTCAGAGCGATCAAGGCCGTGCACACAGCCCTACAGGCCGGGTCAACAAAGAGTCAACACGGCGCATGCGGCCTCCCGAACGCCGTTGCGGACCCGTTTTCGGCGGCGCTACGTTCGGGTCATGAACGTGCTATTCGAATCGCCGCTAGGCGGGCCCCCAAACGATTTTGATCAATCGGGCCACGATGAAAACCGTGCCCCCGAGCGCGCACGCAATGCCAACAACGGTATTCCAGACTCCGCCGGAACGCACGCACCAGAACGCAACGGCCAGCAGCGCAATTGCGGATGTGAAGGTGAACGTGGCACTCATCCCGGCGCCAGTGTACTTCACCTGACCCGGTGATCAGAGTCGCATTGCCGATGATCGGCCAATCAGAATTCGAGAAGCCACTCTGATGGTAGCCTCCATCGGCGCGATTGCCTCTGTCTCCCAGGGCGTGAGCTATTACGAGAAAGACGGCTACTGCGCCAAGGACGATGCGGCTCACAAGGAGGCCAGCGCCTGGCGAGGCCGTGGGGCCGAGGGCATGGGGCTGTCCGGGCCGGTGGAACCCGACGCGTTCGAGAGGGTTCTGGAGGGCCATGTTCCAGACGGACGGCAGCTGGGCAAGAAGGATCGGGACGGCAACTTCCAACACCGTCCCGGTACCGGGCCGAGCTGATCACTGGCGATGCCGGCAGGCTCGCCGATCACTTGGAACGCGCCAGCGGCGAGAGACAATCGGCGCTGGACGCCGCAGCGTACGCCGCCACCGTGAAGGGCATCCTCAGGGAAATGAACGACCCGGCGCACGGCGGCTCGCCGGACAAGGCCATCCAGCATTTCTGGAGCGGCGCCGGGGAACAGGTGCTTGACGGCGGCGCGGAGATCGATAAAAAGCCGGACCGTCGAATCGCCGAGTGGGGCGCGGAGTTCGAAAACTTGCAGTCGAGCGTTCCCGGCGACGCCGCTCAAACACCTTCGGCCGGCGGACACGCCTGAGCGCGCTCACACGCCCCGGCGAATCCGCTCGCGGCTCATCCGGTCAATACCGCGGTGACGACGTCGCCGAGCAGGCGCAGATAGTGCACGTCGCTGCCTGAGGGCGGCGAACAACGCTTCGCCTCGCCGCGCTCCGCCTCCTCCAGATTGGCGTCGCCGGCGATTTCCTCGCGTAAAATCGTTACGTCATCGGGCGCCACGATGCCCTCTCCAATCAGCACTGTCTCGCCCAACCGAGACACCGTCGAAGTCGGTGCGCCGAAAACCACGCACCGCTAACGGGAGTCCCTCGCGTCGACATGGCATAGCAAGGATCGGGTCGATTTCAGCATCAGGAGTGTTTACGTTACAGGAGGTCCCCATCGATGATCATTCTCCAGAGTCCTGCATGAACACGACTGACTACTACCGAATCGAAGCCGCCATTCGCTATCTCGCCAAGCATCGCAAGAGCCAACCGGAACTCGAGGAGTTGGCGGCGCACATCGGTCTGAGCCAAAGCCATCTGCATCGGCTATTCTCGCGCTGGGCCGGCGTCACGCCAAAGCGCTTTCTCGAGTTTCTTACCGTCAAGCACGCGAAGAAGCTACTCGACAACTCCGAGTCCGTGCTCGCAGCGGCGCATGGGAGCGGACTCTCCGGCCCGGGCAGGCTGCACGATCACTTCGTAACCGTGGAAGCCGTCACGCCGGGAGAGTACCGGAGCGGCGGTGCGGGGCTGACGATCCGCTTCGGCACCGGAGAATCACCATTCGGGCCGGTGTTTGTCGCCTGGACCGAGCGCGGCGTCTGCCGGGTTGGGTTTGTGGCCGCCGGGCCTGGAGGCGAGCGTCGCTCGAAGGCGACGAATTGATGGCCACAGCACTGGCGCGGTCCATCTTCTCGGCGCCCTTCGAAGCCGAGAGCCCCCCGTTGGCCGTACATGTGCGCGGGACCAACTTCCAATTGGCCGTCTGGCGCGCCCTGCTGCGCGTGCCTCTCGGGCGGGTCGTCACCTACGGTCGCCTGGCCGAAGAGGTCTGCAGCGCGCAGGCGGCTCGGGCGACGGGGAGCGCGGCGGGCAGAAATCCGGTCGCGTTCCTCATCCCGTGCCACCGCGTGATTCGCGCGGAGGGGATCTCGGGCGACTACGCCTGGGGCGTCACGCGGAAACGCTGCATGCTGGCGTGGGAGGTGAGTCGCCAATCCACCGGCGGCACCTATGGGGCAAGCCGGGGACGCGTCCTGACAACATCCGATCACCACCCACTACGACAGGTGAAGAGCCTGCTATGGAAAGGAAACTGAGCTCCGTGGAGCCCGCACTGCGTGCGGCCGCCGACCACGCCATCGACTGGCTCGCGGAGATCGACCAGCGGCCGGTTGCCGCCAGTCGCACTCCGCCGGAGTTGCGGGACCGCCTCGATAGCCCACTGCCGGAGAACCCCTCGGACCCCGTGTCTGTGATTGACGATCTCGTCGCGAACGTGGAGGGCGGACTGCTTGGATGCGCCGGTGGACGCTTCTACGGATGGGTCATCGGTGGCGCTCATCCGGCGGCGCTGGCGGCGGACTGGCTGGTATCCGCCTGGGATCAGAACGCGGCGTTGGCGGCTTGCTCCCCTGCCGAAGCGGTGATCGAGGAGATCGCCGGCCGCTGGGTCATCGAACTGTTGGGTCTTCCCGACCATTCGTCGTTCGCGTTTACCTCGGGGTGCCAACTCGCTCACGTGACGGCGCTCGCCGCCGCCCGCCGTTACCTGCTCCTCGGCTGCGGACATGATCCGGAGCGCGAGGGGCTCGGAACCGCCACCCCAATGCACGTCGTCACGGGCTCGCACGGACACCACTCGGTGGACCGGGCGGTGCAAATATTGGGGATCGGATCGAAGCATCTCCACCTCGTACCCACCACGGCCGAAAAGCTGGATGTTCCGGCGCTCGCGGCGTTGCTGACTGAGCTGGAGGGCGCCCTGGTGGCGGTCTGTCTCTCTGCCGGCGATATCAACACCGGGAATTTCGACGACTTCCGGACCGTGATCCCGCTCTGTCGTTCGCGGGGCAACACCTGGGTGCATATAGATGGCGCGTTCGGGCTATGGGCAAAGGTGTCCGCGCGTTTCGCCCACTTGCTCGACGGTGTCGATGAGGCTGACTCGTGGGCGACCGACGCTCACAAGTGGCTCAACACGCCCTTCGATATGGGCTTCGTAGCGATCCGCCACCCGGAGACGCATCGCGCTGCCATGAGCGTCCGGGCTCCGTACCTGACCCACACCGCCACCGCTCGGGACCAAATCGACTGGAACCCCGAGTGGTCCCGGCGCGGCCGAGGCGTCCCCGTGTACGCCGCCGTGAAGGCACTCGGCCGCCGCGGGATCGCCGAAATCGTCGAGCGATGCAGCGATGCGGCTGCAAACCTCGTAGAGAGCATCGGTACCCTGCCCGGCGCCGAGGTTCTCTCGCCCGCGGTCATCAATCAGGGGCTCGTGCGTTTTCGGGACCCCGCCGGTACCGATCACGACGGATTCACCGACCGAGTGATCGCCGCCATTCAGGCCGAGGGAACGGCATGGTTCGGAGGCACCGATTGGCGCGGCATGCGCGCGATGCGGATCAGCGTTTGCTCCTGGGCCACCGGGCCCGGCGACGTTCGGACGACCGTCCAGGCAGTCGAGCGGGTGCTCACGGCCCAGGAGATCGAGAAGTGAAGCTCACAGAACGGGCGTTCCAGGCGTAGAGCAGCGTAACGGTGCACGCGAAGCTCACGAGCCATGCCCGGGCAGCCGCTTCCTCGTCCGGGGTCGCTGCGCGGTAACGTTACGAGATGTAGCCCTCCTGCTCGGCATTGTCAAAGTCCGCAAACTCGATAATGCTAGTGGTGACGTCCATCTCGCCTTACCTCAACACCACTTCAGCCTGAAATTTCTGACACATTGAGGGTTGCATACGTGGGAGAGTTGACTAAGCCAGAAGTGTCGCCTCAAGTCATCGATTCTTCGCTCCCTTGGCTGCAGATCCGCCAGTCGCCTTGCCCTTGGCATCCACTTCATCGTTCCGCATCGGACTCCTCCCTTTATCAAGCGAATTATCGAATCTCAAATCCCGGTCGTGTTCACGACTCCCAAACTCATCCGGCACCACCGCTCGCACGTGCTCCCCGAGCGCGCCGGCGGCTCACCCACCGATCCCGCCGCATACGCGAGGACGAAGGCGATCTGCGTCTCATGACCCCTTTTGCAGTCTTGACTCGGCCGGATATCTGGTCCTATTGTTAGCTAACTCAACCCCGCCGCAGGGAAACGCCATGCACGTCGTCAATGTCCATCAAGCCAAGACCGAGCTTTCCCGATTGTTGGCACGGGTCGAGGCCGGCGAAGATGTCGTCATCGCACGGCGCGGTCAGCCCGTCGCGCGTCTTGTCGCGTGCAAGGCCCCGGTCAAGCGCCAGCCCGATGTTCTCAAGGGAAAGATCGTGGTTCCCGACACGTTCTTCGACCCGCTGCCGGAGGAAGAGCTGGCCGCGTGGGAAGGCCGCTAGCGGTGCTGGTGTTGCTGGATACCCATGCGTTTCTATGGTGGATTTCGGATAGCGAAAAACTCTCCACGATCGCGCGCGACGCCATCGCCGACGAGTTGAACGACGTCGCGGTCAGCGCGGCGTCGGCCTGGGAAATCGCCACCAAGTTCCGGATCGGCAAGCTGCCCGGTTGCGAGGCCGTGGCGCTCGATGTGGCCGGCCACATCCGCAGCCAGGGATTCGAGGAACTGGCCATCGGCGTCTCAGATGCCGAACGTGCCGGGCGCTTGCCCGGTCGTCATCGCGACCCGTTCGACCGGATGCTTGCCGCACAGGCCCTGGCGCGCGAACTTCCTTTCATCTCGGCAGACCCGGTGTTCGACGGTTTCGACGTGATTCGGCTGTGGTGAACAGAAAGTCCGTTTCCGCCTTTACAGTGCTCAAAGCCAACAGGACGCAAGGTAATCGCTGCGTAGCCGATGGTTACGCAATCAGTGACACGATTCAGAAGCTGATTGATGAATTCGGTGAGGACGATGAGCAAAGCGAAGTTCTGATGAAAATAGCCGATAGGGTGGCAAAGGAATCAGCGTTGCCAATTGACGGTTGACGCAAGTGAGACCAACCAAATGACATATTCTGCCCAGAACCGGGGCCGAAGCGTTCCGTCAAGCGCTTGCGCGGGCGTGGAAAATGCCGAACATTGATGCTGCCCATGAGGCAGGTTGAGAAATGCGCGGTGCGGAATGTAATTGATGACGCTACTGCTCTGGCAAATGGCACGCGTAGCGCAGAACAGAGGACTATACCGTGAAGGCGACTGAGGCAAACTTCCTGGCATTCCTAAAGAGGTCTCCTCAATTCGTGATCCCGATCTACCAGCGCACCTATAGCTGGATGGAGGGGGAATGCCGTCAGCTCTGGGATGACATTATGCGAACGGGCAGCAACGATGGGATTTCAGCTCATTTCACCGGGTCCATTGTGTACATCGAAAGAAGCCTCTATCAGGTGTCGAGCCAATCGTCGTTGCTCGTAATCGACGGGCAGCAGCGACTTACAACTGTGATGCTGATTCTAGAAGCCTTGGCGAGGGCGGTAGGTACGGGGGAACCAGTGGATGGCTTCTCGGCGAACAAGTTGCGCAACTACTACCTTCTCAATCCGCTTGAAGAAGACGAGCGCGGTTTCAAGCTCTTGCTGACACAGACAGACAAGGAGAGCCTGATAGCGCTTCTGCTTCAGAAGCCAGAGCCGAATGAGGCTTCGCTCCGAATAGCGAAGAACTTTGCGTTCTTCGAAAAGAAGATTCGCGCGCTCGAACCAGGCGGTATCACCGAGCTCTGCAAGGGGCCCCTCGCGAGACTCACAATTGTGGACATCGCCCTCAGTCGTGACCAAGATAATCCGCAGCTGATCTTCGAGAGCATGAATTCGACCGGGCGCGAGCTCAGCCAGGCTGACCTGATTCGCAATTTCGTGCTAATGGGGCTGGAACCCGCCGACCAAACACGCCTTTACAAGGATTACTGGCGGCAAATGGAGATCGCTTTCGGGCAAGAAGCATACGGAAGTCATTTCGATGGATTCATGCGGAACTACCTGACGTTCAGGACAGGGAACATTCCGAATATCCGAGCGGTCTATGAAGCGTTCAAGACTCACGCCCGCGCCCCTGAGGTGGCATCTGCGGGTGTGGAAGCGCTCGTCGCCGACATTCACACCTGCGCCGGTTACTATTGCGCGATGGCTTTAGACAATGAGGATGACAACGAACTGGCCGTTGCTTTTCGGGACATCCGCGACCTGAAGGTGGACGTTGCGTTTCCGCTGCTGTTGGAATTCTACGACGATTACGCGCAGGGGGCGCTGTCGAAGGAGGACTTTGTCCGGGCGGTTCGATTGATCGAGTCCTACGTGTTCCGTCGCGCGGTTTGTGCCATCCCGACCAATTCGCTTAACAAGACCTTTGCGACGTTCGGACGCGCGCTGAAGAAGAATCGCTACATTGAGAGTATGCAGGCGCACTTCATGGGGCTGCCGTCTTACAGGCGGTTTCCCGGCGATGAAGAGTTTAGACGCGAGCTGTCGGTCCGCGACCTGTACAATTTTCCTCGTCGAAGCTACTGGCTAAGGCGTATTGAGAATCATGACCGAAAGGAGCGTGTGACGGTCGACGAGTACACGATCGAGCACATCATGCCGCAGAACGAAAATCTTCCAGCGGCATGGCGCGAGGCACTTGGCGCTGAGTGGCAGGAGGTGCAAGAGAGATGGCTTCATACGCTCGGCAACCTGACGCTGACGGGATACAACGCCGAGTACAGTGACCGGCCATTCTCTGAGAAGCGGGACATGAAGGGCGGGTTCAAAGAGAGCCCCCTAAGGCTGAACGCAGATCTCGGTGGGCTGAATCGCTGGAACGAGGACACGATTCGGGATCGGGCGAAGCGGCTTGCGACGCTGGGCGCACAAGTCTGGGCGGCACCTGCGCTTTCCGAGGACGCTCTTGATTACTTCCGTGACAAGGCGGACTCATCGGTCGGCTACACGCTTCAAGACCATCCGCAATTGGCTGTGGGTAATGCTATGAGACCGGTGTTTGAAGCGTTTCGAAAAGCTGTGCTTGCGCTCGACCCTGGCATCAGCGAGGAAACTTTGAAACTGTACATTGCGTTCAAGGCTGAAACGAATTTCGTTGACGTGATCCCTCAGAAAAAGCGCTTACTTCTTGCGCTAAACTTGCGCTTCATTGAATTGCATGATCCAAAGGGTCTGGCCAGGGACGTGACCAACCTGGGCCGGTGGGGTAATGGCGATGCTGAAATCGATCTTAGTGATTTGGAGGGCTTGCCCTATGTGATGGGGCTCGTACGACAAGCATTTGAGAAGCAGATGGGAAATGGGGCGACGGTGGAATAGCGATTATGGGCGCGATGACATGCGATTGAACGATAGACGTCGATACACCCTGGGTACCCGAATCAGCGTGAACAGTACACCGGTTTTCTCTGAATTGCTCCAACTACGTGGCAAGGCGGACAGGGACGGAGCCGGTGCCGTCGAAAAACCCTTGGGGCCGCCCCACAATCAAGTCATGAACGATTTGATCGATTCAGAAGTGCTCGAATTGGCGCGATGACCCGCGTTTCCAGCACATTCGGCGGGTCTGCCGCCGCTGGCGGATTCGGTTTTCGGGCGAGTATCGGGGTCATTCAGGTGCTGGCAATGGGGATAGCCCAAGCTCCTCTAGGAACACGTTGTGCTTCACGGTTGACTCCTGAATCTGGCACTCGATTCCGACCAACTCCTTGTGCGTGGCCGACAGGTCCACCTCGACTTCCGGCTTGGCTGTGCTGACATAGCGGGAGATGTTCAGGTTGTAGTCATTGCTCTCAATCTCTTTCATCTCCACGCGTCGGGCATACTGCTCGATGTTCTGTCGACGCTCCCGGTACGTGTCTATGATCTGCTCGATGTGCTCGTCGGAAAGGAAGTTCTGCCGCTTGCCTTTCTCGAAGTGCTCGGATGCGTTGATAAACAGGACATCATCCGGCTTTTTGCATTTTTTCAGAACGAGGATGCAGACCGGGATGCCGGTGGAGTAGAACAGGTTCGCCGGCAGACCGATGACGGTGTCGATGTGTCCGTCGTCGAGAAGCTTGCGGCGGATCTTTGCCTCCGCGCCCCCGCGAAACAGCACGCCGTGCGGCAGGATGATCGCCATCGCACCGTCATCCTTGAGGTAGTGAAAGCCGTGCAGCAGGAACGCAAAGTCCGCCGCCGACTTCGGGGCCAGCCCGTAGTTCTTGAAGCGCATGTCCTCGCCCAAGGCCTCGTTTGGGGCCCAGCGGTAGCTGAACGGCGGGTTGGCGACCACGGCGTCGAAATGGGGCTTCTTCGCCGGGTTTGTCTCGCGGAGCAAGTCCCAGTCGTTCGTCAGCGTGTCGCCGTGATGGATCTCGAACTCCGAATCCTTCACCCCGTGCAGCAGCATGTTCATCCGCGCGAGGTTGTACGTGGTGACGTTCTTCTCCTGCCCGTAGATCTTCCCGATACCGCGCGGCCCCATGCGCTTGCGGACGTTCAGCAGCAGCGAGCCCGAGCCGCAGGCGAAGTCCATCACGCTGGCGAGGTGCGTCCGCTTGCCGGTCTTTGGCTCCTGGCTGTCGAGCGCGACGATGGCGGAGAGGATGTCCGAGATCCGCTGCGGCGTGTAGAACTCACCGGCCTTCTTGCCCGAACCCGCGGCGAATTGGCCGATCAGGTACTCATAGGCGTCGCCTAGGGCGTCGCTGGCCGTGGAGAACTCGGCGAGGCCCTCGGCTATTTTTGTAATGATCGTACAGAGCTTCGCGTTCCGTTCTTCATAGGTCTTGCCGAGCTTGTCGGAGCCGAGATTAATCTCCGAGAACAGTCCCGAAAAGGTGCTTTGGAACGATTCGTTCTCGATGTATTTGAAGCCAGCCTGAAGCGTGTTGAGCAGTTCGCCGTCCTGGGTGCGGGCCATGTGAGCGACGCTGGCCCAGAGGTGCTCGGGGCGAATGACATAGTGCGCCTTGAGACGCATTTGCTTTTCGAACGCCGACTCATCATCGGGATTCTGCTCGTACCAGACGGACAAGGAAGACCGCCCGCTGTTGCCGATGGCGTTCGGGTCCGGGTAGTCGCGCCCGAGTTCCTTCTTCGCGGCCCGCTCGTAGTTATCCGAGAGGTAGCGGAGAAAAAGGAACGCGAGCATATAGTCTCGAAAGTCGTCCGCGTTCATCGCCCCGCGGAGTTGGTCGGCAATGGACCAGAGCGTTTTGCCAAGCTGAATCTGGTTGTTCTCTGTCATGGTTTGCCGGTATGGGTGACGAAGCGGTACTGCGTGTTCAGCTTCACAAGAATCTCGTCAAACAGCGCCAAGCTGTCCGGCACGAGGAGGTCCGATTCATAGTAATAGACATTCTTGTGGGCGAGCGCGTTCATGATTCGGGCGATTTCATCCGCATCCTCGAACCCGATGCATTCGAGTACATAGCTGATCCGACCGACACCCAGAAACGACGACACGTTCTCCAGCAGTTGACGGAGAAGTGCCAGGTGGAATGCCCGGACATTGTTCTCTTGCCGAGCTTGCTCCAGCAACTGGAGGACTCGGAGGTGGTAGAGGAACACATCGCTCTTGTGGGTCTCCAGCGAGACTTCGCCAAATTTACTGCTGAGGATGCTCGCATTTGTCCCCGACTTGTACTTGTCGGCCTTCGCGCCCTTCGTCAACCAATCGGATAGGATGGAGAATATACCGACATGATGGGTGGCAATAATGATCTTCCGTTCGTCGAAGTGCTTCTCAACCAGGTCGTACAGCGTCGATGCGGTCACGAAAATGTTGTGGTCGTCGAGGCTTGAGACCGGGTCGTCGATGAATATATGGCGAGTCTGAATTTCCGCCCAACCTTCCACTTCCATCATCGCCAGAAAGAAGCACCAGACGAAAACTCGCTCCTCGCCACGGGAGATCTTCATCGCCGGAACATCGCCGGGCTGCGTTTCCTCGGGGAAAAATGAAATCGAGTCGATTCCCATCTCGGGATCTGGGTGCATGACGAAGCGGAAGTCGTAGCTTGGTCTGTACGGTTTCAGCTTCGCGTGGATTTCGAGTTCATTAAGTTCGGCGTGAAGCCTGTTGAGACTGCTCGGGAGGACGGTGAGGCGGATGTTGGCCTCAGCGTTCTCGATGTCATTATTCCAGACGAACAGGTCCTCGCTGTATGCGTTGTAGTAGATGCCCGCGTGCGTTCCGTCCGCCTCTTTGGTCGCATTCTTGTACGCGACTGACAGTCGCGTCTTACCCACCGAGTTGAAGGCGTAAAGTAAATGAACAGCGGCAGGGTCGTCGCACAGATCTAAAGCAATGTCTTCAATGGTTGTCATTACCTCTCCAGGTCGGGAAACATCTGTTGCATCAGCCCTTGCTTGTGTTGTCGCAGGGCTTCGAGCTTCCGGCCCTCCGCCGCGATCAGGTCGTCCAGCGAGCCGAGGCAGCCGGCGATCTTCTGTTGTTCATCGGCTCCAATCGGTACCGAGATGCCGACATCTCTCAGTACTGCTACCGAAAGTCCGGGTTGAGCTTGTCCGACCGAGAAGCGGTTTAGGTTCAATACGCGCATGGCGTAAAACAGCCAACCTGTATCAATCCTCGGCTTAGGTGTTGCCACAAGCGCGTGCTCGGTCGCGTGGAATTTCCCCGCATACAGGTTTACATTGCCGCACAAGGCACCCTGTCGCCCAACAAGTACGTACCGACCTTCGTGTGTGAATGACTTTACGTATCCGCGAAAGCCGTTCCCGCCGTAGCAAGGAAACGTACCTTCATCCGCATCTTTAGCGATTTCCGAGGCTGGTATGAAGTCGCCGGCTTTGAGGTCACAAATATCGCGAATTCTTAGCTCATCCCATGCCGACCCATTCAGAAACTCCGGAAACCGCAGCCGCGGAACGGTTTCACCGGGCTGGGGAAAGAGCTGCTGCATCAGCCCTTGCTTGTGCGACCGCAGGGCTTCGAGCTTCCGGCCTTCCGCCGCGATCAGGTCGTCCAGCGAGCCCAGGCAGTCGGCGATTTGGACCTGCTCCTCCATGTCAGGAAGGAGAACAAGAGTTGACCGGAGGTCGTCTAGATTGATCTTTGGCGGGACTGCACTCTGGAGAGACTTGCGGATCAGTTCTGTTTGATAGGAGCCAGATTGGAGGTAGTGGGCGAGATAACTCGTGTTAAAAACTGGCGATGCCTTAATGACAGCGAGGGTGACGTAAATGCTGAACTCGTGATCCCAGGTCACAGCTTGTGAATGCCCGATCTTGCCGATGCGGGTCAGGAGTATGTCGCCTTTCTCTGGCTTGTTCTTTCGGGTTGCCTCAAGATAGTCGTCTCGAGATATGAACTTGTTCGCGGTCCCGCTAACCAGATTCTCCACGCTATAAAACGGCACACCTTGTTCGGTGTACGTTGGCGTCTGATGTGTTCCATCAAAAATCGACGGCGACACCTCATCTAGTCTTTGAGGTTTCCATTCAGACGCCCCATCGAACTCCGGAAAACGCAGTCTTGGCACCAAGGGGGAAGGCTTGTCGGCGATCATCATGCACCTCGATGCTCGTAGGCATTGAGGCCCGAGATGTCCCGGCCGTGAACCCGCTTCTTCAGGAGCGGAACAAGGTCCGCCATGAGGGCGAGTTCCCGCACGCGGCGCTCGCGCCAGCCAAGGTCGAGCGGTTCCATCAGATCGGTGAGTTGCTCGCCGTCGAAGATCATGCGCTGCAGGATGGTGTCGATAAAGTCCGTGAGCAACTCGGAAGCCAAGCCGTGGGTCTGGGCGAGGCTTTCGATCTCCTTGGCCTGCTTTTCCTCCTTGAATTGTTCGTAACCAATACGGATGGCGGCCTCGTCGAGGCCTTCGCCCTCCTTGAGTGAGCGGACGTATTCCGTGATCGCCTCCCGCTCGTCGAGGAATTTGGCGTCGGACTGGATCAGGCCGATGAGCTGCTCGCGGCTGATCGTCAGCTTCTTCGGATCTTGGCCCGAGTACTTGGCGATCAGCTTCATGATGTAGTCGTAGTCGATGAGGGCCGAGGCGAAGAGGACGAATTCGAAGTCGAGCTGGTCGATATCGGGGCTGGCCGCATCTCCGTCCTTTGCAGGCCTGCCCTGCTGCTCTTTCAGGCGCTGGGCGGTTTCGAGATAGACGCCGCGAAAGGCGCGGAGGTCGTCTTTTGGGAGGGTCTGCTCAATCTGCTCGCGTTGCTCGTCGCTGAGGTCGGTGTACTGGTCGAGCTGCGTCTGGAACCGTTGCACCTCTTTGAACCGATTGATGAACTGGGCTCGCGCGTCGTCGCCCTTAAGGTTGTTCGCCTGATCGGGCTTGGCTTCGAGGCCATGCGACTGCATGAATTCGCCAAGGTCGGCGACGGCTTTCTTGAATCTCTCAATGACGACCGGGGCTTTGTCAACCAGCCAGATCTCGCGAGCCCGGTCAGCCTTCTCACCTGAAAAGAGAGCAATGGCGGCATCGACGCTGGTTTGCTGTTGGCGGAAGTCGAGGATGTGGCCATAGGGCTTTGTCGCGTTGAGAACGCGGTTCGTGCGGGAGAGAGCCTGGATCAGGCCGTGGTGCTTGAGATTCTTGTCGACATAGAGCGTATTGAGGAACTTGGCGTCGAAGCCGGTGAGGAGCATGTCGACGACGATGGTGATGTCGATCTTCTCGGCGCCCTTGCGGGGCAGGTCTCGGTTGGGGAACTGCTGGGCCTTGATGCGCTGTTGGATGTCCTGGTAGTAAGAGTCGAAGCTGTTGATGTCGTGGTTCGTGCCGTACTGCTGGTTGTAGTCGGCGATAATTGTCTTGAGCGCGTCCTTCTTGCCCTCTGGGTCGTGCTGGTTGTCCTCCTTCTCCTGGGGGAGGTCCTCCTGGATCTGCCGGATGTCCTTGTTGCCCTCGGCCGGGGGCGAGAAGACGGCGGCAACCTTGAGAGGCACAGACTCGGGGTCCTCCGCCCGGCGTTGGGCCTGAAGCTCCTTGAAGACGTTGTGGTACTCGATCGCGTCGTTGATCGAGGCGGTAGCCAGCAGTGCGTTGAAGAGTCGGCCTCCGGTCGCGGCATCGTGCTTGTCGAGGATGGCCTGAGCGACCGCCTGCTTGGCAAGGGTCTCCCCGGGCTTGAGCGAGGGGGCGTCCTTTGGCTTGTAGTAGTCGACGTGGAAACGAAGGACGTTCCGATCCTCGATCGCGTGGGTGATGGTGTACGCGTGAAGCTCCTGCTGGAAGAGGTCCTTGGTGGTTCGAAGGGTGGCAATGTCTCCCTCGATTTGCTTGACGGTCGCGTTGTCCTTGAAGATCGGCGTGCCGGTGAACCCGAAGAGTTGCGAGCTCGGGAAGAACTCCCTGATGGCCCTGTGGTTTTCGCCAAATTGCGACCGGTGGCATTCGTCGAAGATGAAAACCATGCGCTTGTCGCGGAGTTCCTCAAGTCGGGCCTTGAACGTTGATCTCCCCTTCGCGATGTTCTGCTTGTTATGTTTGCCGCTCTCGTCGAGAGCGAGCCCAAGCTTCTGGATGGTCGTGACGATGACCTTGTCCGCGTAATCGTCGGACTGGAGACGGCGGACGAGCTCCGCAGTGTTGGTATTTTCCTCGACGCAGTTCTCCTGGAACCGATTGAACTCCTCGCGCGTCTGGCGGTCGAGGTCCTTGCGGTCCACGACGAACAGGCACTTGTGGATGCTCTCATTGGTCTTAAGCAACGTTGAGGCTTTGAATGAGGTGAGCGTCTTGCCGGAACCGGTCGTATGCCAGATGTAGCCGTTGCCGCAGTTCTGATCGATGCAGTCGACGATGTACTTGACTGCGTAGATCTGGTACGGGCGCATCATCATGAGCCTCTGCTCGCTGGCAATGAGGACCATGTACTTGCTGATCATCTGGCCGAGCGTGCACTTGGCCAGGAACCGTTCGGCGAAGTCGTCGAGGTGGGTAATCTTGGTGTTGTCTTCTGCCGCGAACTGGTAGATCGGGAGGAACCCCTCGTCAGCGTCGAAGGCGAAGTGTCGCGCGTTGTTGTTTGCGAAGTACCAGGTGTCCGTTCGGTTGCTGACGATGAAGAGTTGAATGAAGCACAGGAGCGTATTGGAGTATCCGTTGCCGGGGTCGTTCTTGTAGTCGACGATCTGCTCCATCGCCCGCCGCGGGCTGATCCCAAGCGTCTTTAGCTCGATCTGAGTGACGGGAACGCCGTTAATCAGAAGTATGACGTCGTAGCGGTGATGGCTGTAGTCGGTATTGATGCGGAGCTGATTGACGACCTCGAAGGTGTTTTTGCACCAATCCTTGATGTTGACGAGTGTGTAGTTGAGCGGCGTGCCATCGTCGCGGATGAACGCTTCCCGGTTCCTGAGGGAGCGTGCGGCCTCGTACACGTCTGGTGTGACGATGTCGTCGAGGAGTCGCTGGAACTCGCCGTCCGTAAGTGTGACACGGTTCAGGGCTTCGAATTTTTCCCTGAAGTTTGCTTCGAGCTTCGCTCGATCGCAGATGTCGGTGCGATACTTGTACTTGAGGTCCCGTAGCTTCGTGATAAGGGACTCTTCAAGATCGCGTTCAGGTGTAATCACCGCCACGGTAGGGGGCCACTGTACGTTCGGGTCCGCGACAAGGGGCCGACCGCTCGGCGCGAGGATCGAATGCAAGTCAAGGCTGCCTGCGACTCGACGGATGCTGGAAACATAAGAAGCAATTTTAGGATTTGGGGGAGCGCGGATTGTAACGCACGCCATTTCACTGTCGAGGGCGCGTACGCTAGCGCTGCCGTTGTCCCGCGCCGGCGAGCGTGCTGGCGCTGTCGAGGACCTCGCTCATACTGTGTCTACATTCAGGCTCGCGCCGATGCGCATCACCGCGCCGCTGAGCGCCGACGTGTGCCCGCCGGTATCCGTGACGTGGCGTTGTGGTTCGTCGGGTTCCATCAATGCAGCATCCTTCCGTGTCGCGACTGCATCGCTGTAAGCGAGAATTTTTGGGACGTCATTGTCTGTTTGGGCGTGGTCAGTTCCCGTTCGTTTTGTCGGTGACGAGGGAGGGCTGAGGATGAGCGGTGGCAGACGGACGAGGGAACGCCGTTCGGCGCCCGAGTGGCGATCGATCATGACACGCGAAGATACTGATCATCGGGGCCTAGCCTTGTTTTGGCGTTTCGGAGCTTTGAACCACCCCGACTTTTCCGGAGGCTCCGTCGTTTGACCGACGCGCGGCTCAGTATCAGAACGGAGGTGCCCACCGGCGTGACAAAGCACACCGGTAGGTTGCCTTGGTCGTGGCTAGTGGACGCCGTTGCCACCTGAACGCGGCCGGGTCGCAATCCAAGCGTCAACTTCATCCTCGGGCCATCGAACGGCGCGTCGTCCGATCCGCCGGGGGCGTGGGAACTCCCCTGCGTCAATCATCCGATAGAGAGTCGAACACGAGAGTCCGACTCGGCGCTCGACCTCGCGTCGCGAAAGCAATCTGTACGTCCTTGGGTGTCCGTTCGATTTCTTCTGTGGTTCATCAGGTCCGTAGGATCCTGCGTTTACGGGCGACGATTGAGAGGTGTTTGTAATGTTCATTGGGTGATCTCCTGCAAAATTATTCGTGGTGATGAAATGAGTGCGACATGTCCGGTACGCCGTGTGCGCGGCGTACGGGCATATCGAAAGCTCGTGCGACGTTGCGGTCGGAAGGCAGACAACGCAGACGCCTCGCACGCGGACGCGTGCGATTGCTCTCTATCGATCAGATGATCTAGGCCGAAAGGACAGTATTCCCAGCGGCAGGTGATGTGCCGGCACTCCCGGCGCGGCCAGCGTGCGCTAGCATGGTGGCTTTCTCAGACTCGGGGCGAACGCCCAGAGCACCGTAACCATAGCCCCGGCCGTCCCGAGTTGCAAGCGCTTCACTGCGTGTTCCGGTACTTTCGTGACACACACCACCTTGCTGTTGCCTGGCAACGCTTAGGTGCGTGACAGACCTTCCTTCAATGAGGCCGGGGCGCGCATGACCCAGATGGTTCGTAACGACGCCCTCCCTTAGCCCGTTTTGAACCGTACCGGCTCTTCCGGTAGGTTCAAACTCGGTTTGGACGGCCTCACCCCGGTGAGGTTTAGGCGGGATTCAGTCGTTGGATTTGGCAGCATGGCCGCGACTGCCTGTGGCAGTAGATACCTCACATGGACCGATATCGTTGTGTCGAAGGATGACAGTTCTTCAGTCATGCTTTCGAGGCTCACTGCACGCCTCGTGGAAAGCGACTGGAGACCCCAAAGAGCTTCGCCGCGCTCGCCAATCGGATAGCATGACGATCGGGCGATCGGGCTGTTTACGTGGTAAATTTCGTGGGAATATTTTCTCGTGTATGTATAAAAAATCCTGTATAAACAAGAGGTAATAGTAACAGTTCTACATCCCGTGGGGACGCTACCTTAACCCCAGTGCCGGCGAGGGTGGCAAGATTGGGTACGACCTCGAGTTCCTCGCCGTCGAAGACGGCCGACTCGATGAGCTGTCGAAAGACCGCCTTGCGCTTGTCCATCGTTCCGGACTGGAGATCGGTCCGCCACTGGTCGGCGAATTCATCGAGTTCCAAGTCCGACATCTCGATGATCACAGGCGTGTCGGCGGCCTCGAGTCGCTCGAGTTCTTTCACCAAGGACTGCCTCTCGTCCTCGAGCTTGTCCATGCGCTCGATAAGCGGTCGCCGGTGTCGGACCTCGGTCAGGAGGCCCGCGAGCTCTGATACCTCGCGGTCTATGTCGTTGAGCGACTTTCGTACGTGATCGGCCAGATGACGCTGCTGGGGTGTTTCGGCTTCCAGCATCTCAGTGGCTTCCTGTCGGAGCGCTTGCAGGAAGTCCGCGGTGAACAGCTGGCATGAGATCTCGTCGAGCACAGTCCGTTCCAGCGTTTCCTTCTTGATGGCGCGCACTCCGCAACGGTCATGGCAGCGGTAGTAGCCTCCGTCTCCGTCGACTCTGGCACCGCACTTGCAGACCATCAGACTGGACAGCAGGTAGTGATTGCGGCGGTACCGACTCTGTCGCATTTTCTGCTTGTCGCGTTCGCGAAAAATTGCTTCGGCTTCCGCATCCGAGATCATTGGTTCATGCGTATCTCGGCAGATCTCCCATTCCGACCGGTCCCGATACCTTCCATCGCCGGCGCCTACGTACGCGCCATCAAGGAACTCCTTGTGCCGGTTCCATACAGTGTGGCCCGCGTAAGTTAGGGCGCTGTCTTCAAGGTAGACGAGCGAGGAGTAGGGAACCTTGATGCCCATCTGTGCTTGCAGTTCGCGTCGCGACTCGCCTCGAGCACGACCCTGAAGGTACCGCTGTACTTCCCGGAAGGTCCTTGGGTCCTTGACGAGCTTACTCTTGGTCAGGGGCTGGCCTTCGCGCATCCCCACGACCTGCTTGTCGAGCTTGTAGCCCAGTATGGCTCGACCTCCGGCTCTCCACCCCTGCTTGATGTTCTCGCGCATCCCTCGCAAGCCGTCCATCTTGGACTTCTGGCTATGGAACTCGTCGAAAGCCTCCATCAGGCTTTCGATGATCGGGTCGACGATGGTGTCGGTCTTGGGGAGCTTGAGAAAGACAAGCTCGACGCCTTTGGACCTTAGCAGGTGCTTGTACATTTGGGCGTGGTACTGGCGTCGCGAAAACCGACTGGTGTCATAGCAGTACAGAACGCGAAAACGGCACGCCTTGGTCTTCGCTTCGGCGATTAGCGCCTGAAACGCGGGTCGGTCATCTGTCTTGGCCGACTCGACGCGATCGGCGAACTCGGCAACAATGATGTCGCCGTTGCTGGCGGCTAGCTTGCTGAGTTCGCGCTTCTGCGAGTCGACGCTGACATCGTGGCGGTCTTTTGAGGACCGGAGGTACAATGCCGCCTTTCTCGCCATTCCAGGAAGTCCTCAGCAATCAATCGAAGTATCGGAGGCGTCGTCGCGAACCTTGCGGCTGGACGGACAGTCAACCGACGAGTTCGTCGCCTCATGCCTCTCCCAATACGTCACGCAGCGTGTTCCTCAGTGCTTCGCAGGCATCATCGAAAGTGGATTCGTGCGGATCGATTCCGGAAGATTGCAGCCACGAGACTACGGCAGCCTCGTTCGTGGTTTCCGTACCGCGGCCGATTACGAAAGCCAAGGAGTCGTTCGTTGGGAGCCGCAGCTTGACGCAAAGCCCACGGGCCAGCCGTTGGGTGGCCGTGCGCGGTTCAACTCTAGTCGCGTCCATTGGTAACATAGCATTTCAATTCCATCGGAGTTTTCGTTAAGCTCACATTTTGTCCGTCTGGGCGGCAAAATGTTGTCTGAGATAGTATTCTAAAGCACATAATGTCATTCTGCAAGTTACAATGTCGTTTTGAGCGAGAATTTCTTCTTCAGAGTGACTTTTTCGGCTTATGATTAAGTGCCGACTGTCCGTACTGATGGGTGAGCGAAAGTTGCGAGTCGCGGACGTGGCTCGCGATACCGGATTGCCAAGAAGCACAGTTACCGCGCTGTACAAAGAAACCGCGGAGCGCTTGGAATTGAGCACGATTGACGCGCTCTGCGACTACTTCGAGTGCGAGGTCGGAGATCTCTTGGAGCGAGACCCTGGCTGACGCACGCAAACCGTGCGCTCGATTTCACGGGTCTGAAGACCTACGCGTTATTGGCCATTTCCGTACCTAAACGCAGTGGTGGACCGCTACGCGGTGTATTTCTCGCTAAGTGCGTTGCCGGCTCATGCGGAACCATTGAACTGTCTGCGGCCTAGCTTTCCGCGTTCGGTTTCTTGGTGATGGGCGTTATCATCTTCTGCTCGAATGTTCCATATCGAAACCTTCCTCTGATTTGGGGAGGGAAACACCGAAGGCGGTGCGCCCCCGTTGGGAGAGGTCGCATGCACATTTTGCGGGGCGTGATCGTGGCGCTGGTCTGCTTGGCCGGCGGAGCCTACGGGCAAGGCGAAGCGGCTCCAGAGGCACGCCAGACCGAGGCCTACGCCGCGTTGCTGGCGGCGCTCGACAATCCGCCTGCTGGCCGATTTAGGTGGCCGTGGCAACCTACGCGGGAGGAGGCCGGCGAAGCGCGCAAATTGCGGTTCCTGTTTCTGCTGGGCGAGTTCGGTCGCTTATGCGGCCTTCGCTCAAACGAGAGTGCCGACTGGGTAGCGATGGTGCAGGGCAGAGTTCAGGACGCCGGAATCGCGGACGGCTACTTGGAGACGGCGGACGCGATGCACCGCATGGCATTGGCGCATGAGATGGTCACTGTGGGTTGTGGTGCGTCTTGGTTGACCTACATTGCGCTGCGCATCGGCGGACTGTCGGCGGAGGATGCGGTGGCGGATGTGGTCGCGGCGGCGCTTGGGCACAGGAAAGAATAAACCGCGAGTCAATCGGCGTGGCTATGATCGTGGCCAAAGGGCCATGTAGTTCGAAAATGAGTGGACGAGCGAGGGCAGCAACAAAGGCGAGCCCCCCAAGGCCCAAGTAAGTGCTGTCGTCCGGAACAGCTCGAAGAAGACGCGGCGGTTGTCGTCGATGCCCCGTGCGCGCATGTGGGCGAGTCAGGAAGTGCCTGCGCTGTTGCCGGTAATCGCCATCGCGGCGGTCATCGCGCCGACCTGTGTGTCGATGGTGAGGCACGGCGGTCGCGCTTTCCGTCGGATAGGCGGCCGCCGGCCGCAGGTCGCCGGGTCGGCAAGCTGCCCTGGTACCCGCAGGTAAAGGCTTCTTGTCTACAATCGGTATTGTCCCGCGTGGACCGGATAAGCTCCAGTGAGAGAAGTTCATCGGCCTGATGGAAACCACAGGCTCCATGTGGAACGAAGCCGGGACGTGCAGCCAGAACCGTCTCAAAGGCCGTCGAGTCGGGTCCGGATTTGCGGGCGGCTAGGCAAGGATGAAGAAGGAGTCCACGGATGTTCAAGGTGAACCTTGCGGAAAACCGGCTCGTCAGGCTGGAAAAACGTCGATTCAGTGAGCTGAACCTGCACGAGCGCACGCATCTTCAGGAGTGGCTCGTGAAAACGCCTGAAGCGCTGGGTGAGGATCTCCTGATCATTCAGAAGGAATTCGACGGTTTCGCCGATACTCGCGAGCGCCTCGACCTGCTTGCGCTGGACAAGGAGGGTCGGCTGGTGGTGGTCGAGAACAAACTCGACGATTCGGGTCGCGATGTCGTATGGCAGGCGCTCAAGTACGTCGCCTACTGCTCCAGCCTGAAGAAGGCGGAGATCATCGAAATCTATCAGAAGTATCTCGACCGGTGGTTCGACGGCGAGAGTGCGGTAACGAACTTGTGCGAGTTCCTCGACGTTGAAGATCTCGACGACACGGTACTGAACGCAGGCAGTGATCAGCGATTGATACTGGTCGCAGCAAACTTCCGCAAGGAAGTGACGGCGACGGTGCTCTGGTTGATCGGCCACGAGATCCGGGCGCAGTGCTTCCGGGCTGTGCCGTACAGCTTCGGCGAGGAGCTTCTGATCGACCTGCAACAGATCATCCCAACGCCCGAGGCGGCGGACTACATGATCGGAATGGCGGCGAAGGAATCCGAGGAAAAGTCGGTGCAGGGCACGCAAAAACGCCGCCATGAACTGAGGCGGTCGTTCTGGACGAGGACGTTGGAGGAACTGCGAAGGCGGGGCATTGCGCGGTACGAGAACATCAGCCCGTCGAAGGACCACTGGCTCGCCAGCGCGACCGGTGTGTCCGGCTGCGCCTACACACTGATCTTCCTGAAAAGCGCTGCGCGCGTTGAGATTAGCCTTCAGCGTTCCGAGGCCGGCGAGAACAAGTGGATTTACGACCGGCTCGAACGGAAGAAACAGGAGATCGAAGACCGCTTCGGTGCCGAACTCAAATGGCAACGGCTGCCCGACAAGAAGATGAGTCGAGTCTCCTATGCTCATCCGTTCGACGGCTATAGTGAAGACAATTGGCCAGCGATGATCGAGTGGTTGTGCGAACACATTGTCAAGCTGGAACAAGCCTTCTCGGAACCGCTAGTCCGCCTGAATCGGCGGCTGAAGTCTCAGAGCGCTATATCGGCGGACGGTCAGGGCGATTCCCATTGAGTCCAGCAGGTACTTGTGTTGACGACAACGCAGATGAGTTTCGAACTGGCGGGAAGGCCAGGTTCAGGTGTCATCCTGGACCGCGTTCGAAACGAGAGTCGGGACGAGTCGGAAAAGGGGCGCTGGTTCAAGCAGTTGTTCATGCGCGTCGCGCTTCAGGAGCCCGAATTCGAGATCGACGAAATCTGGCGCTGGCCGAACTGGGCCGAGCGCGAGGCGTTGACTGGACTGGATGGCCGCGATATCGGGACCGATTTGGTGGCGCGTGTCAATGCTGAAGTAGTTTTCCCCAGTTGTGCAGATTTCGATTGCTATTGGTATGGGGCAGCCCACCATTGCCGGCCCATTCAGTGTGCGGCGAAGACGAGGCCCACAACCGCAGGTACCATGGCGCCCGAAGGAGCCGTCGCCTATAGATACCACTAGCGAGCGGCACATCCCCGGAGGTGTTTCGCCTCGAGGTTCAGGCACCTTGAGGACTCAATGGAGAAAGGCAAAATGGAATCATGATCACCGGTGAGCTGAAATCCAAGGTCGACGGAATCTGGAACACCATGTGGTCCGGCGGCATCTCGAACCCGCTCTCAGTCATCGAGCAGCTCACCTACCTGCTCTTCATCAAGGGGTTGGACGAGCTGCATACCCGCAAGGAGCACAAGGCCGCTCGCACCGGCAAGCCGATCGAGGAGCCGGTGTTCACCGCCGACCAGGACGCTTTGCGCTGGTCGCGTTTCAAGGAGCTTGCGCCGGAGCAGATGTTCGAGACCGTGCGGGACAAGGTGTTCCCCTTCATCAAGTCGATGGGCAAGACGGAAGGCTCGGACGAGGGAACCACCTACACCCACCACATGCAGGACGCCCTCTTCATGATGCCTACGGCTCGGGTGCTGGCCAACGTGGTCGACCAGCTCGATGACATCGACATGGCTGACCGCGACACCAAGGGTGATCTCTACGAGTACATGCTCGGCAAGATCGCGACCGCCGGACAGAACGGGCAGTTCCGCACGCCGCGCCACATCATCAAGTTGATGGTGGACATGACCGCACCGAAGCCGAACGACGTCATCTGCGACCCTGCCTGCGGTACCGCCGGCTTCCTCGTCGCGGCCTCCGAGCATCTCGTCGAGCACCACGGCGACCGCATCTACAAGGACGCCCTGGTCCGCCGTCGGTTCAACGAGGGCACCTTCCACGGCTACGACTTCGACAACACCATGCTCCGCATCGGCAGCATGAACATGTTGCTGCACGGGGTCGAGAATCCGGACATCCGCTATCGGGACTCGCTGGCCCAGGTCGACGTGGCGGCAGCCGGGGACGACGCCGAGCGGTACTCGCTCGTCCTCGCCAATCCGCCGTTTGCGGGTAGTCTCGACTACGAGTCCACCGCCAGGGACCTGCAGCAGGTCGTCAAGACGAAGAAGACCGAGCTGCTGTTCCTTGCCCTGTTCCTGCGCCTGCTCCAGACCGGCGGCCGCGCCGCCGTCATCGTGCCCGACGGCGTGCTTTTCGGGTCGAGCAAGGCGCACAGGACCCTGCGCAGGATTCTGGTCGAGGAACAGAAGCTCGACGCCATCGTCTCCATGCCCTCGGGCGTCTTCAGACCCTACGCCGGGGTCTCCACTGCCATCCTGCTCTTCACCAAGACCAACTCGGGAGGCACGGAGGACGTCTGGTTCTACGACATGCAGGCGGACGGCTACTCGCTGGACGACAAGCGCACACCGCAACCGGACAACAGCGACCTTGCCGACATTCTCGCCCGTTGGCGAAACCGTGAGGCAGATCGCGAGCGGGCGCGGACGGATCAGAGTTTCCTCGTGCCAAAGGGCGAGATCGCTAATAACGACTACGACCTGTCCATCAACCGCTACAAGAAGATCGACTACGAGGCGGTGGAGTACGATCCACCAAGAGTGATCCTGGAACGACTGGCGAAACTGGAGCAAGTAATCGCAAAGGGCCGTGAGGACTTGGTGGGGTTGTTGGGATGAGTGCCGTCCGGCTCGGAGACCATGCGCGACTGATCCGCGGAATCACATTCAAGCCAGTGGATAAATGCGACCTGCGGGACGAGGGAAGCGTCGTCTGCATGAGGACCAAGAACGTGCAGGCAGCCCTTGATGAATCCGACCTGATTGCAGTTCCAAGCAGTCTCGTAAAGAACGCTGAGAAGATGCTCTCGGCAGGAGACATCCTCGTCTCAAGTGCGAATAGTTGGAATCATGTCGGCAAGTGCTGCCAAGTGCCAAAACTGGAGTATCCAAGTACAGCCGGAGGCTTCATCTCAATCCTAAGGCCGAAGACCGAGCAGCTGGAGTCCAGCTACCTATTTCGCTGGTTTTCCTCGGATGTGGTGCAGAGGAAACTGCGCTCCTTTGCGAACCAGACAACAAACATCTCAAATCTTAATCACAAGAGAACGCTAGATCTCCAGATCCCCCTTCCTCCTCTTGCCGAGCAGAAGCGGATTGCGAGGATTCTGGATGCGGCGGACGCCTTGCGGGCCAAGCGCCGCGAGGCTCTCGCCCGGCTCGACGCCCTCCTCCAATCCACCTTCCTCGACATATTCGGGGACCCTGTCGTCAATCCGATGAGGTGGCCACCGACCACATTGTCCGCGATTTCCGAGGAATTTAAGGACGGTCCATTTGGCTCGAATCTGAAGACTTCTCACTACGTCGAGAAAGGCGTGAGAGTAATTCGGCTGCAAAACATCGGGGTGGGCGAGATGCTGAACGATGACCGTGCCTTCATCTCCGAAGAGCACTTCGCTAGCCTGCCCCGCAATCACTGCACGCCCGGCGATGTGATTATTGGGACTATGGGAGATCCTAATCTTCGTGCCTGCATCGTCCCTGCGGCCCTGCAGCGCGCCCTTAACAAGGCGGACTGCATTCTCATGAGAGTTGATATGTCAAAGGTAGATGCGAACTATGTCTGTTGGCTTCTTAACAATCCGGGCATCGTTTCAATGGCTCTCCGGCTGGTCCGAGGTCAAACGCGGGGCCGTATAAGCCTTGGGCGACTAAAGAGTCTGCAAATCTATCTTCCTCCAATCGACCTCCAACACCGCTTCGCCGCTATCGTAGAAGCCGTCGAGCAACAGCGGGCCAGTCAGCGAGCCCATCTCGCCGAACTCGACACCCTCTTCGCCTCCCTGCAGTCCCGCGCCTTCCGCGGAGACCTCTGAGCCTCCATGGAAATCTCCGCCAACTTCGCGTTCCTGAAACCGGAATTCCCGCACGCGGCGGAGAGCGCAAGCTACGCGGAGCACCACGTCTACGGCGACCCGCGGGCATCGTGCTTCCATGCACGCCATGCGCTGGAGCGCCTGGTAAAACGTGTCTACAAGGTCGAGAAAACCCTGAGCCCACCAAAGGTCACGAACCTGGACGCCTACCTGAGCGAGCCTGCGTTCCGCGCGATCGTGCCCGAGGTCGTGTGGCAGAAGGCGGAGTACATCCGGAAGGCGGGCAACGTGGCGGTGCATGGCAACAAGGCACCCGCGCCAGAGCAGGCGTTGAACGTCGTGCGGGAACTAGCGCACGTCCTCTACTGGGCGGGCCGCACCTATCTGCGAAAAGGGGCGAAGAAACTTCACGGAAAGACATTCGACGAGTCACTTGTCCCCAGACTGGAACCCGGCGTCACGCCGGCCAGCGTCGAAGAACTGGACTCCCTCAAGAGCCAAGTGGATGCAGCCGACGACGCGCGTAAGGAGATCGAAGACGAGCTGGAGGCGTTGCGTGAACGGCTCGCCGCCATCAAGGCGGAGAACGAGACCGTCCCAGAGACGCGCGACTGGAACGAGAGCAAAACCCGCAGGCTAATCATCGATCTGGCCCTGCAGCGTGCCGGCTGGCCGCTCGACCGGGAACACGACCGCGAGTACGAAGTCACGGGCATGCCGAACGACTCGGGGCTCGGTTACGCCGATTACGTCCTGTGGGGCGATGACGGCAAGCCGCTGGCGGTGGTCGAGGCGAAGAAGACGACTGTCGATCCGACAGTGGGTCGACAACAGGCAAAACTCTACGCGGACTGCCTGGAGGCCATGCACGGCCAGCGCCCGGTCATCTTCTACACGAACGGGTACAAAACCTACCTCTGGGACGACCAGGTCTACGCGCCGCGAGTTGTCGCCGGCTTCTACAAGAAGGATGAGCTGGCATCACTGCTGCATCGCCGGTCCCACCGCGAACCGCTGGGCGCTTCGCGGGTGAAGGACGCCATTGCCGGGCGCTACTACCAAAAGCGGGCCATCGGGAGCATCGGTGAGCAATTCGGACAGGCGCGGCGCAAGGCGCTGCTGGTGATGGCGACCGGCAGCGGCAAGACGCGCGTGGCGATCGCGCTGGTCGACCTGCTGCAGCGGGCGGGTTGGGTGAAGCGGGCGCTGTTTCTGGCAGACCGGATATCTCTGGTGAATCAGGCAGTGGGGGCGTTCAAGGCCCACTTGCCGGAATCGAGCCCGGTGAACCTGGTGACCGAGAAGGACAAGGCGGGCCGGGTCTACGTTTGCACCTATCCAACGATGATGGGGCTGATCGACGAGACGACGGGCACCCAGGCCCGCTTCGGGGTCGGGCATTTCGATCTCGTGATCATCGACGAGGCGCACCGTTCGGTGTATCAGAAGTACGGGGCCATCTTTCGGTACTTCGACTCGCTGCTGGTGGGTCTGACCGCGACCCCTCGGGACCAGGTCGACAGGAACACCTACCAGCTCTTCGACCTGGAGCCGGGCGTACCTACCGACGCGTACGAACTGGCGACCGCGGTGACGGACGGCTTTCTCGTGCCACCGAAGGTTCAGCAGGTGGATCTACGGTTTCCGCGCGAGGGCATCGACTACGATTCGCTCAGCGAGGAAGAGCAGGCGCAGTGGGAGAGCCTCGACTGGGGCGACGACGAGGACGATGGTACGCTGCCGGAGCGGGTCAACGCGTCCGCCATCAACAATTGGCTCTTCAACAGCGACACGGTCGACAAGGTGCTGCAACATCTCATGCAGCACGGTCACACGGTCGACGGTGGCGACCGGCTGGCCAGGACGATCATCTTCGCGCGCAATCACGAGCATGCGAATTTCATCGAGGAGCGGTTCAACCGGCACTACCCACAATACGCTGGACACTTCGCCCGCGTCATCGATCACTACGCCACGTATCCGCAGAGTCTGATCGACGACTTCTCACGGAAGGACAAGGCGCCGCACATCGCGATCTCCGTGGACATGCTCGATACCGGCATCGATGTGCCCGAGGTCGCCAACCTGGTCTTTTTCAAGCCGGTCTACTCGCGGATCAAGTTCTGGCAGATGATCGGGCGCGGCACGCGACTGTGCCCCGACCTGTTCGGACCCGGGGAGGACAAGCACGACTTTCGCGTCTTCGACTTCTGTTTCAACTTCGACTTTTTCAACGAGCAACCGAAGGGAATCGAGGTCGGTGACAGCGTTCCACTCCGCGCCCGACTCTTCCGATCTAGGGTGCAATTGCTGACTATCGTCAAGGCCACGCCGGACCTGGACCCGCAGGCGGAGCTGGCCGAGGCGTTGACGACGAAACTGCACGGGGAAGTGGCGGCGATGAATCGCGAGAACTTCATCGTGCGGATGCAACTCGAAGCAGTCGAGCGTTTCCGGAAGCGGGAGTCATGGGAGCGGCTCACCCCGTCCGACGCCGAGCTCCTGCAGAGTGAGGTTGCCGGGCTGCCCAGCGAGATCGAGACCGACGACATCGAATCGCGCCTGTTCGATCTCACCGCGCTGAAGATGCAACTGGCCGTCGCCGAGGGCGATACAGGCACCTTCGAGCAGCACCGTCGGAGGGTGGTGGAGATCGCCATGCTGCTCGAAGAGAAGGGCGCGATTCCCGCGGTGTCGGCTCAGCTCGCCTACCTGGCTTCAGTGCAGGAGACAGCCTTCTGGGAAGGCATCGCCTTGAACGGTCTCGAGGAACTGCGCCTGCGATTGCGTGGCCTGGTGCCCTTCCTGGACAAGAAGACGCGTACGATCGTCTACACCGATTTCCAGGACGAGATCACAGCCGTCCGCAAGGGCGCCGCCGACTACCTGCCGAAGATGACCGGGGTCCAGTATCAGAAGAAGGTGCAGGAGTACCTGAAGAACCATCTCGACCACATCGTGATTCGTCGCCTCCGGACCAACCAGCCGCTCACGACTACCGACCTGCAAGGGCTTGAGCAGACACTGGTCGAGATCGGCGATGACGATGGCCAGACGCTGTTGACGGGACTCCTGGCCCGAAGCGACGCTCCCTCCCTGGCGCATTTCGTGCGAACCATGGTGGGAATGGACCGCTCCGCCGCGCAGGAGGTCTTCTCGGAGTTCCTCTCCAATCGAAGCCTGAGCACGCCGCAAATCCGTTTCATTGAAATGGTGATTGACCAACTCACGGCGCGTGGTGTCATGGAGCCATCCGCGCTCTACGAGGCGCCGTTCAGTAGCGTGCATGCCGGCGGTCCCGAAGCGTTGTTCGCGGGAAAGACCAACGTGATCGATGGGATCTTCGAGAAGTTGAAAGCTCTTCAGCCTGAACCCCTCGCTGACGCTGGCTAAGGGAAACCGGTGCCTTAGGCCGGCGAGAACCTATTGCTGGCGGTGGCGGAAGCATCAAACCATACTCAGATCTGGGAAATCGCCAAGACGTTGGTACTAGCGAAGTGAGTGTACTTCAATCTGTTCGACTTGCTCGAGATCTTCAGTTGCTGCGCGGTCTGTTGGTCGTCGACCGAGAGAGGTCGGAGCTGGGTGTCGGCACTGTTTGGCCGGTGGAGCACAGCCAACGATTCAACGCCGAAAATGAGGTAGTTCTGCACCTACGGGTTGTACGTTGCTGCTTTCCCATCTCGTGCTTATGCTTCCATGCTAGAAGTCGAGCGTGAATGGCAACGGCTGACGAAATGTGGCTCTGAAGGAAATTTGGGCAGTACCTCGAACTGGCCGAGTAAACGGCCGGTAGTCTTGCAGACGAGTGGTGGCTTGGCGGCCTTGGAGCCGGCAGAAACCAAGGTCTTGAGCGACAAGACATCGATACCGGATTGCCGCGCAGCAAAGACTACGAGTTGAGAACCCGTCACTGAAGGAGCGGTCGTTCGATGATCGAAACTCGCGGTAAGGGAAGAGGTTTCTTGGGCGGAGTAGGCAATTCGACATGTCACAGATTCACCAGGTATCGAACAGTGGACCACGCTTTACTCGATTCTGTTTACCGTAGGGTAGTGTCAGGAGCGGGTGAATGAACGAAGCTGCCATCGGTTTGGCTGGCGTTCTTCTTGGTGCCTTTATCGCTTTGGCAAAAGACATATGGTCCGAATGGCTTGCTCGCAAGCAGCGTGCACGGTACTTGGCCATGCATGCGGTCTGCATCTTGGATGAGTACGCGAATCGGTGTACAAGAGTTGCGATGGACGATGGACAACGCAACGAAGACGGGAACCTCGAGACAACGATGGATCTTCCATCCCCGCCACGCTATCCGTTAGATGTTGATTGGAACAGCATAGACCATGAACTCATGTACCGGCTTCCTTCTTATCCGAGTCGCGCCGAGGCGGCAAACCGTATTGTGGAATCTGCGTACGTGAATGCTTTTCCGCCGGACTACGAGGTCGTCTATGAGGCGCGGCATTATCAATACGCCAAGCTTGGACTTGATGCGATCGTACTGGCCCAAGAAATTCGTCAAACGTACGGGATACCGGACGACGAGTTCGCGGATTGGAATCCAATTGAGTATCTGGAAAATGTGAAAGCTAGGGTCGAGCAAATACGGCGTACTCGAATGGAGAGTATAAACGAGCTTCTGACATTGACGGAAGATGCCAATAGCCATGCAGAGTCTTGAAGGTAAGGGCTACGGGCGCCGGTCGCGGCGTCCCCCGAAAAGTGTGTCTGGTTTTTGTAGGGCGTCGATTCGGAATTCGATAGCCCGATGAAATTCGATTTCTCGCGAGCCTCGCGGTGTTCACGCGGCAGTGACGAAACACCGGCGCTCCCAGACAGCAGCCTTGAAGCTTGTGGAGCCGAGGTAAACGAGCGGTGGTCCCTCCCGATCCCAGCTTCGACTCAGACAGAAAAATGTCGCCGATGAGGACACATTGGAGTGATCGCTCGAATTGCGGGACGTCCTATTGGGAAGGTCAAAGATGTACAGAATCCCAGAGTCGAAAGGTGGGACGCTAGAGTTTGTTCTCGGAACTTGAAGAGAGGAGTCTGTAAGCACAATCAGCTAGATCAGCAAGTACAACATCACATTTGAAATAGGTCAATTGGAGAAGGGGTCGACGTGGTCGCATTGTCGCGCCTGCAGCGTTTACAGTGATTTCATTGTTGTAAGGGACATAATGGAAATAGCAAACAAGACAGCGTTCTGGAAACAACTCAATACGTTGCGCGCCAAAGCGAAACGCCCATCCTTAGTTGATATCATCGCCGTAGGAATCGAGTGCAATTTGCGAGCGAGCGAGACGTTGCGAGAAGCTAAGAGATTTTTCGAAGGTGGACGACAATTGAGCGATACCGCTTGCGCGATAGAGGACTTTGTAGCGACGCTATGTTCCAAGCAACAAGGTACGCGTTCTATTGAGTACACGTCGTCACTAAGTGTGTTGACAGCATCATTATTTGATCGGATAGACGGGAAAGTGGGCAAGATTGTCGTTCCCAATGCCGATTTGGCCGAGGTAATGAATCAACTCTTCGGTGATGAAGCCATCGCGCGGTCAGTAGACGAAGTTGGGTTACAGCAAGTCTTTGACATTGCGGTTTGCCAAACACCGCTTGGATACCGGTCAGGGAAGGAAAAAGCAGACGGGTTCGGCGGCGAAATCGTCAGATCTCTTGCTCCGCTGATATCAAAGTCGGGTAGTCTCATATGGATGGCCGCTCGCAATGTCACTTCCTCAGCATCGGCAAAACTTGCCTTTGACAAACTTGAAGAAGAAGGGCTGCGCGCAATTGCAGTAATGGATATACCTTCAGGTGGATTCCTTGGGACGGCTGTCAAGGGAAGCCTAATTGTATTCGAGCGTGGGCAACCTGAGAAGAAGTTCGTTGGTGTGTTTAGAGATGCGGCTCTTGCGTCCGAGATGGCGATCGCCTTACTGAAGGGACCAACGAAGCACGCAGGACCCTGCTGGGATTGGGTAAACGCAGACGATACACGCACATATGGCGAGATCGAACAAGCCAAGCTGCTCAAGAAGCTAGCCTTGATGTTGCAGAAATTTCAGCTTGAGAGTGCGTTTTCGATGGCCTGGAATCGCTTCCGAACCATCGGATTGTTGCCCACATCGAGTATTTGGCGGCCATTGGGCTGCACCAACAGGCCGGCCCGATTGATAAATCGATACCGCAGGGTCTGTATGGTCTGAAACGGCTGGATCGTTCGTCGTTTCCGATTCATGGATCGCCGTTCCGAGGTACCGGCCTGCAAGGCGCGCATGAGGTTGAATGCGATGACGCTGAACACCTGCCAGGCGCTGTTGGCCGCATAGCGCTGGGTCGGCACGCAGTCGAACGCGAACCCGCCCTTGAGCTCGCCATAGACCTTCTCGTGGGTGCCGCGCCCGCACATGAAGAACCATAGCGTGCGCCCGGTCACCTCCTTGTTGGTGACGACGGCCGAGTACTCGAAGTAGCCGTCGTCGGGATCGAACAGATCGAGCTGATAGTTCTTCGCGGTCCGGTGATGCACGCGCTTGCGGTAGACCACGACGCGCATCCGGCGCGACCAGGCCGGCACGGGAAGCCACCGCTCGAAACATTCCACCGACGCGTCCACCGGCTCCCAATACCGGCACTCGGCGATCCGTTCCTTCAGTCCCAGCCATCGATAAAACGGCACCTTGATCGCGTACTGCACGTCCTCGCGGAAAAACGCCCCATCCATGCGCATTTCCAGCACCGGCCGGCGCTCAAGCGTTGCATCGAGCTGATCGAACAGTTCGTCCAGAAAGCTCGCCGAGGCCTTGCCGTCATGCACGTTGCCCGCCCGGTTGCCGACCCGTAGCACCTGGCCGGTGTTCGCCTCGTACGCCGTGATCGGGTAATAGCTCGGCACCTTGCGACGATGCGGGTTGAAGCCCCGCCGCGCGCCCTCAACCTTCAACCCCGTCGACACCACCGAGCCGTCCACGTCCAGCGTCAATCGCCGCAAGCCGCTGCGTTCGATCACGTCCCCGACCAGGCGTTCGTTGACCTCGAGCAGCGCCTTCACCCCGCCGGCATCGAAACCGCGCAGCCAGCGCCCCAAGGTGTGCAAGCTCGGCAACCGACCCAGACCGCACAACCGCTCCACCAGCGGATCGCCATCCAAATAACTCACGTGACGGACTCGCCGAGCACCCGCAATCAGCATCGCCAGCACCAGCACCGACAGCCGCTCTCCGCCGAAATCGCTGCGCGGCAGCGCATCGCCAACTCGCCGCAAACTCCCGCGGAGATCCAGTTGCCGAATAAACCGTCCGACCAGCTCAAGTCCCGAAAACGACGTCAGCCCAGCGGCCTCGTAGCGCAGCGTCAACTGACCGTTGATTCGCCGCTGCAAATCTGCTTTCCTTAACCTCACGAGATGTGGCCCCTCCTGCTCGGCATTGTCAAAGTCTGCAAACTCAACAATACCAGCAGTGACGCCCATCTCGCCTTACCTCGGCACCGCGTCAGCCACGAATTTCTGCAACATTGGGGCTAGCACCACGAGGGCCATATAAAGTTAAGGAATTAGGCAGCCTAATGATGGATGAGGCCGTTACCAAGGCGGACAAGCCAATACCTGAGAAATGCGAAGCAACTAGATTCCTATATTTTCCGGAGTATGCAACAAGTCGAGTGACAGTCGACAAAAACGAATCGACCGCAAAAGCTAGAGCTCTATACCGAATACCCGTCGATACAAGCAAAGTCAACGCCCGGTTTTTGGCTGCTCTTCTGAATGGCCGCTTCGGGAAGACACTCAGGGCATCGGCTGCCCGTGGTACGACAATTCAACGCGTCTCCATGAGGGATTTGAAGGGCCTTACTCTTCCACTACCTGACTTGCCTACGCAAGATAAGGTAGCCCGAATTGGAAGCGACCTCTCGCTACTCGTCACGGGCCTTGATGAACTTCAAGCTAAGATAGATCAAGACTGGACTTCATTGAGGGAAGTCAGCGAGACAATTGATGAGCTAAAGGCAGTTTTGGATATTGAACAACGGATAAAGAAGTGGTATCGAGAACTGCCGTACCCAATGGCGACGATTTATCGTCGCTATCAGGTAGCAAAAGAACCCAAAGAGCGACTCGACAGGTTACTTCATTTCTTCGAAGTGGCTGCGGTCTATATTGCTGCAGTCGGTACAAGCCATGTTAAGGCGCTTAGTTTAGATTGGCGGAAACATTTTCTGAAGTGGTTTCACCCGAATGGGCTCCCGGGAATTGAGCAGACTACCTTCGGGTTCTGGACTATACTTGCTTCTACAAGCTTGAAGGAGTTGAGTCGCATTGGCAGCGATCCCGAGTTGCGGGACGTGGCGGAAGACAAAGCGGGAGTGGAATTGATTGAAATCGCGAGAAGTCTCGAACCATTGCGCAAGACGCAACCTATTCTCGATGACGTTAGACGTTGCCGCAATAATGTGAAGGGTCACGGGGGCTACCAAAAAAACCTAGATGCTGAGCGGCATGTGAGAGACTTGCAGCAGTCAATTCGGGAGTTTTACGATGCGAGCGCAGGTGTTTTCAGCCAGAATTTGCTTGTCGAAACAGGAAGCGTGGACGTGATTGATGGTGTAATGGAGTACCAAGTCAAGAAACTTGTCGGCAGCGATCCCGCGTTTGAATCCAGTATTGCTAAAGTTACCCATCGCATAGATTCAAATGCACTTGCTTTCTGGAAAAAAGGCGCTGATGTGATGTGCAAAACACTACCCTTTTTCCGCTTGGGAGTTCCAAAGCGACCTCAAGAGACAGCTTTCTACGTATTTAATCGTGTTGTACCAGACGGGTTCCGGTGGATTTCCTACCATGATGCACATGTGCAAGAGTTCGAAGACGATGACCATGAATTACAGGATCTGATTGATTGTTTGAAAGGGAACGGTGAGTTGAGCTCATAGCTGTCGACACGCGGGCGGGTGTCTTGGTGTTGGAAATGACAACATATTGCTTCTGACGGCGTACTGAATACAACAATATTTCGGCTTAAAGGGGGCTGACTAACTTATGCCTTACGGATGTGGCGCTTACGAGAGTTTGGAGTTCCCCGGTTTGGTAGGCACGTCTGGGCTATGATTGTCACAATTTGTTGCTGGAATATTTCGTTGTTCTCGATTCAACCTTCCGGGTTGACCTGTGCGGAACTCATGAATTCAATGTCAACAGGCGAATTAATCGACCAACTGGAGCGGGGTAGGCAGCATCTAAGTAATATGGCCCAGGGGCTCGACGTCCCCTTGGGATCCAACGCACCGGGATGATCTGCGACATGTTCATAACATGTATGTTCGGAGTCTTGTAAAGTCCTATGTGAGACGGTTCGCCGAGTTGTGTAATGAAGCGCTGACGGGTTTGGTGCGTGGGGAATATTTGCTGTAGGGGGCTTGTGGTCGGGGGCTAGTCGAGACTACCGCGATCCTTCGGTACTATGTCTTGCGCAGGTACAAGCCGGTCTTTGACAAGGAACGGTTTGACTTGAGCAGCATGAATAGACCTATCGACATCGATGACCGCCATCTACGTGGAGCTGAATTCGAATGGGAATGGTTTATGTTCACGCGCTACTCTAAACTCAGCGAGGACGCGAAGCGTCGTCGCGGTCACAATGGGTCAAACCCGCATCTGTTTGCCGGCTATTTCCTACAACGCGGAACACGTATAATCCATTGTTTTAACTATTTAATCGTCTCAATCACAGGGTATCCATGTAGGTCAGTATATCCTGAGTAAGCATAGCGAAAGCAGATTGATTCACCTTGCATCGTACGCGCATTTCCCGCTTTTGTAAGCGTTCCGTCACCGGCGGATAGATGGTAACGGTTCGGTGGCGCTGTGACAAAGGGAATAACAGCACGAGCCCGGCCGAACTGGGCGCCACTAGTGCCCGCCGGTGCGTGCAATTCGGACATCCGAGAGAGGGCCAATCGGAACCGTATATTCGAGCCGGTTGGCCAGTAGGTAAAGATCTCGTCCGTGCATCCCGACTTTCTGGTGTCGCCACACCCGGCACTGCACTCCGTTCAGCATTCTGCGGCCATCCGTTGGGCTTTGTTCTCCCGATTACCGTCGATGCGCGCACCGCCCCACGGACCTTGCCATACACTCAATCACATACGCACCCCTGCTCCTACGGTGGATCATGGCATACCGCTTTCATCTTTGCGCCCGCAACGGCTTGATCGGACGCCCGCTTTGGTGGGTGAGCTACGATGCGTTGATCGATCCCGACTGCCTTGTTGCCCCCTTCGGTCCGGCGCGTTCGGCTTCGCGCGTGCGGTAGCGGCGTCGTGCACGTACCCACCGCTCGATCTCCTCGACCGCGTACCGCACCCGACCTCTTAGCTTGAAATACGCCGGGGCCTTGCCCGGTGGTCCGGAAACATTCCAGTGTTCGCGGACTCAGACCGACCATCTCGGCCGCCTGAACGGTGTTCAGGAATCTCGGCGGCGCGCCCGTCCGGCTGAGGCCGTGTCCGCCCTGAAGGGATGCGCCGGGCTGGCGCCCTTCGCCTCCGTCCGATCGCCGCCACTGCGGGTACAGCGTCGCCGCCGCGATCGCGCGCCGCTGCGCGGCACCGGAGTGCATGCCCATCCAGCGCCGCATCCGGTCCACCGTACCCAGCCGCGGCGCGTGCCCTGCCCGAAGCGGCCGCACGAACGATGCCTCGCCCACCGCGCCGAGTCCGAGCCATCGCGCGCCCGTTCGAACGGTTCCGCCACCGCCATGGGCTCGGGCGAGACCAGCTTCGGGATGCGGCGGCCGAACGGTATCGATTCGACACCGGGAACACCTGGCGCCCCAGACACGGGTCGCACACGAGCCGCACCTCGCAACTCACCTCTGCGTCGATCGATGCCCGGGACTTCCTCCGCGCCAGAGAGAGCAGCAAGACCCAGGTGCACCTGTCCGAAGGCACGCTGGTGGCCGTGGCGGGTTCCAAGCCCGTCGACGACGCGAACGTGATCAGCGGTACGCTCGACAACGTCCGGACCAAGTACCCCGACATGGTGCTCGTGCACGGCGGCGGACCGGGCGCGGAGAAGATCGCTTCCCGCTGGGCCGAGTCCAGGGGCGTGCACCAGATCGTGTGCAAGCCGGACTGGAACGCCCACGGACGCGCGGCGCCGTTCCGCCGCAACGACTAGCTCCTCAGCCTGCTGCCGAAGGGCGTCATCGGGTTCCCGGGTTCGGGGATCTCCGAGAACCTGCTGGACAAGGCCGTCAAGCTCGGCATTCCGGTTCTCCGCGTCGCGGCCTGACCGCGTGCATGCCTCTCGGGCCGGGTTCCTTCGCGGGACCCGATCCGTTCCCTTCTCACTCGATCAGATTGCGATTCCGCCGGAAGCAACCCACGAGCCGCATCACGTTCAAGCGCGTCACGCCGCACGAGTCGCACATCTATGACGCCGACGGGGACTGCGTCGGCGAGGTCCATCGTCAGCCCGACACTCTCAACCCCGGCAAGCACTACTACGTCATTGCGCTGGACGAGGATTCCCGTGGATTCGTTCGCGTCTTCGACCGCTCCCGAATCCGTGACGTGGCCCTTGACCGTCTGGACAGCCACCCCTACTACTGAACTGCGCGCCGGGCTTCGCCCGTGCGCGGCGCCGTCGCTCGCCGTCGTTCGCGTTCGCGAATGCCACCTTGCTTCCGGCCCGCCCTTGTGTTTCCCACCGTTGGTCTCGCCACGTCACCTCGGCATTGCGCCACACTATCATCGTCCTTCCCGGGGCGTGTCGCCTTCGGCGCCGCACCCCGCTGCGGCTGCGCCGCTTCTCGCTTCCTGCCGCATCCAGTCCTCCGGTTTCTTTCCTTCCGGCAGATCGAATATGTCCAACTGGTTCAAATGATGCTGGTGATCATGGCTTCGGTATCGTCGATTGTTGTTTCGATCCCGGGCGCGTCGCTTCGCGACCGGGCTACCCTGCCTAGCCCGCTTCTCGGTCTCGTCCCTTCGGGCGGGTATCACTCGCGACTCCGCTCGCTGCGCGGTCCTGCCCGGCGGTTCCCTTCGCTCACCGCCGCCTGCGTGGCCGCCGCCTTGGTGCGACACACCGACATCCGGGATCTCCCCTCCGACCGTATTCGCCGCTCGCATTCGCCTCGCTTGCGCTGGCCGGCTGCGCTGGCCTTGGGCCGCGCCTCGGCTCGCCGGCGTTCGCATTTCGAGCCATGAGGTGCCGCGATATCCGCCGCTGGCCTCTGGAGGCGCTTCCGGGCAAGACCGGCCGGGCAAATCCGGAAGTAGCCACATTGGAACAGGTCCGGGACACTTCATCGCTTACAACGAGATCATCGTCTGCATGGCGCTGTGCACACGATTCGGATACGCCGCGCATCTTCATTCTTTGACTCTTATTTTGCTCACTGCTAACGTTCCCGCTTCGTCCCCCACGAAGGTATCAGGCTGGCCCTCGAGCCGTAATCCCCCATGAAAGTCGAATCGATTGAGCTCCATGATTTCAGAGGGATTTCCGACCTCGTGCTTCCCATTCATAGGAACCTGACCGTAATCGTCGGCAACAACGGCGTTGGAAAGACTTCGGTGCTGGAGGCAACCGCACTGCTGCTGCAAGCCCTGCGCAACAATTGGACGACCCCACATCTGGAACCGCCCCAGTTCGTACCAACGCCGAAATCCTCCGATGTAACGTCCTGGAAAAGAAATTGTCGCATTAGCATGTCCGTCTCGTCGAAAGATGCCAGTCTGGACAATGGGCCTGCGACTCATTCGCTAAGTTTGACCAACGTGTTCCACGACAACCAACATTCCTTGCGAGACAGAGGAATTTTTTTTCGTCCAACCGAATACCCGCTTTTCGTCTACTACCGGCAGAGTAGAGGATTCGAGCCAACTTCTGCGCGTTCTACATCAAGTTCCTTGTCCGAAACAGACGTAAGGGATGAGTCGCTCTCAAGAGATCTGCACGCAATCCAACAGCTCAGCGAGTGGTGGGATAAGAGAGACTCAGAAGAAGCGCGGCAGCACCGCGATACAAGCCCGGGCTACAAGGATCCCCAACTACAGGCCATTCGCCGTTTGATAGAACGCATCGACGAATTCCAATCCATCAAGTTTCGATCGGTGGGCGAAAACCCCGGACTGTACGTGAGAAAGTCAAACGGCAAGGACATTCACATCGATCAACTCTCCAGCGGCGAGCGGGTTTTTCTTTTGCTGCTTGCCGATCTTGCCCGCCGACTTCAACTCATTCAACCTCACCGCGACCTTGCGGAGATTCCAGGCATTGTCCTCATCGACGAGATCGAACTGAATCTTCACCCGGCCTGGCAGCGGAAAATTATTCCGACATTGACCCGCGTCTTTCGTCGTTGCCAGTTCATTGTCACCACACATTCTCCACAGGTTCTGGGCGAGGTGCGACGCGAGCATATTCGCATACTCACGCGGAACGACACGCATGAGATCGAGTACGTCGAATGCAACAGCAACTCGTTCGGCCGAGACAGCAACGAGATACTGGTCGGCATTCTCGGCACGACCGAGAGAGACGAAGCCATTAAGCGTCAACTCGAAGAACTGGAAGCGCAGATTACCCGAAACGAGTTTGAAGCGGCCCGGGCTTTGTTGCGCCAGCTCTGCGAGAAAATTGATGGATTCCCCATGGAGTTGAACATTGCCGAACAGCGCCTGCGACGAAGAGAAAGGAAACGCGGCGGTTGAAGCATTCCACCAAGGGCGATCCGCCCGAAAGTTTCGAACAATGGAAGCAAGGGTTACACGCAGCCGGCGTGGAGCCTGACTATTCCTCATTGCAGAATCCGGAAAAAGAGGACGTCATCTGTACCCTATTGTCGGAGCAGTCGCACCTCTGCGCTTACTGTGGACGAAGATTGTGGATCCAACCCAGGAACTGCCACATCGATCATTTCTGGCCTCAAGCACACTTTGACGGCGGCACCCGCCCGGATCGTCGTCTCGATCACGACAACTTCTTCATGAGCTGCGGTCCGCGGTCGCTTCCCGGCGAGGGCCCCTCGGTCTCTTCCGCATACCTGCGGCGCCGCCAAGGACAACTGGTTTGAAGAACAATTTCATGTCATTCCGAGCGATCCGCAATGCGAGTCCAGGTTCCTCTATTCCGCTGCCGGGGAAATACTTCCCAAAGAGGAAGATGACCAGGGGGCGGCCAATATGATCAAAAAGCTCCGTCTCAACGATGCAAAACTGGTGATAGAACGAAAAAAAATGCTCATTGATGTAGAGCAGCGCATTGGCCAGTCGGACGAATCCAGCGATGCGCTCAGTCTCAATTACGACGCATGGCGCCTGCCCGATACAAGCGGACGTCTGCCAAGTTTTGCCCAGGTCGCGTATCGATACATCGAAGAAGAACGTGATGTCGACAGATTAGCCGTAGGAGGCTCGACCTGATCTGATACCGGCTTGTAAAACCGAGCGTTCTCAATGCAGTGATCATCGTGCCGGTCTATTCAGTCGTCACATTAGTTCAGCATTACAGGACAACGTCGCTTTTTGCGCCCTGCCGGTTGCGGCTGCACCGCTCGGCGTCGCCCATTGTCGACTCTAGAAGAGGTTAGGCTCTGGCGGCATTTCAGTCACTGAATACGCAACCAATCATTACGATACATTGTGGCGTTACTCGGCCTGGCTCACTCTACTTGGCTGCACGATTCACTCAGGTGGGGACGCTTGAACGACTTATTGACAACAAACCTTCGCATATAGGGTCGCCTTCTAACCCGGTTCATTAGATCCCAATACATCGCTTGCGCAAAGGGTTCCGAAATCGATGCTGGAACGCGATAACCGTAGTCTCCATCAAATCTGTTCTTCTCGTGCCAAGACCGCCTGTACTCAGGTAGAAGATACTCGTAGATTTCCCAGCGAATGTCATTCAAGGATTCCGTGATGTGATTTGCGTGAAACATGAACACATCACCAAAATACCAATCAAAATAATCTTCCATGGCCAGACATGCATCTTGAATCGACACATCATGACCAGCCGACTTTAGCAACTTACGAAGGTCGTTCACGTTTCGATGGAGTCGAGCCAGGCTATGCTTGGCAATATTGCCGCACAATTTAATGTATCGATAGCGCTCAATCTCCAGGTCGGCGAGGATATCAATTGATGCGAAATTTACGTCCCGGGAAATGAAACGCTCCTCTAACCAACTGGCGAGCGCGTTCACCCTCTCAGAAAGGGCCGACCGTGTTGTTATCGAACTGAGGCGATTCACAAACCTGCCGCAGGTGAAAGAGGAATGTGAGATCAGCGCCTCGCGCGTTGCTTGGCACATCCGGTAACTCAAATGCCATGTTTGGGGTATCGCGACGTGATACCTTGGACAGAAAGTCAGTCAGCAATACCACATAAAGCTTGGCGTGTGCGTCGGACCTAAAGCACAGGGTTGTTGGTCCGACCAAGTCATTGTTCTCGAACATTGACCAATTGACCATTCCATCAATCATTGTCCATGCTGAATTGAGTACAATTGACTCGCGCTCTATTTCATTCATGATAAACAGTCGCAAGCCTGCAAAGTTTCAACTGTATACGCATTCGTACTCCATACCCAGGATGTCTGCCGTTTACCTTGCTTCGCGCCTTGCACGGTCTGTGCGCTAATGTTATTCATCTTATTCCTGATGAAGTTGCAATTTGTTCCGCGTGCTGATGAAATGCATCTTATTCAACGAATAATATGAGTAATATTCGATGCATCCACTCACCACCTCACCGCGCTCGGTGCGCGGCGCCATCGATCACTTTGAAACCGAACTTCAACGCAGCCCGCCATTGGCTGGCCGCTTGGCCTACGCCCGGGCGTGGTACGCGTACCGGGATGCTCAAGACCGCTGGCATTTCGGACCGTCCAAGTTCGTCGGCTACGAGGACCTGACGGCGCAACGCTACATCGAGCTTTCGCGAAACGGACTGGACGGCCGAAGAACCGAATCCCAGCTGCGAAAATGGTTCACGCTGGTCGATCCGTCAAACGCCCTCCATGAACAGCTAAGCTCGCAACTCTCGGCGATGCTGGCCCAGCACGGTAAAGCGCCCAGCCGCAAGATGCGCATCAGTATCCCCCATGAGGACTACGATGAACTCATCGGTGACGGCCCGGCAGGCTCGAGCCCCCCGGTGATCGATCTGATTGTCACCGTCGCCAAATCGCTGTCGCATGCAGAACTCAAGTTGCTGCGAGAGCGGCTGATAGCCATCGGCTCGTGATTGCTTACTTGGACCTGTAGTGGTACGCAACGGCCACCATCCGTCTCAAGGGCGCTTGTCAGTCCGTCAGTTTTCAGCGATCGGCGGACAGGACGAATTATAGCCCGGAAGTGTCCACGACACCGGGGTCACGGGTACGCATCGGGCCCGGGATGAGCCGGGACGCAAAACCAGCAACGACCGCTGTTTGCGCGTTTTCGCGCCCGGTTCCGTCGGAATATAGGACTGTTTCGAGCCGAAAAATCGGCCAGGCGGCTCAATAAGCCAATCATTGCCGGCCTTTCGCGCTAGCCCGGGGTCTCCCAGACTCGTCCCGCAACAACACTCGCTCGTGCTCCACGAGCGCGATGGCGGCCCGGCGCACCGATCCTGCCGCATACGCAAGGAGGGCATTTCAGAGCATGGTCGGCCGCAGAATGCCGGGTGCGGCGGCGCTGGCTCGGCTACTCACAGAGAACTGATGATGCGCTTTGGTGGTTGCTTAGTTCTGACAGTGATAGGCTGCCGCCACTATGGAATTTCACCTGACGTATCAAGGTCCGTTGCTTGCGTCTACGAACACGAAACGTCGCCCGGACCACAAGCATGAGATTCGCCAAGCGTTTCATCCTCAACTTCGCCGCCTATGGGAGACTCATCCCGCACTCAAGGACAGAGGTTACTCAAAACCCAGGACTGATAAGCAATTGGCAGAGACATTTGAAGTTGGCACGTACATGTTTGTCCCGCTAGTTGTCAAGTCACTACGGATCGGATGCAAGCTCGATATCTTGTTCCTTCGCCCTAAAGGCCTAGGAGAACCGCTGATCGATTCCGGGGATTTAGACAATCGCCTAAAGACGTTATTTGACGCTCTAAAAGTTCCAGGGTCTTCCGCAGAGGTAGGCAGATCTAGTACGCCCCGGTCCGGTGAGGAACCGTTCTACTGTCTTCTCGAAGATGATTCGCTGATTGATGAGTTCAGCGTAAGGGCAGGACTGATGTTACAGCAATTGAATGACGAATATAGCAATAGTTCTGTACGGCTCCTGATTACTGTAACCACTAAGCCTTACGTCGCGACATGGGACAATATAGGGCTCTAAGCCGTTTCCAACGGAGCGTCCTTTTCGGCCAGGGGTTATATCGATTAGTTGACAAAATGTGAGTATGATACGGCGTGAAGTCGGAGCGTGAGCATGTATCGTATTTTGTTGGTGAGACTCACCGCCGATCAAATCGAGAAAGCCAAAGCCGCGAACGGTCGGCGTCGTGGAATTACGCACGCTCTATTGTGCGGTCCATACGGTCAAATCTTCGGCACAGAGACGCAGTGCCGAAAGTTTTTTGAGGCGTGGAGGCCGGAAAACCGGATCGAAGTGAGGCCCGGCCATTTCAAGTCGATGTTTCCAAACCTGTTCGGCGATGGCGCAGAAAAGAAATCCGATATATCAGATTACAAGACGACTCATAATTTGGTCACACGGCTGATCGAGGCTCAGCAACGGTGCGAGAAAGGGTGATACGGGTGTAGGCGTTCTGCCGACTCCACCCTACATTCATTGAGCTGTTGAGATTGGATCACTCCTTTAAATGTAAGGAATGTTGTCTACTGCGGAACCAGGATCTGGATGCCGGGGTCGAGGCCCGTGACGGGACGGCTGCGTCCAACGGAGCGGTGGCGGTTGGGCGCAAGCGGAGGAAACGGAGGACGCGGCGGTTCCGGACACACAGCGCCGCTCATCGTTGCGCCTCTCCTTCCGGATTGCCGGAGGATCGAAGCTGTCAGACACGGCTCTACGACAACCTTGAAGCCGGCCACGGCACTGGCGTGCGCCGCGTGGCCGTGGGCCGCTTTGCCGTGCGCAGCACTACCAGCGGATGGAGCCCGTGCGTAAGCTGAATGGCCTGCTCGTGGTTGTCGACCGCGCCTGGATTGCCGCTGTGGCGGCGCCCGATCTCCAGCCCCGCCTGCGCATGCGCATGCGCACCGAAGGTGAATCTGAGTCCGAGGGTGAAAGCCGCCCCGCCTCCGCGGTGGCCTGCGCGGACACGTACGGGTGCCAAAGCCGGTCGGGCTTGCGCCCGGAGAACCCGTAGCCGAACTGCGCCAGCAGTCTGGGTGCGGCGTTCATCGGGGCCGCCGGGGCCAGTCCGGTCGCGTCCGGGCGCGACCACAGTGTCTGCACGGTGCTGGCGGTGGAGCCCCGGGCCGAATCGAGGTTCATCGACAGCCCCCCCGGCCGGCCGCCTCGGCCCGGTAGCTCACCGACGCGCTATAGCCTCACTCCTCGTACGCCGCGTCTTGGTGCGCGAGCAGCCCCCTAGCGTTGACCTGCACCGAGGTGCGGCCCGTGGCGTACGCTCGCCGATGCGGAACGACTGTGCTCGAAACTCAATGCTCGCCTCGGCCTCAATCGCGCTGGCTGGATGAAACGCGCCGCCCAGGCGATGCGCGGTGATAGGGCGTCGACCATCCGTTTGCATTGACTACAAATACTTGTTTGCGCTCTCGCCCCACCCACACAGCTACTCAAGGAAAACTCCACCGTAGCGCAAGACGAACGCTGCCAGGTCGGCGCCAATCAACAAGGCCACCGGTTTGTCAATTTCTTCTTGCAGACCCTCCAGCTCGCGTTCGAGATTCTTGCCCGCCCTCTCCGCAGTCGAAACGATCAGTCCCATGTCCGCATTGCTGTGGTATTCGAACGCTCGCCTTACGTCGTCGACCGCGGACGATTCGTTATGCTCACCCCAGAACGATTTGACTTGCACCGCGATCGTCTTAGACTGCATCAGTCCTGGGATCGGTCCGTATTCGATTTCCACCAGCAGATCGGCGCCATGGTCAGCCCTACCTTGCTGTTTTGACACGTCGCGAACGCCGGGAACATTTCGGAATACGATTTCCATCAACGATTCCAGATCCTTAGCCGGATGCGTGTGCTGAATATGCCCCGCGATTTCGGTCAGCGTCGGCCGGATTCGATCACCCAGTTCGGCGACGTTCGACTCCGCGGTTCGGGGCTTGGACAACGCTCCCCTATCCAGCGCGCCCAGCAGGGATTCGAACTCCGCCTGCGCATACACCCGCCACCATCTGCCTTGCAGCTTCAGTCGCCGACTCAATGCCGCCGGCACGATATCGGCATTTCTATCGAAGGTCCTGACCGATGCCGAGTCGACCGGGAACCGGTGATTGAAGTCACCGGGCTCGTACCGCCACCTGTACTCCCCTGCCACTTCGGCCAGGGTGCATTGGCCCCATTCAGGCACGTTCACGTAAACGACATGATCTCCGTCACGCAGATCCAATAGGAAGTCCTGTCCGTAGTAGCATTCCTGTTCCTCCTTGCTGAGCGACTCCCACCCGGATTCCTCGATCCTTTCGCGAAGCTCGCGTAAGTCTGCAGTCTCGATCCAACTCCAACCGAACCGTCCTTCCCCCGCCTTCAGGCAGTTGAACAACATTTCTACAACTTCCTTTTTCCTCACCACCTTCAACGCATAGACAGTCATCATTCGCTCCTTTTCCATTCGATGTGGGTACTTTTCGTGCGTTGGCTCCGGACGTGCTGCGCTCGAAGCGCGCCACGTTCAAACGTCCGTGCGACCGATGAGCAATGGAATCAGATCGAGACCGCAGCCCGAAACCGCAACCAGTCGCCGAACATGTCGCTGTCGCGCCAGCCGGCAGGGGGCCTCAGCCCCTGCAGGCTGCAGACGTAGCCCCGACCGTCACGGATCCCGTGTCGGCTTCGCCTGAGTTCCCTGGCCAGTTCACCCGCGTTCAGTTGACTGGACTCGATGCCGAACCGGGTATCGAGCTCCAGCACCCATTTGTCCCTCAACATCGCCGGGCAAACAACCACGAGGCGTCTAGCATCGTAGCGGGCGCGAAGCTCGGTCCAGATGAGGCCGGCCTCGATGGTTTTTCCGAGCCCGACTTCATCGGCAATGAGGATTCCGTTGGAGGGCGATTCCAGGAAAGTCAGAACGGGCTTGTACTGGTAGGGGAGGAAGTCCGTGTTCGTGGTATCCATGCTGTAGACGACGTTGGCGAGTCGTCCGCTCAGCTGAATGAACGTGAGATTGCGACGAAGGTCGTTGAGCCGCCCGAAGCGCCGCTTCTCGAGCAGGGTGAACACATCGTCATCGATGTTGTCCGAACGCTCGATCGCGTATTCGGGTGTCCAGCTTGAGAAGCCGTCGTCCCACTGGACACGATAGACGCGGCCATCGCTGCGAATCCGGGGCGCTCCGACGATCCGTCCCCGGCGACCTGGATCATCGATCGAGACGACTTCAATCGCGGGCAATCCCTTGCCTTTTTCCGTCATGCGCTAAACGCCTCGCGGATCAGACCGGTAGGCGCTTCGGAGTCGATACCGACCTGTCCGTTGTTGCGGGTCAAGATCAGCGTTGCCGCTTCATCGCTACGTTTCCAAGGCGGTAGGATGCAGGGGACGGAAATCGTTTTCAATCGTCGATTACGTCACGGCATGTCGTCAGCGTTGTGGAGACAATGAATCTCCAGTCGCTCACTTCGCAGCCGTCGCGTAGAGGATGACATTATTGAGGCTCAGTATGGTCTATCTACCCCTTACAACCTGCAATGTTATTCCAGTAAGCGGCAGACAGACATGGAGCACATCGTTGCTCGTTCAGAGGCGCATGAGAGTGGACAATGCTCCGCATCGGCCAGCGCCAAGTGAGCTCTTGCCGGAGACGTACTGAATCTTTCTCTTGCCCTGCCTAATCTTAACCTCGATGTTGCAGAAATCTCCGGCTGAAGTGGTGGCGAGGTAGGACGGGGTGGGCGGCCTTGGGGGGATCATTCGCGTAGGGCGAAGGCAGAGCACCCCGCGGTGACGAGTGGCTCGCATTGCGGCTGAATGGTTGCGCAGCGAAAAAGGCGATGCCGGGCACGGTTCGTGGTTTATGATCCGCGCATGCGGGTATTGCAAGACATCCGGCCCTCCGCCGAACAACTGGTGATCCTTCGCGATACCGGGTCGGGGTTCCGGCTGATCCGGGGGGCGGCGGGCAGCGGAAAAACCACCGTGGCGCTTATGCGGCTGCGCCAGTTGTGGGCCGCGCGGCTCGCGCGCAAGAGGCGGTTGGGCTCGACCGGACCGATTCGGGTGCTGGTGCTGACGTTCAATACGACGCTGAGGGGATACGTTGATCACTTGGCGCGAGAGCAGATCGCCAGCGGTGAGGATGTCGAGTTGACGGTCGATACGGTGTCGCGCTGGGCGATGAACCTGTGCGATGGGCCCAGGGAGATCGTGGAGCGGCGACCGATCCTGCGCGGTTTGCTGCTTGACGCGGAGGTCCGGGCCGATACGGATTATTTCGTCGACGAGGTCGAATACCTTCTCGGGCGGTTTCCGCGCGAGGATCGCGAAGCGTATCTGGCTGCCGAAAGATCGGGTCGCGGCCGGGCGCCGGCGGTCGCTCGCGCGACCCGGAGGAAGCTGCTAGACGAGGTCGTCGCACCGTATGATAGGGAGAAGGCGCGCCGTGGCCAGGTGGACTGGAACGACGTGGCCCTGGAAGCGGCGGCAGCGGCCTGCCGGGGCTACGACGTGGTGGTTGTGGACGAGGCGCAGGATCTGTCCGCCAATCAGATTCGCGCGATCAGGGCGCATCTGGACGAGGAGCACACGACGACGTTCATCATCGACGCCGTGCAGAGAATTTATCCTCAGGCGTTCCAATGGCGCGAAGTCGGCATCAGGATTCGCCCGAACATGGTGTACACGCTCAGGCGCAATCACCGCAACACCGGGGCGATCGCCCAGTTCGCCGCTTCGATCGTGCGGGAGTTGCCGGAAGAGGAGGACGGGGTCGTGCCCGATCCGGGCGAAAGCGCGACACAGGGTGGGCGTCCAGAGGTGGTGGCCGGTTCGTACCGCGGGCAGATCGGGTACATGCTGGAACGAGTGGGGCCGTACTTGGAGAACGGCGAGACCGTTGCGATCCTTCAGCCGCGTGGCCGCGGATGGTTCGATTTCGCCAGGGGGGCGCTTCAGGAGCGCAATGTGGCCTATTGCGAGCTCACCCGGACGCGTGAGTGGCCGACGGGACCCGAACAGGTCGCGCTTTCGACCATCCACTCGGCGAAGGGGCTCGAGTTTGATCATGTGCTGATGCCGGGGCTGAACGGGGAAGTGACCCCACATGGTGCCGAGGATGGCGACGGTACGCTGGACTCGCTGAGGCGGCTCGTGGCGATGGGGATCGGGCGGGCCCGCAAAACCGTGATGGTGGGGTACAAGCCGCAGGACAGGTCCACGGTGATTGACCTTATTGATCCGGAGACCTATGACCTGGTTCGGGTCGATTGATGGCGGGTCACGTGCGTATCGGCGCTCGGCCCAGGACGCCCGAGGAGATTGCGAGCCTGCCGCCTCACCCGAAGGTGGTGGACGCCGCCAGGGAGCGGGGCGTGGAGGAAATCGTTCATTTCACCACGGTGAGAGGCGCCATCGGGGTGTTGGCGGCGGGGGCGGTGATTAGCCGCGAGCGGCTGCCGGAAGATTCGTACCTGGAACACGTTTATCGTCCCAACGTGGAAGTGCGCAAGGACGCGGCATGGCTGGACTACGTCAATCTGTCCGTCACGCGGATCAACGACTGGATGTTCGAGCACGCGCAGCGATGGCACGTCCGGGACGACAACCCGTGGGTGGTGCTCGCCTTCGGCCCGGAACTGCTCGGGGATCCCGGGGTTGTCTTCGCGACGACGAACAACATTTACCCGGCGTGCCGGCGCGCCGAGGGACTCGAGGGGTTCGAGAGTCTGTTCGCCGAAACCGTTCGCGGACGATACGATGCAGTGCACGACCGGGAAGGCAAGCAGGAGAACTGGCCCACGGACCGCCAGGCGGAGGTGCTGTATCCGTGCAAGGTGCCATGCCGATACCTGCATCGGATCGACGTTCAGCGGGAAGATACAATGGATACGATACACGGCATGTTGGCGGGGCTTGTCGTCGGAGTGGCCGTCGGTCATGCCCCGGAGGTGTTCGAATGAGCGAACCGGACCTTCTGTCGCAAGGCGTGAAACACCCGGCGCAGGGCGTCGATGGCGGTGATGCGGGCGCGGTGAACCTGAAGGATCGGGCCGCGCGCATCGAGCGCTCGGCGCTCTGGGCCGCCTACGGGGATGCGCTGGGCTGGATCAGTGAGTTGACGGACTCGGCGGGGCTGCTGAGGCGAACCGGGGGCGTGGCGCTGAAGGAACCCGTCGCGTGGAAGCGCCGGATCGGCGGGCGCTCCGGCGTGACGGTCCGGTTGCCGAGGGGCTGCTATTCCGACGACACTCAGCTGCGCCTTGCCACGGGCCGGGCGATCCGCTCCGATGGCTTCGACGTGGAGGCGTTCGCAAAGGTAGAACTGCCGGTGTGGCTGAGCTATGGGCTGGGCGGCGGGCGCTCCACGAGCGCGGCGGCAACTCACCTCGGAAAGCGCAGCTCGGCCTGGTGGAGCAATACGTTCAAGGGCTGGACGAAATCCGGCGGAAACGGGGCGGCGATGCGCGTGCAGCCGCATGTGTGGGCCGCGCGGACCCCGGAGGAACCGGAGAGCTACCTGCCGGACGTGGTGCGTAACGCAGTGTGCACGCATTCGCACCCGACGGGGCTGATGGGAGCGGTAGTGCACGCGCAGTGCGTCGCGCACGCGTTGACGACCGGCCGCTTTCCGTCCCCCGATGATGTGAGCGCGGCGATCGAGGTTGCCAGGCGCGTGCCGGTGATGATTGAGGGCGATGCCGAACTGGGCTATTGGCGCACGGTGTTCGAGCGCGAGGCGGGCGATTTCGAGCGGGCCTGGGCGGACGGGCTGGACGAGGCCCGCGATGGACTGAAATTCATGGGCGGCTTGAATGCCGGCCTGTCCGGCGGGGAGCGTTACCGGTCCATGGTGGACGGTATGAAGTTGCGCGACCCCTCAAGGCGGGGCAGCGGCCTGTTGACCGCTCTGGCCGCGACCGGGCTGACTTGGTGCGAGACGCGCCCGGCCGAGGCGTTGCGCATCGCGGCGAATGTCATCAGTACGGACACTGATACGATCGCGACGATGGCGGGCGCGATCCTTGGCGCCGTTGCCGAGGCCGACCCGGCAGTGGACGTGCTCGACGTGGACCTGTTCCGGTCCGAAGCCGCTAGGCTTGCGAGGATTGCCGGCGGCGGTCGCCCGCCGGAGTACGCATACCCTGACCTTCTGCACTGGCTGGCGCCGAAGGCGCGCGCCGATGCGTTGGCGCGGACGCGCGGCGGGAGCTTGTTTGTTCGGGGCCTGGGCCGGGTGGCGAACACGCTCGGGGAACCGGTCTCGCGCAAGGGCATCGACTTTTGGTGGCAATGGGTCAGGCTCGAGTTCGGTCAAACGTTGTTGATCAAGTCGCGCGGCCACGTCCCCGTGGCGGTCGAGGAACACGCGCCGGGCTCCGGGGTTGGTGTGGTGTTCGGCGAGGGAGCGCCGAATGCGGCCGGAACGCAACGCAAGTCTCAGGGCGGGGGCGCGAATCGTGGAGGCAGTGCGGGGCAAGAGCACCCGCGCGACCTGGATGCGTCGCTGGAACCGACCGACGCACAAAAGGTCCGGGACGTGGTTTTGTACGTGGAGAAGCACATCAAGGACGATCGTGCAGTGGGGCGCGCGCTTAGGCGGGTGGCCCGCAAGGGGACCCGTGGAGAAATCGACGCCTTTACCTCGGCGGTGGTCGATCTTCTGCGCGCTCACGCGGACAGAGATGCCGGCGCGACCTCCGATTGAGAACGTGGGATAGGTTGCGGGGTCGAGCGGGAATCGGCTTGATCGCGTTTACACGGTGTCCCAATGGCGACGATCGCGGGTAAGAACTGTGGGAGTTTCTCAGGCAACTGAAGAGGACTATTGCCCGTGCACGGGACAGTAGCGTTCCGCATAGTAATTTGAAAGGTGGAGGGAGGCTCTTCGCGGAGTTGGCGCAATGGATCGCACTGCCATGGAAAGTCACCGTAGTGCGAATTGCCTAGATGATAGATCAGTGACGCTGGAAATGGAGCGATCCCTGAAATCTCAACCGGTGGTTGGGTCGGCGGAAGATGAGTGAACGGGCACGTGGAAGAGTCGAGTATCGGCGGATATGCAGAAGATAGAGAAAATCGAAGAGTTGCCAGACTATGGGGCATTGCGTCAGGTGCAAAAAGCGCTCTGGAAGATCGGAGAGGTCCATGGGGCGGCTGTAATGGTGGGGGCAGGGTTCAGCCGATTCGCGGATCGAGCGAGTGATACGACGCTGATCGCTCCACTGTGGTCTGATTTTCGCGACGCGATGTCGAAAGATCTTTATCCGAACGGCGACGGGACTTCCCAACCGCTAGCTCTTGCGGAGGAATTCCGGGCCGCGCTGGGTCCGACAGCACTGGAAAACCTTATACGAGATCGGGTGAGGGACCGCGAGTGGAGTCCGGCGGAAATGCACCGCAGGATGCTCGCGCTCCCGTGGGCGGACGTACTTACGACCAACTGGGATACACTCCTTGAACGGTCGGTTGAGTCCAATCCGGATCTCACGTACGACATTGTTCTCATATCTGCCGATATCGCCCGGACAAGTTCGCCTCGGGTCGTTAAGTTGCATGGCAGTCTGCCGTCTAACGGTCCGTTTATTTTCACGGAAGAAGACTTTCGAACTTACCCGCGCAAGTTCGCTCCTTTCGTGAACCTTGCACGGCAGGTTCTGCTTGAGAACGAACTGTGTTTGGTCGGATTTTCGGGCGACGATCCTAATTTTCTCGAGTGGTCCGGGTGGGTCCGTGATCAGCTTGGAGACGCCGCCAGACCTATCCGGCTCGTTGGGTGCCACGATCTCTCGGGGTCTCGACGCCGACTTCTCGAGAAACGCAATATCACGCCGATCGATCTTGCTCCGCTGGTTAGGGATTGCCCGGAGCCGGATCAGCATGGTCGAGCTACCGAAATATTTCTGAGTTTCCTTGAGAAAGGAAAGCCGCGGAAAGCGACGTGGCGCTTGACGTCGGCGACAGGCGGTATGGAAGATTTGACGGATGCTGATGCAAGGTTGCGGCGGCTTGCGAAAATCTGGGAGCAGGAGAGAAGAGCGCATCCGGGGTGGTTGGTTACTCCGGCGCATTTGCGGTTCGGGCTACAGACCGACAACAGGCTGGTTGGCGAGCAGTTGGAGGCGGACATTGGCAACGCATCGAAGTCAGCACGGATGTCGGTCCTATACGAAGCGGTGTGGCGATGGGAGGCTGCGCTACTGCCATTGCCGGAAGCGATTGAGGATGCCGTGTGCGATGCGGTGGCAAGGGATGAGGATGGCCAGCTCGAGCTGAAGCAGCGAGTTTATGTTCGCGCGGCTATCGTTCGGGCGGCGCGACACAGGCGGGATTGGGCAGATTTCGAGGAACGTGTTCAGTATCTCGAGAGGCTAAGGGTCCCCGAGGGGGATTTGGAAGCGGTCCATGAGCGCTGCCTGAAAGCGCGAGACAATCTGGACTATGAATTCGTCGCAGCCCAGAGCAAGAGAATTGTTGGACATGATTCCATCTGGACTCTGCGTCGCGCGGCGCTGGTCGCGGAAGTCGGCGATATCCGCTCCGCAGCGCTGCTAACTCATGAAGCGTACCGCGAAGTCCGAAAACGCAGGGCGCAGGACCGGCGTTCCGTTTCACTGCTTTCGCGAGAAGCGTGGGCTCTGTGGCTGATGAGACTCTCGCGTTCTGTCTTGGAACTCGCCGGGTTCGAGGAACAGACTGACTGGCCCCTCGAATACAAAGCGGCCGATACGGATCCCTGGGACGAGTATCGGCGGCTTGACGACAAGATCGCGCGCGCGGACCGGGAAAGGCGGAAGGCTTCAAGGGGGCGCCGACGGCGGTTCGATGTAGGCGCATATACGACGCCCGGACTTGGATTGTACGGGTTTCCCGGAAGTGCGCCGTACTATGAAATCAACCGATTGACCGAGCACGTTGGTATTCCTCTGTGCTTGGGAGGATTGGATCTGTTTGGATCAAAATTTGCCCAGGCCGTGATGGTTTCCGAGGATCGCACCTCGGTAGGAATATGGGCGTCGGTGCGTGCCGCGGCGGTGCATGATTTGAAATCGGTTGACCGTCGGTTCAGCCGTGTGGAGGTTGCGCGGCTGCCGATTGAGGTTGTATCCGATATCGCCGCCACGGTGCGCAGGGCCATTGAGTTTGGAGAAAACAGGCTCAAAACAACACTCGGCGAAACGTCAGCCAGGTCGGATGCGCGATTGGATGATCGAATTTGCAATTTGATCGATCTTCTGTCGCGTCTCGCCATCAGATTCGAGGGCGATGCGGCGCTCGATGTGTTTCGTTTCGCAGCCGCATGGGCGCACAAGACGAACGTTGTGCATTCGCCCTATTTTCGGAGCATGAGCAATTTGTTGAAGCGCAGCCTGCACGCACTGGAACCGGAGAGGCACGTCGAGGCCACTTTCGATGTTCTTAGCTTGCCCTTACCTCCGTCCGGCAACCCCGAGGCAGAGATTGCGGGCCGGGATTTGAGCTGGATAGGCCCGTTTGAGGCACTCGTCAATAATGCGTGGCGGCGTAGCGAACGGACGGCGGGATGGTCGGCGCAAATAGGCATGTTCTTGGAAGTTATTGCGGATGGTACAAGTAGACTGTCCCGCCGGGATGCAACGTACAGGCTGGTTGAGCTATACGGAGCCGGTGGGTTGACGAACGACGAAACAATTGCGTTTCAAGACGCGATTTGGCGTCATACCGGTGACGATGGTTTTCCGGCCAATACAGAGCTTCTCCGAAACGTGTTCCTGAAGCTGCCTGGGCCAGAGACGGATGAGAAGCGTCGACTCTTTGATGCGGCAGTGGTGAGCAAACTTTCGGAAGGCACGGATATGGGAACCTTATGGTTATGGGAACCTGAGCCCCTGCGGGCGATGATTTTCGAGGGATAGAGCAAGGATCAGGTTCCCATAAGAATGTGCTTATCTCCTGTCACTTTTAACGTTGGACAGGAGAATCAGCATGTCTTCCATGATCACAAACATCGCGTCGCCCGAAGCGAGTCGTGAACCGGACCCGGGCATCGTCGAGACCTACCAGGCGCGATTGCAGGCCTTGGGGTATTCCCGGAGCCTGATTGGCAAGTGCATCCGAACGGTCCTTCACATCATTGCCTGGTTGTCAGCGAATGGGACAGGGATCGAGACGCTCGACATTCGCCTCTTGCATCGATTCCTGAACCATGGCTGCGCCTGTCCCGGTCCGCACGGTTACCGCAAGAACCTCGGCCGCGCGCGATGGCATCTGCACCGGTTCCTCGACTTCCTCATGGAAACGGGACGAGTGCGGATGCCCGCGGAGATCGAGAGCGGCGGCGGTGTGGTGGAGTCGTTCCTTGAAACGCTCGTGGCGCAAGGGTATGTGCCCGACTCGATTGCCGCCTACCGCAAGCGCTGTCGACACTTCATCGTCTGGCTCTACCTGGGCGATACCGAAATCGGCGAGGTCGATGATGAGGTCTTGTCCCGTTTCCTTGCGCACGACTGCACTTGTGTGCATCCGCACTTCTTCATCAGGACCGGCAGATTCGCGGGTCGCAACAACAGCCGAACGAAAATCGGGTTGTTCATCGATTACCTGATAAGCACGGGCATCGCCCCGCCGCGACCGACGCCGGCGATCGAGGAACCCGGACAATACCTGGCGCGTTTCCCGGTCTGGCTGCGGCGCTATCGCGGCATCGCGGAGGGAACAATACAGAGTTACGACCGGGCCATGCGAATGCTGCTTCCTCATCTTGGCGATGACCCAAATCGATACAGCGCGACACTGATCGGGGATACGGTGCGGTGCCGCCTTGAGGCGGCATCGCGTCATCTTGTCAGACGCGAGACCTCAGCGCTTCGGTTGTATCTACGCTTCCTCGTGCTGGAAGGCCTTTGCCGGCCGGGGCTTGTCGGCGCCGTTCCGACGGTGCCCCAGCAAAGGTTCTCGACATTGCCGCGTCATTTGCCGCGCGACGATATCGAACGCATCATTGTATCCTGCGACCGCACGGCGCCCATGGGCATGCGCGATCGCGCCATCCTGCTGCTCCTCGCCCGGCTCGCCCTGCGGGCCGGCGATGTCGCCGGTCTTCGGTTGAACGATATCGACTGGGACAATGCGGTCGTTCGGGTCAGCGGCAAATCGCGACGTGCCGCGGTCTTGCCCCTGCCGCAGGATGTCGGCGACGCGCTCAAGGATTACATCCTCCATGCCCGGCCTGTCGTATATGCCGGGAAGGTGTTCCTGCGCATGGTGCCACCGCTCGATCAGGCCCTGACCAGCGGTGGTGTGTCGGCGGTCGCGCAAGCGGCGATCAAGCGGTCCGGCGTCAAGGCGGAGGGACTGCCGGCGGGGCATATCTTTCGGCATTCCGCGGCGACGAATCTGCTGCGCGACAGAACGCCGCTGGAAGTCATCGCCACCCTGCTGCGCCATCAATCCACGCAGACAACGGCGATCTATGCACGGGTCGATGTTGGAATGCTCCGGGAAGTGGCCCAGCCCTGGCCGGTCGCCGGAGAAGAAAAATGACCCTGACGGAACATGTGGAGCACTACGTTAAATTCCGCCGGGCCCTGGGCCATGCTTACGTGCAACAGGCCCGGTGCCTGCAGGATTACGCCACCCATGCCGAGGCCCGTGGTGAGCGCTTCGTGCGCAGCAGCACGGTACTGGAGTGGGCATCGACAACGTCCTCTGCCCGACAGGCGCAAGCCAAACTGCGCTGTGTGTGCGATCTGGCCAGCGTCTTGCACGCCGACGACGAACGTCACGAGGTGCCGGACCGCGATGCGTTGGGCAAGGTGACGTCACGGCGGCCATCGCCTCATCTGCTGTCATTGAGCGAGATCGGGCAGATCATGGATGCGGCGCTGGAGCTGCCGCCGGCCGGATCGATCACGCCCTTGACCTTCCATTACATACTGGGACTGATCGCCGCGACCGGTTTGCGCCGCTCGGAGGCGGCCGGGCTCTTGCTGACGGACCTGACGGCGGATGGCTTGCTGATCAGGAATGCGAAGTTCGGCAAGCGCCGCCTGGTCCCGCTGCATGGCAGCGTGCATCGGGCCATGGATGAGTATCTCCGGGAGAGGAAACGCCGCGGCGGGTCCGACGAGCACCTGTTCGTGCTCTCGACCGGCCGGCCCATGCACCCGGTTTATCTCTCGACCGTGTTCGTTAAGCTGGCACGGCGGGTCGGGCTTCGAGCCGGTCCAGGCGAGCCTGGGACGCGCCTTCACGACCTTCGACACGGGTTCGCAGTTCGCGCGCTCGAAAGCACGCTCTCGGTCGGGCGCCAGGATATCGCCCGGCACATGCTGACGCTGTCGACCTATCTCGGCCATTCCAACGCCGCCGACACCTACTGGTACCTGGAAGCCACACCGGTGCTGCTGCGACAGGTGTCGCAGGCAACCGAGAGGCTGCATGCGGGGAGGAAGAACAATGGCTGAACTTGCTTCCCCCCTGGCGATGTTCCTGCGGGAGTATCTTCCACGCGACCGGGGCGCGAGCCGGCATACCGTTGACAGTTATGCCCTGTGCTTCAAGTTGCTGGTCGTGTTCGCGGCGGACAAACACGGCATCCGGCCCTGCACGCTCAAGATCGGTCATCTCGACATCGCGACCATCCTCGAGTTCCTCGAACATCTCGAACGGGATCGGGGAAACGGGGTGCGTACACGCAATGCCCGGCTTGCGGCCATCAAGAGCTTCTTCCGGTTCCTTGAGTTCCGCCACCCCGGCTATCTCGACCTCGCCGCACAGGTGCGTGAAATCCCGGCGAAGAAGGGCGAAGTACCGCTCATCGGCTATCTCGACCGTGCCGAAACGCGGGCGCTGCTCGACGCGCCGGACCCGGGTACGGTGGTTGGAATACGGGATCGCGCGATGCTGTGTCTCACCTACAATGCCGGCCTGCGGGTCTCGGAACTGGTCGGGCTTGCGCTGGAGAATCTGAAGATGCCGGCTCTCGACCAGGTGCACATCATCGGCAAAGGCCGGCGGGAACGCGTCCTGCCGCTGTGGAAGGAAACCCGCGGTGCCCTGCGTGACTGGCTGGGCATCCGGGCGAAAAGTCCCGACCGGCATCTCTTCCTCAATGCCATGGGCACCGGCATGACCCGGCGCGGCTTCGCGAAACGGCTTGTCCTGCATGCGCAAACCGCTACGCGCAGCGTGCCTTCGATCGCCGCAAAGACCGTATCTCCCCACCTGTTGCGTCACGCTTGCGCGATCCACACTCTGGAGGCGACCGGTGACGTCAGGAAGGTCTCACTCTGGCTTGGACACTCAAGCCTTCAGACCACCGAGATGTATCTGCGGGCCGATCCGACCGACAAGCTGGATACGCTCGACAAATGGCGCCCTCCCAGCCTTCGGAAGGGCATGTTCAAGGGTGTGCAGGACGAGTTACTCGCGATGCTCGCAGCTACCTGAACCCGTTAATTTTTATGGGAACCTGATCCTTGCTCTATCCCTCGAAAATCATCGCCCGCAGGGGCTCAGGTTCCCATAACCATAAGGTTCCCATATCCGCTGCTCAGTAACCTCTACATGCGGCGCTTCATACTGGGTTGGAAGCGACTGGGTTACGCCCGGCGCTTCGGTGCGGAGATCGTCTGCTACGCCGACGACTTCTGTGTGCTTGGCAAGGCTCCGGCGGCGGATATGCTGACGGCGGTCACGCGGCTCATGGACACGCTGAAGCTTAAGGTCAACCCGCACAAGACCCGATGCCTGAGATGCCCCGAGGAACCGATGGCGTTTCTCGGCTACCGCTTCGGATGGAACTACCGTCGCAACGGCGGCAGCGCTTATATCGGCAATCGGCCGAGCCGGGCGAGCGTTCAGGGCATCTGCCGCAAGATCAGCGAACGCACCAAACGCCGAGACGTGCTGAAAGACCCGGAGGTGGTGGTCGAGACGTTAAACCGGATGATGTCCGGTTGGGCGCAGTACTTCCGTCTGGGTCAAGTCAGCCCGGCCTATGCGGCGGTCGATGCGCATGCGACGAAGCGGCTGCGACAGTGGCTCTGTCGGAAGCACAAGGTCCGGACCGGGAAGTACGTGCGCTTCCCGAACGAACGGCTGTGGGAGCACTACGGCCTGATCCGCCTTGCGCCAACGACCACGGGCTTTCTGTGGGCGACGGCATAATCTCGTCGGAAAGCCGGATGCCGGAAATCGGCACGTCCGGTTTGATGAGCGGGGGCCTGGAAACGTGGCCATGGGAGCCGGACTGCGGCCCGGAGCGAAAGCGACGGACTCACCACCGGACCCTAAAGTTGGCGCGCCAGCCCTCGACTCTACTGAGTGCGCTGGGCCCCGGAGTCCGTCGTCTGTTTTGGGCGGGATTCGTGCCGAGTCGGTTGCGGGCAAGGGGACTGGCACGCGCGAGGCGATTAGCCGAGGCGTTTTTCGGCAGGCTGAGGCGGTTTTGCGGGCTTGGGGCGAGGTGATCTGTGGGCGGGACCCGCCCGAGTGGCCGGCGTTCGCCGAAGCGCCGTTATCCGGGCTTCAGCCGAACCGCGGCGGTGAGGAACAGGTCCTGATGTGGATGGCTGCTGGACAGCAATAGCTGCACGCGCCGGGTGTTGCGCAGCACCACGGCGCCGATCTTCAGAAGCCTGAGCCGGATCGTGCCGACATAGGCGCGGGCCAGTTCGGTGTCGGCCAGGGCGATCCGGCGGATCGTGTCGAGCAGCACATAGGCCAGGGCGGAGAGCAGCACGCGGTATTGGTTGGGCCACCACTCGTGGCAACTGGTGCGGTCGGCGAACAGGTCCAACTGCAGTTGCTTGATCGTGTTCTCCATGTCGCCGCGGGCGCAATACATCGCGTCGTAGAGGTGTTGCGGTGCGCCGGTCAGGTTGGTGACGACATAGCGCGGGTTGGCGCCTCTTGAGGTGTGCTCGGCCTTGACGATCACCCGCCTTGGCCGGTCCCAGGTCTGGGCGGCATAGGCCAGGTCATCGAACAGGCGCTGCTTGCGTTGGGTGCGCTGGTAGGCTTGGCGGGCCTCAGTCAACCGGGGTTGAGCGAGTTCGTTCAACCGCGGGTTGCGGGCGATCCCGACGATGTAGTCGACGCCGTTGCGCTCGCACCAGGCCAGCAGCCGCCAGCGGCAAAAGCCGCTGTCGCCGCGAAACACGATCCGGACCTTCGGCCAGGCCCGGCGAAGCCGCTTGACCAGCAAGGCCAACACCGCCCAGGCGTGCCGGGCGCCGTCGATCTTGCTCGGGCGCAAGTAGCTCACCAGCAGCCGGTCGCCGCAGAACACATACAAGGGCAGAAAACAGTAGTGGTTGTAATAGCCGTGAAAAAATCGGCCCACCTGCTGCCCGTGCACCCGGTCGTCGGTGGCGTCGAAGTCCAAGACCAAGCGCCGGGGCGGCCGCTTGTACGACGCAATGAACCGGTCCACCAGGACCTCGTGCAACCGCACCGCCTCGTCCCGGCCCGCCCGCCGCTCGAACCGGCACAAGGTCGAGGCACTGGCCAAGGGCCCGGTCGCTGTCCACGGCCGTCTGCAGCGCCAGGTCCCGCCGCAGTTCGTCGTGGTCGTTCAGGTCCTCATAGCCCAGCGCCAGTCCATAAATCCGCTGGCGGACGATCGCCAAGGCATCGTGCCGGCAACTGGCCCGGCGGCGCGGGTCCGAAAGCGCCTTCGCCACCCGCTCGGTCAATCCCAAGGCCCGATCGGCCTGGCGCAGCAGCACCGCGCCGCCATTGGAGGTGATGGCGCCGCCGGAAAAACGAGCCTCCACCCGGCGGCCCTTGCAGCGTGGAAAGGACAGAGGTTCCCGGATACAATCCGTCATGGGCAAGGCGTCCTTCGATGTCAGCGTAAGTAACTGAATTATATCGAAGATACTACGCCTTGCCCGCCTCACTCATGCAATATCCGGGTTAGCCGCGCACCAACCCGTGTGAGCTGGCAGGCGCCGCAACTCCGGCGCCGATGCTCGCGGTATTGTTGTCGTCACCACCGTTCGATGTGCGGTGTTTTAATCTGGCTTGGGGGTTGACAGCGTAGCGTCGGGCGACTATTTTTGGCGGCGATCGTCGGGTCCGCGCCTGCAGGAAGCGGGCGGAGAGGGCACGGCGAGCCGGAGTAAAGGACAGGAAGTCCGCTGGGGCTCAGCCCCCGGGAGGTTCAGGGATGAACGTTTGCCGGTGTTGCCTATCGGTATTTTTCAGGTCGGGTCCGTTCGGGGTCCGGCGTTCCACTTTCAGTCAGGTCGCGCAGTACGGTGGCGCGCGTTCGCTCGCGCCGCCTGGATCCGGCGAGTGTCGGCCTGCACCGGGTTCGCACCACAGGGCGGTTCCTCTCTGCCCGCCTCCTGCGCCGTCCGCCGCGCCCCGTTCCCTGTACCCCTCAGCGCCCAGGACGCGGCATCGCACGGTGCAGCCGTGTGCGGACGGGCCACATCACCTGGTGGCCCCTGGCCGATGCCGGCTCCGGCCGGCATCGGTCCTTTCTGTTCTGATTCCGTCGAGCGCCTGTCACGGAGGACGCGCCATGACCCCGACCCGATCAAGGACGATCGCTTTTGCCATGCTGGCTTTCGGAACGCTCGCGGCCGGCCCGGCACTTGGCGCGCTCTCCGCCAGCCCGAACCCCAGCACCACGGGCAGCTACACCGTCAGCGATGCCTCGCCACCGGCGTTGTCCGCCGATGAGGTGACCAATAGCCGATCCTACCTGTATTCCTACAACCTGGTGGAAACGCCCTCGGGGGGCAGCGCACAATCCTACGGTCTCGGCCGGGGTCCGGTGAGCCGGTCGTTTACCGGCAAGTCTGTGGGCACGTACGCCTATCAGTTGCAGACCTGTGAGTTCGTATACGAGTTGGACGGATTCGATTTCAACCTGGTGAGCAGTACCTGCACCGACTCCGGCAGTTCGCTGACGGTGACGGTGGGTGAGCCGCCGCCTCCGGACCTGATGCCGGACTACAGCGGCGTCACCGTGTCGGCAAAGAGCTGGACACAGGACGCGGCGATCACGGCGTTCACGGTGCCGGCCGCCACCGGCGGGGACACGCCGCTGAGCTACACGGCCAGCGGCCTGCCGGCCGGGGTGAGCATGTCGAGTGCGCGCGGGGTGTCCGGGACGCCGACGTCGGCCGGCAGCGGCACGGCTACCGTCACGGTGAGCGACGATGATGGCGACGAAGACACGCTGGAGTTCAGCTGGACGGTGGCGGAGCCGCCAGTGGTGGACCTGATGCCGGACTTCGGCACGGCCAGCGTGGCGGACCAATCGTGGACATTGAATCGATACATCACGTTCGTCAACGTGCCCGCGGCCACCGGGGGTGACGGTCGGTTGACCTATTCGGGCAGCGGATTGCCTGCCGGAGTGAGGTTCCTGACCAGCACCCGGGTCGTGCTGGGCCGGCCCACCGAGGCGGGTTCGGGGACCTTTACCGTGACGGTGACGGACGCCGACGACGACACCGATACGCTGGAATTCGACTGGACTGTCGTGGATCCGATGCCGGACTTCGGCGACGCGACGGTGTCCGACAAGACGTGGACAGAGGGTCAGTCCATTACCAGTTTCTACGTGCCCAGGGCCAGCGGGGGCAACACCCCGCTGAGCTACTCCGCCAGCGGCCTGCCGGCGGGGGTGACCATGTCGAGTGCCCGGCGGGTGTCGGGGACGCCAACCGCGACCGGCACGGGCACCGCCACCGTGACGGTCACCGACGACGACGGGGACACCGATACGCTGGAGTTCGACTGGACGGTGGCGGTGGTGCCGCCGCCGCCGAACCGGATGCCGGACTACAGTGGCGTCACCGTGTCGGCAAAGAGCTGGACACAGAACACGGCGATCACAGCCTTTACGGTGCCGGCCGCCACGGGCGGCGACGCGCCGCTGGGCTACTCCGCCAGCGGATTGCCGGCGGGGGTGAGCATGTCGAGCGCTCGCCGGGTCACCGGCACGCCGACCGCCGCGGGCAACGGCACGGCCACCGTGACGGTGACCGACGATGACGGCGACACCGATACAGTGGAGTTCGACTGGACCGTCGACGGCATCCCGGACTTCGGCACGGCCAGCGTGACGGCGCAGAGCTGGACACAGAACACGGCGATCACCGCGTTCACGGTGCCGGCCGCCACGGGCGGCGACGCGCCGCTGGGCTACTCCGCCAGCGGTCTGCCGGCGGGGGTGAGCATGTCGAGCGCTCGCCGGGTCACCGGCACGCCGACCGCCGCGGGCAACGGCACGGCCACCGTGACGGTCACCGACGACGATGGGGACATGGACACGCTGGAATTCGACTGGACCGTCGACGGCATCCCGGACTTCGGCACGGCCAGCGTGACGGCGCAGAGCTGGACACAGAACACGGCGATCACAGCCTTTACGGTGCCGGCCGCCACGGGCGGCGACGCGCCGTTGGGCTACTCCGCCAGCGGTCTGCCGGCGGGGGTGAGCATGTCGAGCGCTCGCCGGGTCACCGGCACGCCGACCGCCGCGGGCAACGGCACGGCCACCGTGACGGTGACCGACGACGATGGGGACATGGACACGCTGGAATTCAGCTGGACGGTGGCGGTGGTGCCGCCGCCGCCGACCGGGGTGTTGACCGCCAGCCCGAACCCCAGCACCACGGGCAGCTATACCGTCAGCCATTCGTCCCCGCCGACCCTGGCCACCGACGTGGTGACCCCCGAACTGCAACGCTCCCACTACTACAACCTGGTGGAAACGCCGTCCACGGGCAGCGCACAGTCCTACGGTCTTGGCCGCGGCCCGGTCAGCCGGAGCTTCACCGACAAGGCTGCCGGAACCTACACCTATCAGCTTCAGACGTGCGTGTTCACGCTGGAACAGACCGAGTTCGATGCCATCGACACGACCGTATGCACCGACTCGGGCAGTTCGCTGTCGGTGACCGTGCCCGCCGACCGCATGCCGATATTCGATACTGCGGTGCCGGCCCAGGCCTGGACGCAGAACACGGCGATCACCGCGTTCACCGTCGCGGCCACGGGGGGCGACACGCCGCTGACTTACAGCATCGCCGACGAACCCGCCGGCATCGACATCAACTTAAATACGGGGCAAGTCACCGGCACGCCGACCGCCACAGGCACAGGCACCGCCACCGTCACCGCGACTGACGATGACGGCGACAGCGATACGGTCTTGTTCGACTGGGCGGTGACCGCGCCGCCGACCGACCTGATGCCGGTATTCGATACTGCGGTGCCGGCCCAGGCCTGGACGCAGAACGCGGCGATCACCGCGTTCACCGTCGCGGCCACGGGGGGCGACACGCCGCTGACTTACAGCATCGCCGACGAACCCGCCGGCATCGACATCGACTCCGTTACGGGACAGGTCACCGGCACGCCGACCGCCGTCGGCACGGGAACGGCCACCGTCACCGTCAGAGACAACGATAACGACAGTGATACGGTCTCGTTCGACTGGGCGGTGACCGAGCCGCCACCGCCGCCGCCGACCGGGACCCTGGAGGCCTCGGCCAACCCGAGCTCCGACGGCAGCTACACCGTCTCCGGCGCGATGACGACGACTCGAACCTACCTGTATATCTCCCTGATCGAGACCGCGCCCGACGGCACGAGCACGTCCTACTCGGTGTCCGACGCGGGCAACATCAGCCAATCGTTCACTTCCAAGGCGACGGGCACGTATGCCTACCAGGTGCAGGGGTGTTATCACGAGCTGGACAACGAGCTCCAGGAAGCGATCGAGGTGTGCGAGAACATCGGCTCGGCACTGTCCGTGACGGTTGACCGCATGCCGGACTACGGCGGCATCACGGTGTCGGCCCAAAGCTGGACCCGGAACACCGCCATCACGGCGTTCACCGTGCCCGCCGCCGGCGGCGGGGACGCGCCGCTGAGCTACACGGCCAGCGGCCTGCCGGCCGGAGTGACGATGTCCAGTGCCCGGGAAGTCTCGGGCACGCCGACCGCCACAGGCACAGGCACCGCCACCGTCACCGCGACTGACGATGACGGCGACAGCGATACGGTCTCGTTCGACTGGACGGTGGAACCTGCGCCCGTCAATACGGCGCCGGTGGCCGACGCCGGAATGGACCAGACCGTCGATGAAGGCGCCATGGTGACGCTGGACGGCAGTGGCAGTTCGGATGCCGACAACGACGCGCTCACGTATCTGTGGACCCCGCCATCGGGGACAAGCATCCAGCTGAGCAGCACGACGGCGGCGAGCCCGACGTTCACCGCGCCCAACCTGCTTGTACAAGAAATCCTGGAGTTCTCGCTGACCGTCAACGACGGCACCGTCGATTCCGCACCGTCGACCGTGACGGTCACGGTCGAACCCGTCGAACCCACCAATACGGCCCCGGTGGCCGACGCCGGAATGGACCAGACCGTCGATGAAGGCACCGTGGTGACGCTGGACGGCAGTGGCAGTTCGGATGCGGACAACGACCCGCTCAGGTATCTGTGGACCTCGCCATCGGGGACAAGCGTCCAACTGAGCAGCACGACGGCGGCGAGCCCGACGTTCACCGCGCCGGACGTGAGCGCGACCGAGACGCTGGAGTTCTCGCTGACCGTCAACGACGGCACGGTGGACTCTCAACCGTCGACCGTGACGATCACGGTCGAGCCCAGCGTTATCGTCGAACCGGAGGTCGGCACCATTACGAACCCGCACCTGTTGCCGGATCCGGTGGGTGTGTCGGTACAGGACATCTTCAGCCAGCTGCGCGGGACGGGCAGTCGCGACAACCCGGCCTCGGCCACGTACTTCCGGTTCACGGTCCCCGCTGACCGCGCCGGCGAGTGGACGATTGCCATCGACGGCACGCCCAACACGGGGCTGGACTGGGATCTGAGAGGCGACGGTGGCATGCGCGGCCTCAGCGGCAACGCCGACGAGAGCGACGAGGTGACGCTGACCGCGGGGCAAGTGTACAACTTCAGGGTCTACCCCTATAGAACCTCCTCCCGTTCAAGCCTGACCGGGCTGACGTTGACGTTGACCGCGCCGCCACCACCGCCGCCGACCGGGACCCTGGAGGCCTCGCCCAACCCGAACTCCGACGGCAGCTACACCGTGAGCCATGCCTCGCCGCCGGCCCTGGCGGCCGACGAGGTGAGCAACATCCTGCAAACCCTCCATACATACAACCTGGTGGAAACGCCGTTGGGCGGCACCGGGCAATCGCATGATCTCGGCCGGGGTCCGGTGAGCAAGTTGTTCAGCGGCAAGCCCTCAGGCACCTACGCCTATCAGTTGCAGACCTGCGTGAACACGTACGAGTTCGACGGCTCGGACTTCGCCCTCCAGAACAGCGTGTGCACCGACTCCGGCAGTCCGCTGTCGGTCACGGTCGAGTCAGACAATACGGTGCCGGTGGCGGACGCCGGAACGCCCCAGACGGTCGATGAAGACACGGAGGTGACACTGGACGGCACGGGCAGTTCGGATGCCGACACCGATCCGCTGACCTATGCGTGGACCCAGACGTCGGGCACGACGGTGACCGTGACCGGAGCGGACACGGCGAGCCCCACGTTCACCGCGCCGGACGTGAGCGCGACCGAGACGCTGCAGTTCTCGCTGACCGTCAACGACGGCACCGTCGACTCTCAACCGTCGACGGTGACGATCACGGTCGAACCCGAGATCATCGAACCCCCCGAACTCGGCAGCATAACGAACCCGCACCCGTTGCCGGACCCGGTGGCGGTGTCGGCACAGGACATCTTCGGCCAGTTGCGCGGCACGGGCAGTGGCGACAGTGAGTCCTCGGCCACGTACTTCCGGTTCACGGTGCCCGCTGACCGTGCCGGCGAGTGGACGATTGCCATCGACGGCACGCCCGATTCGGGGGCAAACTGGGATCTCAAGGGTGACGGCGGCCTGCGTGGCACCAGCTCCAACGCCGACGAGCGCGATGAGGTCACGCTGACCGCGGGCCAGGTGTACAGGTTCAGGGTCTACCCCTTTACGACCGCCGCCCGTTCGGGCCTGACCGCGATGACGTTGACGCTGACGGTGCTGACCGACAATACCCCGCCGGTGGCTGATGCGGGCATGGACCAGACGGTCGACGCAGGCGCCCCGGTGACGCTGGACGGCACCGGCAGTTCGGATGCGGACAACGATCCGTTGACCTATGCGTGGACGGTGACGTCAACAGGCACGACGGTGACCCTGACCGACGCCGACATGGCGAGCCCGACGTTCACCGCGCCGGACGTGAGCGCGATTGAGACGCTCGAGTTCTCGCTGACCGTCAACGACGGCACCGCGGACTCCGAACCGTCGACCGTGTCCGTCACGGTCGAGCCCGTCGAACCGCCCAATTCGGCGCCGGTGGCGGTCGCCGGACCGCCCCAGACCGTCGACGAAGACGCCTTGGTGACGCTGAACGGCACCGGCAGCTCGGATGCCGACGACGATCCGCTGACCCATGCGTGGAGCCAGACGTCAACAGGCACGACGGTGACCCTGACCGACGCCGACACGGCGAGCCCGACGTTCACCGCGCCCAACCTGCTTGTACAAGAAATCCTGGAGTTCTCGCTGACCGTCAACGATGGCACCTTGGACTCCGAAGCGTCGACAGTGACGATCACGATCAATGCGGACAATGACCCGCCGATCGCCGAAGCTGGCGAGGATCAAACGGTCCGCGTCGGCCAGCGGGCGACGCTTGACGGCACCGACAGCAGCGACCCGGAAGGTCAGGCGCTGACCTATGCGTGGACGCTGACGTCAACAGGCACGACGGTAACCCTGACCGACGCCGACACGGCGAGACCCGCGTTCACGGCACCGTCAACGCCCACGACGCTGGTGTTCACCCTATCGGTCAGGGACGCCCCTGGAAACACGGCGGTCTCCGATACGGTGACGGTCACCGTCGAGCCCGAGATCATCGAACCCCCCGAACTCGGTACCGTAGACGACCCCCACCTGTTGCCGGATCCGGTGGCGGTGTCGGCACAGGACATCTTCGGCCAGCTGCGCGGGACGGGCCGTCGCGACAACCCGGCCTCGGCCACGTACTTCCGGTTCACGGTGCCCGCTGACCGTGCCGGCGAGTGGACCATCGCCATCGACGGCACGCCGAACTCGGGGCTGGACTGGGATCTGCGGGGCGACGGCGGCATGCGCGGCCTCAGCGGCAACGCCGACGAGAGCGACGAGGTCACGCTGACCGCGGGCCAGGTGTACAACTTCAGGGTCTACCCCTATTCATCCAACGCCCGGTCAAGGCTGACCGCCATGACGTTGACGCTGACGGTGCTGACCGACAATACCGCGCCGGTGGCTGATGCGGGCATGGACCAGACGGTCGACGCAGGCGCCCCGGTGACGCTGGACGGCACCGGCAGTTCGGATGCGGACAACGATCCGTTGACCTATGCGTGGACGGTGACGTCAACAGGCACGACGGTGACCCTGACCGACGCCGACACGGCGAGCCCGACGTTCACCGCGCCGGACGTGAGCGCGACCGAGACGCTCGAGTTCTCGCTGACCGTCAACGACGGCACCGTGGACTCCGAACCGTCGACCGTGTCCGTCACGGTCGAGCCCGTCGAACCGCCCAATTCGGCGCCGGTGGCGGTCGCCGGACCGCCCCAGACCGTCGACGAAGACGCCTTGGTGACGCTGAACGGCACCGGCAGCTCGGATGCCGACGACGATCCGCTGACCTATGCGTGGAGCCAGACGTCAACAGGCACGACGGTGACCCTGACCGACGCCGATAATGCGAGCCCGACGTTCACCGCGCCCAACCTGCTTGTACAAGAAATCCTGGAGTTCTCGCTGACCGTCAACGATGGCACCTTGGACTCCGAAGCGTCGACAGTGACGATCACGATCAATGCGGACAATGACCCGCCGATCGCCGAAGCTGGCGAGGATCAAACGGTCCGTGTCGGCCAGCAGGCGACGCTGGACGGCACCGACAGCAGCGACCCGGAGGGTCAGCCTCTCGAGTATGAATGGAGTCTCACATCGGGTACGGGCGTCACGCTGAGCAGTACGACGGCGTCGAGCCCGACGTTCACTGCACCGTCAACGCCTACGACGTTGGAATTCACTGTGTCCGTCAAGGACGCTCCGGACAACGATCCGGTCTCCGATACTGTGTCGGTTACGGTGGTCGCCACGCCGCCGATTCCGGGGGCCATCGACGGTCCGGAGACCGTCACCGTCGGCGCCTACACGTTGACGTGGACGGCATCGGACACCTCGCAGAGCGTCGTGTACGATCTGGAACGGTCGGTTGACGGAGCGACATGGACGCTGCTTTCCGGCACCGACGCGATGACTACACGCCAGGTCACCGGGCACAGCACGCCGGGCCCATACAGTTTCCGCGTGCGCGCCTGCTTGGAAACCGACCGGACGAGCTGCAGCGATTGGACAGACGCGCACACCGTGACGTTCCTGCCACCTGGCGCGCTGATCGCTATCCCGGCGGAGAGCAAGACCGGCGATTACACGGTGAGTTGGACACCGGTGGGCGAGGCCGCGTATTTTCGGTTGCTGGAGAACACCGGTGGCGCGACCTGGCGACTGGTCCGCGAGACCCTCGACACCACCCACCACTTCACTGGCCGGGGCGCCGGGACGTACCGCTATCAGATCGAGATGTGCTTCGACAATCCGCTCGGTTTGACCATGACGACCCTGTGCTGGGAGAGCAATTGGTCTCCGATCACCGTTACGGTGAGTTACAACACCGAAGTAGCCCTGGCAACCCATACGATCGCAGGCACTTTGCCGTATGACGCGGGAGTGACCCGCGGCGGCGACGCGTACATCAACATTCCCATCGAACCCGTCCCTGGCGTCAATGGCATGGAACCGATGTTGTCGATCGACTACAGCGGCGGCCGCGAGCGAACGCGCACCGTTGCCTCGCTGCCTGGCGACACGTTGGGCTACGGCTGGCAGGTGAGCGGGTTCTCGACAATCCGCCGCTGCGTCAAGAACCAGGCGGCCAATGCGACACTGGCGATCGACGATACGGCAAGCTTGTGTCTCGACGCCGAACCGCTGGTAAAGGTGTCCGGCACCCACATGACATCCGGAGCGCAATACCGCACCTTGCGGGAAAGTTTCGCCCGGATCGAGATCAAGGGTCCCACTGAGGAGACGCGCAAAGACGAATTGTGGTTCGAGGTCGAATTGCCCGACGGTTCCGTGCGCGAGTACGGCAACTCCGAGGAAAGCCGCCTGCGACACATGCGTTACGTGCCCGTGGTTGGCACCAGCCGTACCACCGAGGATCCGACCCCCGTCTACTTGTGGTCGATCAACAAACAAACGGACGCGTTCGGCAACACGATGTCGTACTCGTACCTGGAAGACGAGCGCAACGCTATCCGTCACCCGGCGCGCATCACGTACGGCGCGGCTGATCCGATAACTCGCGTTCACGATGCGGTCATCGCTTTCCAATACGCGTCGCGTTCGGATCTTGCTGCGGTCAACGTCGGTACGGCGGCGCAGTTGCAGGATCTGCGCCTGCACACCATTCAGGTGAACCTGGGATCGCGTACTGTGCGCACCTACCGGTTCAAGAGCGTCACCACCGCAGAGAATTGGCAGCGGTTGGAAAAGATTCAACTGTGCGGTTACGACGCCACCGGCATGACGCCCGAATGTCTCGAGCCGGTGTCCATCGAGTGGATGAAACCTTCCCGGACCACCCCGGGAATGCTCACCGCTGTGAGCAAGATCACCGATCCGCTCGGTCGATACACAGCATTCGACTACGACACCTTGACCGCGAGCGGCACGCACACGTTCCTGTTCACCGCGACCGCGAGCCCCTTCGGAGCACCCACCATGCCCGCCGAGGTTGCGGCTCTCACGCCCGCTCCCGAGAATGCGCCCACGGACGGCGGCGCATTGAAGTCACTGGTGACCAAGGTCCGGCGTTCCAACGGGATCGGCGGCGAACACGTCACCCGCTACGCTTACCAGGGACGCGGATTCGTCAGCACGCGCCACTGGGGGTACCTTGGGTTCTACGCCACGCGCGAGACCGACGACGCCTCCGGCGTGGTGACCTATTACCAGTACCGCCTGGATTACCCGTATCAGGGCGAGCTCACCGCAGTCCATCAGTACGTCGGCGCCTACACTTCGAGCGCTCGGACCCTGTCCAAACGTGCAATGGATCACGCATCGAAGACCATTGCGCACGGCAACAGCGTGCAGACGATATTGCCGTACGTGGAACGGGCCACCGACTGGCACTACGAAGGCGCCACGGCCCTGGGCGCCACCCAACGCCTTACCCAGATCACGCTCCAGAGTTCGTTGGTGGGTTCGGTGACCGAAACGGTCACGACCGGGCACAGCGTCTCCTCGTCCGGCGCCGGCACGGTGTGGGGCGATCAGCCGACGCACATCGTCGGCGGCGTTCAGCGCAAGACGGTCTCCACAGTCAGTCTGGACAACCTGACCTCCAACGGACGGTGGCTGATCGGGTTTGCGCGTGGAGTCAACGTGGCCCACCACAAGGGCGGTAGCGCGACGGCGGAACGGACCCAGTCGGCCGACTTCACCCGGGTCGGTAACACCAACAGGGTGGATACCGTGACGCGGTTCTCGACCGACGCCCAATACCGCCTCGTGACCGACTACGGTTATACGACCCTGGGACTGCTGAACAGCGTCAACGTCTCGGGCGCGAACCTGGCGAGCCGCACCACCTCGGTGTCGAGCTTCAGCAACAGCCGGTTCCCCGCCAGCATGTCCAATGCGCTCGGGCACGGTGAGTCGTTCGCCTACGATGCAAGGTTCGGGCTGCCGACAAGACATACCGACGCCAACAACCGGATCGTGCGGGTGACCTACGACGCGTTCGGCCGCGAGAAGACCCGCACCACGCCTGACGGGGTCGTGATCAGGACCGCCTACGGCACCTGTCCGTCCACAACGGTGACCTGCCCCGGCATAGCGGGGGTGACGCCCGCGATGTGGGTGAGCACCGACTCCTCGATCAGCCCGAAAACCGTCGAGTACCTGGACGTGCTCGGGCGCGTGATCCACACGGAGGTGCAGGCATTTTCCGGCGCGAACGCCTACCGCGAGCACACCCTCTACGACAACCGGGGTCGGGTGAAGTCCGTCAGTGAGCCTTACACGTCGGCGGGCTACAGCGCTTCGGCGCCGAAGACAACCTACACCTACGATATTCGCGACCGGGTCACGGCGGTCTCACCGTCTGATGGCGGTTCGATCGCGATCGCCTACGCCGCTCATGCCGGCACCCAGGTCAAGGTCACCGAAACCGAAACCCTGAGCGGCACGGCGACGGGCACGCCCACCACCCGGACCACCGAGCGCTACTACAACGTACTGGGCGAACTGGCGAAGACGGTCGACGGGCACGGCGCGGGCGCCACCGACACGGTCACGACGACCTACACCTACGACGGTTCCGGGCTCGCCGACACCGTGACGGTGGGCAACCTGGTGACGGACTTCGACCACGATGTGGCCGGAAACCGCTCGCAGGTCGAGCACCCGAACTTTGGAACCGTGACGTTCGGCTACACGGCGCTCGGCGAGCTGCGTCAGAAGATGGACGCGGCAGGTTCGACCACGCACAGCTACGATGTGCTCGGCCGTCTCACGAAGCGCAACGACCCCACGGGGCTCGCGCAATGGAGCTACGATCCCGGCAACGGCAAGGGCGGGCTCGGCAGCCGCTGCTACTACGAGGGCGCGAGTGCGACCGGCACCACGCCGGCCTGCGCAGGCCAGCCCGGGTTCAAGGAAACGCTCGCCTACAACACGCAGTCCCGCGTCTCGAGCTCGACCACGGCCCTCAGGGCCGGCGGTTACACGAAGACCTACGTTCACAGCTACACCTACGACAGCAGCGGGCGGTTGCTGACCACGGCCTATCCGACCGGACTGACCGTCCAGTCGGGCTACAACGCCCGCGGGTATCCGGAGTCGCTGCGCGACAACGCGGCCGCCAACACGGCGGCGGCGCTTCAGATGTACGGGGCGCTGAACGCCCACGGCCAGGTGACGCAGGAGTCGTACGCCAACGGCGTGACCACGACGCGGGCGTTCGACGCCAACAGCGGCCGGCTGACCGGCATCGACACGACCAAGGGCACCACGACGCTGCAGGACAACGACTACGCCTGGCAGAGCAACGGCATTCTCAGGAGCCGGGTGAGCCATCGCGGCGGCGCGTCCGCCAGGAGCGAGACGTTCAGCTACGACGTCCTCGACCGGCTCAAGAGCGCCACCGCGGCCCTGACCGGCCATCCTGCCGGTCGGACGCTCTCGATGACCTACGACAAGCTGGGCAACCTCAAGACCAAAACCAGTTCGGTTACCGGGGACACTGACGCGACCGCCTACGTCTACGGCAGCGGTGGCGCCGGACAACCCTCTCTGACCACGCTGCGGAGCGTGAGCCTCGGCGGGGTGAGCCACACGCTGACCCACGACGGCTCCGGCCGGGTGACGCAGTACGACAGTGCCGACACCGACCGGTATCTGGGCTGGAACGGCCGGCACCTGCCGACCACGGTCACCGTGGGCGACAGCCTCGCCGACACCACGCCGAAGGCCAGGGACGAGTTCCTTTACGGGCCTGACGGGGCGCGTTACTACAAGAAGTCCACGTGGGAGGTCACGGACGCCGCGACCATGACCACGACCTACCCGGTGGAGCACACGTTCTACGCGGGCGGCCACCGGGAGGTCATACGGGTCGGGGACACGACGAACCAGTCCGTGGCGACCTCATCGGTCACGGCCACGGTGCTGCACGTGAAGACCACGCCGGTCAGCGGCAGTCCGACAACGGCGTTCGAGTACCTGCACCGCGATCACCTGGGCTCGGTGGAATCGGTGACGGACGGCACCGGCGCCGAGCTCAAGGTCCAGGCCTACGACCCGTTCGGGGGACGAAGAACGAGCGACTGGACCCGGTCGATGAGCGACGCCGAGCTGACGGCGCTGGCGGGCGAGTCGCCGCAACGCACCGCGCGGGGCTACACCGGCCACGAGCACCTGGAACGCACCGGGCTCATCCACATGAACGGCCGGGTCTACGATCCCGTGATCGGGCGGTTCCTGAGTCCCGATCCCATCGTGGCCGACGCCTCGTTCAGCCAGAGCTGGAACGCCTACAGCTATGCGCTCAACAGCCCGTTGAGCTATTCGGATCCGACGGGGTTGACGGCCTATTGCGGTTGGTGCGACGACAACACCTATACGGTGGAATGGGCGCAGCGGATTTTGGACAATCTGAGAAATGCCTTTCACCTGAGTTCGTATTTCTCCGACGGGTTCAATTACACAGTGCTCGATTGGAACGGCGTTGTCGTTCGTTCCCAAGTATCCAGCCCAGTCCCGCTCCAGGGCGCCGTCAGCGTGGGCGAGGAAATGGGACCGGCCGATCGGCCGATGGCGCAGCAGGTTGACAAAGTTCCGGGCGGTTCCCATAGTGGAGTTCGGAGCACGGCAAGTGCAGACGAGTTCGAAAGATTCATGGAATTTGTCGTCGAGCAAGACGTCGAAAGAACGGCAGACCAAGACTTTATTGTTGAGCGAGTCGCAGCCAGGTGGGAGGACTTGCCCGCAGATGTTAGGGACTTTGAACCGGAGGGGGTCTGGGGTCCTTTTGCCGATGATCGGGGTCATCATATTGAAAATCAAAGACTCCCCGGTGGCTACCATCTCACTGTCGACCGACAGGACAGCCAAGTCAACTTACACTTTGACGCACACGATCCCCTTGCCGGACCACAAGAAACCTATCTACACTGGGACAATGAAGTCAGACTCATTGAAACTGGAAGACTACGTGTACTGAGACCGCGTAACCGATTTCCAGACTGGGAGGGCTCTCGGTGAAATTAAAGCGTTCCGCGATAGTTGCTGCGCTTATTCTAGTTTTGTGTACCACTGTAATCATGCGATACGCGCATGAATTCATACCGCTAGAAGAGACAGTGACTCCAATATTCTCGATCGATGTTGAGTTGATGGAACAACTTGAATACGTTGGTGTTATTGAATTCCCTTATTCCGGGCGTTATCGCATATGGTTGGATCTCCTTGCTACAGACTTGAATACGCCGCCGAGAGCGGAAGACTTGAAGGAGCAACAGTTCGTGTTACAAGGGCCAGGTACGATTGGCTGATTCCGAGGAAACTATTCTTACGAAACCCTTTGCCGTAACTATCGACAACACACATGTTGGCACGGGGTTGCTACAAATTGAGGTTCAACGTAGCTTGTTTTCGAGCCAGAAAACAATCTACATTGAATTCGAGGAACCTGATCCGGGGTTCGAGCATTATTTTTCCAGCGGCTCACTATACATTCGATATCGGCCGAGGTTTCCTATTCTCGATTGATCTCGATGTTGCAAGAATATTCGTCTGCGATGGCTAGGTCGCCGGTCTACCGACGTTCGCGGGCGATAGGATCTTAGCCGAACGGAGCGCTCGACGCGCGCGGGTGAGGCGCCGCAGCGTACTGCGCCTGACTACACCGATCATGAACATTTGGAACAACCGGCTCATCTATATGAGCGGCCGGGTCTACGATCCGGTGATCGCCGACGCTCTTTCAGCCAGTATTGGAATGTCTACAGCTATACGCTGGACAGCCCGTAGAGCTATTCGATTCCGAGCGGGTTGACGTTATTATTAATGTTCTCGAAATAGACGTCATCAATGCGCCGCTGGAGTCCACGCAGCGTATTCTCCAAAATCCGGGACAACTCCGCTCGGGTCACCGACGTTGTTGAACTGGCAACTGCAGACGAATCGGCGAATTCGGCGAACAACAAAGCCGCACCGCGCCAAGTGATGGCGGGCTTCAGTCAAGTACACGAATCCCGTAATAGGCCCAGAAGAAAACCAGCAACCACGCCAAGACCAACAGAAACGACAGCCACCCTCTGAACCAAGATCGAGTAACAACAAGAATGGCAGACGCAGGAACCGCAAATACCAAGGTGCTAAGAACCGATATCAATAGTGCTGGCCCCGGTGACATCGGTCCCGGTGGATCGAGAGATCGTATGTCGATTCCAATCGCATCCAGAATGACAAATCCGATAACTTCGATCGGCAACTGCAACAAGGTTGGAGCCATGCCTCGCAAGCCCGTAAGAAAGGTAGATATTGAAACGACGATGCAACATGCCAGCATCGTCAGCGAAGGCTCCGAAGTCCATTGTTTCATACTATCGTCGGTATTTCCTACCCTACCTGCCCCGTCGAATTAATGATCCGCAGTCTACCAAATTGTGTATTTCACGCCAATTCGGCCGCCAGTGTAGCGCGACAAACAGGGTGAGGAGCGCCGAGCTAACCTCTATGTTGCAAAAAACTCGTGGTTGATCGGGAGCCGAGTTAGCCCCAATGTTGCAGAAATTCGTGGCTGACGCGGTGCCGAGGTAAGGCGAGATGGGCGTCACTGCGGGTATTGTTGAGTTTGCAGACTTTGACAATGCCGAGCAGGAGGGGCCACATCTCGTGAGGTTAAGGAAAGCAGATTTGAAGCGGCGAATCAATGGTCAGTTGACGCTGCGCTACGAGGCCCGTGGGCTGACGTCGTTTTCGGGTCTTGAACTGGTCGGACGGTTTATTCGGCAACTGGATCTCCTCGGGAGTTTGCGGCGTGTTGGCCATGCGCTGCCGCACAGCGATTTCGGCGGGGAGCGGCTGTCGGTGCTGGTGCTGGCGATGCTGATTGCGGGTGCTCGGCGAGTCCGTCACGTGAGTTATTTGGATGGCGATCCGCTGGTGGAGCGGTTGTGCGGTCTGGGTCGGTTGCCGAGCTTGCACACCTTGGGGCGCTGGCTGCGCGGTTTCGATGCCGGCGGGGTGAAGGCGCTGCTCGAGGTCAACGAACGCCTGGTCGGGGACGTGATCGAACGCAGCGGATTGCGTCGCCTGACGCTGGACGTGGACGGCTCGGTGGTGTCGACGGGGCTCAAGGTTGAGGGCGCGCGGCGGGGCTTCAACCCGCATCGTCGCAAGGTGCCGAGCTATTACCCGATCACGGCGTACGAGGCGAACACCGGCCAGGTGCTACGGGTCGGCAACCGGGCGGGCAACGTGCATGACGGCAAGGCCTCGGCGAGCTTTCTGGACGAACTGTTCGATCAGCTCGATGCAACGCTTGAGCGCCGGCCGGTGCTGGAAATGCGCATGGATGGGGCGTTTTTCCGCGAGGAAGTGCAGTACGCGATCAAGGTGCCGTTTTATCGATGGCTGGGACTGAAGGAGCGGATCGCCGAGTGCCGGTATTGGGCGCCGGTGGACGCGTCGGTGGAATGTTTCGAGCGGTGGCTTCCCGTGCCGGCCTGGTCGCGCCGGATGCGCGTCGTGGTCTACCGCAAGCGCGTGCATCACCGGACCGCGAAGAACTATCAGCTCGATCTGTTCGATCCCGACGACGGCTACTTCGAGTACTCGGCCGTCGTCACCAACAAGGAGGTGACCGGGCGCACGCTATGGTTCTTCATGTGCGGGCGCGGCACCCACGAGAAGGTCTATGGCGAGCTCAAGGGCGGGTTCGCGTTCGACTGCGTGCCGACCCAGCGCTATGCGGCCAACAGCGCTTGGCAGGTGTTCAGCGTCATCGCATTCAACCTCATGCGCGCCTTGCAGGCCGGTACCTCGGAACGGCGATCCATGAATCGGAAACGACGAACGATCCAGCCGTTTCAGACCATACAGACCCTGCGGTATCGATTTATCAATCGGGCCGGCCTGTTGGTTCAGCCCAATGGCCGCCAAATACTCGATGTGGGCAACAATCCGATGGTTCGGAAGCGATTCCAGGCCATCGAAAACGCACTCTCAAGCTGAAATTTCTGCAACATCAAGGTTAGATATGTCGTATCGTTTCTATTGTCCGTTTTTGCCGTTGGATATTTGATTGTCGACTCTGCAACCGAAAGTCGTAGACGGACGATCGTTACTGGCCGCATTGTAAATGCTTGCGTAGCAGCATTGGTTGTGTTTGTACCTTGGTTTGGTTTTCGCGGCTTGTCTAGGGTTACCGAAAGCACATGGATCGGCAGTGAAAATGAATTCTTGATGTTTTCCGTCTATTCGGTGGAGCTCGTTTGCGTACTCGGATATGAATGGTTCATTCGAATACCAGTTGATAAAGCGACGTAGATTTGTGCCTACTCTTACGTTTACTGTTTCAGGCAATATTGGTTCACAGATTTGGTATTTCCCTGACATTGGGAGCCTCGGGCATCCGCGCAGGCCCGTTCTGAAACTCCCTCCACGCTCTCCTCAGCCGAATTAGCCTCATATCGCTAACTCGCGCGTTTCGAACCGCCCCCGTATTTGTCGGAACCCATTCACGGTGGCACGCGGCTCACAAGCGACTAGTCGCGGCGCTCATTGGAGGGGACGCTCGGCACACAGAGGATGGAAGGGCGCGTGAGCGCCCTTCTCTTTGGTCTCGTCCAGGTGAATCTCGGATCACTTCGGATCGGATGACCCAATTGCCGTCCGTTTTTCTCGCACGCGCGACCATACGCCGCCGGACACCAAACGCGTCGACGACCTTGCTGCAAGTGAGTCCTCGGCCACGTACTTCCGGTTCACGGTGCCCGCTGACCGTGCCGGCGAGTGGACGATTGCCATCGACGGCACGCCCGATTCGGGGGCAAACTGGGATCTCAAGGGTGACGGCGGCCTGCGTGGCACCAGCTCCAACGCCGACGAGCGCGATGAGGTCACGCTGACCGCGGGCCAGGTGTACAGGTTCAGGGTCTACCCCTTTACGACCGCCGCCCGTTCGGGCCTGACCGCGATGACGTTGACGCTGGCGGTGCTGACCGACAATACCCCGCCGGTGGCTGATGCGGGCATGGACCAGACGGTCGACGCAGGCGCCCCGGTGACGCTGGACGGCACCGGCAGTTCGGATGCGGACAACGATCCGTTGACCTATGCGTGGACGGTGACGTCAACAGGCACGACGGTGACCCTGACCGACGCCGATACGGCGCGCCCGACGTTCACCGCGCCCAACCTGCTTGCCCAAGAAGACCTGGAGTTCTCGCTGACCGTCAACGACGGCACCGTGGACTCCGCGCCCTCGACCGTGACGATCACGATCAATGCGGACAATGACCCGCCGATCGCCGAAGCGGGCGAGGATCAAACGGTCCGCGTCGGCCAGCGGGTGACGCTGGACGGTACCGACAGCAGCGACCCGGAGGGTCAGGCGCTGACCTATGCGTGGACGCTGACGTCAACAGGCACGACGGTAACCCTGACCGACGCCGACACGGCGAGACCCGCGTTCACGGCACCGTCAACGCCCACGACGTTGGTGTTCACCCTATCGGTCAGGGACGCCCCTGGAAACACGGCGGTTTCCGATACGGTGACGGTCACCGTCGAGCCCGAGATCATCGAACCCCCCGAACTCGGTACCGTAGACGACCCCCACCTGTTGCCGGATCCGGTGGCGGTGTCGGCACAGGACATCTTCGGCCAGCTGCGCGGGACGGGCCGTCGCGACAACCCGGCCTCGGCCACGTATTTCTGGTTCACGGTGCCCGTCGACCGCGCCGGCGAGTGGACCATCGCCATCGACGGCACGCCGAACTCGGGGCTGGACTGGGATCTGCGGGGCGACGGCGGCATGCGCGGCCTCAGCGGCAACGCCGACGAGAGCGACGAGGTCACGCTGACCGCGGGGCAGGTGTACAACTTCAGGGTCTACCCCTATTCATCCAACGCCCGGTCAAGGCTGACCGCAATGACGCTGACGTTGACGGCGCCGGCTTCCACGGGTCCGGTATTTGCAGTGGACACGCTGGATGCGGTCACCTGGATCGATGATGTCGCCATCACCGGGTTCACGGTGCCCGAAGCCCTCGGCGGCAGCGCGCCGCTGAGCTACACCGCCAGCGGCCTGCCGGCCGGGGTGAGCATGTCGAGTGCTCGGTTGGTGTCGGGCACGCCGACGGCCACCGGCCCGGGTACCGCCACCGTCACGGTCAGGGACGCCGACGGCGACACCGATACGCTGACCTTCCCCTGGACGGTGGAAGCGGACACCAGCCCGATGTTCGCGGTCGACACGCTTCCCGGCCGCACGTGGGCCGAGGACGCCGCGACTACTGCGTTCACGGTGCCCGCCGCCACCGGCGGCAACGTGCCGCTGACCTACAGCCTCTCAGGTGAGCCCGCTGACATCGTCATCGACCCGGATACGCGGGAGGTCTCCGGCACGCCGACGGCCCCCGGTTCCGGCACCGCCACCGTTACGGTGAGAGACAACGACGGCGACGCCGATACGCTTACGTTCACGTGGACCGTGGTCACACCTCCGCCGGTACCCGGGCGACCGACGGGACCTGACACCGATTCTGACGGCGCGTACGCGATCGCGTGGAGCACCTCGACCGGGTCCGAGCCTGTAATGCCACAGTCTGCAGCGACTGGTCGCCCTTGAAGATACTCTTCGTGAATCTTCCGCCGACGGTAGGGTTCGATTCGACATATGTCGTGCGCACCGGCGATCTGGGTTCCGACGGGGACACGGACATCTACCTGTCACCGCTGGCGACCGGCACAGGAAACGTCGGAGAATTCCTCCTGGAGAACGATTCCGGAACGTTTTCCCTGGACACCAGCCCGACCCTCACCGAACTGGCCGCAGCACAGTCGTGGACCGTGTCCACTCAACAGTCGATTGTCCTCGAAGATATCAATGTCGACGGCGTCTGGGACGCGTTCGTGACCGGCATCGCCGCCTCCAGCGCCTTCGGCGACGCGGTGGACCAGATCGTGGTGAGCCCGCGCACCGCCGGCGGCGCGCCGACCGGCTTGGTGGCCGTGGACGCCGACGTGATAGACTTTTTCGAGTCGGTGATGGCGTGGTACGAGGACTTTGGCCATTTCGACCGCCGGGTCTCGGTGGGATCTCTGGTGTTGGACGGGTTTACGACGGGAGTGTTCGGCCCGGACATCCTTGCCAGGTGCGTAGCCTTGTGGGGCTAATGCGAGGTCAGGGCCAACATCCAATTGGCGCAGCATTTCGGCGGCGCCGCGAATTGCGTCGCGGAGTTGGCGTACAGAGGGATCGTGCCTCGCGACGAACTGGGAAACGTCATCTCGCGGTGGGTTGTCTGCGACTCGCTTGTTTTTGCCATTTTCGGCGTCGCTCAGAGTGAGGTGACCATTAAGGATTTCAGCAGCGTGCCGGCCGGCGCCGTCGAGAACGTGGCGAGGTTCATGGCAATAGCGGAAACCGGGGAACCGGCATACGAGGTCGAGGATCTCGCGGATGTGCTCGAAGTACTTGTCCTGGGAGGGGTGACCATCGTAGGCGATCAAATCGAGGAACGCGCGGAGCAAGTTCATCAAGCCCTTCTCAACATTTGGGCGATTTTGGCCCGGCGCATTTTCCCCGGCGAACGCGTCGATCCGGAGTCCGACGTCGTCCGTGAATCGGATACGGTCTACGTCACGAGGCGGCGCGTGAGGCTCGTAGTTCCTATCGGCTTCACGGATGCGGATTGGCACTTGGCGCTGGAATATACCTATCCGGGCGCGGCCGCTTCCTTCCTCAGCAACCTCACCATCGCGGCGTACAACGACGACGGGCGACTGGTCGCCAGAAGGAACGATCCGAGCGAGCGCAACAATATACTCACGGGCACTGTCAGCTCCACTCGGTTTTTGCACAACCTTCAATTGTGGCTCGCATTGGGCGCCGCCGACCGAAACTATCGCAACTGTCCTCCGTTCGTGGTTTACGATTTACCGTATCCGGATCAAGAGGGCGAATACAACTCGAACGGATACATAAACGCGCTGGTGAGTTTTGTCAACGGCACAGTCGCCAGTGTAACGGATGAGCCTTTTCAGTTCGCCAACTACACGCAAGGAGGTGACCCGGTACCCCGAGTGGAGTTTCTGGAATGCCAGTTCTAGGACATCGAATAATCGAGAAAACAACAACCCGGCCCGGGGTCTTTTCCGCGGGTTTGGTTGGATGCCAGAGTTGGAGGACAAGGTCATGAGGCCCATTGCAAGCAGAGTATTTGGTCGATCGGTCGCGACATGGGCGCTGTGGGGCGGCACAGCGCTCGTTGTGTTGGCTACGTTCGTAATGAACATGATGGATATAGAACTCTATACCGCACTGGGGGTTGCTATAGGGTATTTCTGGCTCGGACTTCTAGATTCGCAAAGCGATTGGTTGTTTACAAATGTTGGACCTTTTAATTATTTCATTTTCTCGCTCTTGTACGCATTGTGGTTCGCTATTCCCGCTGCGATTGTATACGTTGCCACCCGGCCGTTTTTCCGAGGATGGTTGTCTTTCCTGCTGATTACGCTATGGCTGACGGCCTTCCTTTGGATGTTTTTCGTCGGTCCGGATTGGACCGGTCCCTGAATCCATCGAAACCTTGATCCCGGTCCGTTGAACGTCCGGTTCGTGTGGAATCCATTAGTTCGTGTATCGAGCAGGTTGATTCGGAACGTTCTGCGGAAGGTAGCGAAGGATTCACGGGCATGGGTTTGTCGCGGGGGACGGACATCGCCGCATGAATGGACGAACGCCGTCAACCGGGCCGCGGCTCGCGCCGTTGCCGTCGGTCTCGTCGTGACGCTGGCCGACAGGTGGCCGACCTGGCTTGGGGGCTGTTTCCGGGGAACGTAAACGATGCTCCGCTTCTGATGGCCGCCCCGGTCTTGCAGCCTCCACTCCGCCCACCCTGGCTTTGTACTTCGGCCACATCGCCGACAGCCACCTGTGAACCGCTCGCCGCCGAATCGATGACCGAACGCGTGATCGATGATGTCGCTGACGTTGACGGCGCCAGCTTCCACGGGTCCGCGGTTTCCGGTGGACACGCTGGATGCGGTCACCTGGATCGATGATGTCGCCATCACCGGATTCACGGTGCCCGAAGCCATCGGCAGCAGCGCGCCGCTGAATTACACGGCCAGCAGCCTGCCGGCCGGGGTGACGATGTCCAGTGCCCGGGAAGTCTCGGGCACGCCGACCGCCACCGGCTCCGGCACCGCCACGATCACCGTCACCGACAGCGACACCGATACCGATACGCTCACGTTCGATTGGACGGTAGCGGATGATTCGATGCCCTCCTTCGACTCGGCAACGATACCGGACCAGGTCTGGGTCACGGGCGAGGAAATCACGCCGTTTACGGCGCCGCTGGCCACCAGCGGCAACGGTGACCTGAACTACGGCGTCAACAATCTGTCGCCAGGTGTCATCATGCTCGATACGCGTCGGTTCCAGGGTCTGCCCACCGGTGCCGGCTCCGGCACCGCGACGCTGGCCGCGATCGACGCCAACGGCGACATCGCGACGCTCACGTTCAACTGGACGGTGACCGCGCAGCTCAGCTTCGGGTCGGCGAGCATTGCGGCCCAGACCTGGACGGCCGGGCAAGCGATCACGGCGGTTGCCGTGCCCGCCGCCAGCGGCGGCACCGGCACGCTCCGTTACGAAGCCGAGGGCCTGCCTTCGGGCATCTCGCTGACGACCGCCCGTCAGATCTCCGGACGCCCGCTCACGAACGGTTCCGGCACCGCCAAGGTGAAGGCGATCGACGCCAACGGCAACACCGCCACGTTGATGTTTCAGTGGACGGTCGCGGACCCCAATTCGCCGTCGACGGGGACGGTCCTGTCCGCGAGCGCCAATCCCAGTACCCGCAGCGACTACACGATATCGGGCAACTACACCGGTACCCGGGACTATTTGACCTGGGAGCTGCACGAATCGGATACCCGTGGCAACGAATGGGTGTACCACGTGTCGCAAACGACGTTCACGCAGAACATCGTCGGACGAACCAACGGCACGTATACCTACCGTCTGGACGGCTGCTACCTCGAACGCCACCCGATGTACACGGAAGCCGTTGAACTGTGCGGCAGCGTCGGCGACTCGCTCACCGTGACCGTGAACGGACCGGCTCCCGATTCCGTCGCGACGCAGCTCGGCTACACTTTCCAGGCCCGCTCGGGTCGCATCGGCACGAACGGCCCCAGGGCGTTGTTCATCGACCGCACGTCGTCGGCGACCGGCGGGGGCGTGTTCCAGGACGTGATCCTGAAGCAGGTCGGCAGTGGGTTCGAACTCGTCGCGCCCGACAGCGAGCCCACCGTCACGCCCTCGGGCTGGCCTGTTGCGACAGGGGTCGAACTGGTGGTGGATGACATCGATCTGGATGGGTTCGTCGACATCGTCGTTCGCGGACTGAGCGGCGCGATCACCGGAGCGCAGGACCAGATCGCCTTTGCGCCGGGACACGAGGGCGGCGCGGTCGGCACGATCAGAGCGGTCGACAGCTCGTTGAGGAACTTCCTGTCCGAGGTTGCCAGTTGGACAGAAAACCCCAGGTTCTTTGAGGACCGAACCTTAACGTATCAGGAAACGATTTACCGGTTCCAGGAGAGTTGCGATTTAGACGAAGGGAGTCAATACTGCCACTACTTGGCGGTCCCCATTGGCCATCGCACTATAACCGTCTACACCAACCTGAGCGTCGACGCACGCACACTGGCTGGCATTTTTTCAAGTATCAATGGTCAGATCGACCCGCGGATCGTTATCGGTAGCGCTGGGGGGCGTATCATCGACGCAATTCTGGAGCGCATTTTCGGTAGGCGAGTATTCGGCGGTGTACTTGGTCGTGGCTGCACCGGCAACCACGTCTACGATGTCGAAACCACGGTTCCGTGCAATAATTCGCGAGTGGCGGGCGAGGTAATCCTGTGGCAGATCGCCAACACGACTGCTGCCATCGGTGCCGGGGATTGGCGCTACCTGACCACCGGTGAAAAACAACTGATAGCGGGAGAAGGCATTACAATTGCGGATATCGACAAGGTGCGCGTGTACCGTCGTGGCTTCCGAATACTGGGATTGCCGATACTGGAACTCGGCGGAGAAGTAATGGCTCCGAATGGACACATATACATAGGTCCGAACAATCAAGTCGGTCCGGGAACAACGACCATGCCTTGGATGAGCGACTATGCGCCGTCTGGAGCCGCCACTCTTACTTTACGGGATTACCAAGCAACATTGATCCATGAAACTGTGCACGTCTGGCAAAACCGCGAGCAAGGTTGTCCCATGGTGTGTATGATTGTTCGTGCAGGGCTCGCTAGAGTTCTTAGTTCAGATCCCTACGAATACTGGCCGACACTTATGGTGCAACATCCCTTGCCAATGGCACAACAAAAACCCTTTGATGATTACAACATCGAGTAGCAGGCGGAAATGGTCTCAGATCGTTTCCGCTTGGACAACAACGGTATGGTCAACAACCCTGGAAATCAAGGCGTTTCAACGGCTGAGTTGACCATTGTTGATGTCCATTTTCCATAACTGGAAAAGTGGCACAGCATTGTTGTTCGTTACTGATGAAAATACTGTGATGCTGCTAACGCAGTTGTTCGATGACATGTGCCGATCGAAACTAGGAATTTGGCAAGGAGGAAGCAGATGTGGTGGGCGAGACCAGTTGTTCTGTTTTGTTTGATTGCAGTTGTTTCGCCCGTCGCGATGAGTTGCGACTGGCAAGGGCCGTTGCCGACTACAAGAAAGTATTTTGAAACTGCAACTCCTGAGAACGTGACGACCTGCATCGAATCCGGTGCCGACGCCAAGTCAAATGACTATTGGGGCTATACGCCATTGCATTGGGCTGCCGAATTTACGCTGTATCCTGAAGTTATCGATGCTTTGATTGGCGCAGGAGCCGACCCGAATGCAAGCCACAGCGCCGGCGCTTCGCCCCTGCACCAAGCCGCAAGAAACACCAGCGCGGCAATTGTGCGGGCACTATTACGGTTGGGAAGCGATATTGGAGTTCGCGACGCATTCGGGCGAATGCCCGTTCACGAAGCAGCGCGATCCAACACCAATCCAGCCGTCGTTCAGTCGCTTATCGAAGCAGGTGCGGATCCCGATTCGCCGGGATTCCACGGCTTTACAGCCTTGCACGAGGCCGCACGACGAAATCCCAGTACCGCAGTCGTGGAGTATCTGCTTGCGGTGGGATCCGATGTGCACGCAAGAGACGACATGCCTAACCGTGGTGGCACTGCCTTGCATTGGGCAACAATGCTCAACGAGAATCTCGATGTCGTGCAGGTCCTGCTCGCACACGGTGCTGATCCATCGGGTGAGAGTACAAGCCGGGGGGACACCCCTTTGCATTGGGCGGCCTTACGCGATGAGGAGCCGGCGTTTCTTCAACTATTACTTGCGACGGGCGCAGACCCACAGCTGCGCGACCGAAGTGGCGATTCTCTGCTGCATTGGGCGGCAACGTACGCAGAAGACGAGATCATTGTTCGTCTGTTGCTAGATGCCGGTGCGGACCCGTCTGCACGCGATGTGAATGAATCTACACCGCTACATGCGGCCGCGCGCTTTACCAGGAATCTCGCCATTGTGGAACTGCTGCTCGAGGCTGGCGCTGACCCGTTGGCAGTGGATGCATCGGGCCGAACCGTATTAGACGTAGCACGATCCAATTCTGAGCGTGAGATCGAACGCACGCTGTTGCTTGCTGCAGAAGCACAGGCGGCGGAAAATGAATAGAGATAGTGACGTGAGTTTCTCGAACGTACGCACGCGAGATTCGAATTTACAACGACCTTCGCTTCTTGCGACTGTCGGATCCCGAGGTGCCACAGTGACTAAAACGATGATGGGAATTCGCGCAGCATTGTGGCTGCTTCCGTGTGTATTTTTGACGGGGTGCTGGCTCGGATATGACAGCGCGTTTGCCCGCTTTAGAATCGAGCGGGGGGGAAACTCGGTTAATGAGGCGCGTCCCGGGCTGGAATGGCTCATGTCGAGGATTCTCGAGGTTGAGCACTACGATTGCGAACAGTTCGCAGACCAAGCTTTGATTCTCCGCAATCGGACTCACCCGCATGTGTGCGTGCATCTCGAGAAAGATCTTTCTGTCGGATATCGTATTGACGACGAGCGTATCGATATGGAGGTCCGCGGATCAATACGGGACTACGATTCCCAGATCGACGCACTACTCGCGAGTATTGAAGCTGCAAATCTTCTCTACACTACTGCTCCTTAACCGCTTCGTATCCTTCTGTCGCACAGCAGGGCAAACCTCAAATGGTGAACCGATCCGCGAAATGCCGGAGACCTTCGTGTGGAGAGTCCCGGAATAGTTGGACAATCCCTCCCCTCCGATCCACGCTCAGCCATCAAAGGCCTTGGCCACAGAATCCCGCTCCATCACCAGCTCTGCGCCGCCACGGTGACGCCGCTGTAGTCCGGCCCGCGATCTACCGTGACCGACAGCGAACCGCCGGAATCGGTTCAAACGCGGCTCCGATGGACAAAGTCCGAGCCATCAAAGTCATAGATGTCCACACAGGTCTGCAACTGATAGGCGTACGTGCCCGAGGACTTGCCGGTAAACGACTTGCTCATCCCGCCGGTCGGACGCTCTCGATGAACTACGACAAGCTCGGCAACCTCAAGACCCGGACGAGTTCGGTGAGCGGGGATACCGACGCGACCGCCTATGTCTACGGCAGCGGCGGCGCCGGGCAGCTCTCTCGCACCACGCTGCGGAGCGTGAGCCTCGGCGGGGTGAGCCACACGCTGACCCACGACGGCTCCGGCCGGGTGACGCAGTACGACAGCGCCGACTCCGACCGGTATCTCGGCTGGAACGGCCGGCACCTGGCGACGACGGTCACGGTGGGCGACAGCCTCGCCGACACCACGCCGAAGGCCAGGGACGAGTTCCTCTAAGGGCCTGACGGGGCGCGTTACTACAAGAAGTCGACCTGGCGAGGTCGTCGACACGACGGCCCTGACGAGTCGCTACCCGGTGGAGCACACGTTCTACGCGGGCGGCCACCGGGAGGTCGTTCGGGTCGGGGACACCACCAACCAATCAGTGGCGACCTCATCGGTCACGGCCACGGTGCTGCACGTGAAGACCACGCCGGTCAGCGGCAGTCCGACAACGGCGTTCGAGTACCTGCACCGCGATCACCTGGGCTCGGTGGAATCGGTGACGGACGGCACCGGCGCCGAGCTCAAGGTCCAGGCCTACGACCCGTTCGGGGGACGAAGAACGAGCGACTGGACCCGGTCGATGAGCGACGCCGAGCTGACGGCGCTGGCGGGCGAGTCGCCGCAACGCACCGCGCGGGGCTACACCGGCCACGAGCACCTGGAACGCACCGGGCTCATCCACATGAACGGCCGGGTCTACGATCCCGTGATCGGGCGGTTCCTGAGTCCCGATCCCATCGTGGCCGACGCCTCGTTCAGCCAGAGCTGGAACGCCTACAGCTATGCGCTCAACAGCCCGTTGAGCTATTCGGACCCGACCGGATTTTACGCCAAGACTGCGACGGTCTACGGCGACAGGTCCTGGGACTACGCGTCCCTCAGCATGTTGGAATCGCTGCTCTGGAATTCGTTCTATCACTCCCATCAGTTGCCGCTGTATTTCAATGAGTCTTTCGATGCGCAGCTTTGGAACGATGGCGTTCTCCCGGGATCCGCGGCCGTGCCGCTGCAAGGCGCTGTGGGCGTAGGCGAGGAAATGGGGCCGGCGGACCGGCCGATGGGCGGCCTGGGTTCCGCCGTTCTGGATATCGGCCAGGCGGCGATCGGGCTCGGTGGGCTGATTCCCATCGTAGGTAATGCAGCGGATGTTCTGAACGCCGGCATTTCCACCGCGCGAGGCAACTACGGTGAGGCGATTCTGGACGGTGCCTCAGCCGTTCCCGGCGCAGGCCATGTAAGCGGGGCCGTGATGGCCGGGGTTCGGGGTAAGCGTGCGGTTTCAGGCATTTGGGATGCCATTAGCGGCACACGACGAGGCCCGGCCCCGAACCAGAGAAACGCCAAGCCGCACGGCGGGCCGCGACACAACGATGCCATTGACCGCCGGGTCGAGGAGCTGTCTGCCGATCCCTCCGTTTCGAATATTCGGAAGAATCAGGTGCAGGTCGACGTCCACGGCAGGAGAGTCGGCAACAACCGGCCGGACATACAGTATGACCAGTGCGGCGTACACCATTGTGTAGAATACGACACCTTCGAAAGAAACAGCGTACGCCACCGACAGGTCATCCGACGCAACGACCCAAATACAGGAATCGAATTAAATGTCTTCAACAACTGAATCTGAGGTCGACGCTCTAATCGACCATCTCGATGGGCGCGATACTGAGCAGCACTGGAACGCGGTTCGTCGACTGCGGGAGTTGTTCGGCGATGACCTGCCTAGCGTGCTATTGGACAGCTATCGCTCGCAAACTCAGTGGCGACGCCGAAATTCATACCTCTATCACGCAATCGGATATGCGAGGCGAAACGACGATGCAGTCAGTCTGGGCAAGTTGGCGGTAGGTGATCGATCGAAAATGGTTAGGTATCGCGCCTGCATGCTGTTGGCGTACTCGTTGCGCCAAGATCTGCTTCCGTTCCTTGAAGAGCAATTGGCCAAAACGAAGGACGAGGAGACGCGGGAAGACTTAATTGCGGCTATGGACGCGATTGTGGAGCAGAATCACAATTACTTTGCGGATCGTGATCACTCCGGAATGGTAAAGTTAATTGTTGAATAGCCGCTCGCACTAATTCTTTCGGTTTTCGGGTTCGCCCGCATTTTTGACCGCTATTTTCTACAACGCGGAACGAGCATTATGCACTGTCCCAAGAATAAACTGCTCTCGCACAAGGTGGCGATGTAGGTCCATTTATGCTGCGTACGCATACCGAAAACAGATTTGTTCCCGTTGCATCGTACGCTCATTCGCTGGTTTCACTCCTACGTTTACTGTTTCCCGCAAATTGGTTCACAGACTCGGTATCTCCCTGACATTCGGAGTCTCTGGCATCCGCGCAGACCCGTTCTGTCACTCCCTCCAGGCTCTCCTCAGTTAGCTTCATGTCGCTAACTCGCGCGTTTCGAGCCGCCCCCGTATTCGTCGGAACCCCTTTACGGTGGCACGCGGCTCACAAGCGTGAGCCTCGGCAGGGTGAGCCACACGCTGACCCACGACAGCTCCGGTCGCGTGACGCAGTACGACAGTGCCGACTCCGACCGGTATCTGGGCTGGAACGGCCGGCACCTCGCCACGACCGTGACGGTGGGCGACAGCCTCGCCGACAGCACGCCGAAGGCGAAGGACGAGTACCTTTACGGGCCTGACGGGGCGCGCTACTACAAGAAGTCCACCTGGGAGGTCGTCGACACGACGACCCTGACGAGCCGCTACCCGGTGGAGCACACGTTCTACGCGGGCGGCCACCGCGAGGTCATCCGGGTCGGGGACACCACCAACCCATCGGTGGCGACGTCATCGGTCACGGCCACGGTGCTGCACGTGAAGATCACGCCGGTCAGCGGCAGTCCGACAACGGCGTTCGAGTACCTGCACCGCGATCACCTGGGTTCGGTCGAGTCGGTCACCGACGGCACGGGCGCCGAGCTCAAGGTCCAGGCCTACGACCCGTTCGGGGGACGAAGAACGAGCGACTGGACCCGGTCGATGAGCGACGCCGAGCTGACGGCGCTGGCGGGCGAGTCGCCGCAACGCACCGCAAGGGGCTACACCGGCCACGAGCACCTGGAACGCACCGGGCTCATCCACATGAACGGCCGGGTCTACGATCCCGTGATCGGGCGGTTCCTGAGTCCCGATCCCATCGTGGCCGACGCCTCGTTCAGCCAGAGCTGGAACGCCTACAGCTATGCGCTCAACAGCCCGTTGAGCTATTCGGATCCGACGGGATTGACGGCCTACTGCGGTTGGTGCGACGACAACGCCTATACGGTGGAATGGGCTCAGCGGATTCTGGACAATCTGAGAAACGCCTTTCACCTGAGCTCGTATTTCTCGGACGAGTTCGATTACACAGTGCTCGATTGGAACGGCGTTATCGTTCGTTCTCAAGTATCCAGCCCACTACAAGGCGCAACCAACGCGGGGGAGGGGCCCCTCCGATGAACCCATGCGCAATCCAAATCTAGCGGGGCAAGAGAGCGCACAATTCATCGCTTCCGATGATCGTCTGTTCGTTGGACGAGAGTACTCCCCAGAAAAGTTCGGCTACCACGAATATACCGCGGGCCCCAATCTAGTATGCTCTGTCGTTCAGAGATGTACCGCGGAAGAGATAAGGGATCAACTGTCGAGGTTTGCGGTTCCGGGACAAGATCCAGAGGAGCCAGTAGTGCATTTGGGCATCTACGATGTGACTCATCCAACTTGGGGATTGCACGCTGGCGCAGTTCGGACTCGTATAGCGCCTGACGGACTAACGATCCGAAACGTTACAATGGAAGGGCACATCTTTCACGATGGTCAAATCACTCGCACCGCTACTCAAAACAATGAAGGCGCGTGGTTTGTTACAACCCACGGTATCGGAAACAATGTCTATCCTGGCGCAGCAACCATAAATCAGTGGCAAGGACCTCGTATTTTCGATACGCTTGACCGCAGGATGAAAAATCGCATTGGTAGTCTTCACTAAATTCATACTAGGGAGAGCATTATGTCCAATGGTATCCTCGCTGGTCTTATTGTATTGGTCGTACTGGCGATTTTGATAAGTGCCGTTTTTCTAAGAAAAGGTACGAATAGCGGTCCTCTACTGCCCCACGAAACCATGTCAATAAGCGTCGAAGAGTACCAGAGAGAAGCTTTTTTTCAGGAAGTTCGCAAGTTTTCCGAAGATTTCGGTTTCGCAATCCGAATTGCTCCTATATCTCCGTCGGGACGTGAATTCGTTGTGGAGTTGCGCCAACACGATATAGACATAATTGGGGACAATGGCGGAACTCCGCAGCACTTTGACTTCGGCTTCTACGGTGGTCGAGTTATTCGTGGAGGAATACCAACTGTACCAAGTGATCACTTTTCTTTCTTGGCCAGCGAGTTTGAAAAGCGCATGAATTCGAGCGGTATGGAAGTGCAGAGGAATTGATCGGCATTTGCGTGCGCTGTACAGATAGAGTACACGCCTGACAGTTTCCGCTTCCGGTAGCGAGAGTTTTAGGCAGCTTTTCTGGTTTTCTGCTCCTTTGGTATTGTCGGTTCGGGCAGGCACCTGACGGTTACACTCTCAACACGGCGGCGGCGCTTCAGATGTACGGGGCGCTGAACGCCTACGGCCAGGTGACGCGGGAGTCGTACGCCAACGGCGTGACCACGACGCGGGCGTTCGACGCCAACAGCGGCCGGCTGACCGGCATCGACACGACCAAGGGCTCCACGACGCTGCAGGACAACGACTACGCCTGGCAGAGCAACGGCATTCTCAGGAGCCGGGTGAGCCATCGCGGCGGCGCGTCCGCCAGGAGCGAGACGTTCAGCTACGACGCCCTCGACCGGCTCAAGAGCGCCACCGCGGCCCTGACCGGCCATCCTGCCGGTCGGACGCTCTCGATGACCTACGACAAGCTGGGCAACCTCAAGACCAAAACCAGTTCGGTTACCGGGGACACTGACGCGACCGCCTACGTCTACGGCAGCGGTGGCGCCGGACAACCCTCTCTGACCACGCTGCGGAGCGTGAGCCTCGGCGGGGTGAGCCACACGCTGACCCACGACGGCTCCGGCCGGGTGACGCAGTACGACAGTGCCGACACCGACCGGTATCTGGGCTGGAACGGCCGGCACCTGCCGACCACGGTCACCGTGGGCGACAGCCTCGCCGACACCACGCCGAAGGCCAGGGACGAGTTCCTTTACGGGCCTGACGGGGCGCGTTACTACAAGAAGTCCACGTGGGAGGTCACGGACGCCGCGACCATGACCACGACCTACCCGGTGGAGCACACGTTCTACGCGGGCGGCCACCGGGAGGTCATACGGGTCGGGGACACGACGAACCAGTCCGTGGCGACCTCATCGGTCACGGCCACGGTGCTGCACGTGAAGATCACGCCGGTCAGCGGCAGTCCGACAACGGCGTTCGAGTACCTGCACCGCGATCACCTGGGCTCGGTGGAATCGGTGACGGACGGCACCGGTGTTAATGATCGCCTATATGGAGCCATTTCAGGATCGGCATAAAGGAGCCAGGGGATGATCGCCATAAAGGAGCCATGGTGTGATCGGCATAATGGCGCCACCTGGTGATCGGCATAAAGGAGCCATAGAGCTGAAGTACTGATCTCGGACAACGGCCAAGTACCCTCCCGTCGGGCACCGACTGGGAGGGACGGATGGGCAACAGGAAGTTCGAGATGTACGAGTACCGACAGATTTTGCTGAGGATGCGGTTGGGGGAGACTGACCGCGCGCTGTCGAAGGCGGGCCTGATGGGCCGGCGCAAGCTGGGCGAGGTTCGGCGTTTGGCGGAGACGGCGGGTTGGCTGGATGCGACGAAGCCGCTGCCGGACGACGCGGCGCTGGCGGAGCGGCTGAGGCCGCATGGCGAGCGGCGCTCGACGATCTCGCTGGTGGAGCCGTATGCGGAGGATGTGAAGCGCTGGTGGCGGGAGGGGATCGCGGCGACGACGATCACGGCGGCGCTGAAGCGCAAGCACGGTTTCAGGGGCAGTTACTCGTCGGTGCGTCGGTTCGTCCAGCGTCTCGATGCGGCGCAGCCCGAGGCGACGGTGATCCTCGAGTTCGCGCCCGGCGAGGCCGCACAGGTCGATTTCGGCAAGGGGCCGGTGATGCTCGATCCGCGGACCGGGGAACTGACCGGCACCTGGATTTTCGTGATGACGCTGGCCTGGTCGCGGCACCAGTACGCGGAGTTCGTCACCGACCAGAAGACCGCGACCTGGCTGGGAGGCCACCGGCGGGCGTTCGAGTGGTTTGGCGGCGTGCCGTCGCGGGTCACGGTCGATAACGCGAAGTGCGCGATCACGCGGGCCTGCTACCACGATCCCGTGGTGCAACGCGCCTATGCCGAGTGCGCCGAAGGTTACGGCTTTCTGATCGACGCCTGCCCGCCCGGCGAGCCGAAGAAGAAGGGCCGTGTCGAGGCGGGCGTCAAGTACGTCAAGCGAAGCTTCGTGCCGCTGCGGGAGTTTCGCGATCGGACCGAGGCCAACCGGCAACTGCGCGCCTGGATCCGCGGCGAGGCTGGTCAGCGCGTCCACGGCAGCACGCACGAGCAACCGCTCGAGCGATTCGAACAGACCGAGCGGCACCTGTTGAAGCCGCTGCCGCCTCGGGCGCCGGAGCTCGCCGTGTGGGCGAAGGTCAAGGTCCACGGCAACGCCCACGTGCAGTTCGAGAAGTGTCAGTACTCCGTGCCGTTCAGGCTCGTCCGCCAACAACTGTGGCTGAAGGCCACCGAGACCACCACGCAGGTTTTTCGCGATCACGAACTGGTCGCGACCCATCCCAGGCTGCGGCGCGCCGGCACTCGGCATACCGTCAACGACCATCTGCCGCCGGAGGCCTTGGCCTATCTCATGCAAGATCCGCAGTGGTGCCTGACCCAAAGCCGGCGCATCGGCACCGCCTGTCACGCACTCATCGAACAGCTCTTCGCCGATCGCGTGCTCGACAACCTGCGCGCCGCCCAGGGGATCGTCAGGCTCGCCGAACGCTACGGCAACGATCGCGTCGAGGCCGCCTGTCGGCGCGCCCTGGCCTTCGACAACCCGCGCTATCGCACCGTCAAGACCATCCTCAACAAGCGACTCGACGCCCTGCCGCTCGACGGCGATTCACCCGCCATCGAACTCCCCGATGCGTATGCCGGCCAAGGCCGGTTCACGCGCGATACCTCACGGCTGCTCACCGACTAAGGAGAATGACCCTCATGAACCCCATGCCCGAACTCGCCCCGCACCTCAAGCAACTGCGCCTGTCCGGCATCCTCAACACCCTCGAAGCGCGCACCCGCGAAGCCATCGAGCACCAGCTCCCGTATCCGGACTTCCTCGCCCTGCTGATCCACGACGAGGTCGCCCGCCGCGAGCAGAACAAGTTCAACACCCGCGTCAGACGCGCCGGCTTCCGCTCCAACAAGACCCTCGAACAGTTCGATTTCGAGTTCGCAAGCCACGTCAATCGGGCGCTCGTCGAGGAACTGGCCTCCTGCCGCTTCGTCAACGAGAAGGTCGCCGTGCTGATCGCCGGCCCCTGCGGCACCGGCAAGTCGCATCTCGCCCAGGCCTTCGGCCATTGCGCCGTGCGCCTCGGCCACGACGTGCTGTTCACCACCCAGTCCCAACTGCTCGGCTCGCTCAACGCCGCGCGCGCCATCCAGACCTTCGAACGCAAGTTCAATGCCCTGGCCCGCGTCGACGTCCTCATCATCGACGATTTCGGGCTCAAGCCGCTGCGCCCGCCCCAGGACGAAGATCTTCACGACCTGCTCGCCGAACGCTACGAACAGACCGCCACCATCGTCACCTCCAACCTCGACTTTGCCGAGTGGGGCGACGCCTTCCCCAACCGACTGCTCGGCGCCGCCACCCTTGACCGGCTCCGACACAACGCCTACCGGCTCATCCTCGAAGGCGACAGCTACCGGGCGCCCAAGCCATTGCCCGGAGCGCCGACCGAGCGGCAACGCCCAGCGCAACCGCGAACGGCGGAGCACTCATCATGACCTCTCGACAGCCCAATCGCCGCGAGGCGCACCCGATCCCGGGTTCGACAGCACCTCGCAGCAACGCCCTGCGGACCCGACACGCCGGCCCGTCCGGGCGTCCGTCCTGTGGATTTGTGCACGAGTCCTGCGGACCGGCACGCGCCCTGCGGGCCGCGGGCACAGCCCGTGGACAGCGCCAAGGCGCTGCCCACCGCCTGCACCCACTCGCGCGCCTCTCGCACACAAGCTCCACAGGACCTACTGCAACAAGGCCTTCGCTCAAAATGAAGAAAGCCCGAAACGGGGGCTTCCAAATTCAACCGAATGAACGCAAAATCAAACCCGCCCGAGATCGTATTTCAGCCACCTTCTCATGGCTCCATTAAGCCGATCATCGGTGGCTCCATTAGGGCGATCAGTAACAACCGGCGCCGAGCTCAAGGTCCAGGCCTACGACCCGTTCGGGGGACGAAGAACGAGCGACTGGACCCGGTCGATGAGCGACGCCGAGCTGACGGCGCTGGCGGGCGAGTCGCCGCAACGCACCGCGCGGGGCTACACCGGCCACGAGCACCTGGAACGCACCGGGCTCATCCACATGAACGGCCGGGTCTACGATCCCGTGATCGGGCGGTTCCTGAGTCCCGATCCCATCGTGGCCGACGCCTCGTTCAGCCAGAGCTGGAACGCCTACAGCTATGCGCTCAACAGCCCGTTGAGCTATTCGGATCCGACGGGATTGTCCATCAGCACGGTGTCCGTCTATGGCGACCGGTCCTGGGACTACGCCTCCCTCAGCATGCTGGAATCGCTGCTCTGGAATTCGTTCTATCACTCCCATCAGTTGCCGTTGTATTTCAACGAGTTCTTCGATGCGCGAATTTGGAACGAGGGTGTTTTCCCGGGATCCGCGCCCGTACCGCTGCAAGGCGCCGTCAGCGTCGGGGAGGAAATGGGGCCGGCGGACCGGCCGATGGGGCTTGGGAGGAGCGTGCTAGACTTTTTCTTTCCTGTCGCAAACGCTCAGGAACTAGAAAATCCGCAAGCTCGAGCGATTGATAGACTTTTCGAGGCTGCGGTCAATGGCGAACCTGGTTTCCCCTTGGAGGAACTCATCGGAGGTTTGCGCGCTCTTTCCGATGATGCTCGTGAGGCGCTTCAACAACGCGGTGATGTGATCCTTTCAGATATTATACTTTCGGAAGAATTGGATTCTGCGACGGGAATATTCGAAAACGCTGCGAACGGTGAAAGTACAGTACGACTCAGACCGGGCGTTATGATATTGGCGCCGACAATGCGCGGCAGATTTAAAGTTTCGGAAGAAAGTATTGAATTGACGGAGCTCGAAGGAATACGTGGCGGCGCATTTAGGTTTTCAGCAGACCCGATTGATACCATTACCATCCCAAGACAGGGAAATTTTGACTACACGGAGCGGTAGCAATGAAATTAGATCGTGATCGCATTCCTTTCCTGATTTGCGCCGCGTTTCTTGGCGTCGTGATATTGGAAGTGTGGATTGTAGTAGGTCGGATGACACGTGTAGGTATGCCGTTGCATGATGAAATTGCTATATACGCCATTTGCTTGGCGATGCTTGGGATGTCAATCGGAGCGGCAGCAATTTGTTGGACTCGGCGGGCACCGAATCTTTCACTTTGGGTGTTGGCGTTCTGGTGGCCCATGTACAGTGTTGAGATATTGGGGATGACATCAGATGCATGGTATTACGTCGAGCCAGAAAGTGTTAGATATGTCGTGTCGTTTATGTTGTCAGCTTTTGCCGTTGGATATCTAATTGTCGACTTCGCAACTGAAAGTCGTAGACGGACAATTATTACTGACCACATTGCAAATCCTTGCATAGCTGCATTGGTTGTGTTCGTACCTTGGTTTGGTTTTCGGGGCTTGTCGAGGGTTGCCGAAAGCACATGGATCGGCAATGAAATTGAATTCTTGATGTTTTCCGTCTATTCGGTGGAGTTCGTTTGCGTACTCGGATATGAATGGGTCATTCGAACACCAGTTGATAAAGCGACGTAGATTTGTGCCTACTCTTACGTTTACTGTTTCAGGCAATATTGGTTCACAAATTTGGTATTTCCCTGACATTGGGAGCCTCTGGCATCCGCGCAGGCCCGTTCTGTAACACCCTCCACGCTCTCCTCAGCCGAGTTAGCCTCATATCGCTAGCTCGCGCGTTTCGAACCGCCCCCGCATTTGTCGGAATCCATTCACGGTGGCGCGCGGCTCACAAGCGTGAGCCTCGGCGGGGTGAGCCACACGCTGACTCACGACAGCTCCGGTCGGGTGACGCAGTACGACAGTGCCGACACCGACCGGTATCTGGGCTGGAACGGCCGCCACCTGGCAACCACGGTCACGGTGGGCGACAGCCTCGCCGACAGCACGCCGAAGGCCAGGGATGAGTTCCTCTACGGGCCTGACGGGGCGCGCTACTACAAGAAGTCGACCTGGGAGGTCGTCGACGCGACGACCCTGACGAGCAGCTACCCGGTGGAGCACACGTTCTACGCGGGCGGCCACCGGGAGGTCATCCGGGTCGGGGACACCACCAACCAATCAGTGGCGACGTCATCGGTCACGGCCACGGTGCTGCACGTGAAGACCACGCCGGTCAGCGGCAGTCCGACAACGGCGTTCGAGTACCTGCACCGCGATCACCTGGGCTCGGTGGAGTCGGTCACCGACGGCACGGGGGCGGAGCTCAAGCTCCAGGCCTACGATCCGTTCGGGGGACGCCGCGCGAGCGACTGGACGCGGTCGATGAGCGACGCCGAGCGCACGGCCCTGGCGGGCGAGGCGCCGCAGCGCACCGCAAGGGGCTACACCGGCCACGAGCACCTGGAACGCACCGGGCTCCATTAAGCCGATCATCGGTGGCTCCATTAGGGCGATCAGTAACAGCGCCGACGAGGGATGGTGTAAATGCCGAGGAGGGAATGCAGGGCCGGTTCGGAGCGGGCAGGAGTCGCGCCACAGGCGGCCGTCAACGAAATCGAAAGCGGGCGAACCGGGTCCGTCCCGGTCAGGCGAAATCGGGAATGATGTGAAGCGAGTTCACCAACGGTGTCGGCTGGGCGGGCAGTGCGCGGAAGGGCGCTCGACAGCAATTGAACAGTCGAACAGCGGAGCGTAAGCTATCCTCATGGGCGTGGACACGGCAACCATTCGAGCCAAACTGGAGGGATTGCACAATCTCCCCACGCCGGTGCGCGCGTGGCGTGTCGAGGAAGGGCTCGACGCGACGGACGATCCCGCAGTGTGGATTTGGGCGCTGGTAGAAGAGAGCGACGTCGACGCCGATACGCTGCGGCGTCTGAAGTGGATGGCTCGGGACGCGGTGCGCGACGCGACCGGGCTCTGGGTATACGTGCTGGTGCGGGGCGCGGACGAGGCTGAAGCGGCGGCGTGAGCCTGCCTCTCGATCTGCTCGGTCAGGCCAAACTGCTGGCGACCAAGGAGCCCAGGCGCCCGAGACAGGCCAGCCTGCGCCGTAGCGTATCGGCGAGTTATTACGCGCTGTTCCATCTCCTGGTAGATGCCGCTGCGCGGCGTCTCGTCTCGGGCAATGACCGTCAGGAACTGCGCAACTGTTTCAGCCGTGCGTTCGACCACGGGGTAATGAAGCGCGTGGCGCGGCAGTTTGCCGAGCGAAACGTGTCGCCCAAGCTGTCGCCAGGGTTGAACGGCCTGCCGTTGCAGGATGAAATCGTCAGGGTTGCGGCTGAATTCGTCGATCTCCAGCAGCACCGGCATGAAGCCGACTACAACATGGGGAGGCGGTTCACGCGGCTTGAGGTGCTCAGCATCGTCAGCGACGCCGAGCGCGCCTTCGTCGACTGGGGAGCGGTGCGCAACTCTGTCCAGGCCGACACCTTCATCGTGGGCCTGCTGACTTTCGAGAAGATACGACTGTAATTGGTTGAACTTGCGGTAGCGATATGCGAACAGCAGCCGGCGACTAGCGCTGTCCATAAGATATAGGGTAAAACCAAGCGATCAATTCCAGAAGGCTGGAATAGTAAGTCGCGGTGAGAGAGGACTTCCGGACGAGCCGTGCGGCAGGGGGCCGGCTCCCAATAGGCCGATTAACGCTGTTGCTAGTAGGCAGCGATCGATCAAGGACCTTAACCCCGAAGCTCTGGTGGAAGTCCATGCAGAGCACGCCCAGAGTTGGCTACCGCGGTCAGGTTCGTATAAGCTCGATTTCTCGAATGGTGAAGAATCAGAGGCCGCCATAAGGGCCAACCGCAGGCGTCGGATAAGCCGTGAACCCTCCATTTGGCCTATACCTTTTGGACGTGGTGCTGATCGGACATCACTGTAATTTGTACACTTGCGCTCAGTACAGGCGGCGCGTTGAACATCGCTTAATCAAATCTATGATCACCGCCATAAAGAATAAAGCGCTAATTCAGTCGTTGGGACGATGAAGCTGGATCTCATGATTGGCTATGCAACTGAAGCTGGAATCCAAGTATCTGTCAATTAAGAGCGTTTCCGCACCAGCGCTTCCAACCTTTGCCGTACTTATAGGCCGAAACGGTGTGGGGAAAACCCAACTGCTCGACGCAATCAGAAACGGTAGTGTAGCAACCGTCAAAGGCGCTGTTATCGAAAAATACGACATCAGTTCATTTCGGGCTCCTTCGTCGGAAGCCGCCAGCTGGGGCGGTTCAATCGCGGGCTCCGTAACGGCGCAAATGTACTTCCATTGTTCCGGACATTCCGGGCCTGAGCCGCTGGTTCAGATAGCCGCAACCGTATACAAGGAAATGGCCAAGGAGTTTGGTTTAGGTGAAGACGGTGCGGTGGGGGCTAGATTAGCCCCAATGTTGCAGAAATTCGTGGCTGACGCGGTGCCGAGGTAAGGCGAGATGGGCGTCACTGCTGGTATTGTTGAGTTTGCAGACTTTGACAATGCCGAGCAGGAGGGGCCACATCTCGTGAGGTTAAGGAAAGCAGATTTGCAGCGGCGAATCAACGGTCAGTTGACGCTGCGCTACGAGGCCGCTGGGCTGACGTCGTTTTCGGGACTTGAGCTGGTCGGACGGTTTATTCGGCAACTGGATCTCCGCGGGAGTTTGCGGCGAGTTGGCCATGCGCTGCCGCGCAGCGATTTCGGCGGAGAGCGGCTGTCGGTGCTGGTGCTGGCGATGCTGATTGCGGGTGCTCGGCGAGTCCGTCACGTGAGTTATTTGGATGGCGATCCGCTGGTGGAGCGGTTGTGCGGTCTGGGTCGGTTGCCGAGCTTGCACACCTTGGGGCGCTGGCTGCGCGGTTTCGATGCCGGCGGGGTGAAGGCGCTGCTCGAGGTCAACGAACGCCTGGTCGGGGACGTGATCGAACGCAGCGGCTTGCGGCGATTGACGCTGGACGTGGACGGCTCGGTGGTGTCGACGGGGTTGAAGGTCGAGGGCGCGCGGCGGGGCTTCAACCCGCATCGTCGCAAGGTGCCGAGCTATTACCCGATCACGGCGTACGAGGCGAACACCGGCCAGGTGCTACGGGTCGGCAACCGGGCGGGCAACGTGCATGACGGCAAGGCCTCGGCGAGCTTTCTGGACGAACTGTTCGGTCAGCTCGATGCAACGCTTGAGCGCCGGCCGGTGCTGGAAATGCGCATGGATGGGGCGTTTTTCCGCGAGGACGTGATCGATGTGCTGGACGCCGAAGGGGTGCAGTACGCGATCAAGGTGCCGTTTTATCGATGGCTGGGACTGAAGGAACGGATCGCCGAGTGCCGGTATTGGGAGCCGGTGGACGCGTCGGTGGAATGTTTCGAGCGGTGGCTTCCCGTGCCGGCCTGGTCGCGCCGGATGCGCGTCGTGGTCTACCGCAAGCGCGTGCATCACCGGACCGCGAAGAACTATCAGCTCGATCTGTTCGATCCCGACGACGGCTACTTCGAGTACTCGGCCGTCGTCACCAACAAGGAGGTGACCGGGCGCACGCTATGGTTCTTCATGTGCGGGCGCGGCACCCACGAGAAGGTCTATGGCGAGCTCAAGGGCGGGTTCGCGTTCGACTGCGTGCCGACCCAGCGCTATGCGGCCAACAGCGCCTGGCAGGTGTTCAGCGTCATCGCATTCAACCTCATGCGCGCCTTGCAGGCCGGTACCTCGGAACGGCGATCCATGAATCGGAAACGACGAACGATCCAGCCGTTTCAGACCATACAGACCCTGCGGTATCGATTTATCAATCGGGCCGGCCTGTTGGTTCAGCCCAATGGCCGCCAAATACTCGATGTGGGCAACAATCCGATGGTTCGGAAGCGATTCCAAGCCATCGAAAACGCACTCTCAAGCTGAAATTTCTGCAACATCAAGGTTAAGACATCGCCACCCCGTCCGAGCGGGCGAGGAGGACCTCGCCCAAGCCGCCTTGACCCGGAGACCGCCAGCTACAGCGCGCCGTGCCGAACCTGCCGTCGGTGTGTGACACCGCAACCCCGGGGAACCGGCCGACCGTCACGAAGCCCATCTCGTCCTGGCGGGGCCGTGCCATTCAACCCTGTCGCCGGCGACCGCCCTCAACACCGGTCGGACGCAGGGCACGGCGAGGTACCGCCACACCGGCCTGACAGCGCCGCTGCCCCGCGTGTGCAACCGCGAAGGCCGCTCCCCTGGAAGGGAAGAAGGAGGCAGGGCGGAGCACGCACGGACGCCGTGGTGCGTCATCATCCACTCGGATCAGGGGACGCAGTACGGCAGCGATGACTGGCGTCGATTCTGCCGCCATCAACCGGAGCCCAGCATGAGCCGGCGCGGCAACTGCTGGGACAACGTCGTCTCCGAGTCGTTCTTCGTGCGTAGCGACAATCAAAATGAGAACGCGTAATCTCATCCTGATTGTCGGGTCACACTTCGGAGGTTTGAAGAAAGATGAGGATCAAGAAACGCGTCTACAAGACACGCAAAATGGCTCGTGCCGACGTCTTCGATTGCATTGAGGTGTTTTACAATCGAATGAGGGGCTGCCCGAAAACTGAGCCACATGGGATGCGATTTCTGACAGACTCTGGACTGAGAGGGAGGATGTCGGATGAAGCGCAAGCGCTACTCGGTTGAGCAGATCGTAGCGGCCGTCAGGCAGCACGAGCAGGGGGGGGTCGGCGGCGGATTTTGCTCGTAAGCTTGGGATAGCGGAGCAGACCTTTTACCGCTGGAAGAAGCAGTACGGCGGCCTGGAGCCGCCGGAGGTTCGCGAGTTGAAGCAGCTTCGCGAAGAGAACGCCAAGCTCAAGCGCCTGGTGGCCGACTTGAGCTTGGACAAGGTCATGCTCCAGGACATCGCCTAAAAAAGTGGTAAGCGCATCGCAATGCCGCTCGGCGGTGCGCTACTTGGCCGGGCGCTACGCGGTCAGCGAGCGGCGCGGCTGTGCCGTGATCGGCACTGTGGTAAGCGCTAAGCCGATCCCACCTTCCTCTCGCTGAGCCGATGAGGCTGGATGACTTCTTTGTATAGGGAGGATTCCAATGCGAAAGCCCGATCAAGATACCAAGGCGGTTGATGCCAAGGCGGTCAACGGAGCGGCAAGGTCCGGCAGGAAGCGTCGGCGCTGGAGCGCAGAGGAGAAGATTCGGATCACGCGGGAGATGTTTTGCCTCGAGCGAGTCGGTGACGGCGGTGGCGGCTCGGTACGGAATCGCGCGCAATCGGCCTAGCGCAGTCAACTACGCCAGGGCAAGCTGGTGGCGGCGTCATCGGCGAAGGCGCCACCTCAGGGGGCGGTCGCTACAGTGGAGGTCGAGGAGCGGCATTCGGCGGTGATCGAAGGTCGCGGTGCGACGGTTCGTCTGGAGGGGAGGGTCGACACGGCCGGGGTTGCCTCGATCGCCGTGGCACCGGCGGGGAGAGGTGGACCCCAATCCTTGGACAGGTTGGCAGCCAAATTAAGGTGGAATCTGCCGTCCATCATATGCTGCCAGATTGAACGATTTCCGTCTTCTCTCTCTTCATCGAAGTTTTGTGGTTGATGCTGTGGAATTCTTGGGCGAAAGGCGCGAAAGTGTGGACAGCCCCTGGGCAACGCCCCAGCGTTGCCCAGGGGCTGTCCACACGACCCGCAGGGTTCGCGCCGGTCCGAAGGACTCGACCACAAATCCACAGCACAGAGCGCTGGACACGCACCGACCGTGCCGAGCGTCCGGCAACCCGGCCGATATTCGGCGATCTCGGCATAAACGTCTCACACGCCGCCAAGTCCAGGCATTGGACGCCAGCATGCACCTCCGCTGGCGTCAGACCGCCGAATGCCGAGTGTGAGCGTTCGAAAGTCGAGTTGTACCGCACGCCTCCATCAGGGCCGCGGTATGAAGGGTCGAACGCCCGCCGACGTCTTTGTGTGCTGCCTGCCGAATCGGAAAACACAGAAGGAGGAAACTACGAAGAAAGCCGCTTGAAACCCCTCTAACGGGAGCGGCAACTGTCAGAGGAATACGCTATCTGTACATGCTACGATTACAGGGCAAGACGTGAACGTACACGTTTCAAAAACTGCACTGTTCTGTCATTGACAATTCCTGACCGAATATCCATAAACGACAGACTCAAGACATCGCTCAACATTCCAGTGTCGAGCACGTAAATACGGCCATCGTCAACCAAAACCCCTTCCTCGAGTAGCTGATCACGGACTGCGGCCCCAGAGCCCCTGATTCTTCTATCTTGGTTGATCGCCCGCTTAGACTTGGCCAACTGACCCATCCCCCGGGCGCGAAAGAGCAGCAGGATCTTGCGGAGCCTTCGAAGGCATTCCCCAAGTTCAGCGTCGATTTCGTCCGGCATGTCGGGCCTTCGGTGATTGCGCCAAGGGAATGTCTCACTACCTGGCCAGTCAACCAGCAAGGTAACAGCGGTTCGCACAGAAAGCTGATCGTTTTTCCAGTTAAACTCCGAGCAATTTAACCGTACGACAGGATCCGCGTGGTCCGTACTGTGTGGCGGACCCTCAACCACAATTGCAGAGTGGCTGGCATCTATGTTGCGAACGTCGAGATACACCGGAGCCGCAATCGTGGCTTCTGCTCCTGACAGGACGACAGTTAGTTCGTTTCCTGAAATATTCACATCGCTGATTCGCGATCCAAAATTTACTGCACCATCGCAGTCTGTTCTCAAGCGAAGCAGTCTCATCCCGCCGTCGAAGTACCGAGTGATCTCGACTTCGGCATGGCTGTGGTGCTGGCGGTCCAAGTCAGTGTCCGCGTCAATGAATAAATGTGCTGACTCCAAACGCGACATCTGAGCCTGTAGTGAGCTGAAAACTATACCCATGTCAGCCAGTGGAATGGACTCAGGCATGGTTTCTGATTCAACATTGTCCGATTCGATCCAGCAGTTAGGCAGTCTAAAGTCCCATATGAACGGGTTTACCTTTGCACTTCCAAGCTCCATTCTCCTAACGCTCGCACTAGCCCACTTTCTCTTCAGAGCTTCAGCAGCAATGAATCCCCCAAATACCTCTGACGAAGCTTGCTTGCCAGTCCCGTCGGTGAAAGGATGATCGGGCACCCAGCTACTTAGTGCATCCGCGTAAGCTTCCGCATCGCTGTGGCTCATCTCCGGAAGGTGCGGTACATGATCAATGCTGTATACGGTCGAGATTAGCCTTTCGATCTGTTCGTCGGTGGTATAGAGTCGCTCTTTCAGGGTAGGGTCGCTGAACTCAAGCCGCTCCAGCTTGGTTTTCTCACGATCCAGTATGGCGTCCACGATGTGTGTGAGAGCGAGAGCCTCGGCACCATGCTCAAGATCTTGCACTAGCGCCATAGGGTTTCGCTCTGCCGCTATTCGTTTTGAAACAGCGATCAGAACCGGTGCATACCCAACGAACTTCTTGCCGTCAACCTGCGCCTGTTTTGCCAAACTGTCAAGGATTAGGTTTGCCGCTCTCTCATCGGCATCTGCGGCTGCAATGGCATTTTCGCCGTGCGCCTCTCGAGTATCCGCAATTCGGCACATTACAAATTCAAGAGCTGCTTGGCGGTCATGGAACTGAATTTCAAGAATAGGCAGTTCCATGCCCATCTCAGCAAAGTGAAGCCAAGCGTCTTCGATCGCTGATGTACGACCGAATAGCGTAATTGACTTCTGTTTGGCACCTGACAAGCGGTAGATGTCTTCCAAGAATGCGACGAAGCTGCCTTGTGTCACCCGTATCCTCGCCTCGTCTAATCCATCAATGAGCAGAGCCACTTTCCCTTTCTGAAAGTCATCGAACAAGCCGGATCTCGCCAAACCGCCGGTGATGGTATAAGCCCCCACTGGGTCTGCTTCTGCTAAGTCGACCAAGACGCCGCTAGTTCGCGCAGCAATTTCTCTCGCAAGCGTGGACTTGCCAACCGCCCCCGGTGCTGAAACCAAGTAGATGGGACAGGGATCCCGGGCTTCAATTTCGTCCGTGGAATTAAGAGGGGCTTCTACGAATGTGCTGAGCCTCTTTGAGCGCCCCACCCAACCCAGTGGAATCGCCCCTTCTGGAATTAGCGGACGTTCTTGGCGCAAAGCGGGAACCCAAAAGTCGTCTATCGTGTACATTCGCTTCCCCTTAATCGGTGAGGTCTGCTACCCGAGCCGTGACCGGCGGGGATTGTATTAGAAAGCGAAGCCCGCGTCCTTGGGTATTTGCACTCGGCCATCCATTGGTCCGGATCCGTCACCGATTGTGCCGCTGGACGGGATGTGACGTTGGAGGCGGTTGTTCCGGGGAGCCGGACGTCGCCAATGGCCTGATGGGATGACGCCGGGTGCCTGAGCGGTGATTGCCCGGCGGTCGGAAGGCATTTTAAGCGTGTCGGCGGACGCTCGGGCGCGGTTCGCCGTCGGAGCGCCATTCACCGGACGGATGGGACGGGCGACGGTGTCGTTACCCGGGCGCCAGCCAGGGCGGATGGGTCCGCAGCTTGCCGAGGATTTGTTCGAAGGCCGCCGCATGGGTATAGGCCTCGGAGAACGACAACCAGACCTTGCGTACGGTGACCCGCACGCGCGGGCCGAGCTTCAGTAACCTCGCTCGGATCGTGGTGCATTGTGCGTTTGCGTAGGCAGTGCCGATGAGCCCCAGCCGGCGCAGCCCGTGCATCAGCACGTAAGCGAACGAAGCAAAGTACAGCCGAAGCTGATTGGCGCGTAGCGTGACGCTGCTGGTGCGGTCGGCGAACAGACCCAGTTGCTGCTCCTTGATGGGGTTCTCCATGTCGCCGCGGGCGCTATAAGGGTCCTCGTACAAGCGTTTGGCGTCGGCGCGGTCCGCGCCGAGGTTGGTGACCACGAACCACGGGTTAGGCTCCTTGGACAGGTACTGCGCCTTGCCCACCACACGGCGGGCTCGGGACCAGCTCTTGCGCGTGCGGTAGTCAAGGTTCCGATACCGGCGGGCCGGCTCACCGGTGCGACGGTACTCGGCCTCGGCGCGGTGCATCGGTCGGCCGATCGCCCGCACCAGCTGCGCATTGCGCGCCAGGCCGAACAGGTAGCCAACGCCCTGATCCTCGCACCAGTTCATGATCGGCTCGCGGCGAAACCCCGAGTCGCCGCGGATCACAATGCGGGTCTCAGGCCAGCGCTGGCGGATCTGCCCCACGGTACGCTCCAACTCCCCCACGCTGCCGGCCGAGGCGTCGATGTTCGACGGCCGCAGCCGCGCGCGCAACAGATGCTCGCCGCGGAAGATGTACAGCGGCGGACAACAGTAGCGGCGGTAGTAACCGTGGAAGAACCGCCCCTCCTGGTGACCGTGTGTCGGATCGTCGGTGGCGTCCAGGTCCAGCCAGATCTCCCGCGGGGGGGGTGGGCACAGGACTCCACCAACACTTCCACCGGCAACCGATCCATCGCTAAAGGCTCCATTGCAATGCGCTTGTAACGATCCGATGCCGCCGCCCAACTCCAGCCGGTTCAACGTACTGGAATCGGCCAGCGGGCAACCCCGATCGCGCGCCCGAACTCGATCCACCCCCCTTCAGATCGGATGTGCCGACCAACAACGCCAGCAAACTGTCGCGGCGCAACGCGTCATGGTCGTTCAGGTCCTCGTAACCCAGCGCCAGCGCGTAGACCCGCTACGCCAGCAGCGACCGAACCGGATGCTCCACGCTGTTGGGGTTGCGGGAGTCGCTAAAACAACGCGACAGACGATCCAACAGCCCCAAACGCAAATCCGTCTCGCGAAGCAGCATCCCGCCGGCGTCCGAAGTGAGCCGTCCACCGTCGAATCGACCGATGACCTGGCGACGACCGAAGGGATGAAAGTGAAGCGCTGTCCGTGTACACCGTGTGGCCATGGGACTTCTCTGTCGGTCTGATTTAAGTTGTTGATATAATTTACATTATTCGACACATCGAGGTCCCTTTCCATTCATCGCTGAGATTTCCGGGCAAGGGGTCCGAGCTAAGTCCGCGCAGGTGCGGACGTTGACTTCGACCACTGAACCGTTCTCGTTCTTGTTCATGGCTCTGTGTCAAGGGTCCGACCCAAAACAAGACCCACGGAGCTTGAAACTAGGGTAGGTCAATCCATGATATCTAGGCTTGCCCCGCTTTCATCGGCGGCCTTGCTTCAGCGTCACGGTTTCGGCGCGTCCAGCACTAACCCGCCTTGTGAAAGGCTTTGGCCCGGTCGATGCGCCGCTGATTGACGCCTGCCGGACGGTCGTTTTGTCGGAGGCAAGGGGCGGCGGGTCAGGGTTCTGGAGCGACCTCCACGCAAGAAGTGATCCTTTCCCGGCATCGGACCGCCCTCTCGGCGCTGGGTGTTCCCACGCGCTACAGCGCTCTCCCCATTGCCGTGTCGCACCACGCGCGGCATGCGCACGCCCGAGCCACTTCACCAGCGCCCTGTCCGGATCGGCGAGCTTGTCGAGCGAGGTGTACCAATACGCCTCCCAGCCTCGCTGGGCAGCCCGGCAAACAGCATGAGGTTCAGCTGGTAGTGTGACGTGTCGGTGCCAAGCCGGGAATCGTCCCGAAACAGGAAGATCGGCTTTTACCAGGCGATCGCGAGGCCGAGCTTGACCTTGTAGTTGCACCGAAACGGTTCCCAGACATCCGCACCGAGGGCACCCAGCTCGTCGACAAGCGCGACCAGAGGGCTGGTGCGCTGCTGGGCCGAAAGCCCGCAGGAGTTCGTCAGATAGAGAAATGGGCGCGCGGGCATCGCCGCGCGAGAGGCGGGTTCCGGCAACGTCGGAGTGCTCGACATGAAGCTGTGTACCACCGTACGCCGGGAGACCGGAAGTGTCAGTCGGGACCGAGCGCCATCACCGCTCAATCCACCATCTGCGGATTGCGCTCCGCGAACGCCCGCATCCCGGACGCGGCGTCGTTGGCGCGCCGGGTGCAGCGCCTGCGCTGTTGTCGTCGGACAACCCCTCCCAGTGCTCGCCCCAGGAATCGGGCAGAGCGGTCAGGTCGACTGCGGCCATGTGAGCTCGCGGCAAAGGTTACGCGCCCCATTGTCGCGCGCGGGCGAGAAGAAAAAGAGGGCGCGAGGGACCCGAAACGGGTCGTTCCGGTGGAATTTCCCGCACACACGGGCTGAGGGCCGCCTCACGAAGGAGATGCCTGGCACCCGGCGGGGCGCGGCTCCACGACGAACACTCAGTGACTCCTGCGAAGTCAGCTCAGGATTCGTCATTAGTTCGTCCATCTCCGCCAGCGCCTCGTCGGTCACTAGGCTCATGTTCACTAAGTCTCCCGAAAGCATCCTTTCCTGTGGCTCTGCCGTCATGCTCATCAACAGGTAGGTTGACCATTCGACCGAGTCTCTCGCCGAATACCTCGCCTTCTGATATGAGAGCTGCCGGAAGTAACGTGCCTCGTCCTGCAGCGCCCTTAGCGCCTCCAACGAGCCTGGCTCGCAAGTCCAGATGGACACAGCGTTTAACGCGAGTGTTTCGACGAAATCGACCCACCTCACCATTTCGTCGATGCCGGCAGCGTAGTACGGATGGATCCTCCAGAACCCTAGTCGCGCCGGTCCGAGATAGCTCCAATCTTGTCCACGGCTCGGATCATGAAATAAGGTGTGATACAACCCGGCCCGTTCGTCCGTAGCGATACACGTTCTTTCCTGCGCGCCGGCGATACCCCAGACCGCAGCGAATAAACTAAGTGAGAGGCTAACTCGTATCATGAAAACGCAAACAGTAAATTCAGAATGAGTCCGATCATGACCGCCAGATACCCTATCCCCATGAATGCACTACCGACTCCATCCAGAGTGTGTTGAGCCTTGTTTTTCTTCGGATTCTTGGCACCACAGTTCGGACAGGCCTTTGCGTTTCGCGACACCTTGAAGTTGGATTCGCAGCGATAGACGAGAACGATCGTTCCAGCAGGCCAACTCCCTCGCCAGCACCCGGATCCTCGGTCTCGAATGCTACCGGGCGGCCCTCGGTGCGCGACGCGCCGCAAAGTGCTGACCAAACGAGGTTCAATGCTCTGCAAGCGGATGTCGAAACCAGTGATCCTCTCGCTCTGAATTCTGGCCAGCATCACCGTGAGCACGCAAGGCGATCCGACTACAACCAGCGATGGTGTCCAGTCTCCAATCAGTTCGAATACTAGCACGCACAAACCTTTACCGAATTGTGGCAACGGAAAACTGCATACTTCCGGTAGCGGGCAGTCGGGTTGTGACGTGAGTGGCGACGGATTCGGCGATCTGGTCGTCGGCGCGACGTCGCTCAGTACGCAGGCTGGTTCCGCGTATCTGTTGTCGGGAGCCGGTCTGCGCCTTGCGGATGCCGCCGATGGCGTTGTGGACGGCATCGTCGACCTCGGCCTTGTAGCCTCGGTTGACGCTTCGTGGAAGATCGTCGGTGAATCGGCTTCTTCTCATCGGGGCCTCCTCGCAGGGCTATCCTGCCAGAAAACTCCAACTTCAGACTGTGTCACGCAGGGGGAAGCTTACGTGGGGACTTGAGGCGGCGGATTGATTTGACGGCGGTGGCGGGTAAAGACTGAAGAGCGGGCCGCCGCGAGCGCCTCTGCCGGCTTGGGCACTGCAGCCCGGCGACTACTTAGATTGAGAAACGGCTCCCACATTTTCCGGACTAGGTGCGTTCCACTGTTGGAGCCAATTGGTTAACGCGGGAGTGCTGTTTGTTGCTGCTTAGCGTCGGTTATCAACTCTTCGATCTTGGACCACGGCGTATAGCCTACGAGTCCAGTATGCTGCCTTACTACTTCGCCTGTTGGTACGTGGTGTACTTTACCTTGGCTATCTGTTACGGGCCTTAGCACCGGTCTGTTCACGGTGGGAGCGTGTTTTATTATTCCTAGGATGGCCCACTTCCGTGTCTCGGCTACCTGGGCCACGATGGCTCCACCTGAGTAACCGTCGTTTATGTAGGCTGCACTGTATGCGGATTCGGGTGCTCCTATCGGAAGGTTAACAACCAATACAGCGGGTAGCGGAATGGGTCGATCTTTCATTACCGTTATGTGAGTCAGGTTAAATCCAGAATCGCTCAAAATGCGAGGGAATCCTAGTGCATACCCAATCTGTCCATGCATTACGCCCTTTACAACACCGTAGCCGACGGGAAGAGGATTGTCGGCAGATATGAATTTCGTATCCGACTCCAAAACGGTTACGTCCAAGTTCTCGCTGTCTGCCACCACTCTCCAACTCAACGGGTACCATTGGTTCTTGTATCGTATGAATGGATTGAAATTAGAATTCGCCGCGACATGATGCGCGGTCACCAAGTACTCACCATCTTCCAGAGATACAATCACCCCGCTCCCAAACGGGACAACCGAGTTGTTGTCCTGTCGACCTGTCCAAACGACTCGAAGTAGGGTCTCTGCTGTCGGGGGCGTCAAAGACTCCATGGCTTGCGTCTCTTGTTCAAAACCACCAATACAACCCGCAAGCAGGGCCAGGCATAGGCTAAAAGCAGTCGACCTTCTCATGGTATGTACCTCTGGGGCCGTAGCTCTCTTCTTTGGCCGGATGGCAGCCTCACATGATTCTGGACGTGTGCAGACGAACCGGCCCAAGTGCAGGGGTGAATCCGTCACGCGAGAGCTGGCTCGCATCCAAGCGTAGAGTGGCGATCATACTAGCACGGAGTTGCCGGCCGGCGGAGCCTCGAGAAGGCTGTCTTGGTGGTTACGGTTGAAGTTCGGGACGGCCTCGGCGCGGTCGCCGAGCTTGTCGCGCAGCTGCTTGACGAAGATGCGAATCCGGTTCGCGTCGCCGCCGTCGACCTCGGGCCAGAGGCGTGCGGTCAGGGTGTCGAACGGGACGACGCGCCCGCCTCGGACGCGCGCGCGACGGCCTCGCCGCGCCCGTAGGCGGAGTTGAAGATCACCGGCGTCACCGCCAGTTCCGGGACCTGCTTGAGCAGTTCGACGCCGTCCCTGCCCGGCAGCAGCAGGTCGAGCAGCGCGAGGCGCGACCGCTCGGCCCGGACGAGGGCCGACAGGTCCTCGGGAGCGGCGGTGACGAGCGGCGCGGGAAAACCCGGAGCTCGCGTGGGTGCTCCCGTCCAGTCGCCCGGGCCCCGCAGCGCCTCGATGACTGGTTCCGTATGGACTCTCGCGGTCTGTTGTGCGGTTCAGTAGTACTCTCGGATGTATCCGTAAGCGCGGTCGAACAGGTCCGCGTCCTGGTGCAGCTTGTATTTGAACAGCGTACGCCGCAGGGCCTTTTTCACCTCGCGCTCCCCCGCGTGGGTGGCCTGCCACCCGTCGAACCGTACCGCGCGGACGATTTCGTCGATGTCGTCGACGATCCTGCGCACCATGACCGGTGTCTCGCCGTTCCTGGCCTCTTCGAATAATTCGGTCAACGCTGCCTTGCCCCGGTCGAGGTCCTCTTCGACCGACGTTGCGCGCTCCGTCTGGACGACATCCTTCGCGAGCTCGAGTAGCTCCTTCAGGAAGTCGATGCTGACCAACAGGCCCTGTTCATGGCGCTTCTTCAGATCTTCCAGGCGTTCGGCCAGCGCCTTGTACTTCGGATTGCCGGCATGCTTGCGCAGCCGTCCTGTCAGCTTGACGGAGATCTCCTTCGCCTTCTTCTCCGGGTCCGGATCACCGAGCACGGCCTCGAGCAGGTCGGCGTCGAGCACCAGGATCTCGAGGTCGTCGCGTACGGCATCGACGTGCACGTTCTCGTGGATCAGCTCGATGGTCTTCGGGCCGAGTCGATGCCACAGGAGGCGGCCCATTCCGGTGGAAGGCTTGAGCGACTCGTAGACCTGCGCGAGCCACCGGTAGTCCGTCTGGTGCGGGGACAGCACCGGGTCCGGGGACAGGGCCTCCCAGATCCGGTTCAGGATGCTGAAATCGGACGCGAAGGCGTCGCGTCTCTCGTTCGTTGGCAGACAATCCTGTGCCCCGATCAGTCCCTCGTAGCCGCTCAGGCTGCGGTCGACACCGGCGAAGTGCTCCAGGCATTTCTGCACTGCGGACGGCAGCACTGCTTTGAGTTCGCCGATGTTGGACACGGCCTTCCGTACGCTATTCTCGTCGAACTTCAATGCCTGCGCGACGTCGTCGAAGACCCCTAGGTAATCCACGATGAGGCCGTGCGTCTTCTGTCTGCCGTAAGGCCGGTTGGTCCGGCAGATGGCCTGGAGCAGCGCGTGGTCGCGGAGCGGCTTGTCGAGGTACATCGTCTGCAGGATGGGTGCATCGAACCCGGTCAGCAGCTTCGACGTGACGATGATGATCTTCAGCGGGTCTTTCGGGTCGCGGAACCGCTCGAGCAGCTTCTCCTCGGGGTCCCGGTCGCGCTTGTAGGGCGCGTACTCGGTTTCGCCGCTGCTCACGTGCATGACGATGTCCGAGACTTCCTCCGGCAGGTGCTTGTCGAGTTCTTGCTTGTAGAGCACGCAGCTCTCGCGATCGAACGTAACCACCTGGGCGCCGAATCCGTTCGGTGCGACCTTCTCCTCGTAGTGTCTGGCGATGTCTGCGCAGATGGCGCCGATGCGTTGCGGGGATTTGACGAGAACCGCCATCTTCGCAGCAGTCTTCCCCAGCTTGTCCTTGTCCTCTTCCGTGAGTCCTTTCGTCATCTCCTCGTAGGCGGCCTCGATTGCCTCCTGATCGATGTGAAGATCCACAAGGCGCGGCTCGAAGTGCAGTTCCTTCGTCGCACCGTCTCGAATGGAGTCACTGAGGTCATACCGGCTCAAGTATCCGTTCTCGTCGATTTCCGCTCCGAAGGCGTAGAACGTGTTCCGGTCAGCTCTATTGATCGGCGTGCCGGTCATCCCGAAGTAGAAGGCGTTCGGCAGGGCCTCGCGCATCTTCCGTCCGAGTTCACGCTCCTGCGTGCGGTGCGCTTCGTCGGCCATGACGATGATGTTGCGGCGGTCGTTGAGTAGGCCTTGGGCTTCGCCGAACTTGAAGATGGTCGTGATGATCACCTTCCGGATGTCCTTGGTCAGCAGGTCGATCAGCTCCGCACCGCTGTCCGTGCGCACGAGGTTCGGCATCTCGACCGCGTAGAACGTCCCCGAAATCTGGGTGTCGAGGTCGACTCGGTCGACTACGACGACGATGGTCGGGTTCTGCAGCGCGGGGTGCATCCGGAGTTTCCGGGCCGCGAAAAGCATCAGCAGCGACTTGCCCGAGCCCTGGAAGTGCCAGATGAGTCCCTGGCGCGTCTGACCGGCGACGACGCGCTCGACGATCGCGTTCGCCCCCTCTACCTGCTGGTACCGGGCGATGATCTTGATCCGCCTCTTGCCCTCTTCGGTCGCGAACGCGGTGAAGTTCGCGAGCATGTCGAGTACCGTCGCGGGGCGCAGCATCGATGTGACGGCTTTCTCCACTTCCCCCATCGATTGCAGCGCCTCATCGTCCGAGCGCCACGGACCCCACAGGTGGAGGGGCATGCGCACGGAACCGTAGTGGTACTCCTTCCCCTCTGTGGCGACCGAGAAGACGTTCGGGACGAACAGCTCCGGGACGTTCTGCTCGTAGTCATCGTGGAGGTCGACCGCGCCATCGAGCCAGCTCTCCGAGGAACGGACAGGCGTCTTCGTCTCGATCACGACGAGGGGCAGGCCGTTCACAATCAGGACCAGATCGGGACGCTTCTCGGTTTTGCCGGCCCGGAACGTGAACTGCTGGGTGACGACGTAGGTGTTCTGCTCGATGTCGTCGAAGTCGATGAGCCGGACGGTGACATGCTCCCCATTCGGGCCGAAGGGCATGGAGCGCTCCCCCATTGCCCATGCCGCGAATTCCTCGTTGGCCTTTACCAACCCGTCGGATCGCACCCCCATGATGATGGCGCGAAGGCGGTAGAGCACGTCGTCCACACGGGAGGGATTGACAGCGATGTCGGGGTTCAGTCGGACCAGAGCATCCCGCAGATAGGGCTCGACGAGCGCCTCCTGCGGCTCGCGCGGGAGGTCGCCCGGGCGAAGGAAGTGCCATCCGAGTCCGGACACTCGACCGCCCTGTCGAGCGAACCCGGGTGAGACCCGTGCAGGTCCGATCTCGCTGGCGAGCAGGTCGCGGATGAATGCCTCGACGGTATTCGCTTCGTTGAAGGGCATGCTCATTTGTCTCTACACTTGGTTGCCCCATTTGTGAGCTTTCTCTGAAACTCACGTGCTGAGTTGAGTCGCTTCTCTCCATCCGTAAGCAATCTTTTGAACTGGGAAACCGTCGCGCGGATGGAGAGTTGATCATCAATCTGGATGAATGGCACTTGCACCTTTCGAATGTTCGCTCCGTTTATTTTGATCATGCTTGAGCTGGTTCCTGCAGCATAGCTTTGAACTTGCCTTCGACAATGGGGCGAGCGAAGGCACAGTTCGAGGAAATCCTTGTTGAACTCGTCCGGGTCAACGGAGATTCGCATCATTGTGTCCGGATAGGACACATCGCTGCGGTCTTCCGGGAAGACCATCGGTAGTCCAACCAAGTCTCTCGTATTGGATCTTGATACAACAAGGTCGCCTTTTCTGATTACCGCAGCGGTTGATTCTGCACTGGGTTCTACGGGCTTGAGTTGTCCCGGCCTATAACCCCAACGGGAGATTGCGCTAAGCGCAAGGACCCAATATCCAGTCGGTTCCGAAGCAGCCACCGAAGAGAATCCGTTCCTCGGTGGTGCGGTCATCAATCTGCCGAGTTCAACGTGTTTGGCATCCTTCTCGTTCATTAGTGCTTCGAACGCGGCAGTTTGGGCAATCCGTGTGACGTCGATTAGATTCAGTAGGTGTTCTGCCAAATTCTCCGCCGCCGTTAGTGCTCTCACTAACCGAGCCTGCTCTTGGGGCGGAGGTAGTTGAAACTCGAAACTAGCGAGACTCTTCCAGTTAGTACGGGGCGACAATGACCCTGCTGAGGTACTAATTGCGTGCTCAAAGAACGAATCGGTTTGGCAGATGAAGGGCAACAGTTCTGGCATCAGCGCGCAACCCGATGGCTCAAGAACGTAAATGTCTCCGGAGCAGACACCGGTGAAATCGGCTACTGCTACTTTGCGTTGATAGGCACGTCGTTTGCCGAACAACACCTGTCCGGGCTGAAATACCGAGGTGAAGCTGGTTCCGTCTGAGATGTCGGCCCAGTTACGAATTCGCAAATCGCCAGGTTCGATGTGTTCCAAACCAACAACGCGATGGTAGCCCTCGGATTCTGGGTCCTTCGACCGCGCCTTCGACCGGCGTACTACCTCGCCAAACGCAACACGGCTCCCAGTGGTCTTGTCTCGCATCGCTTGGTCAAGCATCGGCTTCTTCCGCGGCAGTGAGCCCGTCGAGTATGTCTAACAGGGAGTCCATGCCGATCCAGAAGTTGCGTCCCTCTGTATCGAAGGTGTTCCAGGCGGTGGCTACGGTCACCGCCTCTTGCACCGGTACCTGTGCTCTCGGCTTCTTCACGTAACGTGCGATGGACAGGTTCTCATTGTCTGTCAGCACATCGGCGGAGTTCACCACTGCCGCAAATCCTGGTTCATCTATAAACCTCTGGTAGGCCTCTAGGATGTGCTCCTGATGCTCGGGCCGCAGGAAGCTCTGTCCTCTCTCGCGCACAAATTCGTTCACTGCGTCGATGAAGAGAATGCGTCCCTGCCGTTCAGGCTCTTTCCGGCTGCGGCAGATGATGACGCACGCCTCCATTGGTGAGTTGTAGAAGAGTCCCGGGCCTAGCCCCAGCACGCATTCGACCCAGTCGGCTTCGACGAGCTTCCGCCGCATCTCGGCCTCTTCGTTGCGGAACAGCACCCCGTGCGGGAAGAGGATTGCGCAGCGCCCCCGCTGCGGGTCCATGCTCTGCAGGATGTGCTGGAAGAACGCGTAGTCCGCACGCCCTTGCGGCGGGGTGCCCAGGAAGTTCCGCCCCCAGGCATCCTGTTCCCATGCGTTCCGGTTCCATTTCTTGATGGAATAGGGCGGATTGGCGAGGACGACGTCGAAGATGCGGAGTTGGTCTCCTTCCACGAAGGCGGGCGCCACCAGCGTGTTGCCACTCGCGATGTGGAAGTCGGCGACCCCGTGGATAACAAGGTTCATGCAGGCGATGGCCGCGGTGATGGTGATGAGTTCCTGCCCGTAGAGCCCCATGGTGCGGGTCTCGCCCCCGCGCCGCTTCACCTCAGCAAGGCACGAGATGAGCATGCCCCCCGTCCCGCAGGTCGGATCGTAGATGTCCTCGCCCGACTGCGGCTTGAGCATCTGCGCCATCAGGTGCACGAGGGTTCGGTTCGTGTAGAACTCTTGCGCGGTGTGGCCGCTGTCGTCCGCGAACTTCTTGATGAGGTACTCGTACCCGTTCCCGAGTTCGTCTTCGGGTACGCGTTCGAGTGTGAGGTCGTGCTTCGAGAAGTGCTCGATGAGGTTCTTGAGCGTCTCGTCGGGGAGTTGCCCCTTGTCGGTCCACGGGGCATTCCCGAACACGCCTTGGAGTCGCTCCGGATTCGCTGCCTCGATCCCCTGAAAGGCCGAGAGCAGCGCCCGCCCCACATTCCTCGGGGCCGTCCGCACGTCGCTCCAGTGTGCCCCTGCGGGGATGATGAAGCGGTCGTTCGCGGTGTCGATGGCGTACCCCTCGTCGCCGGTCTCGTCGAGCGCTTGCCGGTAGTCCTCGTCCCAGACGTCGGACAGGCGCTTGAAGAACATCAGGGGGAAGATGTACTGCTTGTAGTCGCTCGCATCGACGAGGCCACGCAGGAGCGTGGCGGCGCCCCAGAGGTAGCTCTCGAGCTGTCGTTGGGAGATCTGTCGGCTCACTGCAGCCACCCTCCCTCGGTCAGGACCTTTTTCAGGTGGTGCTCGGCTTCGCGGGCATCGGCGAGCGCAGTCTTGAACGCCGCGACCGCCTCCGGGAGTGGCGGAATGTCCTCTCCCAAGGGGGGCAGCACGTAACGCGAGATGTTGAGCGTCCACCCTTCCTTCTCGATCTCGTCCAAGCTCGAAACCTTGACACGATCTTCGACATCCTCAAACGCTTGGTACCACGACACGATCTGCTCGCTGTGTTCGAGGTCGAGGAAGTTCTGGGCACGTCCTTTGCGGAAAAGGCGTGAGGCCTCGATGATGATGACTTTGTTTTTTCGTTTTGCGGCCTTCTTCCGTCGCAGAATGACGATGCTGCCGGCGAGCTGGGTGCCGTAGAATAGGTTGGGCGCGAGGCCAATGACTGCCTCGATTAGGTCCTGCTTGAGTAGCGCCGTGCGGATTGTCCCTTCCACATCTTTGCGAAACAGAGCGCCATGGGGGAGAACTACGGCCATCCGCCCTTTCCCCGTCGTCGTCATCGACGCGATCATGTGTTGCACGAACGCGTAGTCGCCGTACTTGACGGGCGGAATCCCGAACGCGGCCCGAGACCACGGGTCGGCTTCCCACAGGTCCCGTCCCCATTCCTTCAGCGAGAAGGGCGGATTGGCGATCACGCAATCGAAGGTGCCGAGGCCCCCGGTGCTCGAGTCGGTGAAGGCCGGGCTCCGGAGCGTGTCCTCGCGGACGATCTGGAAGTCTTCGATACCGTGGAGCACGAGGTTCATCCGTGCGATCGCGGACGTGGTGAGGTTCTTCTCCTGCCCATAGATCTTCCCGTAGAAGGTGCGTGCATCGCCCCCTTTGCGCACGATGTGCTCGATCGCCCCCAGCAGCATGCCGCCGGTGCCGCAGGCGGGGTCGTAGATGCTTTCACCCTCTTGGGGGTCGAGGATGTCGACCATCATCCGGACGACGCTCCGGGGAGTGTAGAACTCCCCGGCCTTGTTCCTCCGTGTCACGTCGGCGAACTTCCCGACGAGGTACTCGTAGGCGTCTCCCAAGGCGTCGGTGTTCGCGGTGGAGTTGCCGAGGCCGATCCCAGCGAAGCCCTCGATGAGGTCCTTCAGCAGTTCGTCGGAGAACTTCTCCTTGTCGCCCCAGTCGGCGTTCCCGAACACCCGGAAGAGCGTCTCCGGATTCGCCCGTTCGATCTCCTGCATCGCGCTGCGAAGGGCAGCGCCCACGTTGGTCGCCACGTTCCGGACATCGTTCCAGTGACACCCTTTGGGTACGACGAACCGATGGATTTCCGGGAACAGCGATGGGTCGGCCTCGCCGTACATCTCCTGGGCTTCGGCCGTTTCTTCGTCCCAGACATCGGAGATGCGCTTGAAGAACAGGAGCGGGAGGATGTAGCCCTTCCAGTCAGTCCGGTCGACTGCCGACCCTCGGAGCGTGTTGGCGGCATCCCAGAGCGCGGACTTCAGTTCCGAAGTGCAGGTAGTCGCTTGAGCAACGGACCGTCCTTTCGCGGTCGTCTGGGGTTCGCTCTTCGTCCTTCCTCGCATTGACGCCACCGCCTCGTCTGCCCGATTCCCTGGGGACCACACCGCGCGTTCTCCTTTCCCGTATTGTACGTCGTCAGCGATTGAGCTCGTCCCCTGCCACATTCACTCCGAGGCCCTCAAGCAGACTGTGAAGCCGATCAGGGATTGGCCTAGCCCCGTCGCGGTTTCCCGCTCGACCTGTCCGGAGCTCGCCTCAGACATATCGCCTCATGGGCTCCGAGGGGATCGGTGCAGAAGGGTCGTGTGCAGATCGGGTATCCAGCACCGGCAGAAGGAGGATATTCGAACAGCGTTCCGAGCCGTCGGGTCGGGGCTCCGGCCACCGGCCCCGGAGATCCGCCGGCGGCGCGGGAACCGGGAGGTTCGTCTCCCGGGGCGCGTGCCGTGGCGCTCCATCCCACCGTTGCCGGGGGACAGGCCGGGGGACACGCGGCCAGTAGCTGGTCGGCGGCTGGCGGCCGTTAAGCGCCCACCAATATTGAGCGCTTCATGTCAAATTGCCGGTAGTAAATGGGCATCCCGAACATTGTTCGCAATTCGGCGAGGTACTCATCGGCAGGGGCATCAAGCTCAGGTTCACCGACCACAATGAGCCGAGCCGCGCGTCGCGCTTGGGGCCAGTATGATGCAACTTCCAATTTCAGGCCAGATATGCCCTTGTGATGCACAAACGTTTCGGACTCTCCGAGATCTGTGCAACATCGACAAACACAGGCATCTGCATCTCATTGTCGCGAAAACGGACGGAGTCGGGCCGATCGAATTTGGTGAAAACCAACCCCCTCGCAGACGTTCGGACCAGCTACTCACTGGGAAGGGAACGCTAGGCAAGATCGAGACAGGAATGACGATTTTCTCGGTCGACGACTCAAGCCAGGAATTGAATCCTGAATTTCTCATCGAAATCAAGCTTGACGAACAGCAAATGCCCGACCTTGTTGTTGAAGCGCTACCGGCTGTTCTTTCTCGATGCCTCCTGGCCGTTCGAGGAGCAGAGCAATTGCTCCGACATCACAATCTGACATGATGCATATTGCGATTCCCCGGACCGACCACTCCTCAACTTATTGGTCTAACCGCGGACTAGGCGGCAGGGAGATGGCGGTTCTGATGCGCCGGTTGTTTCAGGGTACTCGGGCAAGAACGGTTCCAGACGTAAATGCCTGCCCTCACGGGGCGGGCGTGGGTAGCCGCGAGCGGCTGGGTTCAGCGCATCCTCATTCGGCGTCCATGTAGCTTCTCACAATCGTCTTGCTGCTGTCGTGCAGCCAGAAGTTCTTCTTCGCCTTGTCCAGCATTAGATCGCGCCACCGCTCTCCAGTGGTGTGATCCAGCCCGAAGCAGTGACCCAACTCATGCGCAATGATGACCGGAGTGTTCAGGGCAAATGCAACGCAGAAATCGTTCGAATAGTGGGCTCTGGCGGCCACAGGCACGATCTCACCATCAACTATCGTCAGGTGGCGTGCGTTTCCATGGGTTCCGTACCAGTTGTTACCAACAACCTCTTCTGGCAACAGAGCAAACAGGTAGATCGTGCCCAGCTTCGGCGGCTGGGTATTCTCGACGAATGCCCCGTACGCGTTCCAAGTGTATGCGGCAAACGACTCTCTCTCGGTGGAAAATTGTTCCTCACCCCAAATGCAGTTTATGGCATCCGGCGTGGCCAGCGCGCGAATCCATTTTCTGAACGTTCTGCAAGCTATCACGAAGTAGTTGATCTGCCCTTCCTGATTCTGCCAAAGAGCCAGCTCGTACTCGTCCTGACGGACATCCAACACTTCTAGCGCCCTGTGGGTGTCCTCGATGAATTGATCGGTCGCATCGAGCACCGGCGGCTGTTCGAATACCCACTCGCCACGCTGTCGATGCGATCTTTGTACGATGATCGGAACGATCTCTATACGGAGGCGATCGTCAGCTTCGATCGGGACTTCCGCATTGTCGGAATCCTGACCCACATCGATCAGGGCCAACGTGGGAACCAGGATCTCCAGTCGATCCTGTGCCGGAGCGATCAGATCCAACTCGGGAACAGCCGCGAGATCCAGCAGATCCTGAGCCGCAGTGATCGAGGTCAATGCGAACAAGCAAACAGTAGTCACGCACTTCATGAGCGTCCCCTTCAGGGTGTGTCATGTCGATGCTTGGCGTTTGCCTTCGCAGATACGACTTGATCTATCCACGCAGACGCCTCGCCTTTTCCGGCACCGCAATGGTGTCGGGCCGTGCGAACAACGTGCAGATGCACAGGTTCCCGCTTATGGACTTGGGCTCGGGGAGCTACCCCTCGCTGGGTCTGTCAATAGCATATTTGGCGGGCGCCTCGATTCGGGTTCACCCGCACGTTGTTCGCGAGTAATGAGTTTAATGTCATCGACAGATGGACAGCAAACGCAGGCCCGTCGAAAGATAAGTTACTCAAAGTAGAATTTTTTGGGAACTACCCGAGATCTGCATGTGAAGAAGGCTGCTGTCGGCCGCAGGGCCAAGGGACTTCGCAAGCCCGAGCTTGAGATCCAACCCAGCTCCTACACCCCGACCAAGGAAGAACTCGACGCCGACGCGAGCATCGACGCGACGCAGGAAGAAAGAGATTGCGCGCAAGGCGCTCAGGTCGGTGAGGTTGCGAGTTTCCGGGGGCAAGTGCTAGCCGCAGCCCCAGTTACTCTCGTACATGAATCCCGAAAACTTTGTGGCCGACGAATTTGGTGAAGGAGTACGCGCTTAGCGTAGGCGCGGAGCCCTTCGAGCTAGCCACATTTTGAGGCTTGAGCCCTGAGTTACTGACGGATTCGCATCCGGTTTGAGGTGGCGGTAGCCCGCCAGCGAGCCGTAGCATGCCGGCGGGCTACCTTATCAACAACTCACCGAGCGCCGTCGCCTGTCGAGCGTGGCAGCGCATCGATCCATTGATCCACTTCGGCCTCCAGCCAGCGAACAGCGCGGCGACCGACCCGTTTCGGACGCGGAAACCTCCCCCTGTCCATCAAGTCATACAGACTGGAACGCGGCAGACTGGTTCGCCGCTCCACTTCACGTCGCGGTATCAGTCTGTTCATTCTTGTTGTCCTTCTCGGAAAGTCAGGTGGTCGAGCCGGCCGCGGGTCATTTCCAGCCAGGAAACCAGCCGATCTCGAAAGCGTTCGGCTACGCGTGCCGCCATCAGCGTTTAGCACGCTGCCAGCTTTGTCATGGCTGTGCGTCGAAGTACAGGAATCTGTAGTACGGTTCATGTCGTCACCTCTTTGAAGAGTTTCGTGAGAAAAGGGTGTGATCCGCCCGGGGACTGCTGAACGCGCGTACGCGAAGAGCTATCCGGAGATTGAAAGAACGTCTACGCTCGGCCCTTGGGCGAGCGAAAACGGCTTGCGCACGAACGCGCGCAAGTAAACCTGATCACTTGGGTACTCAGAACCGCAAGGGCCGTAGACCGAGCGGCAACCGCTTATGCGGTGGTTCCGGCGCGGCACCGCAATTGCGTGCGATGCCCATCTCTGGCCCAAGGCGAACGCCTCGGGTGAATCCACTATAAGCCGAGTGAACTTCTGCGTGCAAGCGATCTTGCAACACTATGGCAGTGGTACGACGGCCGTGCCGTCATCGACGCGAAGCGAGGAAACTCAAGGATTGCGCACGTACGCGGTGTGAACCACAGAACGCCGCGAAACCGGGATGTGCACGCGACGCTGATTCTTCGACCGAGAGGGACGGAGCCACTGACGAACCCCGACCTGAGTATTGATAACGGACCACGTAGCGTGATGGAGGGCGGTCGGTTGACGAAGGGTCACACGACCGCCCCGAATCGCCTGGCTTGGTATCGAAGGATCGATCCACGTCGACGAGAGGGACGGGCGAAGCGGGCAGTCCACGAGTTCCGGTTAAGCCGGTCCGCAACGTGCCGGCACGCTCGGAGGTCCGACTGTCGCTTCGCGTACTCTCACCCGCGTAGCGCGACAACCTTCGACTTCTTGCCCGTCAGGTAATCCGACCACTGGTCCATGAGGTGCCGACGTCGCTGAAACAGATCAGAGCGAAAGTAGGCGCCTTCGACTCCGCCAACCGTATGGGCCAACGCCGCTTCGGCGATCTCGCGTGGCTTGCCCGTCTCCGCGCACCAGTCGCGAAACGCCGAGCGAAAGCCGTGAACCGTGGCTTTCTTGGCCAGTCCCGTGTCTCGGAGCACCTTGGTCAGCGTCATGTCACTCAACGGTCGTCCTGGTCGAATCGGCGACGGAAATACGAGGCCCCCGCCGGCTTCGAGCGGACGGGCCTCTTCCAGCACCTCGATCGCCGCATCGCTCAGCGGTACACGGTGCTCGGCACCGGCCTTCATTCGCTCGCCCGGGATACGCCAGACACGTTCGTCGAGATCGATTTCGTCCCAGGTGGCCCCCCGGACCTCACCCGAACGCGTTGCCGAAAGGATCACGAACCGCAGCGCCAGCTTTGCTGCCAACGACGCCGACGAAGCTTCAATCGTGTCCAATGCGGCGGGTACCTGCCGGTATGGCAAAGCCCGAAAGTGTTTCTTGACCGCCGGCATTTTCGGCAGCGCGCCATCGATCGTCTCTCCGGCAACATTGGATTCAATCAGGCCCATTGCCTGACACCACCGAAGCGTGGCCTTGATACATCGGCGTACCCGCCTGGCCGTTTCCGGCTTGGAGGTCCAGATCGGCGTCAACACCGCCAGGACGTCTTCACGGCCGATCCGGTCGACCGGTGTCCTGCCAAGACGCCCGAACGCGTGGCGCTCGAGCTGTTGCATCCAGTTCGCGGCCACCTTGTCGCTGCGCCAGCGCGGCCGAAGTGCCTCGTAGGTCTGCTCGGCGGCTTCGCGAAAGGTCGGCATCGTCTCGCGCAGCTTCGCCTTGCGCTTTTCGGCCAACGGGTCGCCGCCCGCGCGCGCCAGCTTGCGATTCAGAAAGGCGGCCTCGCGCGCTTCGGCCAGGCTGACCACGGGGTAACCGCCCAGACCGATGTCGTGGCGCTTGCCGTGGATGGTCAGTCGCTGGACCCACTGCTTGCTGCCGCCAGGCGCGACATTGAGGTAGAGGGTATTGCCGTCGGCGTACCGCCCGGGGTCCTTCAGGGCCCTGACCCGCGCTGCGGAGAGCTTGCCCTGCATCGTATTTTCCCCACGTTATTACCCACGCAATTTCTTGGAATGTACCGGAACGCGTCGGACCTTGCAAGAATGCTCAAATCTAAAAAGTCCAATAAATCAAAGGGTTTGAATCACAATTCTGGATCAGCGGGGAACGTACGGGAACAATTGGTGGTGCCGGTGGACGGATTCGAACCGCCGACCCACGCATTACGAATGCGTTGCTCTACCGACTGAGCTACACCGGCTTCGATGGCTGCCCGACGAAGGGCGCGTGCCTAAAGGCGAGTGCCCTTGAGGGGTTGGGAATTGTACCCGTTTTCGGTCTGCTCTGTGGCGGCCCGTGGTCCGTGTCCAGCCGCTCAGCGGTCGCGGTTGAAAGCGCCGGACCGTGTACCCGAAACGACTTTATCCATACGTCGCCCGGGGTTCCTACGCTTGGCTGCCGCCGCGCTCGTCGCGCCACATGCCGAGCTTCACCTGCGCGGCCTTGTCTGAGGCGCTGAAGATCGTCGATTCCGTCGCCGCGGCGATCCGGAACTCCTGCCAGCTCGGGATCACGAAGATGTCCCACGGTCGGTACTCGATCGCGGGCGTCGCCGCGCCCGGCAGTTGCACCGTTCCCGTGCCTTCCACGGGACAATAGATCGTGCCCGCCGTCGTCCGGTAGCTCGCGGTCCTGAAGCCCGCAGGCAGAAGCTGCATGTGCGCTGAAATCGTCGGCATCGCCGGGCCGCCCGTCGTCGGGTCGACATATTCCATCTTCAACCCGTGGCAGGCATCGAGTTCGGAGTGGTCCTTGAGCCGTTCGAGCACTTCTCGCGTGCGCTCGAAGGGATAGCTGAAGATCGGCGAGGCGCCCCGGCCGCGTTCGTGGCCTTCCGGGAGCATGTTCATGCCGTATCGATACAGCGTATCGAGCGGTTCTGTTGGCTCCGGTCGGCCACTCTCGGGATAGTGCTCCGTGAACGTCGTGTTGAAGAGATGCGTCATCGCGACGTCGAGCACATCGAGCCAGACCGTCGGGCCGTCGCCCTCGTGGCCATGGTCGTGCCAGGTCCAGGCCGGCGTGATGATGAAGTCGCCGGGCTTCATGTAGCTGCGCTCGCCGTTGACCGCCGTGTAGGCGCCGTTGCTCTCGAGCACGAACCGCATTGCGCTCGGCGTATGCCGATGGCACGGTGCAATCTCGCCCGGCATCATGAGCTGAAGGCCCGCATACAGCGATTCGGTGGCCAGGTGCCGGCCCGCCAGGCCGGGATTCTCAAGTGCCAGCACGCGCCGCTCGGCCTCGACGGGGTCGACCACTGCGGCCGACTCGAGGATCGTTTCGCGCAGCGCCGTGTACGACCAGACGTGCGGCTGCGATCGGACGTGCGGCGTGAGCGTGAACCAGTCCTTGAAGAACAGCCACAGGGGGATGAGCTGCTGCTCGCCGACGCGCGCGTAGTATTCGTTGCGCCGCGCCTCGATGTCGTCCGGTTTCGGTTTGGCGCTCATATGGCGATGCTAGCACCCAGTGTTCGCCCGGGATCAGCCCCAGACTTCGTCCGCAACCTCCACGATGCGCTCGAGCTTCGCCCATTGCTCGTCCTCGGTCAGCAGGTTGCCTTCCTCGGTCGACGCGAAGCCGCACTGGCACGACAGGCAAAGCTGGTCGATGTCGGCGAATCGGGAGGCCTCATCGATTCGCCGGAGGAGTTCGTCCCTGCCTTCGAGCCCACCGCGCTTGCTCGTCATGATGCCGAGTACCACGCGCTTGTCTTTCGGCAGCCGCCTGAGCGGCTCGAAGCCGCCGGAACGTTCGTCGTCGTATTCCATGAAATAGCCATCCACGCCGATCTCGCCGAAGAGCACCTCCTGAACGGCTTCGTAGCCGCCCGCGCCCATGTAGGTCGAGCGGAAGTTTCCGCGGCACATGTGCATCGTGACGGTCATGTCGTGGGGTCTCCCGGAGATCGCTTCGTTGATCAGGCGACCATAAAGGAGCAGCAGCGCGCCGGGATCGTCGCCGCGCTCGATCATCTGGCGCCGGTAGCGTTCATCGCAGAGCATCGCGACAAAGACCTCGTCGAGCTGCAGGTAGCGGCAACCCGCGTCGGCGAACGCGCGCACTGCCTGGCGGTAGGCTTTGCCGAGGTCAGCGAAAAAGCCGTCGAGATCCGGATAGATGTCCGGATCGATCGGCGGCCTGACCGGGCGGCCGTAAATCGCAGACGGTGACGGGATCGTCATTTTCGGCACGCGGGTCGTGTGCGCCTGCAGGAACCTGAAGTGATCGAGCATCGCGTGCCCGGAGAAGCCGAGCCTGCCGGCGACCCGGGCGCCCTCGGCGCGCGTTGCGAGTCCCGCAAACTGCACACCTTTGCCGAGTTCGAGTCGTTCGACGCCGTCGAGACCCCAGAGGAAGTCGAGGTGCCACCAGGAGCGCCGAAACTCTCCGTCTGTCACGGCCTTCAGATCGATCGCTTCCTGCTTTGCGACGACGCGACGGATCTCGGTGTCCTCGACGGCTTCGAGCGCCGCGGCATCGATCTCGCCGCGAGCGTGTTTCTCACGCGCATCCCTGAGCGCGGCCGGCCTGAGCAGGCTACCGACGTGATCGGCACGAAAGGGAGGCCGCATCGCCGGGCAGCGCTACGCGGTCATCCGCCGGAACTCCGGCTCGAAGAAGAATTCGCTTGCGCCCCAGGCGGGCTCGAGCTCGTCGAGCCATGTCGCGTTTTCGTCGTATCGCGCGAAAAACGGCCGCTGCACCCAGTCGCTGTTGCGGCCCTGGATGAACCGAAGCACGAAGACCTTCTCCCCGCCGAGTTCGCAGACGCCCTGGATCTCGACCTTGCCCGGGCTCGTGCTCATCGAGGGTCCGCGGGCCGTCCTGCCAAGACCGGAGACCTGCTTCATCGCTTCGCGGTAGATCTCCCAGCCTCGCGCGAGCGGCACCTCGAAGTATTGGCGTGCCCCCGTGTCGCGCTCGACGAACATGTAATAGGGGACGACGCCGAGGCGAACCTGGTCGTTCCAGAGCCGGGCCCAGACATCGCTCGAGTCGTTGATGTGCCTGAGCAGCGGGCCTTGCGAGCGGATCACGGCCCCGGTGCCGCGGATCCTGCGGATCGCCTCGCGCGCGATCGGCGTGTCGAGTTCGCGCCAATGGTTGTAGTGCGCCATGATGGCAACGTGCTTGCCCGCGCGCACCCAGCGTTCCAGCAGGCGCAGCAGTTCCGGCGCGTCGGCGTCGCTGACGTAGCGCTGCGGCCAGAAGGTCAGGGATTTCGTGCCGATGCGGATCGTGCGCAGATGCTCGAGTTCGGGCGCAAGCAGCGGCTTGACGTAGCTCTCAAGATGATGCGCCAGCATGACCATGGGGTCGCCGCCCGTGATGAGCAGATCGCTGACTTGCGGGTTTTTCCCGAGATACCTTGCGAGCAGTTCCGGGCGCGACGAGGCGAACCTCAGACTGCGGTCGCCGACGAACTGCGCCCAGCGGAAGCAGAATGTGCAATAGCTGTGGCAGACCTGACCCCGCGCGGGAAAGAACAGCACGGTTTCATCGTACTTGTGCTGCACGCCGTCGAGCGTGCGACCGTCGACCCTCGCCGTGTTGAGTTCCGCCTGGTCGGCAGGATGAGGATTGAGCGTGGCGCGAATTCCATTCGCGAGCGCCGCAACTTCCGCCCGCGACGCACGCTTGCGCAATAGCCCCGCCATCGCGGCGAAGTCCTCCGGATCGAGCATTTCGCGTTGCGGAAAGACCAGGCGAAAAATCGGATCGTCGGGCACGCGGCTCCAGTCGATGAGGTGTTCGCTTACGTACCGGTTGACGCGAAACGGCAGGACGCTTGAAACCACCTCGATCTCGAACCGTTGCGCGGCGGACAGCGCCGCCAGTTGCGGCAATTCGGCCAGGTTGCGCTGCGTATGGACCTGAAATCGTTCGCGCGGAGCCGCGTCCGCAATACGAAGAGTCGAAACCGAACGGCTCAAGAATTTCCCCGAACTTTCATGCGGATAGCGCAGCCCACCGACTCGTTGCCGGGAAAGTTCCGCGGGAACCCGGCTCCTGGCGCGTGCCACGATTGAAAGTGGCGGAAAAGGGCAGCCAGGCAAGTGGACCTTTGATGCAGTAGAGGCGCGATTCTACACAAATCGCGGCTGCTCGGCAGACGTCCGCCGCGGCGGGCGCTCAGTCCGTCACGTGCGGTTTGTGGCCGCCGTACAGGTCGACGCCGGCCGGCGCCTCGAACTTGATGCGCCTCACGTCTTTCGGGTCCGCCCGTTCGACGCCGATTACGGGCCCGCCGCGAATCGTGACGCGTTCCATGTAGCGGCGCTGCGGGTAGTAGTCGTGCACCGCGTAGTGCTGGACGGAACGGTTGTCCCACATGACGAGCGTGTGCGGCGCCCAGCGATGCCGATACTGGTACTCGGGCACGAGCGCCTGGCGATACAGCACCTCGAGCAATGCGCGGCCCTCGTTCTCGTCCATGTCCTTGATGCCGACCGTGAACACGGGATTCACGAACAGTACCTTGCGGCCCGACACGGGATGGACGCGCACGACCGGATGGACCTGAAGCGGATACCTGAGTTCGAAGCGTTGCAGTTCGCGACGGTCGCTCGCGCTATTGCCGAACAACGGTCTGAACGGGAGAATGTCGTGGATCGCCTCGAGCCCGGAAACGAACCGCTGCATCCGGTCGCTGAGTCCCTCAAACGCCGCGGACATGCTCGCATACATCGTGTCGCCGCCAAGGGCCGGCACCACTTTTGCGCAGAGCACGGTCGCCATCGGAGGTTCGGCACGGAACGTCTCGTCAGAGTGCCAGTTGTCGGTACCGTACGGCGCGGAGTTTTCGTCATTGCGGAACTGGATGACCTCGGGGGCCGCCTCGTCCATCGGCGCAAACGGATGCACGCTGAGTTCGCCGAATCGGCGGCCGAACGCCGTCAGGTGGTCCGACGTGATTTGCTGATCCCGAAAGACGATGACTTCGTGTTCGACGAGTGCGGCGTCGATGGCATTGAACTGATCATCGGGCAACGGCTTCGTCAGGTCCACGCCGCTGATTTCCGCGCCGAGGCTCACACCGGCGCGCGTCACGGTGAAGCCGTTGGACTCGGTCACGATGCGCTCGGTGTCGACGGGTCTGACGGGCACTGCTGATGCTCCTGGGCGTTGAGGCCGCCGGCAAATCGTCGGGGGCTGCTATGGCCTGACGCGGACGTATTTCTGCACGCGCCGCGGGCTCGGTTCGCCGCCGTAGATGTTGCCGTCCGGGTCGATCGTCATGCCGCCGACGGCGCCGAAAAGGTAGCTCGATCCGTGCGTCAGGCTGCCGCCGTAGTGGCCGGTCGTGAAGACGAGGATCAGCAGGACGATCGCAAGCGCGAGCCGGGCTTTCGCGTAAAGCGCCTCGGAGCGCGTGCGCAGTATCCAGACGACCGTCGTCACGACAGCGAGCGCCGTGCCGAGAATTCTGTGCAGATTCCCGGCGCCGCCCTCGTAGCCGCCTTCGGCATAGTGCATGTATCCGAAAACGACGGTGACGATCGCCGTGATCGCGGCCGTCGCCCACAGCAGCGGCGCCGCCGATTCGAGCCGGGCGTACCTCTCGTTGCGCGCTGCGAACTCGAGCGCAATCGTGACGAGAATGATGCCGATCGGCAGGTGCAGAACGAGCACGTGGAATCTGCCGAGGAAAAAAACGAAGTCCATTGTCCGACTCCCTGGCCCTGCTTGGCCTTGCCTTCAGATTTCAGGCGCGGTTGCGAGCTCGTCTCCGATCACCGCGCTTGCCTTTTACAATCAGTGACTTGGGAAGTATACGCGGGCGTTTCCCAAATTCAACGCAAGATGTCCATGTCGCCGTTGACGATGAATCAGGCCTCGATACCGATGCACGTTGGCGGGTTTGGCGCCGCCAGGTCGCCGCCCATGCACGGTGGCTGCATGCAACGTCCGTTGCTGTCAGGATTTCCCTGCGGATAACAGCTCCGCGTATTGCTCGTCGCTGATGACGCCGCCTTCGGATGCGGCGCGACCGAGATCGCTCGGCTGCAAATGATCCTGAATCTTGTCGAGCCGTTTCCAGGCCGGATAGGGCTGGTGGCCCTCTGCGTCGGGAACGTAGGGCGATGCCTCCAACCGTGCATGCTTGTGAATATAGCGCGCACAGTTCAGGAACACCTTGTCGACCTGTGCTCGCACTATGCCGATCGCCGCAGGATAGGTTGATAGTAGCTCGTCATCTGCGTGGTAAGACGCCGTCGCTTGCACACGCACGCGATTGGGAGTCTCAAAATCGATGAACAGGAGTCCGATCTTCGCCGTATCTTCAATATTTCCCAACGACAGGAACATCCCGTTGCCATCGTATGCCGGGAAAGCGATTGTCGTCGAGTCAATGACCTTCACGACGCCCACGTCGCCCCCCTTGTACGAGACTGTCGGCTCACCATGACTGTTCACGGTTGAGAGGAAAAAGAAATCTCGCGATTGAATGAAGGCGGTGTGCGCTTCATTGAGCTCGTCGTCGATAATCGCTTTTTCGGCCGCTGCAGCAAGCCGCGCGGATTGATATTTTTCCTGTAATCGACGTTGTGCCTTCGTGTAGATAGTCATTGCAATTGCCCGTGACACGATCAATGTTCGGGAAATGGTAATTGAATAGTCATGGGTCTATCCAACGGCGCCACTGACGGAGCCATGGATTCGGGCCAATCAAGGCGCTCACCTTGCGAGCACGCGGAACCTGCAGGAAAGAATCCATGGTCTGACGCCCTGCCACTGGCTGCCCTGTTTTCAGATGTCATGTCGTGGTGCGATTTCGTCCCTGGTATCCGCGTGTTCCATTAAAAACCAGGGACCTGGAAAGCACACGCGAGCGTTTCCCACATTCAGCATCGAGCCGTTTCGGTCGTCTTTGACGAGATACAAGGATGGTTCGGGGGCTCGCCAACACCTACTGTTCATTCGCGCCCGCCGCATTTGGCATGAACCGAACGCACCCGGTCGGGCGACTCTCCACATGATGGTACATGCAGGACAAAACCGCGGCGATCCGGCAACCGGAGGTCGATCCGCCCCGCGGAGTTCCGGCATGACGCTGACGGAATTGATGTTCACGCTACTTGTTGTAGCCACGCTGCTTGGCTGGGGCGTGCCGGGTTTCGAGACGCTCGTTGCCGATTCGAGGCAAACCGCCGACATCAATGCCCTTGTCACAGCGGTGCAACTCGCAAGAAGCGAAGCGGCGAAGCGCGGGCGCTCCGTCGTGCTCTGCAACACGGCCGATTTCGCCAGCTGTGGGAGCGATGCGGCGAGCTACGGTGCGGGCTGGATGGTGTTCGTCAACGAAGACGACACGAGCCCTCCCGCGCGATCCGACGACGAACCCTTGCTCTATGGATACCGACCGGGGAGCGAGGGTCCGATCGTGTCCAATCGACGTTTGTTCGAGTTTCGGGCATTTCGCAAGCGCAGCACCAACGGAACGGTGACCTTTTGCGATCGGCGCGGAGCCGATGCCGCGCGCGCGCTCATCGTGAGCTACACGGGACGCCCCCGCGTGTCGGCCTCCGGACCGGGCGGCCGTGCGCTCGAATGTCCCGCGTAAACATGCCGGGGGGCTGCATGAGCGCGACAAGTATCCTGCGACTCGTGCTCGCGCGACTCGCGACCGCGCAATCGGGCTTCAGCCTCATCGAGTCGATGGTCGCGTTGCTCGTGATCTCGGTCGGCATGCTCGGGATCGCGGCGCTCACGACCCAGGGCCTCGGCGCCGGCCGCACCGCGCAATTCCGGGCGCAAGCCGTCAATCTTGCCGCCGACATGGCGGACCGGATCCGGGCCAATCGGCTCGGGCAATCCGCGTACGATGAGGCTGGAGAGGCTGACGACTGCGATCCGGGAGCGCTTGGCCACGCCGACTGCGTCCCGGGTGCGGTCGCTGCGCGGGATCTCTCCGAATGGACGCGGAACGTTGCGGCCGCATTGCCCGATGGCGAGGGCGCCGTGCGATACGACGAATCCACGTTGCCGCCGTCGTTCGCCATCGAAGTGAGCTGGACCGAGATCGGTCTTGGCCGCATCGCCTACCGCAGCGTCTTTCAGGTTGCCGGGTCCTGAGGGCACGACCAGTCATGCGATTTGCCGCCACAGTGAAGACTTCCGCTGCGCTGCGCCGAACTCACTCGGGGCTCACGCTGATCGAGTTGACAGTGGCGCTCGCGATCGGGGCTTTCCTGCTGCTCGGCGCGATGACCGTGTTCGTGCAGGGCAGAACGACGTTCCGCATTACCGAATCCACGTCGCGCCTGCACGAAAACGCGCAGTTCGCTCTGGATCGGCTTGAGGCCGACATCCGCATGGCGGGTTACTGGGGCCTGAGCGCGCGCTCGAACAGCGTCGCAGGCCGGGCCGGACCCGCCGACCCTGTGGCGTTCGCCGTCGGTAACGACTGCGTGAACAACTGGTCGGTGTACCTGGTTCGTGCGGTCGACGGCAGCAACAACGGTCTGCCCACGCTGGCATGTTCGAGCCGTTACAGCAGGGCGGCGCAACCCTTCGCCGACATGCTGGTCGTGCGCCGCGTCGCGGTGGAGGACGACCCGGAGCCGGACACGGGCACGCTGTACGTGCAGTCTGCACGCTTCCGGGAGAGCCACCTGTTCGTCGGGCCGGTCGTGCCTGCAGGCTACGCGGCGAGCACGTCGCAAGCTCACCGGCTGATCGTCAACGGCTACTACGTGAGTCGGGAATCGACAGTTTCGGAACGGGACAATCCCGTGCCGTCGCTGCGCGTCAAGACCCTGACCGGCGGTTCGCGCGGGCCGAGGGTCGTCGACCAGGAGGTCTTCCCGGGCGTCGAGGACATGCAGGTTCAACTGGGCGTCGATACCGACAGTCCGGGCATGCCAAACCGCGGTCTGGTCGACCGTTATGTCGATTTTGGCAGCCCCTTGCTCGACCCGGTGCTTCATCCGGACAACATCATCGTGGCCGTGCGACTCTGGCTCAGGGTTCGCGCCGAGCGTCCCGAACAAGGCTTCGTTGACCTGGCGAGCTACGACTATGCCGACCGCCGGGTGCCGGCGCCCGGGGACCGTTTCCGGCGCGTGGTCGTCGAAAGGACCATCTACCTGCGCAATCTGCGTCCGGCGACATGAAGGGCCGCGACGAACGCACCGCAGACGCCGGTTCCCTTCGTCAGGGCGGAGCGGCGCTCGTGGTCTCGCTCGTGCTCATGCTTGCGTTGACCGTACTCGGCGTCTCCGCCATGAACACGGCCATGCTCGAACTTGCGATGGTGAACAGCACAGAGTCGCAGCAGGGCGCCTTCGAGGCGGCCGAGACCGGTATAGAGATTGCGCTCGCCGAGTCCGGGTTCAGCACGGGAGGGCCGTCGGTTGTCCCCGCCGCGCCCGTTGGCGACGGCCCATACGAAACCCGGACCTCAACGCGCTGCGTGACGACGACGGCGGTCCCCGATCGCGCCTTCAGCATCGGGGCCGGATCGGGCGGCGTGCAGGCTTTTCATTTTGAGATCGTTTCCGTCGGTACCGGCCCCCGCGGCGCGGTATCGACGCACCGGCAAGGTTTTTATGTCATCGGTCCGGCAGATTCGGGCGGCTGCTGAGCGGCAGGCGCGCCATCGCATGGCGCCGCCCGCGCCGGGGCACGTGCGTCTCCCGCTGCGGGTTGCGTGGTTCATCGCCGGGCTTGCGATTGCAGCGTTCGCCGGGCTGCCCGCAGTTGCCGACGACACGGAGCTTTTCCTGGGCACGAGTTCGCCCACGGTACAGGGACGGCCGAACATCCTGCTGCTGTTCGATGATTCGGTGAGCATGGGCGCGACCATGAAGGCGCGAGCGGCCTACGATCCCGTAGCGACGTATGCCGGGGGCTGCGCGGCGGATCGGGTCTACTGGCAAACGGCCAACCGGACCGATGAGCCCCCCGACTGCGGGACCCGCCGATACTTCGATGCCGGCGCGCTACGATGCCGGCGGGGTATGACCGCTCTGGCCGAGAACGGCGTCTATCGGGGCACGCTGGCACAGTTCGATGCCGTCGGCGACATCCAGTGGGAGGCGGTCAGCCAGAACGAACGGGCAGCCCCCGTCGAATGCGCCGCGGACAGTGGATCCGTCAGTCCGCCGGGGCATGGCGACGGCGTCGATTCGGCTGCGGTCTACGCGCAAAACGGCGATGCCGCACAACCGTGGAGCACAGTAGCCGCCGACGAGATCGCATGGAGGCGTCACTCCGAATATGTGCTTTACAGCGGCAACTACCTGAACTGGTGGCACAACGGCCCGATGACGGACATCGCGCGCATCGATGTGATGAAGCAGGCTGCGACGGAGCTGCTCGATGCGATCGACGGCGTCAACGTCGGCATCATGCACGTCGGCGGCGAGCGTGGCGTTCGCGTGAGTCACGCGATCGAAGACATCGCAACGGCTCGCCCCTCGCTCAAGGCGGCAGTGGGAGCCCTCGAGCCCAACGGTTCCTCGCCGCTCTCCGAAGCGCTGTACGAAGCGGGGCTCTACCTGATGGGACGAGCCGTCGACCAGGGCGTCCTGAGCGTTCCGGCTGCGATGGATGCCGCCGGCACGCGTTATGTCTCGCCGCTCGAGTTCAGTTGCCAGAAGAACGTCGTGGTCGCGTTGACGGATGGCGAGCCGACTGACGACGCCAATCGGGAAGCGCAGATTCGCGCCTTGCGCGACGAGGCGGCACAGGGTTTCGATGAGCTCGTCGGCGGAAGCTGCGACGTCGACGCCTACGCTCCCGGCGCCGATGTCACAGGCGATGACTGCCTCGACGAGATGGCCGAGTTCCTCTTCGCCGGCGATCTCTCGGCATTGCCCGGCCGGCAGAACGCGCAGACGTACACAGTGGGCATTGGCGCCGATTGGCCGGCACTCAGGGATAGCGCAGAACGAGGCGGCGGAGAGTTCCGGAGGGCGGGAGGAGCCACGCCGCTTGCGGCGGTACTTTCGGACTACGTCGTCGATGCCGTCGAAAACGTCGATACGCAAGCGGCGTTTACCCCGCTCGCGGTGCCCGTCGACAGTTTCAATCGGACCCGCCACATCAACGATCTCTTCATCGGCGTGTTCCGGCCAACGACGACGGCGCACTGGCCCGGCAATCTCAAGAAATTCAGCTTGCGCGTTTCGGACAACGCCATCGTCGGGGCCGACGGCAGCCCGGCGGTTGATCCCGGCACCGGTTTCTTTCGCAGCGATTCGCGCAGTTTCTGGTCGGCGGTGAACGACCCCGAGATTGCCGAGGGCGGTGCGGCCAGCCGTCTGCCTGCGCCGGCGGTACGCAATGTATACACGCATCTTGACGGCAATCCCGCCGATCTCACGCACGCAAGCAACGCGGTGAGCCACGCCAACCCGGCGATCGACGACGCAGTGCTCGCAAGCGGACATCCCGGAGGCCCGGCACGCGATGAGGTCATCGATTTCGTACGAGGGGCCGTAGCCGGCGGTTCGGAGGCCCGCAGGGGAATGGGCGATCCGCTTCACTCCGCGCCGCTGCCCATGATCTACGATGGCGCCGATCCCGATGCCGCGCTGGTTTTTGTCGCGACCAACGACGGTTTCCTGCATGCGATCAATGCCAATACCGGCATCGAGCAGTGGGCCTTCATTCCCAGGGAATTTTTCGACGATCAGGTCGAGCTGTACGCAAATCGCCCGACATCGTCCAGGCGTTACGGGATCGATGGGGCGCTGCGTCTGCAGATGCTCGCCGACGACGACGGCTTCATCGACCCCGCAACCGAAAAGGTCTACCTCTTCTTTGGACTGCGCCGCGGCGGAACGGTCTACTACGCGCTCGACGTGAGCAACCGGCATTCCCCAAGACTGCTGTGGCGCCTGGGTTCAGCCGACCTTCCGGGTAACGGACAAAGCTGGGCGGCCCCGGCGCCTGCCCGCATCGACGTGAACTCAGCCGCCCAGGGCGCGGACAAGCTGGTCGTGGTGCTCGGCGGAGGCTACGACCCGACCCAGGACGGCTATGACAACGCGGCCGATTCCATAGGCAACGCCATCTACATCGTGGGCTCAGAGACCGGCGAGTTGCTCTGGCACGGATCGCGGTTCGAAGGCGACAAGACATTCCCGGCCATGCAGTCGTCGTTTGCCGCCGACGTCAAGGTCGTCGACCTCGGTGCGGACGGACTTGCCGACCGAATGTACGCGGCCGACATGGGCGGGCAGGTCTGGCGCTTCGACATCCACAACGGCAACGGGCCGTCCGGCCTGATCAGCGGCGGCGTCATCGCGCAACTCGGTGCCGCACCGCTGCCGGCGCCCCCGGACGTGGCGCCGGACGGGCCGGACAACCGGCGCTTTTACTACGCCCCCGACGTCGCGCTCGTCAGCAGCCGCCGCGAACGCTTCATGCATATCGGCATCGGTTCCGGGTACCGGGCGCACCCGCTCGGCACCGCCAACCACGACCGCTTCTATGCACTGCGCGACCACGCTGCGTTTCGCACTCTCAGCGACAGCGATTACGCGAGAGTCGAGCCAATTGTCGACGCCGATCTCGTCGACGTTACCGACGATGCCGACGCGACCGTACCGCCCGGCGGTCCGGGCTGGCGCCTGGAACTCAGGGACCCGGGATGGATAGGCGAGAAGGTCCACGCCGAAGCCAGGACCTTCAACAACCGGGTCTATTTCACGACGCTCGTGCCGGGTTCGGCGGACAGCACGGCCGATCCCTGCTCGCCGGTGCCGAGCACCAGTCGCCTTTATGTTGTCGATCTGGTCGACGGCTCGCCGGTCACGGACCTCGACGGCGACGCGACACCCGGCGAGCCCGAGGACCGCTACGTCGAGCTGCCGGGTGCGAGCGCGAGCGAGGTGGCATTCGTCTTTCCCGCTCCTGACGACCCGGAAAACTGCGTGGGGAGCGAATGCTCGCCACCGCCCGTCGCCTGCCTCGGGCTTCACTGTATTGCGACGGAGTTCCCGAGCGGGCCGGTTCGCACGTACTGGGTCCAGGAGGGCATCGACTGAATGCCAGGCCGAGCTACCGGCGTCACCCTTGTCGAGATCATGGTCGTCGTCGGCATCGTTGCGCTGCTTGCGGCCGTGGCCGTGCCGGGCTACCGGCAGTACACGATCCGGGCACAGCGGACAGAAGCCATGGCGGCGCTGTTGCGCCTGGCGACCAACCAGGAGCGGTTCTACCTGCAAAACAACCAGTACTCGCTGGATCCGGATACGCTCGGGTTTCCCGCCGGGCTCACCGAGCAGGGCGTGTACACGCTCGAAATCGGCACGGACGCGGGCGTCACCCTCGACTGGTTTGCGACCGCGAGACCCACACCGGGAGGAGGGCGCAATGGCATCGATCAGACGCCGGACACGCAGTGCACGTCGTTCACCCTGACTTCCGCGGGCGTTCGCACGGCGACTCCGTTGCCGAACGGCGCAAACGATCGGTGCTGGTAGCGGCGGGATTCGGCTTGTGTAGTTGCGTTGCAGAGAGATCGAGAAAGCGAACGTTGCCCACGGCGTTGCCTGGAGTTCCTATGGAGCGCGTTCCTTGCTCCGGCGCCAGTCAAGGAAACTGTCGAGAAGGAGCAGCCCGACACCGATCGAGATCGACGAGTCGGCCGCATTGAAGGCGGGAAAGTACCAGTCCTGATAGTGGACGCGGATGAAGTCGACGACATGGCCCCACAGTATCCTGTCGGTGACGTTGCCGATGGCGCCGCCGAGCACGAGCGCAAGCCCCGCCGCGAGCAGCCCGTGGCCCTTCGCGGGCAAACGCAGGAGCCAGACCAGTATCCCGATGCCGACCGCAAGGCCGATACCGATGAACATCCAGCGCTGCCAGCCGCCGGCGTTGCTCAGGAAGCTGAACGCCGCGCCCTCGTTGTGCAGCCGCATGAACTCGAGCACGGGCAACAGCACGAGCCGGTCGAACTCCATGAAGTTCTGCATGATCAGGTACTTGCTGTACTGATCGACGGCGACGACGGCGACCGAGAGCGCAAGCCACTTCCAGGCGCCAGCGGCGATCGTGGGTCGGCCTGGTCCGGTCTGCGCGGTCATGCGTACTTCCGCGTCTCGCCGGGACCTTCGACGTTCGTCACGCAACGTGCGCACAACTCGGGGTGCGCCTCGTGGTTGCCGACGTCTGTGCACCAATGCCAGCAACGCACGCACTTGATGCCTTTGGCGCTCCCGATACCGATCCCAAGCGCCGAATCGGACGGCGCCTCGCCCGGCGGACGGGCGTGTGCCGGACGATCGCTGTAGGCCTCGACCGATGCGTCGGAGGTGATGAACACAAACTTCAGTTCGTCGTCGAGCGCGTCGAGTGTGCGAAAGAGTTTGTCATCGCAATCGATCTGAATCTCCGCTTCGAGCGGTGATCCAATCTTACCCTCGACCCGACGTTGTTCGAGTCGCTTCGAGACGTAGTCACGCACCTTGAGTATTGCCGCCCAGTCGAGCTGCGTGGCACTGTCCGCCCCCGGCAGTTCATACCACGTCTCGAGAAACACCGATTCACTGCGTTCGCCCGGCAGGGCTCGCCAGATCTCGTCCGCGGTAAAGCTCAGTATCGGCGCGAGCCAGCGCACCATGGCCTCGGCGATGTGATACATGGCCGTCTGCGCCGAGCGCCGCGCGTGGCTGTCGGCACGCGTCGTGTAGAGGCGGTCCTTGAGGACATCGAGATAGAACCCGCCCATGTCGTTGACGCAGAAATTGTGGACCTTGTGATAGATGTGGTGGAACTCGAACCGTTCGTAGGCCGCAACGACTTCGTCCTGCAGCGCGCGCGCGCGCTCCAGCGCCCAGCGGTCGAGGTCGACCATCTCGGCAGGCGCCACATCGTGCGTTCCGGGCTCGAATCCGTGCAGGTTGCCGAGCAGGAATCGCTGCGTGTTGCGCATGCGGCGGTAGGCGTCCGATACGCGCTTGAGGATCTCGTCGGACACGTTCATCTCGGCCCGGTAGTCGGTGGCGGCGACCCATAGCCTGAGCACGTCCGCGCCGAGCGTACTGCAGATCTTCTGCGGCGCGACGACATTGCCGAGCGACTTCGCCATCTTTCTGCCACGCTCGTCGACGGCGAATCCGTGCGTCAATACGGCCCGGTAGGGCGGGCGGTCGTCGAGCGCCACGGAGGTGAGCAGGCTCGACTGGAACCAGCCGCGGTGCTGATCGGAACCTTCGAGGTACAGGTCCGTGGGCACGGTGACCTCATCGGACAGGGTGCCCACGGCATGGTGGCTCAGGCCCGAATCGAGCCAGACGTCCATGACGTCGGTAACCTTTTCGTAGTCGCGGCCTTCGGCGCCGAGCAGCGTCTCCGGATCGAGATCGAACCAGGCCTCGATGCCGGCCGATTCCACTTCGTCGGCCACGCGCAGGATGAGGTCGGGCATGTCCGGATGCAGTTCGCCGCTTTCCCGGTGCACGAGGAGCGTCAGCGGCACGCCCCAGGCGCGCTGGCGCGAGATGCACCAGTCCGGCCGGTTCTCGACCATGCCCCGGATTCGCTCGCGTCCCCAGCCCGGGACCCACTGGACGTCCTCGATGTGCTCGAGCGTCCTGGCCCGCAACTCCCCGCTTTCATCGAGGCGGATGAACCACTGCGGCGTCGCCCGGAAGATCACCGGGGACTTGTGGCGCCAGCAATGCGGGTAGCTGTGTTCAAGCGACTCCTGCCGGATCAGCGTGCCGCGCTCCGCGAGAAGCTCGAGGATGCGGTTGTTGGCGACATCGATGTGGAGACCTTCGAGCAGGGCGGTGCCCGCGACGTACCGGCCCTCGCCGTCGACCGGGCTCTCGACCGGCAGGTCGTACTCGACGCCCATGGCGAAGTCGTCGTGGCCATGCCCCGGCGCCGTGTGGACAGCGCCGGTGCCGGCGTCTGTCGTCACATGCTCGCCGAGCACGACAGGAACGTCGCGCTCGTACAAGGGGTGGCGCAGTTGAAGGCCCTCGAAGCGGCTGCCGGGAGCGGTTCCGACTACACTGCTGTCGCTCGTAGCGTCGAAGGCCGCAGAACTCTCGCGAAACGCTCTCGCCGCGTAGCGGGCGGAAACCTCCTCGAGCATGTCCGTGGCCAGCAGCAGGTACTCGGGGCCGGAGCCGACGTCGGTCCTGACGAGGCTGTAGTCGAGCGCGCCGTTGAGCGCGACGGCCTGATTGCCCGGCAACGTCCATGGCGTCGTTGTCCAGATCGGGATGGAGACTTCGGCGTCGCCGTCGAGTTCCGTTCCGAGCCGTTCGGCGAACGCCGCCCTGTCCGCCGCCCGGAACCGCACGTCGATCGTCGGCGAGCGCTTGTCCTCGTATTCGACCTCGGCCTCGGCCAGCGCCGAACGGCAGTCCATGCACCAGTGCACGGGCTTGTAGCCACGGTAGACGAGTCCGCTTCCAACCAGTCGGGAGAAGGCGCGCAGTTGCTCGGCTTCGTAGCCGGCATCCATCGTGACGTAGGGCCGATCCCACTCCCCGAACACGCCAAGCCGCTTGAAATCCTCGCGCTGGCGCTCGATCTGGGTGCTCGCGTAGTCGCGGCAGGCCGCGCGGAACGCGCGGGCATCGAGCCGTTCGCCGACCCGGCCGTGTTCGCGCTCGACCTCGCGCTCGACGGGCAGGCCGTGACAATCCCAGCCCGGCACGTAAGGCGAGTCGAAGCCCGAAAGCGACCGCGACTTGACGATGATGTCCTTCATCACCTTGTTGACGGCATGGCCGATGTGAATATTGCCGTTGGCGTAGGGCGGTCCATCGTGCAGGACGTAGCGCGGTCGGCCGGCGAACGCGGCCCGGATCCGACCGTAGAGATCCTGCTCCTGCCACCTGGCGAGCGCCTCGGGCTCCCGCCCGGCGAGGTTCGCGCGCATCGGGAACTCGGTTCGGGGGAGATTCAGCGTGCCCTTGTAGTCAGTCATGGCCGCGGCCTGGCTCGGTGAAATCGGCGGAGGGTCCCGGTTCGGTGCCGGTTTCCGGGCCCGAGATGGGCGCGGAAGTTTAAGCGATTCAGGCGATGAGCGCAGCCCGCGCGTCGAGCACGTCCTGGTGCATCTGGTGAGTCATCGCGTCGAGATTGTCGTACTTGCGCTCTTCGCGCAGCCGCTTGACAAAGTTGACCGTGATGTAGCGGCCGTAGATGTCGCGGTCGAAGTCGAAGATGAAGACTTCGAGAAGCGTTTTGCCGCCGCCGATCGTCGGGCGGTTGCCGACACTCGCGACGCCGTCGAGCGGTTCATCGGCGATGCCCTCCACGCGCACGGCGAATATCCCGTCAACGGGCGCGAGCCGCCGCTTGAGACTCACGTTGGCCGTCGGGAATCCAAGTTCCTTCCCGAGGCCCGCGCCTGGCATGACCCGGCCCGACATCGAGTAATCGCGTCCGAGCATGCGCTTCGCGCTGTCGAGATCGCCGGCCTTGAGCGCGCCGCGGATCGCCGTGCTGCTGATGCGCCGGTCCTGCCATTTCACCGGGTCGACAATCGTGACTTCGAAACCGAATTCGGCTCCCGCCCGGCGAAGATCTTCAAGCGTGCCCGCCCGTCCCGTACCGAACCTGAAGTCGTGGCCGACGACGACGTGTGCGACGTTCAGACCCTCCACGAGCAGCGTCCGGATGAAGCTTTCAGGCGCGAGGCCCCGGACCATTCCGAAGTGGGGGCAGAAGAACTCGTCGATGCCGGCGGCGGCAATCTGCTCGTAGCGTTCGCGAAAGCAGGTCAGCCGTGCGGGCGGATTGCCGGGCTCGAAAAATTCCGTGGGCATCGGTTCGAATGAGCACACGACCGAAGGGCAGTCGAGCGCGGATGCAGCGGACTTCGTGCGCGCGAGTATTTCGCGGTGGCCGACGTGCAGCCCGTCGAAAGCGCCGATCGCGGCAACTCGGCGGTCGGCGGCGGAGCGGGTCCCGAGCGCGGGAAAGCTGCGATACAGTCGCATGAGGAGGGTCTCAGCCCTGGCGGACCGTCGCCGGACCGCGAAACTGCGATGGCCGCAGGCCAAACAGCCAGCAGGCGCCGAAGTATACGACCACGGCGGCTGCCACGAGCGCCACGAGCGCGCCCGCACGCGTCCAGGCGCCGAGCACGTACCAATCGCCGATTTGGTCGAGCATCCACAGCACGAACACGACCATGACGACGCAGGCACCGACGACCGGGAGCAGCAGCGATTTCCAGCCCGGCTCGGGTTGATAGACGCCGTCGCTTCGCAAGCCGAGCCACAGGCGTGCGGCGTTGTAGAGGCCCGAGATGCTCGTCGCGGCCGCGAGTCCCGCATGCGCGGGCGCCCATTCGGTTCTGAGCAGCACGAGCACGAAGGCGACGTTGAGCACGGAGTTCAGAATCAGCGCCTGCACGGCGATCCGGACGGGCGTGCGCGTGTCCTGCCGCGAGAAATAGCCGGGCGCAAGCACCTTGACAAGGATAAAGCCGACGAGTCCCGGACCGAAGGCCAGCAGGCTCGCCGTGGCCATGAGCGTATCGGTGTCGGTGAACTCGCCGCCGTAATAGATCGTCGTCGTCAGCGGTTGGGCGAGCAGCATCAGGCCGACCGCCGCCGGCACGCCGATCAGAAGCACGAGCCTTAGAGCCCAGTCGATCGTGGCGCTGAACGCTTCCATCGAAACCCTCGCGTGCTGTTCGGAAAGGCTCGGCAGGATTGCGGTCGCAAGCGCGATCCCGAATACGCCGAGCGGAAAGCCCACGAGGCGGTCGGAGTAGTAAAGCCAACTGTAGCTGCCGGCCACGAGAAACGACGCGATCATCATGTCGATGAGGATGTTGATCTGGGCGACGGAGGATCCGAACAGGATCGGCACCATGAGCGTCTGAATCCGCTTGACGCCCTCATGCGCGAATCCGAGCTTCGGACGCGGCAGCAGCTTCGCTCGCAACAGGAACGGGACCTGGAAGGCAAGTTGCACGGCGCCGGCCACAAACACGCCAAGTGCGAGCGCCAGCGCCGGGCGCTCGAGCAGCGGCGCGACCGCCGTCGCAAAGACGATTAGCACGACGTTAAGGAGAACGGGCGTAAAGGCCGGCACCGCGAAGCGCCGATACGTATTGAGCACGGAGCCTGCGAGCGCCGTGAGCGAAATGAAGAGGATATACGGAAAGGTGAAGCGCAGCATGTCGGTCGCAAGCACGGCGCGGCCGTCCTCGCTGAAGCCCGGGCCAGGCGCGAATACAAGGATCAAGAGCGGCGCCGCGACGACTCCGATCGCGGTCACGACCAGCAGGACAAGCGCTAGGCTCCCGGCCGTGCGATCGATGAGGTCTCTTGCCTGTGCGGTCGAATGGGTCGCCCGGTACTCGGCCATGACGGGCACGAAGGCTTGCGCGAATGCGCCTTCGGAGAAGAATCGCCTGAGCAGGTTGGGGATCTTGAAGGCGACGAAAAAGGCGTCCGTTTCGACGCCGGCGCCGAACCCGCGCGAAATGACCATATCGCGCGCCAGCCCCGACACGCGGGACAGGAAGGTCATGGCGCCGACGGTCGATGTTGACTTGAGCAGACTGTCGCCGGGCGCCGCCGATTGTTGCGTGGAGGGCACTATCGTTCGATTGACTTGCCATGCGGCGCTCGGAATAATAGCGCCCTTTTTCGGGCCGTGACCCCGAACCTTCTACGGGAATTACCTTGGCGAACATTCAATCCGCTCGGAAACGGGCCAGGCAGGCCGTCAAACGCCGCGCACACAACGTCGCATTGCGTTCGCGCATGCGCTCGGCCATGAAGTTGGTGCTGAAGGCCGTGCGGGCGGGCGACAGGGACGCCGCCCAGGCAAGTTTCCGGCAGGCCGTGCCCGAGATCGACCGGATGGTCAACAAGGGCATCATCAAGAAGAATCGCGGCGCTCAATACAAGAGCCGCCTCAACGCCAAACTGCGCGCCATGTCCTGACGGCGCGCTGCGCCATCCCCATTATCCCCGTCCGCCTCCGCCGCAACGCGTGAGCCTGTGGGGGGGCACGTGTATGCGCAACATGCTTGCGGCCTCCGCTTCGCAAGATCGGCCGCAAGCATGTTGCGCATTCACGTGCTTGCGCATACGTTCCTACTTGTCGTTGCCGGGCGGATCGGTCGGCTGCGCGTCAAGTTCAAGCAGGTAGCGCATGGCGGCGCGCGCGAGTTCCGGCACACCATCGCCGGTTGCTGCACTGATGCCGTAGAGGGGTCCGCTCCAATTGAGCGCCTCGCCCAGACCCGTAACGACGCGCTCGCGCTCTTCCGCTGGAACGAGGTCGAGCTTGTTGACCACGAGCCAGCGTGGCTGGCGTGCGAGCTGTTCGGAGTAGCGGCCGAGTTCCGCCTCGATGGACCTGAAGTCCTCGACGGCGCCGGCCGGGACCGAACCGTCGGCCGAACCGCCTGCGCCGGCGTCGACGAGGTGCAGCAGCAATCTCGTGCGCTCGAGGTGCCTGAGGAACTGGATGCCGAGGCCCGCGCCGTCGGCGGCGCCCGCGATGAGCCCCGGGATGTCGGCGACGACGAAGCTCTGATCGGTGTCGACGCGGACGACGCCGAGGTGCGGGTGCAATGTCGTGAACGGGTAGGCCGCGACCTTGGGCCGTGCCGCCGATAGCGCTCTGGTCAGCGTCGATTTGCCGGCGTTGGGTACGCCGAGGAGTCCCACGTCGGCAAGCAGCTTGAGCGCGAGTACCAGGTGGCGCTGCTCGCCGGGCTCGCCCGGCGTCGACTGCCGCGGCGCCCTGTTGGTGCTGCTCTTGAAACGCGTGTTCCCCCTGCCGCCGCGCCCGCCGCGCGCAACGAGCAGTGTCCCGTTCGCATCGGTCAGATCGCCAAGCAGTTCCCCGGTGTCGACGTCCCTGACCTCGGTCCCCTTTGGCACCGCGATGTTCAGGTCGTCGGCCGATGCTCCGGTCATGTTCCTGCCGGCGCCGCCGCCGCCGTTGCCGGCGCGAAAACGGCGCCGCACGCGGAACTCGACAAGCGTGTTGAGCGCCTCGTCGACGCGCAGCCAGACGCTGCCGCCGCCGCCGCCATCGCCGCCGTCCGGGCCGCCGCGAGGGATGAACTTCTCGCGGCGGAAGCTCACGCAGCCGTCGCCTCCGCGACCGGCTTCGACGCGAATATCTGCCTCGTCAACGAATTTCATGGTGAGGTGTGCGAGCGTGCGGCGCGTCGGGGACTCGGGGCCAGCGTTCCCCGAATCGGCGAAAGCGGAAACTCGAGGTCGCCGTCCCTGTCAGTCTAGCAGCCCGTGGCAATGGTCCCGCAGCGTGGGGCGGAAGACCGCCTCGCGCCTTGCCGGGCGGGCGCATACGCCGCGCCCTGACAGCCGGGTCAGTCGGCGATGACGCTGACGTGCTTGCGCTTTTTCGGACCCCGGGTCTCGAAACTGACGCGGCCGGCCGCGGTCGCGAAGATCGTGTGATCCCGGCCCAGGCCGACGTTGACTCCGGGATGAAAGTGCGTTCCACGCTGGCGCACGATGATGTTGCCGGGCGCGACGGTCTCGCCGCCGTAGCGCTTGACTCCGAGTCGTTTGGATTCGGAGTCGCGTCCGTTCTTGGAACTGCCGCCTGCTTTCTTGTGTGCCATGGTCTACCTCACGCGCCGCTGATCGAAGTGATCTCGACCTCGGTAAAGTACTGCCGGTGGCCGTGCTGGCGCTTGTAGTTGTTGCGCCGTTTGAACTTCACGACCTCGATCTTCTTGCCGCGTCCCTGCGCGAGCACGGTACCCTCGATCTTGCCGCCTTCAACCAGCGGCGACCCGATCTTGATGTTCGCGCCTTCACCGACGAGCAGTACCTCGTCGAAGCTGACCGTATCGCCGACGCCAGCGTCGAGCCGCTCCAGACGCAAGCGGTCGCCTGTACTCGCGCGATACTGCTTGCCGCCGGAACGAAAGACTGCGTACACGGTGAAGGCTCCTGTGCTGGTTCGGCGTATCCGCGGGTTCGCGGAAAGGGCGCAGATTCTAGTGTTTCGATGCATTCCGGTCAACGCGGAAAGGCGCACGAGGCATGCGCATGTCCGCCGTCCGGGCCGTGGGCTCGCGAACCACAGATTGTTAGGGCATCATCCCCGCCATGTCTCTCGTCCAGACCGACCAGCCCGCCGCGGTTCTAGAGGATTTGCGCGCGCTCGTTCGAAGCGAGTGGAGCGAGGTCAACAGGCTCATCTATCGGCGTCTCGGCAGCGACGTTGCGCTCGTCAACCAGGTCGCCCATCACATCATCAACCACGGCGGCAAGCGCCTGAGGCCCCTGGCCGTCCTGCTTGCCGCGCGGGCCAGCGGTTCGGAGAGGGACGCCAACGTCGCGGTCGCCGCGATCATCGAGTTTATTCACACGGCGACCCTGCTGCACGATGACGTTGTCGACAACTCCAGTCTCAGGCGCGGCCAGGAAACTGCCAATTCCGTGTTCGGCAACCAGGCCAGCGTGCTCGTAGGCGACTTCCTGTATTCGCGGGCGTTTCAGATCATGGTCGAGATCGGCGAGATGAGGATTCTGGATGTCCTCGCCGACGCCACGAACACGATCGCCGAAGGCGAGGTGCTGCAGCTCATGAACTGCAACAACCCCGACATCAGCGAAGCCGATTACATGGAAGTCATCTACCGCAAGACTGCGAAGCTTTTCGAGGCGGGCACTCGCATCGGCGCGATTCTGGCGCGGCGCGACGAACGGATGGAAGCGGCGCTCGTGAACTACGGACGCCACCTCGGGCGCGCCTTCCAGCTCGTCGACGATGCGCTGGACTACGACGCCACGCCCGAGGAATTCGGCAAGAACATCGGCGACGATCTGGCCGACGGCAAGATCACATTGCCGCTCATCTACGCGCTGCGGCACGGCACCGCCGCGGAACGCCACATGATCCGCGAAGCGATCGAGACCGGCAGCACGCAGAACTTCAAGTCGATTCAACTTGCCATCGAGACGTCCGGCGGGATTCGCTACACCGCGGAGCGGGCGCAGGACGAGGCGAACGAGGCGGTACGCGCGCTCGATCCGCTGCCGCGGTCGACGTTCCGGGAAGGTCTGGCCGGCCTCGCGCGGTTCGCGATCAGCCGCCGCTACTAGTCCCGGGATCCTTAGGGTTTCCCGTCGCGAAACCCTGCTTGCCCTGCGATTCCTTGAACTTCGCGAGCTGCTCGGGCGTCGCTTCGGCCTGGAAGCGCGACTTCCATTCGCCATAGGGCATGCCGTAGATACGTGCGCGGGCGGCGTCGAGGTCAAGGTCGATGCCCTGCTCGCGCGCCGCCTCCAGGTACCACTTGCTCAGGCAGTTTCGGCAGAACCCGGCGAGAATCATCAACTCGATGTTCTGCACGTCCTTGCGATCGTCGAAGTGAGAGAGCAGGCGCCGCAGCACCGCCGCATCAAGTTCCGTTGCGAGCGCCGCTTCGAGCGGTGTGTCTGCCGCCGCATCATGCCCGCTGTCCGTCGCTGTGTTGCGAGTGTTGTCTTCGTCCATGGTCTGATTCCCGAATCGGCGGGATGCCGTTACCACGCGATCCCGTAGTCGTCGCCGAAGTCGCTCGCTCCGCCCCACATCGTGCCGTGCTGCCGATCGAAGTGGATGGCCGTGATCGGCCCTGAGGTTTTCTCCCAGGTCTCGACCTCGTAACCCATGCGTCGGAGTTCGCGCATTACGCGAAAAGGCGTATCCGCCCGGACCACGAGTCGGCCGGGCTCGCTGCGCTGGGTCCCGAAGGAACTGTGCATCTGGTAGCTGTTGATGTTGGCGGCTTCGACCGCCTGCTGAACGTTCATGTCGAATTCGACGACGTTCAGAAAGAGTTGCAGCAGGTTCTGGTCTTGCGCATCGCCGCCCTGGACAGCGAATGACAGGAAGGGTTGACCGTCCCTGAGCGCCAGACCCGGGCTCAGCGTCGCACGCGGGCGCTTGCCGGGCTCGACGACGTTGAACGGATTGTGCGACGCGTCGATACCGAAGCTCTGCATGCGCTGGGAGAGCCCGATGCCGGTCGTGCCGGCAATGAACGCCGGGATCCAGCCGCCGCTCGGCGTGATCGAAACGACCCAGCCGTTTTCGTCCGCCGCCTGGATCGACGTGGTGCCGGCGAGGAAGGCCTCGTCGTGAGTCATGCGGCCCGGCGCATCGATGAGCTCGGCGCGGTTGCGATTCAGGACTCTCGGACGCCAATCGTCGAGCAGTTGCGTCCAGGGATTGCTCTCGCCCTGAAACGGGTAGGGATCGCCGGGGCGCACGGCCGGATCGTTGCGGTCCCAGTCGATCTCGGCCTGGCGCTGGCGCGCGTATTCCTTCGACAACAGCCCCGCGATCGGTTCCGCGGGCGGGAAGTACGGGTCGCCGTAGTAGAAGTCGCGGTCCGCGAATGCCAGGTTCATCGCCTGGTAGAGCGCGTGGATGTAGCTCGCGCTGTTGTAGCCCATGCGCTTGAGGTCGACGTCCTCGAGGATGTTGAGCGTCTGGAGCATCACCGGACCCTGCACCCAGTGGGTCAGCTTGTAGACATCGATGTCGTCGTAGCGCGTGGTTACGGGCTCTTCGACGTAAACCTGCCAACGATCCAGATCGCTCATCTGGAACAGGCCGCCTTCGGCCTGCACGCCCGCAACGAGGTCGCGAGCGATGTCGCCGCGGTAGAAGCGGTCGTACGCGGCCATGATGGCTGCTTCGCGCGACTTGCCGGCCTCGAGTGCCTCGCGTTCGGCCTCGACGAGCTTGTTCAGCGTCGCGAGCAGTTCCGGTTGCCGGAACAGCTCGCCCGGAAAGGGCGCGGACCAACGGAACGGTGCGTCCTCATCATGGTGCGGCAGGAAGATCCGGCGCGACGCTTCCCAGCCGGTCAGCAGAGACTTGTTGTCCTCGATGCTCTCGGCGCGATTCTGCTCCATCGGGTAGCCGTCGGCCATCTCGATCGCCGGCGCGAGCACTTCGGCGAGGCTCATCGTGCCAAACTCGGCGAGCATCACCATGAGGCCGCCGGGCGTGCCCGGCGTCACGGCAGCGAGCGGGCCGTACTCCGGAGGTTGCCGCATGCCGCGCGAGCGGAAGAACTCCGGCGTCGCGCCCGACGGCGCCGCACCGAGCGCGTTGATCGCCACGACCTCCCCGCTGCGCGGGTCATGAATCAGTGCCTGGGTCTCGCCGCCCCAACCGAGCGTGTCCCACATGGTCGCGACGGCTGCGAGCATCGCGCACGCCGCGTCGACCGCGTTGCCGCCGCGGGCGAAGATCGTCGCGCCGGCCGTCACGCCGAGCGGCTTGCCCGTGATCGCGACCCAGTGCTTGCCGTGCAATACAGGCTTGTTGGAGTCGCCCGGTTCCTGTGCGGCGACGGCCGAACACAGCGCGCCGACAGCGACGCAAACGATCAACTTTCGAAGAACCGGCATGTTCGACTCCCTGACCCTGGTCGGTTGCGCGGCACGAGTCGCGCTGCGCTTGCGGGTGCGACGCGGAACCCTTGCGTCGGGCTGACTGTTGCGCTGCTCGCGGATGACTGCGAAACGTCAAGCATACCGGGGTCGCGTGCCATGTCCACAGGCGAGGTCGGACAGCGGGCGGTATCGCTACACCATGGACCCGCTATGGTTCCGGTCGCGAGCACGCGCCTGTACGCCCGGTCCCGCGCGATCATCGCGGCCCTTGGTGAAATCTGCGGGCTGACCGGGGCGCAAACCCGACTCGCGGTAGACGGCTGATCGGCCGGCAAGGCGGCGTAGCACTGCGTCCCGCTCTGCTGTGCTGCGCTGGCCCGCGCTACAATCGCGACACGAATGGCGGAAACTTGTGACCAGGGCGGCCGGCAATGCTGAGCAACGACACGATTGACCGGACGTTCTTCGTTGCGCTGCTCGTCGTCGTCACGATTGCATTTGTCTGGCTGGTAAGCGGTTTCTTGCAGCCCGTTTTCTGGGCCGTTGCGCTCGGGATCGTCGTCTTTCCGGTTCACGGCCGTATCGAGCAGAGACTCGGCGGACGCAAGTCGCTCGCTGCGGCGGCCAGCATGCTGCTCGTGCTCGTCGTCGTCATCCTGCCGCTCGCCGGCGTCATCGCTGCGGTGACGACGGAGGCCGCCGGGCTCTACGACCGCCTCGCCGACGGCGAAGTCGATCCGGCCGCGGTGTACCGATTCGTCGAGCAGAACGTGCCGCTCGTCCTGTCGCTGCTCCAGTCGCTGGGTGTCGATCCGGAGCGCCTGCAGGAGCAACTTTCGGCGGGCGCCATCCAGGCCAGCCAGTTCATCGCAACGCAGGCATTGGCGATCGGCCAGGACACGGTCCGCGTGACCGTGTACTTCTTTCTGATGAGCTATCTGCTGTTCTTCTTTCTGCGCGACGGCCGGCGGATTCTCGACGGTGTCGTGCACGCACTGCCGCTCGGCGACGAGCGAGAACGGCACCTGCTTGCGAGGTTCGCGGAGGTCTCGCGCGCGACCATCAAGGGCACCTTCGTCGTCGGGGTAGTCCAGGGAGCGATCGGCGGCGCCGCGTTTGCGGTGCTCGGCATCGGCGCGCCCGTGCTCTGGGGCGTCCTCATGGCGCTGCTCAGCATCGTCCCGGCAGTCGGGCCGGCTCTGGTCTGGATACCGGCGGCAATCGTGCTGATCGCTGGCGGGAATCTCGTCGGCGGCATCGTCCTGATCGCGGTCGGGGTGTTCATCATCGGGCTCGTCGACAACCTGCTGCGTCCGGTCCTCGTCGGCCGCGATACGCGCATGCCCGATTACCTGATCCTGTTGTCGACGCTGGGCGGGCTCGCCGCGTTTGGGCTCGCGGGCGTTGTGATCGGGCCGATCATCGCGGCGTTCTTCCTGAGCGTGTGGGCGATGGCCGCGGAGGAGTTCGAGGAAGAGCCGGCACTCGCGGTTGCCGCGGCGGACGCCGGTACCGGCGATACCGAAGCAGTTTCCGGCAGTGCCGGAACGGGCGACGACGCCGATCGGCGCGACAACAGCGACATGAATGCTGACTCCGATGCGCGCGACAACATCGACGTGGGCGCCAACGCCAACGTCGACGCCAACGCCAACGCCAACGTCGACGCCAACGCCAACGCCAACGCCGACGCAGACGCTGACGCGGGCGACAATGCCGACACCGATGACGGCGCCGCTGCCGGAGCCGATCCCGGTAGGGTCAAGGACCCCGGCGCCGGCGCTGCCGGCTGAGAACGATCTGGCGCGGCGTGGCGGACACGGCTGACTTCAGGACACTCAGGGAACTCGTCGCGACGTTTCCCGGGCGCGGCGGCGCGCCCGCGATCATCGCGTTCGGATCCGGCAGTCCGGACACGCTCTCCTACGACGCCCTCTATCGGGACATCCGCCGGGTCGCGGCCGGGTTGCGTCGGCGAGGGATCGGGCCCGGCGACACGGTCCTGCTCTGGGGTCCGAACAGCGCCGCGTGGGTCGCCGCCTGGTTCGGCACTGTCGAAAACGGCTCGACCGCGATTCCGGCCGACGATCAGTATCGGCCCGATGACATCGCCGCTATCCTGAACCACCGCGGCGCGAAACTCGTGGTGACAACCGCGAGTCACGCGGCGGAACTCGACGAGGCGGACGGCGTTCCCGAAATCGAGTTCGTTCTGCTCGACGGCGCAGAATCCGACGCGCGCAGTTTGCACAGCCTCGCGCAGGCCGGCAGTGCGGCCGTTCGGGACGGTTCGGCGGCGGAAGAGGGCGGTAATGCGTCAGATAACGACGCCGCGCCGACCGGTTTACCCTCCGGCGACGCCGATAAACCCCCGGTCGAGGCCGGTCAGGTCGCTTCGCTGCTCTACACCTCGGGGACCACCGGAACGCCGAAGGCCGTGCCGCTCACGCACGGCAATCTCGCCTCGAACGTGAACGCGCTGCTGCGCGCGAGGCTCATCCGTGCGAGCGATCGGGTCGCGGTCCCGTTGCCGTTCCATCACAGCTATCCGTTTACCGTGGGCCTGCTCAGTGTGCTCGGCAGCGGTGCCGTGGTCGTATTGCCCTCCGGTGTCTCGGGTCCCGAGCTTACGCGTGCAACGACCGAAGCCCGGGCGACAGCACTGCTCGCGGTGCCTGCCCTGTGCGCGGCGCTCTGCAGCGCGATCGAGGCGCGCGTCGCGGGCCGCGGCGGGCGTGCGGCGCGGATCTTTGCGATCCTCATGGCCGTGAGTGTGGCCGCCCGCCGTGCCACGGGGCTAAGGCTCGGCAAGCTCTTCTTCCGACCGCTTCACAAGGCCATCGGTGCTCATCTTTCAATGCTCGGCTGCGGCGGCGCGAAACTCGACGGCGAACTTGCCCGCAAGCTCGAAGGTCTCGGCTGGACGGTGCTGACCGGTTACGGGCTCACCGAGACGTCCCCCGTCGTGACCTTCAACCACCGCCGCAAGCGCAGGCTCGGGACCGAAGGGCAGCCGCTTCCGGGCGTGGAACTGCGGATCGAGCCCGTAGCCGGTCAGGCGCACGGCGAGATTCTCGTCCGGGGACCCAACGTCTTCGCAGGTTACTGGAACAATCCGGAGGCGACCCGCGCGGTATTCACCGAGGACGGCTGGTTTCGCACGGGCGACCTCGGCTGGTGCGATACCGGCGGCTTTCTGCATATCGCCGGCCGAAACAAGGAAGTTATCGTCCTGCCCGACGGCAAGAACGTGTTTCCCGACGAGGTCGAGGCCGTGTATGCGACGTCGTCCCTGCTGGGCGAGATCGCGATCCTCGACAACGAGGGCGAACTCGTGGCGCTCGCGGTGCCGGACGAGGACGCGATGCGCCAGCGAGGTGCGCTAAGGCAAGCCGAACTCGTGCGCGACGATATCGAACGGTTGTCGATGAGTCTGCCCGCCTACAAGCGCATCGGCGACTACCGGCTCACGCGCGAGGCGTTGCCCAGAACGTCGCTCGGCAAGCTCAAGCGCCACCTACTGCCCGGGATTTACGCCGGTGCTAACGTGCGCGAGCGGGTGCCGGCGTCAGCACCGCTCAGCGATGACGACAAGCGCCTGATCGAGTCCGGCATCACGGGAGACGTCTGGCGCTGGCTCGGCGAACGCTATCCCGACGAGACGCTGTCCCTCGATACGAGCCCGCAGCTCGACCTCAAGGTCGATTCGCTCCAATGGGTCACGATGACGCTCGAGATCGAACGCCGCTTCGGCATCGCACTCAGCGGAGAAGCCGTCGCGCAGATCCTTTCGATACGCGACCTGCTCGAGCAGGTTCGAACGGCGCCCGCGGTCGAAGCGAAGCCCTCGGGCGAGGCGGAGTCGGACCTGCCCGAAGTCGAGCGGCCGAACATCTTCCTGCGGGCTCTCGGCGCCTTGTTGTTCGCCATGGACAGACTGCTGATGCGAACGTTGTTCCGGCTGCGCGTGCGCGGCCGCGAACACCTGCCGGGCAGCGGAACGCCGTGCGTCATCGCCGCGAACCATGTGAGCTTTCTCGATCCTGCGGCGATCGCCGCCGCGCTGCCGGGCCGCGTGCTGCGCGATACCCACTGGGCCGCCTGGGTCGGCATCATGTTCGCCGGTTCCCTGCAGCGTCTCGTGAGCCGGGCGACGCGGGTGTTTGCCGTCGATCCGGATCAGGACCTTGCGGGCGCAATCCGGACCGGGCGGGCCGTGCTTGCCGCCGGTCAGTCGGTCGTCTGGTTTCCCGAGGGGCGCCGCTCACACTCGGGTGAGCTGCAGAACTTCCAGCAGGGCATCGGCGTGATGCTCGAAGCCGCCCCGGACGCTCAGGTCGTGCCGACCGCCATCGCGGGTGCCTACGAAGTCTGGCCGCGGCATCGGCGCCTGCCCCGGTTCGGCCGGGTCGAGGTCGTGTTCGGCCGGCCGGTCACCGTGGCCGAACTCGGGCAGAGCGGCAAAGGCGAGTCGGAAGCAGAACGGATCGCGAACGGATTGCAGCAGGAAGTCGCGCGGCTGCTCGATGAGGAGCGGCGCGGGTAGGCGCGTGGTGCCTCACGGCGAGGACACAGGCTGTCGCCGTTCGATCCGGCGCTGCTGCTCCCGGGCGAGCCCCGCAGTCTGCCGGTCGCGGCGTGGGCACGGCCGGGCGCGTCTTTGGGTACGCCCGTCAGTCGATGATGGCCTGACGCACCGCGTTCTCGAACGCTCGCCTGAGTTGGCCGCCCGATCCGCCCTGCACCATGTAGAGCGTGATCATGTCTTCGGCGGGCTCGATCCAGAAGCTCACGCCCGTGCCCCCGGCCCAGCCATAGGCGCCCTTCGACACGGCCAGCCGCGCTGCCACGGGATCGTCGACAATCTGCATGCTGAGCCCGAATCCCATGCCGTGGGCGGGCCGGCCGAACTGGCCGTTGACCATGTCGCCGGTGTGATTGGCCGTCATGAACTCGACCGTCCGCGTGCCGAGGAAACGCCTGCCGTTGAGTTCGCCGCCGTTAAGCAGCATCTGGGCGAACTGCAGGTAATCCTCCGCCGAACTCGCCATGCCGCCGGCGCCTGAGAGATAGATGCGATTGAGTGGGCGCGGCGTCCGGGTCAGGCCCTCGGGGGTGCGCGAGTAATAGGTCGGTACGCGCTCTGCCTGCTCGCCGTCGAACCAGAACCCCGTATCGGGCATGCCGAGCGGCCCGAGGAGATGCTCGTCGAGGAAGTCGTCGTAATTCTGGCCGGAAACGACCTCGACGATCCGGCTCATGACGTCGAAACCCGCAAGGCCGCTGTAGCGCCACAGCGTGCCCGGCTGAAAGTCGAGCGGTACGGAGGCAAGCTTCGGGATCCAGCTTGCGAGCGTGTCGCGCTCCGTGCGCGGCGCGATCTCGTTGGCGGCCCGTGCGCCGAGCCCGCCGCTGACGAGCCCGGAACCGTGGGTAAGCAGGTCGCGCACGGTGATCGGGCGATTGGCGGTGACGAGATCGAACTCGCCGTCCTCGCCGCCCGGTCGCGGCACGGCGACCTTGTCCGAGTTCGCAAACTCGGGAATAAACCGCGAAACGGGATCGTCGAGCCGGATCTCGCCCTGCTCGACGAGCATCATGATCGCCACCGCGGTGATCGGTTTCGACATCGACGCGAGCCGGAAGATCGCGTCGGTCGGCAGCGGCGTCTGCGACTCGATATCGAGAAATCCCTGTGCTTCGAAGTGCGCGATGTGGCCACGCCGCGCCACCAGTGTCACGACGCCCGACACGTCACCGGCTTCGATGTGCCGGCGCGCGACTTCGGTGATGCGCCCGAGCCGCTCCGACGACAGGCCCACTTCCTCGGGCGTCGCGCGTGGTACGGCGCCTGCGATCGCTGCCAGCGGCAGCGCAAGTGCAGTTACGGCGGCTAACAGCAAGCGGAGCGGCTGCGTTTGTTCGCGGAATAGTCGCCGGGGGGTGTAGCGATTCGGAGTCGTAGTCATGGTCTTTCCTCTGGATCGTGCCCGGTGCCGGGCTCATGGCTTACGCGGGCCCCATGCTGTCAGTCTGCTACCCGTTAGCGGTGGCACGCTGGACATCTGGTGTCTTGCCTCGATACCAAATCGAAATCCTGATCTTTCGGATACGCTCTTATTTCCAGCAATTGGAGCAGGAAACCAGATACGCGGCAATACTGTCTCGCGCGCCCGGAAATCTGCCTTGACCCGCTCGCCCTCGGCATCTACGCTCGGATGATCCTTGCAGCATATGCGCCTGCCATGGCAACTGTATCCCACCCATCGCCAAACCGCTGGGTCGTCCACTTGGCTTCACCATCCGATCCGGATAGCGAAGTGACGGTTGAATTGCGCATGAGCAAGCGCATGGCCAGGAGTCTCGCTCACCTTGAGGCTTCTCGAATTGCCGCACTCGACCCGGATTTGCCGTGCCCTGACTCCGAGGATGTCGGCTCCGCTGTTCTCACGATCCTCAGTTCCGTGGCCGCCATCGGTCGTGTAAAGGAACGCGTTGGCGAGTTCGACCAGCAAGAAATCATGGCCATCATCGACGACGAAGTGAATTCCGCGCGTGCGGGTCGTCATTGACACCAACATTCTTGTCAGTGCGCTCATCACCAAGGGCACTCCGCCCGATCAACTCTATCAAGCCTGGTTGCGGGGCGACATCGAAATCGTCACTTCTGCCGCGCAACTGGAAGAGGTAGTCGACGTTCTCGCTCGCCCGAGAATCCGTGCCTACGTCGATCGGAATGAAGCGGACCGGATGGTTGCCGCGCTACGTCTTCGCGCAACCGTGCTTGAAGACGTTCCCGTGGTGAATCGATCTCCCGATCCCAACGATGATCCAATTCTGGCGGCAGCCGTAGCCGGCGCTGTCGATCTGGTAGTGTCAGGCGACAAGAAAGATTTGCTCGCCCTCGGGCATGTCGAAGGTATTCCGATCCGCTCGGCACGCGATACGCTGCAAGTCGTGCTCGAGCAAACAGGCGGCGATGACCCCGGAAGACTTCAGGGAGTACATGAGTAACGGAAGCGTTGACGAATGGTCACCGGAGCAACGTTCCATTCAACCTCTCTCTGAGACAAACGGATGACAGACCCACGAGAGCCTGGTTTACTGCATTCGGTGCTCAGCTTCGGCGGCGTTGTCGCCATCGTGATCGTCGGCCTGATTGGGTTCGGAATCAGTCTGCACAGCCTGCTGATCGTGGCCCTGATCTGGATAGCGGGCAATGCGGCCGCCATCGGCCACGACTACGCATCGATAAAGACGGGGATGACGTCCGGTATCGCGAAGGGTCTTGGCGCCATCTACATATTCGTGCTCATCGGCGTTCTGGTCGCCTCCCTGCTCGAGGGCGGGACCATCGGAAGCCTCGTCTACTACGGTATCGATCTGCTGCATCCGGCTGTCTTCCTGCCGGCCGGGCTCCTGCTTTGCACGTTCATGTCGCTGGCGACGGGGACGTCCTGGGGCACGATCGCGACGGCGGGCGTTGTACTGATCGGTCTCGGAGGGGCGCTGGGCATCCCGCTGCCCATCGTCGCCGGAATGGTGATTTCCGGGGCCAGCTTCGGCGACAAGATGTCCCCGGTGTCCGATACGACGGTGCTCGCCGCGATGACCGCGGAGACGGACATCTACGCCCACATTCGGTCCATGTTCTACACCAGTGGCCCGACCTACATCATCTGCCTGATCGCGTTTTCCGTGCTGGGCCTGCGGTTTGCCGGGCAAACGCTTTCCCCGGAGCAACTGCTCGAACTCCAGGCGGGTCTCTCGGGCCAGTTCGCCATCGGTCCTCTGGCGCTGTTGCCGCTGCTCGTATTGCTGACACTGAGCCTGAAGCGTGTTCCCGCCGAACCCAGCATGCTCGCCAGCGTCGCAACGGCCGTGGTTCTTGCCGTGGCGGTTCAGGACCGGCCGATCGTGGACGTGTTGAACAGTCTCCAGGGCGGCTATGCCGCCAACACCGGTCACGAGCAGCTCGACTCGCTGCTCAGCCGCGGCGGCATCCAGAGCATGATGTGGACACTCTCGCTGGCGTTGATCGCACTGGCGCTGGGCGGACTGCTGGACCGGGCCGGGTTCGTGCGCGTGCTGATGAACGGCATTCTGGCCCGCGTGAGGCGCGCCGCCAGCCTGATGACCGCCACCATCGGCGCCGGCCTGGTGGCCAACATGAGCATGGGCGAAGCCTACCTGTCGATCATCTTCGGAGGGCAGTTGTTCAAGTCATCCTACAAGGATCAGAAACTCGAGAATCACCTGATGTCACGTTGCCTTGAAGAAGGTGCAACTCTGACTACGCCGTTGATCCCATGGACGACATCCGGGGCATTCTGCATGGGCGTTCTGGGCCTTTCGCCGCTGGCGTATGCGCCGTGGGCGTTGTTCAATTACATCAATCCGATCCTGTCGATCCTGCTTGCCTACATGGGCTTTGGAATATTTCGACAGGTCGCCAATGACCGCCAGGAGCCGGCGCCGTAGCAAGTCGCGACAGCGAAAATTCGCTGTCGCCGTCCGCGCAATCGATCGATCGAGGAGAATATCGGGCCACATTTGACGAAATTGCTCGGGCCAAGGGGCGGATGAGAGTGGATCTGCGACCGCGAATTCCTGCGGCGCAGGTTTCTGGCCCGCCAAGCGCAACAGCGGCGCGTGGCCGTGCGGAGGGAACGAATCATGACAACCGGAACGAAGACGACTCAAGGGGTACGGCGAAAGGCCGGAGAGCGCGATCGCCTGCTGCGTACCGACTGGCAATACATCGAGCATTGCAACATTGACGACTACCGGCGGGAAGACTGGGCGATAATGAATCGGCAGCGCGCCGAATATCTTGCGGAGGAACGCGCCCGGCAGGCGCTGGAACTGCTCGCCGCTTCGCGAAACGCTCCCACGTTCGGCTACCTGATCAACAACTACGAGCACTGCCTGCAGACGGCCACCCTGCTGTACCGCGACAGTCACGATGAGGAAACGATCGTAACGGGTCTGTTCCATGACATCGGATTCGTCGTCTGCGCCGAGAACCACGAACGGTTCGCCGCGGACCTCGTACGTCCTTTCGTTTCGGAAAAAAATGCCTGGATGCTCGAACACCACGGAATCTTCCAGCGAATACACCTGCACGGATTTTTCGAGTCGGACGACCCCGACTTCATCCATGCCCGCGAAAAGTGGCGAGGTCACCCGTATTTCGACTGGACCGCGGAATTCGTTGAACGATACGACATCGTGGCCATCGATCCGGGTATCGAGAGCTTGCCGCTGGAGTTTTTCGAGCCGATGGTGCGCAGAGTCTTTTCCGGCTCGACTCCGCTGACCCGGAGCAGCGCATGACAGCGTGGATCAGGATGATTCCGGAAGATGAAGCAACCGGCGTTCTGCGGGAGCTCTACGACGAGGCGATGACTCCGCACGGCACGGTCGACAACGTCATGAAGGTGCATTCCCTGCGCCCGCACACGATGCATGGCCACGTGGCACTCTACCGGAGTGTCCTGCATCACCCGGACATTCAATTGCCGTTGTGGTTTCTCGAAGTCGTTGCGTCATATGTCAGCATCAGGAACAACTGCGAATACAGCCTGACCCACCATTTCACGAACGTTCGGCGATTGCTTGACGACGAACAGCGATGCGATGACATTCTGCAAAGCCTTCATGCGGGAACGCCGGAGGCGCAGTTCCAGGGCAAGCATCTGGCGTTACTGCGTTACGCTCAGAAGTTGACAACCGATGTTGCAACAATGGCGGCGTCGGATATCGAAATGCTTCGCAGGAACGATTGTACGGATGGCGACATACTCGAGGTCAATCAGGTCGCCGCCTATTTCAATTACTCGAACCGGCTGTTGAATGGCTTGGGCGTTACCACGGAGGGCGATTCAATTGGCTATTACGACTAGCCCGCATATTCCGCCGGGGGGCGAGCCCGGCTTTCCGCCCGGCGTTGATTCATGCGTTATTTCAATTCCCCGCAACGTGGCGGGCGGCGCATGATGACATCCGTTTCGAGAACATCGCCAACAGGCCGTGACCGGTCGGAGTTGGCCGGAATTACCCGGAAAGGACATGTTCCTCAGAAATAGCTGGTACGTCGCCGCACTCTCCTCGGAGATCAGGGCGGAGCTGAGGCCGCTTCGTATACTTGGCGAGAACATCGTTTTCTACCGCACCGGGAGCGGCGAACCCGTCGCCCTGCACGATGCCTGCCCGCACCGACGATTGCCATTGTCCAAAGGCCGATTGCTGAACAACAGGATCGAATGCGGCTATCACGGGCTGCAATTCGATCACTCCGGCCAATGCGTTGCCGCGCCGACGCAGGATCGGATCCCGCCATCGGCGAGAGTCCGGAGTTATCCGGTGCTCGACAGGTGGGGTTTGGTCTGGATCTGGATGGGTGATGCCGCGCTTTCGGACGACGAGCTGATAATTGATGTCCGAAACTACGATAACCCGGACTGGAAAATTACCGCCGGCGATGCCCTGACGTGCGCATGCAACTACCAATATCTGACGGACAACCTGCTGGATCCCTCGCACGTCGCCTGGGTGCATCGCACGTCGTTTGCGTCCCCCGGCACCGAAAACACGCCAGTGGAGATACGCGATACGGACAATGGGGTGATCGTTCATCGGTGGATATACGACCGGGAGCTTCCGTCCTTCTATGCCCCGCTGGTCAGGTTCAAGGGAAATTGCGACCGCTTGCAACATTACGAGGCGCAGTTTCCATGCACAGCCATCAACAAATCCATTTTCGTTCCCTCGGGGAAAGGTGGCCCAGGTTTTCGAAGCGATGAATCAACCTATGTCATGATTTCCTACCATTTCATGACGCCGATTGATGCCGACAACACTCGCTATCACTGGCTTCAACATCGAAATACCGATCCGGACAACGAGAAATTGACGGCGATGATCGCGTCCTCCGCCAGGTCGGCCTTCCTTGAGGATCGTGAAGTGCTGGAGGCCGTGCACACCGGGATGGCCAATGCGACTACCCGCCCCATCAACCTGGGACTGGATGCGGCGGCACTGCGTTTTCGCCGCAATCTCGAGCGAATGATCAGCCGGGAATCCGGCAACCCGCCTTGATGCCGGCCACTGGACGGTTCAGCAAGCGTAGAGCTTGATGCGGGCAGCGTTATAAATACCCTGCCATCGACGTGTGCAGTCCGGGGAGCGTGCGTGAGGTGGCGCGCGGTGATTGCCAACGGTTGGGGTCGGTCGGTGGCGTTGACGCTCACGTCCTTGCCGGCTTTGCCGGCCGGAACGGACATCGTGGCGCCGCGGCAGCGGAAGCTTTCGCTGCCGACTACGGAAGTACGTACAGTTGCCCCATCATGCCGGCCTCGGCATGGTCGAGGATGTGGCAGTGGTACATCCACGCACCGGGACGGTCCTCGAACGGGATCGCGATCCGGACCGTGGAGTCGACCGGCACGTCGATCGTGTCCTTCCACTCGGGGATTCTCGAATCGTCGAGCACCTGGAAGAAGTAGCCGTGCAGGTGAAACGGGTGCGAGAAGATCGTGGTATTGGTCAGCGACCAGACGTGGGTCTCGCCGATACGCGCTTCGACCGGTTCGAAGTTCCAGTACGGTATCCCGTTGATCCCCATGACGACATCGTTGTTGCTCAGGTTGATCGTCATGTCGAGGGTATGTTCGACGGCGTCGGCGATATCGATCGCTTCGATCTCGCGCAGTTCGGTCGGAATCGGCGCGGGAATCACGGGCGCTTCATCGACGGTCTCGATCGCCATCATGTTTTCGCGCGGGCGGTTGAAGACGGTCCCGAAACCGCGTTCGGTCGGAATCCAGCGCAGCATGGCCGTCTCGCCCGGTTCGTTCGAGGGCGTGAAGACGATGTCGGCGCGCTCGCCCGGCACGACGACCAGGTTCGGCACCTCTTCGGACCGCGCCGCGAGGCCGTTGTCTCCGCCGAGCCGAACCAGCATGTGGCCCGGCAGGCCGATCGTGTAATAGCGGGCGCGTGCGGCGTTGATGATCCGCCAGCGCTGCTGTTTGCCGGCGCGCACCTTCAGCGTCGGGCGCACCTTGCCGTTGACGAGCAATTCCGTGCCTTCGCGGCCGAAGAGGTCGCCGAACGCCCCGCCGGTATCGACCGGCAGGAACGCCCCGCTGCCCTCGGCGAGGCCAATGTCCGACAGCATGAGCACGAGTTCGTCGCCGAACTCCTGCGGATCGTTCGGGTCCTCGACGACGATCGGCCCGTACATGCCCCAGCCGACCTGTGCCGCGGAGTTGATGTGCGGGTGGTACCAGAAGGTGCCCGCGTCCCGGGCGACGAACTCGTAGCGGAACTCGCCGCCGGTCGCGACGGGATCCTGGGTCACGCCAGGCACGCCATCCATTTCGTTGGGCACGCGCATGCCGTGCCAGTGGATGCTCGTCGGCTCCGGCAAGGAGTTCCTGAAGTGGACGATGATCGTGTCGCCCACCTTCGCCCGAATGAACGGACCGGGAACCGTACCGCCGTAGGTCCAGGCCGGTGTCGCAAGCCCTTCCCGGAATTCAATGTCAGCGAGTTTCGATTCGAGTTCGATCTCGAGGATGTTCGGGTCCGGATTGATGTCGACGGGGATATTGAGCGCGAGTTCGTCCGCCCAGCCGTCCGGTTGATCGACCTCGAGCGCCGTCAACTGCGGTTCGTCGTTGCGGCCGCAGGCTGTGGCCAGGAGCGCGCCGGCAAGCAGTGGCAGACAGATGCGCCGAGGTCTTTGCGTGCAGTCGATCATCGCAAGTTCAATGAAGTATCCAACGGCCAGAACCAACGCTCGGCTCCTCCTGCTCCTCCACACGTAGCGTTGATTACGATGCTGCGCTATACGGAATCGCGATCGTCGCAGTTGCGGGGACGCCGCTCGCCATCCTCGACCCTAACATCGATATCGTGTGCGGCGGCGCATTATAGACGGCGGTGCATCCCAACGACGTTTGCCGTCAGTCCACCGCAAAGAAAACTATGAAGGCCAGGGCTATGGGGTACATGGCGACCGGAACTTCCCGCCCCCGGCCCGTTGCGACCTTGATCGCAACGTAAGACACGAACCCCAGCCCCAGACCGTAGGTGATGGAAAAGGTCAGCGGCATCGAGATGGCCGTCAGCAGCGCGGGCGTGTATTCGGTGAGGTCGCTCCAATCGATTTCGGTCAGGCTTCTGGCCATCAGGCAGCCGACGTAGATCAACGCCGGTGCTGCGGCGTAGGCGGGCACCATGGCCGCCAGGGGCGCGAAGAACAGCATCAGCAGAAAGAGACCGGCGACGACCAGCGCGGTGAGTCCGGTGCGCCCTCCGGCACGGATGCCCGATACGCTCTCGATATAGGCGGTGACGGGCGAGGTGCCCATGCAGGCGCCGACCACGGTAGCCGCGCTGTCGGCGGCCAGGGCTTCGCGCAATCGCGGCAGTTTGCCGTTCCTGTCCAGGAAGCCGCCGACATGGGCCGTGCCGATCAGCGTGCCCGCGGAGTCGAAGAGGTCGACGATCAGGAAGGCGAAAATCACCGCGATGAGTTGGGCGTCGAACGCGGCCCGCAGGTCGAGCGCCAGGAACGTGGGCGCGACGCTGGGGGGCGCGGAGATCACGCCGCTCCAGGGCTGCAGCCCCAGCGCCACGGCCGCGAGTGTCGTGCCGAGAATGGCGATGAGCAGAGCGCCCGGTACCTTGCGCGCTTCGAGCGCGACGATGGCCAGGAAACACACGGCAGCGAGCAGGACCGTGGCTTCGCCGAGATTGCCCATGGTGACGAACGTGGTCGGATCGGCGACCACGATGCCGGCGTTCCTCAAGCCGATGAACGTGATGAAGAAGCCGATGCCGGCCGCGGTCGCCAGTTGCAGCGAACGCGGTATCGTATTGACCACCGTTTCCCGGAACCGCGTCACGCTCAGCGCGAGGAAGATCGCGCCGGAGATGAAGACCGCGCCGAGTGCCGTTTGCCAGGCGTGGCCCATCGAAACCACGACGCCGTAGGTGAAGAAGGCGTTGAGTCCCATGCCGGGGGCGAGCGCGATGGGATAGTTCGTCAGCACGCCCATCAGGGCCGTTCCGACCGCGGCGGCCAGGCACGTCGCGACGAAGGCGGCGCCGGGATCGATCCCGGCATCGGCCAGTATCGACGGGTTGACCACGACGATGTAGGCCATCGTCAGGAAGGTGGTCGCGCCGGCGATCAACTCGGTACGCACGGAGCTGCCGTGCGTTTCGAGTTTGAAGAATCCCTCTAACATGAGCCGAAGTGGACGCCGGAGTCGGTCAGTTACAGCCATTATGACGGTACGGTGAAGCGGATGTGCACCCGTGTTGCGTCAGCATGCGACCGAGGCGAGGCGTTGTTTTCGACCGCCCCGGGCGGCCGCGCGTTGTCGCCCGGGGCCAGCCTGCGCTGGCATGGCAATGCCTTGCGCCCGTGGCTGACTACTGCATCGCGAAACTGAGCTTCGCGAAGATCAGCGCCCCGTTGTGGCCGCCCGGCGCGTAGCGCGGGTACCTGCGCCCGTTGCCGTAGTTGATGGCTTCGGCCGGATATTCGTCGAGCACGTTCTCGGCGCCCACGCTGATGGCCACGCCGTTCGGGAAGCTGTAGCGCAGCTGCACGTCGGTCAGGCCGTAGCCGCTGAAATCGGCGCCGGCATGATCGTCGTACCAATCGCCGAAATAGCTGTAGCGCGCGACCAGGTCCCAGTTCTCGAAGGCGTGCCTGTAGGACAGGTTGTAGCGTGTCTCAGGCCAGCCGTGTTCGAGGTTCCTGATGGTGCCGGCGGAGATGTTCGACGAATCCACGACCTCGGTATCGGTCGTGTTGTAGGCGAACGTCAGGTCGGCGTTGCCGCTGCCCGCATCCCAGCCGTAGTTCGCCACCAGATCGAAACCGTCGGTCTGCGTATCGAAATCGTTGGCGAAGTAGCGCACCGACGTGAATTCGGCGGCTTCCGGGACACCCTGGGCGACGAGCTGCTGCTTGATGTCGTCGGTGACGGTGAAGATCCCCGACAACGCGATACGGTCATCGATGTCGATGCTGAAGTAATCGAGCGTGAGGCTGAATCCTCCGGCGCCGCTGAACACCGCGCCGACGGAGTAGTTCGTGCTCTCCTCGGGTTCAAGCTCACGGCCGCCGAGCGCCATCGCCACGGGGTGGGTAGAACCGATGGTGCCGCGTTCCTCGAACTCGTTGGTCACCGCGTCGACGACCGTGGAGAGGTTGCGGGCGTTCGACTGGCCGGGCGTCGGTGCCCTGAAGCCCGTACCTCCCGAGGCGCGCAGCGCGAAGCTGTCGGACAGGCGCAGGTGCGTGGCGAGCTTGTAGTTGGTGGTGTTGCCGAAGCCGTCGAAGTCCTCGTAGCGAACCGCGCCGCCGATGCGCCAGTTGTCCGTGGCGTTGAGTTCGACGTCCACATAGCCGGCTGTGTTGTCGCGGTCCCAGGTGCCTGCCGTGGCCGGGTTGAAGCCGCCGAAGCCGTTCGAACCGGAACCGAAGCCGTACTGGTTGTACGGTCCGATTTCCCAGGCTGCCCGCTCGCCCGTGGCGATCTCGAATTCCTCCGTGCGCATCTCGAACCCCGCGGCGACGTTAAGTAGCGAACCTGCGCCGACTTCCATTTGCCGGGAAACGTCGAGGTTGATGTTCGTGTCCCGCTGCGTGTAGTTGCCGACGCGGAAATCGCGCGGCGACTGCGGGCCGAGCGAGGCGTTCAGCGAGTTGTCGATGAAGACCGCAAGATCGTTTTCGCCGATGCTCGCGGAGACGTCCCAGATCAGGCCGCTGGCCGTTTCGCCGCGCACGCCGACAACGCCGGAATAATCGGTGATTTCGGCGCCGAACTGCGGCGAGAAACCTTCGGGCAGCATTTCCACGAACGAGAAGCAGCCATCGTCGGCGAGCAGCATGTCGCGGAAGGAAAGCAGGTTCGCGGCGGTGGAGTCGATGTTGCCGTACCGCGCCGCACAGCCTTCGCCGCCCACGAGGAACTTGTTGGCGCTGGTCTTGTACACGCCGTTGCGGTTCATGGGGCTGCGGAAGAAGAAGGCCGTCGACACTTCGCGGCTTGCGTAATTGCCGAAGGCATAGAAGTCGCTGTTGTCGCCCACTTCGACCCCGATGTTGGCGACAGCCAGGATGTTGTCGTCGACCGTCGGCGAGCCCCAGGGTTTGGCTGGAACGGGCACGTTCGGGATGCCGAGTTCGATGAGTTGCGTGGCATGGCCGTGCTGGACGCTGCGGTCGGTGGGTGCGGATTCGCCGTATTCGAGGCTCAGGTTCGCGAATCCGCCGTCGCCGAGCGGCAAGCCGACATTGGCCGCCACCGAGGTCATGTCCTCGCTCGAATCCTCCGTATAAGCCCCGTACCTGGCTTCGAGCGAAAAGCCGTCGTCGGCGTCCTTGAGCACGAAGTTCAGGACGCCGGCAATGGCGTCGGAACCGTACTGCGCCGCCGCCCCGTCGCGCAGCACCTCCATGCGCTGCAGGGCGATCGCCGGAATGGCCGAAACGTCCGGACCCTGTGCGCCGTTCGACGCGCCGTTGGATATCCACTGGATCACGGCCCCGCGGTGCCGGCGTTTGTTGTTGACCAGCACGAGCGTGTGATCCGGCGCGAGTCCGCGCAGGTTCACCGGGCGCAGCAGCGCCGCGAGGTCGCGCGAGGGATTGTCGCTGACGTGAAATGACGGTACGAGCGCGCGCACCAGGTTCGTCATGTCGGAGCCGGCCTGGTTCTCGAAGTCCTCGGCGCTGATGACGTCGACAGGGACCGAGGACTCGTCGATCGTGCGGGGCAGGGCGCGGGTACCGACCACCACGACTTCCTCGAGTTGCGCGTCTTCGCCGGCCTGCTGCGCGCTGCCGACGGCAGGGCAGACGAGCAATGCAAGGAACAACAGGAATGCGGCAGCGATGCGCGCGGCAATGTGGTGCGAAACCACGTCCGATACGACCATGGGCGGTGACCTCAATTCAGGAAGCTTGTTGCAGAGCGCCGGGATTCGGCACAGTGGAATTGTAGCAACTCCCCGGATCGCCGCAGCACTCCGGCTGGCCGCGTTTCATCGCTCTGGCGCACATGCGCTGTCTACCCGGAGTCCAGCCGGCCGGCGGTCGCGAGCACGCGTAAAGGGCAAGGTTTGCCGCGATCGTCTCCGTCCCCGGGACCCATGCGGGCCGGGTCGATGGTCTCGCTGCCGTATTGCAGGCCGTCATGAGCAACGAACGAAAACGTATTTCGCGCTGCGCGACGCGGCGATTAGACTGGCCGCAAACCGTCCGCCCACAAGCAGGAGCCCGCCATGTCAGCGACCGACGACTTCCTCGCAAACAACGCCCGTTACGCCGAGAGTTTCGACAAGGGTGACGTACCCTTGCCGCCCGGCAGGAAGACCGCCGTCGTCGCCTGCATGGATGCGCGCATCGAGACCGGCGCCTTGCTCGGCCTCGAGGAGGGCGATGCGCACGTGATCCGCAACGCCGGCGGTGTCGTGACCGACGACGTGCTGCGTTCGCTGACGATTTCGCAGCGCCTGCTCGGGACCCGCGAGATCATTCTCATCCACCACACCGATTGCGGCATGGTGACCTTCTCCGACGACGCCGTGAAGGCGCAGATCGAAGCCGACACCGGTGTCAGACCCTCGTTCGCTCTGGAGGCGTTTCCCGATGTCGAAGAGGATGTCCGCCAGTCGATCCGCCGCATCGAGGCCTGCCCGTTCATTCCGGAAAAGGGGCAGATTCGGGGTTTCGTGTACGACGTCGCTACAGGCAAACTCGACGAGGTGAGCCAGGCGTAGTCGCCCCGTCAAACAGTGCGCCGACGCTGGGGCAGGAAGGTACGTCCACGCAATCCTGAGCCGCGGGAATTCGCGGCTTTCTGCGGCGCGACAGGCGCCTCGTTCGGGAACGGCGCGCCGCGGCTTTGCGGGGCGCAGTGCCCGCGAGCTCAGCCGCGCGGACACCGGCCTCAGCGCTGAATCCTTCGCCAACTCTCCGTGGGCATGCGCCGGCGCCGCCAGCCGTGGTAGGGATGGCGCGCAAGCAGGCGCCGGTCGCGGAAGACGAGCACCAGCACCGCGCCCGCAACGAAACCGCCGACGTGGGCCCAGAACGCGACTCCACCGCCTTGCGAGCCGAGTGAACCGAATCCGCTGATGAGCTGCACGAGCAGCCAGTAGCCGAGCATCACGAAGGCCGGCACGGCGAAGGTCGTGACGAAAAAGCCGAAGAAGACCAGCATGTGCACGTGCACGCGCGGGTAAAGCAGGATGTAGGCGCCCATGACGCCGCCGATCGCGCCCGAGGCACCGACCATCGGCACGGTCGAGTCGGGGTTCGTCGCGATCTGCAGTGCGGCGGCGGCGAGGCCCGAAAGCAGATAGAAGAACAGGAACCGCACCGACCCCATGGAGTCCTCGACGTTGTTGCCGAATATCCACAGGAACCACATGTTGCCGATGAGGTGGAACCAGCCGCCGTGCAGGAACATCGATGAGATCGTCGTATGCCAGGTGGGACCGTCACCAAGCACACACGCCATGCCGGGGCCGATCGGAAACCGGGTTCCGGGCGGAACCGTATTCAACAACTCGCCAGGGATCAGTCCGAGCGTGCAGACCGACTGAGCGAGCGCCGCGTTGCTGCCGAGGCCCTGCAGGAAGATCCACGCCGCGACGTTGAGGCCGATGATCGCGTACGTCGCATACGGCGTCAGGAACTGGGGATTGTCGTCGCGGATCGGAAACATGGTTTGGCGGGGTGCAATAGAGCGAGATCGAGACTATTCAGCTCGGTGCGGCTGAAAGGCGATCATATGTTATCGCTGTTCGCTTACCTGCATTTGTACGCGCGACCTGCGCGCCGCGTTCCCGCTAAAGGGTCGCGCCGAACATCGAGTCGGGCAGAATGGTCGCCAGTGCCGGGAAGACGACCAGGACGATCAACACCACGAACATCGCGAGCCAGAACGGGATGATCCCACGGAAAATCGTGCGCATCGGCACATCCGGCGCGATTCCCTTGACGACGAAGACGTTTACACCGACGGGCGGGCTGATCAGGCCCATCTCCAGCACGATCACCATGAGCACGCCGAACCACACCATGTCGAACCCGGCCTGCATCACCATCGGTTGAACGAAGGGCAGCGTCAGTACCAGAATCGCGAATCCTTCGAGGAAGGTGCCAAGCAGTATCAGGGTCAGCAATATCAGCAGGAGCACCGTGTAAGGCCCTGCCCCGGAGTCCGCGATCAGGGACAGCAGGGCGTCCGGGATGCCTGAAAGCGTAATGAAGGGTGTAAGCACGAACGCCCCGATCAGGATCAGGAAGGTCGTGCCCGTCGCCTGCAGCGTATTGCCCACGGCTTTCGTTACCTGGCCAATCGTGAGGCTGCGCCGCAGCGCCGCGACGGCACAGGTCAACAGCGTGCCGATCCCGGCGGCTTCGATGGCGGAAAAGACCCCCAGGTAAATCCCGCCGATCGTCACGAGAATGATCCCGATGATCCACAGCCCGCGACGGAGAGTCGCGAATTTCTCGGCAGTGGGAACCCGCACGTCGGAAGAGGGCGCCATTTCGGGCTTCAGGTAAGTCTGAATCATTACCGCGACGACGAAGAGCGCGGTCAACAACAGCCCCGGCAGCACGCCGGCCATGAACAATCGGCCGATCGACTCCTCCGTCAGTATCGAATAGACGATGAAACCCGCCGAAGGCGGGATCAGGATGCCCAGTGTCCCTCCCGCGGCGATCACGCCGGTGCTCAGACCGTCGTCGTAACGAAACCGCTTCATTTCCGGCAGAGCTACGCGCCCCATGGTTACCGCCGATGCCAGCGAAGAGCCCGACATGGCCGAAAACCCCGCCGCGCCCACCACCGTTGCCGACGCCAATCCGCCCCTGAAGCGCCCCATCCACGCGTGCGCCGCATCGTACAGATCCCGGCTGAGACCCGCCGCACCGGCCATGTTGCCCATGAGCACGAACATGGGCAGCATGCTCATCGAGTACAGGGTCGACGTGTTGAAGGCTTCGCCCGCCAGCACGGGCAGCGCGGCCGCCGGGTTGATGACGAGCGTGCCCACGAAACCGACCAGCATCATCGCTAGCGCCACGGGCATGCGCAGGAACAACAGCACGAACAGCGCAACGAAGCCGGCGACGCCTATCTGAAGATCCGTCACCTGAGCCCCTGAGGATCCGCGTCGGAGCCCGGCTCGTCTGCCGACCAGCGGGCGATGATCTGCAGCACGTAGAGAAAAAACCCGATGCCGAGCGCGAGATACATCGGCCAGAAAGGAATCACCAGGTCCGGCGTGAAGTGGCCGCAACGGAATCCGCAACTCCCCTGCCGCGCCAAAGCCACCAGCACGACGCCCAGCAAGGCGACGCTGCTCGCCCCGATCAGAATGCTCACCGTTCTCCGGGCCCCGGGGTGGCGAGTCAGCGTCAACAGATCCACGGCAACGTGCGCTCCGCGTCGGGCGGCATGGGGAATGGCGCCACTCACGCAAATCAGCAGCAGCAACTGACTGATGTCCCTGAGGCCATTGATGGGTGTGTTGAGGACGTAGCGGAAGAACACGCCGATGCCCGTCAGAAGTACCAGCAACAGGAGCGAAACGCCGCCGACGCAAGCCCACAACGTGATGGCACGCGCGACGATGCGCCCGAAGCGCCCGGGCACGGGCGTAATCAACGCGCCTGCCCCGTCATCAGGGCGATGACGTCCGCGCCCGTCAGCCCGTTGGCGAACTCGCGCTGCAGCTCTTCGTCCATCACCGGGGCGAACAGGGAATGGATCTTCTCAAGTTCCGCATCGGACATGCGGATGAACTCGATACCGTCCTGCTCGGCGAGCGCGAGCCCGCGACGAGCAGTCGCTACATACGTCCGGGCGCCCCGCAAGCTCAGTTCAAGACCGCTGGCGGCATCCACCCACGCGCGTTCCTGCAACGACAGCCCCGCGTACGCGTCCTGGTTCATCAGCAGAAAGAATGCCGACGCTATCGGGGGGAAATTGGTCGTGATGTATTGCGCCGGCTCCCAGAGGCTGAAGGAAGCGATCGTGCTCGGATCTGCAAAGACCGCGTCTATGGCTCCGGTGGTCAATGCCTGGTGCGCCTCGCTGGTGGGCAGCGACATGGCCGCGGCACCGACACGTTCGAGATAGGCGACATCCTGTGCCGAGGCTGCCGAGACGATCATGCCGCGCAGGTCATCCGCTTCATCGATGCGCCGGGTTGCGGACATCAGCACCTTCGGCTCCGCTGCCCACAAACCCAGCACCTTTGCCTCGTACTCCGAGCTGATCGCCGGCATGCCCTGCCACAGTCGTTCGGTACCCGTTATCGCATCCGGAGAGATGCCGGGAAAGCCGAGCAGTGCCGTCATTGGAAAGCGCTGCATCGTGTAGCCCGGCAATCCGAAGGAAATGTCGGCAACCCCTTCCAGCAATCGCGAATACTGTTGAGCGGGCGCGGAATTGAGGGTGCCGCCGGGGAACTGACGCACGGTCAGCCGACCGCCACTGGCGCTTGCGAGTTCCTCGGCGAACGGATCGAACACCGCAGCCACGGCCGGGTGACGCGAGCCCACGAAACTGGCCAGGCGCAATTCTCGATCCTGCTCGGTCGCCGTACAGGCCGAGCAGAGAACCGCGGCTACCGTTACAAGCAGCTTCAGTTTGGGCGCCATCCGAATCCTTCGCAACAAAAATCGCGGTTGAGCCTGTTTGCGTCCTCGCGCAGCGTCTTGCGCCGAGCTTCGGATCGTCACGGCAGTCTCGTCGATCCCCACACAGGAATCAGCGATGCCCCGCAAGCTAGCACATTATCGCCGGGCGCCGACCGGCCGATGACGATTCTCCGCTGCGCAGCACGATGCGGGAGGCGCACATGCGGCTGCGGCGAACGGCGGAAACCTGCGCCATTACGGCGGACCCGGACGCCTTCGCGGCGCCAGTCTTGATCGGCCGCTTCGGATCGACTATATAGTGCGCAGACCGTGACTGAGGGACGACGAATGACCAGAGCACTAGTCGGATTGCTCATAGCGCTGGCGGTGACGATCGCAGGCGCGCGAGTCGCCTTCATCGCGAGCGCAGATGCCGACGGCGAGCCCGCGAACGCGCCCTGGGCGCAGGATCGGATGGAGTACGTGGCCTGGAACGGCGGGCAATGGACGGCATGGGTTCGCGGCGACAGTTTCGAGCTGGATCCGCTCGACGACGCCCGCCGGCACCGCCACGCCAATCCGAGTATCGCCTTCATCGATTGGGAGGGCGAGGAGTGGCAGGCGCGCATCGAGGGCGATGAATTTCTGCTTGCGCATCGGGGCGACTGGAGCGCGCATGCCGAGACGGCCACGGCCATCCGCTACCGCGACTGGATGGGCCGAAATCAGGTTCGCACGGTAGCGCAATTGCGCCGTGGCGGGGCGCTTTGAACTTGCGTTGTTTTTGCCCTATGCTTGCGCTCGAATTGCGGGCTGGCCGGAACGAAAACTATCTTTACAAGGACGTTTCTGCACTCACGACAATGCCGGGCGCCGGGGACCAGCGCGCACCGTGCAGGTCGGCAAATGCCTAACCTATATACATACAAGCAGGGGCATGACGCCTAAGGGCGGACGCGTTATCGCAATACTCGGGCAGCTCTGCTCGATCGTCCTGGTCATTTTCGGGTTTTCGCACGCCGCCCTCGCGCAGGTTTTCGACATGCGTGAAGGTGTGACCGAGACCAGCCAGCGCGTCCAGAACCTCCATCACATCAGTCTCGGAGTCTGCGTCGTCGTCGGCATCGTCGTCTTCGGCGCGATGTTCTACACGATGTACGCGCATCGCCGCTCGAAGCACCCGGTACCCGCCAAGTTCCACGAGAGCACACCGGTCGAGATCATCTGGACGATCATCCCGACCCTCATCCTCATCGGCATGGCGGTCCCGGCCACTACGGTGCTGATCGAAATCGAAGACAACTCCGATCCCGATCTGACCGTTCTCGTCACGGCCTCGCAATGGAAGTGGCACTACCAGTATGTCGAGGCCGACATCGGCTTTTTCAGCAACCTTTCGACCTCGCAGGACGCGATCAACAACCTCGCCGAAAAGAACGAGAACTACATCCTTGAGGTCGACAACCCGCTCGTGATCCCGACGAACAACAAGGTCCGTTTTCTGATGACCTCGGGCGACGTCATCCACTCCTGGTGGGTGCCGGACTTCGCCGTCAAGCAGGATGCGGTGCCGGGCTTCATCAATGAAGCATGGACACGCGTCGATGTGCCGGGCGTCTATCGGGGCCAGTGCACGGAACTGTGCGGCATGAATCACGCCTACATGCCGGTCGTGGTCGAGGTTCTTCCCGAAGAGGAGTTCGACGCCTGGATCGAGGATCAGCGCGTTGCCGCGGCGCTTGCCGGCGAACAGGCCGTTCTGGACCGCAGCCGGACCTGGACGATGGATGAACTCATGCCGATCGGCGAAGAGGTCTACATCTCGCAGTGCGCGACCTGCCATCTGCCCGACGGCGCGGGCCAGGGAATCAGGTATCCGGCCCTGGCCGGAAGCGAAATAGCAAACGGTCCTGTCGAGGGCCATATCGACCGCGTCATGAACGGCGTCGCCGATACCGAGATGCAGGCCTGGGCGCCGCAGCTTTCCGACCGCGACATCGCGGCCGTCATCACCTACGAACGCAATTCCTTCGGCAACGCCATGGGCGACATCGTCCAGCCGTTGACCGTTTTCGAAGCCCGGTAGGGACGACACGTCATGATTGCCCACGCAGACACCATACCGAAGCAACGACACCCGCTGATCGCCTTCATCCTGCGCTGGTTGCTGACGACGAACCACAAGGAAATCGGCACGTTGTACCTGTGCCTGAGCTTCCTGCTGTTCTTCATCGGCGGCGCGATGGCGATGGTGGTCCGGCTGGAGCTCTTCCAGCCGGGGCTGCAGTTCACGCAGCCTGACTTCTACAACCAGATGGTGACGCTGCACGGCCTCATCATGGTGTTCGGCGCGGTGATGCCGGCGTTCGTGGGCCTTGCGAACTGGCTCGTGCCGCTCATGATCGGCGCGCCGGACATGGCGCTGCCGAGGCTCAACAACTTCAGTTTCTGGATCCTGCCGTTCGCATTCATTCTGCTCTTGTCGTCGTTGTTCATGGAAGGCGGCGCGCCGAATTTCGGCTGGACCTTCTACGCGCCGCTGTCGACGACCTACGGGCCGCCAAGCACGGACTACTTCATTCTCGGCGTGCACCTCATGGGCGTGTCTTCCGTGCTCGGCGCCATCAACGTCATGGTCACGATCCTGAACATGCGCGCGCCCGGCATGACGCTGTTCAGGATGCCGCTGTTCGTGTGGACCTGGCTCATCACGGCGTTCCTGCTGATCATGGCGATGCCGGTGCTCGCCGGTGCGGTGACGATGATGCTGACCGACCGGCACTTCGGCACGAGTTTCTTCGAGGCCTCCGGCGGCGGCGACCCGGTGCTGTTCCAGCACGTCTTCTGGTTCTTCGGCCATCCCGAGGTCTACATCATGATCCTGCCGGGCTTCGGCATCGCCTCGCAGATCATCCCGACGTTCGCGCGCAAGAAACTCTTCGGCTATCACTCGATGGTGATCGCGACGATCGCGATCGCCCTTTTGTCGTTCATCGTCTGGGGGCACCACATGTTCGCGGTGGGCATGCCGCTGGCCGCGGAACTCTTCTTCATGTACGCAACGATGCTGATCGCGGTGCCGACGGGCGTGAAGGTATTCAACTGGGTGGCCACCATGTGGCGCGGTTCGATGACCTTCGAGACGCCGATGCTGTTCGCCATCGGTTTCGTGATCATGTTTACGATCGGCGGGTTCTCCGGCCTCATGCTGGCCCTCGTGCCGGCCGACTTCCAGTATCACGACACCTTCTTCGTCGTCGCGCACTTCCACTACGTGCTTTACCCGGGTGCAATTTTCGGCACGATGGCGGCGGTCTATTACTGGCTGCCGAAGTGGTCGGGCCGCATGTACGACGAGCGGCTCGGCAAGATCCATTTCTGGACTGCGACATTCGCCGTCAACCTGACGTTTTTCCCGATGCATTTCTCGGGTCTGGCCGGCATGCCGCGCAGAATCGTCGATTACTCGATCGCGTTTGCCGATTTCAACATGCTATCGAGCATCGGCGCCGGATTGCTCGGGCTCACGCAGATCCTGTTCCTCTATATTGTCGTCAAGGCCCTGACCAGCGGTGAGAAGGTCACGGACGCGCAGGTCTGGGAGGGTGCCGAGGGCCTCGAGTGGACGCTGCCGTCGCCCGCGCCCCTGCACTCGTTCGAGACGCCGCCCGTAATCGAGCCCGACGACGCCCACGCCGCTGCCGACAAGGCCTGATGAACAGGAGCAACAACAGTAAACGCCGGCACGTCGCCGTACTGTTGCTGGTGGCGACGGGAATGTTCGGCTTCGCGTTCGCACTCGTTCCGCTGTATGAGATCTTCTGTGAGATCACGGGGATCAACGGCAGAACCGCGGGCGAGGCGGTGAACGCCGCGCCGATCGCCGAGGTTTCCGATCGGGAGGTCACGATCCAGTTTGCCGCACAGGTAAACAGGGGAATGCCCTGGGAGTTCAGGCCGACGGACAGCCAGATGCGCGTGCGGCTCGGGGAGGTCAACACGACCGAATACTACGCCCGCAATCGCGCGAGCGGCACGGTCACCGGACAGGCCGTACCGAGCGTCGCGCCGAGCGCTGCGGCGCCGTACCTGCACAAGGTCGAGTGTTTCTGCTTCACGCAGCAGCATCTCGCGGGCGATGCCGACATCGACATGCCCGTGCAGTTCTACGTGGATCCGGAGCTTCCCGAGGACATCGGCACGCTGAGCCTGTCGTACACGATGTTCCGCGTCCCTGACGCCGAAGTTGTGGTAGCCGAACCGGTATCGGAGACGCACGCCGATCACGAGGGACATTACCAGCCGTGAGTGAGACACCCGCCGTGGGCGAGACCCCTCGCTATTACGTGCCGCACACGAGCGTCTGGCCGATCGTCGGCTCGGTGGCGCTCTTCATAATGGCTTACGGCCTGGTGACGATGATTCACCAGACCACCGACAAGGTCGCCGCCGAAGGCACGCACGGCGTCTGGATCTTCTACCTCGGGCTCGGGATCGTCGCGTTCATGTTGTTCGGCTGGTTCGCAACCGTGGTCCGGGAATCGGTCGCGGGCATGAACAGCGGCCTCATGGACCGCTCCTACCGCATGGGCATGCAGTGGTTCATCGTCTCGGAGGTCATGTTCTTCGCGGCCTTCTTCGGGGCGCTCTTCTATGCCCGAGTCATCTCGGTGCCCTGGCTCGCCGGCGCCGGCAGCAATCTCGAAACCCACACGTTCCTGTGGCCGGATTTCGCCGACACCTGGCCGTTGTTCATGACGCCGGGCGGAACGGAAACGGAAGCGATGGAGGCCTGGGGCCTGCCGTTCATCAACACCGTGATCCTCGTCACGAGCAGCGTCACGGTGACCTTCGCCCACTGGGCGCTCAAGAAGAGTCAGCGGATAGCGCTCGGGATCTGGCTTGCGATCACGGTGTTGCTCGGCGCGTTCTTCCTGGTGCTGCAGGTCGTCGAATACGCCGAGGCCTACTCGGAACTCGGCCTGACGCTCGGGTCAGGGATTTACGGTTCGACGTTCTTCATGCTCACGGGGTTTCACGGCGCGCATGTGACGATGGGCACGGTCATGCTCGCGGTCATGCTGTTTCGCGTATTCAGCGGCCACTTCACCCCGGAGAACCACTTCGCGTTCGAGGCGACGAGCTGGTACTGGCATTTCGTCGACGTCGTGTGGCTGTTTCTGTTTACGTTCGTCTACTGGTTCTAGGTTGCGGGATTCTCAGGACATGTATCTGCCGACGAAACCCATGGCGAGCAGCACGAGCAGCAGGACGGAAAGGCCTACCCGTACGGTCAGGGATACGACGGTGCGGTTCGTCGTGCCGCGGTCGCGCACGAGGAACACGAGGCCGAGCCCGAGACTGACGAGAATGCCGGCCATGACGACGAGAAGGATGAAGTTGAACATTGGAAGCGTGGATGACGCCCTGGCGCGGCCGGCACCGCCATACGTTACAGAATGATGACGCGAAGGGCCGAAATCAAGCTGACTGTCGAGCTCGATGGTGAGAACCTGCCTTCAAGTATCATTTGGCAGGCGACCGACGCCGAGGCCGACGAGCCCATGTCTTGCCAGTCGATGATGCTGTCGCTCTGGGACAGCGAGAACAAGACAACGGCGGCGATTGATCTGTGGATCAAGGACATGACCGTCGACGACATGAACCTGTATTTCTACCAGGTGTTCCACAAGATGGCCGACACGTACCTGCGCGCGACCAAGAACGAGGAGGTCGCCACTTCGATCCACGAGTTTGGCGACGGTTTCGGGAATTCGTTGGGACTGGCAGTCGGGTCCGAGATGAGAGGGGCGAGCTGAATGGGCGTTTCCATCGTTCCGACCCTCAGGGTTCTGAAGCCCGTCGCGATGATCGCCGGCGTCGGTTTCGTCGGACTTCTCGTCGGCTATTTCGCGAACGCGGCGTTCTTCCCGGGCACCACGCCCGTGCAGCCGATCGAATTCAGCCACACCGTCCACGCGGGCGACTACGAAATCCCCTGCCTGTACTGCCACACCCAGGCCCGGCGCTCGCCGTCCGCGGGCGTACCGAGCGTCAACAAGTGCATGGGCTGCCATGCGATCGTCGCAACCGACAGCCCGCTCATACGCGAGGTCGCACGGCACTACGAGAACGACGAGCCGATCCCGTGGATCAAGGTCCACGACCTGCCCGACTTCGTTCATTTCCCGCACAACAGGCATGTGGCGGCCGGGCTCGAGTGCCAGGAGTGCCACGGGCCCGTCGAGACGATGGACCGGGTCACGCGTATGGCGCCGAACGAGATGGGTCAGTGCCTGACCTGCCACAAGGACATGGAAGTCGAGCACGGCATCGACTGCCTGACCTGCCACAAGTGACGGGCCGCCACGCCGGGGAACTGCCAAAGCCATGCCGAATGTAGATCGAAGAAATTTCCTCAAGCTCGTCGGTGCGGGCGGGGTCGGCGCGGGCGCGGGTTTCATGCTGTCGGAGTCGAGAAAGCACCCGGTCGAGCACCTCGTGCCCTACCCGGTGCCGCCCGAAGAGTTCAGCCCCGGCATCGCGACCTGGTACAACAGCGTGTGCTCGATGTGTTCGGCCGGCTGCGGCATCTCGGTACGAACGCGTGAGGGGCGCGCGAAGAAGATCGAGGGCAACCCGGCGCATCCGGTCAGCCAGGGCCGCCTGTGTGCGCTCGGACAGTCGGGCCTGCAGGCGCTCTACAACCCCGACCGGATCACAGGGCCGCTCGTCCGGGCGGGCCGGCGCGGCGAGATCGAGTTCGATCCGACGACCTGGGAAGAGAGTCTCGCGGAGCTTGCCAACCAGCTCGGGCTCATGCGGACCGCGGGCCGCGGCGGGGGCGTCGCGCTTCTGACCGGCGGTGTGCGCGGCCATCTGGCGAGCCTGCTGGAACTGTTCATGGGCTGGCTCGGTTCCGACCAGCTCCTGCACTACGACTTCAATCATCCCGCGACGCTTTATGCCGCGAACGAGCGATTCTTCGGCGAAAGCAACCTTCCGTACTACGACATCGAGAACTCGCGCTACGTGCTGTCCTTCGGCGCCGACTTCATCGGCCACTGGCTGTCGCCCGTCCACCACGGGCTCGGCTTCGGCCGCAGCCGTCAGGCCCGCGACGGCGTCAGGGGCCGTTTCGTGCAGGTCGAGCCGCGAATGTCGCTGACGGGCGCGGCGGCCGACGAATGGATCGCGGCGAATCCCGGGACCGAGGGCGTCCTCGCGCTCGGGATCGCGCGCCGCATCGTCGATCAGGGCGGCTACCAGGGCGCCGACCTCGACGCCTGGCAGGCCGCGCTCGACGGGTATGCGCCCGGGGCCGTCGCCGAGCAGACGGGCGTTCTGCCCGACACGGTCGCGCGGCTCGCAGACAGTTTCGCCGAGACGCAGCCGGGGCTTGCGATCGGCGGCGGGGCGACGGCAAACCACAGCAACGGCGTCGACGCGCTCGTCGCGGTCAACGCGCTCAACCATCTCGTCGGCAACATCGGCGTCGAAGGCGGGGTGATCTTCAATCCGCCTCCCGCGTTCGGTCCGGAGGCATCGCGTCACGCGAGCCTCGCCCGGATGCTCGAACTCGCCGAGGACGCGCGGGCGGGCCGGATCGAACTCTTGATCGTCAGCAACACCAACCCGGTGTTCAATCTGCCGGAGGCAAGCGGTTTCGCCGAGGCACTGGCCGATATCCCGCAGATCGTGAGCCTTTCGAGTTTTCTTGACGAGACGACGGCGCATGCCGACCTCGTTCTGCCGAGCAATACCTATCTTGAGAGCTGGGGCGACGACACGCCTTCGCCGGGCGTGGGCTTTCGGGTCGGCGCCGTATCGCAGCCCGTGGTCGAGCCGCTCTACGATACGCGTGCGACGGGAGACATCGTGCTCGAGCTTGCCCACCGCATGGGGCTCGATCTTGCGTTCCCATGGCCGAACATGGAGGAATACCTCAAGTACAGTTGGCGCGAGGTCTGGTCGAGCGGAACGCCCGATCCGTCGATTCCCGACTTCGACACCTTCTGGACTTCGGTCGTCCGGGCGGGTGTGTGGGGCGACGAGACTCGCGCGCCGAGCGGCGAATTCGTGCCCGACCTGGGCGTCGTCGAGGGCATTGGCGTCGGCGCGCCCGAATTCGCAGGCGCCGAGGGCGAATTCCCGTACGCGCTGCACCCGTATCTTTCAAACGGCCTGCATGACGGCCGGGGTGCGAATCTGCCCTGGATGCAGGAACTGCCCGACGCGCTGACCGGCGTCGTCTACGGGACCTGGATCGAATTGAACCCCGTGACTGCCGAAGAACTCGGCTTGAGCGATGGCGATGTCGTTGCGATCGAGTCTCCGGCCGGCACCATCGAAACGCCGGTCCTCGTGTATCCGGCGATCATGCCGGGCGTGGTCGCGATGCCGATCGGCCAGGGTCACGAGCAGTACGGGCGTTACGCCGAAGAGCACGGCGTCAACCCGATCAACGTGCTCGCGGCTGAGACCGAACCGGACACGGGCGCGCTGGCCTGGGCGGCGACGCGCGTCAGGCTCGTCCCGACCGGTGGCCGCGCCGACCTCGTCAGGGTCAGCGGCGAGGCCAGGGAACTCGGCCGGGAGATCGTGCAGATCGCCGATGCCGGTACCCCTGCTGCCGGCGTCAATGCCCCGGCCGTCGCAGCCGCAGCCGCCGGTGCCCCGGGCGTCCGTTTGGCGTCCGGCGCCAGGGCCGCTGCCCGCATCGACGCCCCGACCGCCGGCGCCGAGGCAGCGACGGCCAACACGCGCCTGAACAGTATCCCGATAACGGTAGTGAATACATGAGCCTCATCGACGACTTTCTCGCCAGGTGGCACGAGTACCGCCGTCCTGGCTACTACGAGGAGTTCGACTACCACTGGACGATGACGGTCGATCTCGACCGCTGCACGGGCTGCGAAGCCTGCGTGACCGCCTGCCAGGCCGAGAACAACACGCCGATCGTCGGCGTGGACGCGATCGCCCGCGGCCGGCACATGCAGTGGATGCGGATCGAGCGTTACTGGGAAGGCGAGTATCCCGATGTGAAGCTGCGCGCGATCCCCATGTTCTGCCAGCATTGCGATGCGGCGCCCTGCGAGACCGTCTGTCCCGTATCGGCCACGTATCACAATCAGGATGGCCTCAACGCGCAGATCTACAACCGCTGCATCGGCACGCGCTCCTGCGCCGTGTACTGCCCCTACGAGGTTCGCTACTTCAACTACAACAATCACCATTGGGACGAGCCGCTCGACCAGCAACTGAATCCAGACGTCTCCGTGCGCGAGAAGGGCGTGATGGAGAAATGCACGTTCTGCATCCAGCGCATCCGCCAGGCCAAGGACGCCGCCAAGGACGACGGCCGGCGGCGCGTGCAGGACGGCGAGGTCCAGCCGGCCTGTGTGCAGACCTGTCCGACTGAGGCGCTCGTCTTCGGCGACCGCAAGGACCCCGACAGCGCCGTGTCGCAGATGCTCGGCAACGAGCGCGCCTACACGGTGCTCGAGGAACTCAACACCGACCCGTCCGTGGTCTATCTGAAGAAAGTTGACGCCGATGCAGCGTAGGCACGAGGACATCAAGTTCGCCGATGTCAACAACGACATCGTACGCTCGCTCGTCGAAACGGGGCCGAGGTACTACGTAACGCTTGCGATCGCGGTGCTCATCACGCTCGTGTGCTTCTTCTTCCCCTGGTTCTACCAGCTTTATTACGGCATCGGTGCTGCCGGCATGAACCACCCCACGGTGTGGGGCACCTATCTTGCGAGCTTCATTTTCTGGATCGGCCTCAGTCACTCGGGCACGCTGCTGTCGTGCGTGCTGCACATCACGAACAGCGAATGGCGCAAGGCCATGTACCGCAGCGCCGAGGCGATGACGCTGTTCTCGCTCATGGTCGCGGCGATGATGGTCATGGTCCATGTCGGGCGGCCGTGGTTCATTCACTGGGCATTGCCGTATCCGAACCAGATGGAGTTGTGGCCGAACTTCAGGTCGCCGCTGATGTTCGACGTCATGGCCATCACCACCTACCTGACCGGCAGCAGCATCTTCATCTACATGGGATCGATCCCGGACTTCGCGGCCGTCAGGGACCGCACGACCGGCTGGCGCCATCACATGTACGTGCTGCTTTCGCTCGGCTGGCGCGGCACGGACACCGAATGGCACCGCCTCGGCTGGGCCTACACCTTCCTCGCCGTGCTCATCATTCCGCTTGCGGTGTCCGTGCACAGCATCGTGTCGTGGGACTTCGCGATGTCGATCGTGCCGTCGCTGCACCAGACGATATTCGCACCGTATTTCGTCGTCGGCGCGATCTATTCGGGCACGGCCGGCATCGTGACCGTCATGTTCGTGCTGCGCAAGTACATGAATTTCGAGCACTACATCACGAAGGTCCATTTCGACAATCTCGGCAAGCTGCTGCTTGCGCTGTCGCTGATCTGGACCTACATCAACATGGTCGAGGTGTTCACGGGCTGGTACAGCAACGATTCGGCCGAGCTCGAATCGCTGCGCTACAAGCTCTTCGGCTTCTACGCGCCGCTGTACTGGGAGATGATCCTGTTCTGTGCGGTGGCGCCGCTGCTGTTGATCTCCAAACGCTTCAGGACTTCGTTCGTGCCGATGCTGATTCTCTCGATCGCGATCAATATCGGCATGTACACGGAGCGCTTCCTGATCGTCGGCACGTCGCTGTCGCGGCAGTATCTGCCCGATTCCTGGGGCGTGTACGTTCCGAGCCTGGTCGAGATTTCGATTCTGGTCGGCTCGATTGCGATGTTCTGCACGCTGTTCCTGATATTCGTGAAGATCTTCCCGAGCGTCTCGATCTACGAGGTCAAGGAGACATTGCCTGCTCCGGATGAAGGAAAGACCCAATGGCAAGCAACGCATTAGGACTGTTCGGCGGGCCAAAGGCCGCGCTCGCCGCGGCCGGCAAGCTCAAGGGCGCGGGGTTCGAGTCGCTCGACCTCATCTCGCCGATCCCCTTGCATGGCGTTGAGGAAGTGCTCGGCAAGAAGACATCGGTGATCAAGCGGTTCACGTTCTTCGGAGCGATTATCGGCGGCTTGAGCGGTTTCGTGCTCGCGGCGGGCACGGCCGCGCTGTATCTGCATCCGACGGGCGGCCGGCCCATCATTACCTTCCCGCCGTTCTTCATCATCACCTACGAGATGACTATCCTGTTCGGCATCCTGGCGACCGTGCTCGGCTTCCTGATCAGCGCGCGCCTGCCGGTGCTGCGCGAGCGCATCTACGTGCCCGAGTCGGCCGTGGACAAGTTCGCCGTTACGGTCGCCTGCGAGGCTAACGAGGACGTCAAGCGGGCGACCGAGATCCTGCGCGAAGCGGGCGCCGAGGAAGTCAGCGAGATCGCGCCGGGGGGAGGCCGACGATGAAGCACGGATACCGCCATGTCGCGCTCGTGGCTGTCCTGCTCGCCTATGCGAGTGCCGCAACGGGATTCCCGTGGGACAAGGACATGGTCGACCAGCCGTCGATCAAGGCGCAGGAGTCGGTCGTCGCGGGCGATTCGGGCGGTATTCCCGTCGAGGGCGGCGAGACGCTGCCGGCGCCGCCGGACGAGGCCGGCATGTTCGCGGCAAAGGACGAAGCCGCGGCGATACCGAATCCTGTCCCGGCGACCGAGGAATCGATCGCGCGCGGCGCGGAACTGTATGTGAACACCTGCCTCGTATGTCACGGTGCCGAAGGCCGCGGCGACGGCCCGGTGGGTGTCGTCTTCGATCCCGTTCCCGTGGACCTCAACGACGCCTATACGCAGGATCAGGCCGACGGCCAGATCTTCTTCACGCTGACGCGCGGTCGGGTGTCGATGCCGTACTACCGCGATGCGCTCAGTCAACAGGAGCGCTGGGACGTGATCAACTACCTGCGCGCCGAGTTCGGTCAATGAGCGCCGATCCCGCTGCCATCGAGCAACGCCTGCCACCGGCGATCGGCGGCGGCCTCACACTCGGGATTTTGAGCGTCGTTTTCCTGGCGGCCGCGGCAAGCTTCTACTACGCGCTTGCGAGCGATCCGGGCCAGATCGACTTTCCCCTGCTGACCGCGAACTTCCTCTTTCTCATGGGCGTGAGCCAGGGCGGCGTCGTGTTCTGCGCGATCCTGCGGCTTGTCGGTGCGCATTGGAGCAAACCCTTCTATCGGCTTGCCGAGATCTGCACGCTGTCGTTCGCACCCTTCGCTTTGGTCGTCTTGCTGCTCATTTTCGTGTTTGCCCGCGAGGAAATGTTCTATTGGCTCACGATGACCGCGGAGCAACGCGAGGAAGAGCATTTGAGTTCCTGGCTGAACATCAATTGGCTCCTGATCAGGAACCTGTTCAGCCTGCTGCTGTTTTACGCCATCAGCGTGGTCTATGCGTTGAAGGCGCTGCAACCGGACCTGGCGGCGGCCTCCGGCCGCTCCGATCAGGTGGATCACGCCCGAATCGAGCAGCAGCTTTACGCGATGTCGCCGTTCGTGATCCTGGCATTTGCCCTGTGCAGCACGCTGTTCGCCTGGGATTTCGGCATGATGCTGATCGCGCACTGGCACAGCACGGTATTCCCGATCTTCTTCTCGTTCGGCAACGTGTTTGCCGCTACCGCGGGGCTGATGTTTCTCGTCGCGATACTGGGCCGCTCCGGAGCCGCGGGATCGCGGTTCGGTCCGGACCAGGTGCGCTGCCTCGGCATGCTGGTCACGGGCTTTACGGTGCTTTGGCTCTACTTCTTCTGGGCGCAGTTTTTCGTCGTGTGGTTCGGCAACCTGCCGCGCGAGACCGACGCGCTCTGGCCGCAGATGTTCGGCCACTACGGGCCTTACTACTGGGCCATGATGTTCGGCTGTTTCTTTGTGCCTTTCGCAGCGCTCGTGTTCGCCTGGGTCAAGCGTTCGGCGGCCGCCATGATTGTTCTGGCCGTCGGCATCAATATCGGCGTCTGGCTGCACAAGTACCTGACCGTCGTGCCCGTCTTTTCGCCCGATGACACGCCGTTCGATTCCTTGCTCGACATCGTGCTTGCCGTCGGTCTGGTGGCCGGGTATCTTGCCGTGTTCATCATGGTCGCCAGGCGCTTGCCCCTGTATTCCTATTGGGAGATCAGACGCAGCCCTGTGCATCCACACTAGGTTCGATGGCGACTATTCAGGACATACTTGGCAAGAAGGGTGCTGCCGTGTGGGCAACTGCCCCGGAGGAGACCGTCCTGGAGGCGATTCGCCGCATGGCCAAACACGGTGTAGGCGCATTGCTCGTCATGCAGGGCGACGAGCTCGTCGGCCTCTTTTCCGAGCGCGACTACTCGCGCAAGGTCATTCTCAAGGGGCTGCGCTCGCGGGACACCGCTGTCGAGGCCGTAATGAGCGCACCGGCGCTCACGATTTCTCCCGACGCCACGGTCCGTCAGGGCCTGGCGATGATGACCGACAAATACATCCGTCATTTGCCCGTGACCGACGATTCAGGCGTAATCGGCGTGGTTTCGATCGGCGACCTGGTCAAGGCCGTGATCGAGGAGCAGGCAACGGTCATCGAACATCTGGAGCGCTATATCACCGGTTGAACGCTGCAGCGGGGCATTTGCCACGAGCCGTCCGGTGGCCGCGCTTCCCGGAAAGCCGAGACCGTGTCGTCACTCCGTCCGACTCCGTGGCGGGTCGGCCCGCCACGTTACCTATAATTGCGCGATGCGAGCGATTCTGGCTGTCCTGTTCCTGGCGCTGTTCGGAACCTTTGTGGGTCTCGGGTTCTGGCAGCTCGACCGCGCCGATCAGCGGCGCGAACTCTTCGGCGCATTCTCCGAGGGCAGCGCCGCCACGGCCGCGACCGCGCTGATCGGCGGCGACGCACTGGCCGAGCGTCGCTACGAGCGCCTGCAACTGAGTGGCCGGTTTCTCTCGTCGCGCCAGGTCCTGCTCGACTGGGTCACGCATGCAGGACGGGTCGGGTACCAGGTCCTGACACCCTTTCTGCCGGCGGGAAGCGAACAATGGATCGTCGTCAACCGCGGCTGGATTGCGGCCGCTCCCGATCGCGGCGAGCTGCCGGATCTCGACGTCGCCGAGCATGAGCGGACGATCGTCGGCCAGATCGACGCGCTGCCGCGGCCGGGGCTCAGGCTCGACGTTCCCGAGGAAACGCGCTCGCAGTCGTGGCCACGCGCCCTGCTGTTCCCGACGTTCGACGAACTGGAGGCGGAGCTCGAGTTGCCGCTCGTCGATTACCAGCTCCTGCTCGCCGCCGACCAGGTCGACGGTTTCGTCCGCGAGTGGCAGCCGCGCGCCCTGACACCGGAGAGGCATGTCGGTTACGCGCTGCAATGGTTCAGCCTGGCCGCGGCACTCGTTGCCATCACAGCCGCCGTGACGACCAGGGCAGTGCTGCGTGCGAGACGCTCGCGGGACGGGCGCGGCGCCGGGCCATGAAGCGCAGTCGCTCGCTGCAGCCGCTGGCGCTCATGCTGGTCTTTCTGGGGCCGCTTGCGCTCGCCGTCATCGCCTTCTACGGACCCTGGGACTGGGTGCCGCGCACCGCGGCGCACGGCGAGTTCATTGAGCCGCCGGTGCCGCTGCCTGCCGGCGAACTCACGACCCTTGCAGGCGGGCGCACCGAGCCTGACTGGTACCGCGGGCGCTGGTCGCTTGTCTATGCGCGTACTTCGCATTGCGATGAGCAATGCGTCGCCGAGCTCAACCGCCTGAACCAGGTTCGCCTTGCACTCGGCGAGGATCTCAGGCGCGTTCAGCTCGTGTTGCTGTTTGCGGGGACGGGACCGGAACTGCCCGAAGGAGCCGAGTTGCTCACGGCACGTCTCGACGACGCGGCCGGCGCCGAAGTGCTCGAATTGCTCGGCGCTGAAAATGTCGGCAACGGCCGGATCTACCTCGCCGACCCGCTCGGCAACCTCGTCATGACTTACCCACCCGGCACGGAGCAACGCGGGATACTCGAGGACCTCGAACGGCTTCTTACCGTGACGGTCGTCGGCTAGTCAGGCCAGTCCGGCTGAGGCCGGGCGCGCGTACCTTCGCTTCGATCCGACGATGGCGACGACCCACGCGATTCACGATGCGGTCATCGTGCCGGCGCCGGACTCACCTCAGCGGGCGCGTTCCACGCGCAACGTCAGAATGTCAATGTCGTGATATTGCTGGTGGTGCACCGACGACGCATAGTGTCTGAGCAGACGCAGCGAAACGTCCCGTTCGAGCGGCCAGTCGACGGTCGGATTGGCGAGCAGGACGAGCCGGTCTTCAAGGTTCTCGTGTCCGAGCGATGCGATGAAGTCGATCTCGACCGCGCCGTGGTCATTGCGCGCCAACACGCGCAGGCGGTGCTCACCGTGCTCGGGAGCGTCTTCTTCCTCGCGAACGAGGCTCAACAGCGCCTCCTCGCCGGCGGAGCACAGCCTCTCCGTGGAAGCCTCGTTCCAGTTGAGACGGCGCGCGATGGCGCGCAGAAGCTTGTCGATTTCGGGCAGGGATGCGACTTCAAGTTTCGTGTCCAGACGTTGACGCCGCGGTTTCGTCAACTCGACGAAGACCACCAGCACGATCGCTGTCAGGCCGCCGGCTGTCATGCCTTCGCCGAGCAGTTGTCCGAGCGTCTCGCCGAGCCTATCGGCAAAGATCAGGTCATTCTGGAAGCCCATGCCGATCCAGAAGGCGAGTCCCGCGATCATCGCGTTGCGGTAGCTCACGCCATCCTGGACGACGAGCTTCATGCCCTGAACGAAGAGCAGCGAAAGCAGCACGAGCACATAGGCCGCAACGACGGGTGGGGGGATCGCCAGCAGCAGCGCGGTGAACTTGGGCAGGAAGGCGAGCGCGATGAGCACCACGCCGATATACATCCCGACACGTCGCGAGCCGACACCGGTGATTTCGACTAGCGGCAGGCTGCTCGAATAGGTCGTGTTCGGCATGGTGCCGAACAGGCCCGACAGCAGGTTGCCGAGTCCGTCCGCGTTGAGCGCGCCCTGCACGGTGCGGAAGTCCACGGCCTGGCGAGTGCGCCGCGACACGTTCTGTATCGCGACCGAATCGCCGACGGTCTCCACGGCTCCGACCAGGGTGACGAAAATGAACGCCGGCAACAGCAGCCAGAAGCGGGCGTCAAAACTGAGATCGAATCCCGGCCAGGCGATGACGGGCAGCCCGATCCAGGCGGCATCGGCGACGAGGCCGGTGTCGTAGAGTCCAAAGAACGAGGCCACGATGCAGCCGGCGACGATGCCTATCATCGGCGCCCAGATGCGTAACGCCCCGGTGGCGCAGAGCGCCAGCGCGACGGTCGCCATCAGCGTTGTGATCGCGCTCGCCGGCGACGCGGCAGCCGCCGTTCCCTCGGGCACTTCGGCGAGCATATCGAAAGCGATCGGCATGATCGTGACTGCAATAAGCGCAATGACCGTTCCGGCCACCGTCGGAGTGATGATGCGCCTGAGCAGTGCCAGCCGCGCGGCGAGCCCGAACTGGATCAGGGACGAAATCACGATCAGCGTCGCAAGCAGCGCCGGTCCGCCCTGGGTCAACGCCGTGACGCAAACCGCGATGAATGCGCCGGAGGTTCCCATGATGAGCATGTGCCCGGCGCCGATCCGTCCGAAGCGAACCGCCTGGGCAATCGTGCTGATTCCGCTGATGATGAGCGCGGCGAATACCGCCCAGACCAGGTAGGTGTCACTCTGTTCCGCGGCCCGAATGATGATCGCTGGCGTCAGCACGATGCCGCCGACCGCGAGTGCCGCGGCCTGCAGGCCGAGCCCGAAGGCGAGCGACTCCGGCGGCCGCTCGTCAGGTTCGTAGAGCACCTGTTGGGGCGCGGCTTGTGAAGGTGAACTCATCGGCGTCCGTGCTCCTGTCTGTTGTATTGCCAGATTCCCGTTGCGAGCCGCCGCGCCCGCAGCCGTGCGCAGTTTAACGTTCGAGCGGTTCAAGGTCACGGACGGCGGCTGCTTCGGTGCTTCCGATCGTGTGCGCCGAGGCGAGTTGAGATTCGGGTGACCGCACACGAGCTTCGGCCCGACCGGCGCGGCTGATAAAATCCGCTTTCACACAGCACCGGGAGAAAACGATTGAGGCTTGGAAAGGCGAGCCTTGCAACAGGTCTGATCTCTTGCGCGGTCCTTGGCAGCGGGACGGCCGGCCCGGCGCACTCGCAGGAACTCGAGGAAGTCATTGTCAGGTTTGACCTGCGCAGCCTACCGGGCGAGGACGTGCAGTCCGTGTTCGGCTTCGGCCGGTCGATCCTCGAGACGCCGCGATCGGTGTCGACGATTTCCACCGAGATGATGGAGCGCTTCAACATGCGCGACATCGACGAGCTGGTCGCGGTGGCGCCGGGCAGTTTCACCCAGTCCTTTTTCGGCGTGGCAGGCGGCCTCGATGTGCGCGGGACGCCGGGTGAAACCTATTTTCGCGGCGTTCGCCGCCTGGACAACCCGGGCAACTACCCGACGCCCATCGGTGCGTCGGATCGTATCGATGTCGTACGCGGGCCTGCATCGCCCATCTACGGCCCGTCCAAAATCGGCGGATATCTCAACTTCAACCCGAAATCCGCGCGGATCGAATCGACGGGGCAGTTCGTCGCCGATACCACCGGCGCCGTGTCCGTCACGACCGGCAGTTGGGACAAGTCCGTGGTCGCTGCGGAAGTTGGCGGACCCGCGATGCTCGGCGACCGGGCCTTCGGCTATCACCTGTATGGCGAGATGGAGCGTTCCGGCAGCTATTACGACAATTCCGGCATAGATCAGGACATCTTGCAGGCGTCGTTCGACATGGATCTGACCGATCGCGTGCGGCTGCAGTTCGGAGGCATGTGGCACGACTATTCCGGCAACCAGATCGCGGGCTGGAACCGGCTGACCCAGGATCTCGTCGACCACGGCATCTATGTCACCGGCGATGCCCTGCCGCTCGACGCCGATGGTTCCGGAAGGGTTTCGCACCAGGAATACGACACCGATGGCGACGGGTTCACGGATTACGCCCCATTTTACTTTGCTGGCGACTCGGTTCCCGGCGGAGCCCTGACGCCCGGCAGCGACATCACGCTTGAAGGACTCGAAGCCATCGTGGGCGACCTGTCGGCGCTTGCGCTCGTGAATCCCGGAATCGCCATGCTCGAAGGCCACAGGGTACTGGTGGCGCCTGAGGATCTGCTCACGAACGACGTCACGACGCTGTATTTCGACGTGATCGTCGCGGCCGATGAGGGATGGGAGTGGAAGAATCAGCTCTTCTACGAAACCTACAACAACCTCAACGAGAACGCCTACGGGTTTTCCCAGTTTCACGAGAGCTTCGTCGTAGAAGACAAGCTGGTCGTCTCGCGAACGATTTCCGGGGACGCGATGACCGCGTCGCTGCAGATCTCACCGTCCTTCCGGTACACGGATTTCGACCACGGCGACGACTATACGAACGAGCACTTTGGCAGGCGAGACCTGACCAGGGAGGCGTCAGGCCTCGCGCGGCGGCTGCTCGCGACCCGAACTCACGACGACTACACGGAGTACTACATCGGCGACTACAGCAACTGGGGGCTTGCGTTCATGGGCGATGTCCTCTGGGAAAACGGACTGAACCTCATGGCCGGAGTCCGTCATGACACCATCGACATGCAAAGCCGCCAGCCGGTCGAGCGACTTCTCTTCGCAAGCGCCAACAACTTCTGTCCGCCCCCGGGCGACTGCGCGCGAGTCCAGGCGAGCGACACCGTCGACGGCCTGTCCTGGACGCTGAGCGTGAGTTATGCATCGGACGTCGGACTCATTCCCTATCTCACCGCAGCGGAGCAGTCGACGATGATCGTCGGGCAGGGCGCGGAAGTCTCCGTGGACAGCATTCTCAGCGACGGCGCTTTCGACCAGTCGGAGCTTCTCGAAGCGGGCCTCAAGGGCAGCTTCCTCGACGACGACCTGTACTTCGCGGTCTCCACGTACCGGCAGGAGCGCACGGACTATTCAGCCCAGGCCATCGTGACCAACCAGGCCACCGAAACCGAGGGCGTCGAGGCCGAGATGCGGTGGTCGGTCAACGACAGACTGCTCCTGAGCTTCGGTTACTCGACGATCGAAGTGGTCAACCTGAACACGCAACGCGACGGGTATCGTTTCAGTTTCATCGGCTGCGACGACCTGCCCGCCATTCCCTGCCATGCGCTTCATGGCGGCACGCTGGGCGGAAACGTGAGCGCCGGCCCGAGCGGCGCCCGGCGCGCGGGCATGCCCGAAGACATCTACTCCGTGACGGGGACGTACGACTTCGGCAACGGTCTGACCCTGAGCGGCAGCGTGATCGATGTGGCCGCGGCGCCTTCGGGATTCTCGAACAGCGTCATTCTGCCGGCCTATACGCTCGTCAACCTGGCGCTCGGTTACGCAGCGGACAACTGGACGGTCAGCGTGACCGGCAAGAACCTCGCTGACGAGCGGTACTTTCGCGCGAATTTCCCGAATCTCTTCGGCGGCGCGATCGTCCTGCCCGAACTGCCGCGCCACTACAGCGCTCACTTCGAGTACAGGTTCTAGCAGCCCGTGGCAGAAGTCCCGCTGCATGGGGCGAAACGCCTGGCCGAAGACCGCCGATCGACCGACGATGCATCCCGGCTGGCTGCGTTGCTCGTCGGTCAAGTAATCCCGATATTTTCCCTCCTCGCGCCTTGCCAGCCGGGCGCCTCGCCGGTCTCGGTGCGACGCGGGACTTCTGCCACGGACTGCTAGCCTGCAAGTCTCATCGGTTTCGGTGTTCTGCGGCTGATGCTGGCCAGGACATGGCATGAGCAGCCGATTCTGTCGCGCGGTCCGGGTGATTGTCGGCTTCGGCCGGGTATGAGCCACGGTGACTGTGGTCGGAGGTTGAGCTGATCGCAAACCGAAGCGAGTCCGCTAGAATACCGATATGCGAGGGACACGCGCGGCGTGGGAATCCGAGGCTCGCCGCGGCGACCGACGAATGACCGCGTAGTTTTGCACAGAGGGGTAAGGCTGTATGGGCGTTCGACTCACCATCCGATGCATCGCATCCGCAGGGGCGTTGATCCTTGCCGGTAGCGCCCTGGCGCATCATTCCGTGTCGACAAACTACCTGACGTATGAGGACGATCCGGTGGTGCTGGTCGGCATCATCACCGAAGTGGAGATACGCAACCCCCATTCCCTGATCACGCTGGATGTGGTCGACAACGACGGAGTGACGGTCGAATGGCTGGCCGAATGGTCCGACGGCAATGCGCTGCGCCGCAGGGCCGTGAATGTAGATCTCCTGAAGGTCGGGGAAGAAGTGACCGTCCATGCACGACGCCACCGAAGGGTTGAACACGTGGTCTTCGTTCGCGACGTGGTCCTGTCCGACGGCACCGTCGTTCGCGACTGCGGCGCGGGAATCTACCGGGGCGACGAGTACTACGCGACCTGTGAAGAGTCCGAAGCGGAGCAGGGCGAGAAGGACCCGTTCATTCTGGTGCCATAGCCGTGTTCCCGGAGTACGAAAATATGCGATGCAGATCCGGAACGAGAACGACCGCACGAGCCTGGACGGGCCTTGTGCTGCTTCCTGGCGCTCTTGCCTGGTCGGCAATCGTGCTCGGCGCCGGCGTGCGCTCGGATCTCGACGGCGTCTGGAATGTGACCGGCAGCTACAGCCCCGACATCGCGCTCAACGCCGCCGGCGAAGCGCGGCGCGAGGCCTACGACTTTCTCGCCGACGACCCCCACATGCAGTGCATGCCCGCGAGCGTGACCCGCACCATGATCACGCCCTCGCCGCTCATGGAAATCCGTCAGCACGACGATCGCGTCGAATTCAACCACGAATTCATGGACGTGAAGCGCCGCATACCCGTAAACGAGCAGATGATTGCGCGCGATGCGCCGATCGCGTCATCCGAGTATCCGCACCTGGGACGCTCGGTTGCGCGTTATGAGGGCGAGAATCTGGTCATCGACTCTGCCGGCATTCATGCGGGCGTGTTTTCGACCTTCCAGTGGGTCGGATACCCGCAGTCCGACCGGATGATGACCACCGAGCGCTACATCCCGGACGGTGACCGCATGCAGGCGCGAATCACCCACTTCGACCCGGTCAATTACGAGACGCCGTTCACGATCGTGATCACCTACGTGCGTATCGATGCTCCGCTGCTGGAGTGGGGGTGCGTTCCCGAAAAGGCCTGCGTGGACCCGCGCGCGTGTGGCGTCGACGCAGAGGACGAGTAGAGGAAGGACCGGTGCGACGCCTCTGATGGTCTCGCAGCTTCCTGCAATTCGTCCGCAACGCACCAGGGTAAGGCGCGGTTTGCTGAGATTTGCGGGCTAGCTCTTCGCCGGCTTGCCGGCACGATTTTCCGAGCGGGTCTGCAGGAACTCGATCACGAGCAGCAGCAGCACCGCGATCACGATCAGGAAGGTTGCGGCCGCGAGGATTGCGGGGCTGATCTCTTCCCTGATTCCCGACCACATCTGCCGCGGGATCGTGCGCTGCTCGATGCCGCCCATGAAGAGCACGACCACGACCTCGTCGAGTGACGCGGCAAAGGCGAAAAGCGCGCCGGATATCACGCCCGGCGAGATCAGCGGAAGCTGGACCTTGAAGAAGCCGCGCAGCGGTCCCGCGCCGAGGCTCGCCGCGGCCTGAAGAAGCTCCCGGTTGAATCCCGCCATGGCCGCGGTGACCGTGATGACCACGAACGGCGCTCCCAGAGCCGCGTGCGAGAGTATGAGCCCGGTGTAGGTCTGCGTCAGGTTCACGGACGAATAGAAGAAGAACATGCCGGCGGCCGAGATGATGATCGGAACGATCATCGGCGAGATCAACAGCGCCGTGATCGGCCGGCGCCACGGCATGGCCGGGTTCGACAGTCCGACGGCCGCGAGCGTGCCGAGGGTCGTTGCGAGCACGGTGGCGGACAGCCCAATCACGAGCGAGTTCAGTGCCGCACGTTGCCACTCGTCGCTGAACAGGACCTGTTCGTACCAGCGCAGCGAGTACGCCTCCGGTTCGAGCGTCAGCATCCCTGGCGTGAACGTGAAGTAGGGCTCGGCATTGAACGACAGCGGGATGACGACGAGGATCGGCGCGATCAGAAACAGCAACGCCACCGTGGAGAAGGCGCCGAGCGCCCAGCGTCCGGGGTCGGGGACACTCCGTGCGATCGCGTTCATGCGCCGAGCTTCATGCGGTCGAGGCCGAGCACGCGGTCGTACACCACGAAGAGCAGCAGCACCGCGATGAAGAGGATCGTGCCGAGCGCGGCGCCGAGCCCCCAGTTCAGCGATGTCTGGATGTGGTAGGCGATCAGGTTCGAGATGAGCTGACCGCTCTGTCCGCCGACGAGCGCGGGCGTGATGTAGTAGCCGATCGCGAGAATGAAGACAAGCAGGCAACCCGCGCCGATGCCCGGCATCGACTGCGGCAGGTAGACGCGCGCGAAGGCGCGCGGCCAGGTCGCTCCGAGCGATGCCGCGGCCTGCATCTGCACGATCGGAATCCCTCTCATGACCGAATAAAGCGGCAGCACCATGAACGGCAGCAGCACGTGGGTCATCGCCACGAGGGTGCCGGTCATGTTGTAGACGAGCGTCAGGCGCTCCGCGTCGGGAACCAGCCCCAACCAGACGAGCAGGTCGTTCACGACCCCCTGTTGCTGCAGCAGCACGATCCACGACGTCGTGCGTACGAGCAGGGAAGTCCAGAACGGCAACAGCACAAGGGTCAGCAGGAGGCGCCCGCGGCGCGGCGGAGCGTGAGCGATGAATCCAGCGAGCGGATATCCGATCGCAAGACACAGCAGCGTCACGGTCAGGCTCACGCCGATCGTGCGGATGAAGAGATCCACGTAGACGCGGCGCGATTCCGGCTGCCGTTGGATATCGCCGTCGACCGTGCGCTGCAGATCCAGGGCATTGAGGTAGTAGTCGCCAGTCAGGCGGTCCCCGGTCAGCAGCAGCGTGTCCCAGACTTCACGCTCCGCCCAGCCTTCATGGATGGCGGGAAGCGATTCCGACCAGGGGGGGTCGGCGCCCCGGCTGAGCCCGCGGCCGGTGCGCGTGATGACGCTGCGAAGACCCGCGGCCTGCCGATTGAGTCGTGTGGCGAGCTGGCCGATCGTACGCTCTTCGCGGGCGATCGTGAGTTCGCGCGCCGCCGCGGCGTAGACCTCTTCGGGCGGGAGCCCCTGGCGGTCCCAGGTCCTCAGCGCCGCAACGGTCTCCGGCATGATGTCGTGGACGGTGGGATCGTAGACCCCGCGCGTCATCATGCTGATGATGGGTGCCACGAAGGTGACGGCAATGAACGCAAGCAGCGGCGCCGTCAACAGGAGTGTGTTGACACGCGTTCTGCGGTGGGCGCGTTGTGCCGTGTCCGTGCTCACCGTGAGCCGCGTCGATTAACCTGACTCATGCGGCCGCCGTTCAGGCGTGCTCCGGCGCCGTCTCCGCCGGGTTCGCGAGCGCTACCGGATCCGGAGCCAGTATTGCGCCGTCTGCGATTGCGGAGCCAGCGGCATCCAGCGCCCTGCAGTCGGTCACGAGCCAGCCGAGCTTCACCGTGTCTCCCGGGAGCACGGCCCCGTGACCGACGATATTCGGAATCTTCACGATGAACGGCGAGCGGCCCAGCAGTTCCAGGTGCAGGCGCAGGTGGTCGCCCATGAAAATCATGTCGAGTACCTTCGCCTCGAACACGTTGGAATAGCGGCCGGGCGCCGGGTTGAGCTCGATCCGCTCCGGGCGAATGGCGAGCTTGGTCGGCTGACCCGGTCCGTCGACCGCAACAGGAAAGGCCTGCACCAGGGCCTCGGCACTCGAGCCGTTGCCGACATCCACCTTGCAGCGCCCCGGCGTCCACTCCACGACGCGGCCGTCGAGCAGGTTGTTCTCGCCGATGAAGGTGGCGACAAATACGCGTTCGGGTTCTTCGTAAAGCACTTCGGGCGACGCGATCTGCTGAATCCTGCCGTCGCTCATGACCGCCACGCGGTCGGACATCGCCATCGCCTCGCCCTGATCGTGGGTCACGTACAGCATCGTGACGCCGAGCCGCTGCTGCAGGCGACGGATCTCGTACTGCATCTCTTCGCGCAGGCGGCGGTCGAGCGCTCCGAGCGGCTCGTCCATGAGCACGATGTCGGGCTCGAACACGAGTGCTCTGGCGATTGCTGCGCGCTGTTGCTGTCCGCCGGACATCTGCCCGGGCATACGGTCGCCGAAGTCGCTGAGCTGAACCATGTCGAGCGCGCGTGCCACGCTCCTTGCGACCTGCCGCGCCGGCACGCGCCGCGCCTGCAGGGGAAACGCGAGGTTTTCCGCGACGGTCATGTGTGGAAAGAGCGCGTACTGCTGGAAAACCACGCCGATATTGCGTTTGTGCGCCTTGATCTGGCCGACCGGCCGGCCCTTGAGGAAGATCTCGCCGGCCGTCGGGTGTTCGAAACCGGCCAGCATCTTCAGGCAGGTGGTCTTGCCGCAGCCGGACGGACCGAGCAGGGTGACGAATTCGCCTTGCGGGATACGCAGGCTGAAATCCTCGACGGCGAGCGTCTGCCCGTCGTAGCTCTTGCCGACGTTCAAGAACTCGACGAAAGCGTCGGCCGTGGACTGCAATCGACCCTCCAGGGGCATGCATTTGCGGGTGCAGGCCGGTGAATCCGTTTCCCGCTGCCAACCGCGCCGCATTTCGCGTCGGCAAGAGAGGCCGGACAGCGACCATTCAGGGAGCGGGAGTATACAATAGCCCCCGTCATCAACAGCCAGCAGCCCGCGGCAAGACCCGCGTCGCATGGAGGCCGGCGAGGCGCTCGCCTGACAGGGCGCGAGTTGCCAGCAGGTCTGCCACGGGCCTCGATCCGGGAGAGAAGCACATGCACACCTTGATTCGCCATCTGCCGAGAGCCGCTGTCCTTTGCGTCTGCCTGCCGCTGCACGCACAGGAGGAACTGCCCGACGGGCAGGGCAGGGAACTCGTCGAAGCCGCCTGCGTGGCCTGTCACGACACCAGTCTCATCACGACTTCGGCCGGCTACACGCACGAACGCTGGAGTCACCTGATCACCAAGATGATCGACCTCGACGAACCGTTGGCCGGCAACATCACGCAATACCTCGCCGCCAACTTCCCCGAGAAATACGACCGCCGCCCGACGCTCGTGGCCGGCGACACCAAGATCACGTTCCTCGAGTGGGACGTCCCGACACTCGGGCAGCGGCCCCGCGATCCGCTCATGACGCCCGACGGCATGATCTTCTGGGCCGGGATGTACGGCAGCCTGGTCGGTCGTCTTGACCCCGAGACTGGCGAGATGACCGAGTGGCCGCTCGCTCCGGATGCTCGTCCGCACAGCATCATCGACGACGCCGAGGGCAACATCTGGTACACGGGCAACGGCAACGGCACGATGGGCATGCTCGACCCGGAGACGGGCGAGATTACGGTCTACCCGATGCCTGACCCCGCCGCGCGCGATCCCCACACGCCGGTCGTCACGAACAACGGCGACATCTGGTTCACGATCCAGAACAGCAACATGCTTGGCCGGCTCGTTCCGGATACCGGCGACGTACGGCTGACCGACATGCCGACCGAGAGCGCCCGGCCTTACGGCATAAAGGAAGACTCCAACGGCATGCTCTGGATCGCTTATCGGGGCGCACCCAAGATCGCCCGTGTCGATCCGGATTCCTGGGAGATCGTGGAGTTCGCGACGCCCGACCCGGATCCGGACTCGCACCACGGCAATTGGTACATCAGGCGTCTCGCGATCGACAGCAATGACACGATCTGGTACGTGGACTCCGGGCGCGGCTATCTCGGCCGGCTCGATCCGGTGACCGGCCAGACCACGGAGTGGCTCACGCCGAGCGGTCCGACCTCGCATCCCTACGCGATCGAGATCATCGACGACATCATCTGGTTCAACGAATCCGATCAGCGGCCGGACGCGCTCGTGCGCTTCGATCCCGCGACCGAGCAGTTCCAGAGCTGGGCCATTCCCTCGGGCATCGGCATCATCCGCCACATGCGGGCGACGCATGACGGGGATCTCGTGATTCACCAGAGCAGCACCAACACCGTGGGCCTCGTGCTCATCGATCACGAGAGCGACTGGGGGTACTGAGTCAGTTCCGTTGACGGGGAGGCGCACTGCCGCTTGCTTGAGACACGCGGTAGATACATCCCTGTGGGCTCCGCGCCCGCATCTCTGCGGACTAGGGACTCAATTGGTCGAGGGGTACTGAGTCAGTTTCGTTGACCGGGAGGCGCACTACCGCTTGCTTGAGACACGCGGTAGAAATGTCCCTGTGGGCTCCGCGCGCGCATCCCTGCGGACGAGGGACTCGATTGATCGAGGGGTGCTGAGTCAGTTTCGTTGACGGGGAGGCGCACTACCGCTTGCTTGAGACACGCGGTAAATACATCCCTGTACGCTCCGCGCGCGCATCCCTGCGCGCGAGGGTCTCAAGCAAGCGGTAGTGCGCCTCCCCTTGCGTTTGCGGCAATTCGGGAGAGTAAGAGTGTCGGTTTGGCAGTCCGTCGGGCCGTCAGAGATCAGCGTGAGGCGCCTCGCGCGGCGCGAGGTAGCGCAGATACTCCTCCTCGAAGCTCAATAGTTTCGAGTCGGTGATCCTGTCGACGTAGAGCTTGCCGTCGAGATGGTCGAACTCGTGCTGGAAGACCGTTGCGAGAAAGCCCTTGAGTTCGAGTTCGCCGCTGCCGCCTTCCTCGGTCGTGTAGCGGACCCTGACGTGCTGCGGGCGCTCGACGAAGCCGCGCAGGCCCGGGAGCGAGAGGCAGCCCTCCCAGTAGCCCTCGGTCGCAGGGTCGACGACCTCGATTTCGGGATTGATGAACGCGGTCAGGGGCATGACTGGAATGTCGCCGTAGCGGGTCGGTCCCCCGGGGATCTCGATGATCGCGAGTCGAATTGACTCGGCGACCTGCGGCGCGGCGAGCCCGATGCCGCCGTAGTCGTGCAGCGTGTCGACCATGTCCGCGAGGAGCCTGCGCATCGCCTCGCTGCCGATTTCGTCGGGCTCAAGCGGGCGGGCCGGCTCACGCAGCACCGGGTGGCCCATGCGGACGACCTTTCTTACTGCCATCGCCTCGGCCCTCAACCGTCCGGGTCGCCGGCCGCGTTGGAGTCGCTGGCCGGGGGTTCCTCAACGAAGGAAAACTGTGCGGACTGGTACTTCGGGTCGCCGATGACTTCTTTCAGTCCGCGCAGACTCCGGTAGGGCGCTTGCCCGATGAATATCTCCTGAAACCTGCCGAGTAGCCCGGACGACATTCCGCCGCCGGGGTCGGCAAAGCCGCTGAACTCGATCTGCACGCGGCCGTCCGACAGCGGGATGAATGTCCATGAAGATTCGATCACGGGCATCCTGATGTAGCGCTCGTCCTCCGGGCGGTAGTCGGGGTCGCCGACGGCCAGTACCGTCAGCACGTACGTTTCCGGATCCTGGTCCATGCGGGAATGCAGGACGATGTCGCGGTCCCGCATTGGAAAGGGCATCGAATTGATCGAATACCAGTAGCTCTCCGTATCGCTGATCACCTCCACCGGTATGATCTCGCGGGTCCGGTAGAGCCAGTCCGGCATGGCTTCGAAGTCCTCGAACAACGCCACGAAGGCACTGAGCCGGCTTTCGACGTGGGTCACCCCGCGAAACTCCAGGTAGCCGTCCGGCCGCGCGCGTTCATAGATGACGATGTCGCGGCGCGAGTCCTCCCTCACCAGCGTCCAGTCCTGGCCGGGCGCCGGGGACGCGGCGAGCAGGGCCAGTGCCGCCATGGGCGCGAGAAGTGTTCTGGTCGTTCCTTTCATGTTTGGCGGTTTGCGCGTGGAGCCCACGCGGCAGGCACTCACGGCTGTAAGTCGTTTGTCCGGATTACGGTTCAGCAAGTTCCCGAGGCGAAGGGCCGGGGCTGCCATTGCAGTCCTGAAGTGCTGCGCCCCTGACGGAACTCTCCCACCGGGAATGGTGGATTGTACGCAACTGCTGACTTGAGGCCACACAGGCGCGCGGTGGAATCGCAACCCGCCGCAACCGTTCCCGATCGTCGGGGTCATGGCAGCGAGACACCGGCACAGTCTGGCAGGCCCGCTGTACGCGGAGCGGTGGCCACGGCACAATTGCACGCGCGGTGCGATCGTCGCAGCGCGGGGGACAAGCGAACAAGCCAGGTGGCAGACGAACAAGACAGGTACCGCCGACGGAGTCTTCGATCAGGCGAGCGCCGCCGCGTTCTGCGTGGCTTGTGTGCGTTCGGGCTCGCGCTGCCCGTCGCGTCGAGAGCCCAGGGTACCGACGGCGCGGCAATGCCCCCGGCCGAGAACGACCGGCTTGTCTTCGCTTTTGGGGAGCGGGCCGGTGTGGCGATTGCGCCCGACGACCTCGCACTCGGCGCGGAACAGCTGTTCGCCTACCCGATGGATCCGCTCACCGGCGAGATCCGCAACGGTACCCGCCTCAACCAGCTCGTGCTCGTCCACGTCGATCGCGCGGGCCTGACCGAGCAGACGCGGGCTCGCGCGGTCGATGGCATTGTCGCTTACTCCGGCGTATGCACGCACACGGGCTGCGACATCACCGATTGGGACACGTCAACCAATCGTTTTCAGTGCCCGTGCCACGAGTCGCAGTTCGACCCGAGCGATGGCGCCCGCGTCGTCGGAGGGCCCGCGCCGTGGCAACTCGCGGCCTTGCCGCTCAAACTCGTCGACGGCATGCTGGCTGTGGCCGGCGAATTCGAAGGCCGCGTCGGCTTTCAGCAGCCCGGGCTCGACCCGCTCGGCGGGCTCGGTACATGAACATTCAGGAGACATGCGCATGAACCATCGCAGCGGACTTTCCATCGCGCTCGGCGCGCTCCTGCTCGGCTCGGTCTGGACTCCAGGAGCGGCGCAGCTTGTCGGGGACTACAGTCCCGTGACCGATGAGCGCCTCAGGAACCCCGAGCCCGGAAACTGGCTCATGTTCCGCCGCACGTACGACGGCTGGGGCTACTCTCCGCTGGATCAGATCGACAAGGACAACGTTGCCGGGCTTGAGCCCGTGTGGACCGTATCCACGGGCATGACCGAGGGCCATCAGGCGCCGCCCGTCGTCAACGACGGCGTCATGTTCGTCACGACGCCGCTCAATTCAATCCTCGCGCTCGATGCCGCCACGGGCGACACGCTCTGGCAGTACCGCCGCCAGATGCCGTTCGACATCCGTCTCGGCCATCCGACCAACCGAGGCGTGGCCCTCTACGGTGACAAGGTCTACATGTCGACCTCCGACACGAACGTCGTCGCACTCGATGCGGCGACCGGCGAACTCGTCTGGGAGGTGGTCGTCGAGGACTACAACGGCGGCTACTACATGACGGGGGCGCCGCTGGCCGTCAATGGCCGGATCATGGTCGGCGTATCGGGCGGCGAGCGCGGCATCCGCGGTTTCGTCGCAGCACTCGATTCGGAGACGGGCGAGGAAGTCTGGAAGTCCTACACCATCCCCGGCCCCGGCGAGTTCGGCAACGACACCTGGCCCGGCGACACATGGCAGACGGGCGGTGCGCCGACCTGGGTCACCGGGACCTACGACCCCGATCTCAACCAGACCTACTGGGGCACGGGGAACCCCGGACCCTGGATCGGCGACGCTCGCCCCGGCGACAATCTTTACACGAATTCGGTCGTCGCCTTCGATGTCGGCGGCGGCGAGATTACGGGCTATCACCAGTACCACTGGAACGGCTCGTGGGACTGGGACGAGGTTTCCGCGCCGGTGCTCATCGATATCACGCGCGACGGGCGGACCGTTCCCGGCCTCGTGCATGCCGGGCGCAACGGCTACCTGTGGCTGCTCGAGCGGCGCGCCGACGGTATCGGCTTCGTCGATGCCGAGCCGTACGTCAATCACAATGTTTTCTCGCGTCTCGATTCGGAAACGGGGCGACCGGAATACGACATGGAGCGCAAACCCGGTCTCGACAAGCCCGCGACATTCTGCCCGTCGTTGCACGGCGGCAAGAACTGGCCGCCGGCGGCGTACAACCCGGTCACGGGGCTCTTCTACATCCCGGCCAACGACAACCTGTGCACGACGATGGCCGGCGAGGAGGTCGAGTACCGGCGCGGACAGCAGTTCGTCGGCACGGATATCAGGGAAACGAGCCTTGTCGAGGGTGCAGACCACGTCGGCGAGCTTCAGGCCTGGGATCTGAATACCGGCGAGCGCGTCTGGATGCACGAGTTTGGCGAGTTCAGCAACTGGGGGCCGATCCTGACGACGGCCGGCGGCCTCGTATTCCTGGGCGGTACGGCCGATCGCTACTTCCGCGCCTTCGATGGGGAAACGGGCGAGATTCTCTGGCAGGCGCGGCTGAATTCCGGCATCACCGGCGTACCATCGTCGTTCGCGATCGACGGCGTTCAGCACATTGCCGTGCAGTCGGGCTGGGGTGTGGATGCCGCGGGTTCGCAGCGCCGCGTGGATGGGCTGTTCGGCAATCCCGAGACCATCGTGCCGCAGGGCGGCGTCGTCTGGGTATTTGCGCTGCCTCAGAATTGACGAGTAGCTGCGTGATGTTGCGACGGACATGAGGTTGCGCAGCGTCTGCGGAGCGCATGGATGGTTACCCGGCCTCACGGCGGTCCGACGGCTACGGATGTACGCAGCAGGAGAGGTACCGATGAGATTCTGGCTTGCGGCGGCTTCGCTGTCGTTTTTGGTGGGCGCCCAATTCGCCGGCGCTCAGGTGCCCGACGGCGAAGCGCTCTTCGTGACGCACTGCGCGCTGTGTCACGTGAATCCGCCCGAGGAGGACATACCGACGGTCGAAGCCATGTCGGTGCTGACGCCCAATGCCGTCGTCGCCTCGATGACGGAGGGAAACATGCGCATCCAGGGCGAGCCGCTGACCCCGGACGAGCGCGCGGCGGTCGCGGAATTTCTGACCGGCCGCCCGGTCGTTGAGCGCATCGCGCCGTTCAGCGCGGGTCTCTGCGCCGAGTCGCCGCCGTTGCCGACGCTCGCGGCGGGCACCATCTGGAACGGCTGGGGCCCTGATATGCGCAACACGCGCTTTCAGCCGGATACGGGCGGCCTTGCGGCCGGTGACGTGCCGAAGCTCACGCTCAAATGGGCGTTCGGCATCCCGGACGTGACCCAGTCGCGCGCGCAGCCGGCGGTGGTCGGCGGACGCGTGTTCATGGGCAGCATGACGGGCGCTGTCTACGCGCTCGATGCGGCCACGGGCTGCAGCTACTGGACCTACGAGGCCCGCGCGGGGGTTCGCACGGCGATTTCCGTGGGTCCGGTCGAATCGGGCTACGCGATCTATTTCGCCGATGCCCAGGCCAGGGCCTACGCCGTCGACGCGCAGACGGGCGAGGAAATCTGGTCCTACAAGGTCGACGATCATCCGGCAGCACGGTCAACGGGTTCACCGGCGTTGTTCGACGGCCGGCTCTACGTCGTGACGTCAGGTGTCTCCGAGGAAACGGCCGCGTCCATGCCGGATTACGAGTGCTGCACGTTTCGCGGCAGCCTGACATCGCTCGATGCCGAGACCGGCGAGGTCGTCTGGAAAACGTACACGGTCCCGGAACCGCAGCCGCGCGGCACGAGCACGAGCGGTGCGCAACTGTGGGGACCGGCGGGCGTCGCGATCTGGAGCGCGCCGACAGTCGATCCGAAACGCGGCATGATCTACGCGGCGTCGGGCAATGCCTACGCGGACCCCGCGCCCGGCACGAGCGATGCGATCATCGCGTTTTCGATCGCTACGGGCGAGATCGAATGGATCAACCAGATCATACCGGGCGGCGACATCTGGATCCTCGGCTGCGATGCGCAGTCGACGGGCGGCGACGAAAACGCCGGCGACAACCCGAACTGCCCGGAAGAGGTTGGCCCCGACTTCGACTTCTCCGCGTCGCCGGGCCTCGTCACGCTCTCAGACGGCAGCGATCTCCTCGTCCTGCCGCAGAAGTCGGGCGTCGGTTACGCGCTCGATCCGGACCGCAACGGCGCCGTGGTCTGGGAGTATCGCTGGGGACGCGGCAGCCCCGTCGGCGGGGTCTGGGGCTCGACGACCGACGGCGAACGCGCTTATTTCGCCGTCGCGGACCAGTTCACAGAGACTCCGGGCGGCCTGCACGCCGTCAATGTCGCCACGGGCGATCGCGTCTGGTACATGCCGCCCGAGCCGCGGCTGTGCACCCCCGGACCCGGCTGCAGCGCGGCCCAGTCAGCGGCCCTGACGTCGATTCCGGGCGTCGTCTTCTCCGGTGCTGCCGACGGCGGCATGCGCGCCTATGATGCTGAAACCGGCGAGATCGTCTGGTCCTTCGACACCAACCGTGCGTTTGACACCGTCAATAACGTTGCCGCCAACGGCGGCTCAATGGACGGGCCCGGCCCCGTCGTCGCGGGCGGCATGCTGTTCGTCACGTCGGGCAACGGCGGCATCGTCGGCAGCCCGGGCAACGTGCTGCTTGTGTTTGAGCCTGCGGAATAGATCGGACATGTTTGACACCGGTGGATCGTAGCGAGGGCCCCATGGACGAGTCCGTAAACGTTTTCGGCGAAGCGATAGAGACCTGCAGCGACAGTCCGGAGACGGGGTTTTTCAGGGACGGCTGCTGCAACACGAGCGATCAGGATATCGGCTCGCACACGGTTTGCGTGGAGGTCACGCGCGAGTTTCTCGAGTTCTCGCGGTTCCGGGGCAACGACCTGTCCACGCCCATGCCGCAGTTCGAGTTTCCCGGCTTGCGTCCGGGTGACCGCTGGTGTCTGTGTGCCGCACGCTGGCTCGAAGCGCATGAGGCCGGTATGGCGCCGCGAGTCGTGCTCAAGGGCACGCATCGCCGCGCGCTCGAAATCGTCCCGCTGCGGCTGCTCAGGAGCTTCGCTGTCGACCTGAACTGAGCGGCGACCAAGCGGTTTTGACCTCGCGAATCATCCATTGGATGGAAGAAAGCAAGGTTACGGTTCCGAGAGGAACGTAATCCGGGGCGCTGAGCGCTCGCGGCCGGCCGGCAGCGGTGGTTCCGGAGCTGCGCCAGGCGGTCCACCTGAATCTCCGTTGGCAGCGGAACAGTCCTCCCTTGTTCGCGGTCGGATGAACACGATTGCCGCATATCGCACGAATTCTGTTTCGGTTCGGGCTAAACTGAGCGGCCAGGAGACACCACGTCGGGGTTGCGACCGTGGATGAACGATCCTCGCTGCTGAACCAGCTACAGATCGACCGGGACGACGAGCCCTCCGCGGGAGGCGGGCGCGCCGCGATCTGGTGGGTGCTTGCCGTGCTCGTGGTGGTCGCCGCGGGGGGCGCCGGCTGGTACTACTACACGCTGCCCGAAACCATCGTCGTTAACGTCGCGATGGCCGAAGCCGCGCCGGACGAGGTCTCCACGGAGCGCGGTTCGATACTTGACGCGTCCGGCTACGTGATCCCCCGGCGCCAGGCCACCGTCTCGTCGAAGATCACGGGCAAGGTCGTGGAACTGCTGATCGAGGAAGGGCAGTTCGTGGAGCGCGACGAGGTCGTGGCCCGGCTTGACGACACCAACTACCGCGCGGCGCTCGCCCAGGCCGAGGCGCAACTCGGGCAGGCGCGGGCGAATCTGACCGCCGCGCAGGTCGCGTATGACAATGCCGTGCCGATATTCGAACGCAACCGGAGCCAGTTCGAGCGGCAGATCATCAGCGCGCAGGAGTTCGACAACGCGAAGGCGGCCTACGATGCCGCACGCACCGGTCTCGACGTGGCCGCGCGGGCGGTCGACGTTGGCGAGGCCGCGGTGGGTTTCGCCCGGCGCAACCTTGACGACACGATCGTGCGCGCGCCGTTCGCGGGAATCGTGACGGTCAAGGCCGCACAGGAAGGCGAGATGGTCTCGCCGATATCCGCGGGCGGCGGCTTCACGCGCACCGGGATCGGCACGATCGTCGACATGGACTCGCTCGAAGTCGAGGTCGACGTCAGCGAAAACTTCATCAATCGCGTCCAGGCGGACCAGACCGTCACTGTCACGCTCAACGCCTATCCGGACTGGCGCATCCCCGCCCATGTCATCGCGATCATCCCGACGGCCGACCGCGCCAAGGCTACCGTGCGCGTGCGTGTCGGACTCGGCGAGAAGGATGCGAGAATCCTGCCGCAGATGGGCGTGCGCGTGTCGTTTCTCGACGACGATTCGGACGCCGCGCCGGCGGCGCAAGCCGCGTCGCGTGCGGTCGTCGTGCCGATCGATGCGGTCCAGGCCAACGGCACGACGGGCGTCGTGTACGTGCTGCGCGACGACACGGTCGAACGGCGCGCGGTGAGTCTCGGTGCGCGCACCTCGCTCGGCCAGGTCGTACTTTCCGGCATTACGGCGGGAACGCGGTTGGCGGCGGGTGATCTTGCGCAGTTGACCGACGGCGTACGCGTTCAAATCGCCCCTGAGGGTTCGTGAACGAGACGGCAATCCTGGACGGCCCGGGGTAGTGGCGCCATGCGGTGGGAAGTGCCTCGACGCGGCGGCGCCTGTGCAATCAAATACTATCGAGGAGTGAGCCGATGACGGCACTCGTGACGATCAGGGACGTGGACAAGGGCTACGTACGCGGCAAGCAGCGCGTGGAGGTGCTCAAGGGTCTCAACCTCGACGTCGAGACGGGCGAGTTTCTCGCGCTCATGGGGCCGTCGGGATCGGGCAAGACCACGCTGCTCAACCTGATCGGGGGGCTCGACAAGTGCGACAAGGGTGAGGTTGTCGTCGCAGGTCAACGGCTCGACAAGCTTTCGTCCGGTCAACTCGCAAAGTGGCGCGCCCGGCACGTGGGCTTCGTGTTCCAGTTCTACAACCTGCTGCCCGTGCTCAGTGCCGAGCGCAACGTCGAGGTTCCGCTGCTGCTGACAAAACTCTCGGGCAAGCAGCGCAGGCAGAACGTCCGCGCGGCGCTCGAACTCGTCGGGCTCGGCGATCGTGCCAAGCACAAACCGGCGGAACTCTCCGGCGGCCAGCAACAGCGCGTCGGCATCGCGCGCGCGCTCGTGTCGGACCCGACGCTGCTCATCTGCGACGAGCCGACCGGAGACCTCGATCGGGAGTCGTCCGAATCCGTGCTCCAACTGCTGGAACTGCTCAACCGCGATCACGGCAAGACCGTCATCATGGTGACGCACGATCCGCGCGCCGCGGAGCACGCATCGAGTCTGCTTCATGTCGACAAGGGCGTGCTGAGCGCGGAGCCCCTCGAAACCGCTGCGTGAAGTACTTCATCCTTGTCTGGGCAGGATTGTGGCGCAGGCCGCTGCGCACGATCCTGACGCTGCTGTCGATCATCGTCGCTTTCCTGCTCTACGGCACCCTGCATGGCGTGACCTCGAGTTTCGACGACGCCATCGACCAGATGAGCGACACGCGCCTGCGGGTGCAAAGCCGCGTAAACCTCATCGAGAGCCTGCCGATCGCATATCTGCCGCAGATCGAGGCGCTGCCCGGCGTCGACGGTGTCGGCTACTACCAGGCGCTCGTCGCCTACTACCAGGAACCGCGCAACGCGCTTCAGGTCGGCGCCGTGGGACTCGACGGCTTTCTCGACGTTTACCCGGAGATCGTCGTACCCGAGGACCAGGTCGAAGCGATGCGCCGCACGCGAACGGGTGCGCTGGTCGGAAGGGACCTCGCAGAGGAATGGGGCTGGAATATCGGCGACCGCGTTACGTTGCGTTCTCAGGTGTTCACGCAGGCGGACGGATCCGATGTCTGGGACTTCGACATCGCCGGAATCTACGAATTCGACGAGGCCTTCGGAGATTTCGCGGCTCAGGAAATATACGTGCATTTCGATTACTTCGACGAAGCCCGTATCCAGAACCGGGGCATGGTGCTGCTGTACTTCGTGAAGGTCGGCAGTGTCGAGCGGGCCGCGGCCATCGGACAGCGCATCGATGCGATGTTCGAGAATTCGCGCTTCGCGACCCAGACGCTCAATGAGAAGGACTGGGTCAGAAGCCAGATACAGCGCATCGGGAACATCGATTTCTTCGTCAATGCCATCATCGGCGCCGTGTTCTTCACGCTGCTTTTCCTGACGGGCAACACGATGTGGCAGTCGGTGCGCGAGCGCATTCCCGAGCTGGCCGTGCTCAAGACCTACGGCTTCGGCAACGCGACCATAGTCGGCCTCGTGGCGGCTGAGTCGCTGCTGCTGTGCGTGTCGGCTGCAGGTATCGCCCTGGCCGCTGCCGCGACATTTTTCCCGCAGATCTTCCGCAGCATGGGCATCGGCGGCTTGCCGCTGCCGGCGAGCGTGATAGCGCTCGGGCTCGCGATCGGCGTATTTGTCGCGATCGTCAGCGCGCTGCCGCCCGCGTGGCTCGCGCAGCGGCTCAACGTCGTCGATGCGCTGGCCCGCCGATGAATGCGAAGCCATGACGCTGTTCAGGCAAATCGGCGCGGTCACGGCGATGAACCTGCGCACCATTCCACAACGGATGGCCAGTTCCTGCGTCGTCGTCGTCGGGATCGCCGGCGTGGTCGCAGTGCTCGTCTCCGTGCTCGGGATCACGACCAGCCTCGAGGAAACGCTGTTGTCGACGGGGCGTTCGGATCGGGCGATCGTCCTGCGCGGCGGCACGAACGCGGAGGTCTCCAGTGGGCTGTCCGTCGACGCGACGCTGACGATCATCGATGCGCCGGGAATCGCCCGGACGGCCGACGGCGACGTCGCCGCCACGATCGACATGGTGACGGGCATTGACCTTGCGAAAGCCGATGGCTCGGTCGCTGCCGTCAGCCTGCGCGGCATGAGCGCCGAGGGGCTTTCGGTCCGACCCGAAATCGAAGTCGTGGCGGGACGCCTCTACGAACCGGGTCTCAGAGAACTCATCGTCGGTGCCAGCGTGCAGGAAGAGTTCGCAACGATCGCGATCGGCGACACCGTCGCCCTGCGCGAGAGCGAGTGGACGATCATGGGCGTATTCACGAGCGGCGACGCGCTCGAGTCGGGCTTTCTGACCGACGTCGATACCCTGCTGTCGACGTATCAGCGCACTGGCGGGAGCAGCGTGACCGTCGTGCTCGAGTCAGAGGAAGCCTTCGCCGTGTTCCGCGACGCGTTGACCTCCAATCCCGTGCTCTCGGTCGACGTGCTTCGCGAGGTCGACTACTACCAGCGCCAGTCCGAAGGCGTGGGCGACATTCTGGACGTTGTGACGACGTTCGTTGCCGGAATCATGGCCGTTGGCGCCTTGTTTGCCGCGCTCAACACGATGTACGCGGCGGTAAGCAGCCGCGGGGTCGAGATCGCGACGTTGCGGGCGATCGGTTTCGGTCCGAGCCCGGTCGTGGCTTCCGTACTCGTCGAAGCGTTGCTGCTGTCGATCGCCGGGGCGCTGATCGGCGCCGCGATCGCCTGGGCGCTCTTCAGCGGAACCACGATCAACATGGGAAGTCTGGTCTCCTCGATCGTATTTCGATTGCAGGTCAGCGTCGGCCTGGTCGCGCAGGGCATCCTGTGGGCCTGCGCCGTCGGTCTTCTTGGCGGATTGCTGCCGGCCATACGAGCCGCGAGGCTGCCGGTCGCAACGGCCATCCGCGGCCTGTAACCCGCGCTCGACTGCAGCGGTACTTTGGTTTGCGCGCCCGCGGCCACGGCGCCGGGCGCAATCCAACCAGGAAAGCTATTCGCCGAGGGGTCCCCGCGGCTGCACCGTGCCGGGTTCGACCTCGTCGAGTGTGCCGTCGAGCGAGAAAAGCCAGACGCTGTCGCCCTTGGCGGAGCCTGCGAACATGTTGCCGGCGGAGTAGGCGACGAGATACTGGCGGCCTTCGTGCGCGAAGGTGCTCGGCACGGAATTCATGCCGGCGCCGGTCTGAAACTCCCAGAGCATCGAACCGTTGCTCGAATCGAGCGCCGTGAGCCTGCCGTCGCTGCGGCCGACGAAGACCAGCCCGCCCGCCGTCGTCAGCGAACCGCTGTAGCAGATGTCGCGCCAGTGCTGTTGCCAGACGAGCGTGTTCGTGGTCACGTCGAGCGCCGCGAAGACGCCAAGCGAATGCAGTGCCGCGCCGCCGAAACCGCCGGCGATATAGCTCTCGCCCTCTGGCGGACGCTCGTCGCTGACTTCCTCGGCGATGTAACCCCAGCTTGCGTCCCGGGCGCAGACGTACAAGAGTCCCGTGGCGGGATCGTAGGAACTCGGCGGCCAGTTCGCCCCGCCGCCGACGCCGGGCTTGACGAGCACGGGCTCGTCGGTCCAGAACGGCGTGAAGATTCGGCCCTGGTTGATGGCCCGGTAGCCTTCCGGTGCGATCGCGATCTCCTGGGGAATGAACGCGTCGCCGAGCGGGAAGGGTTGCGTCGCGGCGGTCGCCTGGCGCGGATCCTGCGGTACCGGCCGGTCCTCGATGCCGATGAGCGGCTCGCCGCTGGTCCTGTCGAGGATGTACACCCAGCCTGTTTTGCCGGCCTGCGCGAGGCCCTGGCGCATGACGCCGTCGATCTCGATGTCGAAGAGCACGACAGGATTCGGTGAGTCGTAGTCCCAGATGTCGTGGCGGACCTGCTGGAAGTGCCAGCGGTATTCGCCGGTCCGGACGTCCACGGCGACGATCGACGCCGCGAAGAGGTTGTCTCCGGCGCGTATGGAGCCGTTGTAGTCGGGCGCGGCATTGCCGGTCGAGAAATACAGGAGCCCGAGTTCGGGGTCGACCGCCGGCGTCTGCCAGACCGGTGCGCCGCCGTCCATCCAGATTTCGTTGTCCTGCGGCCAGGTCTCGTGGCCGATCTCGCCGGGGCCCGGGATCGTGTAGAACGTCCAGACGAGCGCGCCGTCGTCGGCGTCGTAGGCCTTGACGCGGCCGCGGATGCCGCGTTCGCCGCCCGCGAACCCGGTGATCACGAGCCCGTCATGGTAGAGCGGTGCGCTCGTGATCGTGTAGCCCGCCTGCCAGCGCTCGGCCTGTACGGACCACACGATCTCGCCTGTGAGCTGGTCGAGTGCGAGGAGCTTGCCGTCGAGCTGGCCGGCATAGACCTTGCCGTCGCCGAGCCCGACGCCGCGGCTCGTCCAACCGCAACAGACGGCGTTGATCTCGGGGTCGAGGTTGGCGTGGTAGTCCCAAAGACGATCGCCCGTGGCGACGTCGAGCGCGAAAACATCGTTCGCACCGGTGACGATGTAAATCGCGCCGCCGGCGACTATGGGTTGTGCTTCGCCGGAGTACTGCGGCCCGATTCCGGAACCGTCGAGGCGCGCGCGCCAGACGCCCCGGAGGTTCGCGACGTTGCTGCGGTCGATCTCGGCGAGCGGCGAGTAGCGGCGGTTGTAGAGGTCGCCGCCGTTCGTGGGCCAGCCGTCGGTCGGTGCGGCCGTGAGCGGATGGGGCTGCGGCGCCTGACTGCACGCCGAGAGCGCGCCCGCGGCGGCGGAGACGGCGAGCAGCGAAAGAACACCGAGCCAGGTCGGGTGCGACGCTCGCCACAGGCCCGCGGTCGCCAGCTTGGCGCGCCAGCCGGGCGCGCCTGTGCGGGACAGGCGCGCGTTGGCAGCATTTACCGACCGCTCCGCACGCGGCAGGAGACTCACTGCGCGAGCACGTCGGCGACCAGAGCGCTCACGTCCCTGATGTCCTCGGGTGTCAGCGACACGCTGAAGCCGGGCATGTCGTTGCGCCCTTCGTGGACGACCTGGATTACGGCGCCGATCTGACCGGAGTTGCGGATATCGATACCGCCACCGTGGCCGCCTTCGCCGTCAGCGCCGTGGCAGGCCACGCAGGCCAGGTCGTACACCGTTCGCCCGTTGGCGAGATCGGCCTCGCCCTCGAGGTCCGCCGGGAAGCTCATGAGCGTGCCGCCCGGTTCGACGGGGTCGAGTTCCCCGTCGAGCGCGAAGAGCCAGACGCTGTCGCCCTTGACCGAGGCCGCGAACAGGTTGCCGGCCGAGTAGGCGGCGACGTATTGCGTCCCGTCGTGCTCGAAGACCGACACCGGCGCGTTCATGCCCGCGCCCGTCTGGAACTCCCAGAGCATGTCGCCATTGTTCGAGTCGAGTGCGGTCAGGCGTCCGTCGCTCCTGCCGACGAAGAGCAGACCGCCTGCGGTCGCCGCCGAGCCGCTGTAGCAGGGATCGGCCCACTGCTGCTGCCAGGCGATCTTGTTCGTGTGCATGTCCATTGCCGTGAGCGTGCCGAGGGTCGGCAGCGGCGGGGCGCCGAAGGTCCCGCCCGTGAAAAGCTCGCCTTCGGGCGGCCGCTCTTCGGAGAGTTCTTCGGCGATGAAAACGCCAATCCGGTCCTCGGCGCAGACGTAGAGGAAGCCCGTCGCCGGATCGTAGGCGCTCGGCGGCCAGTTCGCGCCGCCGCTGATGGCCGGTTTCGCGATGACGTATTCGTCCGTCCAGTAAGGCGTGTAGATGCGTCCTTCATTGACGAGGCGGTAGCCCTCCGGCGCAATGTCGATCGATTGCGGTACGAAGGAGTCGCCGATCGGGAACGGTTGCGTCGCCGCGGTGGCCTGGCGCGGGTCCTGCGGCACGGGGCGGTCCTCGATGCCGATGAGCGGTTCGCCGTTGGTCCGGTCGAGGATGTAGACCCAGCCGGTCTTGCTCGGCTGGGCGAGGCCCTTGCGTTCGACGCCGTCGATTTCGATGTCGAAGAGCACTACCGGGCTCGGCGCGTCGTAGTCCCAGATGTCGTGGCGGACCTGCTGGAAGTGCCAGCGGTACTCGCCGGTCAATGCGTCCACGGCGACGATCGAGGCCGAGAAAAGGTTGTCGCCCGCGCGTACGGAGCCATTGAAATCAGGTCCCGGATTGCCGGTCGAGAAGTAGAGCAGCCCGAGTTCGGGGTCGACGGCCGGAGTTTGCCAGACGGTGGCGCCGCCGTGCATCCAGAGTGCGTTGTCCTGAGGCCAGGTCTCGTGGCCGACGTGATCCGGGCCCGGGATGGTGTAGAACGTCCAGGCGAGTTCGCCGTTGTCGGCGTCGTAGGCCTTGACCCGGCCGCGAACGCCGTACTCGGCGCCGGCGAACCCGGTGATCACGAGGCCTTCGTAGTAGAGCGGCGCGCTCGTGATCGTAAAACCTTCCTGCCAGTGCTCGGCCTGCGTGGCCCAGACGACTTCGCCCGTTCGCTGGTCGAGTGCCTTGAGCTGGCCATCGAGCTGGCCGACGTAGACCTTGCCGTCGCCGAGCCCGACGCCCCGGCTCGTCCAGCCGCAGCACACGGTGTCGATGCCAATTTCGAGGTTAGCCTCGTAGCTCCAAAGAATCTCCCCGGTATCGATGTCGATCGCGAACACGTCGTCGGCGCCGGTCACGACATAGAGCACACCGTCGTAGGCGATGGGTTGCGCTTCGCCGGAGAACTGCGCGCCGACGCCCGAACCGTTTAGCCGAGCGCGCCAGACGCCCTTGAGATTGGCGACGTTGTCGCGATTGATCCGGGTCAGCGGCGAGTAGCGCTGGTTGTAGAGGTTGCCGCCGTTGGTCGGCCAGTTGGCCGTGGGCGGCTCGACCAGTGCGGAGCCTTCGAATGCGGGTGCTGTTTGCTGGGCCTGACCGGTAATCGTAGCCAGCAGTGTGAGCGCGGCGCAGATGCCTGACCGCGCCGCTTGGGCAGCGAATCTGTTCATGCGAGTAATCCGTTCTTGAGGGTTTTACCTGGCGAGCGCGATTGTACCGCGCGCTTGGGTTTACGCGCCAAGAACGAGCCCAACCCCACCACGCGAGGTCCGGCTCCGCAAATCACCCGAAGTCGAAGCCTGTTTCGGCAAGCGATTCAGGCATCGAGCGCTGCCGACGCCGGGTGGCGCCGGCAGCGTTGTTGATCACTCGAAGCTGAAGTTCAAACCGACGTACACCTCGCGGGGGCGCCCGACCGAGCCGTCCCACAGTTGCTGCGAAACGGTGTAGAAGAACGCCGGGCTGTAGTACTCGTTGGTGAGGTTCGTACCCGCCAGGACGAGTTGCCAGTTCGTTCCCGCGTCGTAGATCATCCGCGCATTGACGAGCCCGAAGGACTTCTGCGTACGCTGCAACGGTCCGCCGGCGAACGTGGTGTAGTCGTCGGTCCAGGTGTAATCGACCCGGAAGGTCATCGATGCGCCGTTACCGACAGACCAGTCGGCCTGACCCCAGAGATTCGCGGTCATGTCCGGCGCGCCTGCGAACTTGTCGCCTTCGGAGTAGGCCGGAACCGTGCCGAGCGCCGCGTCACCGAGGTCGACGAACTCGGTATCGAGCAAGCCGATGTTCGTGCCGAACTGGAAATTGTCGCCGCTCAGGTAGCTCAACTCGAACTCAAGCCCCGAGGCTTCTGACTTGTTCACCGCCGAGCGGAGCAGATTCGGGAACCAGAGGATTTCGTTCTGCCCGTCCGCCGTGCAGCGGGCCGCACAGGGGATCAGTCCGTCCACGTCGGCGAACCCGTCACCGTCGGTATCCCAGTAAATGGTCGCCACGTAGGTCGCGCCGCCCATGTTGCGCCAGTCGGTCGTGAAATACGTCGCGTTGGTGCGCAGACGCCCGTCAAGCCAGTCCCCCTTCATGCCGAGTTCGTAGCTGTCGACGGTCTGCTTGCCGCGCAACAGTACCGCCGGCAGGTCCGAGAGGCCGGCATTGTGAACGTCCCTGAGGAACCCGGCGACGGCCACGTTGTTGGAATCGACGCGAAGCACGGTTCCGGGCGGGGCCGAGCGGCCGCCCGGCGCGTAGCCATTCGAAAGCGTGAGATAGGTCATCAAGTCGTCGTTCCACTGGTATTGCACCGAGAAGCGCGATGTCGTGTCCTCAAAGCTTGATCCTGCGCGCACTTGCGTGAACTTGTGATAGGCGTGCGGCTGCTTGAGGTGGTACTGCGGATTGTTCCACGGGAACGGCTCTACGATATCCCTGCCAAACACGCGCCGTTGCCCGAGGTTGACGTCTTCCTGGCGCCGGACGCCAGCGGCCAGCGTGAACTGCTCTGTGATGTCCCAGCTCAGGTCGGCGTACAACGCGTCGGATTCGTGCGGCGTGATGTACATCGCGTCGTTATTGGGACCGGCGCTGCCCGAGATTGTCGAGAACGTGACGCCCTCGTTGTTGGGGTTGAGCGCTCTGACCTGGGACCACATCGCGTCGAGGTCGTCCCCCTCCCTGGCGATAAACTGGTCCGAAACGCCGAGCGCCCGCATTCGGTCGTTGAAGCAGTTGACCCGATCGGCCGTGGTCACGCCGCGGTAGCTCGGCTGCCGGCTCGCGGCCCAGATATCGCAGGTCAGGGTCTGGCTTGAGAACGTCGGGAACCGGGCCTTGTCCAGGTTCTCCCACTGGTAATAGCCGACGACCCAACTGAACTGTTCGTTGTCTCCGAAGCTGCCGATCAACTGCAGTTCATTGGACTTTTCCTCGACCCAGTCGTTGTCCTGACGATTGGCGAAGTCCACGCGCGAGTCCGAGTCGAAATCGACCATCAGACGGCGCTCGGTCAAGCGGTCACCGCTTAGCAGGCGCAGCGTCAGGTTGTCGTTGATGTCGTAATTGATGTCGAGCGTTTGGCGTTCCTGGTCGATGAAGAAGCCGTCGGTCTCGTGGGAAACCCGGGTTTCGTACTTGCCTATCAGGCCACCGGGGTGACCCGACGCAACGTGGTGATCGTCGAAGATGATCCCGTAGGCATTCTCGTAGGCTTGCGCCTGGGCATTCGCATTGACGGTGGTCCCGCCTACCACGAAGGAGGTGCTGGGCCCGATCTCCCAGATGGCGCGGGCGCCGCCGGATCGGTCCTGGATACTCGAGTCGAACGAGTACCGGATCGTCAGCGCATCGGTAGGCGTGAAAAGAAAGTCAGCGCGAACGAGTTGATCATTGACGTCGCCGAACTTCTGACCGTTGTCGACGCTCTCCATGAATCCTTCGCGATATAGGTCGGCGTAGGTGAACTTGGTACGGAAGTTGTCGGTCAACGGCAGGTCCACGGAAGCCTGGATGTCACGGCGCTCGTAGTCACCCATTCGCATTTGCAGCCGTGCACCGAATTCGTCCGCGGGTGCGCGCGTGACGTACTGGATCGCACCGCCGAGCGAGGAGTTGCCGAAGAGCGTGCCCTGCGGTCCGCGCAGCACCTCGATACGGTCCACTTCGACCACACCCATGGTGAAGAGGCCGACGCTTTCGGTCTGGTCGATACCGTCGACGTAAACGGCTACGCCTGGCATGCCGCGGACCCTGAAACTCGCCGAGGATTCGATGCCGCGGCCGGAGCCGCCCTGCACCGACAGGTTCGGTGCGACGGCGTTCATGTTACCGATCATCTCGATGCCGGCCGCTTCGAGCTGTTCGCCCGAAAACGCCGTGATCGCCAGCGGGACCGTCTGCAGGCTTTCCTCACGGCGTCGGGCCGTGACGACGACTTCTTCGAGGGCGGTGATTCCGTCCTGTTGAGCGTTTCCGGTTGCCGGGGGCAACGCGAGCGAAACGAGTAGGGCAAGTGAACTGACGGCCGGGAGGGTCGTCGCGGTCTTGTTGTTAATCCTCATGATGCATCTCCTGCATGCAAAACCGGATGAGTCAAGAAACCGAGTCGCTGCCCGGCAGGCAACCGATGCGAAGTCATCGCGGCCAGGATTGGCCCTGCGACTGGTGGAGTCGGACAAACGCCGCTGTGCTCGGGGCCGGGTATTTGTTGTAAAACTAATACGTCCCGGTGCGGCTACCGCCCGGGAGAGTCCTTGAACTCGCGGTAGCCTTTTCCCAAACGACCGAACTCAGGGCGCGTTAAACCGATCCGACTCGACGGTACGCACCGAACAGCGATCAGTGCAGAGTATATGCAACATTCGGTTCGTAAGACAATAGCTGAACATGCTCGTTACTGCCCTGGAGATCGCTTTTCGCTGTCGTTTGTTCCCTTCGCGCATGGTGTGATTCGACGCGCGCTTTGGTATACGCTTACGGTCGGTTCGCCGCCTGGGCGAACACGGCGTTATCCGGGAGATTCACGATGGCCTACGACCTGCTCGGTAATGACTTCACGCCGCCTGACGTGCGCGGCAAGGTGACTGGCCGCGCGAGGTATGCCGAGGATTTCAGGGTCGACGGCATGGTCTATTGCCGGCTGCTGACAAGTCCGATGCCGCACGCGCGGGTGCGCAATATCGATGCCTCGCGGGCGCTCGCGATGGACGGCGTGCTCGGTATTCTGACGGCCGACGAGGTACCGGCGGTCGCGGCGCCGAACGAGCCCATCCTGACCAACGAGCCGATGTTCATCGGCCAGCCGATCCTGGCCGTCGCCGCTGTCAGCGAGCAGTTGGCCGCGGACGCGATCGATGCGATCGAACTCGATCTCGAGGCACTGCCGTTTACCGTCGATCCGCTGGAGAGCCTCTTCCCCGGCGGGCCGGATGCGCGTGAGGACGGTAACGTCTGCGACAACCGGCTGACCGGACCGCCGTCGCTCAGGCAGATCAAGTGGACGGCCGGAGACTTTGCGTCGGTCGAGGAGGGGCAGCTACCGACCGGCGAGCCCGCCGCCGAGTGGTCCTATGGCGATCTTGAGGCCGGGTTCGCCGAAGCCGCGCTCGTGCTCGACGAGACCTTCGTCACGGCCGGCATGTCGCACCATTCGATGGAACCGCGTACGGCGATGGCCTACTGGGAGAACGGCAAGTGCTTCGTCTACGGTTCGACGCAGAGCCAGAGCTACGTGGTCCCGGGTCTCGCGCAGTTCATCGGCATCGACGTGGCGGATCTCGTCTACATCGCCGAGACCTGCGGCGGTGGTTTCGGCTCCAAGGCGCAGGCCTACCCGATCATGGCGGTGCCCGCGCACATGTCACGCAAGCTCAACCGTCCCGTCATGATGCGGATCAGCCGCACCGAGGAATACTATCTCGGCGCCGCGCGCACGGGCTTTCAGGGCCGTCTCAGGATGGGTTTCTCGGCCGAGGGCCGCGTAACGGCTGCAGACATCTACATCGTTCAGGACAACGGCCCAACGACGGGTTTCCCCGACTGGACCTCGGCCGGCGAGACGGTCTCGATCCTCTACCAGCCGCCGGCGATGCGCTGGCGCGGCGTCGCGGTGCAGACCAATACGCCGCCCCGGTCCGCACAGCGCGGTCCGGGCCACAACCAGACGGTCGCGGCCGTCGAGCCGCTCATCGACAAGGCGGCGCGCGAGCTCGGCATCGACCGTCTCGAGATCAGGCGCATCAACGGGCCGCAGATGGACGCGGTGGTCGGCGCGGCGCGCGGTCCCGTGACGAGCTGCTATCTCGCCGAAGCGATCGAGAAGGGTGCGGAAGCCTTCGGCTGGGAGGAACTGGCGGCTCAGAGCGGCACGCGCAACGGTTCGAAGGTCATCGGCGTGGGTGTAGGCCAGGCCTTTCACCCGGCCGGGTTTTCTGGCTTCGACGGTCTCGTGCGCCTGGTTCCCGAAGGCGGGCTTCATATTCATACGGGCGTCGGCAACCTCGGCACCTACTCGCACACCGGGACCGCTCGGATCGCGGCGGAAACGCTCAAGTGCGCCTGGGAGAGCTGCGTTGTCGAGCGCGGTGACACGCGGTTGCACCTGCCGTGGAACATCGGCCAGTTCGGCAGCAACACGTCGTTCACGATGGCACGCACGAACTACGTCGCTGCCATGGATGCCGTCACCAAGCTCAAGGAGATCGCGGCAAACGATTTCGGCGGCGAACCCGACGACTACGACATCGGCGACGAGCGCGTGTTTCTGAAATCGGATCCCGAGCAGGGCATGACCTATGCAGAGGCGGCGGCGCGCGCGATCGAACTCGGCGGCCGCTATGACGGCCACGAGCTGCCCGACGACATCAACCCGATGACGCGCCAGTCGGCCGCGGCCCTGGCCGGTACGGGTCTGATCGGCGTCGCCCGCGACAACCTGCCGCTGACCGCGGCGCCCGCCGCGTTCGTCGTCGGCTTCGCGCGGATCGAACTCGATGTCGAGACGGGTCGTTTCGATATCCTCGATTATCTTGCGGTCGCCGACTGCGGCACGGTGATCCATCCCCAGGGTCTCGCGACGCAGATCAAGGGCGGCGGCGTCATGGGCTTCGGACTCGCGGCGCTCGAGCGGCACATCTACGATCCGCAGACCGGCCTGCCGGGCAACATCGGCTTCTACCAGGCGAAGCCTCCGAGCTATCTCGACGTGCCGTCGGTCATGCGCTCCGATGCCGTCGACGAGCCCGACCCGCAAAGTCCGCTCGGCACGAAGGGCATCGGCGAGCCCGTCATGGGGGCCGGGGCGGGAGCCCTGCTGTGCGCGATCTCCGATGCGCTCGACGGGCACTACTTCAACCGCGTGCCCGTGACGGTCGACCAGATCGTCAACGCGCTTGCCGGACAGGAGCAGTCGCACGGACCGCTGCAGGTCAATACCGCCTGACATCGCAAGCCTTTGAAATATTTTCCGCTCTTCTGGTCGAACCTCAAGCGCAAGCCGCTGAGAATCCTGCTGACCTGGGCTTCGGTCGTCATTGCGTTCCTGTTGTTCGGCGTACTGGAGGCCGTGCAATTTGCGCTCGCCGGCGGCGTTCAGCTCGCGGGCCAGGACCGGCTCGTCTCGCAGCACAAGGTGTCGTTGATCCAACCGCTGCCGCTCAGTTACCTGACCCGGGTGCGTGGCCTGGACGGCGTGCGTTCCGCAACCTCCCATGACTGGTTCGGGGGCGTATACCAGGACGATCGCAACCAGATTGTCGTGATCACCGCCGAGCCTGAATCGTTTTTCGATGTCTATCCGGAGATTCCGGTCTCGGAAGCGGACCAGCGCGCGTGGCAGACAAACAGGGCCGGCGCGCTCGTCGGGCGACTCGTCGCCGAGCAATTCGGATGGGAGGTCGGTGACGTGGTCCCGATCCGCTCGAACATCTTCACGCGGCGCGACGGTGGAAATACCTGGGACGTCGAGATTACGTCGATCTTCGATTGGGTAGACGGCGACAACACGACCGTGTACATGCACTACGACTACGTGAACGAGGCGCGTGAGTTCTGGATCGACGAGATCGGCTGGCTTGCGATACGGCTTGACGATCCATCGCTCGGCCCCGAGATTGCCGCTGAGATCGACGCCATGTTCGCCAACTCCTTCGCCGAGACGCGAACGACCTCGGAGGAAGCCTTCCTGCAGGGTTTCGCGAACCAGATCGGCAACATCGGCGCAATCGTTACGGCCGTCGCGAGCGCGGTCTTTTTCACGATGCTGCTCGTCACCGCGAATGCCATGGCGCAGTCGGTGCGTGAACGCGTCGGCGAGATCGCGGTGCTGCGCACGATCGGATTCTCCAACATGGGCGTTACCGTGCTCGTGCTGCTCGAGGGGCTTGCGATCACCGTGCTCGGCGCCGCGGCCGGACTGTGGTTGGCCCAGGGCTTTACCGGCGTCATCGGGGCGATGGCTGCGCAGTTCCTGCCGTTGATGACGATTCCGCCACAGGCGTTCGTGGTCGCGGCGCTTCTCGCGGTGGCGCTCGGTGTGTTGGCCAGCGCGTTACCCTGCGTGCGCGTGCTGCGGCTTGAGATCACCGACGAACTCCGGCACAGCTAGTCTGACCGCCGTGTCCCGACTGACCCAGATCGCAAGCGTCACCGCCATGAACCTGCGTTCGCTTCCGGAGCGCAAGGGTCCTTCCATCGTTGCCATCGTCGGCATCGCCGGCGTCGTCGCGGTGCTCACCGGGATTCTCTCGATTCGCGAGGGCTTTCGCGCCGTGCTCGATCTCTCCGGACGCGACGACGTCGCGATCGTACTGCGCGGCGGCGCAACCTCGGAAATGTCGAGCGGGCTCTCCCTGGAGGAAACCCGCCTCATCGCCGACGCTCCCGGCGTGGTACTCGAAGGCGGCGAGCCGGTCGCTTCGGCGGAACTCTACGTCATCGTCGACGTGCCGCTCGTGACCACCGATACGCCGGCCAACGTGCCTCTGCGCGGAGTCGGACCCTACGCTGCGGATCTCCGGCAGGACTTCCGGATCGAGTCGGGCCGGATGTTCACTCCCGGTACATCGGAAGCCATCGTCGGCAGCGGGGCGTCGCGGCGTTTCGCGGGGCTGCAGGTGGGTGACACGCTGCGTTCGGGCAACGTGGCGTGGGATATCGTCGGAACCTTCACCGATGACGGCAGCGTCGCGGAATCGGAAATCTGGACCGACGCCGTCGTGCTGCAGGGCGCCTACAACCGCGGCACGAGTTTTCAGTCGGCGCGCGTCATGCTGACCAGCGCCAGCGCGGTCGGAGAGTTCGTGGATGCACTGACTACCGACCCGAGGCTCAATGTCCGGGTCTACACCGAGCGCGACTACTACGTCGAGCAGTCATCCACGCTCGTGACGCTGGTCGACATTCTCGGCCAGACTATCGCCGTGTTCATGGGGCTCGCGGCGGTGTTCGGCGCGCTCAATACGATGTACTCGGCCGTGTCGGGACGCACGCGCGAGATCGCGACGCTGTTGGCGCTCGGGTTCGGCGCACTACCGGTCGTGGCATCGGTGCTCGTCGAGGCAATGCTGCTCGGCGCATTTGGAGGCGCCCTCGGCAGCCTGATCGCCTATGCCGGATTCAATGGCATGCAGGCCTCGACGATCAACTTCGCAAGCTTCAGTCAGGTGACGTTCGCTTTCCTCGTGACGCCTGGCCTGGTGCTGCAGGGCGTGCTTTACGCGCTCGCGCTCGGGTTCATCGGCGGCCTGCTGCCAAGCGTGCGTGCCGCGCGCCTGCCGGTCGTCGTCGGCTTGCGGGCAACGTGACAGGGGGGAAGCGATACCCTGCAGGAACACATCGCTGCGTGGAAGCCGTATTTTCAAGCACTGAAGGTGCAACCGTTGGACCTGTCGATCCGGACACTGCGGGCCGGCACGCAGGATGGCGTCAGATTTCTGATCTCTCCGCGACTTCGAGCAGCGTCCGGGCTCGCTTGACGACGGGCACGTCGATCACGCGGCCATCGAGCGAGGTCGATCCGCGGCCGCGGCTTTCGGCCTCCTCGTAGGCGGCGACGACCCGGCGGGCCAGCTCGATTTCCTCGTCCGACGGGGCGAAGCAGGCGTTGATCGTTCCGATCTGGGCCGGGTGGATCGCGAACCTGCCCCTGAAGCCGAGGTGTTTTGCCGCGATCGAGTTCTCGCGCAACCCGTCGGAATCGCGGAACCGGAACCACGGCGTGTCGAGCGCGAGGACGCCGGCAGCCCTCGCCGCGGTGCAGAACGCCGAGCGCGCGTAGCTGAGCTGCGACTCGTCGTCGAGGCGCTCGATGCCCATGTCGTTGGTGTAGTCCTCCGCGCCGAATCCCGCACCGACGATCCTCCTGCTCGCCGTCAGTATCTCGAAGCAGCGGACAATTGCTTCGGCCGTCTCGATCCAGGGGATGAGCTTGAGCGTGCCGACTGCGAGGCCTGCCCGCTGCTCGAGCGCATCGAGCCGGCTTGAAACCTCGGCGATGTCGCCGGGAGTGCGAATCTTGCCGATCGAGATGCCGTACACATGCGGCCCGACGACCGCCCGCATGTCGTCATCGGCCCAGCCGGTATCGAGCGCATTGACGCGCGGCACCACGAGGGGCTGGCGTGCGGCGAGCTTCGGCAGGAACGACGCGACGACCTCGCGCGCGTTGGCCTTCTCGGCGTCCGGGACCGAATCCTCCATGTCGGGAATGACGACATCGGGATCGAAGCCGAGTGCCTTCGTCAGCATCTGCGGCTTGTTGCCGGGTACGAACAGGAGGCTTCTGATGACGGTCACGTAAGTTGCCTCTGGCGCCGCGTGATTCGCTGCTCGAGCGCCCGTGCCGCCCTAGGAGCCTGCGCCGCAGGAAGTCGCGAAAGCGAAAATTCGATATCGTCGTCCCCTGCACACCGCTTCAAGTCTCACCGACCGATTCTCCCATCGCGCCTGAGTCCCGGACACGGGGTGCTTCCTCGGTGCCCATCGAGCCGGACAACTCGCACGCTGTGAAACCGAACGGACGATTCTCGCCGGACACGGCAACCGGTCGCTATTGTTGCTTGCGCTTCGGCTCCTTACTATACCGTCTCGCTTTTCCGAATTGACCGTGCCAGCCGTGCTTGATTCCCTCAAAACCATTCCGTCGGACGCCATCCTCGGCATCATGCAGCTTTTTCGGGCGGACGAGGATCCGAACAAGGTCGACCTCAGCGTTGGGGTTTACAAGGACGAGTCCGGCAGCACGCCCGTGCTCGAGTGCGTCAAGCGCGCCGAAGGCGAAGTCTACGCGGCCGAGGATACGAAGTCCTACGTCGGCATCGCCGGCAATCCGGGTTTCAACCGCGGAATCGAGGAGATTCTGTTCGGTGAGGACCATCCCGCGCTCGCCGACGGCCGCGTGGCCACGGTTCAGACGCCCGGCGGCAGCGGTGCGGTGAGCGTCGCGGGCCACCTGATCCACCGCGCGAAACCTGACGCGCACGTCTGGCTCAGCGATCCGTCCTGGCCGAATCACCGGCAGTTGCTGGGCCTGGCGGGAGTCGCACTCGAACAGTATCGCTACTACGACCGTGGCGCGAAGCGCGTCGATTTCGAGGCGATGTGCGCGGCGATCGGCACGATCCGTCCCGGCGACAGCGTGCTGATCCACGGCTGCTGCCACAATCCCTGCGGGGCCGACCTGACACGGGCGCAGTGGCAGACGCTCGCGGAGCTCTGCGAGCGGCATGACGTGGTGCCGTTCATCGATATCGCCTACCAGGGTCTGGCCGAAGGGCTCGAGGAGGATGCCTACGGCGTCAGGCTCATGGCCGAGCGGCTGCCCGAAGTCGTGGTCGTCGCATCCTGCTCGAAGAACTTCGGGCTTTACCGCGAACGCGTGGGTTCGACTTCGGTGATTTCGCCAGATCGCGAATTAAGCGCGACCGTTGCGAGCAACCTGTCCAACATCGCGCGCGGAATCTACTCGATGCCGCCCGACCACGGCGCCGCGATCGTCGCGCGGATCCTGAGCGATGCCGACCTTGGCGCCCTGTGGGCGCGGGAGCTCGACGAAATGCGCGAACGGCTCAACGGCCTGCGGCGGCTCCTCGCCGGCAAGCTCGCCGAGCGCGGCACGACGACGGACTTCTCGTTCATCGCGAACGAACGCGGCATGTTCTCGTTTCTCGGAATTTCCCGGGAACAGGTCATCCGGCTCCGCGAGGAGTTCCACGTCTACCTCGTCGAGTCGAGCCGCATCAACGTCGCCGGGATCAACCAGCGCAACGTCGACTATGTCGCCGACGCGATCGCCGCTGTTTTGCGGGATTAGCAGCCTGTGGTGAAACCCCGCTGCGTTGGTCGGAATACCCCTGCGCCAAAGACGGCTGACTGACCGGCGATGCACCGCGCCTGAACCGCATTGCAATTCGTTCATCCAGGTTCATTATTCTCGTTCTTCGCGCCCTTCCGGGAGGGCGCCTCACGGGTCTCGGTTCGACGCAAAGTTCTGCCGCGGCCTGCGGTTAGCTCGCCGAGCCCGGACTTCGCCGCCGCGGCGGCTGCCGACTGACCACGCCGATGCAACTTCCGTCGCCCTACGACCGACTGCTCATGCCGGTCTATCTGCCGTCGTTCATCATGGCGACGAGCCAGATGGCGCTGATGATCCTGTTGCCGCTCTACGTGCTCGAGCTCGGCTATGGCCCCGTGCTCGCGTCGGTGGTCATGGGATTTCGCGGGATCGGGCTGCTGCTCTTCGACGTCCCGGCCGGCGCGCTGGTTGCGCGCTTTGGCGACAAACCGGTTCTGTTGACCGGCCTCGGGCTGGCACTTGCAGGGATGCTGCTGCTCGCCGCGGCGCCGCATCCGCTGATGCTGTTCGTGGCAGCCATGTTTCTCGGTGCCGGTTTTTCCGGCTGGATGATCGGCCAGCAGTCGTACATCGCAGAGTCCTGCAAGCCTGACGAAGTCGGTCGCGCCATCGCGCTCATGGCGGGAATGCTGCGCTCGGGTGCGCTCATCGGTCCCTTCGTGGGCGGAGCCGTGGCGCAGCTTGCGGGCTATCCATTCGCCTTCTCGCTGTTCGCGGCGAGTGCCGTCGCGGCAGCGGTTTTTGTCGCGTTGTTCACGCGCAATCTTAAGCCGGATGCGGGCGAGACTTTCGATTTCCCGGCCGGAACACTCGCCGTCTTGCGCGCCCACCGCAAGACCTACGCAACCGCAGGGTTCGCGGCGTTCGCGCTGCAGGTCATGCGCAGCGCGCGCCAACTGCTGGTGCCGCTCGTCGGCGCCGCGCTCGGGCTCAGCAGCATCGAGATCGGCGCGATCTACTCGCTCTCGGCCGTTGTCGACATGTGCCTGTTCTATCCCGTCGGCGTGCTTGTCGACCGGTTCGGACGCAAGTGGAGCGCGGTGCCGAGCATGGCGCTCTACGTGGCCGGGCTCGCGTTGCTACCGACGGCCGATGGTTTCCTGGGCCTGTTCGGCGTCGGGTTGTTGCTCGGGCTCGCCAACGGCATCAGCACCGGCATCGTCATGGTCATCGGGACCGATTTCGCGCGTGAGAGCGGCCAACGGGGTCAGTTTCTGGGGCTCTGGCGTTTTATTGGCGACGTGGGCATGACCACCTCGCCGATGCTGACGAGCGTGCTCGTTGCGGTTGCGAGCCTTGGGGCGGCAAGCGTGCTCGCGGCGGGCATCGGCGTTGTCGGAACAATAGTCATGATCGCGCTCGTGCCCGAGACGCTGCGCAAGTCCGCGTCGGCGGGACCAGGGGCCGGAGCCGGCGGCGCGTAGCCAGGAGCCTGCGCCGTAGGAAGTCGCGAAAGCCGATTTGCAGCCGGGAATTCCTACGGCGCAGGCTCCTGGCATTCGCTTCGCTACAATCGGCGGCGGCGCGGCCGGCATCCGTACCGGTCGATATACCGCCCAGGCAACCGGGGAACTGGAGACGTCCTGATGCAGACAGCCATACGCTGCACCTACATGCGCGGCGGAAGCTCGAAAGGGCTCTACTTTCGCGCGGACGACCTGCCGGCCGACGCCGGTCTCCGGGACCGCGTGCTCGTGGCCGCCATGGGCGCCGGTGCGCGACAGATCGACGGCGCAGGCGGCGCCAATCCGCTCACGAGCAAGGTCGCGATCGTGAGTCCCTCGCGAACCGGCGGCGCCGACATCGATTATCTCTTCGCCCAGGTCGTCGTCGGCGAGAGCCGCGTGGACACGACGCCAAACTGCGGCAACATGCTCGCGGGCGTAGGGGCGTTTGCCGTGGAGAACGGGTTCGTCGCGGCTGAAGACGGTGTGACCCGCATCCGCGTTCGCATGCTCAACAGCGGCAATCTCTGCGAACTCGAGATCTCAACGCCGGGCGGTGAGGTCAGCTACGATGGCGACGCGCGCATCGACGGCGTGCCCGGCACGTCGGCGCCCGTCATCTGCAACTACCTCGATGTCGCGGGTTCGGCCTGCGGCAGTCTGCTGCCGACCGGCAACGCGGTCGACGAAGCGCAAGGCGTGGCGGTGACCTGCATCGACAACGGCATGCCCGTCGCGGTCCTGCGCGCCGGAGATTTCGGCAAGACCGGCTACGAGACTCCGGCCGAGCTTGACGGCGACGGAGAGTTCAAGCGTCAACTCGAAGCGATCCGCCTCGAGCTAGGCCCGCGGATGAATCTCGACGATGTGACGCACAAGGTCGTGCCGAAAATGAGCCTGATCGCACCGCCGCGCGCCGGCGGACACATCTGCACCCGCACGTTCATTCCGCACGACTGCCATGCCGCGATCGGCGTGCTCGGCGCCGTATCGGTCGCGACGGCCTGCATCCTGCCGGGGTCCGTCGCCGATGGCCTGGCAAGCGTGCCCGGAGGCGCCGTCAAGCACATGTCGGTCGAGCACCCGTCCGGGGAGTTTTCGGTCACGCTCGAGGTAGGCGGTACGCTCGATCGGCCGGAGGTCCGCAAGGCCGGCCTGCTGCGCACGGCGCGGCTCATCATGCGCGGCAGCATTTTCGTGCCGGCCGATGTCTGGGACGGAAACGCGTAGCGGACGCCGCGCGCGAGGGCGCTTGATCGCGAGTGGCGGTTGAATGGCGCGCGTAGCAGGGTGGCGAAAAGCTTCAGCTACTTCGCGACGCTGACGACTTCCGGTTCCATGTAGCCCTTGAGGCCCAGGATCGAATACTGGCGGCCGTAGCCGGATTCCTTGGCGCCGCCGAACGGCACGAAGGCCGATGTCGCGCGATGCTGGTTGACCCAGGCCGTGCCGACCTCGAGCTGCGCCGCGATTTCGGCGCCCTTTTCAGGGTCGCTGGTCCAGACCGAGCCGCTGAGTCCGTAGCGCGTGTCGTTCGCGCGCCGGATCGCGTCGTCGAGATCGGAGAACTTCAGAATCGGCACGATCGGGCCGAACTGCTCATCGCGCACGAGCCGGCTGTCTTCTGCGATGTCGGTCACCAGCGTCGGCGGGAAGAAGTAGCCGGGTTCTTCGGGTACCTCGCCGCCGCAGAGGATTCGCGCGCCGCTCTGCCGCGTCTCCCGGAGAACGTCGACGACCTTGTCGAACTGCATGCGATTCTGGATCGGGCCGAGCTGCGTGGCGGGGTCGAGGCCGTTGCCGACGACTGCCGCCCCGGCCTCAGCCACGAGCGCCTCGCAGAGCTCGTCGTAGACGCTTTCGTGCGCGTAGATGCGCTTGATCGCCATGCAGACCTGGCCGCTGTTGACGAACGACGCAAAGAAGACCTTCTTCGCGATCGCCTTCGGATCGACGTCGTCGAGGATGAGGGCCGGATCGTTGCCGCCGAGCTCGAGCGTGACGCGCTTGAGCGTGCCCGCCGCGCTTGCGAGGACCTTCTTGCCCGTCGCGACTGAGCCGGTAAAGGAAATCTTGTCGATGTCGGCGTGTTCGGTCATCAACTGGCCGAGTTTGTCCCCACCGGCCAGCACGTTGACGACGCCGGCCGGAAAGATCTCACCGAGAAGTTCCCCGAGCTTGAGCGTCGTCAGCGGGGTGTAGGGCGAGGGCTTCAACACGATCGTGTTGCCCGTGTAGAGGGCCGAGACGAGCGGCCCGAGCGCCAGGTTCACCGGTGCGTTCCACGGCGTGATGATGCCGACGATGCCAAGCGGCCTGTAATGCAGCTCGATGTGGCGCTGCTCGTCGTCGATCAGAGTCTCGACAGGAATCTCGATGCCGACCATGCCTTCGGACTGCGCTGCGCCGCGGTCGATCTCGGCGACGGACTGGTTGAGCGGTTTGCCCTGCTCGCGGGTCAGCAGGTCCGCAAGCGCGTCCTGATGCTCACGCAGCGCCCCCGCGAGCTCGCGGATCAATCCGGCGCGGTGTTTGTAGCTCGTGTGGCGCCAGGACTCGAATGCACGTCTCGCTGCCGCGACGGCGTCGTCGAGTTCCGCCGGGCCCGCGGCCGGGCATCGAGCGAACACCTGCCCGTAGGCCGGATTGATGACGTCGAGACTTTCGGCGGCCAGTCTGGCTTCGCCGTCGATCAACAGCGAGAAGTCGGTTCTCAGGGTCAGGGATTGGGCTCGTTCCGCCATTTCGATGTGTCTCCGGAAGTCTCGTCGTCTAGAATACGCGCCTTTGCAGGCCTGATCGACCCGCCGAACGCGGGTCGTTTTTGCGAACCAGGGGCCGGCTTGCAAGCGGGTTGTGATTTGGGAGGAACGCATGAAGATCGTCATGGTGGGGCAGGGAGCCTTCGGGCAGAAGCACCTCGATGGACTGAAGAACATTGACGGCGTCGAGGTCGTGAGCCTGGCCGGCGGGCGGCCGGAATCGGTCGAGGCCGTCGCGAAGAAATACGGCATCGGGCACTGGACCTCGACTCTCGACGAGGCGCTCGAGCAACCCGGTGTCGACGCCGCGATCATCGCTTCGCCGACCCAGATGCACGCCGACCAGGCCGTTCAGGTCATGCAGGCCGGCAAGCATGTTGAAATCGAGATACCCATAGCCGATTCACTGGCCGACGCCCGGCGCATCGACGCCGCACAAAAGGAGAATGGCGTCGTCGCGATGGCTGGCCACACGCGGCGATTCAACCCGTCACATCAGTGGGTCCACAACAGGATCGTGGCCGGCGAACTCACGCTGCAGCACCTCGATGTGCAGACCTTCTTCTTCAGGCGCAAGAACATCAACCTCGAGGGCAAGCCGCGTAGCTGGACCGACCATCTGCTCTGGCATCATGCCTGCCACACGGTCGATCTCTTTCAGTATCAGACGGGCGAAACGGCTTCCCATGTCCAGTGCATCGAGGGGCCGCACCACCCCGAACTCGGCATCGCGTTGGACATGAGCATCGGCATGAAGGTCCCGTCGGGCGCCTTGTGCACGCTCACGCTGTCGTTCAACAACGACGGCCCGCAAGGCACCTTCTTCCGCTACATCTGCGACAACGGTACCTATATCGCGCGTTACGACGATCTCTTCGACGGCAAGGAGAACCCGATCGACCTGACGGGCGTGGCGGTATCGACGAACGGCATCGAGCTTCAGGACCGCGAGTTCATCGCCGCGATCCGCGAGGGCCGCGAGCCGAACAGCAGCGTCGCGCAGGTCCTGCCCGCGATGGAGACGCTCGACCGGCTTGAGCAATGCCTTTGAGCGACATCCCGGTCTGCATGGCGCCGGATCCCGATACGAAGACGCCGGCCTACATACCGCCGCCGGGCGCCTGCGACGCGCATTGCCACATCTTCGGTCCGGGCGCCGTGTACCCCTACGCGCCCGGTCGCAGCTATACCCCGCCCGACGCCCCGCTTGCACGCTTCAGGGAACTGCAGGCGACGCTGGGACTCACGCGCGCCGTGCTCGTCAACGCGAGCTGCCACGGCACGGACAACACCGTGGTCCTCGACGCGATCGCCGAGAGCGGCGGCAGCTACCGCGGTGTCGCGAACGTCGGCGGATCGATCGACGACGCGGTACTTGCGCGATTGCACGCCGGCGGCATCCGCGGCATCCGTTTCAATTTCGTCCAGCATCTCGGCGGGACGCCTGACATGGACGTCTTTCACGACCTCGTCGAGCGCATCGTGCCGCTGGGCTGGCACGTCGTGCTGCACTTCGATGCCGCCGACCTGCTCGATTTCGGCGACATGCTGCGAAGCCTCCCCGTGCCGTTCATCATCGATCACATGGGGCGCGTGCCGACCCGCGACGGCCTCGACCAGAAGCCGTTCGAGATCCTGCTCGACACGGCCCGCATGGAGAATTGCTGGATCAAGATCTGCGGTGCGGAGCGCATTTCGTCGGCCGGGCCGCCGTTCAGCGACGCTGCGCCGTTCGCGCAGGCCGTGCTTGAGGTCGCGCCCGACCGCACGCTGTGGGGTACGGACTGGCCGCATCCGAACATCAAGCGCCACATGCCGAACGACGGCGATCTCGTCGACCTCATACCGCTCTTCATGCCAGACGCGGCGCTACGGCAGAAGGTCCTCGTCGACAATCCGCACCGGCTCTACGGATTTAGCGACGCGCTGGCGTTGGCGTAGCCGTAGCCGCTACTGAAGGGGAATCCTTCCTCGTTCGCTAGTTTGTCCGGGGCGGTCGGACCTGCTTTGCCGGTCGCCGGGCGGATGAAGGGCGAGCCGGGGAACGCTCACGCTCGGTGGAGGATTGGGCGTCTGGCGCTCGCTCCGCTCAGCTCGCTTGCGAGTGTCGGTGCGATCCGGACGGGTGTCGTGAGACGCTCGCTTCGAGGTCCCCGTCTCGCCCTTCATCCGCGCGGCGCCCTACCGATGGCGCGGAGCCGGAGCAGAATCTCTCATCGAGGGTTGCCATGGCGCATAAGGGTCGTGCGCACGCCGGTGCGAAAGAGGCATGCGGGGACGCGGCCAAGGCAAAGCATCGCCAGTGCCACGCTTTCCCGAACATGAGGGCGAGGAGCGTGCAGGGATTACTTGCCGCGTGTCTGAGAATCGGGGACTTGCGCCTCGCCGGTCAACAACTACTACGCCGCAGGTTCCAGCACGATCAGGCCGGACGCCGTGTTCGATGCCGGAATGTGGTAGTGGCGGTAGAGCTCGCGCACGTCGTCGCCGAGCGCCCCGCGCATGATGAGCCACATCACGAGTTCGATGCCTTCGGCGCCGGTCTCGCGCACGTACTCGATGAACGGGATCGACTGCAAACGCTCCGGATCCCGCGTGAGGTCGTCGAGGAAGGCCGTGTCCCACTCGCGATTGATCAGGCCTGCCCGCTCGCCGTGAAGCTGGTGCGACATCCCGCCGGTCCCGTAGACCACAATGCTGAGATCCTCGTGATAGGCCTCGATGGCCTTCCTGATCGCACGGCCGAGGTCGTAGCAGCGTTTGCCGGTCGGTGGAGGGTATTGCACGACGTTGACGGAGATCGGCACGACCCTGTGCGGCCAACGTTCGGGCGCCTCGCAGCGGCTGTCCTTGCCACAGGTCAGCGAGAGTGGCACGGTCAGGCCGTGATCGACGGGCATCTCGTTGATCATCGTCATGTCGAATTCGTCGAAAATCAGGCTCTCGGACAGGTGCCAGGCCAGCTCCGCGTGACCTTCGACGGTCGGCACGGGACGCGGCCCCCAGCCTTCGTCCGCAGGAGGGAAGTTCTCCGCAACGCCAATGCCGAATGTCGGGATGATCTCGAGCGAGAACGCCGTAGCATGGTCGTTGTAGACGAGCACGATGACATCGGGGTTGACGCGCGCGAGCCACTGCTGGGCCGGCTCGTAGCCGTCGAAGAGCGGCTTCCAGTGATCGGTCTGGGTCTTGCCGAGGTCGATGGCCGCACCGACGGCCGGCACGTGTGAGGTGGCGAGTCCGCCGACGATCCTTGCCATCAGTTGCCCTCCGACTTGCTGCGATTGCCTGCGACCGACCGGCCGCCGCGTTTCATCATGGCCGCATACTCTTCCTGGGTGACCCCGGACATGGCGCCGGCCATGTATTGGAACGACCGGCCGAGCGTCGCGCCGAACTTCGACATGTAGTAGACGTTGCCGCCGAGCTTGATCATCCCGAGCCAGTCGCGCTCGAGAACGCCCTTGCGTTGTTCGGGCGTCATCGGGAACCGGTCGAGGTAGCCTTCCTCATCCGCGAGAAACGCCTCGCGATTCTCCTCTGTCATCAGCGAAAAGAAGAACATGTTGAGGTGATAACCCTGCCGGGAACGGTGCCGGTCGAAAAGGTAAGTACCCGGGATGTCGTCATATTCGTTTTGTTCGCTCATCGGCCGCTCTCTGTCACAAGGAGTCGGCGCTGCACCGGGCAGTCATTGGCGATAGCCTCGCCGCGTTCGGGTGCTACGCGAGGTTCTGCCACGGACTGCCGGGCCGCGCCCGAAGGCAGCGGATTCTACCGCAATGCCGGCACGTGATGCCGCATCGACCGGGCTCCCGCTGCGGGGCTGCGGGAACTCGGCTCAGAGGCGCCCCTCGAACAGTACGCTCTTGATCAGGGCGTGAACTTGCTGGCCTTCGGTGAGCCCGAGGTCTTCGAGCGCGTTGCGGGTGATTCTCGCGCGTAGCGTCTGTGCGCCGACGCCGAGCAGGAGGTCGGCGTGCACGGTGGCGTCGAGGTCGATCTTCTCGATGGTCGCGGGCAGGATATTGCGGATGCTCAGGTGCTGCGGGTACTCGGTGGCGACCGCCACATCGCGCGCGTGGACCCTGAGCCTCAGGACCTTGCCCGGCACCGCGTCGACGGCCGGAATCTGCAGCGTACCCGTCTCGAAGGCGAGGTGGGTCATGCCGTTGTCATGCCGTTGCACGCGCGCCTCGATGACCGAGCCTGCCTCGAGGCGTTCCAGCGATGGCCACAGATCGATCCGGCCGAGGATTTCGCCGACGCCGCCTTGTGCGGCGATGCGGCCGGCGGAGAGCAGCAGCATCCGGTTCGACAGCCGTGCGACCTCGTCGATGTCGTGCGTGACGTAGAGCACGGGTATCGCAAAGCGCTCCGGCAAGGCTTCGATGTAGCTCACGATCTCGCGCTTGCGGGCGGTATCGAGCGACGACAGCGGCTCGTCCATGAGCAGTACACGCGGGTTGGCGAGCAGTGCCCGGCCGATCGCCACGCGCTGTCGTTCACCCCCCGACAGCGATGCCGGCCGCCGGGCAAGCAGGCTCTCCAGTTCGAGTGCGGCGACGACTTCGCTCATGCCGATGCCGCTGCCGGTACCGAAGCCGGCGGCGAACCGCCCGTGTCGGAGCGCGAACCGCAGGTTGCCTTCCACACTCAGGTGCGTGAAGAGCCGCGTGTCCTGGAACACGAAGCCGACGGCGCGCTCGTGGGCGGGCAGGAAACGCCGCTTCCGGGCGGTGCGGAGCGACCCGGAGGAGGCAGTCGATCGCTCGTGCGCAGGCGTCCGACCCCGGTCCTCCTGCCAGACCTGACCGTCAAAGACGACCTTGCCGCGGGCGGTGGGCTCGAGCCCTGCGATGATCCTGAGCAGCGTCGTCTTGCCCGAACCGCTGGCGCCAAAGAGTGCCGTGATCCGATCGAGCGCGATGCTCTCGTCGACCTGCAGCGAGAAGCCGGGCTTCTCGATTGCGACATCCACAACCAGTTCAGACATATGCCGCGCCTATCGGAATCCGGCGATTGAGCGCGTAGACGGCCAGCAGCACGACGAACGAGAACGCAAGTAGCCCTGCGGACAGGATGTGCGCGTCGGCGTAGCTGATCGTCTCGACGTGTTCGAAGACGGCAATCGAGACGACCTTGGTGCTGCCCGGGATGTTGCCGCCGACCATGAGCACGACGCCGAACTCGCCGAGCGTGTGCGCGAAGCCGAGCACGATGGCCGAGACGTAGCCGCGCAGCGCGAGCGGCGAGGCGACGCGCGCGAAGGTCTGCATGGGTGTCGCGCCGAGCGTCGCGGCGGCCTCGAGCGGCGCTCGGCCGACGGCTTCGAACGCGCCCTGCAGCGGCTGGACCGCGAACGGGAAGGAGTAGATCACCGACGCAATGACGAGTCCGGTGAACGAGAAGGTCAGCGTCGTGTCCGTCAACTGGACCCAGAAACCGCCAATCGCGCCGGCCGGCCCGAGCACGATGAGCAGGTAGAAGCCGAGCACGGTCGGCGGCAGGACGAGCGGCAGCGCAACGATCGCCTCGATGACGGCGCGCGCACGGGTCCGCGTGAAGGCAAGCCACCAGGCGAGCGGGGTCGCGATGACGAGCAGCACGAGGACCGTGACCGTGGCGAGCTGAATGCTGAGCCACACGGGCCCGAGATCGAGTCCCTCCATCAGCATGCTCCGGTGGTTTCAAACCGCATGATATCCTCGCCCGGCCGCGGCGCGGGCGGGACTCGCTGCCGCACGGCGGCAACCGGATGGCGGCCCGGCAAAGGGTGAGGTCGTTCGTCCATCATGCAACGGCAGTATTGGCGTCGGGAATGTTGGACCACGGGAGGTTGACGGACAAGTGACGCGCCGCATTGTTATCGCGATTACCGGCGCTTCCGGTTCGATCTACGGCGTGCGCCTGCTCGAAGCGCTGCGCGAGGAGCCCGACGTCGAGACTCACCTCGTCGTGTCGAAGGCGGGCTTCCTCAACGTTTCCGTTGAACTGGACATGGACCGCGCGCAACTCGAGGCGCTGGCCGATGTCGTTCATTCCGACCGCGACATCGCCGCGAGCGTCGCGAGCGGGTCGTTCCGCACAGACGGCATGATCATCGCGCCGTGTTCGATGAAAACCCTCGCGTCGATCGCGACGGGCGTGGCCGACACGCTCGTCGCGAGGGCCGCCGACGTCGCGTTCAAGGAGCGCCGCCGGGTCGTGCTGCTCGTCCGCGAAACCCCGCTGCACCTCGTGCACCTGCGCAACATGACGACCGTGACCGAACTCGGCGGCATCGTCTTTCCCCCGGTGCCCGCGTTCTACGCGAATCTCGACAGCATCGACGCGATGGTCGATCAGACGGTGGGCCGGGTGCTCGATCTCTTCGATGTCGATTCGCCGCGGCTCAGGCGCTGGACGGGGATCAGGGACGCCTAGGGGGACCGTCCGGAGGGTCAACTCGCGACGTTCGGCCTGCCGATCATCGTGAGAAATTCGTTGCGCGTGCGAGGGTCCGAGCGGAACTGTCCGAGCAGTTGACTCGTGATCATGCTGACGCCGTGCTTGCGCACGCCGCGCGTCGTCATGCACTGGTGGGTCCCTTCGACGACGACGCCGACCCCCTTGGGCTTGAGCACGTCGTGAATGCAATGGGCGATCTGCGCGGTCATCGCTTCCTGCACCTGCAGGCGCCGGGCGAAGGTCTCGACGACGCGGGCAAGCTTGCTGATGCCGACGACCTTGCGGTCGGGCAGGTAACCGATGTGGACCTTGCCGACGATCGGCGCGATGTGATGCTCGCAATGCGATTCGAAGCGGATGTCCCGCAGCACGATCATCTCGTCGTAACCGTCGACCTCGCGGAACGTGCGTCTGAGGAATTCCACCGGGTCGTCGCGGTAGCCGGCGAACCAGTCGTCGTAGGCCTTGACGACGCGCTCGGGGGTCGAGCGCAGTCCTTCACGGTCGGGATTGTCGCCGATCCACTCAAGCAGGACTCGAACGGCGCGCTCCGCGTCTTCTCTGGTCGGTCGGCTCACCAGGCTCTGGATTCGGTTGCAGAAACAGGGGGCGGCAGTCTAAGCGCGGCGCTGCCCACGCGCAACCAACGGCCCGGCGGAAATCCCGTTAGCGGGGTTGTGCAGGCCGCGTCGGGAAGCGGTGCTGCCTGGAGGGTACCCGCGGCTTTTGCGGCCCGACCGACACCGTTGTATCTTCGCCGCGTGACCGAGACGACCAAACCGGAATGGCCCGCCCGCCCGGCTCTCTTTCTCGACCTTGACGGCACGCTGCTCGAACTCGCCGAGGAACCCGATGGCGTGGAGCTGTCGGAGCGGCTCAGGAAGTTGCTGCCGAAGCTGCCGGAAGCGACGGGCGGCGCGGTGGCCTTCGTCAGCGGCCGGCCGATACGGGAGATCGACCGACTGCTGGCGCCGCATCGATTCGCGCTCGCCGGCGTACATGGCAACGAACGCCGCAGTAACGGTATGGCGGATACGCTGCCGATGGACAGCGCCGCGGCGGACAGCCCGGCGAGGGACAGCACTGCGGCGGACAGCCCCGCGGCGAACAGCCCCGCGGCGGACAGCCCCGCGGCGGACAGCCCGGCGACGGATGTGCTGCCGAAGGACGCACCGCCGCCGGAGCGCCTGCCGACCACCAACCCCGGCGCCCTGGACGGCGTACGCAGGGCGATGGATGCGTTTCATGTGGCGAACCCCGGTGTCATCGTCGAGGACAAGCAGATCGGCGTGGCGCTGCACTACCGCAAGCGCGCCGATCTTGAGGGCGCGGTCCTCGAACTCGCCGCCCGGCTCGAAGCTGCGCTGCCGCCGGGATACGATCTGCTCAGGGGCGCCATGGTCGTGGAAATCAAGCCCGCGGCGATGAACAAGGGCGCGGCCGTTCGCGCGTTCATGCGCGAGCCGCCGTTCGTAAAGCGAACGCCAGTATTTGTCGGTGACGACATCACGGACGAAGCGGCCTTCGAGGCCGTCAACTCGCTCGGCGGCGTGGCCGTCAAGGTGCGTTCCGGCGCCTCCGCCGCACCCTGGCGGTTGCCGAACGTCGACGCCGTGCTCGGGTGGCTCGAAGCGCTCGTCGATCGCGAGGCGCGCGGCAGGCATGGGTAATCCGGTACACGGCCTCGCCGGCAAACGGCGATCCTGGCTGCTCGCCGTCGATCCTGTAGCGGGAGAATCGCATGGCTGATCTCGAACTCGGCCTCATCGGCAACTGCCAGATCGCGATCCTCGTCGACCGGCTCGGGAAGTTCGTCTGGGGCTCATTTCCGAGGGTGGATGCCGATCCCTTTTTCTGCTCGCTGCTCGCCGCAGAAAACCCGGAGGCTGCGACCGGATTTTTCGACGTGGAACTGCTGGACTTCGAGCGTTGCGAGCAGGACTACATCGAGAACACGGCGATCCTGACGACGCGGCTCGAGGACAAGGCCGGCAACGCCGTCAGGATCACCGACTTCGCGCCGCGCTACGCGCAGTTCGGGCGGAGCTTCCATCCGATCATGGTCGTGCGCCGGATCGAACCGGTCGCCGGCACTCCGGCGATCCGGATCAGGCTCAGACCTGCCGCCGGATACGGCAGCACGACGCCCGAAATCACGCACGGCAGCAATCACATCCGCTTCGTGAGCGGCGATTTCACGCTGCGCGCCACGACCAACGCGTCGCTCGCCACGGTGCTCGAGGAGCGCGCGCTGGTCCTCGAAGCGCCGGTCTCGCTGATCCTCGGTCCGGACGAGACGATTCCGGAAGGCCCCGAGAAGCTCGCGCGCGAGATGTTCGGCGAGACGAAGGCGTACTGGGAGGGCTGGTCGCGGGCGCTGTCCATACCGTTCGAATGGCAGGAGGAAGTCATCCGTGCGGCGATCACGCTGAAGCTTTGCACCTACGAGGACACGGGCGCGGTGCTCGCCGCGCTCACCACGTCGATTCCCGAAGCCCCGGGCAGCGGGCGCAACTGGGACTATCGATACTGCTGGCTCAGGGACAGTTTTTACGTCGTGCAGGCGCTCAATCGTCTTGGTGCGACCCGGACGATGCAGGCGTTCGTGCGGTACCTGTTCAACCTTGTCGCCGAACACGGCGGCTCGGGCGACCTTCAGCCCGTGTACGGCATTTCCGGAGAGGACCGGCTCGACGAGCGCATGATCGAGAGCCTCCCCGGGTATCGCAGCATGGGTCCGGTGCGCGTCGGCAACGACGCGTACCGGCAGATCCAGAACGACTCGTTCGGCGCGACCGTGCTCGCAGCCACGCAGTGTTTCTTCGACAGCAGGCTCGTCGGGCAGGGCACCGAGCACCAGTTCGCGCTGCTTGAGGCGCTCGGGACGCGTGCGGCGGAGATCTATGACCAGCCCGATGCCGGGCTTTGGGAGTACCGCGGCCGCAGCGAGGTGCATACCTATTCCGCCGTCATGTGCTGGGCGGCCTGCGACCGGCTCGCGCGCATCGCCCGGCGGCTCGGAGCCGAGGCACGCACCGAACACTGGGACGCGACCGCGGACCGGCTGCGCGAGCGGATCCTCGCCGAGGCCTGGAGCGACGAACGCGAGAGTTTCGTCGCGAGCTTCGGCGGCACGGCGCTCGACGCGAGCCTGCTCACGCTTGCCGACCTTGGATTCGTCCCGCCGACGGACCCGCGCTTCCTCGGTACGATCGCGGCGATCGAAGCCGAACTCAGGCAGGGACCGTATATCTTCCGTTACGCCGGTGAGGACGACTTCGGCAGGCCCGAGACCGCATTCAACATCTGCACCTTCTGGTACATCAATGCGCTCGCCGCCGTCGGCCGCCACGCGGAGGCCCGCGAACTCTTCGGCAACATGCTCGAGCGGCGCACCGCGCTCGGTCTGCTTTCGGAAGATCTCGACCCGGAAACGGGCGAGCTCTGGGGCAATTTTCCGCAAACCTACAGCATGGTCGGCATTGTCATGGCCGCCATGCGGCTCAGCCGTTCCTGGGAGCAAGCCGTATGAATACAGTTCAACCCCAATGGGCGTTCCGGTTTCCGGTGGGTCCGGGTCGTTCGCGCGAGCAAGCCGAATGAGCAGACTTATCGCCGTTTCGAATCGCGTTGCCGCACCCTCAGGCGGCAAATCGGCCGGCGGACTCGCCGTCGGCGTACTCGCGGCGCTCCGCGAGCGCGGCGGCATCTGGTTCGGCTGGAGCGGCAAGACGACGGCCCGCGACCCCGGCGACCCGAAGCTCAAGCGGGCCGGCAACATCGAGTTCGCGACGATCCGCATCAACAAGCAGGACTTCGAGCGCTACTACAACGGTTTCAGCAACGACACGCTCTGGCCGCTATTGCACTACATGCTTGGTTTTTTCAGGTACAGCCGCGCCGAGTACGAAGCCTACCGGCGCGTCAACGAACTCTTCGCGCGCAAGCTCGCGCCACTGCTCAAGGCCGACGACCTGATCTGGGTGCACGATTTCCACCTCTTCCTGCTTGGCGCATCGCTCAGGCGCATGAACGTTGCCCAACCGATCGGCTTTTTTCTGCACGTTCCGTTTCCGAGCTTCGACGTGCTGCGGACCCTGCCCGGATACGAGGGGCTGTTGAGTGCGCTGGCGTCCTACGATGTCGTCGGGTTTCAGACCGGGAGCGACCTTGCGGCGTTTCACGATTGCATCCGCCAGGCGGAGATCGGCGGCGAAGTTCACGGTGATGGGTGTGTTACGGCGTTCGGCAGGACTTTCCGGGCGGACGCGTTTCCGATCGGCATCGACGTGGACGAGTGCCAGAGCGTGGCGGTGGAGCACTTCGATTCGGACGACATCCAGAGACTCGCCTACAGTCTCAGGGCGCGCAAGTTCATCGTCGGTGTCGACCGGCTCGATTACAGCAAGGGGCTCGAACTCAGGTTCCGGGGTTACGAGACGCTGCTTGAACGGTATCCGGCGGCGCATGGCAACGTCGTGTACCTGCAGATCGCGCCGCCGACCCGCACGGGAGTCAGGACCTACGAGTCGATCCGCGAGGAACTCGAGCGCGCGGCCGGCAATATCAACGGCCGCTTCGCCGAGATCGACTGGGTGCCGATCCGTTATCTGAACCGCGGTTACCCGCGCGAGCGGCTCATGTCGATACTGCGGCTGGCCGATGTGGGTGTCGTGACGCCGATTCGCGACGGCATGAACCTCGTCGCCAAGGAGTTCGTTGCGAGTCAGAATCCCGACGACCCGGGCATGCCGGTGATCTCGACGCTGTGCGGTGCGGCGCAGGAGCTCGACGCGGGCGTGCTCGTCAATCCGTACGATCGGCAGGGCGTTGCGGACGGTCTGCAGAGCGCCATCGCGATGCCGGTCGCCGAGCGCCGCGAACGCTACCGGACGATGATCGACGTACTCAGGCGCAACGATATTCACGCCTGGTGCCGGCGGTTCGTGGAATCGCTGCAGGACGCTGACGCTGCAAGCCGCCGATGAGCGGGGGACCCATGAATGCGAGTGCGCGATGAACGGGCTTGTCGGGAGCGGGAATGCGCGCGCGAGATGAGCAAGCTTGTCCGGAGCAGGAACGCGCATGAGCCAATTTCCCTCAGCGGGATCGTCCGATGAACGCGACCGTGCGTGAAGGAGACTGCCCGATGAACGGGATCGAAGCATGAGTCTCAGGCGCACCGTTCAGCGCTTCGAGGAGTGGCGGGATCGCGGCGAGGTGCTCGTGCTCGCCACCGTGTACGAGACGATGGGTTCGACCTACAGCAAGGCCGGTCATCGCAGCCTGATCGCGGCCAACGGCGACTACCAGGGACTCGTGAGCGGCGGGTGTCTGGAAGGGGACCTGGGCGAGCGTGCAAACCGGATACGCGAGACACGCAATCCCGCCGCGATTACCTACGACTTGCGCGACGAGGCGGACGATCTCTGGGGACTCGGCGTCGGCTGCAACGGCCTGATCCGCGTGTTCCTGCAGCCGCTCGAGCCGGAACACGACCATGCGCCGTTTGCCGCCATCGCGCGCCGCCTCATGGGAGTCGAGCGCGCCGCCGCCGCCACGGTCATCGAGCCCGGAGAATCTTCGCTGGCGCTCGGCGGCACGCTGGTCCGAACGGCCGATTCGAGCGAATCCTTCGGCCTCGATGCGGCTGATGCCGAGCGGATTGCCGCCGGTTGCGAAGAAGTCATCAGTTCCGCGCGGTCGCGATACGTCGTTGACGATGCCGGCGTTGGCATTCTCTACTCCGCGCTCGTGCCCGTACCGCGCCTGCTCGTGCTCGGGGCCGGACCCGACGCGGTGCCGCTCGTGCGCATGGCCGCGGAGCTCGGCTGGCTCGTGACGGTCGCCGATCACCGCCCGGCCTACATCGCAAAGGGCGGATTCGAAGCGGCCGAACGGGTCGCGACGATCGATCCCCCGGCGCTGGCCCACGAGATCGAGCTTGAGACCTTCGATGCCATGATCGTGATGAGCCATCACCTTGACACCGATCGAACGTACCTGGCCCATCTTGCGACGATCAGGGCGGGTTACGTCGGAGTGCTCGGTCCGCCGGCGCGCAAGGCGCGGCTGCTCGAAGAACTCGGCGCGGCAGGTGAGGCGCTGCGGGCAAACCTCAGGGGACCCGTCGGTCTCGACATCGGCGCCGACTCGCCGGAGTCGATCGCGGTATCGATTCTTGCAGAGCTGCAGCTCGTGCGGTCGGCCGACGGTGCGCCTGACGTTCAGTCGCACGTAAGCGATTGAGTTCTACTGGCGACGTCGGATTCCAGGAGGACGGCGAGGACATGGATGTGGTCCAGCGCCACTCGACGGCCGGAGTCGCCGACACTCACCAGGCTCGGTACGGACCCGGTCATCAACCCGAGTAAGATAGGACGCCACGGGAGCAGTCAGAGGGTATCCACATGTACACCGAAGCAGTGAGACTTGCAGGTTTTGTCGCTGTCGCTCTGATATCCGTCGCGGTGTCAGCCCAACCCCCGGGCAGGCCGATCGAACTGAACATCGGGGAGATCCGCGATGGGTTGCACGTGGTCACGACAGGCACCGGAGTCTCGCCGGTATTCGTGTTCCTTGCGACCGACGAGGGAATCCTGGTGGTCGACCCGCCCAACCCGACGGCGACCAACCTCTTCAGGCAGGCTCTGGACGAGAGGTTCCCGGGTGTGCCTGTCCGCTACGTCGTGGAGAGCCACTATCACTGGGACCATGTAGGCGGTACGCGGCTGTTCGCGGATACTGCGCAGTTCATCGCACACGAGACCATGGCCGAGTTTCTGGCGGGAACGCTGACCGAGGCGCCGCCACCTGGCAACACGCGTGACACGGACGGCGACAATCGCCTGTCGAGGGAAGAGGCACTGACAGGAACCCGCGCCAATTTCGACCGCTTCGATACGAACCAGGACGATTATCTGACGCCCGAGGAACTCAATGCCGACATCCAGCCGCCAACGGTGCTCTTCTCGGACGACCATGAGGTCGAACTCGGCGGATATCGAGTGCAGCTCCTGTGGGCGCGCAATCGCCACACGAACGACCTGATCGATGTCTACTTCCCGGATCACGGCGTGCTTTTCGCCGGCGACTACGTCTGGATCAACCGCATGTGCTGCAATTTCGCCTTCGACGAACGGCCCATGTCGGTCTGGATCGAGTCGCTTCGCGCCCTTGAAGAGCTGGAGTTCGACACGCTGATCAACAGCCACTTTGCGTCGGGGAGCAAGGATGACCTCGTGGCGTTTCGCGTCTGGCTCGAGACGCTCGAGGCCGCAGTCAGCGACGGTATCGCCAATGGGCTCACGCTCGAGCAGATGCAGGAAGAGCTGACGTTCGATGCCTATAGCGGCTGGGCAGGCTATGAGCAGCAGTTGCCGACGATCATCGAGTCGGCGTATCTGAGTCTTACGAGGTATTCGGCCGCGCCGTGACGGCAGCTCCCTTTCATCCGCTCGTCCCGGATTTGTCGTACTCGCCGAGTCCCGGCTTGTAGGTCTTGTCGTCGAGGAACTGTCTCATGCCTTCGAGCCGACCCTGGGAATCGTCGTGCCAGTTCAGCGCTTCCTGGGCGCGAATGAGGTAATCCTCGGCATTTGCATAGGTCATTTCGCGAACCCGGCGCACCGCATCCTTGGTGGCCTTCAGAGCCTGTAGGTTCTTCTTGAGTAGATTCCCTGCGATTTCAGTGACGCGCGCTTCGAGTTGGTCGGCCGGAACGGACTCATTGACGAGCCCCGCGGCGGCCGCCTGAGGGCCGAGCAGGTTCTCACCGAGCAGTGCGTGGTACATGGCCTTGCGCATGGGCATGAGTTCCGTCGCGACCTTGGTGGCGCCGCCGCCGGGCAGGATGCCCCAGTTGATTTCGGACAATCCGAACTGTGCATCGTCGGAACAGAAGGCGAGATCGCACGCGAACAATGGCCCGTAACCGCCGCCGAAACACCAGCCGTTGACCATGGCAATCGTGACTTTCTGATACCAGCGCAGCCGCTCCCACCAGGCATAGGCTTCGCGTTGCGAATGGCGGACGCCCTCAAGCCCCTTCGCCTCCGAATCGCGGAAGTACTCCTTGAGGTCCATGCCGGCGGACCAGGCACTGCCTTCGCCTGACAACACCAGGACGCCCACGTCATCGCGAAATTCCAGTTCCTCGATAATGCGCAGCATCTGTCGGTTGAGTTTCGGGCTCATGCAATTGCGCTTCTCCGGGCGATTGAACCTCACCCAGGCGATGCCGTCGCGAACCTCGAAGGCCACGGTGTCCTGTTCCGCACGCTCGGTTGTCATGGTTTCAACTCCTTTTCCTGTCGAATCTACGCACGGTCGCCGGTTGGGGAAGATCCGAGCGGATCAAACCCCGCAATTGTCGCTCGGATCGTTCCTGCGTGCAGCGTTGGTCCAATCGTCACGTTGCCTTCAGCGTCGTCCGGAATTCACGCCGGATAAGCCCGCCTGGCTTTCAGTGCTCTCAGAAACTCCAGGTAATCCGCGCAGTTGCGTTCGATCTCGGACGGGGAAATACCGAACTGCTCGAGCGAATACGAGTGCACGCCGTGCTTGTCCTTTCGTTCCTGGTGCAGAAACTCCTGCATGCGTGCGCGGCTTTGCGAATCGAGTTGCCAGCCGAATCGGTCGTAGATTGTCTCGACGATGCCCATCTGGTTGCCGACGAATTCGTCGAAATGAAAGTCGACGAAACTGGCTTTCTTGTCGAGCTTGTCGCGTTCGCGCAGGAAGCGATCCAGATACTGGCCCCATGTCTTCACGAGTTCCTGTCCGGTCTCAACGGGGTCGTGGTGGTCCGTGTACAGCGAACGCGTGGACCCGATCAGGCTCGTTACGGAAGCGAGGAAAGTGGACGGTTCGCGGTGCGGCATGACGATGCGCGCGTCCGGGTAGACCTCGAACAGTTCCTTGACACGCAGCAGGTGCAGGGGCGACTTGAGCAGCCAGCGTGTCGGGCGGATCCCGCCCGATTGGAGAAACTGCAGGAATCGCTTGTGCCAGTGCAGGTTCTGCGCCTGATCGGCTTCGTTGGAAAGCCAGTGTTCGTAGCTCGGCAGATTCACCTGGGCGAGATACTGGTAACTGCAGAAGTTGAGCGCCGTGATGCCCACGCATTCCTGCGGCGCGTCGGCCGCCATGTAGTGTTTCTTGCGCAAGTCCGGAACGAGTTTGAACATGATGTCGAACTCCTTGCGGATGGTGTCGATGCGCGGGTTCTCCCGGTACGTTTCAGGCGTCGGAGCGGGGTAGGGCAGCAGGCACTCCCAGCACAGCGGTGAGCGGTGTGCGGCGTCGCGATAGAGCAGCGCCTGCAGGATGGTCGTGCCGGATCGCGGCATCCCGATAATGAATACCGGGCCCTTGATGGGCTCATCCAGGATCGCCGGGGTTTCGGATATCGCCTTCTCCACCTGGAAACGCGAGTTCGCGCTGCGCTGCACCGCGTTCCTCATGGCGAATTTGCCGAACGGAGTGAGTCTCGTCTCGTGCCGCAATGATCGAATCAGACGGTCAAGCCCGTCTTCGAACCCGTCGTCACGAAAATCGAATCCGCTGACCTGCCGCGCCCTGGCAAGGATCCGGCTCGAATGAAGCTCGAAGGGTCGAATCCCGATCGACTCAGCGAGACGTCCCGCGCGATTGACGAGCGTGAGCACTGCCGGGCGTTTGAGTTGGGGCGACGAATCGTTCATGTGGGCCGGGTGATCGAGCGATGCGCACGTCGCCTTCACGGACGGTGACTACGAAGCTGTCTTCGGTGGCGCTCGGTGGCCGATTGGCGAAACTACCGATATCCAACAGTTGCTATCGTATCAGCTAATGCCAAGGTTCCGGTCAGTGTCCGCCCGGCTGGCGCCAGGGGATTACGTTCCGAGGGCTTCGCTCGCCGCGTATTTTCGAATCACTTCGAGGAAAGCTTCGCCATGGCGCTCCAGTTTCGTCTCGCCAACGCCTTGCAACGCCAGTAGCTCCTGGGGCGACGACGGGCGCAGCCGAACCATTTCGCGCAACGTCGTATCGTGGAAGATCACATAGGGAGGTACGCCGGCTTCCTTGCAAAGCGTCATGCGCAGTTCGCGCAAGGCTTCCCACAACGGCTCGTCCTCGGCGGAAACCTCGTATGACGGTGCCCGCGCGGCCTTGGTCACCGCGCGTTTGACGGCGGGATCCTCACGCAGCCGAATGCGCTCCTCGCCCCTGAGCAGCGGCCGGGACCGGGGCGTCAGGCGCAGTGCGCCGTAACGCTCCGCATCGGAGTACAGGTGCCCCTGAACCATCACTTGCCGGAGAATAGATCGCCATTGGGCCACGGAGCGGTCTTCGCCGATGCCGAACGTGCTGAGCCGGTCGTGACCGTTGCGCTGGACTTTTTCCGTGTCCTTGCCGCGCAGCACGTCGATCACGTGACCGGCGCCGAAGCGCTGCCCGGTGCGGTAGACGCACGACAGCAGTTTCTGCGCTTCCTCGGTACCGTCCCAGGTCCTGGGCGGGGTCAGGCAGATGTCGCAGTTGCCGCAGTCGTCCGGCAAGCCGTCTCCGAAGTACTCGAGCAACGCCCGGCGCCGGCACGCCGTGACCTCGCACCAGCCCAATAGCGCGTCGAGCTTCATGCGCTCGGTCCGCTTGTGCTCCTCGCCCGCCTCGGACTGGTCGACCATCTGGCGCATCCGCACCACGTCCTGCAGGCCATAGACCATCCATGCATCGGCGGGCTCGCCGTCGCGGCCCGCCCGGCCGGTTTCCTGGTAATAGGCTTCGATGCTCTTCGGCAGGTCGACGTGGGCGACGAAACGGACATCCGGCTTGTCGATCCCCATGCCGAAGGCGATGGTCGCGACCACGATCACGCCGTCCTCGTACTGGAAGCGGGCCTGATGAGCGTTGCGCGTCTCTGCGGACAGGCCCGCGTGGTAGGGAAGGGCGGTGAACCCGCGCTGCACCAGCAACTCGGCCAGGGACTCGACCTTCTTGCGCGTCATGGCGTAGACGATGCCGGCCTGGTCCTGGCGATCCCGCAGAAAGGCGAGAAGCTGGACATTGGCTTCCGCCTTCGCTTGCACCGCGTAGCGGATGTTGGGCCGGTCGAATCCGCTGATGAACTGCTCGGCGTCGTTGAGTTCGAGACGCGTCAGTATTTCCCGCCGGGTCAGCTCGTCCGCGGTGGCGGTCAGCGCCATTCGCGGCACGTCGGGAAAGCGCTCGGCCAGGACGTTCAGGCCGAGGTAGTCCTGCCGGAAGTCGTGCCCCCATTGCGAGACGCAGTGGGCTTCGTCGATGGCGATGACTGCGAGCCTGATGCGGTCCAGGCGCTCAAGCGTCTCCTCCTGCAGCAGGCGTTCCGGCGCGAGATAGAGCATGTCCAGCGACTCGGCGGCGACGGCGTCGAGTATCGCGCACTGCTCGGGCCAGGAGAGCGTGGAATTCAGGAATTCGGCACGCACGCCAAGCTGCTTGAGCGCCGACACCTGGTCCTGCATCAGCGCGATGAGCGGCGAGACGACGAGGCCGACGCCGGGCCGGACCATGGCCGGCAACTGGTAGCACAGCGACTTGCCGCCGCCGGTGGGCATGAGCACCAACGCGTCGCGACCGGCGAGCGCGCCGGCAACAACCTCCTCCTGCCGGCCGCGAAAGCTCGAGTAGCCGTAGACGTTACGGAGCAGATCGTGGGCGCGGTCGATCAAGCGACGGCAGCTCGACGCGATGACTTTCTCCGAAATGTCGCGCGAAGGCTTCGGACGGCTTCGGGCGGTTTCGGGCGGCGCTCGGCCTTGACGCGTTGCTCGTGGATCAGGCGACGCACGTATTCCTCCGTGGCTACGCCAGTTTGTTGCGCCGCGCGCCTCAGCCAGGACTTGTCCCCGGCATCGATGTCGCGGACTGTGATGCTGGTGCTCATGGCAGCGCTTGGTCCTACGGTGTAAACCACGTTGGACAAAGGTGCAAGCGAATTATGCTGGCAAGGTGAGGAGGTTTAAAGCTTGATCCTTCGCGGACACCCTGCGACAACGGGAAGCCGTGCTTGACGCCAACGACCAAGCGGGATTAGCTTCTGTGTAAAACGATGTGTGGAATATTACACAATGGCTACGAATCTGGCGATTGATCCGTTCTTGCTCAACAAGGCACTGGAGGTTGGCGGCGAGAAGACGAAGAAAGCCACCGTAAACCAAGCCTTGCGCGAGTTCATTGCGCGCCGGGAACAGGCGCGGGGCCTGGAACTGTTCGGAACGCTCGACTGGGACGATCAGTTCGACTACAAGCGTGAGCGATCTCGATAGTGAGTCTGTTCGTCGATACCAGTGTCTGGTCGCTGGCCTTGCGCCGGGATTCATCCGGGGATGTGCCGGAGGTAAACCGCCTGCAAGCAGCGTTGGCCGGTGGGGAACCGGTACATGCGACGGGAATCGTGTTGCAGGAATTGCTTCAGGGATTCCGTGCGCCGCGGGCCGCGAATCGTATCGTCGAACTGTTCTCAGCGATCGCCATGATTGCACCTGACCGCAGCGACTACATCCGGGCCGCCGACCTGCACAACACTTGCCGAAGCCACGGCGTTCAGACCGGAACCATCGATGCCTTGCTTGCCAGGCTCTGCATTCGCCACGAACTGGTCATGCTGTCGACCGACCATGATTTCAGGCATATCGCCGACTGTACGCCGCTCAAGCTATGGCACGTCCGATAGTGGTACCGTTGTCGATGCGCTCGACCTTTACCAACAAGACGGCAAGATCGGTACGCAGGTAGCCAGGAGGTGCCGAATGGAACTTTGGATGCAGGCGTTGCTGGTAATCGGCGCTACCGTCATGACCGTCGTGGCTGCCCGTATAGGGTTGCCTGGACGCACGTTGCGGATGACGTATGTCGATCGACGAATCAGGGTTGTGTCGACATTGCTGAACGAGCATAGGGACAAGCTGGCGCCTGACGAGATCGAGGAGTTGGAGAAGGAACTGAGCTTCATTGTCGACGAGCTTCTCGCAACATCCGGACGCACCGAGGCTGACCGAGTCCGGGACTGGAAACGGCAGCGAGCGCTGAAACGCCTGTTTCTCTTGCCGAGGCCGCACTCTCCTACGGCGTGGATCGTGTCCACCTTGACTTATGTGTACCTGGCCAGTGCGCTCGCCAACGGAGTGAGGGTGCTTTATTTCTTGGGGCAAGACCCGACAAACATGGAACAGCGCGTATATGGTCTGATCTGGTTTGCCGTTTCCTTGTTGCTGTATGTCGTGTTTCGAAGCTTGAGTCTGGTGGTTGCGAGGCGTCACTCGGCGTGGCGGAGCAACGAACCGGAAGCCGCCATGTAGTCCAACCAGGTCGAGCGCCGGTTCGGGCCCACCTCGCAGCAGGCCATCCGCCGCGGTTCATTTTCCAGCGTCAATCAACTGACCCTACATCATCGTTTCGTAGACTCGAGAATCGGTTCGCATAAGTGCGAGCGATTCTAGCCAACCCATTCCCGGTGTCATGGCGATGTCGCGCATGTTGGGATATCGTTCGCCAACGAACTGTACGTTGACGTACACATTTCCAATAGCGACAAGTGCCGTGGCAGCGAAGGCGGTCGGCGCTACCCCTTTGCACGTGCGAGGAACCATGACAAGCGATCACCCGCGATGGCGGCAGGCTTTTCAGATACGCTGCACAATCTAAACTGGATCGTCGGCTTGATCGACGCTAGGGCTCCGAAGCCCGGCCCGCGAGGCCCCTACAGGAAGCGAACGAAGGAATCCTCAGACCAAAATTAGACGCGACCCGATCCTTGCCCTGATTGCGTAGAAAAACACCGGTAACTATCCTTGATCCCTTCCGGTGCCGACCCAGACGATGTCGGCATGAACGGTCGGGAGTTCATCGCAAGAGTCGGCAAGTGGGCCAAGGCTCGGGGGGTGTCGGTACACTTCGACGAGTCGGCGGGACCCGGTTCCCACGGAACGCTCTACGTGGGCGCTCGTAAGACAACCGTGAAGGATCGGAAACAGGAGATTGGCAAGGGGCTCCTCGCGAAAATGCTCGACGATCTTGGTATTGAAAGGGCGGATTTTCAGATGGCTCAACGGCGGAAGCGGCGCTGATCCGGAGAACTCAACCGATGGCTGACACCTTCAACTATCCTGCGGAAGTCGCACGCGACGAGGATGGCCGCTATGTGGTCGCATTTCCCGATTTCGGGTGGGGAGCAACGGACGCCGCAACTCTCGACGAGGCGCTGTCTGAAGCCAGGGATCTGTTACGGGAACTGATCGCTGCCACCATGAGGGAAGGCAGGACCCTGCCGGAACCGTCCTGTGCGAGCAAGCGCCGGCTTCTGGTGGTTCCGCCGGTACCGATCGCTCTCAAAGCTGCCCTGTATGAGTCCTTCCGCGAAGCAGGCGTATCACAGCGTCGTTTTGCCCGCGATCTCGACATGGCCGAGAGCGAGGTACGGCATATGCTGAACCCGGACCATGCCACCCAAGCGGCAAAGATCGACGGCGCCTTGCACCGCCTTGGCAAGCGTGTGAGCGTGGCTGTTGGCGAGACCGCGTGAAGGCAGCAGCACCCTTGCCTGCGCCGATACAACGTTGTACCTGACACTCGCATACATTCACCTTGCCACCGTAGTGCCATGCTTCCTCATCGGGGCCTGGTTGCTCCTGCGGCTCAAGGGCACGGCCGTGCACAAGCGGTTGGGCCGCGCATACGTTGCCCTGATTCTCTTCACGGCGATGGTTACGCTCCCGATGCCTGCGGAAGTGGGTCCGCGTCTTCTCGACCACTTCGGTTTCATTCACCTTTTCAGCGTGCTGGTTCTCGTCAGCGTGCCGGCGGCCATCTACAGCATCCGGCGCGGCAACGTGGCCGCCCACCGCAGCCACATGGTGGGCGTCATCCAAGTGAGGTAGAAAATGGCCGTTATTCGTGCATCCATCTCCGTGTCGACCCTGGTTCTATTCGGGATGGGCTTTTCGGCCGCCGGCCTGGCCCAGGAGTCCGGATCGAAGGCCAGGCATGTCTTCCACGATGCGTCCTCGGCCGAGACGCACACTCGCGGCGGCATGGCCACTACGTTCCTCATCACCGCCGAGCAGACGGAAGGCCGCTACAGCATGGTTGACGAGGTCTGGGAACCCGGAGTCGCGAGTTCCGGTCACGCGCATCACTTCCACAGTGAGGCGTTCTACATCATCTCCGGTCAGATGGAATGGACCGTGAACGGTGAGACCGCGCAGCTCGGCCCCGGCGATCTCGTGTACATCCCGCCGTACGCCTTCCATGCCATGAGCATTGTCGGCGATGAGAACGTGCACTCTCTGATGATCTACGAACCGGCCGGCTATGAGCGCGGCTACTTTCGACGCGAGGCGCTTACGGAAGAACAGCGCCAGGACCCCGAAGTCATGCGCGCACTGATGCGCGCCAACGACATCAACCCGGAAGGCTCCGAGCTCGGTGCCGGACATGTCTTCTTCAAGGCCGATGCGGCCGAGTCATACTCCCGAGGCCCGATGACCTCCGAGTTCATGCTCACCGCCGAACAGACGGAGGGTCGCTTCAGCCTGATCCAGGAAACCTTCGCGGCGACTGGGTAGGAGTCGATCGCTCCCGATGCCGGCCACATCCATAATTTCCACAGCGAAGTGTTCTTCGTCACGTCGGGCGTCATGGAGTGGAGAGTCGATGGCGACACGCAGCAGATCGGCCCCGGCGGGCTCGTCTACATTCCGCCCGGCGCCCACCACGCCATGCGGGTCGTCGGCAACGAGGATGTTCGCGCGGTAATGCTGTATGAGCCGGGCGGCTACGAGCGCAACTACTTCCGCAGACGGGCGATGTCAGAAGAAGAGCTCAACGACCCGGAGGTCATGAACCGGTACTTTCACGACGCGGATATCAACTTCTAGAGGCCCGGCGTTTCCGCTCGGTTTGCGGGCCGGGCAACGGAGCGGATTCGGTCGGAGCGTCGAGCCACCGGCCGCGGCTCATGGAGCGGAACCGATCGGGCTTTCTGATGACTCCGGAGACACCGCCATGGCACGACCGTGCACAAGCGGCTGGGCCGCTCGCAACATCGTTCGGTTATGGGTTCTCCCACCGTGGACTGTTGTTGAAACCGGGTCCGTGGACCTCTGTCCAGGTCGAGTTTTCGATGGCTTCGATATGATGTGGAATGTAGGCAGGGATGATCAGTATGTCGTCCGGCCCGACCACGTATTCGTTTTCACCCACGAACGCTCTCGCCCTGCCGGTATGAAACAGCATGGTTTGTTCGTCGGGATGGTTGTGTCTCCCTGAAGCGCCTCCAGCCTCCATCGTCACCATCGTGATATAGACTGTGTCCGTGTACAGGCGCTTGCTGTAGACACCCTCAAATGGGTTGGCGGCCACGATGTCCGCCCTGTTCAACAACCGCTCCTGCGGCGGAGTAACGCTCTGGGCGGCAACGCCAAGCGACAACGCTACACCTAACACAACCCCCGTAAACCTGATTGGACTATTCATTCGATCTCCTTGATGCACCCCGTGGGACTATTGACGAGCGTTGGTTCTGGGTCGGCTTGTAGCTTCCAACGCAGTTCGTAGACTAACGTGACGAACCCCTTCTCTTCCAACATGACTGAGCTACTCCAAATCGCTGCCAGGCTGTCCAAGTCGACGATCCACGCAACGACCCGCACCAAGGAGCGGCCCATGCGTTTGCTATCACGAGAATCCCGACTGCTTCCTTGGGTTAGTGCCTTCACTCTCGTTAGTGGCCAAGCCAGCCACGGCCAGCAGCCCGATCAACTTGCGCGGGATGCATGACAGCCACCACCGGGATACGAAGCGCTCAGCCAACTGGACGACTTGCGCTTCCTGGTGATCGGGGAGCTGCATGGCACGGAGCAAACTCCCGCGCTTTTCGGCGAGCTTGTTTGTGCGCTTGCAAGTTCCGGCATGCGAATACTCGTAGGACTCGAACTGATGGTTTGGTCCGAGTCAGCAGTCAACGCGTACCTTCTATCCGAAGGCACACAGGCAGACAGAACAACGGCGCTGACCGACAGCCGCTGGCTCGATCCGGTCAATATCGAGTTTCCGGACGGCAGACTCAGCAATGCGATGTGGGACCTCGTGGAGCGACTGCGCTTGCTTCGCGACGCGGGTCATGAAGTGGCGGTCACCACTTTTCGCGGATACATGTTGGAGGGTGAGCAGTCGCTAACGCCTTTTGAAGCCAGAATGGCGGAAACCCTACTGGAAGCTGAAGCTAATGGAGACTACGACCTGACGGTTGTGCTTACCGGTAGCGTGCATGCGCGCACAAGCAGACGTACAGAAACTGGCTTGCTGCCGTTCATACCTATGGCGGCGAATCTCCCCGAGGAGTCGACCATCCGGCTCAATGTTGTCACCGGAAGCGGCGAAGCTTGGAACTGCCGAGTCAACGAGTGCGGTGTTTACGAACGAGAAGGTACCGCGGAGGGAGCCACCGTACGCATTGCGCTGGACGACGGTCTCTCGCGCGGGTTTGACGGAATTTTCGCGGTCGGCAACAGTACCGCTTCGCCGCCGCTTACCAGTGCTGCGCCTTGACGGTTCTCGCGTCTTACCGTTGACGCTTCTTGGTGGTGCAGCGGAATTCCCGCGCACGCAACTTCCTTGAAGAGCATGAGTTTCACGCCGTAGAGCTCGGAACTAGCCCGGATATTGCATGAGTGCGCTGGGTCCCGGAGCCCGTCGTCTGTTTTGGGCGGGATTCGTGCCGATTCGGTTGCGGGCAAGGGGACCGGCACGCGCGAGGCGATTAGCCGAGGCGTTTTTCGGCAGGCTGAGGCGGTTTTGCGGGCTTGGGGCGAGGTGATCTGTGGGCGGGACCCGCCCGAGTGGCCGGCGTTCGCCGAAGCGCCGTTATCCGGGCTTCAGCCGAACCGCGGCGGTGAGGAACAGGTCCTGATGTGGATGGCTGCTGGACAGCAATAGCTGCACGCGCCGGGTGTTGCGCAGCACCACGGCGCCGATCTTCAGAAGCCTGAGCCGGATCGTGCCGACATAGGCGCGGGCCAGCTCGGTGTCGGCCAGGGCGATCCGGCGGATCGTGTCGAGCAGCACATAGGCCAGGGCGGAGAGCAGCACGCGGTATTGGTTGGGCCACCACTCGAGCTGTTGTTCCTTGATGAGTTTCACGCCGTAGAGCTCGGAACTAGCCCTTCACCCGAATCGGCTCCTGACATCGAATACCATTGGCGGCCGTAGTCTGCCGTCCAACTGAATTGCCGAGTCCGCCAGCTCACGATAGCGCGGGAGACATTGGGCAGGTCATTGGAACCGCGCTCGAACGTTTCTTGATCGCAGCCTGGGCGTAACCAGCTTTGTCGAATTCGAGTGGCGGCCCGGAACTAGCCTGAGAACAAACCATTGTCCGCCGAGGTACTCAGGAAGCGCGTGTAACGCAAATTCAGCAGGTCTGGATCGGGCTTATTCGCGCTGCTTCTGGGACTAGTAGATTCGCGTTCGGTGAAGTTGCTTCAGGCTGCCTGTGCAGCAGCATAGGTCCGTCTCGTTCCACCAGTATGTCACGTCGAACCTCAATGATTCCGTCGGGGCGAACGCCGATGAAGTACTTGTCAAACGCTGCGTGATGGAGCTTGCAAAGCGAAAGGCCGTTTGGAACGTTTGGTTCTCCGCCTTCCTTGTCACCTACGATGTGCGCTGCGTCGAGGAGTTCACGGTGCCTCAGGCGGCAAATCGCGCACTGGGTCTGGTAAGCGCGAAGAACCCGCTCGCGAAATGAGCGTTGGTGAAGGCGCACTTCTACCTCCCGAGTCGCGTATCGGCGTCGTTCCTCCCTTACTTCATTAGACGCGGGCGCTACCGGAGACGAAAGTTTCGCGAAGTCGAATATGCCAGCATCGTCGAGCTGAATCGTGAAGGTGAGTCCAGCCCTGTCGTCTCCGACTATGAATACGGGCCATACTGGGAGGTAGCGCCCCGCAACGAGGCCAAACAAATAAATTAGCGGGACCTTTCGTTGCATGAGTTCGCGGAGACCAGCATTGTCGCGATGATTGGGATCGGTGCCCCGATACGCGTAGAGAAAGCATCCGTCACCGCTTGCGCGGTCATCATACGGTCCGTCGACCGCGGTACGTATCGAGAGAGGCAACTCGCACACCCTGGGCTTAAATATCCCCTGCATGCTGACGAGGGGAACCCTGACGCCGTCGACCTCAAAGCCGTCTTGTAGGATCTTCCACGAAAGGACATCGTCGCGTTCTGCTACCCGTTCGGCAAGCCAGCCGAAGGCTGAACGGCGAACGTCGGCGTCAATCATTGACACGGGCCCGCGCTACCGACACGGCAGTTGAGTTCATGCCCCACTTCCCTCGCGGCCTTGAGAAAGACAAATTCTGAAGCGGCGATTCACGTTTCGGCTAACGTGAAAACTCCGGCGACGGTAATGTGCTTGATTCCGCCGACTCCTTGTCGGCGTTATCAGATGCGTCCCGAGTCTTGACTGGTTTTCGCGGTGGCGCTTGCCAAGCGCGTAGGTTTTGGCCCACGAGATCGTAGAACTGAGAAATGTTCTCCTCAAGTCTCTCTATGAATACTCGCCTGCCACCGAAGGCGCTTCCGAGATCTTCGATCAGAAGTACTTCGAAACTGTGCGGCGCAGCGTCCGGTCTTTCAGTCTGAATCGCTTTGGGATCTTTCCGTAGTTCGCTGACGGGCTGGGCGGTCGGCTTTGCGTGTCCGGGCCAATGTGCTCGAATTACCAAGCGCGGGTCGTCGTCGCGCAGCATACGCAAAAGCCAGTTCACCCGAGCCTGCGTCGACTTCCGGTCGAGAGGCGCCTTCAGTTTCATGCCATACGTCACCGATCGGGCTCGTAGGCGAGCCGATACTTCCAGATCCGCAGCGCAATCAGGGATTCGGAAAGCTGACGACAGGACCTTCTCGTCGACAAGTCGAGAAATCCCGTCCTTTACGCGGGCGACTTGATTGTTGACGTACTTTCGTCCGATCACCGTTTGTACGTTGGCACCGACGTGGCGCGATAGCTGGAGGCAGAGGTCGCGTTCCTCCTGATGCCAATAACCAACGCAGTCCTCTACCGTCAGGTCATTCTTCTTGAGTGCTCCTTGGTTGGCGACAGTCTGGACCAGGTTTCGCCAACCTTGGCTCATCGAGGTGAGACGCTCAATGCCAGTATCTTTGTGGTCGAGAAAACGAAGGAACTCAGCGACCATGAAGGCCTGTTCGGAGTCTTCGATCATGTCTCGCGAGAGAATTTCGCACTGGGTCTGGATGTAGGTCCAAGACCAGTGGAAGAGGCCCGTCCTTCTCAGGAGAGTCTTCGGAACCTTCACGGGCGAGTGATCGGCACGGGCGACGAACTGGTTGGAGATTGTGATGACGGCGTCGATGCTGGAGTCCCGGGCTGCCTCAAGGTACTTTGCGATTTGTTCCGCTTCGATCCGGCTTTTCCTTATCTTCGCTTCGACAAGTGCGCTCCAGGTTCGCTTGCCGATCTTGACAATGATCAGCCCATCCGGGCGCTTATCGAGGTGCTCACCGTGGATGGGAACTACCTCGGTCCAACACTGGACTTTCGCACGTTCACCGATCCTCAGACCCACTGTTGCGAATAGATCTTTGGCAAGGATCGGGATGTGAGGCAAGAGCGCCAGGAAAATCGACGTCAGTCGGTTTTCACGATTGGTATTGGCGACAGTTGGAAAAAGCCTGGCGCGTTCGCCTTGACTCAGAAACTGGGGTAATTCCTTCTCTTGGACGTTGGAACTCTTCTGTTGGGCCATAGCTCTTCCCTTTTCGGCGGCAGCTTATTCAGGCATCCCGGAAATTGTCAACCAGCGCCCAAGCGCGCTCGTTTCAAGGCTGCGTATCCACTCCCCGTAACTCCCTCCACCGATGACACGCAACCTGCTGCCGCTCGGTAACCGGCTCCCACTCGGGAGTCTTGGCCTCACACACTTCCAACGCATATGTGCACCGCGTATGAAACCGGCACCCGGTAGGCGGCGAAATTGGCGACGGCACGTCTCCTTCAAGCACGATTCGTTCCCGATCCCGATCCCGATCTGGATCGGGCAGCGGTATCGCTGACACCAGCGCCTGCGTGTAGGGGTGTGAAGGCCGCTCATAGATGTCGCTTGACGGTGCCCGCTCGACGATCCGGCCGAGATACATGACGGCGACCTCGTTCGACACGTGCCGGACGACTGCCAGATCGTGCGCAATGAACAACAGCGCGAGTTCCATGTCGCGCTGAAGCTCCAGCAGCAGGTTAATGATCTGGGCCCGCACCGAAACATCGAGGGCGGACACGGCCTCGTCGCAGATGATGAGCTTGGGCCTGAGAGCGATGGCCCGCGCGATGCCGATACGTTGCCGCTGTCCCCCCGAAAACTCATGCGGAAACCGGCTCACGGCGCTGCGCGGCAGCCCGACACGTTCAAGCAAATCCTGCGCCCACTCGTTGCGTTCCTCCGGCGTGCCGAGCTTGTGGATGACGAACGGCTCCTCGAGGATCTGACCCACCGTGTGGCGCGCGTTGAGCGATTCCATCGGGTCCTGGAAGACGATCTGGATGTCGCGTCGCACTGCGCGCCATTCGGCGTGGCTAAGCGTGCCGAGGTCGCGCCCTTCGAAGAGCACTTGTCCCGCCGTCGGCCGGAGCAAGTTCAGTATCGTCTTGCCAACCGTACTCTTGCCGCAGCCGGATTCGCCGACGAGCCCGAGCGTCTCGCCGCGGTCGAGCGTGAACGACACGTCGTCGACCGCGTGCACGTCGCCGACCTTGCGAAGGAACACGCCGGCGCGGACCGGAAAGAACTTCGTCAGGTTGCGGACTTCGAGCAGCGGCGCGTTCGCGCGGGGGGCAGGCGTTTGCCTTTGGTCCGATACGGAGTGACTTTCCTGCGTTTCGAGCAACGGCGCGTTCATGCAGCGAGCCGTTGCCAGTGATGGCAGGCGACCTCGTGCCGGACAGCGCGCGGTTCGGCCGCCTGGGCCTCCCCGCTGCGGTTTGGGTTACGCGGCTCTCCGACGGCGCCAGACTTAGCACACGACTCGAGCACCGGCACCTCCCGTCCGCACCGCTCGTCCGCGTACGCGCAGCGGTTCGAGAACCTGCAACCCGCCGGCATCTCGGTGAGCTTTGGCACGACGCCTTCGATCGTGTTGAGCGGAGTTCGTGACGGGGTGTCCATACGAGGCAGGGACTCGATCAGCCCACGCGTGTAGGGATGGCGCGGCATCTTGAACAGTTGCCCGACCGGCGCGCGCTCGGCGATGCGCCCGGCGTACATGACGAGTACCTCATCGCAGAACTCCGCAACGACACCCAAATCGTGCGTGATGAAGATCATGGTCATGCCGCGCGCCTGCTGCAGCTCGCCGAGCAAATCGAGAATCTGGGCCTGCACGGTCACGTCGAGCGCGGTGGTCGGTTCGTCGCAGATCAGGATCTCGGGCTGGCCGGCGAGCGCCATGGCGATCATGACGCGCTGGCGCATTCCTCCCGAAAGCTGGTGCGGATACTCCCTGAGCCGCCGCACGGGATCGGGGATGCCGACCTGCTCGAGCAGCTCGACCGCGCGCGCCGTGAGTTCGTCCTTCTCGATGCGGGACTCGTACAGCCGTCGTCCCCCGCGACCTCGGCGACTCAAGGCTACTCCCCCTGCTGCGGCGGGTTCATCCTGGTCGCGGCCGGACCCATAGAGCCTGAGCGCCTCAAATAGCTGCTTGCCGACCCGATGCACGGGATTGAGCGCCGTCATCGGCTCCTGAAAGATCATGCCGATTTTCTGGCCCCTGACGACCCGCATCGTCTCGTGGCTGGTCGAGGTGAGGTCCTCGCCGCGGAAAAGGATCTGGCCTTCCTCGACAACGCCGGCCGGTTGGGGGAGGAGCCCCATGACGGCCAGCGCGCTGACCGTCTTCCCACAGCCGGACTCACCCACGAGGCCGAGCGTCTTGCCGGCCTCGCACTCGAAACTCACGCCGTCAACGACGCGAATGTAGCCGTCCTCGGTGTGGAACCCGCAGCAGAGATTGTCGACGCGCAGGATCGGTTCGGCCACGGTTTATGCGACCCGCCTGGAGAAATTCATGGGCACCGGCCGCCCGGTCGTCCCGGTATGCGGCTTTCCCATCACCTGTTCGATCCGCACGGATCGCTCGAAGCCTGGCGTCGTTCCGATCTTCTCGAGCTACTCGATTCGCCAGGTTTCGTCGGTGATCGTCACGGGGTCGAACGCGCGTCCTTCCTCCCTGGCCGCGAGCGTCTCGGCCTTGACCTCCTCGTCGATCCAGAGGAGTCCCGTGCTGTTGGCGGTGCTCATGAAATCGAAGAGCACATCGGTCGTGCGCGTGCCGTTCCACTCCGGAAGCCTGACCCAACGCCAGTTCGCCTCGCGCGTGTACGGCACCTTCCAGGTCGGTATGAACGCACCCATGTCGTGGATGATCTGCTGGATCTCGTGAGCAAGCGCCACGCGCGTGGGTTTGTCGGTGGCGTCCTCATAGTCGTCGATGAGCTGGTCAAGCTCCGGATTGTCGGTCGCCGTGATGTTGTTCGTCTGCGCAATGTGCGCGTTGGCCGAGTGGTAATGCTCCCAGAACCGCGGCGTCAGGCTCGTCGACCACGCCATGGACGCGATCTGGTGGTTCTTCTCGAGAATCTGCTTGAAGTACGCGGATGCGTCCATGAGCTGCAGGTTGAGTTCGACGCCGGCCTTTTTCGCTTCTTCCCTGAGCAGCACAAACCTCGGCGTGTGTTCCTGGGTGCCGTAGACGAGGCTGAACGCGAGCCTCTGGCCGTCCCTGACGCGGATGCCGTCGGGACCGCGGCTGACGAAGCCTGCCGCCGCGAAATACTCGTCCGCCTTGTCGAGATCGAAAGTGCGCGGTTCGATGTTCGGGTTTGTATAGTCCCAGTAGCCCTCGTGATGCATCTTGAGGCGCTCGTAGTCGCCGCGCAGCAGCGTCGTGAGCAGCCGCTCGATGTTCATCGAGTGGGCGAGCCCGAGCCTGATGTTGCTGTCGGCGAGCAAGGGGTCGTCCATGTTGAGCCAGAAGCCCGCGGACGGCTGCGGGTTGTCGGTGTAGAACTTGATCTTCTGGATGTAGCCGTTGTCGAACTGTTCGCCGACGGCCTTCTCGTGCCAGAAGTTCGGCATGACGACCGGATGCGTGTCGAGTTCGCCGCGCAGGAAGTACTCCCAGGCCACGTTCATGTCGCGGATGACCGTGATGCGCACCTCGTCGGGGTTGAAACGGTTGGCGAGGTACTTCACGTCGTTGCCCCACCAGTCGTCGACGCGTTCGAACGTCACGTACTGGCCCTTTTCGACATGTGAGATGCGGTAGGGGCCCGGTCCCGGCGCGGCCCGCCAGTTGTAGTCGACAACCCAGTTCTCGTCGAGCTTGTGGAAGTGCCTGGGCATCGGGCCGAAACCGTACTCGTACAGGATTTCTTCCCTCGGCTTGGGCGTCGACCCTTCGACCGAGATCGTATGGTCGTCGTGCTTCGTCACGGCGACGATGTTGTTCGTGTAGTGGTTGTTGTACCAGGGATCGACGATGTGCTCGGAGCGCATGAAGTCGATCGTGTACATGAAGTCGTCGGCCGTGATCGGTAAGCCGTCCGACCAGGTCGCCTCCGGACGCAGCCGGTAGTAGACGGTCTTGCCGTCGTCGTCGAAGGCCCAGTGGGTCGCGAGCATCGGGATGAAATTCAGCGTGTTCGGGTGGATGGCGACGAGGCCGACGCTGTTGTTGGCGCGCAGATAGCTTGCGAATCCGCCGTTTGAATCCGGGCCCACCATGCGCAAAGTGAGCGGAAAGCCCAGCATGTAGGTGCGGAAGCTGCCGCCGCGCCTGGCTTCGGGCGAAGCGAAGACCTCGTCTTCCTCGTTCGTCACCCATTCGAGACCGTCGGGTAACGGCACGCTGTCATAGGTCGGGAGCACGTCGACGAAGCGCGTCTCCTCGAGCGTCACGGCGTCGTCGGTGGTGGTGTCGGGTTCCGGCGGAGGCGCTTCGCTGCCACCGCAGCCGAAGAGGAGCAGGGTTGCGAGCAGGGGAGCGAGCAGGGCCGGCTTTCTCATGGCGGTCTCCGATGCGTGCCGAGTTGCAGGTAGTTTACTCATAAAACGTGAACTGTTTCGGATCGAAGGCTTCGCGGATCGCCTCGCCGACATAGGCGACCATGAGCAGCACGAGCGTCATCGCGACGACGACCGAGGTCACGATCCACGGCGACTGCAGGTTGGCCGTGCCCTGGGCGAGCAGTTCGCCCCAGCTCGGGGTCGGCGGCGGCAGTCCGAACCCGAGATAGTCGAGTGCCGTGAGCGCAGTCACGCCCGTGGCGACGGAGAACGGGATGAAGGTGACAATGATCGAGATCGTGTTCGGCAGGATGTGCCGAAAGACGATCCGCGGGCTCGAGGCGCCGAGCGCGCGCGCCGCATCCACGTACTCGCGCGCCTTCTCCTTGTAGGTGGACGTGCGCATGTACCAGGTCATGGCCATCCAGCCGAAGACGACCATGATCCCGATCAATGTCCAGAAGTTCGGCACGATGACCGAGGCGACGATCATGATCACGTAGAGGAACGGCACGTTCGACCAGATTTCGATGAGCCGCTGAAAGATGAGGTCGAAGGCGCCGCCCCAGAACCCCATGGCGCAGCCGACGGCGATACCCACAATGTAGTTGCACAGCAGCAGAATGACCGCGAACGCCATCGCGAGGCGGAAGCCGTAGACGAGACGGGCGAGGATGTCGCGCCCGGCGACGTCGGTGCCGAGATAGTGCTGGGTGCTCAAGCTTGGCGGATACGGCGGGAACGAATCGTCCCGGAAGTCCGTCTCGAACGGGTTGTAGGGCACGGGTGGCAGGATCAGCCAGTTGCCCGGAGGCTCCGCGCCGCTCGCTGCGGCGGCTTCGCGCCGCTCGGCAAAGCTCGCCGCGAGTTCGCGGTAGTTGGTTTCGTAGTCGTAGTCGAGGCCGTATTGGCTGCCGGGCATGAAACCGGCGTAGGTCGGGAAGTAGTAGCTGCCCTCGTAGCGGACCACGATCGCCCGGCTGTTGACGAGCAGTTCCGCGACGAGCGTGAGCGCGAGCAGTGCGCCGATGATGAGCAGCGACCAGTAGCCGCGGCGGATCGAGCGGAAGCGCCGCCATTGTTTGACTGTTTGCGGTCTCAGTCGCACGCGCCGTCCCTCCTCACTGCCCGAACTTCACGCGCGGATCGATGATCGCCACGCAGATGTCCGAGAGGATGTTGCCGACCAGGAACAACAGCGACGAGATCACGAGGATGCCCATGACGACGGGGTAGTCTCGTTCGACGAGCGACTCGAAACCGAGCAGTCCGAAGCCGTCGATGTTGAAGATCCGCTCGATGAGGAAGGAACCGGTCAGGATCAGCGAGATGTTGTTGCCGAACGAGGTCGCGATCGGGATGAGGCTGTTCCTGAGTGCGTGCCGGTAGACGGCCTGGCGGAACGACAGTCCCTTGGCGATGGCCGTGCGCACGTAGTCGGCCGACAGGTTGTCCATGAGGGAGTTCTTCATCATGAACGTCGTCACCGCGAAACTTCCGGCCATGTAGGACATGAGCGGCAGCACGGCATGATGCGCCACGTCCACGATCTTTTGCCACGGCGTCAACTGGTCGTAGTTGTCGCTGACGAAGCCGCCAAGCGGAAACCACTCGAGCTGCGACGCGAGGAACGTGAGCAAGGCAATGCCGACGACATAGCTCGGTACCGCATAGCCGAAGAACACGAAGCCCGAACTGACGTTGTCGAAGTGGCTGTGATGGCGCATCGCCTTGGCCATGCCGAGCGGGATGCACACGGCATAGGTCAGGATCAGCGTCGTGAGTCCGTAGAAGATCGATATCGGGAACCGGTCCCTGATCGTCTCCCAGACCGGCTCGTTGTAGCGCGTCGATCGGCCGAGATCGAGCACGACCACCTTGCCGAGCCACTCCACATAGCTCACGAGCACCGGCTTGTCGAAGCCGTAGTAGGCGCGGAGCTGGTCGAGTTGGTCGTCGGACAGTGCGCTGCCGCCGACGCCCTGCGGTCCCGCGACCGCGGCACCCCGGTCGCCTCCGGCGAGCAGCGCCTCGTTGAGCATCCGCTCGATCGGGCCGCCTGGCACGACGCGCGTGACCGCGAAGACGAGCAATGTGATACCGAGGAAGGTCGGAACGATCAGCAGAAAACGCCGGATGAAGTAGCTCGTCGTTTCCACGTTGCGTCAGACCGTGCCCTGATCCGCGATGAGCGAGAGCGGATATGGTAGCGCGGCGTCCTTCAGTTCCCGAGCGAACCGGGCTTCGCCATCATCTCCGATGACCTCAGGGGCACATGGTAGGCGATCGTCTTTGAGGCCCCAAGGGCGCATGGCAGCGCCCCCGCGAAGTGGCATCGGCGCGCCGCTACCAGCGAAAGACGCGTGCGACTGTGCCTGCCGGATCGTTCTCGCGGCCCTTCGGCAGTTCGATGAACCCGTCGGTCCCGGCGAGCGAGATGTAGTCCCCCGAGGTGTTTGTGGGTTTGGGCTCGGCGGTCTGGCGGCCCTGGTCGTCCCAGCCGAGCTTGACCGGCATGAAATAGGTGAGCTTGCCGGATCGCGAGACGGGTTCGGTCAACACGGCGTGCTCGATCATGGAGTTCGAAAGCCCGGCGGCACGCCGGAACGCCGGGATGACGTAGCGGGTCAGGCAGACCAGCGCCGAGACGGGGTTGCCCGGCAGGCCGAAAATCGGTTTGCCATCGTGGCTGCTCGCGAACAGCAACGGCCGCCCGGGGCGCTGCGCGACGCCGTGGAACACGACCGCCGCACCGAGCTGCTGGAGCACCGCGGGTACGAAGTCAAACTGGCCCATCGATACTCCGCCGCTCAGGATCAACGCGTCGTGGTCGTGGTGCAGATCCTCGACAGCGTCGAGAATCTCTCTCTCGTCGTCCAGCAGCCGCTCGCGCCTGATGTCGGCGAGACCGGCCAGTGCAAGGCTCGCCTCGATCGAAAACTCGTTTGTCGAACGAATCTGGAAATGCGCGATCGGCTCGCCGGCCGGAACGAGTTCGTCGCCGGTCGAGATCACGGCGACGCGCGGCAGCGCCGCGACCTCGATCTCCGCGTAGCCGGCGCCTGCGATCACCGCGACTTCCGTGGCGCCGATGCGGACTCCGGGCTCGAGCAGGCGGTCGCCCTTGCGCCGGTCGCTGCCGCGTGGGTGGATGAACTGGCCGCGCTCGACCTCGGTCCCTTCGGAGATGAGCGTCAAACTGCCTTCGCGCCGCAGTCGCTCGACCGGGATGATCGTATCGGCGCTGCCCGGACACATGGCTCCCGTCATGATCTCGATGCATTGCCCGGGCGCCCTCAGGGTCAGCTCGGGCGAGCCCGCGGCCTGGGTACCGATGGGATCGAAGTTGCGCCTGCCCGCGGCCCAGTCCCTCCAGGCGATCGCGATGCCGTCCATCATCACGCGGTCGAAGGGAGGCTGATCGCGCTCGGCGACGACGGTCTCGCGCAGGATCCGACCGTGGCTCGATGCGGTCTCCGTCCGTACCGACGGCCACGCGGGCACTCGGTCGAAAACCAGGGCTTCAGCTTGGGCAACGTCGGTCATTGGTTTCGGTGGTTCCAAACCTGCATATCAAACGCGAAGTGATTTACGGGATGCGGTCCGGGCTCGAGAAGCGCTTCGCATCGGGGGCCATGCGATCGCGCGGTCCGGCGCTGTCCCGATGCTATACTAACCAACCTGGAGGCGATTATGGTCCGTGCACTACTGGCAAGCCTCTTCATTTTCTCGCTCGCCGCCCCTGCGTGGTCCCAGAACCTGCCACGCGCCGATACCGGGGTCGCGGGCGACAACCGAATCCTGCTCGGTGTTGGAAACCCGCTGCTGGCCGAGGGTTCCAATGCGCTGCGCGAAGGCGACTATGACGAAGGCATTCGTCTGACGCTGCTCGGGCTCGAACGCGAAAGGACCACTGACCTGATCCGGGCAGGCGCACTGTCAAATGTCTGTGCGGCCTACGCCGCCAAGAACGCTCCGGACACGGCCATCGAGTACTGCACCCAGTCGATCGAGCTCAACCGCTACAACTGGCGCGCGTTCAGCAATCGCTCCTACGCCTATTGGCTCAAGGAAATGTACCCGGAGGCGACCGAGGATCTCGAGGCTGCGGTAGCCATCAACCCGCGCGCAAGGCAGATACTGCAGATCCGAGGCATGCTCAACGAGGCGGGTCTGCGTCCAAGGGTGACGGTGGAAGACCATCAATAAGCACTCGTCGCACGCGCTCGATTGCCACGACATGCCCCGGGCTCATTCGACCATCTGTCTTTCATCGACAAGCGCCCGTCGCACAAGCGCGATCGCCGCGTCGATTGTGGCTTCAGCACTTCTTCTCGGGGCAGCCGCATCGCAAGGCGCGACCATCCCGACCGAGCCTGTCGATGAGCCGGTCGGCGTGTGGAACTGCCTCGTGTATGGGCACGCCAGGCGCGGCGATGAGCAGTACCTGTTTCGTTTCCTGCCGGACGGCCGCGCGGATGTCTCTCCGCCGCGCCGGGATGGGTTCAGGATCTGGTCGCGCCTGTCGGACTGGAGGGAGCGCAGGGACCGGCTGAGCTTCAGCGATACGCGCCTGGGACGTGAATACGAGGCGGATCTCAGCCGCTGGACGCTAGGTGGGCGCTGGACGAGCCCGTCGGGCGGCGGTGGCTGGTGGTGCGTTCAGCTCAGCGACACGGTCGCGGACGACATCAACGTCGAACGCACGCAGACCTACGATCTCATGCCGCCGCTGCTCGCGAACCGGATGGCGACGCCGAACTATCCGATTCGCGCGATTCGCGAGGCGCGTGAAGGCCGCGCCGTCGTCTGTTTCCTCGTCGACAACAGCGGCGCCATCTTCGATCCTCACATCGTCGAGTTGACCGACGAGATCTTCCGCACGACCACACTCTGGGCCATCGACCGATCGCACTACATCGGCTGGGACAAGCAGGACATCGTGCGTCCGGGTTGCCGAAGCTTCATCTATGAGCTCGACCCGATTTTCTAGCGGCGCGATGTTGCGCCTCGCCTACGCGTTGACCGGTCGAACCTAGCGTGGCGTCCCGCCGACCCGTTCCACGCCTGGTCACGGGACCGGAAGGCCGACACCTGCGGCAGCTCTCCGTGCCGATGGTGCTTGGCCTGGTTTCGATCAACTCCTACAGCATTGCCGACACGTACTTCGTCGGCCAGCTCGGCACGTTGCCGCTCGCTGCGATGGGGTTCACCTTTCCCGTGGCGTTCTCGCTCATGGCGATCGGTCTCGGCGTCGGTATCGGCACATCGTCGGTGCTTTCGCGCCTGCTCGGCACAGGCGACCTCGACCGTGTTCAGCGAATCACGACGCATGCGCTGATCCTCGGTCTGGTTCTCGGGTTCATCGTAACGATCGCGGGCCTGGCGACCGTCGAGCCGGTATTTGCCGCGCTTGGCGCCGACGAATTCACGCTGCCGCTGGTCCGCGAGTACATGGAGGTCTACTACTTCGGCGGTTTCCTTATCATTTTGCCGATGGTCGGCAATTTCGCGATGCGGGCGGCCGGCGACGCCCGTGTGCCGGCGCTGATTCTGACGATCGCGGCACTGCTCAACATCGCGCTCGATCCGCTGCTGATCTTCGGGCTGCTCGGCTTTCCGCGGATGGAACTGCAGGGCGCCGCGTTGGCGACGGTCATTTCCAACGGACTCACCGTTCTGGCATCGATCGCGTTTCTGCGCTGGCGAGAAAACCTGATCCGGGCGCGCTACCTGAGTTTCGACAAGCTGCTCGATTCCTGGCGCACGGTGCTGCACGTTGCGGTGCCGGCGATGGCATCGAACCTGCTGGCCCCGGTCACTGTCGGCGTCATCACCTCGTTCGTCGCGGTCTTCGGACCGGCGGCCGTCGCCGGTTTCGGCGTTGCGTCGCGGATCGAGGCGTTCGTGATGATCGTCATCTTCGCGGTGACCTCTTCCGTCGGCCCGTTTACGGGTCAGAATTTCGGTGCGGGCCGGCTCGACCGGGTGCATCGATTCGCCTGGTTATCGGAGCGCTTTTGCGTTGCCTATACGCTTGGCGCCGCGGTGATCCTGTGGCTGGCGGCGCGGCCGCTCGTCGCGATCTTCGACTCCAACCCGCAGGTCATTTCGACGGCGACGCTCTACCTCGTGATCGTGCCGTTCTCGCTCACCGGTTTCGGCGTCATGCTGACCGCGGTGGCTGCATTCAACGCGCTCGCCAGGCCCATGCCGGCGATGACGCTCACGTTCGTGAAGCTCTTCCTGGTCTACATTCCGCTTGCCTGGCTGCTCGGGCGCTACTTCGGGCTCACGGGCATTTTCGGGGCCAACGCCATAGCGCATCTCGCCTTCGGCGTCGTCGGCTTCGTCATGCTCAGGCGGATGCTCGGCACGCTGGCTGACGCGCGCGAAGCGGAAGGCGAGGGCGCGCAGGGGCTGACGACCGGCCGGCTGATTTGACTACGAGCGCGATGCGGGCTCCCGTCGCGCGTTGAACAGTCCCGGAACCGGAAACGCCTCGAGCGTGCAGGGCCTGACGACTGGCCGGCTGATCTGACCAGGAACGCGATGCGCATTTCCGTCGCGCATTGAAAAGCCCCGGAACCGCTCCGAGCGATTCAGGCCGGTGCAGTTCCCGCTCCACAAGTCGTTGTTTTGTATGGCGCTCGACTCACGGGAACACGGTCGTTCAGCGGTCTCCTACGGCAAGGCGATGCGCATCCTCGAACCGTCCGGTCGGAGCTCGTATCGAACCCTGACGCCCTCGTCGTCGAGGAAGTACAACGACTGCTGAAACAGCGTCTGGGTGAGGATGGACTCCGCCGGTCCGGTCGCCTCGATGATGTAGAGCCGACCTGCCTGGAAATACACGCCGGCATAGGTGCGCGAACCGTCGGGATTGGTGATATGGATCTGCAGGCCTTCCACCCTGTCGATGTGGTGCCACGCATCGTGGGTCACCTCGCCGTCGCGCAAGCGGAACGAGCGCGCGGCGAAGGACACCGATGCGCGCTGGTCATAGACCCAGGTCATGGCGGCATCGGCTTCGTCGCTGCGATCGGGGATTTCCGTATAGGCGTCGCGGGAGTCGCCGTAATTGACCACCGTCACCGAGTAGAGCTGGTCGCCGTCGACGACCGTGTAGACCCTGGCGGGCAGGGTGGCGGACTCGGATTGGAATTCGAACTCGCGCACCTCCGGCTCGGCCGGAAAATTGACGCTGAAGTGCTCCTCCGGGTCGAAGAACTCCCGCCATTGCGCGAAAGCCGTCGAAGGGAGCATGACGGTGGGGATGAGCAGAAAAATCAAGGTTCGCATGTCGATTCCTCGTCCGAAAGGTTCCCCGGGACTGTGTCGTGACGGATCCGACTGCACCGTTGTGAATCGCGTTGACGGATCCTGGAAGCTTGCGACGCAGGCTCCTAGTCGAACTCCTTTTCCTCGCCGCCGGGCGGCGTCACATAGCCCAGCAGGCATCCGTTAAACCCGTCCCTGAGCCGATGGCACCTCACCTGGATGATGTCCCCCGGCTGAAGGTCGTCCTGAGCCCAGCCGCGGCGGGTCAGGGCGCTGATGCTGCCGCCTTCGAGCGCCCAGGTGGCCACCTCGCCGTTATCGTCGGTGACATCGACCTGTACCCAGACGTGGGGATTGAGCCACAGGACCTGACGTACTTCGGCCTCGAATTGGATGTACTCCTGCAGCGAGTAGTTGCCGTGCGAGTGGTGCGCGTTGAGCGGTGCGACCCACGTCGAAAGGCTCAACAGCACGGCGACGGCGGCGGAGAAGTGGATTCGCATCGGGCTGCTCCTGTTCGCAGGCCAGTGTCCGAACCTGGCCGATTGTTTTCCGGCGTGCCAGGTCATTCTAACCCCGTTTTTACGGGATCGAGTGTCGCAACGCGCCGCCCCGTCGATGGTCCGGAAGCGCCGTCACGTTGACGGTCCAGTTCACCCGCGTTGGGGCAGGAACCTTGATACCTGTCGGTCTCGCACAACGGTTTCTGGAGTACCGTATTCACGCTCGTCTACACTTCCGGCGTCCGTGCCGACCTCTTGGGGGGCCAACAAGCAAGATGAGACACAGCATCGACAGAATTCTGACCACCCATGTCGGCGCGTTGCCGGCACCGGACGACGTGTGGGGGCACCTCGAGGTCAGCGACGAACGTCTCCAGGAAGCGGTGCAGGGGGTCTGCGACTTCCAGCTCCGGGCGGGCATGGACTTCATCAACGAGGGAGAACTCACCAAGGGCGGCCACTGGGTGCAGTACATCAATGAGCGCCTCGGGGGATTCGAGCCGGCGGCCGAGCCCGGCGAGACCGGCAAGCTGCTCATGGCGAGCGTCGATTGGCAGGAATTCGACGACTTCTACGCGGTAAACCTTGCGCGCAACACGCTCTTCGAGCAATCCGGATCGGCTCCGGCGGTTCCGGAAACCGACGAGACGAACGTAACCGCGATTGCCGATTGGGTTTGCACCGAGCCCGTCAGCTACCGCGGCGAAGCGGCGCTCGCCCGGGAGATCGCAATGCTCGAGTCTGCGCTTGGCGATACCCCAAGGTCGGACGCCTTTCTGACTACGACGGCGCCTCTCAGTCTCGAACCGGGCCGCGTAAACCGGTTCTACAAGGACGACGAGGAGTACGTGTATGCGCTCGCCGAAGCGATGCGAGTCGAATACGAAGCCATCGCCAACGCCGGATTTCAGATTCAGGTCGACGACGCCTGGCTCGGCGCGCTCTGGGACCGGATCGGCATCGAAATGGGCCTCGACGACTATCGCAGGTACTGCGCGATGCGTTGCGAGGCGCTCAACCATGCGCTTCGCAACATCCCGGAGCAACAGATCCGCTACCACCTGTGCTGGGGCAGTTGGCACGGGCCGCACGCCTACGACCTGCCGCTGCCGGACATCGTCGACGTAATGCTCTCGGTCAAGGCGCAGGTCTATCTGTTCGAGGCCGCCAACGTACGCCACGAGCACGAAGCGGCACTCTGGGAGACGACAAAGCTGCCCGAGGGCAAGATTCTCGCTCCCGGCGTCGTGACTCACTCAACGCCGCTGATCGAGCATCCCCAGCTCGTCGCGGACCGCCTCGTGCGATTCGCGCGCATGGTCGGGCGCGAGAACGTGATCGCGTCGACCGACTGCGGGCTCGGGCTGCGCTGCCACCCGCAGATTGCCTGGGCGAAGCTCAAGGCGTTGTCGGAGGGGGCGGCGCTTGCGAGCGAGGTGTTGTGGCGTCAGTGATTTCAGACACTTGTCCGTGACCTGGCACCAGCTCATCGATGCCTCCTGTTCGGGTGTACGAAGCGCTTCGGCGCATGTCACACGCTTGAAAGCGTATAGCGGGTACGCTATAAGTCCCGCATGGCATGGACGGTCGAAACTCTGTCGGCCGTCGACGCTGAAATCGAGGAACTGCCGGTACATTTGCGCGCACGCTTGATCCGGCTGCTGGAAACCGTACAAAACGTTGGCCTGGACGCGCTTAGGGCGCCACATGTCCGACATCTCGAGGGCAAACTCTGGGAGCTTAGGGTCAAGGCGGAAGGCGGGATTGCCCGAGGTATCTATGTGACAGCAAGCGGGCAGCGCGTGGTAGTCCTTCATGTGTTCACGAAAAAGTCACGCAAGACGCCGCGTCGTGCGCTCGCTACGGCACGGGAACGGATGAGGCAGGTGATGTCATGACTAAACTCAAGGATCTGAAGAAGCGACTGATGGAGGATCCGGAGTTTCGGGAGGAGTACGCCAGAATCGAGGACGAATACGCTCTGGTCGAAGCACTGGTTCGTGCGCGTGCAGCAGCGAACCTGACGCAGGCGGAGGTTGCTCGACGACTGGGTACGACGCAGTCCGCAATTGCCCGTCTGGAAGGCGGAAAGGTGTCACCATCCTTCGCCACGCTACGCCGTTACGCCGACGCGACCGGCACGCGTTTAACAGTGGGTTTGGTCCCTGCCAACAGTTGAGGGGCACTTGATAACAGCCCGATGGGCCTGACGGTACCGGAGCCGAAGTCAGTTTCAAGAGTTGGCCCTGGATCGCCGCTACCGACGCTGCCGGCCGTGGATTCGACCATGCAGTATTGCTATCGTCCCGCGTCACGTCGGTCGAGTTGATGCAAATGAAATTTGGAAAACAAGACATCGGAGCGGGTTTACTGTCGGCAACCCTTCTGGCGGCGGCGCCGAGCGCATTTGCCCATCACGCCATCAACGGGAATTTTGATGTCGATCGGGATGTTTTCCTCGCGGACGCGGTGCTTACCGAGTTCAGGTTTGTCAATCCCCATGTCTACGTCTACCTGGATGTAACCGACGACGAGGGAACGGTGACCAACTGGCGCTGCGAGATGGCGGCCGCCACCCGGCTCAGGCGGCGCGGCTGGACGGCCGAGTCGCTGATCCCGGGCCAGATCATGTCCATAGACGGTTCTCCGGCCTGGCGTGAAGCAAACGTCTGCCACGTCGGAACGATCATCCTTGAAGATGGTACGGAACTCTCCGAATACGACGGGCGTCCCCTGGCGCGGGAGGTTGCGGGCGGCCTTGTTTCTGAAGTTGGCGTTCGCTCGCGTCCCGCCGCGCTCCCCAACGGTCAACCCAACCTCCGCGGCCCCTGGGTCTCCACCCAGGCGTCGCTGGATCTGCCGCCGATAGAGCCGACCCCGGACGGCGCGCAGCTTGCCGAAGGACGCGTCCGGCACTTCGACAGCCCGGCGCTGCGCTGCGAGCCGACGAACATCGTTTACGACTGGGCGTTCGAGCGGGAGTCAAACGACATCTACCAGGACGATGACCGGATTACCCTGCAGTATGGCTACCTCGATATCGTCAGGACCATCCAGCTGAACCAGTCGGAACACCCCGAGGATATCGAACCGAGCGTCACCGGCCATTCAATTGGCTGGTGGGAGGGCGACACGCTGGTGGTCGACACGATCGGTTTCGAGCCCGGCGTGCTCAGCCATCTGGATTGGCCGCGATTTCGCATGCATAGCGACCAGTGGCACGTTGTGGAGCGCTTCCAGGTGAGTGCGGACGGCCGGACGTTGACGCGCAGCTACACGTTTGAAGACCCGCTTTACATTCAAGGGTCGGTTTCCGGCCAGGATACGCACTCGTTGACCAACGAACCCTACGTACCCTATGCCTGCGAGGATCTGAGCGGGCGAAACAACGTTCGACCCGAGGGAGCCTAGCTTCCAGAAGTCGCGAATTCGCTGAAGCGTCATCGCAGCGCCAACGGTCCCGGCGAGGACACTGCGGTGCCGCTCAGCGTCGAACCCGGGTACGCAAACAGAGTGTTGAAGAAAGAGTGACGCTCCGAAGCTGACGTCTGGTTCGTTGGTGTGCGCAGATTGATCTTCAGTCGATCAGGTGCCCAGCATGGCGACGATCTGGCGGCGGTTACGCACCAGATCGGCCACCGTGTAGCCGTCGAGCGTCTTGAGAAACGCGACGGTGGCCCGGTTCAGTGCGCCTTTGAGGAGGCAGGCCGGCGTCATCGGGCAATTCGTGCCCGCGCAATCGATCACATTCAGAGTTGCTTCCATGTCCCGCACCACCTTGCCGACGACGATGTCCCTGGGCGGCCGTGCCAGTGCGATGCCGCCGCCTCGGCCCTGCACCGAGTTAAGATAGCCCAGACTGCCGAGCCGATGCACCACCTTGACGAGGTGGTTGCGAGAGACGTTGAAGCGTTCGGCGATTTCCCTCACGGTGCCGAGTTCCTCGGGAAACGCCGCCAGATACATCAGGACGCGCAACGAGATGTCGGTGTGTTTGGTGAGTTGCAAGTCATGTACCTCCGCGAGAGACGGAGGTCCGTTCCGGCGGGCGCGAGGCGTCGGCGAACTCTCCAAAGAAAACCGGGATCAGCCAGGTGATGCTGAGTGCAATTCCGACGACGATCAGCGCGCGGCCGAGCCAGACCTGGTCCGTAAGCAGATAGTTGTTGCAGAAGCGGTCCGGAGAAATCAGGTACAGCCAGCCCATTCGGAACAGCATCGCCAGGAACTCGATCTTGACGACACCCCGGGCGATCGGGTGCAGGCGCCGCCAGCTGAGTGCCAGCGGCATGCCGGCCAGAAACACCAGCGACAGGTACTTGGCGGCGGCTACGAATGTGCTGTCCAGCGACGCGTCGAGCCAGCGGGGAATCATCCAGAACGCAATGGCGAAGGTGGCCATGAGGACGCCCCCAATGCCGCCTGCGTTCACGAGTGCAAGCCACCGTTCGAGCCGGTGCTCAAGAGATTTTCCGAGCACGAATCCGATCACGACGAGCAACGGAATCAGCGCCAGTACGTGGCCCACCATGGTCGACGCGAGCCATCCGCCGGCCGGTGTCGCGGCGATGACGGCGAAGGCGGCGAGCGCCGCGATGCATCGAGGGTCGAGGCGCATCATCACGACTCCTCCTGCAATCGGCGGAGCACCGATTCAAGCAGCGACGAACGGTCGTCCACATCCATGATTTCAACGACCTGGCCGTCGTCTACGAGGTAGAACGCGGCGTTGTGAACGAAACCGACACGCGGCTCGGGAATGACGATCACACCGAGTCGGTCGAGCGCAGCGTCAAGATGCGTGTCGTGGAGGAACCGTGCCGCGCGCCAGTGCGGCTCGATGGCGGCGAACCGGCTCAGGTAGCCATCGAGTGCCGGGTCGTCGTCGTTGGCCGGATCGAAGGTCACGCTGACGAGTTCCACCCGATCGAGCAGGCCGAGCGCGGCAAGTTCGCCCTGCAGTTGCCTGAACTGCGCCCCCATGGCCTGGCAGACCGTGGGACAGCGCGTGTAGATGAGGTCGACGACGGTCAGCGGGCGGTCGTCCCCGGTCAGCACGAGCTGCTCGCCCCTCGAATCGATCAGCGGGTACGCCGGCAGCGGCGTCGGTGCATCGATAACGGCTTGGCGTCGCGCGCTCTCGGCAGTCCAGATCCTCCATCCGTCAGTGCCGAGAGCCAGCGCGCCGAAGCCGGCCGTCAGGACGACAATCGCGGCCGCCGCTGACGGCCACTTGCTCATGCCGTTCGGGCGTTCCCCAGGCTCGTCAGGAAACGCACCGCAAAGACCAGCGCGGCAACCGAAACGATGGCGCCAAAGATCGACGAGAGCTGCGCCTGCGCAACCCACTCGGGCAAGTGCGCCGCCCAGCGCCTCGGGATGGAGTCGGAGCCGCTCACAAGGAACCCGAAGGAGAACAGGAAGCCTCCGCCGACGTAGAGCCAGAACGCGACCCGGTCCAGGTTGCGTTTCCCGGACGTCTGGTTGCTGAAGTAGTACATGAAGCCGAACAGCATGGCCACGAGGCCGAGGATCAGGTACATGTGAAAATGACCCGGCACCCACATCGTGTTGTGCATGACCTGATTGACGGCGATGGTCCCGTCAATGATGGCCGGCACCACACCAACGCTCCAGCCGAACATGGACAGAAAGAGCAGACCCGAGACCATGTCCCAGCGGATGCCGCTGCGATGCACGATCGTCAGCGCGCCCCATGCGGTCACCACGAGGATCGGGAAGCCGCTAGTGTAGGACACCACCTGGCCGAGGACCAACGCCCAGGTCGGCATGACGAAGTCCATGAGCAGATGGTGCGGGTAGACCGCCATGACCATGATCGTCGAGGCGGTCCAGGCGGCCAGGAAAATCCGGTTCACCTTCCACGGCCGGCCGGTGTACTCCGGCAGGATTTCGTACACAGCGACGACGGCCTGGTAGATGGTCGCATTGATGAAAACGTGCCCGAAGAAATAGGTGAGGTTCTTCGTGAGCAACGCGTCCACGGCGAACGCCGGCACGAACAGGTTCACGAGGATCAGCGTGAGGACCACGGCGCCGGACAGGATGCCCGCGATATTGATGATCAGGACCATCGTCGCGGCGACGACAACGGCCGGCGGCGGCGCGTCGGTGCTGCGTCCGAAGAGCTGCGGCCAGCCCAGACTTCGGCCCAGCGACCCGTAGCGGGAAATGATCGCGCGGGCGAAGTCGAGATAAAGCAACAGGAAGCCGACGCCGATGGACAGCAGCCCGAACAGGAAGCAGGCGGCCCCGGTCGTGCTCCAGCCGCTGGCCAGGCTCGACGGCAGCGGGAACAGGAAGGTCCAGCCGCCGGCATAGCCGCCGAGAAAGATGCCGCCGAGGATCAGGACCACGCCGAGCAGAAAGAAACCGAGATTGGCCCACAGGATGCCGACGGTCAGCGACACGTGGCGCTGCAGGAAATACCAGATGACTGCGCTTGCCGCGAGGCCGGAGATGCCGACCATGCCGGCGCCGTGTGCGGTCATGACCTGGTAGAAAATGTTCGGCGGCACGCCGAGCCAGGTGGCCTGGGCCAGTCGCATGACGAGCCCCAGCAGCATCATGAGCACGAAGACCAGAGCGCTTATCGCAAGGTAGGTGAGGACGCCGACGCGGGCCGACGAGGAAAGTGGTGCCGTATTCGTTTGTTCAGCCACGGTTCGTTCCCCCTATTCGGTGACGGTCAGCGGGAGCGTCATCGCGTGGTGCGCGAGCCCGCAATATTCCATGCAGAGCAGTTGATAGGTTCCGGGTTCCTCGAGCGTGACTTCGACCGAATTCACGTAGCCCGGCATCGCCTGGGTCTGGCTGATCATTTGCATGTCGGGCGTGTAGACGCCGAGGCCGTGATTGACGTCGAAGGCGCTGACGTTGAAGACGACGGTATCGCCCGCCCTGACTTCGGTTTCGTCCATGACCCAAAGCCACTGGCGGCCCTCGATGTCGATCGGGACGGCGTCGGCGGAGACGTTGCCGCGGGTGGCGGCGTACGGCAGATCGAGCGTTGTGATCACGGTAACGAGCACGCCCGCGACGATCAGCGTCCAGAAGACTGCAACCCGGGTCCTGCCCGAGCGCGCCTGCACCGGCGCGTAGTCGACGGCCTCCTTGCTGGCGTTCAGCGCGACGAGCACGAACGCGGCGGTGACGACGAGCATGAGCACGATCGTGACCACGAATACGGTGTCTTGAATCATGAAGCCTCCCTGTCGATTGCAGGAACGGAAATGTTGCTGGTGACGCGGGGCCGACTGTTCCGCGCGCGTTGATCCGCGTTGGAGCGCCTCAAGCTCGAACGTATCGACGGGAGCGGATGGTGTGACGGTCCAGAAGGGTTGTTGGTGTTCTTATACATGTATGCAGGATGGATATTTCCACGAGGGCCACAGGGAGTCAAGGCAGCCGGCGGAGACTGGACCGGGGGTCATCGGGCCGATGGTCGGGCGCGCCTGAACATCGACAATTCTCAATTTGGCGTCCGACGTCACTGCCAGGCGCAAGACACTCCACATTTTCGACTCAATCCGGGCCGAATCCACCGCCAGATCCGTCCGGTGCAGGGGGCTGACGGCCAAAATGAGCATTGCTGCCTGAACATGTATTCTGTTTCCATGTTCAGGGTCGGATGGTTATAGTTCATCGTCAGCCTGACCCCTGTTTGACGAAATCCCGCGATGTATCAGGACACGATCGATCATTTCGGTGAACTGGCGCGCCGCAAGGCCACGCTGCTGACCGAGTCGCCGTTGGCTTTTTCGGTGGGCTCGCTCATGGCCGGCGCCTACGTGGGCATCGGCATCATCCTGATCTTCTCCGTCGCAGGCACGCTCGATCCGGCCTGGCAGAAGCTGGTCATGGGGGTCTCCTTCGGCATCGCCCTGACGCTCGTGGTGTTCGCGGGTTCGGAGCTATTCACCGGGCACACGATGTACATGGTGTTCGGCTGCCTGAAGCGCCGGACGTCTATAGGCGACCTGGCTGGCGTCTGGATCGCGTCGTGGGTTTTCAACCTCGTCGGTTCCGTGGGGCTGGCGCTGCTGTTCGCCGCCGGCGGCGGGGGCGTAATGCTGAACGAGGGTTCCGAACTGCTGTACGGGATCGCGTCGACCAAGATGAACTCGTCCATCCTGGAACTGACCGCCCGGGCCACGCTGTGCAACTGGCTGGTATGCCTTGCGCTGTGGATGGCCGGCCGTACCGCGAGCGACGTCACCAAGGCCATCGTGATCTTCTGGTGCCTTTTTGCGTTCATCGCCAGCGGCTTCGAGCACAGCGTCGCCAACATGACGCTGCTCGCCATTTCTCTGCTGGGCGATCATCCGGACACGATCAGTGTCACCGGAATGGCGTACAACCTGCTCTGGGTGACCGTAGGCAACATCATCGGCGGCAGCGTGTTCATGGGGCTCGGCTACTGGTTCGCGACCCACGGCCTGCGCCGGGCCGGGACTGACACGAGCAAGGCCGGCGAGTCGACCAAGAAAATCGCGGTTTCGTCCTCCTCGCACCGGTAACGGTTGCGTTCCCCCGGAGTTCACATGAACGCTTCGCCTGCTGCCAAGACGGCCATCCTCTTCTTCACGATTCTCGGTCTCATCGCGGCTTCCTTTGGGCTGGCCGTCTGGCGTTACGACGGCGATTCGCGCGTGCAGTTCCGGCTGACGGACCAGACCGGCGCGACCGTCACGCAGGACGAACTCGGTGGCCGCCATCTCATGGTGTTTTTCGGATTCACGAACTGTGCGGACATCTGCCCGGCGCAGATGGCCAAGCTGACGCGGGTCATGACCGAACTCGACCGGTCCGGCCACGGAACGCGAATCACGCCGGTGTTCATCTCGGTCGATCCCGAGCGGGACACGCCCGAAAGGATCGCGGCCTATCTCGAACTCTTCGATGACCGTTTCGTCGGTCTGACGGGCTCGCGCCCCGCACTCGAACAGGCCGCCGATTCGTTCAGCACCCTGCTGGCCGAGCTACCGGCAGAAACGCCGCCGGGCTACCAGATCACTCACTCGACCATGGTGTTTATCGTCGATCCATTCGGTCGCATCGTCGACTTCCTGCCGGGTACGGGAAGCCCCGTTGCGATGGCGGACAGGGTCAGGGAAATCGTCTGACCGCTAGCCCTTGCCCAACCACAATCCAAGCAGTGTGCCGGCGATCATGCTGTTGCCGTGGCTATGCCGTTGGTGTTGTGCCCACGCATGTTCGTTGGTCCGCGCCCTGTGTTCGAGCCAATGAGTGAGCTGCTTCGCCTGACGCGGTGGTTTGCTGTGCCGGTTATCCAACCTGGGCCAGGCGCATTCTGCTGTAGAAGCCTTCCGAGATCTCGTGCCAGTCGCCCATGGTGGCGGCGAACGACCGGTAAGAGTCAAGCACGCGCGCGATCGTCGGATCGTTTGCCGCGAGGTCATCCATGACCGCGTTGGCGTGTTCGCGCAACAGGGCGAGGACATCGTCGGGGAACCTTCTGAGTTCAGTCCCGTGCTCCTCGACGAGCGTGATCAATGCCTGCTGATTTCTGGCCGCAAACTCGGCGACGACGTACTCCGCTTCCGCCATGCATGCCGCCTCGATGACGTTCTGGAGCGCCGGCGAGAGCGACTCATAGGCCTCGACGGATACGAGACACTCGAGGACGCCGGACGGTTCGTGCCAGCCGGGATAGTAGTAGTACTGAGCGACTTCGTGCAGGCCGAAAGCCATGTCGTTGAACGGGCCGTTCCACTCGGTGGCGTCGATCGCGCCCGTCGCAAGCGACGTGAAGAGTTCCGAACCTGCGAGCGTGACCGTGACGGCGCCGGCTCGCTGCATGACTTCGCCGCCGAGTCCCGAGATACGCATCTTCAGACCCGCCAGGTCCGCGCTCGAGTTGATCTCGCGGTTGAACCAGCCGCCCATCTGCGCGCCCGTGTTGCCGGCGACGAAGGGCATCACACCCTGTGTGCCGTAGACTTCGCGCCACAGTTCGATGCCGCCGCCGTGATAGAGCCAGGACTTGTGTTCGTTCGGCAGCATGCCGAAGGGCACGCTGCTGAAGAGCTGCGAGGCGGGCAGGGCGCCGCGCCAGTAGGTCGGCGAGCTGTGTCCCATCTGCATCGACCCGCGCGACACGGCGTCGAGCACCTCGAAAGCGGGCAGGAGTTCACCGGCGGCGAATACCTCGATCTCGAGGCGGCCGTCCGACAGCTCGCCGATCCGCTCGGCGAGCCGGTTCGCCGACGTGCCGAAGCCCGGAAAGTTCGGCGGCCATGACGTGACCATGCGCCAGCGATGCAACTCGGTGCTCGTCTCGGAGGCCCGCTCCGCATCCGGTTGGCTGCAGGCGGCGAGTGCGCCGAGTCCGCCGAGTCCGCCGTAGAGAAATGCCCGTCTGCGCATGTTCGTGATCCGTGCGGGTGAGGTCGTCTCATTCTGACGCGTGAGGGTCGCGGGTCAAGTTGCAGGAAGGGAGCGCAGCCATTCTCGTTACGCGCGGCAGCTCGCTTGGCGCGGCGGATTCGACAGTCGACATGCCCGAATTGGAAGATCGGGAGAAGAATCTGTCGGGCTGAGGAGATAGTCAGGCACCGAACCAGGACGGGCTCGCTGACAGCGCATGCGATCAGACATCGATGGCGCTCCTTGAGTCGGCATTGGTTCGGGTGCCTGTGCAAGCGATGGAGTTTGATCGCCGCTCGCTGCGGCGCGAGAATGGCCCGCCAATTCAGTCAGGGATGCCGCTGTGCTCAAGCTCTACCATCACGGATCATCGGTCTGCGCGGCCAAGGTCAGGCTCGCGCTCGCGGAGAAGGGTGTCGAGGTCGACGAGTACCATTACGTCGATATCCTCGCCGGCGAGCAGTTCACACCGGAGTACCGTGCGATCAATCCGCGCGCCGTCGTCCCGTCGCTCGTTCACGACGGGCGGATCGTCAACGAGTCGACGCTGATCTGCGAGTACGTGGACGAGAGTTTCGAAGGGCCGGCGCTCATGCCGGGCGATCCGTACGAGCGCTACCTGATGCGTTCATGGACCAAGGTCGTCGACGAACTGCTGCACCCGGCGTGCGCCGACGTAACCTATGTCTCCTGCCACCGCCATATCGTCAGGCGCCTGAGCCCGGAGAAGCTCGAGGCGTATTTCGAGAGCACTCCGGAGCAGTCCGTGAAGGGCGCGTGGCGCCGGCGCAAGCGTGAACTCGTCATGCTTGGCTTCGACGCGCCGGACATCGACTCGAAGTTCCGGCTCTACGATCGGCAGCTTCAGGCGATGGAAACGGCGCTGACGGACTCGCCCTGGCTCGCCGGCGAGAGGTTCACGCTTGCCGACATTGCGCTCGCGCCCTACGTGAATCGCCTCGACATGCTCGGTATGGACGGGTTCTGGAGGGACCGCCTGCCGCACGTCGACGATTGGTTCGAACGGATCCGCAAGCGCTCTGCATTTCGTCCGAACCTGCTCGACTGGTGTCCGGACGAGCTCACGAGGGACCTTCGCGAGTACGGTTCACAAAGCTGGCCGCAGGTGGCGGGGATCCTCGGGCTCGCCTGAGAGCGGGAACCGGCTACCGGGCGCCACTGCCGGCTGTCCTGACGGCATCGGTGGTTACGCTGTTGTAGCCGATGGGCGAGCTGACGCTGCCGATGGGTGCACTGACTGTGCAGGCGGCTACGCTGACGGCACCGGATTCCCGTCTCGCCAACAGGGCACACCGCTGTTTTAGCTACAATGCGCCGCCATGCAAGAGCAGCACGCCCCGGGACCTGACTTCATTCGCCGCATCGTCACGAGCGATGTGGCCGCGGGCAAGCATGGCGGGCGCGTGCAGACGAGGTTCCCCCCGGAGCCCAACGGCTATCTGCACATCGGGCACGCCAAGGCGATCTGCATCAACTTCGGTATTGCCGACGACTACAACGGCAAGTGCTTCCTGCGCTTTGACGACACGAATCCGCTCAAGGAGGATGTCGAGTACGTCGAGGCCATCGAGCGCGACGTGCGCTGGCTCGGCTTCGACTGGGCCGACCGACTCGCTCACGCGTCGGACTACTTCCCGCAGCTCTACGAGTTTGCGCTCGAATTGATCCGGCGGAGCCTGGCCTACGTCGATCATCAGTCGGCGAACGAGATTCGAGCCTCGCGCGGTACGTTGACCGAAGCCGGTACGAACAGCCCGTACCGTGACCGTCCGGTCGAAGAGAATCTCGAGCTTTTCGCCGCAATGACCCGCGGCGATTTCGACGAAGGCGAATGCGTGCTGCGCGCGAAGATCGACATGGCTTCGCCGAACGTGAACCTGCGCGATCCGGTGCTCTACCGCATCCGCAAGGTCGCGCATCAGCGCACCGGCGACCGCTGGTGCATCTATCCGATGTACGACTTCGCGCACACGCTGTCGGACGCCGTGGAGGGCACCACGCACTCGCTGTGCTCGCTCGAATTCGAGGACCACCGGCCGCTTTACGAGTGGTTTCTCGAGAATCTGCCCGTCCCGCACACGCCGCAGCAGATCGAGTTCTCGCGCTTCAATCTCATGTTTACCGTCATGAGCAAGCGCAGGCTCAAGCAGCTCGTCGACGACGGGCACGTCGAAGGCTGGGACGACCCGAGGATGCCGACGCTCGCGGCATTCCGCCGACGCGGCTACACGCCCGAATCGATCCGCGACTTCATGGGCAGGATCGGCGTCACGAAAAAGGACAATGTCATCGAGCTCGGGCTCCTGGAAAACTGCATCCGCGAGGATCTCAACGAACGGGCACCGCGCCGTCTGGGCGTGCTGGCCCCTCTCAAGCTCGTCATCGAGAACTATCCCGAGGATGCCGAGGAGTGGCTCGAAGCCGCCAACCACCCGAATCGGCCGGAGCTCGGCACGCGCAAGATCCCGTTTTCACGGGAAATCCTGATCGAGCGCGACGATTTCATGGAAGATCCGCCGCGCAAGTTCTTTCGTCTCAAGCCCGGCGGAGAAGTCAGGCTGCGCTACGCCTACATCATCAAGTGCGAGAGCGTCGTCAAGGACGAAAACGGCGTCATCACCGAGATTCGTTGCAGCTACGATCCGGCGACGCGCAGCGGCTCGGTCGGTCATCCGGAAGGCGGTTCGAGGAGCGATCCGAGCCGCGACCCCCGCCGCAACGTCAAGGGCACGGTCCACTGGGTATCGGCACGCCACGCAGTCGCGGCCGAGGTCAGGCTCTACGACCGGCTGTTCATGGTGCCGTACCCGGGCTCGGGAGCGGACCTGGGCGCCGACCTCAACCCGAACTCGCTCGAGACGCTCGACGCGGCCATGCTCGAGCCTTCGCTGGCCGACGCACGGCCCGGTGAGCGCTTTCAGTTTGAACGGCAGGGCTACTTTTACGTCGACGGGGATGCGGCGAACGGCACCGACGACGCGAACGCTGCGGACGGCGCCGGCGACGCGCGGCCAGTGTTCAACCGAACGGTCACGCTGCGAGATTCCTGGGTGAAGATCGAGAGGCAGGCTATCGCTGGACAGTCCGGTAGGTAACGGCTGACGATCGCGCGCTCGCGTGATCACCCGAACCTCACGGCCGAAGGGGGGGCGACCTCAACCCGTATACGCCACCTTTGCAAAGAGCGTCGGCGCCTTTCCGTCCGGGTCGTACTTCTGCTTGAGAGCGCGGTACGCAGAGCCGTTGAAGCGCTTATCGAATTCCTTTTCGTCGAGGAAGGTAGACGAGTACAGCATCTTGATCCCGTCGAGTTCGAAGCACTTGCGGTCCATGATCCGCGTGTAGTGGTAGGGCTGCTTGCCCTCCGGGCGGCGCACCTGGCAGTAGCAGCCGAGATTGAAATAAAGCTCGTCGGCCCGGATCGGGTAGATCGTCGGCTGCCGGGGTGTGCGGACCGGTACCGCGGCCCAGGGCAGACCGTCGAGATCGACGTTTTCTATACAGAAGTCGATCAGTTCTTCGGCGTGTCGCCAGGGCACTTCCCAGTCCTGGATGAGCGGTTCGACGCCGGTGTCCCTCGGCCCGCGAATCGCGTCGAGCAAGCGACTCTTCGTTGCCGAGTACTTCGTGTAGAAGCTGGAATTTCGGAATCGCTTGGGCGCGTAGCGGCGAAAGAGCGCATGGAACGGAGTTTCGGGTATGTTCCAGAACCATTCCGGGTCGTAACGGAAGATGTAGTCGGTGGTCGTGAGATAGATGTCGCCGCGCGTCTGCACGAGCTTGTAGAAGATGTCCCTGCGCAGGATGTCATCGACCTGCGGCACTTCGCGGCTGAAGCGGCCGAGCATGAGATAGAAGCGCCGGTCCCCGAAAAAGAGCCCCTCGACGAAGTCGTTCCCGTCCGCGTCGGTCGCGGCCTGCATGGCCGCGAGATATTCTCCGGCATCGTCGAACTGCTGGATCCCGAGGTGGACGTACGGCGCGGCCTCAACCAGCCTGATTCTCGCGCGCAGGATGTAGCCGAGCGTGCCGTAGGAGTTCGGCAGCGCATGGAAGAGGTCCGAATGCTCGTTGTCGGCGGAGCAGGTCACGATCCTGCCGCTCGGCAGAAGCACGTCGGCCTCGAGCAGGCCGTCGTGCACGAATCCGTGCTTAAAGCAGGTCGATTCGATGCCGATGCCGACGGTGGCGCCGCCGATCGTGATGTGCTTGAGCTCCGGGGCGACGAGCGGCAGGAAGCCGCGAGGCAGGCAGTGGCCGACGATCGTCTCGAACGTCGCAAGCCCCTCCACATCGAGCGTGCGCCGCTCCGCGTCGAGCGCGATGACTGTGTTGAAGTCGCCGAGCGAGAGCTTCCGCTCGGCCGCCCCCCGATCCTTGTACCGGAACAGGTTCGAGATCGTCGACTTGGCGAGCCTGAGCTGGCCCGCCTCATCGCGCCATGAGGTTTCAAGCTCGGTTTTCTTCCGTTCGTATCGGGCGAATTCGGGGGAAGAACTAGTCACCGCGCTCGTAGATGTGCGCCCGCGTCCACGGGATATCGTTGGCTCCGGAGCGCGCGTAAAGGACCTGGAAGAGCTGCAGCTTGCCCCTGAGGAAAGCCGCGATCGACCCGACGAGGTAGAGCCGCCAGGCGCGCACGAACCTCTCATCGAACATCGCGCGGACCGAGTCGACGTTGCCCTCGAAACGCGCAAGCCAGGCGCGCAAGGTTTCCGCGTAATGCAGGCGGATGTTCTCGACATCGAGCACGGAAAGGCCGTTCGGCTCGAAGATATCCATCATTTCGCGCAGGGTCGGCGGATAGGCGCCAGGGAAGATCCGCTTGTCGATCCAGGCGTTGAGCGGTGCGGGCCTGTCGCGGCCGATGGTGTGTATGAGGCCCCGGCCCTCCGGAGTCAGCACGCGGTCGATCAGGCGGCCGAGGTCGCGGTAGTTGCCGGCACCCGCGTGCTCGAGCATGCCGATCGAGACGAACGCGTCGTACTTTCCGGCGATGTTCCTGAAGTCGTCCTCGACGAACTCGATGTTGTTTTCGAGCTGTTCGCGCTTCGCCCATTCTCTCGCGTACGCGACCTGTTCCTTCGAGATATTGAAGCTGCGCACTTTCGCGCCGTAATTCTTCGCCATGAAGATGCCAAAGCCGCCCCAGCCGCTGCCCGCCTCGGCGACCGTCTCGCCGGACTTGAGCCGCATCTTGCGACAGACGTGGTGCATCTTCGCCTGCTGTGCCTGCTCGATCGTCATCGCGGGGTCCGCGTAGTACGCACAGGTGTACTGCAATGCTTCCTGGTCGAGCCAGAGCTGGTAGAAGTCGTTTCCGAGGTCGTAGTGATGGTGGATGTTGCGGCGCGAGTCCGCGAGATCCGGCGTAGGAATTTTCCTCCCGCGCAGGTACTTCTCCAGCGGCGAAGGCTTCTTTTCAGTGTAACCGTAGGCTTCGTCGATCACCGTCAACAGATCGCCATGGACCGTGATTCTTCCAGAGGCGTAGAGATCGCCGAAGTACAGGTTGGGATGGAGGATCACGCGACGCAGCGCCTTGCGGTCGCCGATGCGCACGACGCAGGGCTGGCCGTCTGTCGTTGCGGGTTCCGGCTCGTCCCAGAGCGCGACGCGTATCCGGTTCCGGTCGAGCGTGCCCGTCAACTGACGGACCAGCCAGCGGTCCAATGCGTTCGGCCCTGTCCCACCCGATGCGCGCGCACGCGGGTCAGCGAGCTGGTGACGCCCACCAGGAACGCCGAGCGGTTCTTCGCTACGTCTTTCCACCATTTTTCTTCCCCGGCCCTCCTCCGGCGGCGTTATTGTGCCACGGTCGCGCAAACCATTGAAATTCGTTCCAGGTGGATGGAAGGGCAGTTGCACTTTGGGCGGCATGTCGGGCTACGGAGTCTGAGGACGGCGAACGGAACGGGCTTGATCGAGGTTTGGATTACAATTGTGGGAATCCCGCGATGGCGTGCCAGCGATTCGAGAGCACACCGGCAGGAGCGAGATGGGTTGAGACAGATCTGCGATGACGGTGACCGCGCAAACTTACAGATGAACAGCTCAGTAACTCAATTCCAGTCGCAGACGGCACTCAGGGACCGGCTCGAGCGGCCGATGCGCGATCTCAGGATCTCGGTCATCGACCGTTGCAACTACCGTTGCCCGTACTGCATGCCGGCGGAGATCTACGGGGAGAGCTACAAGTTTCTGCCGCGCGCGCATTGGCTGACACCCGGCGAAATCAAGCGTCTGGCGGGAATTTTCGTCGGACTCGGTGTGAACAAGCTGCGCATCACGGGCGGCGAGCCATTGCTCCGGCGCGACCTCGATGAAATTGTCGCTGGTCTGGCGGGTATCGAAGGTGTGGACGACCTCGCGCTTACGACAAACGGCACGCGCCTGGCCGAACGCGCCGTCGAACTCAGGAAAGCTGGTCTCAAACGGATTACCGTGAGTCTCGACAGCCTCGATGAAGGCATCTGCCGCACGATGAACGGTGGCCGGGGCGATGTCGCGACGGTGCTTGAGGGCATCGACGCCGCACGGGCCGCCGGGTTCGAGCCAATCAAGGTTAACGCGATGGTCCAGCGCGGCCTCAACGATCACACGGTGCTCGATCTCGTCGAGCACTTCCGCGGCACGGGAATCATCGTGCGCTTCATCGAATACATGGACGTCGGCACCCTCAACGGTTGGCAGGCCGATCAGGTCGTATCGTCGAAGGTCCTGCTCGACACGATCGCCGCGCGCTGGCCGCTGGAGGCGCTGCAAAGCAACTATCGCGGCGAGGTCGCAAGGCGCTACGGGTTCAAGGACGGCAAGGGCGAGATCGGCTTCATCTCGTCGGTCAGCGAGCCGTTCTGCGGCGATTGCCATCGCGCGCGCTTGTCGGCCGAAGGCACGCTTTACACCTGCCTCTTTGCGGATCGCGGCACCGTTCTCCTGGAACCGCTGCGGTCCGGCGCAAGCGACGCGGACCTCGTCGGGCTGCTGCAGAACGTCTGGCGCAACCGCGCCGACCGTTACAGCGAACTGCGCGGCGAGAAGATCACGCGCGCGGAGCGGGTCGAAATGTACAGGATGGGTGGCTGATGCTGAGGCCGGTCCGGATGCGGGCGATCGGGCGGCGGGTGCCGAGGCCTGCCGACGCACGGGGGATGTGTGGCTGATGCTGAGCCAGGTTGAAATGCACGGGATGGGCGGCGGATGCTGAGCCGCGTCGAAACGCGCCGGATGGACAGCCGATGCTAAGCCACGTCGACTCGGCGAATCGGCCGACCATGGTCGATGTCGGCGACAAGGCCGTGACCCGGCGTACGGCCGTCGCGCGCGCCACCGTCGTGTTTCCGCCGGATGTGGCGCCCGCAACCGGCGACACGTTGAGCACGAAAAAGGGACCGGTGTTCGATACTGCCATCGTCGCAGGGGTCATGGCGGCGAAGCGCACTCACGACCTGATCCCGTTCTGCCATCCCATTCCTCTCGAGGACTGCCACATCTCGGTCGACTGGGGCGATGGCGGCGAAGTTGTGATCGAGTGCTCGGTACGTGCGACGCACAAGACCGGCGTCGAGATGGAAGCCCTGACCGGGGCCGCGACTGCGGCGCTCACGGTCTACGACATGTGCAAGGCGCTGACGCACGGTATCCGGATCACCGAGCTTGCGCTCGTCTCGAAGACCGGGGGGCGGCGCGACTATCTTGCGGCGGGTGAAGCGGCGCTCGAACCGGCAGCCGACGCATCAGAGGCGGAAATGCGCGTTGCGGTCGCGACGGAGGCCGCCGGCGATGATTGACGTTACGGCCCGTTATTTCGCCGTATTTCGCGAGAAGGCGGGCTGCGGCAGCGAACCGGTCGCGACTGACGCGGCGACCGCGGGCGACCTCTTCAGCGAAGTGGCGGCGCGACACGGTTTTCTTGACGCCCAGGCGCGCTGCAAGGTCGCCGTCAACGGCGAACTCGTCGGTTGGGACGCGAAGCTGAACGACGCCGATGAGATCCTGTTCTTTCCACCCGTCGCTGGTGGGTGAACGCGGAAGCACACGTGCAGTTCGAGATTTCCTCAGACGTGATCGATCCCGTCGAGCGCAAGGCAGCGCTGCTCGCCGAACGTGCCGGCGCCTGCGTGTGCTTCGAGGGCTGGGTCAGGAACCACAACGAAGGCGAGGCCGTGACCGCCCTCGAATACGAGTCCCACGCGCCGACAGCGGTCAAGGAAGGGCAGAGGATTCTGGCCGAGGCGGTGCAGCGCTTCGAGATCGTCACGGCGCGCTGCGTGCACCGCGTCGGCAAGCTCGACATCGGCGACTGCGCCGTCTGGGTCGGCGTCAGCGCCGAACATCGCGGCGCAGCGTTCGATGCATGCCGCTACATCATCGACGAGACCAAGCAGCGCGTACCCATCTGGAAGAAGGAGCACTACACGAGCGGCGTGTCCGGCTGGGTGAACTGCGCGACGCCCGGGGCAGCAACCGTTGAAGTGCCCGAGGCGGCGGCGAAGTAGGTCGGAAGCGGAGGAACTGGCGAACGCATCAGTGCGCGCCGCTATTGGGGCTCCCGCGTCGATGCCCGAAACGATGCGCGGTAGCCTGACTCGACAAGCGAGATGATGTCCAGCAGTCCGAACAGGTGCAGTTCCTCGGTGAGCAGCTTTCGCTTACCATGCGACCCATGAACGCGCCACGCAGTCCAATCGCTATCGTAGTTTCCATGCTCCGTCACGGAACGGGAGCTGTCTAGGCGCGCACGACCGGGCAGCTTGGTAAGGCTGCCTTTCAATATACGACCCCGGAAGGCAGCCGCCGACCGGGGTTTTGTTTGTGCGCCAGGCATGGCGCGTAGCGCCTTGACTGGCGCTGTTCCAGTACACGTGGTGGTGGCTGGATGACTTGGCGGTGAAAGTCCGCTGCTGGCCCGGTAAGGGGAACAGCTAGCCGAGGACAAGGGTGTCCATCGCGAGATGGAATCCGAAGGCAGTCTGCGAGCGTGGTTGCGCTCACGGCAAAACACTGACCCGACGAACAGGAATCGCATACGAGGCAGTCACACCGGATGAGGGGGCAAAATTACCCAAAGTCCGATACTTGCACGGAAGGTGTGGTGGTATATGCGGCGGGTATAAGTGGGAAGGTCGCGCGTCTTACCCTGGGAGGTCTGTTGACCGGCTGCGAAGAGCAGCGACCGGTTCCGAGAGGGGCCGGTGGAGGTCATCAGAAGTCAGCCGACGCCGTAGTAGGTGGCTTACCGGTCACTGAAGGGCTGAACATGGCCTACCGCGAGTAGGCGGTGCGTTGGATCGAAGTGCGATGACGGCAGAAGCGGACTATCCGGTGATCGGTGAGGCAGGTCGGGCGGAACCCGGTCGGGGCGCCGGTCGTGTCGAGCACGGCGATTTGAACGCAGCGCGGACGAAAGCGGAGCCGGCGCTGATGGAGGCCGTTGTTGAGCGGTCGAACATGCAGCGCGCCTATCAACGGGTCGTTCGCAACAAAGGTGCTGCCGGGGTCGATGGCCTCGGGGTGTCGGAGTTGGGGGATCTGTTGAGGCAACACTGGCCGACGATCAAGGCCAAGCTGCTGGCGGACAGTTACTGTCCCCAGCCGGTCCGCCAGGTGAGCATTCCGAAGCCCAACGGCGGGGAGCGCAAGCTGGGCATACCGACGGTGCTGGACCGGCTCATTCAGCAGGCCCTGCATCAGGTGCTGAGTCCGATCTTCGAACCGACGTTCTCCGCGCACAGCTACGGCTTCCGGCCGGGGCGTAATGCCCACCAAGCGGTCCGGGCGGCGCAGCGACACGTGCGTGGGGGTCACGGTTGGGTGGTGGATCTGGACTTGGAGAGCTTCTTCGACCGGGTGAACCACGACCTGCTGATGCGACGCGTCGGCGAGAAGGTCGAGGACCATCGGGTGCTGAAGCTGATCCGCCGGTACCTGAAGGCGGGCATGATGGTGGACGGACTTCAGAGTCCACGGCGGGAGGGCACACCGCAAGGTGGGCCGCTCTCGCCGCTGTTATCGGAACGTTCCGATAACAGCGGATATGGGAACCTTATGGTTATGGGAACCTGAGCCCCTGCGGGCGATGATTTTCGAGGGATAGAGCAAGGATCAGGTTCCCATAAAAATTAACGGGTTCAGGTAGCTGCGAGCATCGCGAGTAACTCGTCCTGCACACCCTTGAACATGCCCTTCCGAAGGCTGGGAGGGCGCCATTTGTCGAGCGTATCCAGCTTGTCGGTCGGATCGGCCCGCAGATACATCTCGGTGGTCTGAAGGCTTGAGTGTCCAAGCCAGAGTGAGACCTTCCTGACGTCACCGGTCGCCTCCAGAGTGTGGATCGCGCAAGCGTGACGCAACAGGTGGGGAGATACGGTCTTTGCGGCGATCGAAGGCACGCTGCGCGTAGCGGTTTGCGCATGCAGGACAAGCCGTTTCGCGAAGCCGCGCCGGGTCATGCCGGTGCCCATGGCATTGAGGAAGAGATGCCGGTCGGGACTTTTCGCCCGGATGCCCAGCCAGTCACGCAGGGCACCGCGGGTTTCCTTCCACAGCGGCAGGACGCGTTCCCGCCGGCCTTTGCCGATGATGTGCACCTGGTCGAGAGCCGGCATCTTCAGATTCTCCAGCGCAAGCCCGACCAGTTCCGAGACCCGCAGGCCGGCATTGTAGGTGAGACACAGCATCGCGCGATCCCGTATTCCAACCACCGTACCCGGGTCCGGCGCGTCGAGCAGCGCCCGCGTTTCGGCACGGTCGAGATAGCCGATGAGCGGTACTTCGCCCTTCTTCGCCGGGATTTCACGCACCTGTGCGGCGAGGTCGAGATAGCCGGGGTGGCGGAACTCAAGGAACCGGAAGAAGCTCTTGATGGCCGCAAGCCGGGCATTGCGTGTACGCACCCCGTTTCCCCGATCCCGTTCGAGATGTTCGAGGAACTCGAGGATGGTCGCGATGTCGAGATGACCGATCTTGAGCGTGCAGGGCCGGATGCCGTGTTTGTCCGCCGCGAACACGACCAGCAACTTGAAGCACAGGGCATAACTGTCAACGGTATGCCGGCTCGCGCCCCGGTCGCGTGGAAGATACTCCCGCAGGAACATCGCCAGGGGGGAAGCAAGTTCAGCCATTGTTCTTCCTCCCCGCATGCAGCCTCTCGGTTGCCTGCGACACCTGTCGCAGCAGCACCGGTGTGGCTTCCAGGTACCAGTAGGTGTCGGCGGCGTTGGAATGGCCGAGATAGGTCGACAGCGTCAGCATGTGCCGGGCGATATCCTGGCGCCCGACCGAGAGCGTGCTTTCGAGCGCGCGAACTGCGAACCCGTGTCGAAGGTCGTGAAGGCGCGTCCCAGGCTCGCCTGGACCGGCTCGAAGCCCGACCCGCCGTGCCAGCTTAACGAACACGGTCGAGAGATAAACCGGGTGCATGGGCCGGCCGGTCGAGAGCACGAACAGGTGCTCGTCGGACCCGCCGCGGCGTTTCCTCTCCCGGAGATACTCATCCATGGCCCGATGCACGCTGCCATGCAGCGGGACCAGGCGGCGCTTGCCGAACTTCGCATTCCTGATCAGCAAGCCATCCGCCGTCAGGTCCGTCAGCAAGAGCCCGGCCGCCTCCGAGCGGCGCAAACCGGTCGCGGCGATCAGTCCCAGTATGTAATGGAAGGTCAAGGGCGTGATCGATCCGGCCGGCGGCAGCTCCAGCGCCGCATCCATGATCTGCCCGATCTCGCTCAATGACAGCAGATGAGGCGATGGCCGCCGTGACGTCACCTTGCCCAACGCATCGCGGTCCGGCACCTCGTGACGTTCGTCGTCGGCGTGCAAGACGCTGGCCAGATCGCACACACAGCGCAGTTTGGCTTGCGCCTGTCGGGCAGAGGACGTTGTCGATGCCCACTCCAGTACCGTGCTGCTGCGCACGAAGCGCTCACCACGGGCCTCGGCATGGGTGGCGTAATCCTGCAGGCACCGGGCCTGTTGCACGTAAGCATGGCCCAGGGCCCGGCGGAATTTAACGTAGTGCTCCACATGTTCCGTCAGGGTCATTTTTCTTCTCCGGCGACCGGCCAGGGCTGGGCCACTTCCCGGAGCATTCCAACATCGACCCGTGCATAGATCGCCGTTGTCTGCGTGGATTGATGGCGCAGCAGGGTGGCGATGACTTCCAGCGGCGTTCTGTCGCGCAGCAGATTCGTCGCCGCGGAATGCCGAAAGATATGCCCCGCCGGCAGTCCCTCCGCCTTGACGCCGGACCGCTTGATCGCCGCTTGCGCGACCGCCGACACACCACCGCTGGTCAGGGCCTGATCGAGCGGTGGCACCATGCGCAGGAACACCTTCCCGGCATATACGACAGGCCGGGCATGGAGGATGTAATCCTTGAGCGCGTCGCCGACATCCTGCGGCAGGGGCAAGACCGCGGCACGTCGCGATTTGCCGCTGACCCGAACGACCGCATTGTCCCAGTCGATATCGTTCAACCGAAGACCGGCGACATCGCCGGCCCGCAGGGCGAGCCGGGCGAGGAGCAGCAGGATGGCGCGATCGCGCATGCCCATGGGCGCCGTGCGGTCGCAGGATACAATGATGCGTTCGATATCGTCGCGCGGCAAATGACGCGGCAATGTCGAGAACCTTTGCTGGGGCACCGTCGGAACGGCGCCGACAAGCCCCGGCCGGCAAAGGCCTTCCAGCACGAGGAAGCGTAGATACAACCGAAGCGCTGAGGTCTCGCGTCTGACAAGATGACGCGATGCCGCCTCAAGGCGGCACCGCACCGTATCCCCGATCAGTGTCGCGCTGTATCGATTTGGGTCATCGCCAAGATGAGGAAGCAGCATTCGCATGGCCCGGTCGTAACTCTGTATTGTTCCCTCCGCGATGCCGCGATAGCGCCGCAGCCAGACCGGGAAACGCGCCAGGTATTGTCCGGGTTCCTCGATCGCCGGCGTCGGTCGCGGCGGGGCGATGCCCGTGCTTATCAGGTAATCGATGAACAACCCGATTTTCGTTCGGCTGTTGTTGCGACCCGCGAATCTGCCGGTCCTGATGAAGAAGTGCGGATGCACACAAGTGCAGTCGTGCGCAAGGAAACGGGACAAGACCTCATCATCGACCTCGCCGATTTCGGTATCGCCCAGGTAGAGCCAGACGATGAAGTGTCGACAGCGCTTGCGGTAGGCGGCAATCGAGTCGGGCACATACCCTTGCGCCACGAGCGTTTCAAGGAACGACTCCACCACACCGCCGCCGCTCTCGATCTCCGCGGGCATCCGCACTCGTCCCGTTTCCATGAGGAAGTCGAGGAACCGGTGCAGATGCCATCGCGCGCGGCCGAGGTTCTTGCGGTAACCGTGCGGACCGGGACAGGCGCAGCCATGGTTCAGGAATCGATGCAAGAGGCGAATGTCGAGCGTCTCGATCCCTGTCCCATTCGCTGACAACCAGGCAATGATGTGAAGGACCGTTCGGATGCACTTGCCAATCAGGCTCCGGGAATACCCCAAGGCCTGCAATCGCGCCTGGTAGGTCTCGACGATGCCCGGGTCCGGTTCACGACTCGCTTCGGGCGACGCGATGTTTGTGATCATGGAAGACATGCTGATTCTCCTGTCCAACGTTAAAAGTGACAGGAGATAAGCACATTCTTATGGGAACCTGATCCTTGCTCTATCCCTCGAAAATCATCGCCCGCAGGGGCTCAGGTTCCCATAACCATAAGGTTCCCATATCCGCTGCTGTCGAACGTTCTGCTGACGGGTCTGGACCGCGAGCTGGAAAGGCGCGGGCACCGGTTCGTTCGTTACGCCGACGATGTGGTGATCCATGTCCGGAGCAAGCGGGCGGGCCAGCGTGTGCTTGGCAGTGTCACGCGGTACGTGGACACGGCGCTGAAGCTGCGGGTGAGCGAAACCAAGAGTGCGGTGGCACGACCGTCGCAACGCACGTTCCTCGGTTATCGGATCGATCACCGGGGTGTGTTGTGCATCGCGACGAAGAGCCAGGTTCGGCTGATCGGGAAGCTCCGGCAGTTGCTGCGCCGAGCCCGTGGCCGGTCCTTGAGGCATACCATTGAGGTCCTCAATCCGGTGCTGCGCGGGTGGGCGGCTTACTTCAAGCTGGCCCACTCCAAGACGGCGCTGCAGTTCATCGATGGGTGGGTTCGCCGCAAGCTGCGGTGCATTCTGTGGCGGCAGTGGAAACGGCCGTATACACGCCAGCGTTACCTGCAGCGTCTAGGTTTACCGGAGCAGCAGGCTTGGAAATCGGCGGTAAACGGGCGGGGGCCTTGGTGGAATGCCGGGGCCTCGCACATGAACCGCGCCATGCCGAAAGTCCGCTTTGATCGTTTGGGGCTGGTGGCGGTACTGGATACAGTACTGCGGCTCCAGCGTGTGTCATGAACCGCCGTATACGGACCCGTACGTACGGTGGTGTGGGAGGACGGCTGGGGTGACCCAGCCTCCTACCCGATGGGGTCGTACCGGTAGTCCGCATGAACGACAAGACGGAATGGTGGCGAGAGTTTTTCCGAGGACCGTGGGGAGAAGTTCAAGCCCGAGGTTACCGGGAAGAGGAAACGCGCCGGCAAGTCGACTTTCTCGTCTCCGCGTTACGCTTGGAGCAGGGGGCGCGGGTACTTGACACCTCCTGCGGCGTCGGAGGGCATTGCATCGAGCTGGCCCGGCGCGGATACGAAGCTACCGGAATCGACTTCAATGGATCCGCTTTGGCGATCGCTGCCAACGCGGCTGCCGATGCCGGCGTCACGCCGCGCTTCGTGGAGATGGATATCCGACAACTGCAGGAACGCGAGGCCTACGACGCAGCCTTCAGCTTCTGGACAAGTTTCGGCTACTTCAGCGACGAGGACAATCTGGATGTGGCCTCCCGATTCGCCGACGCGTTGAAGCCAGGAGGACGCCTTCTGATCGACACCAGGGTGACGGAATGTCTTCTGCCGATTTTTCAAGAGTTTCAATGGAACTGGGCCGATGAGGCGCGCACTGTCCGTGTGCTCGAAGAAAACAAATGGGATATGGCGAGCGGCAGAATGGAAGCGACCTGGTCGTTTGTCCGTGACGACAGTCCGATAGAGACTGCGCGTTCCTCGGTCCGCATTTACAGCTACAAGGAGTTGATCGAGTTGCTGGAAGCTGCCGGATTCTGCGAATTCAAGGATTTCCTGACCGGAACAGACCAGCAGTTTCAAATGGGGTCCCAACGGCTCTCGATTGTCGCTGAGAAGGCTGGTGGCTAGGAATGGTTACTGACTCCACAACCGAGCCCGGTGACCGCGAATGTATTTCACGACGCTGTCCTCTTCGTTCAATCCGATTAAGTGAGTTTCATGTCGCTTGGCATCCGGAGGGGCGTTAGCCACTGCCACCGCCTGAGTCGCCATCCGAAACATCTTGATGTCGTTGATCTGATCGTCGAAGACAAAAACCGAACAGCACTCGAGTGGCTAGGGATCACGTTCGAATCGGTTCCATGTTGTCGGTTTCTGATGTTGACGCGACCAATGGGCGGGCGCATATTTCCTGCATGACCGTTTCGTTCGACACGCTGGCTGCAGCCGAAGCGATGGAGTCCGTAGGGGTGGAGCCGCGCCAGGCGCGGGTCATCGCAACGCAACTACAGGCCGCCACCAGCGCCACGGAAGCGGTCACGCGCCCCGAAATGGAAGCGGCGCTTGCTACGCTCAAGACGGAACTGCTGGACCGCATGGCGCAGAGCACGCGCGGGTTGCTGGATCGCATAGAGAAAAGCGAACGCGGACTGCTGGACCGCATGGTGGAAGGCGAACGCGGATTGCTGGAGCGCATGGCGGAAAGCGAACGCGGACTGCTGGAGCGCATGACAGAAAGCGAGCGGCGCACGGCGGCGCTGCTGTGGCGGCTGTTTGGTGCCATGGTGGCGGTCGCGGGACTGGCGGTGGCGGTGATCAGGTACCTGCCCTGAGCTGCCCGTCGCAATGTATCGGGAGAGAGGCGAACGCCAATCCTTCGACAGCTCCGCAGCGATTTTGAGGCGACTTCCAGCAGTCGCGTACATTCCGCCAAACCCATCGGCCTGAAATGTTTCGACGCTCAGCGTCACTTCGTCCGGTTCGGGCTCGTTTTCTCGTCGGAGAACGCTTCATCATCGGCTCCAGGGCGATCGGCCCTGGGAGCTATTCGAATCCGTTCCGCGCGCTTCTCGGAGGCGGACAATACCTCCAGGCGGTAGCCTTGCCACTCGACGACATCCCCCGGTTGGGGAATGCGGCCGAGTTGTTCCGTAACCAGACCGCCGGGGCTGGAGATGTCGCCATCCGGTTCCCACTCGAATCCCATGCGTTCACCGATCTTCCTCATCTGGATGGAAGCGACAACCACGATGGACCCGTCAGCCTGCGGCCACAATTCCTCTGAGTGCGTGTCGCTCTCATCGTCGATTTCACCGACGATCTGCTCGAGAATGTCCTCAAGCGTCACCAGGCCCTCGACGCCGCCGTATTCGTCCACGACGATAGCCATGTGCATCCTTGTTTCCTGAAAGGCGCGCAGCAGACTGTCGAGGGAGCGACTTTCGGGGATCGTCAGCGCCTGTCGGACCAGTCCGCTCCAGTCGACATCCCCGCCGGGGTGGGAATAGAAATGAAAGAACAACTCCTTGGCAAGTACGATGCCGGAGGCATGATCCAGGTCATCCGTGGGCGAGAAGGGCAGTCGGCTGTGTCCGGACTCGCGTATGGTCTGAAGGTTTTCCTCCCACGTTCTCTCCCCGGAAATGAACCGGACGTTCTGCCTCGGCACCATGGCGTCGTGGGCGCATAGTTGGGTCAGTCGCGTGGCGCCGACGATCATGCTTGCCGTTCGGGCGCCGAACACGCCCTCGCTACGTGCAAGGCCCGCCAGCAGCCGTATTTCCTCAGCGGACGTAATCAGGCGTTTCTTGTCGGGGCGCAGGGATCTGGAGATCAATTCGCTAAGTCCCACCAGCGGACGCAGCGAAACGCTCAGAAACTGAATGCCCCAGGCCACGGGACTCGCCAGTTCTCTGGAGTAAGCCACGCCGAGGGTCTTCGGGATGATCTCGGTCAGCAAGAGTACCGATACGGTAAACACGATTGTGAATAACCAGAGAGTTTCCGACGCAAAGGCGTTCTCGTAGCTTGCGCCTGCGACCGAAGCACCCACCGTGTGCGCGACGGTGTTGACGATAAGAATCGCCGCTATGGGCACATCGATGCCGCGCTTGAAGCGCTTCAGCAGGTGCCCGGACCGTTTGCCGTCCTTTACAAGCGCCTCCACATCGGCATGTCCGATAGAAAGCAGCACGGACTCCATGATCGAGCACAGGAAGGAACCCACAAGTGCTATCGCTACGGCTATGGCGAATGTCAGCATGCAAATCTCCGTGGCCAGAAAAAAGTGACGAGACGGCCGGGAGCGGCCCTACCGGGATATGGCTCGAACCGGTTGTTTCCCCGAAATTCACGGTGCCGGAAGTTCAATGCCTTCGCAGCCCGGAAATCACGAGTTTCTCAAGATCATGTGCGGTGTCGATGTCAAGTTCCGCCTCTGGCATGTCGACCGCAGAGACTTTCGATAGTGCCCCCAGAATCGCGCGTGCGCCGACATCTCCCTCAAGATCGCGAAGTTGCCGCCACAGCTTGCTCGGTAGAATCGCCGGCACACCGATACCGCGTGCATAGCGAGCTGCCGCGGCGATATTCGGGCGGCACCGCCAGGCATCGACCAGACGGCGAAGTACGGCTGCGTTCACGACCGGTTGATCGCAGAGCGTGACGAGCACGGCCCGCGCGGACGACGGTGCCGCTGCGAGCCCGGCCCGGAGCGAGCCGGCGAGCCCCTGCCGCCAGCGGCTGTTCGTCACTGTTGCCACCGTGCACCGGTTTCTGCGCAGCATCGCTTTGAGCCTTGGTGCGTCCGCGCCGAGTACGACAACGACGCGACCGGGAACGACAGCCTCGGCCGCATCGACCGCGCGTAGCAGCAGTGCGCGTTGCCGATGACGGACGAGTTGCTTGGGCCGGCCAAGGCGTCGCGACCCGCCTGCTGCGAGCACAATGCAGGCCAGTCGGTCGGTTCGGGAGCAAGAGCGCGTGCGCATGGCGCAACTATACTGAAACGGTCCGTCGGTACGCCGACTCGCCCTGCGGGGACCTCGTCCGACCTGCGCGCACGCCAGACGTGGCGTAAATTTGCGGCGGACCGTTCGACCGGCCCAGATGTCGCACATCGCGTGAACCTGCGTTGGCGTTGTTCGGCATTCCTTCATGTCGGTACGGTGCCTTGGCCGCGCGTTGGTTCATTTCGGAGTTGTTGCGTGCCCCGCGCTGTGCGCTGGCACGCGTTGGTATCGTCCCTCGTTCCTGCATATCATCGGCTGCCGACCCCGGCGCAAGCCGAACCGAATACTCGACCATGGCAGCCAGCGAAGAACGATCCCTGAAGCCGCTCGCTATCGCGGTGCTGACGGTTTCCGACACGCGCACGGTCGAGACCGACAGCTCGGGCGCCTCGCTGATCGGCAACCTCGAGGCGGCCGGTCACAGGCTCGCTGCGAGGACGATCGTCGAGGATGACGTCTATGCGATTCGCGCCATTGTCTCGAACTGGATTGCCGACGCCGACGTTGACGCGGTTATCACCACCGGCGGCACCGGCCTGACCGGCCGCGACGGCACGCCGGAGGCCGTCGGCGTGCTGCTCGACAAAACCATCGAGGGTTTCGGCGAGCTGTTTCGCACGGTGTCGTACGCGGACATCGGCACGTCGAGCCTGCAATCGCGCTGTCTGGCGGGCGTCTCGAACGGCACGTATATTTTCTGTCTGCCGGGATCGACAAACGCCTGCGAGACCGGCTGGCACAAGCTCATCGCGGCGCAACTCGACTACCGCACACGGCCGTGCAATCTGGCCGAACTGATACCCCGACTCAGGGAGTAGGACATGAAGAATCTGGCAATCCGGGCCCTTTTCACGTTCGCATTCGTGTGCTCGGCTCCGGTCGTGGCGCAGCTTCGAGACGGCGCTGCCATCGACGAGTACCTCGACCAGGCCGTGGCGAATACCAGGATCCCCGGACTGGTGGCGCTCGTCGTCGACGCCGACGAAACGCTCTACTCCAGGGCTGTCGGGCTTCGCAACGTCGAGCGCAACGAAGCGATGACCGAAGACACGATCTTCCGCATCGCCTCGATGACGAAACCGATCGCGGCCACGGCAATCATGATGCTCGTCGAGGACGGCAAGCTCGGCCTGGACGATCCGATCGCGCAGTACATTCCGGAGTTTGCCGAGCGCCGCGTCGTCACCGGTTTCGACCCCGAGCACACCAACTTTACGACGCGGCCGGCGACCACCGACGCCACAATCAGGCACCTGATCTCGCACTCCTCGGGCCTTTCCTACGGTTTTGCGAGCGAGATCATCCACGCGATCGGCGAGAGTTTTCCCGGCCAGTCCGAGGACACGCCGCTGCTCTACGATCCCGGAACGGGATGGTCGTATTCCGGCGGCATCGCGGTGGTCGGCGGCGTCGCCGAACGCATCGAAGGCACGGGCTTCGATTCGATCCTGCGCGATCGGCTTTTCGCGCCGCTCGGCATGAACGAGACGTCGTTTATCGTGCCGCTCAGCGAGCATGGGCGGGTCGCGACGACCCATGCGCCCGAGGGCGATACCCTCGTCGAGACGCTGAACCCGAACGACATCCGCTCGCCGGTCTCGGGTGACGGCGGCCTGCACTCGACGGCCGCCGACTACGCACGCTTCATCCAGTTCATTCTTAACGGCGGTGTTGCACCCGACGGACTGCGGCTGATGTCCGAAGCGGGGGTTCGCGAACTCGGCCGCAACCAGCTCGGCAATGCCCTGGTCAAGCTGCAGGATGAACCCATGCCCCAACTCGCTCGCGCGTTCCCTCTCGGCGCCGACCGGGATGGCTTCGGGCTCGGCTTTCAGGTGACGGGCGAGCACGGCGAGGCGACCATCCGCTCGCCGGGCAGCATGAGCTGGGCGGGCATCTGGAACACCGAATTCTGGATCGATCCGGCGCGCGGAATCGGCGGCGTGCTGCTCATGCAGTACATGCCGTTCTACGACGAGGACGCGATCGAGACGCTTCAGGGATTCGAGGCACGCGTCTACGAGCGCCTCGACTGAGAATCGACCCGCTTCCGGCAGATCACGCGCCCGTCACGCCGAACGGGGGCGTGCCCATCTTCGGTGTGCCCGGCCCCCGGTCTCGCCGCGGTACCTGCGGACGAAGCGCGCAAGCATCCGCTTCGGCACGGGCGTATCCTCGTTCGCGACCGCGGCGGCCAGGTCCTCGGCAATTTCCGGCGGAAAGTAGCCGTAGCCCTTGTAGGTGTTGATGCGAACGACGAATCCCTCGGGATCGCCCTCGGGATGGAACTGGGTAGCGTAGATGTTGCATCGCAGACGGAACATCTGCACGGGGCACGCTTCGGAGAAGGCGAGCAGAACGGCGCCGGGAGGTACTTCGTCGCACGCTTCCTTGTGTCCGAGCAGCACGCGAAATCTCTCCGGGAAGTCCTTGAGCAGCGGATCCTGCCTGCCTTCCTCGGTCAGTGTGATGTCGACACCACCGACGGGTTCGGCGTACCGGGTCGAAATTGGCGCGCCGCAGAACTTGCCGAGCAAACCGTTGCCCGAGCACGCGCCGAGGAACGGAAAGTCCGCCGCCACGACGCGTTCGAAGAGCGCCATGAAGTCGCTTTCTATTCTCTTCTGAATCGCGGATTTCTCGTGTTCTGGCGTGCTGACATCGAACGGGCTTCCGCCGACGATGATCGCTGCGTAGTCCGCAAGCTCGATCCGGGGCAGTCCCGTACGCTCGACACGTGCGCGAACGACATCGTCTGCACGCAGGCCGCCGTAGCGAAGCATGGCCTCGAATTCGCTGTTCGCGGCCGCGTCCTCGGGACGCAACTGGATCAGCAGGATCGGTTTTGCTACCGGCATGGCCGAAGCATCGCACTCAAGCGGAGGTTTCAGCCGACGCGAGCGGTTTGGCGAGAAACAGCATATGCGTTGCATCGCCGCCGGAGGGTTCGAAGCCGAAGCGTTCGTAAAGCCCGATGGCGCGGCCATTGTCGGTCCTGACCTCGAGCGTGAGCTTGCAGCAACCGCGTTGCCGCGCGCACTTCTCAACCTCGTCGAGCAACAGCCGTCCGATTCCCCGACCACGGTGCTCGGGCAGCACCGCGAGATCGTGGACGTTGAGCAACGGCCGCGCCCGGAACGTCGAAAAGCCGAGGAAGCAAACCGCGATGCCGACGGGCCGCCCGTCGAGGACCGCCAGCAGGACGAGCGTCGTAGGGTGCTCGCGGAGCCCCGGCACGATTCGCTCGCGAGTCTCCGCGGCTAGCGGCTGCCGAGCGCCCATGGCGTCGGACGCGTAGGATTCGAGCACCTCGAGGAGCCCGCGCGCATCCGCGGGATCAGTGAGGTCGGCTTCGCGGATGGTCGGTGTCAACGACGACGTTCGCAGGAGACAAACTCGGGTTTCTCTCTCGCGCGAGCTTTTTCGGACTCGCGAGCAACAGCTTGCAGCATGGCCCGAAGGGAGGGAGCGCGTGCCACGGCCTGTCTGCTACGACCCCGGCTCGATCCGCAACACCGCGCCATCGTCCTCGCCGGTCAGCACATACAGCAGCCCGTCCGGGCCCTGGCGTACGTCGCGGATCCTTTGCCTGAGATCGACGAGCAACATTTCACGCCGCAGTTCCTCCATGTCCTGGTTGAACAGGATGCGCTGCAGGTGGCCGGTGCCCGGAATCTCACCCATGCGCAACGCGCCGACGAATACATCGCCCGTCCAGCGCGGCAGCGCGTCGCCGGTATAAAACGCCATGCCGGAGGCTGCGATCGACGGCGTCCAGTAGACGATCGGGTTTTCGAAGCCTTCTCGCGAGAACTCCTTCGATTGCCAGGGCCCCGGATAGGTCCGACCGAGGCTGACAAACGGCCAGCCGTAGTTGGCGCCGGGACGCAGCACGTTGATTTCGTCGCCGCCATTGGGGCCGTTTTCGTTCTGCCAGACCTCGCCCGTGCGCGGATGCACGGCGAGGGCGAGCGTATTGCGGTGGCCGAGCGTGTAGATCTCCGGCAGATAGCCGGCCTTGCCTACGAAGGGATTGTCGTCGGGCACGCTGCCGTCGTCGCGCAGTCTCAGAATCTTTCCGCGCTGGCTCATCGGGTCCTGCGCCGCGTCGGCCTGGCCGCTGCCGACGCTGACGTAGAGCAGGCCGTCGTGGTCAAACGCGAGGCGCGCCGCGCTGCCGATGCCCTCGGCCGCCTCGAAGACCTTGCTGACGTCCACGAGCGACGTGCCGTCGAAATGGCCGCGCGCGACCGTGAGCCGGTTGCCGTCCCCGTCCGGCCTGTTGTAACTGAAGTAGAGATAGCCGTTTGAGTCGAAGTCCGAATGCCGCACGATGTCGTGCAAGCCGGACAGCCCGCCGGTTTGCGTGTCAGGTAGCCCGGGCACGGGATCGGGGTCGAGTTCGCCGCCGCGAATCACGCGCAAGGCTCCCGCCCGTTCGGTGACGAGAATGACGTCATCCGGAAGGAACGCGATGCTCCAGGGCTGCGTCAGGCCGCGCGCGAAGACGGTCACGCGGATGTCCTGTTCCTCGGCCGTCTTGTACAGGACGGGTCCATCGGGCAGCGGCGGGATCTCCAGGCCCTGCGGCGCGATGGGATATCCGGTGCGCTCACTGAACGGCACGTCCTGCTGAGCTGACGCCGTGGCGGCCCAAAGCAGCGGCATTGCGAGTAGCGGCAGGCTCAGAATAAGGTCAATGCTGCGGCGGACGATTCGGCGGGCGGTGCTCATGGCGGCCTCCAGCTCGTTGTTGTTCGGATACGCCCGCAGTATAGGGAGCACGCTCCGGCGACGAAAGCCGCGTGCCTGCGCACACAGAACCATCCCCGAAGCTTGGCGAGACGCTGGAGGCCATGGAGCCGCGCTCCTGCGCACATGGAACCATCCGCCGACAAACCTGGATGGAACGAGGCCGTGAAGGGGGGCGGTGAAGTCAGACGGCCGTGGAGGTGTCCGGGGGATTGCCGGTCGAGGGTTCCGCATTGACAGCAATTTGGCTAATGCTGATCATGCGCGATCCCGAAGCAACGAAGCTGAGTACGGTCAATGAAAGTACAAACGAGCTTGATCGCCCTGATTGCAGCCACGCTGAGCCTGCCGCTCCTTGCGCAGGAGCCGGTCGTTGGCGTGGACGATCCCGAATCCCTGTTCGTCGACGACGATCCGGTGCTGCACCGCAACAAGCAGGCGACGTTGCACATCATGCGCGAACTCCTGCAGTGCAACCAGTGGGACCGGGCCGGCGAATGGCTGACCGAGCAGTACATCCAGCACAATCCGAACGCCGAATCGGGGCTCGCTGGAGTGATCTATTTCTTCACGGAAGTCCTGGGGCGCGAGCGCACGGACGACTGCGGCGAGCTGACGACGGAAATCGTCGCCGTCATGGCCGATGACGACTATGTCACGGTCCTGTGGCCGCGTACCTATCCGGATCCGCGCAACCCGGGCGAGACATACTCGACATCGTGGTTCGACACCTGGCGCTTCGTCGACGGCAAGGCCGACGAGCACTGGGATCCCGCCACGATCGCGCCGCCCGAGTAACAGGCACGAAGTCTCGTGTGACGTAGTCTCGCGAGCGCGGGGCTACGTCGCCACATTCGCTTGAGGGGTGCGCTGCGGCACTCGACCGACATCCCTCGTCATGATTTTGCCTGCGCCGCGCTGCGGCAGCGGGACTCGGGCAACGGTCTGCGATCGCAGGCCTGTTATCGCCGCACGAGGTGCCGGATCCCCATGTAGGTGCCCGTGATACACACGGCCGTCACGCCCGCCATGAGCAAGAGCATCAGGATGTCCCAGACCGGCCGCGCGCGCATTGCGGCCGTGAAGTCGAGCCGGTGCAAGCCCAGGTGCAGCCACCGGTACCAGCGCAGGTTCGAGTTGACCTTGCTGACGAGTTGACCGCTTGTGCCGTCGAGGTAGTAGCGCGTCCGCTCGGTGTCGTCAACGATCACGCGATAGACCGGAAACGGTCGCGTCGCATGGTGATTGAAGTAGTAGGCGTCCCCTTCTTCCAGCAGTTCGGCGGCGGTGATCGATACGCCGTTGCCTGTCAGCGTTTCGGCTGCCGCGCGTAGCTCATCGTCGCGAAGCGGCGCATCGCCCAGACTCGCCGCCGCGAGCCGCACGCGGTATCCACCCGCGCCCTGCGCCATGAGGTGGCCCTGCCCGAGAAGTCGAGCCGATTCGATCCGCGACACCCCGGCTGGCAGATCGTGGCTCGCGAGGCGTGCGGCCTGCGACACGGCTTCGGCCAGCGTAATCGTGGTCCCTTGCAGACGGGCTGTTTCGGCACGCGTGCTCGAACCCTGGAAGAGGCCCCAGGGCGTCATCGAGAACAGACCGCTCAGGAGCCAGGTCAGCGTCAGCACGCCGAAAACGAGCCCGAGCCAGTGGTGCCACCAGGCCATGCCGCGGTACGGCGACCAGCGGCCGTCTTTTCTGCGCCTGAGTTGACTGATCCCGATATAGGCTCCGAAACCGGCCAGGAACAGACCCGCGACGGTCGACCAGATCACGATCTCGGTCCAGAGCCTTGCGTTTTGCCGGAGCAGCGTGGGGTACAGCCAGTGCGTCACGGCGCCGAACCAGCCCCAGACGCGTTCGCGCCGGGTCGACTGCTGGACCAACTCGCCGGTCGCGCTCGACAGGTACCACTGCGTGCCTGCTGCATCGTTGAGCGCGAAGTGGTGCAGCGGCCGGTCGTTGACGAAGCCTCCGCCTACCGTCCACTGGTCGCGTTCGACCGCGCCGAGGTAGTCGAGTGTGCCTGCGGGCCCCCTCCCGACGCGCATCGCTTGCGCTACGGCGAGGGCCGCATCGGCGTCGATCGGACCGACCGGCTCGCCGCTGACGAGGTCGATCGCGCTGCGCCGGCCGAAGTCGTCGGCGAGGCGCAGCACGGGCCGGTCGCCGAGCATCTCGATCGAGAATCGATCGATGGCGTAGTCGGGACTGTAGCCTTCCGGAAACGACGCGCAGCAGCCGTCAAGTTGCAGGCGCGGCAGGGACTCGACGTATTCCTCGAACGAGACGGACGGGTAGGGCACGTACATCATGACGATGCCGGAAATGCACCAGGCCACGAGCAACCAGCCCAGGCCGATCCCCATCCACCGATGCAGCACGATCAATGAGCGGAACATCGCGGAGGCTTCTCGCCCTGGCCCGACAATTGCATCAAGGGTCGCGATGTTCGCGGCCAGCGCGAAGTGTCACTTGGGCGAAGTTCTAGATTGTCGCGCAAGCCTTTGAAAATCATCGGTAATTCTCAATGCTGGACGTGGCTCGCGTAACTCTCGGGCCAGTGCTGCGCGATCGCTGCTTCGCCCCTGGCGGCTTGCGCCGCTCCCGGAAGCCCGCGCCGCGTTACGGAATCTGAATGCCGCTTCCCGACGGCGGGGCGCCGGGCGCACCGCCCTGTCCCGGCACGATCAGCGACGATGCCGACTGGCGCCTGAGTTCGTCGAGGCGCTGCATCGTCGTCTCGACCGCCGCCTGTGCGCCGTCGCCGAACATGCTCACGGCCTCTTCGAGCGAAGCGGCCTCGACCTCAAAGCTCAGCGGCAATGCGCCCCCGGGCGTCAGGATTTGGGTCTGGCCGACGTAGAGGACGGGGCGAGCGGCGTCCGGTTGCCCCTCCGCGGTGATCGGCGTCAGGCGCTGTACCGTGCCCACCTTTCGATCGGTGAAGGTTTCCTCACGGTAGAGGTTGGTTCCGTCCATTGTGATGTCAGCATCGGCAACGTCATCGGCCATCGTTCGCGATCCCCTGAGTTTCGGTCCGAAAAGGCGGCGAATAGGCTACCATTTCTTTTCCCGGCAAGCTTGAGACCCCCGTCATGCGATTCCCGAGCGAGAGTATTCGCGATGTCCTGAATCGTCGGCTCAGTCGCCGGCGCGTGTTGGCAAGCGGCAGCGGCCTGGCGGCGTTGTCACTTGCGGGCGATGCCGTCTGGGCGCAAGCGCCGCTGTCGCCGCTGGGTTTCGAGCCCATCGTGGGCAGTGCGGACGATCGGGTTGATGTTCCGTCGGGCTATCGCGCGGATGTCGTCGTTCGCTGGGGCGATCCGCTTTTCAGCGATGCGCCTGCACTCGAACCCGAGCGCGTTGCCGAGGGTGCGCTCTTTGAAGCCGGCGCCGCCGAGGCGCAGGCCCGGCAGTTCGGTTACAACTGCGACGGCATCGGTCTCTTTCGGATCGACGACGAGCGTATGCTCATGTGCGTCAACCACGAGTTTCCGAGCCCGAGCCTGCTGTTCCCGGGTTGGTCGGAAGCGCTCCCGACACGAAGCTGGGGCGAACTCGTCACGCGCAACCCGCAGATGGTGGCCTACATGCAGGCCGCGGTCGGCATCAGCGTCGTTGAACTCATGCATGACGGCGCGTGGCGCGTCGTCGTCGACTCGCCGTTCAACCGCAGGATCACGGCCAACACGCCGATCGAGATGGCGGGGCCCTGCCCGCGCTCATGCGCTGCTCGCAGGCTCCGACGCCGAGGCTCCGGCGACGGCACTGGGTACGCTCTGCAATTGCGCCTCCGGCACGACACCCTGGGGTACCTATCTGACGGCCGAGGAAAATGTCGACATATTTTTTGGCAATTTCGGCGCGGCAAACCTCACGCCCGATCTCCAGCACGCATACGCGCGCCTGCCGCCGAGGCGCCGAGACAGCAGGTTTCGCTGGGAGTACGCCGACCCCCGTTTCGACGTCGCGGAAAATCCATCCGAATCGCTGAAGTTCGGCTGGATCGTCGAGATCGATCCCTTTTCGCCCGACCGCGCAGTTAAAAAGCGAACGGCCCTCGGCCGGTTCAAGCACGAGGGCGCGACAGCGGTGCTGGCGCGTGACGGCCGCGCCGTGGTTTACACCGGCGATGACGAAGAGTTCGAGTATCTATACAAGTTCGTGTCGGCGGAGCGGTTCGACCCGGAGCGCCCGGAGCGTAATCGCGACCTGCTCGACACCGGTACGCTATACGTAGCGAGGTTTCGTGACGACGGCAGCGGCGAATGGCTGGCGCTGGTCTTCAACGGGCACGAGGCGCTCACGCCCTCGGCGGGCTTTCAATCGCAGGCCGACGTCGTGCTGCGCTGCCGCGAAGCCGCCGACCTCGTTGGTGCGACGCCGCTCGATCGGCCGGAGGACGTCGCGGTCAGTCCCGTGACCGGAGCCGTCTATGTGGCCTGCACCCAGGGTGTGAACCGCGGGCGTACCGAGGACGAGCCCGGCGCCCGGAATGTCGATCGCGGCATAAACCTTGCGAACCCGCGTGCTCCCAATCGCTGGGGACATATCCTCGAACTTGAGGAAAATGGTGCGGATGCCGCGGCCGAAACGTTCCGCTGGGAAATCTTCATGCTCTGCGGCGACCCGGCCGCGGGAAACCTGCGCACGACGCCTGTCGCGGCAGACGAGGCGCCCGCCGACACCGACGTGACCTATTTCGGTGGCAACGCTGACGACGACGCACTGAGCGCTTTCGCCAATCCCGACAACCTCAGTCTCGATTCGGCAGGCAATTTGTGGATCGTGACCGACGGTACGCAGCCTCGGGAGAACAATAATGGCTGCTTCGTATGCCCGACTCAGGGTGAAAATCGAGGCGACGTGCGCCAGTTCATGAGCGGTCCTGTCGGCGCCGAGATATGCGGTTGCGAGATCACGGCCGATGAGCGGACCCTGTTCCTGACCGTCCAGCATCCCGGCGAGGGCGGTAGCGCGGTCGATCATGCAAGCCGCTGGCCCGACGGGGGGAACGCCGCGCCGCGTCCGAGCCTGGTCGCCATCGAGCCCACGGACCCGGACCGCAAGCTCGGCGAATAGGGCCGCGGCAAGTCCCGAAACGTGAGCTTTACGCAGAAAATCCTGATCGCGATGGCGGCGGGCATCGTCGTCGGCGCGATCTTCAATGTCGTTGGGGCGCCGCTGGCAGCGGTCAACGCCGTGCTCGTCGACGGGCTGCTCGATGCGGTCGGGCGGATTTTCGTGGTGCTGCTGCAGATGATGGTCGTGCCGCTCGTGCTCGTGTCGATCGTCTGCGGCGTGGCTGCGCTCGGCGATCCCGCGTCGCTGGGACGCGTCGGGCTCAAGACGATTGGCCTGTTCCTGTTGACGACGGCCATCGCGCTCGTGATCGCCTTGACGCTCGCACTGATCGTATCGCCCGGCGAAGGCTTTGAGCTTGCCGGCGACATGGCGTTTCAGGGTCAAGCGCCGCCGCCGCTCAGCGACGTCTTCGTCAACATGTTCCCTGCCAATCCCGTGCGTGCATTGGCGGACGGTCAGATGCTGCAGATCATCGTCTTCGCGCTGCTGCTCGGGTTCGCGATCAACCTCTCCGGTGAAGCGGGGCCGGCGCGTCGGGGCGGTGTTTTCCGATCTCAATGAAGTCGTCATGAAGCTGGTGACCATCGTGATTCGAACGGCGCCGGTCGGCGTGTTCGCTCTCGTCACGACGACGTTCGCCGCTCAGGGCCTCGATCTCTTCATACCGTTGGCGGGCTACGCAATAGTCCTGGTGCTCGGCCTGCTGCTGCACGTTGCTCTCACGTATACGCTGGTCCTCCGGCTCGCGCGGCTGAGCCCGATCGGTTTCCTGGCCAAGATGCGCGCGGTGTTGATGTTCGCATTCAGCACGGCGTCGAGCGGTGCGACGCTGCCGCTCACGCTCGCTACGGTCAGAAAACGACTCGGCGTCGGTGACTCCGTGGCCTCGTTCTCGGTACCGCTTGGCGCAACGATCAACATGGACGGCACGGCGATCATGCTGGGCGTCGCGACTGTTTTCATCAGCAACGTCTATGGAGTCGATCTGTCGGTCGGCGACTACCTCGCCGTCGTGCTCACGGCGACGCTCGCTTCGATCGGCACCGCGGCGGTGCCGAGCGCCGGGCTCATCATGATTGCGCTGGTGCTCGGGCAGGTCGGACTGCCCGTCGAAGGGATCGCGCTCATCATCGGCATAGACCGGCTGCTCGACATGCTGCGTACGGCCGTCAACGTCTGCGGGGACGGTGCGGTGGCCTGTCTCGTGGCCCAGTCGGAAGGTGTGCTCGACCGCGCGAGGTTCGACGATCCCGATGCGGCGCTCGACACGCTCGCACGTCCGGCTGCGGCAGGCGCAGCACAATGACCCGCCAAGCGGCAACGAATCCGATTCAATCCACGGACGCTGGCCGGGCGGCAGCTGCAATGGGTCCGGTGGAGTCCGCGAACGATGGCTGAGCGGCTGCTCCTCGTCGGCTTCGGCAACATGGGCCAGGCGCTCGTCAAGGGCTGGCTCGCGCACGGACGCGAAGCCGTCACGATCAGCGTCGTCGATCCGAGTCCCGATGCGCGCGAGGCCGCGGCGGCGCTCGGCATCACGGCGAGCGCCCGGTGGCCGGCATCGCTTGGCGATCGGGATGCTGATCCGGAGGTCGTGCTGCTGGCCGTCAAACCCGCACAGGTCGACGACGTGTTGCAGGACTACCGCGCGCTCGGCGAGCGCAGCCTGTTTGTGTCGGTCGCGGCCGGCAAGACCATTGCGCGAATCGCAGCGGTTCTCGGTCCCGAAGCCGCCATTGTCAGGGCCATGCCGAATACTCCGGCCGCGATCGGCCGGGGCGTGACCGCGCTGTGCGCCAACGACCATGTCACCGCGGAACAACGCTCCGTGAGCACGGCACTCATGGAGGCGATCGGTTCGGTCGAATGGCTGGGCGACGAACGGTTGATGGACGTCGTGACAGCGGTCTCCGGCAGCGGTCCGGCCTATGCGCTGCTGCTGATCGAGTGCCTCGCCGAGGCCGCGTGCGAACTCGGTCTCGATGCCGAGGTCGCGGCACGGCTTGCCGTGCGTACGGTCGCAGGCACGGGAGTTTACGCGGAGCAGTCCGATGCCGATGCGGCGAAGCTCAGGCGTCAGGTGACGAGTCCGGGCGGCACGACCGCGGCTGCGCTGGAAGTGCTGATGTCCGAAGGGCAGCTTGCCGAACTGATGGGACGTGCTGTCAGGGCAGCCGCCAGGAGAAGTCGCGAGCTGTCATCGGTGTAAAACGCGTTCATGAACGCGCCGGGGCGCGGCTGCTTGCCGGGCGGCGCCAAACTTGTCATTGGGTCAGGGGACGGAATAGCAAAATGGCGGGATACTACTTCGAGGAATTCGAACCGGGGCAGATTTTCCGGCATGCGATACGCCGAACCGTGACCGAAGCGGACAATGTGCTCTTCAGTGCCCTGACGCACAATCCGGCGCCGCTTCACATCGACCACGAGTACATGCGAACGGAGTCCGAATTCGGGCGGCCGCTCGTCAACAGTTTGTTCACCCTGGGCCTCATCGTGGGCATATCGATCAACGACGCGACCCTCGGCACGACCGTCGCCAACCTCGGCATGGAGGATGTAAATTTCCCGAATCCTCTGTTTCCCGGTGACACGGTGCACGTGGAAACCGAGGTTATCGCGAAGCGCCGGAGCCGTTCGCGGCCGATGAACGGCATCCTCACGTTCGAGCACCGCGGCTACAACCAGGACGACGTGCCGGTCGCGATATGCCGCAGGTTCGTGATGATGCTTTGCAAGGGCCCGGAACAGGGACGATGACCAGAAGCCGCAACGGGCGGCCGGCGAGACGGCGGGTGCAACGGACTTGCCGGTGCCCCGCGCCGCAGGGAGTCAAGACAGCGAGAACTCCGTGTCGCCGTCGCTTCGACCGGCGAGAGCGGATTTGTAACCGTGGTTTCCTGCGGCGCGGGCTCCTGACGCTACAATATCGCGAGCGCGCATCGGGCGTGCACCCATATTCGAGGGCGCCATGAATTCATTGAAGTCCGCAAGGGTCGGTCGCTGCGCGCGGATGCTGCTGCTGACCGGGATTCTCGCCGCCCTGGTCGGCGGTGCAAAGCCGCTGCGCGCACAGGAGACGATACCGCTCACCGTCATCGACGCGTACGCGCCCACGGCGCTTTGGGTGCGGGTATTCCTCGACTACTACATGCCCGAAGTGGACCGTCGACTGGCCCAGACGGGCAACTACGAGATCGACTGGAACCGGGCTTTCGGGGGCACGGTGGCCAAGACGGGCGGCGTGCTCGAAGCACTGCAGTACGGTCTGGCGGACATCGGCATCGTGACGTCCCCCTTTCATCCGGACAAGATTCCGTTTTTCAACATCAGTTATGTCACGCCCCTGGTAACGGCGGACATTGGCCTCGTCGCCCGAACGGTCGACGGACTGGTCGAGAAGTACCCGGAGTTGCGCGAGCAATGGGACGACTACAACCAGGTCTTTCTCACGGCAGCCGGGTCGATCGACACCTACCAGGTATTGATGAACGAACCCATCCAGACGCTCGAGGACCTGAGGGGAACGAAGATCTGCGGCGTTGGCCTGAACCTGCGATACGTGCAGGGGCTGGGCTCGGCAGCGGTGAGCAGCAATCTCGGCGACTTCTACAACAACATCGCCACAGGGCTCACGGACGGCACGGTCGTCTGGGCCGAAGCGGCCGTCGCCTACAAGCTCTACGAGGTCGCGCCCTACATGATCGACGTGCGCCTGGGCGCGGTCACCTCGAAGGTCATCACCATGAACAAGCGCTCATGGGAGCGGATGCCTGAAGAAGTACGCCGCGTGTTGTCCGAAACCGCGATCGACTATCGCGACGAACTGGCGCTCGAAACGGACCGGCGCGCCGAGATGAGTCGAGAGGAGTTCGTCCATCAGGGCGGAACGATCCAGGCGTTGACCGACGAGCAGCGCCACGCCTGGGCCGAGAGTCTGCCCAACATGGCCAGGGAGTGGGCCGACGACCTTGAACGGCGCGGCTTGCCCGGCGACCGGATACTGCGTGACTACATGGACATCATGCGCGCCAACGGTCAGCCCATCGTGCGGCACTGGGATCGGGAGTAGTGGCCGCCGGCGCGCCGGGCAGGGAGTCCGGCAATCCAGTAGTCCGCTCGTTCTCGGCGCTCGTGGCCGGGCTCAACAGCATCGGTACGACATGGATCTTCGTCCTTATGCTGATCATCAATGTGGATGTCCTGTCCCGTTTTCTTTTCAACCTGCCGATACAGGGCGTTGCCGAGATCGTCGAATTGTCCATCGTCGGCATCGTCTTTCTGCAAATCAGCGATGCGGTGCGCGCCGGGCGGTTGACCCGTTCGGACGGGCTGTACATGCAGATCCTCAAGCGTCGACCGGTCATCGGGCGCGTCATGGGCGTGGTGTTCGATCTGGCGGGCGCGGTGTTCTTCATCTTCATTCTGCTGGGTGCAGTACCGCGCCTGATCGAGGCCTATGAACGGGGCTATTTCGCGGGCAACGAAGGCTTGTTCACCGTACCTGTCTGGCCCATTCGCCTGATCCTCGTCATCGGCTGCATCGTCGTCGCGCTGCAATTCGCGTTGCTCGCATGGCGCAACATCCAGGCCGTTCAGCAGCTACGTGAGCCCGCGGCATGACCGGGTTCGAAGTCGGCCTGCTGTCGGTCCTGGCGATCCTGGTTCTGATTTACGCCGGACTCTACGTGCCCGTAGCGCTCGGGCTCGTGTCCTTCGTCAGCGTCTGGCTCCTGCGCGGGAGTCTCGAAGCGCCGATCTACCTGGTGACGCTGGCAGCATCCAACAGCCTTGAAGACTACGTTTTCGGCGTCATTCCCCTGTTCGTGCTCATGGGGCTGTTGGTGAGTCAGTGCGAACTCGGCCGCGACATCTACCAGGTGGCCAACTCCGTGCTGCGCGGCGTCAAGGGTGGATTGGGCGTAGCCACGGTGGCGGCCAATGCTGCGTTCGCTGCCATCACCGGCGTGAGCATCGCGTCGGCCGCCGTATTCACCCGTGTTTCCGTTCCGGAAATGCTGCGTTTCGGCTATAAGCCGCGATTCGCCGTGGGTGTGGTCGCGGGCAGTTCGGTGCTCGGGATGCTGATCCCGCCGAGCGTCATGCTGATCATCTATGCCTTGATCACGGAGCAGTCGGTGGCGGACCTCTTCACCGCCGGCATCGTGCCCGGAATCGTGCTTTCGGTGGCTTACGCGGTGGCCATCGTTGCCATGGCCCGGTTCATACCCGCCTATGTGGGAGGTCAGGACAGCCAGGCTCAAGCGGCCGCGGGTGCGAAGATGTCGGTACGGGAGGGTACGTCCAAGACCGTGCCCATCGTGGTCCTTGTCCTGCTCGTGCTCGGCGGCATCTACGGTGGACTCTTCACTCCCACGGAAGCCGGCGCCGTGGGCGCGGCCGGCGCGCTGGTTATCGCGCTGATCAAGCGCAAGCTCGATCGCAGCGCACTGTGGCGCGTGCTGGTCGAAACCGGACACATCACTGCCTCGATACTCATGCTCATCGTCGCTGCGACCATGTACAGCCGCATGCTCGCGCTGTCGGGCCTGCCCAACGACCTCGGTGAGTGGATCGCACAGGCGGAGATCGGCCTTTACGGGATTCTTGCAATCTACGTGCTGATTCTGATCCTGATGGGGACGATTCTCGACACGACGTCGATCATCCTCATCATGGTGCCGCTGTTCCTGCCGATCATCGAGCCCTACAACGTGAGCCTGGTCTGGTTCGGGATCGTGACCATCGTCGGTGCGGAGATCGGCCTGCTCACGCCGCCGTTGGGTATCGCCTGCTATGTCATCAAGGCGACGCTCGCCGATGACGATCGCATTACGCTGGCGGATATCTTCGCGGGCGCGTTCCCGTTTGCATTGATCATGCTGGTCGTGCTGATCCTGCTCATCATCTACCCGGAACTGAGCCTGGTACTCGTCTAGAGCGCGTGAGATCGGGCTGGCTCTGGAAGTCCGGTCTACTGCGGGCGTTTGTCAACCACGACGACACCTTCCTTGAGAACGACTCGCGCATCGAGCATGTTCCAATAGCCCTCCATCGGGTCACCCCCGACGAGCACGATGTCGGCGAGTTTCCCGGTCTCCAGCGTGCCGAGTTCGTCGGCCATGTTGATGTATGCGGCGGTGTTCGGCCCCATTAGCCTGACGATGTCTTGCATCGAAAACATCACGTTGTAGGACTCGAGCTCGTGCCTGAGACCGGCCCAGGCGTCATAGCGGGTGTCGGTGCAATAGCCGAGCATGGCGCCCTCATCCCAGACGGTTCGCGCGTTCACGATGGTGTATCCGATTTCCGTGCCCTCGGCGCGCCCCTGTGCATCGCGGTTTGCGCCGGCGATCGATTCGGGCCATGCGTTTCCGTCGCGAAAGCGCGGCTCGTTGTCGTCGGCAAACACTCCGAATACGGGCGCGCCAAAGCCGATCGTCGCGAGAATGAGTGTGTTGGTATCCGCAAGCTTCCTGGCCGCGTCGCGGTCGACAAAATCCTTGTTTGGCAAATGCACGAGTCGCCGAACGCCGGCATCGATGGCCGCAACCATTGCCGACGTGCTGACGGCGTGCACCTGCACCGTGACGCCGACACTTGCCGCCTCATCGACGATTGCCTCGAGAACCTCGATCTCGTGCGCGCTGGGCCGCGGCTGCGGCGTCAGAGCGATCTCGCCGGTGAATCGTACGCCCATTTCGGCAAGGTCGCGTACGAGCGCCCGAGCGGAATCGGGCGAGTTGTCTGCGAGGCTGATGCGCCCGGACGGAATGATGCGTGGGCCGTTTATCTCGCCGCGTGCGATACGGTCGCGCAGCACGATGTTGCCGTCGGCAGGTCCGCCGCCGGAAAGTATGGTCGTATAGCCGGCTTCGAGCTGTGCCTGCATTTCATCTGTTTCATTCGGCCCCGTGTTGATGTGCCGGTGCGCGTCGATGAAGCCGGGCATCGCCGTCAGCCCGCTGGCGTCTATCGTGCTCGGGCCGGTAGTGCCGGTGCTCCCGGCGGTCAGCTCGGCGATTCTGCCGTCGAGAACGACAATCGTGCCCGAGTCGATCACAGTGCCGTTACCAACAATGATCCGTGCGTTCGTGATCGTGACATCCTGAGCCACCGAGAGCCCGGGACTCAATGAGGCGATCGCAGCGGTGACCAGAAGACCGGGCAGAAAGCGGTGTAACCGTGCTCTTTGCATTTTCACTTCCCCGTGTGCCGTCCGTTCCAAAGGGCTTACGCGGCGACGATACCATTATCCGATCGCCGCGGGCGGGGTATCCTGCAAACTCGAAAGTCCAGCGTAGTCTTGACGGTTTCCGGAATTGTAAGATCTGGTTTTCGGGTTCCCCCGGCATCAGGAGCAAAAGTAATGACCCAGCAAGAAAAGATCGATCGTCGAGTCTTCGATCTCTATGACGAGTACTGCCACGGCCGGATGAGCCGGCGCGAGTTTCTGGACAAGGCGGCCGCCATCACGATCGGCGGCGTCTCGGCGCTGTGGATGGCACAGGCCCTCATGCCGCGCTATGCGCAGGCGCAGACCATTTCATTTACCGACCCCAGGCTGAAGGGAACCTACGTGGACTATCCATCACCCGGTGGCACGTCCGGGACGATGCGCGGCTATCTGGTCGCGCCGGCGGGCGAAGGGCCGTTTCCGGCCGTACTCGTCATTCATGAGAATCGTGGCCTGAATCCGCATATCGAAGACGTTGCGCGGCGCGCGGCAGTGGCGGGGTTCCTGGCGCTGGCCCCGGACGGGCTGTCGCCTGTCGGGGGTTACCCGGGGAACGACGATGACGGCCGCGTGCTGCAGCGCGGTCTCGAACCGGCCGAACTCGATCGCGACATGATCAACAGCGCCTGGTATCTGAAGTCGCACGCGCTATCGAACAGCCGGCTCGGCGCGACGGGATTCTGCTGGGGCGGCGGCATGACGAACCGCATGGCCGTGGAACTCGGCAGCGACCTCGACGCGGGCGTGCCGTTTTACGGTGCGGCTCCGGCCAGCGAGGACGTGTCGAGCATCGAGGCCGCGATGCTGATCATCCTTGCCGGCAGCGATCCGCGGATCAACGCGATGTGGCCGGACTACGAGGAGGCGCTGGAGGCCAACGGCGTCAACTACCAGATGCAGATGTACGAGGGTACGCTGCACGGCTTCCACAACAACTCGACGCCGCGCTACAACGAAGCCGCTGCGGCCCTCGCCTGGAACCGCACCGTCGGGTTTTTCAGGGAGCAGCTGAGCGGCTAACGCTTCAAGTCACCCGCTGACGAGCCGCGGCAGCTCGAATGTGCCGCGGCAAGCGTGCCTGGGGGGGTCCGGCAACCCGCGGCGACTCGCTTACGCAAGCGCCGCGGGCCCGGGGTATTCAATCAAAGGCGGCGAAGCCGCGCGATCATCCCTGACAATCGGACGGGTTGTCCTCGCCAGTCACGGTGCCGTAGTCCCAGTGCTCGGTGATCATGCCGTCCCCGACGCGGAACATGTCGAACCAGGTCGTCGTGTATGTTCCGCCCTCGTTGCGAGGATCTGCGCATTCACGCACGAAGGACATCGTCACGAGATCGCCCTCGGCGACGATAGCGACGAGACCGTCGATCGTGTCCTGCACAGGCCGCTGCTCCATCTGGCCGAAGAACGCGATGAAGGGCGCTCTTCCCGTGGGAATGTTGGGATTGTGCTGCATGTAGGACTCGGCCATGTAGCGGCGTGCAGCGTCCATGTCGCGAGCGACGAGCGCATAGCGCCAGAAGTCGTACACGAGCCGCTTGTTCGCCGCGAGTTCGGCACTGTCGCTCTCGAGCATCGCATGCTGATCGGGGTGCGGCTCGACGGGCAACTGAGCGCTTGCAACGCCCACAAGGCCAAGCGCCGCCAACAGAATGAAAATTCGACCCATGGTCGTTCTCCTTATAGTGAAAGTCGATGGCTGCGGGAATATACCATGACTTCGTTACGCCAAGACGGGCGGAACGCGGTTTCGAGGAGTGGAGCACGGTCGCCCACCAACGGTTCGGCCTTGACCTCGCCGTTCCGTCCACGTCGCGACTCGAATCGGCGGCGTATTTCCGTTGGGCCGTTCCAATGTTCGTGCCAGCGGGTTCAGACGAATCGCATCGAGTATGCGACCGCGCGCACGTTCTTCGTGATTGCGCCAATCGAAATCCAGTCAACACCGGTCTCGGCCACGGCTCGTACGTTGTCCAGATCGATGCCGCCGGATGCTTCAAGGTCCATTCTCCCGGTCGGATGCGAGTCGCGGAGCCTGACCGCTTCACGTAGCGCATCGATGGAATGGTTGTCGAGCAGCACGCGGTCGGCCTCCGTCTCGAGCGCTTCGCGGAGTTGCTCGATGCGCTCGACTTCGACGAGAACTGGCACACCGGTGGTGCTTCGCGCCGCAAGCCTGACCGCCGCAACGACTCCGCCGAGCGCGGCGATGTGGTTTTCCTTGATCAGCACGGCGTCGAAGAGTCCGGCGCGATGGTTGTACGCGCCGCCGCAGCGAACGGCGTATTTTTGCGCCGTGCGCAGCCCGGGAAGCGTCTTGCGCGTGTCGAGGATTCGCGCATCCGTCCCGCGCACGGCCTCAACGAAACGGTGCGCCGAAGTCGCCGTACCCGACAGTGTCTGCAGGAAGTCGAGCGCGGTGCGTTCGCCGCTCAGTAGTGCTCGCGCCGGACCGCTGACGCTGCAGACGGTAGCGGGTTCACCGACTTCGTCGCCGTCCCGGACGCGCCAGCGAACGGTGACCGATGGGTCAAGCTGCCGAAAGACTTCGTCGAACCAGGCCGTGCCGCACAGGATCGCCGGTTCCTGGATCGTGACCTCGGCGGCGGCTCGGTCTCCTGCGGCGACCAGCGCGGCCGAAACGTCACCGTCGCCGATATCCTCCTCAAGGGCCCGCGCGACGGCCTCGCCGATATCGCCGGGCAGTCGCGGTGCGCTCATCCGCTGCCTGGCGAACGATGACAAATGAAGGGAAACCGGGGGAAGGGGTCAGGCCTTGCCCAACCCCGACACCGTGTACCCCTGGGAGTACTAGATGAAAAAGCCGTGGCCGTACCCGATCATGCTCAGCAGCATCGGAATCGACAACATCGTGTTCGTGCGCGATGCCAGAAATGCCACACGGCGCGCCTTGTTGATCTCGTCCGCGGACGCCTCGACGAGGCCGAGCACCTTCTTCTGATTCGGCCAGATGAGGCCCCAGACATTGAAGAGCATGATTGTTCCAAGCCATGCCCCGATACCGATAATCCATGCGTTTCCCGGTGCGTTGGCCGTCAGACCGAGCGTGAAGGCATGGTGAAAAATTCCGAGATGCAAGAGAATCGCCGCGCCGGAGACCCAAGTGGCAACTGCGCCCCACCGGAACCACCAAAGTGCCCGCGGTGCGACGTACTTCGTGATGCCCGCGCCACCGGGTCCGCCTTCGTCCGACGCCGCCTCGGCAAGGGCCGGCACCTGCACGAAGTTGAAGTAATAGAGCAACCCGACCCACACGATGCCGACGAGCACGTGAATCCAGACCAGTAGACTCCAGGTTGACGCGCCGCCTGACCAGTCGAGACTCAAGTCTGCCAGTCCGATCAGGATGGCGAGGATCACACCAGCAATTATGGTGCCTTTAACGGTGTTCAGCGGGTTCATCAATTCTCCTCATGCGCCGACGAAGCGTTGGCTCTTTTTGTTTCAATAGACTCGGCAGGGCTTGCCCCCGCTCCAGGACTCTAGAAGAATAGGTTAGACATGAGCGCAGTTCAATGACCCGCTCAGGGCATCGGAGCGGGCTCCGGGCACACGGCTAAGGTCACTGAGCGTATGGAGGTTCGACAGGGAATGGACGTCAACGATCGCATCAGCAAGCAGTTGGGCGAATGCCCGGTGCTGCTCTACATGAAGGGCACGCCGGATTTTCCGCAGTGCGGGTTTTCAGCGCAGACCGTCGCGGCATTGCGCGCGGTGAATGCCAGGTTCGCGTACGTCAATATTTTCGAGGATCCCGAAATCAGGGAAGGCCTCAAGACCTACTCGAACTGGCCGACGTTCCCGCAACTCTACGTCAACGGCGAGCTGATCGGCGGCTGCGACATCGCGCTCGAGCTCTACCACTCGGGCGAGCTCAAGCAGATCATCGATGAGGCGGATTCCGAGTCGGCACAGCAAGCCTCCTGACGCTGTTCAAACAGGTTCATGAATTTCGTCTGGCCGTAGCCTGATCCATCGGCCTCACCCGGGTGGTCTCACTGGCCATGCGGGTGGCCATGCCCACGTCCGGCGTCGCCGACGCCCTTGTGCCGATGCTGCTTGCCCGGCTTGGCCGGGATCCGGCAACCGCATCGTCGATCACTTTCACGACCGTCACCGACCTGGCCGGGTTTCTGGCATTCCCCGGTTTTGCCCTGGCATTGTCGGCGCTACTTCAGACTCGCGCCGGCCCGGGTGGTCGATTCAACCGCACGAACGTCCGGTTCACCGCGCTTTGCGGGATTTGACTGAAAGACGCAGTTCGATAGATCCCGGGCCCAGCAACTCTCGACGGAGCATTCGGTGTTGCCTTCGTCCTGCATTTGTTGCCAGGCATGGTGGAGCGCGTCGTCGCGGCTGTGGAAGAAGTGGTGTTCCCCCGCCTCGTCGACAAAGCCGGTGCGGCGAAGGGTCGCCATCACCATTCCCGGTACCCGTGTGAACAGTATCGAGATGTTGAGGCCGGCCAGAGTTTCCGAGAGCGTGCGCAGCATGGCCTCGCCGGTGGCGTCGATTTCGTTGATGGCAACGGCATCGACGACGATGAATTTCAGGCCGGGCATCGCCGCTACCCGCTCGAGCACCTTGTTCTCGAAGTAGGTGGTGTTGGCGAAGAACAGCGGCCCCTCGAAGCGCAGCATTTCGATTTTCGGGCACTGCCTGGCGTTTGTCGGGCCGGACTCGCGCAACCCGCCCTCGATGTGGCGAGCCAGGGAAGAGATGCGCGGGCTCATCGTGCGGTAAATGTACAGTCCGAGCGACAGCAGCACTCCCGTAACGATGCCGGTTTCCAGGTTCGGTGCAAAAGCCAGCGTCAGCACGAAGGTGGTCAGCGCCACGATGCCGTCGTGTTTTTGGGCTTTCCATGCATGAATCAACGGCTTGATCCGTACCAGACTGCCCACGGCCATGATGATGATGATGGCCAGCGTCGGCTGCGGAAGGTGATACAGCAGCGGTGTCAGCAGCAGCAGGGTCAGTCCGACAGCGGCACCGGTGACTACGGCTGAGAAACCGGTGACGGCGCCCGCTTCGGCATTGACCGCCGAGCGGGAAAACGATCCCGCAACGGCATACCCCTGAAAGCAGCTCGCGGTGATGTTGCCCAGTCCCTGCCCGATCAATTCCTGATTGGCGTCGAGGCGCTGGCGCGTCCGCACGGCCAGGGCCTTGGCGACAGAGACCGCCTCCATGAATCCGATCAGTGCAATGGTGACGGCGATGGCGAACAGTTGGGTGATCGTGGAAAAGTCCAGTTGCGGCAGTGCGAACGGGGGCAATCCCCGAGGAATGCTGCCGACCACCTGGCCGCCAAAATTCTCGAAACCGATGATCCATGACACGAGGGTCGTGGTGGCTACTGCGAGTAGTACGTTCGGCAGTCTTGGGTAGTAGCGCTTGATGGCGACGATCGCCACCAGTGTCAGCAGCGTGATGCTGATCGTCGGCCAGTGCGGCGACTCCACTGCCAGCACGATCGTCTGCCAGACGGTTTCGTAGTGTTGGTCCGTTGGCCCGGGATCGACGCCGAGCAGGTTTCCGAGTTGCGATGTGGCGATGATGATGGCGGCGGCGTTGGTAAAGCCGAGCACAACAGGGTGCGAAAGGAAGGCGATCAGGAAGCCCAGACGAATCACGCCGAGAATCACCTGAACCAACCCGACGAGCAGCGCCAGGCTGACAGCGTAGCTGAGGTAGGCCTGCGGATTGTCCGCCGCCAGCGGCCCGAGCGCCGAGGCGGTCAATAGCGATACGACCGCCACGGGGCCGGTGGCGAGTTGCCTGGACGAGCCGAAAATGGAGGCAATCGCAACCGGCAGGAAGGAGGCGTAAAGGCCGTAATGCGGCGGCAGGCCGGCCAATTGCGCGTAGGCCATGGATTGTGGAACGAGCACCAGGGCCACGGTGACGCCGGCGGTGATGTCCGCTCTTCGAACGGCGGGGTGCCTCAGCTCTCCGATCCAGGCCGCGAAATGCGTGAAGTTGGCCAGCAGGCCCCGGGCCAACTGGATCGAGTGCTTTAAGGCAGGGCTTTGCATGTCGCGTTATGCCACGGAGGATGACTTCCGTAACAAACCCGGCCCAGTATACGCCGGTGCGGCTGCCCGCGGGCCGATTGCGGGATCCGGCGAGCCAGGTGGGCGCGCGCACTCGCAAGCTTCGTCTGTGCGACAACACCGGGCCCATGACGCCATAAGCGACTTGATGCGCAACCTTTCGTGCGCGGCGCCGGGTCGGGACTCGACGTGTAGCTGGTGCTCAGGCTTCGTAGACGCCGCGAAAGCGATTGACGACTTCGCAGAAGAGTTTCGCCGTCATTTGCGCATCGTAAAGGGCCGAGTGCGCCCGGTCGTCTTCCCACGCGAGGCCCGCCGCGGTTACGGCGCGGCTGAGCACGGTCTGACCGAAGGCGACACCGGCCAGAGTCGCCGTATCGAAGCTTGAAAACGGGTGAAAGGGGTTGCGCTTGACCCTGGCGCGCTCGACGGTCGCATTGACGAACTGCAGATCGAAGAACGCGTTGTGACCGACGAGGATCGCGCGCTGGCAACCCTGGGCTTTCACTTCGCTGCGAATCGGTTTGAACAGGCGCCGCAACGCCTCTCCTTCGTCGAGCGCTGGACGCAGCGCGCTATACGGGTCGATTCCGGTCACCTTGAGTGACGCCGGGTCGAGTATTGCCCCCTCGAACGGCTTGACGATGTAGCGGTGGCTCTCGCTGATCACGAGTTCACCGTCGTCGGTCATGGCGAGCAGCACAGCGGCGACTTCGAGCAGCGCATCGGTGGCGGGGTTCAGTCCGCCGGTCTCGACGTCCACAACAACCGGCAGGAACCCCCTGAACCTGTTGGAGATCGTGGTCACTGGCGGAGCTTGCACGCAAGCGCGCGGGGGCGACCGAGCGCCGGGTCGTCTTGACCGGTTATGGGCAAACCCCGATCATAGCGCCCGCATGGAGCCGGCCCGGCATCGGTTGGCATAGCCGCCGCATCCTAGCAGGAGGCCTTCGTGAAATCACTTCGGAAGTTCCCGGCCGCCGCATTCGGGCGAGGCCGCTAGCGATGGCTACCGCACGACCGCTGCCGTACACTGGCATTGCGCCAGACGACCTCGACGCCGAGGAAACGCAGGAATGGCTTGAGTCGATCGATTCGGTGCTGCGCGTGCACGGCGCCGAGCGCGCCCACTACCTGCTCGAGCGGATGATCGATCACGCGCGGCGTTCGGGCGCTTATCTGCCATACAGTCCCAATACCGCCTATCTAAACACGATTCCGGTCGACCAGCAGCCGGAATACGCGGGCGACAGGCTCATCGAGCGACGCATCGAGGCCTACATCCGCTGGAACGCGATGGCGATGGTCGTGCACGCGAATCGCAAGAGTTCCGAGTACGGTGGCCATATCGCGAGCTACGCATCGGCCGCAACGCTGCATGAAGTCGGTTTCAACCACTTCTGGCGGGCGCCGACGGAAGAGCATGGCGGCGACCTGATCTTTTTCCAGGGTCATTCCTCGCCCGGCATTTATGCCCGCGCCTTTCTTGAGGACCGGCTCAGCGAAGAGCAGCTCGATCATTTCAGGCAGGAGGTCGAAGGTCCGGGCCTTTCGTCCTATCCGCACCCCTGGCTCATGCCGGACTTCTGGCAGTTCCCGACGGTCTCGATGGGACTCGGTCCGCTCATGGCCATCTACCAGGCGCGTTTCATGCGCTACCTCGAACACCGCGGCATCCTGCCCGCTCAGGACCGCAAGGTCTGGTGTCTGCTCGGCGACGGCGAGACCGACGAGCCCGAAGCCATGGGCGCGATCACGATGCCGGTGCGCGAGAAGCTCGACAATCTCGTTTTCGTCATCAACTGCAACCTGCAGCGCCTTGACGGGCCGGTCCGCGGCAACGGCAAGATCATTCAGGAGCTCGAGGCGGCATATCAGGGCGCCGGCTGGAACGTCATCAAGGTCGTCTGGGGGTCGCGCTGGGACGCGCTGCTCGCCCGCGACAGCCTCGGTTTGCTGCGGCGGACAATGGAAGAGTGCGTCGACGGCGAGTACCAGAACTTCAAGGCCAAGGGCGGCGCCTACACGCGAGAACACTTCTTCGGCCGGGATCCGGCGCTCATGGAGATGGTCGCGCACCTGTCCGACAGCGACATCTGGCGGCTCAATCGCGGCGGGCACGACTCCCTGAAGGTCTATTCCGCCTACCAAAATGCCGTTCAGCACAAGGACCGACCGACCGTGATCCTGGCCAAGACCGTCAAGGGCTACGGCATGGGCGCGGCCGGCGAGGGCCAGAACGTCACCCATCAGAAAAAGAAGCTCGACGAGGACGACCTGAAGGCCTTCCGCGATCGCTTCAGGCTACCGATTCGCGACGAGGATCTGGCCGAGCTGCCCTACGTGAAACCGTCTGCCGACAGCGAGGAAATGCGCTACCTCAGGGAGTCGCGCGAGCGGCTCGGCGGCTGGCTGCCGGCGCGCAGGACCGACTGCGAGCCACTGGACGTCCCCGGGCTCGAATTCTTCCGCGCCCAGCTCAAGGGCAGCGGCAAGCGCACGATTTCGACGACGATGGCGCTCGTGCGCATGCTCAGCGCGCTGGCCCGCGACAAGGCGATCGGCAGGCACATCGTGCCGATCGTGCCGGACGAGGCGCGCACCTTCGGCATGGAGGGCATGTTCCGCCAGATCGGCATTTACTCGTCCGTCGGTCAGCTCTACACGCCGCAGGACGCCGATCAGCTCAGCTACTACCGCGAGGACGTCGAGGGCCAGATTCTCGAGGAAGGCATCAACGAGGCCGGCTCCTACTGCTCCTGGATTGCAGCGGGGACCGCGTATTCGAACCACGGCGTGAAGATGATCCCCTTCTACATCTTCTATTCCATGTTCGGCTTCCAGCGCATCGGCGATTTCGCCTGGGCCGGAGGCGACATGCAGGCGCGCGGTTTCCTGATCGGAGCAACGGCAGGGCGCACGACGCTCGCCGGCGAAGGGCTGCAGCACCAGGACGGTCACAGCCAGCTCGTGGCGACCACGATTCCGAACTGCCGGGCCTACGATCCCTGCTATGCCTACGAACTCGCCGTGATCGTGCAGGACGGGCTCCGGCGAATGTGCGCTGAGCAGGAAAACGTCTTCTACTACATCACCTGCATGAACGAGAACTACGTTCAGCCGCCGATGCCCGACGGTGTCGAAGAGGGCATTCTGCGGGGGCTATACCCGCTTGAGTCCGGCGGACCGGGCGAAACTCGTGTGCAGTTGCTGGGTTCGGGCACCATCCTGCGCGAAGTGCTCGCCGCCGCCGAAATGCTCGAGCGCGACTTTGACGTGCCGGCCGACGTCTGGAGCGTCACGAGCTTCAGCGAACTGCGCCGGGAGGCGCTGGCCGTCGAGCGGTGGAACGAACGCCATCCGGATGAGGAGCCGCGCGTGAGCCATGTCGCACAGTGCTTCGCGGGCACGGCAGGGCCGTTCGTGGCGGCGACCGACTACGTCAAGACGGTGCCGGACCAGATCCGTCAGTGGGTGCCCGGACCCTATACCGTGCTCGGCACGGACGGATTTGGCAGGAGCGACAGCCGCGCGGCGCTGCGCGAATTCTTCGAAGTGGACCGCAAGTCCATCGTCGTCTCGGCGCTCAAGGCTCTGGTCGATGACGGCGCGATCGAACGGCAGACGCTGAGCCGGGCGATTGCCGATCTCGGCATCGATCCCGCGAAGCGCGATCCGGTCGATCTCTGAAGCGGCCGAAGCGCGCTCCGTCATGCAGGTCGTCATTCCCGATCTCGGCGACTTCACCGATGTGGAAGTCATCGAGGTGCTCGTCTCGCCCGGCGACGACGTCGCACCCGAAGATGCCCTGATCACGCTCGAGACCGAGAAAGCGGCGATGGACGTACCGTCGCCGGCCGCGGGCACGGTCGTTGAGCTCAAGGTCAAGGTCGGCGACCTGGTCAACGCCGGCGACGAGGTGTTGTTGCTGAGTCCGGACGCGGGTGCGCACGAGACGGAACCGTCGGCTGAGCCGGCCGAACGCGCGGCGGCAGCGGCGGCGGCAGCAAAGCCGAGGAGCGAACCGCCGCAGTCTCGAGGTGCTGACGCTGCGACTGCTACCCGGTCGACTGCGACGGCAGCAACGCCACCGGTATCTGGAGCCGCCGCTCCTGCTCCGGCGGTCGTCTTCGACGAGGCTGGCTTCTCACGCGCCCACGCGAGCCCGTCAGTGCGCAAGCTCGCGCGCGAACTCGGTGTGGATCTGGGCCGCGTGACGGGCACGGCGCCGAAGGGTCGCGTGACGACGGACGACGTGAAGGCCTACGTCAAGGGCGTCATGACGGGCGCGATCGGCGCCGGAGCGGCCCTGCCGAGCGTACCGGACGTCGATCACGCGAAATTCGGACCGGTCGAGATCGCTCCGCTCAGCCGCATCCAGCGGATTTCCGGGCCCCGGCTGCATGCGAGCTGGGTCAACGTGCCCCATGTCACGCAGCACGACGAGGCCGATATCACGGAACTCGAAGAGACGCGTCGCGCGCTCGCCGACGGGGCTCGCGAGCGAGGCGTGAAGCTGACGCCGCTCGCGTTCGTGCTACGCGCCTGTGTGCTGACACTGGATGAGTTTCCGCGCTTCGGCGCATCGCTCGCCGCGGACGGCGAACAGATCGTGCTCAAGCAATACACTCATATCGGTTTCGCGGCGGATACGCCGAACGGGCTCGTCGTACCCGTGATTCGCGATGCCGACCGAAAGGACATCTACGAACTTGCCGCGGCGCTCGGCGAACTCAGCGCGCGGGCGAGAGCCGGCAAGCTCAGGGTCGAGGACATGCAGGGCGGCGTGTTTACCGTATCGAGCCTCGGCGGCATAGGCGGCAGTTTCTTCACGCCGATCATCAATGCGCCGGAAGTCGCGATTCTCGGCGTGTCGCGCAGCAACTGGAAGCCGGCACTGCGCAATGGCGAGTTCGTACCGCGCCTCTATCTTCCGCTGTCGCTGTCCTACGACCATCGCGCCATCGACGGGGCGGCGGCCGCTCGGTTCACGACGCGGCTTGCCGAACGTTTGGGCCAGGTCGACGCCCTGCTCGAGGCGATCCCGTGAGCGCGGCCAAACGCCCGCAACCGGTCCGGCGCAATTCGATGAGCGGGCCGAAGGCGTACCGTCGGCCCGAGGCGGTCCGATGAGCGCGGCCGAAACGCGCCGGCAACTCGTGGTGCTCGGCGCCGGGCCCGGAGGGTACACGGCGGCGTTCCGCGCCGCGGATCTCGGCATGAAGGTCACGCTCGTCGAGCGCTGGCCGGCCCTCGGCGGCGTGTGTCTGAATGTCGGCTGCATTCCGTCCAAGGCACTGCTGCATGCCGCGCGCGTCGTCGAGGAAGCGCACGATGCGAGCGAGTTCGGGATCGAGTTCGGCCGTCCCGCGGTCGATCCGGGCAAGCTCATGGCCTGGAAGGACCGCATCGTCGGCCAGCTCACACAGGGGCTCGCAGGTCTCGCGCGGCGGCGTGGCGTTGAAGTCGTCACGGGAGCCGGGCGGTTCACCTCCGCGCACACGCTCGAGGTGCAGCACGAGGACGGCGCGCGCGATCTCCAATTCGAGCAGTGCATCATAGCTGCGGGCTCGGAGCCTGTGCGTCTTCCCGGTCTGCCGGAGGATCCGAGGATCATCGACTCGACCGGCGCGCTTGAAATCGACGCCTTGCCGGCGCGGCTGCTCGTTGTCGGCGGCGGCATCATCGGGCTCGAGATGGCGACCGTCTACGAGGCGCTCGGCGTCGCCGTGTCGGTCGTCGAACTGACCGACACGTTGATTCCGGGCTGTGACCGCGACCTCGTCAAGCCGCTTGCGAAACGCGTCGGCGAGCGTTACGAATCGATCATGCTCGGCACGCGCGTGACCGGCATGGATTCGCGCGACGAGGGCGTCGCGGTGCGTTTCGAGCTAGCTGACGCGTCGTCGCAGGACGAAGCGGGCCGGACGCGCCCGCCGCGAGCCGGTCTCGGCGCTGCGGTGCCCGCGCACGAAGAAATCTACGATCGCGTGCTCGTCGCGGTGGGTCGCAAGCCGAACGGCGACCTGATCGGCGCCGACCGGGCGGGTCTGGACGTGGACGAACGGGGTTTCATCGGCGTCGACAGGCAGATGCGCACGAGCGTTGGCCACATCTTCGCGATCGGCGACATCGTGGGTCAGCCGCTGCTCGCGCACAAGGCGGCGCACGAGGGCAAGGTCGCGGCCGAAGTCGCGGCTGGCGAAAAGAGCTGGTTCGATGCGCGCGCGGTGCCGTCGGTGGCCTATACGGATCCCGAGATCGCCTGGGCGGGGCTCGGCGAAGAGGAGGCGAAGGCCGAAGGCGTGGCCTGCAGCAAAGGCGTCTTTCCGTGGGCCGCGAGCGGCCGCTCGCTGACGCTCGGCCGCTCCGAGGGCCTGACGAAGCTGCTCTTCGACGAAGCGAGCGGCCGCCTGCTCGGCGCCGGCATGGTCGGACCGAACGCCGGCGATCTCATCGCCGAAGCGGTGCTTGCGATCGAGATGGGCTGCGACGCCGAGGATATCTCGCTGAGCGTGCACGCCCACCCCACGCTGTCGGAAACCGTGGCGTTCGCGGCGGAAGCGGCGGCCGGCACGATCACCGATCTCTATATCCCCAAGCGGCGCACGCGGACCGGTTGAGCGACCGGAAACGCCGAGGGAGGGCATTGGCGATGGATGAGCCGAAACGCACGGCCCTGATCTACGATTTTGACGGAACGCTCGCCCGCGGCAATCTGCAGGAGACGAGTTTCGTTCCGGACATCGGCATGACCAAGGAAGCGTTCTGGACCGAGGTCAACGAGCGCACTCGTGAACACGATGCTGACGGAATCCTCGTCTACATGCACCTGATGCTCGACAAGTCGCGGGAGAATGGCGTACAGGTCAGCAAAGAGGACCTCAGGCGCCACGGCAAGGAGGCGCGCCTCTTTCCCGGCCTGAAGAGCGGGTCGTGGTTTCGCCGCATCAACGAGCACGCCGAGGGTTGCGGCCTCGCCCTCGAGCATTACATCATCTCGTCCGGGATTCACGAGATGATCCAGGGATGCGCGATCCGCGACGCCTTCCGACAGGTCTTCGCGTCAAAATTCATCTACGAAGACGGCGTGGCGGCCTGGCCGGGTGTCGGCATCAACTACACGACCAAGACCCAGTACCTGTTCCGGATCAACAAGGGCATCGACAACCACTGGGACGATGACTCGATCAATCGTTTCATGCCGGAGGAGGAGCGTCCGATCCCGTTCGAACGCATGATCTTTCTGGGCGACGGAGATACCGACATCCCCACGATGAAGATGCTCACTCACAAGGGCGGGCACTCTGTCGCCGTCTACGACTCGAACCGAAGCGATCAGGACCTCGACAAGATCCACAGGCTCATCTCCGATGGGCGCGTCGAGTTCGTGGCGCCTGCGGACTACGAAGAGAAGTCGCAACTGGACATCATCGTGAAGGGCCTTCTCGGGCGCATCGCGAGAACCCACGGATCGAAGTCAGCCAGGTGAGTTTCGACGCGGTCTGGAAACACCGATCCCGGATCCTGGTCAGGTGGTCCCGACCCGGTATGAGGGCCTCGAGTGTCTTGAAACGGTAATCGTCCGTCAGCCTGGTCACCGGTGTGTATGCAGCGAAGGTGGGAATTGCTCAGACGGTCGTCTTGTCGCGGTAGTCGCAAAGATCGGCGATGAGGCAGTCCGGACAGGCGGGTCTGTGCGCCTTGCAGACGTAGCGGCCGTGCAGGATGAGCCAGTGGTGCGCGTCCTTTCTGAATTCGTTCGGCGTAAACCGGAGCAGCTTGTCCTCGACCACGCGAACGTTCTTGCCGGGTGCAAGCCCCGTCCGGTTCGAGACGCGGAAGATGTGCGTGTCGACGGCGATCGTCGGTTCGCCGAAGGCCGTGTTCAGGATGACGTTGGCGGTCTTGCGGCCGACGCCGGGAAGTGCCTCGAGCGCCCGGCGATGCCTCGGCACCTCGCCGCCATGCTCGTCAACCAGAATCCGGCACGCCTTGATGATGTTCGCGGCCTTGCTGTTGAACAGACCGATCGTCCTGATGTAGCGCTTGAGGTGTTCCTCGCCGAGTTCGAGCATCGCTGCGGGCGTCGCAGCGACGAGGAAGAGTTCCGCCGTCGCCTTGTTGACGCTGATGTCGGTCGCCTGGGCGGAGAGGATCACCGAGACGAGCAATTCGAATTCGGACCGGTAGTTGAGTTCTGTGGTCGGCGCCGAATTGGCCTCGGCCAGTCGCCGATACAGTTCCGCTCGCCGGGCGGCGTTCACGAGCGGCGGACCCGCGCGGTCCGCATCCGGCGTCCCGGTGCTCCGGTCCTGGCGGCGATCAGATTGCGCAGGGCGATCACGACTGCGAGCCCGAAGAACGCGCCCGGCGGCAGCACCGCGACGAGCATGCCGTCGAACGGCAGATCGATCCGGAGACTTGCGGCCCACGGGCCGACCAGGAGATCGAGGCCCGCCAGCAAGGTACCTTGACCGACGACTTCCCTGATCGCGCCGAGCACGACCAGCACGCCGCAAAAGCCGAAGCCCGTCGCGATTCCCGACACCAGCGATTCATTGACCGGTCGCCGGCTCGCAACCGTCTCGGCCTGCGCGAGAATCGCGCAATTCGTGATGATCAGCGGGATGAAGAGGCCAAGAATCTCGTGCAGTTCGAATAGCAGGGCATGGGTCAGCAGGTCGATACAGGTGACGATCGAGGCGATGATCAGCACGAACAACGGAATGCGGACTACCGGAACGAGCGAGTGCCGCATCATCGACACGATGGTGTTGGTCGTGGCGACGACGACAAGCGTCGCGAGACCCAGTGTCAGGCCGTTGACCAGGGTCGTCGTGACGGCCAGCAACGGGCACAGTCCGAGCAACAGCACGAGCGCCGGGTTGTTGCGCCAGAGTCCGCCGAGCATGAGCACCCTGACACGACTCATTCGCGAGTTCCTCCGTTGCGATGTCCGCCGGGCACGGGTGCCCCGACCCGACTCACTCGTGCTGTCCTCCGCGGCCCTGTCTGCCGGGCACAGGCGTGCGGACCCGGCGCCGGCAAGCGGTTCCGGGTCGCGCCGTCGTGTGTGGGCCTACTCATCGAACGCTTCCTCCCCGAAACCGTCCGCCGCGCGAGCAAACAGCTCAGCCCTGCGGGCTTCGTAAAACTCAAGTCCACTACGAACGCCGGCGACGACGGCGCGTGCGGTCACCGTGGCGCCCGTAATCGAATCGAAGCTGCCGTCGTCGTCGTCGACAGCCCATTGCGGCGGTTGCGGCGACGTCAGGCTCTTGCCGTCGAACTGCACGATCCAGTCCGATTTCCCGATTTCGATCACGTCGCCGAGCCCGGGCGTCTCGCGGTGTTCGATGACCCGTACGCCCGTGACGATGCCGTCCGCCGAAACGCCGATCAGCAGGTGGATCGGAGCGTGGTAGCCGTCGGGCGCGACGGCGGGGAACACTGCGGCTCGCGGCCGTTCTTCGTCGCGGACGATGTAAACGTCAACCGGATCTTCGTAGCCGAGACGCTGTGGGTCGCTCGCCTGGATTCGGGCGGGGTTGACCGCGGCTTCGCTAACGGTTGAGTCGAGCACGCTCTGCAGCTCCTGCAGCAGGCGCGCCTGACGGTTGGCTTCGATCCGATCTCTGCTGAACTCGTAACTCCCGCTGACAAGCGCCGCCGCGCCGACGGCGATGACGCCGACGAGCGCGAGCGTGCGCAGTGCGGAGCCTTCAGTCGCGGCCATAGATTCGAGGCCTCGTGTAGCGGTCGATGAGCGGGACCGCCGAGTTCATGAGCAGCACCGAGAATGCCATGCCGTCCGGGTAGCCGCCCCAGGTGCGGATACAGTACGTCAGAAAGCCGATGCCCGCACCGAAAATGAGCCTTCCTCGGTCGCTCTCTGCCGCGGATACGGGATCCGTCGCAATAAAGAAGGCGCCGAGCAGCGTCGCGCCGCTGAACAGGTGAAACCCCGGCGTCGCGAAGCGGTCGGCGTCGAAGAGCCACAACAACGTCGCCGGGAACAGCAGGCCGACGAGCAGCATGATCGGTATCTGCCAACGAATCGTGCCGGTGTAAAGGAGATACAGCCCGCCGAGCGCGATGAAGCTGTTGATCCATTCCCAGCCGCGTCCGGCAATCCCGCCGAACAGCGAACCGGCCCTGACTTCGGAATACGTTTGTGCCGAGCGCAGGCCTTCCTTGACGAGATCGAGTGGCGTGGCCCGGGTCAGCGCGTCGATCGTGACGTCGGCCGGGAGCGCGCCCGTCAGACTGTAAGTCAGGTGCGCGAGGAAGCCGAGGTGCTGGTAGTCGAGATCGCCCATTCGCGGCGGAATCCATTGGATGAGTTCCGCCGGAAACGAGATGAGCAGGACCACGTAGCCGACCATGGCCGGATTGAACAGATTTCGTCCCAGCCCGCCATAGAGATGCTTGGCCACGACGATGGCGCTGGCCGCCCCGAAGGCCGGAATCCACCATGGCGCGAGCGGTGGAATGGCAAAGGACAATAGCGCTGCGGTCACGATCGCGCTGCAGTCGTTGAGCGGCACGCGCGTCGGCCGCCGCCTGAGCCTGAGGACCGCGGCTTCGGCCGCGAGCGCCGTGACTGTGGCGACGACGAAGTTGATCGCGAATCCCGAGCCGAAGAACCACACGTGCGCGAGCGCTGCCGGCGCCAACGCATACAGTACGCGCCGCATGGTGAGCGGCACACTGGCAATCGGAGCCGTGTGAGGGCCGGGCGCGACGTCGAATCTCACCGGACTATTCCGCGTCGGAGTCGTTGCAGCGGCGTTGGCGCGCCCGCTCGATGGCTGCCTCGATCGCCCGCTGCCTTGCGGCTTTGTCGGTCTCGACCTCGTGTATGAGATGATCCTGCCGGGCCTTGCCGCGCTCTACGTTGGCGCGCTTGCGTTCCTCGTGGCGCTTGAAGCGCTGTTGCGTTTCGGCGCTGAATACCTCTTGCCGCTGGTAACGGGCGTGCGCGAATTTCGCGTTTCGGAACACCTCGGTCAGCGGAATGTGGCTTGGGCAGATGACGTCACAGCAGCCGCATTCGATGCAGTCGTTCAGCCCGAACTCGTCGAGCAGCGCGTGATCGTTGTCACGCGCGGCCCGCAACAGTTCCTGGGGCAGGAGCCTGGCCGGACAGGCGGTTCCGCAATTGCCGCAGCGAATGCAGAAACGTTCGCTGAAGTCCTGGCGGACCTCCCTGTGCACGGCTGCGATCAGGCAGTTGCTGCCCTTCGTGATCGGCATCTCGTCGTTCGGCAGCGCATAGCCCATCATGCTGCCGCCAAGGATGAGCCGGTCGACGTCTCCGACATAGCCGCCGCAGAACTCGATGAGTTCGCCGATGGGCGTACCGATGGGCGTCTCGACGTTCCGCGGTCGGGCGATGCCTTCACCGGTCACCGTCACGATCCGGCTCAGCAACGGTTCGCCGGCGCGAACGAGACGATGCAGCGCGTATGCGGTACCGACGTTCTGGCAGATATAGCCGATTTCGCTCGGATACTGGGTGCTCGGTACCTCCTCGCCGGTCAGCATCTCCACGAGTTGTCGCTCACCGCCGGTCGGGTAGACCGTCGGGATGTCGGCGAGCTTGAGCGATGCGTCGCCGCTTGCCCGGCCCGCCTCGAGAAGGGCTTCGATCGCCTGCGGCTTGTCGCGTTCGACCGCCACGATGCACACCGGCGCCGCGAGGAGCTCGCGCATGATCAGCGCGCCGTCGATGATCTGAGCCGCCGCTTCCCGCATGAGCACGTCGTCGCAGCTTATGTAGGGCTCGCACTCGACGCCGTTGACGATCAGTGCTTTGCACGGCGTATGCGGACCGAGCTTTTCCGCGGTCGGGAACACTCCGCCGCCGAGACCGACGATACCGCCGTCGCGAATGCGCTCGAGTTGCTCTTCGGGATCTTCGGGCCATGCCGCGCCCGAGCCGGGGGGCAGCGGTTCGTCTTCGCCGTCGGCGTCGATGACGATGCACCTGGTGCGGTGGATGGCGTGCACGGACGGCACGAGCCGCTCCTCGATGGCGCGCACATGGCCTGAGGTCGAGGCGTGAACCGCGGCCGACCGAAGCGCCCGGGCACGCGCAACCACCTGTCCCTTCAGCACCCGTTCCCCGCGTCGCACGACAGGCGTGGTCGGCGGCCCCTGATGCTGCTGCAATGCGAGGACCAGCGTACGCGGCATGAACCCTCGCGCGATCGGTTGCGCCGTGGACGCCTCCTTGTGGGCCGGCAGTCTCAGTCCGCCGGTTGGTCTGCGGTCGGGTGTGTACTCAAGCATCGCGAGGGACGAGATCGATACAGTCGACGGGACAGTGCGCCAGGCACAGTTCGCAGCCCGTGCAGTGCGCCGCGATGACGGCGTGTATGGTTTGCTGTACTCCGACGATTGCGTCCACGGGACAGACCGGCACGCAGCGATTGCAGCCGATGCAGTTGCGCTCATCGATACGCGCGACCCTGTTCATGTCTGCGCTGCCAAGCGTCGTATCGAGCGCGAGGACCTCGCGGCCGAGCAGATCCGCGAGGCGCCGGACGGTTTCTTCGCCGCCCGGAGGGCAGCGATTGATGTCGGCATCGCCGGCCGCGATGGCCTCGGCGTAGGGCCGACAGCCGGGGTAGCCGCACTGGGCGCACTGGATGCGCGGCAGCAGCGACTCGACCTGTTCCGCAACCCGGTCCCGGCCCGCCGGCAACAAGCGGTCGGTCAGCACGAGCACGGCGCAAAGCCCAAGGGCCAGTCCCGCGAGAACGACGGTTCCGATGAGCATCAAAGTCTGACGAATCCGGTAAACCCCAGAAACGCCAGAGACATGATACCGGCCGTGATGAATGCGATCGCGTGTCCCTGGAAGGGCTTCGGTACGTCGGCGAATTCGGCGCGTTCGCGAAGTCCCGCGAGTAGCGCAAGGACGAGACCGAAGCCGACGGCTGCGCCCGCCCCGTAGAAGAGCGCCGCAATCAGGCTCCGGTTTGCGGTCGAGTTGAGCAGCGCGACGCCGAGAACCGCGCAATTGCTCGCGATCAGCGGAATGTACAGGCCGAGCACGCGATGCAGGAGCGGTGAAAGCTTGCGAGTCAACTGCTCGGTGAGCTGCACGGCGGCGCCGATCACGAGAATGAACGCGAGCAAACGCAGATACTCCAGATCGAACGGGATCAGCAGCAGGCGGTCCACGAGGTAACTGATCCCCGACGCTGTCGTGAGAACCAGTCCGGTGGCCAGCGCCATCCCGAGTGCGCCTTCCACGCGGCGCGATGCGCCCATGAACGGGCACAGTCCCAGGAACTGAACGAGCACAAAGTTGTTGACGAGCGCGGCCCCGATAATGACCAGCATCAACTCGGTCATGATCAGGTCACCGGCATCCCCGGCTGCGCGCCCTCATCCGGGCTCAGCAGGAATATGTCCTTGCCGCCGGGTCCTGCGGCCAGCACCATGCCCTCCGACGTGCCGAAACGCATCTTGCGCGGCTTGAGGTTCGCCACGACGACGACGTGCTTGCCCAGCAGCGCTGCGGGGTCGTAGGCGCTGCGAATGCCGGCGAAGACGGTTCGTTGCGAATCGCCGAGGTCGAGTCTGAGTCTGATCAGCTTGTCAGCGCCTTTCACGTAGGTCGCCGCGGCGATGCGCGCCACGCGCAAATCCATCTTCGCGAAGTGCTCGATGTCGATCTCGTCGACCAGCTTGGCTTGCGCGGTTTCCACGGGCTGCGCGACTTGCCCGGCTTCGCTTTCTGCAGCCGCCTGGGTCGCTGGAGTGGTCGGCGACGCAGCGTCCTCGCGGGCTTCGGACAGGATGGCTTCGACGGAATCGGTCTCGACCCGCTTGAGCAGCGCCTTGAACTCCTCGATGCGCGTACCGAGCATGGGCTCTTTCACATCGGCCCATGTCAGCTCGCCACAGCCGAGAAACTGTTCGGCGCGACCGGTGACCCCGGGGATCACGGGCTTGAGCAGGAGGATCAGCGTGCGGAACAGGTTCAAGCCCTGTGTGCACACGCCAACCACTGCATCGCGCTGATCGTCTTCCCTGGCCATGATCCAGGGCTTTTTTTCGTCGATGTAACGGTTGGCGCGGTCGGCCAGTGCCATGATCTTGCGCACGGCAGCCGCGTAATTGCGACCGTCGTAATCCGCCGCAATCTCGTCCGCGGCCGCAGCGAACTCCGCGAAGAGCGCGTCGTCGGGCAATTCCCGGGCAAGCACACCGTCGTTGAGGCGATGGATGAAGCCCGCGCAGCGGCTTGCGATGTTGACGAGCTTGCCGACGAGGTCGGAATTGACCTTCGCCATGAGATCGGAAAAGTTCAGATCGATATCGTCCGGTCCCGGACCGAGCTTCGACGCGTAGTAGTAGCGAAGGTAATCGGCATCGAGATGCCTCACGAAGGTCGAGGCCCGGATGAAGGTTCCGCGGCGTTTCGAGATTTTTTCGCCGCTGATCGTCAGGAAGCCGTGCACGAAAACCCCGGTCGGTTTCCTGAAACCCGCGCCGCTCAGCACGGCCGGCCAGAACAGTGTGTGAAAGTAGACGATGTCCTTGCCGATGAAGTGATAGAGCTCAACGGCGCTGTCGGCGCCCCAGAACGCGTCGAAATCGAGCCCGGCGTTCTTGCACAGGTTCATGAAGCTCGCCATGTAGCCGATCGGCGCGTCGAACCACACGTAGAAGAACTTGCCGGATTCGCCTGGAATCGAGAAGCCGAAATAGGGCGGGTCGCGCGAGATGTCCCAGTCCCTCAGGCCCGCATCGAACCATTCCCTGAGCTTGCGCGCCATCGCCGGATCGACGTGGTCCGGCACCCAGGCCTTCAGTTCCTCCTCGAAATTGCCAAGGCGGAAGAACAGGTGCTCGGACTCACGCACGGTCGGTTTCGTGCCCGACACCACGGATACCGGGTCCTTCAGTTCGAGCGGCGAGTAGGTCGCGGCGCAGCTTTCGCAGTTGTCGCCGTACTGATCCCTGGCGCCGCAGACAGGACAGGTGCCGCGCACGTAACGATCCGGCAGGAACATGTTCCGGTGTTCGTCGTAGGCCTGGCGGATCATCTTCCTCCCGATGTGACCGCCATCGACGAGATTGCGGAACACGCGGCTCGTGAGTTCCTCGTTCTCGGACGCGTGCGTCGTCAGGTAGTTGTCGACGCTGATGCGGAAACGTTCAAAGTCGTGCTGGTGTTCGCCGGCGATCCAGGCAATGAGTTCCTCGGGCTCGATGCCTTCGCGTTCCGCCCGCAGCATCGTCGGCGTGCCGTGCGCGTCGCTCGCGCAAACGTAGATGCACTCGTGACCCTTGAGGCGCTGAAAACGTACCCAGACGTCCGTCTGGACATACTCCACGAGATGGCCGAGGTGCAGGGAGTTGTTCGCGTATGGCAACGCGCTCGTCACGAGGATTTTTCGTTTCGCGGTCATGCTGGGCGGGGTGCGTTGTGCAAGCCGCGCATTATGCCATTTAAGCGGGGGACAGGGGGTGTTCGCATTGTCGATAGTCGGCGCGAATACGCGCCGGAGCGGCCATCGCGATGCGTTACAATCGCGACTCCCGAATCGGGACGTTTGCCATGACCGGCGCCGAACATCAGCAACTCGAGGCTCATCTCGCACGGTTCGTGCTGCCGCAGACGGAGCGGCCGCTCGGACAGGGTGGGGCCTCCTACACCATCGAGCGCGGTGGCGACGGATTTCGCGTCGACGTGACGTGCGGCTTCCCCTTTGAACGCGGCGGCCGCGCCGCCATTGCCGCGATCGAAACGCATTGCGCAGCGCTGGGCTTTGCGGAGAAGATCGGCTTCTCGCTCGAGTGGAGGGTCGACACGCACGCCGTCCAGCAGGGGCTCAAGCCCTTGCCCGGGGTCGGCAACCTGATCGCGGTCGCATCGGGCAAGGGCGGAGTCGGCAAGTCGACCGTCGCAACGAACATGGCGCTCGCGCTCAAACGCGAGGGGGCGCAGGTTGGCATTCTCGACGCCGATATCTACGGACCGAGCCAGCCGCGCATTCTCGGGCTCTCGGGTCGGCGCCCGGAGACCACCGACGGCAAGACGCTCGAACCGCTGCTCGCGCACGGCCTCAAGGCCATGTCGATCGGCTTTCTCGTCTCCGAGGAACAGCCGATGGCCTGGCGAGGACCCATGGTCACCTCGGCGCTGAACCAGCTCCTGTCGCAGACCAACTGGGGCGAACTCGATTACCTCTTCATCGACATGCCGCCCGGCACCGGCGACATCCAGTTGACGCTCGCCCAGCGCGTGCCCGTCAGCGGCGCGGTCATCGTGACGACACCGCAGGACATCGCGCTTGCCGACGCGCGCAAGGGCCTTGAGATGTTTCAGAAGGTCAATGTGCCCGTGCTTGGAGTCATCGAGAACATGAGCGTTCACGTGTGCTCGAGTTGCGGTCACGAGGAGTCGATCTTCGGGACGGACGGCGGATCGAGGCTCAGCGGCGACTACGGTCTGCCGCTGCTCGGCAAGCTGCCGCTCAGGAAGGACATCGGCGAGCACACCGACGGCGGAACACCGACCGTCGCCGCCGATCCCGACGGCGTGGTTGCCGATCGCTTCGCTGAGGTGGCGCTGCGTGCGGCCGGGGAACTCGCGGCGTCCTCCAAGGACTACAGTCGGCTGTTTCCGAAGATCACGGTCGAGGAGGATTGATGACGATCCGGTCCGACCGGTGGATCCGGCAGATGGCGGCTGGGCAGGCGATGATCGAACCCTTCGAGCCTTCCCAGATACGCAAGTCCGACGACCGCCGGATCATCTCCTACGGTACGTCGAGCTACGGCTACGACGTGCGGTGCGCGCCCGAGTTCAAGGTGTTCACGAACATCAATTCGGCGATCGTGGACCCGAAGGTCTTCGACGAATCAAGTTTCGTCGAGGTTCACGAAGACGTCTGCATCATCCCGCCGAATTCGTTCGCGCTGGCCCGGACGGTTGAGTACTTCCGGATACCGCGCAACGTGCTCACGATCTGCCTGGGCAAGTCCACCTATGCCCGCTGCGGGATCATCGTCAACGTGACGCCGCTCGAGCCCGAATGGGAAGGCCACGTGACACTCGAGTTCTCGAACTCGACGCCTCTGCCGGCGAAGATCTACGCCAACGAAGGCGTCGCGCAGATGATCTTTTTCGAGTCCGACGACGTCTGCGAGGTCAGCTACGCCGACCGCGCCGGCAAGTACCAGGGGCAACGGGGCGTGACCTTACCGAGGGCATGACGCTCTCTTTCGGGCTGCAACAGCGTTTGTGTCGCTGTTCGCCGAACTGCGGGTAGCGGAGGGACGACGCTTGCTCCCAGTACGGTCGGGCGATTAGTTCCGCTCGGTAATCGCTGTCCACCCTGAACGCACAGGGATGTCCGCCTCCCGCCCTCCGAATCGGCAGTTCGTATGACCTGACGTGACCGCGGGTCCTGCGTTATTCGGCTGGATTCGTCGGGCGTACTACGGTGGGCACGAGACGAAAATCTCGTGCGCTGCCGCAAGAACTCGGATTGTTTCGTAGCCATATTTATGGAAATATGTGCAAATGAAGACGACCGTGGAGCTACCTGACGCCGTGTTCCGGCAAGCCAAGGCCGTTTCCGCCGCACGAGGAACAACCTTGAAGCGTTTCTTTACGGAGGCTGTCGAGGAACAACTCCGGCGAAGCAAGGGCAACGGGGGTGCCGGATACAACGATCCACCCTGGATGGCCGGCTTCGGTGCACTTGCGGACCTGTCCGAAGAGACCAGTCGAATACTCGGAGTCATCGAAGAAGAGTTCGAGCGGGTCGGTCCCGATGATATGTGATGATTCTCGATACCAACGCTTTGTCGGCCTGGGCGGACGGGGTGACAGCACTCAGGAGCCCGCTACGATCGGCCGACCGGCTTGTCGTGCCGAGCGTTGTCCTCGGTGAGTTCTACTTTGGTGTGCGACAGTCGCGGCATCGAAGTCGCTATGAAGCGTGGTTACGTCAATATCTGCCGTACACGGAAGTCGCAACCGTCACCTCTGGAACCGCTGATGCATATGCCGATATCCGCCTGGAACTGAAGGAGGCGGGAAGTCCGATTTCACCGAATGACGTCTGGATCGCAGCACTCGCGCGCCAGCACGGACTGGCCGTATTGAGCAACGACGGCGACTTTGATCTGGTACAAGGTGTCAGGCGAGTCGCGTTCTGACTCTGGAACATCGCGCGCAGAGGCCCGCGCCGTCGGCAGCGAAGTAGGTCGGCACTCTCTGCATACGACTCGTTAGGCAAGCAACTGAACGATCAGCCGTAACGGTCCCTCGGGCGCCTTTCTGCAACCTTCGCATGCGGTCGCCGTACGATCGTCGGGTCGGGCTCGAACACCATGTGCGGCACGACCACTTCCCAGGCGTCGCACTTGATGTCCTCCTGGAACTCCGGTTGCGAGATTTCGCGGTTCCATCGAACAATGGCCTGAACCGAGATTTCTCGGCAGCGCATTCCCGGCGGCGGTTCGAACCTGGCGGCGAGCCGCCCTACGATGGTACCGGCCTCGTCAAGCAGTTCCCAGCGCCCGAATTCAGTCAGCCTGAACTGTAGCCTGTCGCCTGCAGCAAGCCTTGCGATGGCGCGATGCGTCCCGTAAATGGCGGGCTTGCGTCCGGCGAAACCGAGGTCGACCTCGTCGAGGCCCGCATTGACGAGCCGGAACCCCAGCGTCGGTTCTGCAGCAGGAAGCGGAACGTCCTTCCGACGCACGACGAACGGCTGCCCCGTTAGTGTGTCCTGCAATCGGTTGCCGGCAGCGAAGCGCGCGAGGACAAGCGTCATTCTGGCGCGCGTCATCGCGACGTAGTAGAGCCTCCGGGCTTCGTCCGGGTCGTTGTCACGGCGGTCAGGTCCGTCCCAGCCGCCGTCGAGCACAGCCACGTGGTCGAACTCGAGACCCTTCGCCCGATGTGCGGTTACGAGCATCAGGCCGCGCTGGCGACGGCGGATGTCGCGTCCCCACTCGGCCAGCCATTCGATGAACCGGTCAGTAGCGATTTCGACGCCGCCCGTCTCGAGACGGTGTTCATCGACGGCCTGCTGCAGCAGTTCGGTCCATTGGTTCGCTGCGGTGGCGCCCAGCCAGTCTTGCAGGACGCTGGTTTCGACAACGCCGGGTTCGCGCGCCCGAAGCCAGTCGACCAGAGAGGCCGTTTCACGCAGGCGCCAGAATGACGGAATCTCCTCGTTACCCATCTGGACCGGGATACCGTGCGATACGCAGAACGCGCGCACCGGCTCAAGGTACTGCCATTCACGCGCAATTATCGCCGCTTTCGACCAGTCCCAGTTTGGGGTCAGGTCTGCAAGCCGCAGGATCTCGGTCATTACGGCCTGCGCCTGAGATATCCCGGTGCGTCCTGCCGGGAGAATCTGCACGCGGCCTTTCGCCACCGGGTCGATTCCTTCCCACGTGCCGCCGGCTCGATCCTTGGCCCGCAGCCGGTTGATGCGGATTGGATGTTCGCTCTTCATTCGCTCGTGCGCGGGTTCGATGACGACGTTGCCCGCAGCGATGATGTGTGCGGTCGAGCGGTAGTTTTCGGTCAGGTAGACGGGCTTCGGACCGTAGTCCCGCTCGAATCGCCTGATGAACTCCACTGACGTGCCGTTAAAGGCGTAAATGTTCTGGTCATCGTCGCCCACGGCGAACAGCGTGAGCTTGCCGGCGTCGTCCTCAAGCGTTCGGCCGGCCAGGGCCGAGATCAGTTCGTACTGGTCAGTCCCGATGTCCTGGTATTCGTCGACGAGAATCCAGCGAAATCCCGCCAGGATCCGTGCTCGCCGTTCGTGCGCCTCATCTTGAGTCAGATCGGCACCCTTGAGCACCTGAACTGCTTCGCGAATCACCTCGTTGAATATCTCTTCGCCGGAACGCTCCGCGCGGCTTGCGAAGCTTGCGCCGACGAGCCGCATGGCCAGTGCGTGGCATGTCAGCACGGTGACGCCGCGCGCGTCGTCGCCGACGAGTTCGTTCAGGCGACGCCGAATCTCGACTGCCGCGTGGCGGTTGTAGGCGAGCGCCAGTACGCCTCGGGCGGGCTCGCGTCTCACGCGCAGCAGCCAGGCGATTCGATGAACCAGCACCCGCGTCTTGCCGGACCCGGGTCCGGCGAGGACCAGAACGTTGGTGGCTTCGCGTTCGTCGGCGACGATGCGCTGCTGGACGGGATTGCGCAGACTCTCGACAATCTGCCTCCAGGAATCCGGAGTGGTCTCGCGGCGGATCTCCTTGTCGCGGCCCGGCAGCCAGCGGCCAAGGAAGTCGGATTCCCTGAGCACGAAGTAATCCATGGCCAGGCGCAGTGCCTCCGTCATGGAAGCGAGGCCGCGTTCGGCGTACTCGGCCATCACATGGATCTGGAGAATCCTGCCCTCGTAATGCAGCGCCAGCGGCTCGAAGTCGGTTTTCGCGAAGCCGCGCCGTTCGTGTTGCACGAGATGGATCGTCATGGCGGGCCGGAACACGGCCAGACCCTTGTTAAGGCGAATGATCTCCTGCTCATGCAGCCAGAGCAGTGCGCGGTCGAGCAGCTTTGCCGGATGCCTGATGCGGCTTCGGATGGCCAGATCTGCCTGCATGGCCTGCGTCAGCTTGCCAAGGGTGGTTTCTGCGAGCAGATCCGTGCCGCGTGCACCGGCAGGCAGGCAGGTAAGCAGATGGTTGAGCAGAAGTGTTGCCGCTCCACGCCGCAGCTCCGCAGTCTCCTCAAGTGCTGGCCAGTCACGTTGCAGCGTCACTCGTACGTTTTCGCTGTCGCGCTTGCGCAGGCTCAGGCTGCCGGCGCTGCCGTCTTCGCCGCGGCCGTCGAAGGCGATACTGCGAAGGATGCGCCAGAGCCGTTCCGGCAGGGGATCGCTGTGGCCGGCGTCGCGCAGTTTCTGCGAGGCGAATCGCAAGTGCAGCCAGGAACTGTCGCGCTTGCCGAGGTCCGGCGCAGCTTCGCGCATGTGGGCGATCAGCGCGGTCTCGAGATCTGCGGCTTCCGCCAGGCGCCTGGCCGAGGCTCGCACGACGCCGACATGCACGAACGCCGTGAGCGCTGTGTCATTGCTCGAGATTCCCAGCCGTTCAAGATCGTACAACGCGTTGCGCACGCCTTCGGGACTCAGTCCCGATCGCACCATGAGCTCGTCGGTACTTACGCCTTCGTCGGGATCGGCATCGATGAGCACTTTGGCGAGTTCGAGCAACTGCCCGCGGTAGGTTTCGGCGACCTGAGCTTTCGCGAGTTTCGCGCGGGCTTCGTCGAGCGACCCTACCCGCAGCGATGACGGAAACACCATGACGGCGTTTTCCTCGCGGCTCAGCAGTTGCGATTCCTCGAGCCAGGCGACCGCGGTCCTGACGCGCGTATCGTCGGTCGCGGAGTCGCGCTGGAAGGCGAGTTCGTCGTCCTCGTCGAGAATCTCGCCTGCCGTGGCCTCCACCTCGCCGCCGAGGCGGTTCTTGCGGTCCAGGTTGCGCAACGCACGCAGGATGCCGTGAATCTCGGCGCGGTTCAGGCGGGACATTGCCGACATGCCGAATTGCCGTTCGACGTCGTCCTTCGAGTAGAGCAGGACACAGCGTGCGGCCTTGGTGTCCCTTCCCGCGCGCCCGGCCTCCTGAAGATAGTTCTCGAGCGAGCCCGGGATGTCCGCGTGGACGACCAGGCGCACATCCGGTTTGTCGATGCCCATGCCGAACGCGTTCGTCGCCACGATCGCTCGCAGTTCGCCGTCAATGAAACTGCGCTGAACCTCCTTCTTCGTCTCCGGGGGAAGGCCGGCGTGAAAATTGGCCGTCGCGACGCCCTTCAATTGCAGGAACTCGGCCACCTCCCCGGTCTGCCGCCGCGTCGCGCAGTAGACGATGGCGCCGCCCGGCGCGTCATCGGGCAGGCAGGATTCGATCACCTCATGTATGTGGCTGAACTTCTCCTCCGAAGACGTCGGCACAACCTCAAAGTTCAGATTGGACCGCTCCGCGCCGCCGTCAAAGACCCTGAGTTCGATACCGAGCGAGTCCCGGAAATACCGGACGATGTCGTCCACGACGTCGGGCTTTGCGGTCGCGGTCAGGCACAGCACGGGTGGTATCGGTTCGGCGCCGGCCTTTTCCCTGATGAATCTGCCCAGGTAGCGGTAGTCGGGCCGGAAATCGTGGCCCCATTTCGACAGACAGTGCGCCTCGTCCACGACCCAGGCACCGATCTCACGCTGATCCAGCGCACGCCTCACCGTTCGGGAACGGAGCTGTTCAGGTGCAATTAGCAGGATGCCCGCATCGCCGAGCCTGATCCTGTCGAGCGCATCGGCTCGCTCGGGCATCGACAGCAGGCCGTTGACCGTGACGCAGGCGCCGATGCCACGTCGTTCGAGCCCTGCAACCTGGTCCGCCATAAGTGCAACCAGAGGGGAGATCACGACCGTCAGGGCTCCCGTTCTGTCGTACTTCGAGAGGGCGGGTAGCTGATAGCACAGGGACTTTCCCGTGCCGGTGGGCAGGATTCCGAGCACGTGCTCGCCCGCCATGACGGTCTCGACGATGGCCCGCTGCATCGGCCTGCCGTCGTTGGTCGGCGGTTCCGCGCGGAAGCCGGAAAAACCGAACCAGCGTTTGAGTTCCTTGCGCGCATCGTGATACTCGCGGCACCATCTGCAGTCCGGTTCAGCGCAGGTCTTGTCCCTGAGCCTGCGTACCAGCCCGCCCGCTTCGGGGAATTGAAACCTCACCCAGGGCGGCATCACCGAGTTTCCGCCCGCGACCGACAGCCACGCGAGCGAGTAAGCCAGCGCCCAGCGGGACCGATCGGCATTGGCAATGACCTGTCGAATCTGCGTGGCACATGCACTGTCCGCGAGCCGTGCATGGATTGCGCTGCAGGCTTCGTCCGCGTGCGGGCGCGGTGCGCCGCGAATCGAAGAGAAGAGCGCGTCGAGCGCCCGGTCGATGCCCTCGACATCGGGCGTGGTCAGCCAGTGCCAGGCCGTGAGCAGATCCGACGGAAGTTCCTGCAGGGATTCGTGTTCGTCGGTAAAAAGCTCCAGCGCAAGTTCGGCGTCAAGTTTCGGATCATTCAACTGCCGCCGCGTGAGCCCGCCATTCTGGTAGTGCTTGACGAGGTGGTGGTAGGGATTGCGAGGAAACGCGAGAGGGCTGAGCCAGAGCGTATCGATGACCGGCAGCTTGAGCAGCCGCAGGTTCGGTTTCGCAGCAGCCAATTGCGGCAGGTCGAAGTCGATGATGTTGTGGCCGAGCAGGTACGACGCCCTTTCGGCGAGCTTGTCCAACTTCTTGAGCGTGGCCGTCAGGTTGCGGCCCTTGTGCGCCACGCTCTCTCCCGTGTCGCTTAATACTCCCGCGAGTGCATGAATTCGGCTGCTGTCCCGCGTGACCTCCAGATCGAGCGAGAGACCGCGAAGTCCGAAGTTCATGGGTTGTTCCCGACTCGCCATACGTTCCTACGCTCCAAGCGCGGTTGACCTGTCAGGCTCGATCGCGTTGATGTGCCGGCCGGTCTGCACCTGCCGCCGGGGGAAGGATCGGATTCAATCCCGCGGACATCTCAACGGGGGGCGTGATCTGGCCGACGGAGACGCCCGGCCAGGGCCGTGGATCGGGTTCCGCGGCCCGCGGCTGGCAGGCCGCCGCCAAGCTGGGTATTGTCCGACATGGTGTGCGCGGCTGTTACGTCGTGGCTTTTGGACGAAGTTGGCGCCAAATTTCTAACACAGGACAAGGGATTACGCTATTGACTTCACGCGCTGCGGCCGGTAGTCGACGTCCCGGGGCGGGGCAGAGTCCACAGGCGCCGGCTCAGGAAGTCATCGCCGGGCTCGTCGAGCGGGTCACTTTCCACAACCTCGAGAGCGGCTTCTGCGTGCTGCGCGTCAAGGCCCGCGGGCACCGCGATCTCGTGCCTGTGGTCGGCCACGCCGCCATGATCTCCGCCGGGGAGTGGCTCACGGCGTCTGGAGAGTGGGTCAACGACCGCACCCATGGCCAGCAGTTCAAGGCGAGCTTCCTCAGAACCTCGGCGCCGTCGTCCGTCGAGGGCATCGAGAAGTATCTGGGTTCGGGGATGATACGGGGCATCGGGCCGGTCTATGCCCGCAAGCTCGTACGCGCGTTCGGCGAGGACGTATTCGACGTCATCGAGGCGGAGCCGGAGCGTCTGCGCGATGTGCCGGGTATCGGACCGGTGCGCGCAGGGCGTATCACCGACGCGTGGGCGGAGCAGAAGGTCGTCCGCGAGATCATGGTGTTTCTGCACAGCCACGGGGTCGGCACGGCGCGTGCCGTGAGGATTTTCAAGACCTATGGCTCGGATGCGGTCGAGGTCATGAGCGAGGATCCCTACCGCCTTGCGAGGGACATCCGCGGCATCGGCTTCAGGACCGCCGACACCATCGCGATGAAGCTGGGCGTCGAAGCGACGGCCATGATCCGTGTGCGGGCCGGCATCGCGTACGCCCTGGCCTCGGCGATGGATGAAGGTCATTGCGGCCTGCCTAGCGCCGAACTGTTGCCGCTCGCCGCGGAGCTGCTTGACGTGCCCGGGGATCTGCTTCAGACGGCGCTCGAACTCGAGCTCGAGAGCGGCTCGGTCGTCGCGGACAGCGTCACGGCAACCCCGTGCATCTTTCTCGAGGGTCTGTACCGCGCCGAGCAGTCGATCGCCGAGCGCCTGACGAAGATCGCGCAGGGTCCGCTGCCCTGGCCCGGGATCGATGCGGACAAGGCGATTCCCTGGGTCGAAGGCAAGACAGACCTCGTGCTCGCGGCGAGCCAGGTCGACGCAGTCCGTGTGGCACTCGCTTCAACCGCGACAGTCGTTACCGGCGGGCCGGGTGTCGGCAAGACGACAATCCTCAATGCCATTCTTCGCATCCTTGCCGCGAAGCGCGTGGAGATGTTGCTCTGTGCGCCGACCGGGCGCGCCGCGCGCAGGCTTGGCGAGGCCACGGGTCTCGAGGCGCGCACGATCCATCGCCTGCTCGAAGTGAATCCGGGGCACGGCGGCTTCAAGCGCAATTCGGACAATCCGCTCGACTGCAGCCTGCTCGTCGTGGACGAGGCCTCGATGGTCGATGTTCCGCTCATGCGGGCGCTGCTCGCGGCCGTTCCGGACGGGGCGGCCGTGCTGATCGTCGGCGATGTCGATCAGCTTCCGTCCGTGGGCCCGGGACAGGTGCTCGCCGACACCATCGCCTCGGGAGCGGTTGCGGTCGTGCGCCTGACCGAGATCTTTCGGCAAGCGGAGCAGAGCCGGATCGTCACGGTGGCGCACGGGATCAACGAGGGCGACATCCCGGATCTCGCACGACCGGAAGGCGACAGCGACTTCTATTTCGTGCCGGTCGAGGATGCAGAGACCGCGGTCGCGCGGATCGAGGAACTGGTCACGAAGCGGATTCCCCAGCGCTTCGGTTTCGACCCGATCGACGATATCCAGGTTCTGTGTCCGATGAACCGGGGAGGGGCGGGCGTTCGTTCGCTCAATGTCGAACTGCAGGCGGCGCTCAATCCCTCGGCGGAACGGAAGGTCGAGCGTTTCGGCTGGACCTTTGCGCCCGGCGACAAGGTCATGCAGATCGAAAACGACTACGAGAAAGATGTCTACAACGGCGATATCGGCCGAATCGCCGATGTGACTCCCGACACGGGAGAACTGACCGTGACCTTCGACGGCCTCGACGTCGACTACGGCTTCGGGGAACTCGACGCCCTGGTGCCGGCTTACGCCGCAACGATCCACAAGAGTCAGGGTTCGGAATACCCCGCTGTCGTGATCCCTGTGCTGACCCAGCACTACGCGATGCTGCGGCGAAACCTGCTTTACACCGGTGTGACGCGCGGCAAACGGCTTGTCGTGCTCGTCGGGCAGAAGAAGGCAGTGGCAATCGCGGTGCGCAACGTTACCGGAACGCGCCGCTGGTCGAAGCTGCGCGAGTGGCTTGCGGGAGCCTGACAGGGCAGCGGAAAAGCTTGAGTCCGGAGTCCCGGCTTCGGGTGTATCGCTGTCCGCGTTCGCGCCAGGCGGTTCGCCGCTTTCGGCTTGGAGAGGGGCGGCGGTATTCCTGACTACGGACCGTCGCCTTCGGTCCCGAGTCCTTCGACCGATTCCAACACCATGCGCGTGTTGAGTTCGCCGTCGCGATATTGCTCGATGGCTGCAGGCAGATAGCGCAACTCCGGGACGACCCAGACGAGAGTGCCGCGAGACGAACCGTCGCGCTGCTGCAGGAAACGCTGCGTCGTGAACGTCCCTGCCGGCGTCGTGATTTCGGCGTCGTCCCGCCTCACGAAATCGTACGTCGAAAGATCCTCTTCGCCTATAACCGTGTACGGACCCGGCCGGCCGTTCGCCTCGATGTCGCGCATGAGCGCGACTTGCATCGCGCCGCGGTCGAGCACACCTGGCGACAAATCAAACTCGATAACACCTCGGGCACTGTCTACGGTAACGACGCTTGTGCCCCAGTCGAAGACCATGTGGAGTCTGCTATCGTCCTTGCGGAGTCCGTCCTCGAAGCGGTACTCGAGCGGCCGGATGCGCCCGTTCACCACGATGAAATCGCTGCGCTCCAGGACACTTCGTCGAGCGAACAGCCGCAGCAAACCCCGAGCCCGCGAGCGTGAGCTGAAAGTGTAGACATCGCGCCGCTCGTCGTGGCTTACCTCGAATTCGGTCATGCCCACGATCCGGCCCCGGTTCTCGATCTGATAGCGGGCCGTATAGCTTGGAACCTGTGCCTTCGCTGTCTGCGTTGCGGTGCCAAATGCGAGCGGCAGCAGCCACACAGCCTGCAGAATCCATGCAGGCCGTTTCGCGTTTCGGTTCGCGCGCCGCTCAGACAATCGTGACTCCTCCGCGAGTGTCCTCGACGATGGATCCGACGATCCAGGCTTGCTCGCCAGAGTGCTCAAGACTCGCGATTGCCGCGTCCGCGGCATCCCTCGCGACGACAACGATCATTCCGAGGCCGCAATTGAAGGTGCGGTAGAGTTCGCGGTCAGCCACGCCCTCGTCGGAGAGCCACTGGAAAACACCGGGCCGGGGCCAAGCTCCGCGATCGAGCCGTGCGCCGAGGCTGTCTGGCAGCACGCGTGGGATGTTGTCGGTCAGGCCGCCGCCCGTAATGTGTGCGAGACCTTTCACCTGCACACTTTCGAACAATGCGAGCAACGACCGAACGTAGATGCGGGTTGGCTCAAGCAGACAGTCGATCAGCGGCTTGCCGTCAATGCGTTCCTCGTGTGCTCCGAGACGCTGTTCGAGGATTTTCCTGATCAGCGAAAAGCCGTTGGAGTGCGTGCCCGAAGAAGCAAGTCCGATCACGGCGTCGCCGGCGGCGATGCTGCTGCCGTCGATGATCTCGTCTTCCTCGACGACGCCTACGCAGAAGCCTGCAAGGTCATAGTCGTCGGTTTCATGTGCCCCGGGATGCTCAGCCGTTTCGCCGCCGATGAGGGCCGCGCCCGCGAGCTCGCAGCCGCGCGCGATGCCGGCGATGACCCGTGCCGCAACATTCACGTCGAGCCTGGGCGTGACGTAGTAGTCGAGGAAGAATAACGGCTCCGCGCCCGGCACGATCACGTCGTTTGCGCACATCGCGACGAGGTCGATGCCTACACCGTCGTGGGCATCGTGCTCGATCGCGAGTTTGAGCTTGGTGCCGACTCCGTCGGTGCCGGCCACGAGCACCGGCGCGCGGTAACCTTCAGGGATTCGGCACAGACCGCCGAAGCCGCCGAGACCGCCGAGCACTTCCGGGCGCAGGGTCCGGCGAACCGGAGCCTTGATCCGCTCGACAAGCTCTTCGCCTGCGTCGATGTCGACGCCGGCGTCCTTGTAGGTCAGCGTACCTTTGGAGCTCATGGCAGGTCTGCGCAACGGCGCGGGCGTTCGCGCGATGGTCGCTATAATAATCGACGGGTCTGCAACAGGGACACCGGGGCCTGTGAACGCCATGCGAGACAGCTCTGTTGTGTCTGGCGCAACGCCAGTCAACGCGCGAGGAGTGTGGTTTGGTCATTCCAAATGAGCGACGAGCAGCGTCGTGTGACGCTGCAACGGCCGCAACCCGAAGGGCTGAGCCCATGGTTCCGCCCAGCGGCATTGACGCTCGCTCATGTGAAACGACCACAAAGCGCTCGCGCCGCCTTGCCGGGCGAAACCATGAGCTCGGCGGAGTAGTCTTGCATGGCGTTCACAGGCCCTGATCGGATGGCGCGGCGAGGCTTCGAGGTCCGCGGGCGGAGTCTCCGGGCGCTGGTGTTGCTCCTCGCGTGCGGTGTGCTCGGCGCAATGCAGGCTCGCGCTGCTGTCTTCGCGGAACTTTATTCGGTCACTGTAACCCCGGCCCCGGACGCGCTCGACCGGCGCGCCGAGGCGATTCAACTTGGCATGAGCCAGTTGCTCACACGCGTCACGGGCCGGCTCGATGCCCGATTCCACCCCGATCTGCTGCCGCTGATCGAATCGGCCGAGACGCACATGAGGTCGTACAACCCGCTTGACCGGGAGCGCGTGCGCGTCGAATTCATTCCGAGCCGCGTGGATCAGTGGCTCGAAACGCTGGGTTGGCCCGTCTGGGGTGCAGAGCGGCCCATGACCCTGCTCTGGGTGGCCGTCGACGGCGGTTGGGGCGAGCGGGCGATCCTGTCGGCCGGTCTCGTGGATCCGGCCGCGGTGCGCGATGGGCGAATGAGCCCCGAGATGCTTGAACTGCTGCAGGCCGTGGCGGAGGAACTTCGCCTGGCCGCCGACGAGCGGGGTCTGCCGATAACGCTGCCGTCGATGGACCGGCTGGACGTCGAGTCCATCAGCTTCGTGGACCTCTGGGGCGGATTCGAAGAGCGCATCGAGCGTGCCTCGAATCGCTATCCGGTCGAGGCTCACCTCGTCGTGCGCGTGAGCGTCAGCGATGTTGGCGTCAGCGAGGTTGGCTTCAACGTGCGCTCGACGCTCGTGCACGACGACTCCAGACGCGTCATCACGAGCACGGACCTTCGCGACGGCCTCGATTGGCTTGCGAATGACTTTGCTTCGGAATTCAGCATGGCCGGGGGGCTTCGCAGCTTCCCGTTGACCGTGCGCGGCATCGGCAGCCTCGCGGACTATGGCGCGGTGTTGACCTACCTTGAAGCGCTCAGCGTGCTCGACAGCGTCGAAGTGGAGGCGTTGGGCGGCAGAGTGCTCGACGTCAGGCTCACGACACGCAGCGAGGAGGATGTACTGCGCCGCGTGCTCGCGCTCGACGGCGTGTTGCTGCCGGCAGATGCGGGCGATGGTGGCGATGGTGATGCGGACTCGGGGTCCGATACAGGTGCGCTGCCATCGCCGGGGGAGTTGCCGCAACTGCCGCAGACAGACAGCCTGACCTACCGGCTTGCGCCCCCCGGGATCGGGCCATGAAGCAAGACCGGACATCGATAACCGGGGCCGTACTCGAGTTTGCCGGCTACTGCCGGTAGCCCAAACAGGCGTGCGCGTGAACGATCGGCAATCTTCAACGGCGCCCCGGGGCAGGGGGATCGAACGCCCGGGACAGTTGCCGCTTCCGCTCAAGCTCGATCGGTTTGCTGCGTTCGAGACCTTCGTCGCCGACAGTAACGAGACGCTCGTCAGGCACCTGGAGACCGTGGCGCGTGGCGAGCGCAGCGACATCATCTGGATCTGCGGAGCGAAGGGCCGCGGCAAGTCGCACCTGCTGCAGGCCACCTGCCGGGCCGCCGACCGGGCGGGAATACGCCCCATGTACCTCCCGCTCGGTACGGACGGGCAACTCGATCCCGATTGTCTGCTGGATCTCGACAGCATCGGGTTGCTCGCGCTCGATCAGGTTGACGCGGTTGCGGGCCGACCCGCATGGGAGGCACGGCTATTTGCCGTTCTCGAGGGCATGCAGTCAAGTGGCCGCCCCTTGCTGCTCGCTGCCCACACCGTACCGTCCGCCGCGCGGTTTGCGCTCGCCGATCTCGCTTCACGCGCCGCAGCCGCGACGGTCTACCGCCTCAATCCGCTCAGCGACAACGGCCAGAGGCAGGCGCTCGAGGAGCACGCCCGCGGCCTTGGCCTCGAACTCGACGAGGCGACCGCGCGTTACCTGCTCACGCGCGTCGAGCGCGAGGTTGGCGAGCTGTGTCGGTGGCTCGACCGCCTCGATCGCGCATCATTGGTCGAGCAGCGCCGACTGACCGTGCCGTTCGTTCGCAAGGCGCTCGAGTCCCAGTCCCCGAGGGACGTTTCGTCCCGGCAAACGGCGCGCTGACACTGAGCCAGGAAAGTACTTCCACGCAAGCCGGCGGCGCAGGCTCCCGGGCGGGCGCGGTTACAAAAGAAGGTCCAGAACACGTTCCGGTGGGCGGCCGACAAGCGCCTGATCACCGACCTCGATGACGGGTCGCTGGATGATTTTCGGGTGCGCGAGCATGAGATCGAGCAGCTCGTCGTCGGACGTTTCGTCGCTGACACCGGCCGATTTGAACTCCGCCTCGAACTTGCGGATGAGGTCTCGCGGCCCGAATCCGAGCTTGCGCAGCAGTTCCTGCAACTCGGCCCTGGACAGCGGTGACTTCATGTATTCGACGACATCGATATCGATATCGTGCTCCTGAATCAACGCAAGCGCCTGTCTGGACTTGGAGCAGCGAGGGTTGTGGTAGATCTTCGGTTTCATCTCCTATATGCCTGTTGCTGAAGCTGGACTCGTTGATCGCGCCCATGTGCGGGCGGTAGCAGCGCAGAGTATAGTCCGCACCGGGCTTTTGCCGCAGGCGCTTTCGCGAGTTTGTCGGTGTAACGAAACCCGTCGGCTGCGACCGGCAACGCTCACGATGGTCTGCGGCGTTCGATGCAGGTACGGCGCTTGACGCTGCGGAGATCTCCCTGCTACTTTTTTGCCTGGATTGTTGGTGTCAAGTCATTGAAAACAACACGGATGTCCCAGTCGTCGCGAACCGCATGGAGCCTGCTCCCCATGGGCTTGCTCGCGTGCGTCATGCTTGGCGGCTGCGTGACATCGCCTCCGGTCCAGGAGATGAGCGATGCCCGTCAGGCCATCGCAGCGGCCGAGGAGGCCGCGGCGGCCGAGCACGCGCCCGCAGTTTTCGGCGAGGCGCAGCGCTACCTGGCCGAGGCCGAGCAGCAGTTGCGAGAGGAAGCCTACGGTCCGGCGCGCGCCAACGCGGTCCGGGCGAAGAATCGTGCCGTGGAGGCGCTGTCGACGGCGCAAGCCTCCGCAAGTGACTGATCACGAGAAGACGGTTCGCTGCATCGTCTCCGGTCGGGTGCAGGACGTGTTCTATCGTGCAACCACGGCAGAACGCGCCCGGGGACTTGGCATCCGGGGTTCTGCAAGGAACCTTGCCGACGGAACCGTTGAAGTCCTCATGTGCGGCTCGGAAACCTCCGTAGCGGCGCTTTGCGCATGGCTTTGGGAGGGACCGCCGGCTGCGCACGTCACGGGTGTGCGCGTGGAGGTGTGGTCCGGCTCGGTGGGCGAGAGCTTCAGCGTGCGCTAGGCGCAGCAGGGTATTTTCCTTTCCCGATCAGCGGCCACGCATCGTCGTACGCCATGATGCGGACATGCTTGGCCCTCCAGCGCGCGTCTATGCCTTCCCATCCCCTGCCCTGGAATACATGGTGGCATTCCGGGCACCCTTTCCGGCTGCCAACGGACTGGATGTTCGACTCCGCTTGCGCGCAGGCTCCTAGCGTTGTGCGTTCTGTCGGCCCGTCAGAAAGTCGATGATCGACTCGACCGGCACGAGGGTGACTTCGCTCTCGGTCCGTCCCTTGTATTCGACTTGTCCCGCCTTCAGTCCGCGCTCGGCGATCACGATGCGGTGCGGTATCCCGATCAGGTCGGCGTCGGCGAACTTGAATCCCGGCCGTTGCGCACGGTCGTCGACCAGGACCTCGAGGCCGGCTTCGGTCAGGCGATCGTGCAGTTCGGCCATGGTTTCGCGAACGACTTCCGATCGGTCCGGATTGATCGGCACGACGATCACCTGAAACGGTGCGATCGCCGCGGGCCAGATGATGCCGTGCTCGTCATGGTTCTGCTCGATCGCCGCGGCAACGACCCGCGTCACGCCGATGCCGTAACAGCCCATGTGCATCGAGCGCTTGTTGCCGTCGGCATCGAGCACGGTTGCGTCCATCGAATCGCTGTACTTCGTGCCGAGTTGAAAGATGTGTCCGACCTCGATGCCCCGGGCGACCGACAACGTTCCGCCGCCAAGCGGACTCGGATCGTCTGCCACGGCGGTGCGCAGGTCCGCCACGGCCGGCAGATCGACGTCGCGCCCCCAGTTGATGCCGGTGTAGTGGTAGTCCGGCCGGTTCGCACCGCAGACGAAGTCCGCAAGTTGCGCGGCGGCGTGATCGACGTACGTCGGTACAGGCAGTTCCACGGGCCCGAGGAAGCCCGGCTCGCAGCCGGTCGCGGCCTCGACTTCGGCACCTCGCAACATCGTGAGCGGCGCGGCAACCGCGTCGAGACTCTGCGCCTTGATGGCATTGAGTTCGTGGTCGCCGCGCAGCAGCAATGCGACGGCCGGGGTCTCGCTGCCCTTCACGAGCAGCGTCTTCAGACAACGGTCGGCACCGGTGCCGAGGAATGCCGCAAGCTCCGCAATCGTGCCGGCACCGGGCGTCGCAACGAGTTCGCGCTCCTCGGACGGTGCCGGCGCTCCGTTGCCGGACGCTGCGATCGGTACGACCTCGACGTTGGCGGCGAAGCCGTCGGCGTCGCACCAGGCGATGGCATCCTCGCCGGTTGCCGCGAGTACCAGGAACTCCTCGGAGCGGCTGCCGCCGATGGCTCCGCTGTCCGCCTGCACGATGCGGTATTCGAGGCCGAGGCGGTCGAAGATCCGCCTGTAGGCGTCGCGCATCGCCTGGTAGCCCTCGAGCAGCGACTGCTCGTCGAGGTGGAACGAGTACGCGTCCTTCATGATGAATTCGCGCGCGCGCATGACGCCGAAACGCGGGCGGATCTCGTCGCGGAACTTGGTCTGGATCTGGTAGTAGTTGACCGGCAACTGGCGGTGGCTCATGAGCTCGTGGCGCGCGATGTCGGTAATGACTTCCTCGTGCGTCGGGCCGAGGCAGAAGTCGCGCTCGTGGCGGTCCTTCATCCGCAAGAGTTCCGGGCCGTAGTCCTCCCAGCGGCCGGACTCGCGCCATAGCTCCGCAGGCTGCACGCTCGGCATGACGAGTTCGAGCGCGCCGGCGCGGTCCATTTCCTCGCGGACGATCGCCTGGACCTTGTGCAGCACGCGCATTCCGAGCGGCATCCAGTTGTAAAGCCCGGAAGCGAGGCGGCGGATCAGGCCCGCGCGCAGCATGAGTTGATGGCTGACGGTTTCCGCGTCAGCCGGCGTTTCCTTGAAGGTCGTTAGCGGTAGCCGCGACAGATACATGACCAGGCCCCGAGATGACTCCCGGGCGCAATTTTAGCCATACGGCGGCAACAAGTCCGCGCGAGCGCGATTCAGTCGCAATTCCTGCCGACGACATGCCGTCGATCCGCGTCGCGGCGCTCGTGACTCGATAGTTGCGGGCCAGCGATGCCGTTGCGCGCGCGCCCCGATTGGCGCAGCATGGGCGCCGGTCGAGGTTGAAGTTTTCGGGTATCCCAGTTGGCCAGCGAACAAGGCGGAGCGCGCCGCAAGGGCATTTATCTGCTGCCCAATCTGCTGACGACGGGCGGCCTTTTTGCCGGTTTCTATTCGATCGTTGCAGCGATCGACGGAAACTTCGAGGCCGCCGCATGGGCAGTTTTCATCGCGATGGTCCTTGACGGCACCGACGGCCGCGTTGCCCGCATGACCAGTACGGAAAGCGAGTTCGGCAAGGAGTTCGACAGCCTCGCTGACATGGTGTCCTTCGGCCTTGCGCCGGCCATCGTGACCTACCAGTGGGGCGTCGAGAGGCTCTCCGAGTACGGTGCGATCTGGGGGCGCGTCGGCTGGCTTGCGGCGTTCCTCTATGCCGCGGCCGCGGCATTCCGCCTCGCCCGGTTCAACACGAACGTCGCGAGCCAGGACAAGCGCTACTTCCAGGGTCTGGCGAGTCCGCCGGCTGCCGCCGCCGTGGCCTCCACCGTCTGGATCAGCACCGGCTACGGCATCGAGGGGCTCACCGCGCTCGTGGCGGGCGTGACGATCACCGCCGTGGCGGGACTGCTCATGATGTCGCGCTTCCGCTATCCGAGCTTCAAGGACATCAACCTCACGGGGCGCCTCAAATTTGCCCAGCTCCTGCTGATTCCGCTCGTGATCATTGTCATCTCGATCGAGCCGCCGCTCGTCGTCTTCGTGCTGTTCATGGGCTACGCCTGCTTCGGCCCCGCGGACTGGTTGTGGCGCCGGCAACGCAAGCGGCGGGGGAGCGTTGAACAGTGACCGCGCCCGGGCATTTCGGCGGCAGCGGCAGGGCAGCGCGGCACCGCCGGAGCGCGGAACCGTGAACGCGCTCAAGCGGCGTTACCTGGCCGAGATGGGGATCCCTGTCTGGCGGCTCAGAGCGAACGATCCGGCCGATCCGCCGCCGGTCGAGGCGGATCTGGACGCGTTGAACGGCAACGAGGCGAACCCGGCCGCCGCTCGATTGGCGCCTGCCGAGCAAGCGCCGGCCGGGCCGCCATTGGCCGGGCAAGCACCTGCCGCCGGTCGCGAAATTGAAGCCGCGCCCTCAGGTGGCCTCGACTGGGAGCAGCTCGCCCTCGCCGTGCGCGACTGCACGCGCTGCGGCCTGCACCGCGACCGGACTCAGACGGTCTTCGGCGTCGGCCGCCGCGACGCCGATCTATTGGTTATCGGCGAAGCGCCGGGGGCCGAGGAGGACCGGCAGGGAGAACCGTTCGTGGGACGCGCCGGACAATTGCTGAACGCCATGCTGAAGGCGATCGGCTTGGCGCGTGAGGAGGTCTACATCGCGAATATTCTCAAGTGCAGGCCGCCGAACAACCGGGACCCGCAACCGTCGGAGCAGCAGACATGCACGCCGTATCTCGACCGGCAGATCGAATTGATCGAGCCAAGAGCGATCCTGGCTGTGGGCCGGATCGCCGCCCAGTGGCTATTGCAGACCGATGTGCCCATCGGTAGGCTCAGGGGGCAGGTGCGTCAGTACGGGACGGCGGGCATACCGCTCGTCGTGACCTATCATCCGGCGTACCTGTTGCGCAGTCCGCTGGCCAAGGCGAAGTCCTGGCGGGATCTGTGCATGGTCAGGGACATAATCGGCCAGGTTCAATGAACGCGGCAGTCTCCCCCCTCACGGAGATTCGAACCATGATGCCGGCCCACGTCAAGGCGGTGGCATCCATCGAGCGGGCGGCCTACAACTACCCCTGGAGTCAGGCGGTATTCCGCGATTGCCTGTTGGCCGGCTACCACTGTGTGGTGGTCGAAGTCGGCGCCGTCGTGACCGGTTACGGCATCATTTCGATTGCAGCGCGCGAAGCACACATCCTGAACCTGTGCGTGCATCCGGCTTCGCAGCAACTGGGCTACGGGCGGATGTTGCTGAACGCACTGCTCGCCAGGTGCGAAGTCTCCGACGCGGAGCGGGTCTATCTGGAAGTGCGGCCGTCGAACGCGGCTGCGCTCGCGCTCTACGAATCGGCCGGGTTCACGCGCATCGGCATTCGCCCGGACTACTACCAGGCGCCGCACGGCCGTGAGGATGCCGTCGTGTTCGCGGCCACGCTACGTGCTTCGCGCTGACGACTGCGGCCTGCATCTGCATCGGCTCGAGGTTGCGAGGAGTCGCACTGCCGGTCGCTTGAGACGCGCGGTAAATACGTCCCTGCACGCGAGGGTCTCAAGCGATCGCCAGCGCAACGCCCCTTGTGCTCGCACCGGAACTCCGCGTCAGGCGAGATTCGCAAGGCGCTGAAGCTGCTGCTCGAGCTGCTCCGCGCGCAGCCCGAATTCCTCGACCCTGCCGCGTTCCTTCGCAATGATCTCGGCCGGAGCGTTGTTGACGAAGTTGTCGTTCGCAAGTTTGCGCCGGGCCTTGTCGAGGTCGGCGCGAACCCGGTCGAGCTGCTTGCCGAGTCGTTGCCGTTCCTGGCCGACATCGATCAGGCCCGCGAGCGGCACGAGGATGCGCATCTCGCCGAGCAGCGCGGTGGCGGCTCCGGGGACATCCTCGTCTTCATTCACAAACTCGACGCTGCGGATCCCGGCCAGCCGCTTGAGATACGCTTCGTGCTCGGCAAGCCTCCGCCGGTCAGCGTCGGCGGCGCCCGCAAGCTTGACCGGCAGCGTCCGCGACCTGCCAATGTTCATCTCGCCGCGGATCTGCCGCACGCCGACGATGAAGCCCTGAATCCAGGCCATTTCGGCTTCGGCATCGGTGTCCGCCGCGAAGCTCTCCGTATCCGGCATCCGTTCGAGCATGACGGTGTCGCTCTCGGTGCCGGTCTTTGCACAGAGCCTGAGCCAGATCTCTTCGGTGATGAACGGGATCAGCGGATGCAGCAGCTTGCAGAGCCCGCCGAGCACCAGGGCGAGCGTGGCGCGCGCCGCGCGTTGCTCCGCGGCATCGGCATCGTCACCGGTCAAAACGGGTTTCGTGAGTTCGACATACCAGTCGCAGAACTCGTGCCAGGTGAAGTCGTAGAGCGTCTGCGCCATGAGGTCGAGCCGGTAGCCCGCGTAGGCCTTGTGGACTTCCTCGACCGTGCGGTTCAGACGCGACACGATCCAGCGGTCAGCGACGCTGGGCCTGCGGTCCCCGTCGGGGGGTTCCGGCACCTGCGCGGCCAGTTGGTTCGCGTCGACGGGCTGCGGCGACCGCGTGACGCCACGTGCCTCGTCGGCGGGCTCCGGCAACTGGTTGAAGACGTACGCCGCGGCGTTCCAGAGCTTGTTGCAGAAGCGGTGGTAGCCCTCGATCCGGCCGAGGTCGAAGCGCACGTCCTGGCCCATGGTCGCAAGTGACGCGAAGGTGTAGCGCAGCGCGTCGGTCCCGTAGGCACGTATGCCGTCCGGGAATTCCTTGCGCGTGACACGCTCGACGCGCGACTTCAGATGCGTCTGCATCATGCCGGATGTGCGCTTCTCGAGCAGCGTCTCGAGGTCCACGCCGTCGACGAGGTCGATCGGGTCGAGAATGTTGCCCTTGGACTTGGACATCTTCTGACCTTCCTGGTCGCGCACGAGCGGGTGGATGTAGACGTGGCGGAACGGTACGTCGCCCATGAACCTGAGCCCCATCATGATCATGCGCGCGACCCAGAAGAAGATGATGTCAAAGCCCGTAACGAGCACGGACGTCGGATAGAACGTCGCAAGTGCGTCGGTCTTCTCAGGCCAGCCCATCGTCGAGAATGGCCACAGCGCCGACGAGAACCACGTGTCGAGCACGTCCTCGTCCTGCCTGAGCGCGACATCGTCGGCGAGGCCGTGCTTGCGGCGCACTTCGGATTCGGTGCGCGCGACGTAGACGTTGCCGTCGTCGTCGTACCACGCCGGAATCCGGTGTCCCCACCACAACTGCCGCGAGATACACCAGTCATGGATGTTGCGCATCCATTCGAAATAGATTTTCGACCAATTCTCCGGGACGAACCGGACGCGGCCCTGCTCGACGGCCTCGATCGCGGGTCCGGCCAGCGTTTCGGCGCGCACGTACCACTGGTCGGTGAGCAGCGGTTCGACGATCATGCCGCTGCGGTCGCCGCGCGGGATCATGGCCGAGTGCTCGCTGACCCCGTCGAGCAGTCGCCCGGCCTCGAGATCCTCGAGCACGCGCTTGCGAGCCTCGAACCGGTCAAGGCCCCGATAGCGCTCGGGCACGTTCGAGTTCAGCGCCGCGTCCCGATCGAAGATGTTGATCATCGGCAGCTCGTGGCGCAGCGCCATCTCGTAGTCGTTGAAATCGTGCGCCGGCGTGATCTTCACGCAGCCGGTGCCGAACTCGGGGTCGACGTAGCTGTCCGCGATCACCGGTATCGAACGTTCCGCGAGCGGCAGGCGAACGCTCGCGCCGACGAGGTGCCGGTAACGGTCGTCGTCGGGGTGCACGGCTACGGCCGTGTCGCCGAGCATCGTTTCCGGGCGAGTCGTAGCGACGATCAGCGCACCGTCGCCGTCCTCGAGCGGATAGCGGAAGCGCCAGAGCTTGCCACGTTCCTCGGTGCTCAGCACCTCGAGGTCGGAGAGCGCGGTGTGAAACTTCGGGTCCCAGTTGGTGAGGCGCGTACCGCGGTAGATGACGCCTTCGTCGTAGAGGCGCACGAAGACCTCGATCACCGCGCGCGACAGCGCCGGGTCCATCGTGAAGCAGTCCCGTGACCAATCCACCGATGCTCCGAGCCGTGCGAGCTGCGTGTTGATCGTGTTGCCCGAGGTCGCCTTCCACTGCCAGACGCGTTGCTCGAAGGCGTCGCGGCCGAGCGCCTGGCGCGTCGTGCCCTCGGCGTCGATCTGCCGTTCGACGACCATCTGCGTTGCGATGCCTGCGTGATCCGTGCCCGGCTGCCAGAGCGTCGTGTGGCCGCACATGCGGTGGTAACGCGTCAGCGCATCCATGATCGTGACCTGAAACGCGTGCCCCATGTGCAGCGTTCCGGTCACGTTCGGCGGCGGGATGACGATGCTGAAGGGCTCGCCCTCGCCGGACGGTGCGAACCACCCGGAGTCCGTCCAGCGGCGGTAGTGGCGCGATTCGATCGCCGCCGGTTGGTAAGCCGTGCTCACCGGTTCCGCTCCGCTTGTCGTCGCGCCTCGGCCATGGCTGTCACATCCGGTGGGTGTTGAGTTCGCAACCGCAGCCCTGGTAGAAGCGGTAGCGCTCGCGCCCCTGTTTGCGGCGAAGCTGTTGTGCGTCGACGAGTTCGACGACGCGTTCGTAGCGGCTGAAGAATTCCGGAACGTCGGGCGCCAGATTGATCAGCACGTTCCAGCGGTCGCCGCCGGGCTCCTGACCGGTGCCGATCGCCACCGGTTCCCGCACGGGCTCGGCCTCGTGCGCTGTGACGACCCGGTGCGGCACGAAACTGCCTTGCGAAAACGTCCACAAGAGGTCGTCGAGCTGCTTCGTCTGGCGATCGGAGGGCGAGTTGATGAAGGTCTGTTGGCCGCTGCGCATGGCCTTGTCGGCAATCCGGCAGGTGAAATGAAGCCGCGCAGCATCCGAATCCGTGGAGAGAATGTAGAAGTCGACGCGGGTCACTGGGTCTTGGGGCATGCGTAAGCGGGTACCGGAAAACGTCTGGTTGCGGAGAACGGGGCTAGCGGCTGCGTGGGTCTCGGAGATTCAGCAGAAAATCCACGAGCAAGGGCACGGGGCGTCCAGTCGCGCCCTTCCTGTCGCCTTCGAGCCAGGCCGTGCCCGCGATGTCGAGGTGGGCCCAGCCCTTGCGGTCGGCAAACCGCGACAGGAAGTGCGCGGCGCTGCTCGCGCCCGCGTAACGTGCGCCGAGGTTCGCAAAGTCGGCGAAATTGCTCTTCATGCTCTCGCCGTATTCGTCGTCGGCCGGCAGGCGCCAGGCCGGGTCGAGCGATCGGCGCCCCGCGTCGAGCAACCGGGCCGCGAGTTCCTCGTCGTTCGTGAAAAGGCCCGTATATACCTTGCCGAGCGCCATGACACAGGCGCCTGTGAGCGTCGCGATATCGATCACATGGCTGGGTTCGAACCGTTTGGCATAGGTCAGGGCGTCGGCGAGGATCAGCCGGCCCTCGGCGTCGGTGTTGAGGATTTCGATGGTTTGCCCGGACATGCTCCGCACGATGTCGCCCGGGCGCGTTGCGCGGCCGCCAGGCATGTTCTCGCAGGCCGGGACCAGGGCGACGACGTTGACGGGCGCGTTGAGTTCGCCAAGGGCCTTCATGGTGCCGAGCACGCTGGCCGCACCGCACATGTCGAATTTCATCTCGTCCATTTTCGCGCCGGGCTTGATCGAGATACCTCCCGTGTCGAAGGTGATGCCCTTGCCGCAGAGCGCGACAGGCTGAGCACCGTTCGCCGCACCCCGGTAATTGAGCACGATGAGCTGTGCAGGCTCTTCGGCGCCATGCGTCACCGAGAGCAGCGAGCCCATGCCGAGCTTCTGCATCTCCAGCTCGTCAATGACTTCGATCTCGAAGCTTTCGTAGTCGTTTGCAATCTCCTGCGCGACGCTCGCGAGGTGCGCCGGCGTGCAGATGTTGGCGGGCCGGTTGCCAAGGTCGCGTGCGAGTTCGACGCCCGCAGCGATCGCGGCGCCGTCCGCCACGCCGCGCCGTGCCAGCTTCGCGGTGGCGACATCCACCGCCGGGAGCCCGACCTTCGACAGTTTGGGTTTCGGCTCGCGCTTGCTCTTGAGTTCATCGAAACGGTAGAGCCTCGATCGGAAAGTCTCCGCGGTCACGCGCGCGGCACAATAGGCGTCGAGGCCCGCCATGTCGCCGTAGGCGAGATAGCTCATCGCGTCGCGAATGCCTGTGGGGCGGAGCGCGTCGGCCGCGGCGACTAGCGCCGACCGCAGTTTTTTCGCATCGAACCGGCTCCGTTTGCCGCAGCCGACCAAGAGTGCGCTGGCCGCCGCCGTGCCCTCAAGATCGTGGATGAATGCCGTCCGTCCGGGTTGTCCGGCGGCGTTGCCTGCCTTGACGAATCGAGCGATCCGAGCGCCTGTCGCCGTGTCGAATTCCAGGGTCGCGCCCTGCAAGGGGTCGCCATCGAACAAAGGCAATATCGCGCAGGCGGTCTTTCGGTTCACCGGCGCTCCCCGCTTGACGGGAAACTGCATGGACACTCTCCTGAGGCTGGATCCAATCGGGTATCGTCATGATGGCGGTTCGACAGCCGCGACCGGCGCTGTGGTGGCTGTTGACCGGCATCAAAAGCGCGGGCTAGTGTACTCGATTAGTTTCGGCCACCGGAAACGGGCGACATCGATTGAGCCTGATCAGCCGATATATCTTTCGCGAAGCGCTCGGCAGCTCCCTGATCGCTATCGCCGTGCTCCTTGTGGTGTTCATGGGTAACCAGTTTGCCGAGATCCTCGGCGACGCGGCTGCCGACAGACTTCCACGGGACATGGTGCTCGAAATTTTCGGCCTGACGCTGCTCAGATTCCTGACGCTGCTGTCGCCGATCGGTCTGCTATTGGGCGTAATGCTTGCGCTCGCCCGCCTCAACCGTGACTCGGAGATGGCGGCGCTATCGGCCTGCGGTGTCGGTACGGCAAGCCTGTTGCGACCGGTCGGCCTGGTCGCGTTCCCGCTTGCCGCACTCGTGACGTGGCTCGCCCTTTTCCAGACACCCGACGCGAGCCGGGAAATCGAACAGATCAGGTTCGAAGCCAACACCAGCATGGATCTGGGTCTTCTGGAGGCCGGCAGGTTCATTACGCCGGATTCCGGACAAACGGTGTTGTACGCCCAGGAAGTGGAAGGCGAGGAGTTGCGTGACGTCTTCCTGCAGCGTGACCGCGATGGGCAGGTCGTCGTGATCGTTGCCGACCGCGGCGAACGCATTCTGGATGAAGACACGGGCCAACTGACACTGGTGTTCCACGACGGTCGCCGCTACGAAGGCACACCGGGGCAGAGCGACTTCTCGATCGCGGAGTTCGCCGAACACGGGATCCCGATACGCGCCGACAGCGAAGAGGAATTCGTCGAGAGCGTCGAGATCAAGCCTACTGCGGCGCTCTTTGCCTCGGACGATCCACTGGACCGAGCCGAATTGCAGTGGCGGCTGTCCGCACCACTCTCTCTGCTGATACTTGGCGCGCTTGCGATACCGCTGAGCCGGGGCCTCGCCGCGGGAAGGTCGCTACGGCCGCCTCGGCGTCGCTTTCCTGATCTATCTGATCTACGTCAACTCGCTGTCGATCGCGCGCGTCTGGATCGAACGTGACGAGGTTCCTCAATGGCTCGGGCTCTGGTGGGTACACGCTGCGCTCGCGCTGGTCGTCGTGCTCATGCTGCTGCGCGATGCCGGGATCCTTCCGGGCGGACGCCGTGGACGGCGCACGGTGGAGGCCTCGGCATGAAGCTGCTCTTTGCGTACATCGTCGTGACCGTGTTGAAAGGTGTCGCACTCGTGCTTGCGGTGCTGCTGGGTATAGGCGTATTTATCGAGTTCGTCGGCCAGCTTGGCGATGTGGGCGTCGCAAATTACGGGCTTGGCAGTGTCATTGCGTACGTCGCGCTGCGGATTCCCAGGCTGACGATCGAGGTGCTGCCGATCGCCGCGTTGCTTGGCGCGTTGCTGAGCCTGGGAAACCTGGCGGTGCATCGTGAACTCGTCGTGATGCGTGCCAGCGGTATTTCAAGGGTCGGTCTGCTCGGCGCCGTGACCTTCGCAGGGCTCGTACTCATGCTCGTGATGATTCTGCTCGGTGAGTCGATAGCGCCGTCGCTCGGGGCGTACGCGAGGGAAATGCGCACTCGCGCCCTGCTCGAGGACGTGAGCCTGGCGGCCGGCGAATCGACCTGGCTCAAGGACGGGGATCAGATCATCAGCCTGCGCAGGCCCGCCGGATCGCAGAGCTTCGGCCGCGAAGTGCTGTTATTCGACCTGGCTGATGACCGCTCGCTTCGGCAGGTCGCGCGTGCCGACTCGACCGACATCGACGCAAACGATCAGCTCGTGCTCGTGAACTATCGCGAAACGGAGTTCTCGGCCGAAGGCATGTCTGTCCGGCAGGAACGTGATGCGCGCCGGGGTTTCTCCCTGAGCGCGGACCTGGTCGGGCTGTCCTCGGTACGCGAGGACCTGCTGGACACGGGGAGCCTGCAGCGCTACATCGGGTATCTGCGCAGCAACGGGCTCGATGCGGACCGCTACCTGATCGCGTACTGGAGTCGGATCGCCAATGTCGTGTCGGTCGTGCTCATGACCGTGCTGGCCCTGCCTTTCGTATTCGGCGGCTTGCGCTCTGCCGGTACGGGCACCAGAGTCGTTGTCGGCCTCGTCATTGGACTGAGTTTTTACGGACTTGGAGAACTCTTCGCCAACAGTGGCGAAGTCTTCAATCTCGATCCGCGTCTCGTGGCCTGGATGCCGGGTACGGTGCTGTTCCTGTTTACTATCGGCGCCCTCGCGCGAATCCGCTAAAGCGCTCCCGAGTCGCGTTCTTTCCACAAACTGGCCGATCTGTCAAGAAACTGTAATCTTGGCGAACATTTGTCATGTTAAAGTTCTGTTAACGTTTTCAAGTACCGGAATTTCTTACAAAATAAATATTTTTCGAATATTTAGGTCGTGGCGGCGCATTTCTTCGTGTCCTGCAACGCCAACGGCGGGACGGAGTTTTCCACTGAGTTATCCACAAGCAGCGTCGTCCCCGCGGTCAGCGCTTCGTCATACGCTCAACCTCGGAATTCCCTGCCGGCCGGCCTCGACGGGACCGTCCGATCGGCACCGTACAGTCGCCAACGTGGCTGCATGCCGCCATAATCGGCGTGCATCGTGGCGGTAGCGTCGCGGCGCGTCTTGAGTTTGCAGATGAGGAGGCCTCGGATGACGTATCGATCGGCCACGCGGTTCGCGCTTTCGGTCAGCGCGATGCTTTCGGTGTTGCTCGCTTTTCCGACGCCGGCGCCGGCTGACGACGAGCCGGACCTTACGGGCATCTGGCGGAGCTTCCCAGGTGCACGCTCCCCGTGGCCGGGGGACGCGTATACCGACGAAGCCCGCGCGAAAATCGATGCCTACCAGGCACTGATTGAGGGCACGGGAGCGACGCCGGGCGGTTTCTGCGTCGGCACGGGCATGCCAGGCTCGATGCTCGGCTCCGGCGGCTACCCCATGGAAATCATCCAGCGTCCGGAGCAGATTACGATCATCTACGAGGCGCACACCGAACTCAGGCGCGTCTACCTCGATGGCCGCGAAGTCGATCCGAACGAACTGATTCCCACTCGCAACGGTTTTTCGACCGGCCGCTGGGAAGGCGACACGCTCGTGGTGACGACGACAAGTCTCAAGGAAGCCGTCGACCAGCGTTCGGCACACAGCGACGAGGCGGAGATCGTCGCGCGCTACCGGCTGGGCGAGGACGATGACGGCAACAAACTGCTGATCGCCGATCTCACACTGACGGATCCGCGCTTCTATACGGCTCCCGTGACCGTGACCAAGACATGGGTCGCCGCAGGTCCCGATGTGCGCATGCTGCCGTACGAGTGCACGGAGCCCGACTGGGAGGATTACCTCAACGATCTCAGGCGGCAGGCGGAAGCAGGCGACGCTGGGGAGTAGTCGACAGTGATCAGGCGAAACAGCAATCTCATCCTGGGCTGCGGTACGCTCGCCGCTGGCTTGGTGCTCGGTGTCCTCGCGCTGCCGGCCGGCGCGCACCACTCGGCGATACGTTTCGACCTGACGATCAGGGACCGAACGGTTACGGGAATCGTCAAGGAGTTCAAGGCGGCCAACCCGCATACACGCATCGTGCTTGAGGTCACGGATGAGAAGGGTACGCGGGACATCGAGTACGAGGGCCACAGCCGCAACAACTACTACCGGTCGGGCTGGCGCGTTGCAATGGTCGAAGTCGGCGACACGATTACGCTGACCGCGGCGCCGACCCGCGACGGCAGCGACGGGGGCTATGCATTGCGCGTGACGACCGAGGACGGCGTCACGTTCTGAGCGATTCGCCGGGAGTCGCTGCGGCCGGGGTTACTCGACGATATCCTCGTCGATCACGACGGGCGCGACATCCACATCGATCGCCTCAAGTTCCGCCGCGGGCGCTTCCACCGCGACCGAGGCGCCCGACCCTTCGTAAGGCAGTTGAGCGCGTTCGGGCGGCAGGGTCGGATCGCGGAACTCGGGTCGTTGCCAGCCATCGGGCGCGGGAATGAAATCCACGATCCTGAAGTAGCGCGTGGGGTCGCGTTCGCGGAACTTTGCCGCAATCTCGCTCATTGCAAGCAGGATCGATATGGTGATGATCGCGCCGCCGATCGATGCGATGACAAGTCTTGCCACGATGACGTCCCGTTTGCGGGGAAACTCATGCGACATCGTACTCGATTCCTGTCTGCCACGCCGCTCGTGGGCGGTCCCGAGAGTGCCTGCCGGGCCTGGCCCGGAAAGGGTCGACGCCCCGATGGGGCCGCCGTTCCCGCGAGCGGCGCGTCAATTGCTGGGGAGAAGCCGCGTTTGTTACACTGAGCTGTTTCTGTCCCTGATGTGGCGGCCGGTTACGGGATCACCATGAGTTGGCGAAAGCAGAACGACAAGCCGTTCGAGTTGCACTCGGTGGAACAGTCCGATCCCCCTGAAGGCGGCCAGGGCACCGACTGGGTGCGCTACGAGATCATCCAGGGTCCGAACGTGATCACCGGTTACCGACAGGGCTCCGTACAGTCGATCAAGGAGGTCGCCGAGCAGATCGTCGTCGGCCTCAACGAGCGACGATCTCCCAAGCGCGGCCGCGTCCAGTTGACGCGCCTTAACAAGACGAACAAGGCACGCGCGTCCTAGGAGCCTGCGCCGCAGGCTCGTGGTCAACGCGCTTGCCGTCACACGTTTCTTTTCGTTTCGCCGCCGGCAAGGCGGGCGGCGCAATCGTATTGACTGAAGGCCGCCGCGATGGATGCGCGATGGGCGGCCTCAGGCTCGTGCTGCATCGCAAGCCGAGCCGCGCGAGGCGCGGATGATCGGGCAGAGCGCGGCGATATACTGGTGCCGGCCACCAGTCCGCCAACAAGTCAGGGGAGTTCGAAATGTCCAGAATTGCTGTCGCGGCGCTCGCCGCGCTTCTTTTCGCGGGTACCGCATCGGCCCACCATGGCTTTGGCCGCTTCGATCGGACGCGGGAGATCCAGATCGAGGGGACGGTGACGGGCATCGACTTCGTCAATCCACATGCCTACGTGTACTTCGATGCCGTCGGGTCCGACGGCGAACCCATCGAGATGCGCTGCGAAATGCGAGCGGCGACCGTGCTGCGACGCTCCGGCTGGTCCGCCGAAATGTTCATCGAGGGTACGCACATCGCGATCGACGGGCGACCGCACCGCGACGACCCGGCTTCGTGCTACGTGGAGACACTCGTCCTGGGTGACGATGAGGCGCTTGAGCGCTACCAGCAGCTCAGCGACACGGCAGCCCCGGCAGCGCCTGCAGACAGGCTCGCACGCTTGCCGAGCGGCGTGCCGAACCTGGCCGGCGACTGGGCGCAGGAACAGTACCTCATGGCGCGGCCGCCCGGGGGCGGTGGCGCACTCGTGCCGAAGAGCATGGTTGAAGCGGTCAACGCCGGCGAAATCGCGCCGGAGGATGTGCCGGGATCGGACTGGGGCGCCCGTGCGGTGACCTACACCGAAGCCGGTCAGGCCGCCGCCGACGACCTTGCCAACGCACCGCCGGGGTCTGCGCCGCGTCTGCGCTGCGAGATCACGAGCATCCTGTTCGACTGGACCTTCGACGGGCCGATCAACCGCATCGCTCAGGCTGACGATGCGATCGCGATCGAATACGGCCGCGGCCTGAGCCGGACGATCCACATGGACTCGGACGAACACCCCGCGACCATCGTGCCAAGCCGTGGCGGACATTCGATAGGCCGCTGGGAGGGTGACACGCTCGTCGTCGACACGGTCGGGTTCGAGCCGGGCATAATCGCCGGATCCGTTCCCCACAGCGGCGAACTGCATGTGGTCGAACGTTTCACGCTCGATCCGGAGACCATGGCGCTCACGCGCGACTACGTCGCCGAGGACCCGCTTTACTACGCCGACCAGTATGTCGGCTCCGCCATCGTGTTTCCGGCCGATGCGCCGTTCGCGGTCGATCCGTGCGAGGAACTCGCTTACGAGTACATTACGCCCGGCGAGGACGCGACCGGCGAGGGCGGGGAGCAATAGTCGCGGAAACGTTTGTTCCCGGTCGGCAGGCGCCTGTGCTTCGAAGCACGGGCCGCTATGCGCTGCGACGGCCGCTACCCGGGGTTTCCGGTTCGAAAGCGCGTAGCGTTACCGAGACCCTGCGGCCGCGGTAACGCCTGAACCGCGGCAGTTCGTGCGTCCACGCCAGATTCGTCGCGTAGGGCATCAAGAACACGTCGCCGTTGCGGGCGACGAGGTCGGTGTATCCCTTGCCGCGCCAGGGGCGCAGCCGGAACACGCGTTGCTCGCCGAACGACACCGTCACGATCGGCACATCTGCGATGAGGTTGCGCCGGCTGTCACGATGGGCGCTGATGTAGTGCCCGAGCGCACCGTCGTACCAGTTGAGCAGCAGGCCGTTGAGCCTCGCGTCGACGGTGGCCCGGCACCAATCGTGTAGTGGTGCGAGCGATTCGGGGATCGGCAGTGCCGGGCTTTGCGTGCCGCTGAAGACGTAGTTCCTGCCGTAGGCCTGTTGCCAGCGCGGCGTCCTGACGAGCCGATGGTGCACCCGGATTTCGTGAAACTCGGCGGGATGCAGCGACCAGAGTGCCTCGAACGCCGCGCCGTCCGGGATCAACGAGTCCGGCAGGCGGCCCTGGTAGAGACCGTGCCCCGCGTCGAGATCGATACGCCTGAAGGCTGCAGGCTCGTTCAAGGAATGCAGTTCTGCCAAGCTGCCCGCAGCTACAGCCCCGCCGCGTCGAATTGCGCCGCGAGTTCCTGCAGCGGACGCCGGAAATCGACATCGGTTTGTCGAGCGACCATCGCCCGCTTCTCATCGGCGCGCGTCAGCCCAGGTGTTTCCGGATCGGCGAGGTTGCAGTTCGCCCGCTCGGCGCACAATCGTTCCAGAAGCTCGGCCGTGTCCTCAAAGACCTCGATCGTCGAGCCGCGCCCATGGCCTCCGGCCCGGCCGAGCGCGGCGTCGACGGGTGTCAGGCCGTCCGCGTCCGCGATATCGATCCTGGCGCCGCGCTCGACGAGTGCCTCGACGACCGCATTCCAGCCCCAGAATGCCGCGCCATACAGTGCCGTTCGGCCGATACCCCGCGACCCCGCCCGACGCGCCGTGGTCCTGGCGTTGATGTCGGCGCCCGCATCGAGCAGCAGCGTCACCGCTTCGATCGATTTGTGCTCGACATCGGGCGTCAGGTAATGCGGAATGCCGGGGCCGTAGCCGCGCGGATCGCACTCGACGGAGCCGTAGCCTGCCGCCGCCATGAGCGGTGTGACGCCGCCGTCGTTCGGCAGCTCGAGCAGCGCACCGTGGTCAATCAGCAGCCGAACCGCGGCCGTGTCAAACGTCTTGGCTGCCCGCAGCAGCGGCGTCGCGCCGATCGACAGGATCGCGTCGCAGCCGCGGTCGTCGCCGATGTGCCGCCACAGCGGGTGCATCTTCAGTTGAACGTTGGGGTTCGCACCGGCCTGAAGCAGCATCGCAATGACCTCGAGGCTCGAGGTCGCGTCGACGGAGGGGCGGTCGGGCCGTCCGCCGCGCGGCAGCGTGTTGACGTCGACGGCCGAGTAGAGCGGCGTGCGTCCGAGCCAGTCCCACTTGTTGGGATTGGCCCCGGCCTCGATGAGCAGTTTCGCGACATCGAAATTGAAATTGTCGATCGCGAGGAACAGCGGCGTCACGTTTTTCGGATCGGCGAGATCGATGCCGGCCCCGGCCTCGACGAGCAGCCGCGCGCACTCGACGCAGCCTTCGCGCGCCGCGAACAGCAGCGGCGTCAGACCGCCGAACGGCCGGTACATGCGCCGCGGCTCGCCGGTGACCTGGCGGGGCCAGTCGTTGACGGCCGAGCGTGCGTCGACATCGGCGCCGCGTTCGATGAGGAGTTCGACCAGTTCGGGCTGTCGTTGGGCCGCTGCCCACATCAGGGCGGCCTGGTTGCGCCAGGACTCCCGTGCATTGACGTTCGAGCCGCGCTCGATCAGCAGCCGCGCGGCCTCGACATGGTTCGAGCGCGCGAGGACCATGAGCGGTGTCTGCCCGTCCGCGCCCGGCGCATCGATCTCGGCGCCCGCGTCGAGGAGGCTCCCGATGACGGCCGCGTTGCCGACGACCGCAGCTTCGCCGAGGGGCGTCGAGCCGTAGTCGTTGGCGGCATTGGCATCCGCGCCAGCCGCGAGGAGCTCCTCGACGAGTGCGAGGCTGTCGTGGTAGACGGCCCAGTGCAGCGCTGTTGTGCCGTCCGGCGCCCGATGCGATACGTCGCCGCCCTGTTCGATCGCGGCCCGCGCGGCCGCGACATCGTTGCCCTGTGCGGCGTCGACAATCGTTTCATCGGACCGAACCGCCTGGGAAGCAATGCCCAGCGTTACCAGCGAGACGAGCAATACGAAGGGCCGGAAAGCACTTCTTTCGGCCAGGCCATGCGACGCGCTATTCCACCCACCAGGCTTTGTGAGGCGGTCTTGCTCCCCATCAGGTCTTGCGAGGCGGTCTTGCGCCAAAACCAGCCGTCTTTGGCGAGGCGGTCGCCAGCCGTTCAGCGCGACCTGTGCCACGGACCGCTAGACCTCGGCCAGCTCGCCCGTGCTGTCGCCGACCGATTCCGCCGGTACTCCGGCCCGGTTCAGCAGCGTCAGCAGCAGGTTTGCAAGCGGCGTGCGGTCCGGATAGCGCAGGTGCCGGTTGCCCCGGATCGTGCCGCCGCCGCGACCCGCGACCAGTGTCGGCAGCGGGAAGTTGTTGTGCGAATTGCTGTTGCTCATGTTGCTGCCGTAAAGCAGGATCGAGTTGTCGAGCATGGAACCGGCGTCGCCGTCGGGGATTTCTGCGAGCCTGGTCAGGAAGTCGGCGAAAACCTGCGAATGGTAGCGCTGCACGACCACGAGCTTCTCCATCGAGCCCTTGTTCTCCGCGTGGTGCGACAGCGGGTGGAAGGCGTCCGGGATGCCGATGTGCGTATACGGCTGATTGCTGACCTCGGCCGCGAGCATGAAGCTCACGATGCGTGTCATGTTCGCCTGGAATGCCGCGACGATCAGGTCGTGCATGAGGCGGATGAGGTCGTCGAAGTCCGGCCGCGCAACGGGCACGTCGGGCAGGTCCACTGTCGAGAGATCGCGTTGCCCGAGCAACTCGATGCGGCGTTCGATCTCGCGGACGCTCGAGAGGTAGTCGTCGATGAGAACGCGGTCGGCGGGGCCGAGCTTGCGCTTCAGATCCGCCGCTTCGCCGGCCACCATATCGAGCAGGCTGCGGTAGTCGTTCGCGACCTCGCTGCGTTGCTCCGGGGTCTTGCCGCGGCCGAATATCTTTTCGAAGGCCTTGCGCGGCTCGGACTGCATCGGCATCGGCGTCGTCGGCGCACGGAACGAAATTGTTCGCCCGTAGCTGCAGCCGTAGGTCCCGTCACAGGCCGCGCCGCCGCCTTCGTCTTCGGTCGCGAGCTCGAGCGACGGCAGTGGCGTGTCCTGGCCAATGTGCGCGGCTGCGACCTGGTCGACGGTGACACCGGCGAAGGGTGCATGACTTTGTCGCGGATGCTCGCAGGAAAGCCAGGTCGCCGGCACGATCGCGTGCACGGCGGAACTCTCCGCGGGCTTGTTGCCGAGTCCGCTGACGACGGTCAACTGGTCGCGGTGCGGGGCCAGCGGCTCGAGAATCGGTTTGAAGTCGAAGTCCGGCCCTTCTATGTCGGGCGTCCAGCGGTTCATTTCGGCGCCGAAGCGGGTGTTGTCCATGATCGCGCCGTGCGGCAGGTAGAAAAAGCCCATGCGCGGCGCCGGTCGGGCCGCGGTCTGCGCGAGCGCGGTCGCCGCAGGCACCATCGCGCTCAGCAGCGGCAGCCCGATCGACGCACCGCCGGCGCGCAACAGCATCCGTCGCGACAGGTGCTTCTTCGTGATGAACATGCTCAGTTCCCCCGCGCCTGCAGCGCGTCGCCGCTGCCCGAATCCGGAACCGCGCGCATCCGAAACGCTTCGCTGGTGGCGATTCCGACGACGATCGACCGGAAACTATAGCCTGAGGCGGCGGCTTCGGCCACGATCGCGCGCACTGTCGGCATGTCGTAGTACTCGAGCCTGCGACCGAGTGCATAGGTCATGAGCTTCTCCGTCAGTGCCTGAACGAAGAGTTCCGGCTGCGCCGAGAGCGCGCGGCGCAACTGGTCGGGATCGTTGACGGGCGTGCCGCCGGCGAGTTCGCCGCTCGAGTCGATCGGCAGGCCGTTTTCGCGTTCGCGCTCGCGCCATTCGCCCACGACGTTGAAGTTTTCGAGCGCCTGGCCGAGCGGGTCGATGACGCCATGGCAGTGGTTGCAGGACGGCTCGGTGCGGTGGCGCGCGAGGCGTTCGCGAACGGTGCGCGGAATATCGCCCGGGGCGGGGGTCAGGTCGGTCTCGACACCCGCCGGTACCGAGGCGGGCGGTGTCGCGAGGATGTGATCCATGATCCACGCGCCGCGCAATACGGGCGAGGTGCGGTCGGGATACGAAGTCACCATCAGCACGCTGGCCTTGCCGAAGAGTCCAAAGCGGCGCGGATCGTCGAGTTGCACGCGCCGGAACTGGTCGCCGCGAACCGCGTCGATTCCGTAATGGCGCGCGAGCCGTTCGTTGACGAAGGTGTGGTTCGCCGTGAGCAGATCGAGCACGCTGCGTTCCTCGCGCAGGATGCTGTCGAGAAACTGTTCCATTTCCTGCCGGAAGGCGCGGCGCAGATCCTCGTCGAAGTTCGGGTAAAGCCGCGGGTCAGGATCGATCGCTTCCACGCGGCGAACGTCGAGCCACTGGAACGCAAAGTTCGTCACGAGCGAGTCCGAGCGCGGATCGGCCAGCATGCGTTCGACCTGCCGGCGGAGCATTGCCGGGTCGCCGAGCTCGCCGCGCTCGGCGAGCGCGAGCAGCGTCTCGTCGGGACCGTGGCTCCATGTGAAGAACGCGAGCCGCCACGCAAGTTCCAGGTCGCTGATGGCGTAGGCGGCGCCGGCATCGAGCCCTGCCGGAGGATCGCCGGGTTCGGTTCGAAAGAGGAACTTCGTGCTGGCGAGCACGGCCATCACGCCTCTCTGGATGCCCGCCTGGAAATCCCCGCCGTCGGCGCGCCCGGCATCGTAGAAGCCGAGCAGCGGTTCGATGTCCGCGTCGTTGACAGGACGGCGATACGCCCGGTAGGCGAGATTCTCGAGAATCTCGCGCGCGCAGGGCCGCTCCTCGCCGGCTTCGCCAGGGTGGCAGACGAAAATCCGGTCCTGGCTCTCGGTCGATCCGCCGGTCCCGGCCGCGTTGTACGGACCGATGATTTCCAGGCCGTAGAGCCGCGGCACGTCAGGCAGGCCTTCGCCGGGCGTCAGCGCGCTGAGCAGGTAATCGCCTTCGGCGAAACTGCGTGCGACGAAGCTTGCTCCGACAACCCGCTGGCCGGCAGCGACGTTGACGCGGATGTTCCTGAAACGGTTCCTGATCCGCTCGATGCCCTGAATCTGCTCCTGATCGAGCGTTCTTGAGTCCTCTTCGCCGCCGATGAAGTCCTCAAAGACCTTCACGCCATCGATCGTGACGACGAGGCGGTGGCGGTACTCCAGCCAGCCGTAGGGATAGCCGCGCAGTTCGGCGCCCGGGATCGAGGCGATGTTGAGGCTGATCCCGTAGTCGCCGTCGGCGGGAAAGTAGTGCTCGACGGCAAGCCCGCCGCGCGTCCCGAGCGGCAGCCCGGCAACGTGGGTGGTGCGGTTCTCGCGGTTGGAACGATAGTCCGCCCTGGCGAGGTCGGGCGCGGCTTCGCCAACGGCGCGGATGCTGATGTCGCGCGCGGCGGCGAGGTACTGATCGAGGTGGGTCGGCGATACGCTCAGTACTTCGGCGATGTTGTCGAAGCCTTCGCTCGCGATGTCCTGCGGCAGCAGGGCCGCGGCGTCGATGCGGATGCCGAAGAGATCCTCGATCGCTCGTGCGTACTCGCTTCGGTTCAGACGATGCGGCGCGACATGGCCGGGCATCGGGCCTCGAGTTGCGGCGGCCGCGTCAAGCGCGGTCTCGAGCGACGCGACGAAGGCGTCGACGCGTTCGTCATCGGGGCGCGGTCCGCCGGGCGGTGGCATGAGGTCACCGCGGAGTTTGCGAACGACTCTCTCCCAGGTTTCCGGGTCGACGGCGATGTCATCGGGCGCGGCGGATTCGAACGAGAGGTCGGCCGCGTACTCGGTGTCGTTGTGGCAGTCCATGCAGTAGCCGTCGAGGAGTTGCCAGCGCTCGGCGACCGCGGCGACCGGCGGGGCATCGGATTGTGCGCAGCCTCCGAGCAGCGCGATGCCGGCAAGCGCCGCGGTTACGTGCAGGCGGTCTCGCCCCGAGGACCTGGCAAGTCGCCTAGAGTGAGCCATCCAGCCGGCCCTGCCACCACAAGCCGCCGTAGACGTTGGCGATGAACCGCTCGCGGTTGTTTCCCCACGCGGCATCGAACTCGGCCGTGACTCCGGCGGCAAGCATTTCGTCGGCGCTCCTGCCTTGCCGCATCATGGTCTCGACGCGTTCTCGCACGGTTGCGACCATCTCGTACTGTCGCTCGAGGTGCTCGCGCGACTGCTCCGGTCCCGTGCCCGGTACGATGATCGTATCGTCGTCGCTGAGTTCGATGAGCTTTTGCGTCGCGTCCATGAGTCCGCCGATCCAGCCGCCGGTCGCATGGTCGAGCACAGGGTAGGTACCCGCGGAGACGACGTCGCCCGTGGCGATGACGTTGCGGTCGCGAAAGCGGACATAGATGTCGCCGTCAGTGTGTGCCTCGCGCAGGTGCCCGTACTCGATCCGTTCGCCGCCGATGTCGAGCGCGATGGGTTGCGGGTCCGACGAGAAAAACGTTTCCGTCGGCAGCGCGGCGGGCGGGCGCGGCCGGTAGGTGCGGTCCTGCCAATCGACGTAGTACTCGGTACTCATCCACAGGCGCGTGCTCTCGTGCGCGACGATTTTCGCACCCTGCCGAGCGAAGAATTCGTTGGCTCCGGTGTGCTCGACGTGCCAATGAGTGTTGAAGAGCACGTCGACGGGCATGGCGCCGAGTGTCCCGTTGACGATTTCGACCAGATCGGCGGCGTCATCGGCCGATCCGCTGTCGACGAGCACGGCGCCGTCCGTGCCCTCGAAGAGCAGCACGTTGCCGCCCGCGCCCGTGATCCGGGTCAGGCCGTCCTGTAGTCCAACTGAGGCGATCGGCCCGGTGTGCGATTGGGCAAACGAAAATCGCGCGACGCCGAGCCACCCGCCGCATACCGCCGACGCGCCGGCAGCACCGAGGCTGCGCCGCAGAAAGCCGCGCCGATCGTCGCTAGCGGGCAAGGAGCTGTGTTCGACACTCGCGAGCGTGCGCTCGTACAGGCCGGGCCTGCTGCTTTGTGCGCGGTATCCGGTCAACGCTGCGGACGTTCGTCCGGGGCGCATCGATGCTCCCGTTGATGTCGAAGAAGGCGATGGTAGCAGAGACTCGGGCGATATCTCGGGCGGGTACCGCTGCGCGTCATGACCGCTGCATGAATTGAGATAGACTAGCCTGAAACTTGCGAGGGGCCGAACCGATGACTGACAAGACGAAGAACCTCGATCGCCGGTCCTTCATGGGCGGCGTGCTGGGAGCCACCGCCGGCGTGGGTGCAGCAGCTTTTCTGGCCGACAGGGCGAGGGCGCAACAGCCGGGCGTGCCGCCGGACGAGGCGCTTCGCCCATCCATGCGCCGTCCGGCATCGCTCTACAAGCTCGAGGCGACGATCCACGACTGCGAGGTGGACGGGACCGTGCCGGCCGACCTCAATGGCGCGTTTTACCGCGTCGGCCCCGACCCTCAGTACCCGCTCCGCTCCGGCAATATCCCGTTCGACGGCGAAGGCCACGTCAGCATGTTTCGCATCAGGAACGGCCGCGTCGACTACCGCAGCCGGTTCGTCAGGAACGATCGCTGGCTCGCTCAGAACGAGGCCGGCCGGCTGCTGTTCCCGATGTACCGCAACCCGTCGGTGGACGATCCGAGTGTCGCGGGCCTGAGCCGCAGCACGGCCAATACGCACATCATCAATCACAGGAACCTGTTGCTTGCGCTCAAGGAGGACAGCCCGCCGTCGGCTCTCGATCTGCTCACGCTCGAGACGCTCGTGCCGAACTACACCTTCGAAGACCAGTTGCCGAGCAGGACCTTCACGGCGCATCCGAAGATCGACTCGGAGACCGGCAACATGGTCGCGTTCGGCTACGAGGCCGAAGGCCACGGCAGCCGCGTCGTGTCGATGTTCGAGATCACGCCCGCGGGCGAGGTCGTCTGGGATGCGAGGATCGAAGTGCCCTACGTCGGCATGCTCCACGACTTTGCCGTGACGCGGAATCACATCGTGTTCTACGTGATCCCGTTGGCTTTCGACCAGGCGCAGATGGACAGCGGCGGGATTCACTGGTCATGGGATGCCGCGCGGCCGACGTACTTCGGGTTCGTGCGGCGCGGCGGTGACGGGTCCGACATCCAGTGGATCGAGGGACCGACGCGCAGCGCCACGCATGTCATGGGCGCGTTCGACGACGGCAACGAACTCTACGTGGATGTCGAGATGTCGACGTCGAATCCGTTTCCGTTCATGCCCATGCGCGACGGTGCGCGGTGGGACCCGATTGCCGGCTCAAGCCACATCACCCGGCTGTCCGTAGACCTTTCGGGGTCGCGGCCGAGCAACTACGGCATCGAGCAGCTTTACCCGCACGTCGGCGCCTTGCCGCGGCAGGACGACCGGTACAACACGGTGCCCTACCGCTACGGTTTTCTCGGCTGTCCGAACCCGCGTGCGAGCGATCCGCGCAATGCCGGTGCCTGCTACGCGCGCTTCGATCACCAGACGCGCACGGATACGCTCTTCGACTTCGGCCCGGACACTTCGCTTGCGGAGTGCTGTTTCGCGCCGCGCAGCGCCGATGCGCGCGAAGGGGAGGGCTACCTCATGGGCCTGGCGACGCGCAACGACGAGAACCGCCGCGGGGATCTCGTGATTCTGGACGCCGAACACCTCGCCGATGGTCCGGTTGCAACCGTCAAGCTGCCGATGCGCGCCGTGGGTCAGGTGCACGGCTGGTGGGTGCCGGAGGCCCAGCTTCCGACGGCCTAGTCCCGATGCCTCGCCGTAGGCATGCGGGAAGTCGCACGACCGTTCGCTTGAGGCACGCGGTAAATACATCCGTGTACGCTCCGCGCGCGCGTCCCTGCGCGCGAGGGTCTCAAGCGAACGGTCGTGCGACTCCCATTGGCGTTTGCGCGAGACTCTGCGTTGTTGGAAGCTACCGCTTACGGGCCTGCGCTGGCCGTTGAGCTATCGACGCAGTCGTAGGCGCTGACCGTGAGGTCGGGCCGCCAGACGAAATAGCGCGTCAACTCGAAGTCCTCGGCAAATGTCTCGGGATCGCTGATTGAGATTCGGTAATCCATGCGTTGGCCATCGGCGCTTGGCATGAAGCGCTCGACGACGCGAATTTTCTCGCTCTGGCGAACGCCCTCCATCGAGAACAGTTCTGCCTGCATGTGAGTCGTTTCGACGACGAGCGTCTCGCCGTCCCAGGTTCCGGTCGAGAAACCGAGGAAGGCGTGCTCGTCCGGGGGTGATACGTCGCCCATGTGTATGCGCCTGACGGCGTCGTCTTCCTCCATGCGGATCACGATGTCCTCGCCGTCGCGAACGAACTCGATCGGGTACGGCGTGATCATGATCAGCGGCATGGCCTTGGGCGTGCAGTCGTTGAGTTCGGCGCTCGTGGCATCCCATTGTGCGAGCGTTGCCCGGCCGGTATCCGTGAGCGGGTAGCCGCCCTTGTACATCGGGAAGGCGGCGGGATCGTCGAGCACCGTGCCCCAGACGCGAAATATGCCTTCGGCATTGAGGCGCGCCTCGGTTGCGGTCTGGTCATCGAGGTCCGGAACAATGAGTTCGCCGGTGTCTGCGTCGGTCCAGCGCGGCGTTACCCCGATCGACAGCAGGATCTCGCGGCCGTCGGCAAGCAGCATCTGGCGCCCGTACATGCCCGTCTCGTTGCGAAGGGCAGCATCGCCGGCCAGCCTCACGCGGTCTCCGACCTGCACGAGTTCGGGGTCCACGCCGCGTGTGCGCAGCACACTGAAGCTGCCCGTTTCGACATCCCACAACGAAGTTTCCCCCGATTCGTCGGTCACTTCGATGCGCATGCGTCCGTGCGGGTTGAACCACGAGAGTTCCGCGATGACCCCTTCGATCTCGAGGATTCGGTTCGGATCGTAAAACCCGGCAAACGAGTGATGGGCGCCTGAGATCGCCGGGAGCACCAGCAGTGCGAGCGCCGTGCCAATCTCAAGTGGGGCAAACCCGCGAGTTTCATGTCTTTGCGTTCGTTGCTTGCTCGATATCCTTGTCACTACTGTCTCCTCGCGTCGGAATCCGGTATCGCTCCATTTTACGTGTTTGCCGGGCGCGTCGATCCGGTCTCGACGGGAAAGCGACAGCACGCACACTTCACAGCAGAGTGCCGAGGGCGCACAATGGTCAGCGTAGCGATGCCGTGCGTTCGTAAAGCGCACTGCAATCCCCCGAACCATGCCGCGACTTCGACGCTTCCAGGCCTGAACGCAGTCGCGGGAATGTACTTCACGGACAATCAATCCACGGGAAAACAACCATGAGTCAAGCAAGGGATCTGATCGACCAGCTCATGAACGCCGCGGGCGCCTCGAACGGTTCCGGCGGGCCCCGCGGCCGCAGCGGCATGCGCCGTCCGAGCGGTTTGCAGGGCGGCGCGCTGGGGATCATCGTCGGCATCGCCATCCTCGCCTGGGGCGCGTTCAGCGCGTTCTATACGGTGCAGCCGGAACAGCGGGCCGTCGTCAAGCGCTTCGGCAACGTGATCGGCATCACCGATCCGGGGCTGCACTTCAAGTTGCCGTTCGGCATCGACGAAGTGCAACTCGTCGCGACCGAACGTGTGCTCAAGCAGGAATTCGGTTTCCGCACCGAGGACGCCTCAGCGCTTCAGAGAACCCGCTTCGCGGATGAGGACTTCCCGGGCGAGTCTTTGATGCTCACGGGCGACCTCAACATCATCCAGGTGGAGTGGGTCGTTCAGTACCGCATCGGCGACCCCATCCGCTTCCTGTACGGCATGCGCGATCCAACCGGCACCTTGCGCGACCTGTCCGAGTCGGTGATGCGGCGCATCGTCGGTAACCGCATCGGCAGCGACGTGCTGACGATCGGCCGCGTCGACATCGCGAACACGGCGCGCGACGAGATCCAGGCCGCGATGGACCGCTACGACAACGGCATCAGGATCATCACCGTCGAGCTTCAGGATGTCGTGCCGCCGCCCCGCGTTCAGCCGGCCTTCAACGAGGTCAACGAAGCGCGTCAGGAGCTCGAGCGCATGATCAACGAGGCCACGATGCAGGCCAACCAGGCGATCCCGCGCGCCCGGGGCACGGCCAACCGAATCATATCCGAGGCCGAAGGTTACGCCACCGAGCGCGTCAATCGCGCCTTCGGTGAAACGGCGCGCTTCACGTCGGTGTTGTCCGAGTACCTGAACGTGCCGGAGGTGACGCGGTCGCGCCTCTACCTTGAAACGCTCAACGAGGCGCTGCCGAGGATCGGCCGCGTGCTTGTCGTGCAGGACGACCAGATTTCGCCGCTGCCGTTGCTCAACCTGCCCGACGCGCAGCCCCGCGGGCAGAACCTGGAGGCGAGCCGATGAACAAGCTGACCCTTCCCGTCGCCGCATTCCTTGTCGCGGTTTTTGTCGCCTACAACGCCGCATTCGTGATCGACCAGGCCGAGCAGGGCATCATCGTCCAGTTCGGCGAACCGATCGGCGATGTCATCACGGATCCCGGACTTCATTGGCGCGTACCGTTTATCCAGGAGGTGCGCCGCTTCGACAGGCGCCTGCTCGCCTGGGACGGCGCCGTGAGCCAGATTCCGACGCTCGGACGCGAGTTCATCATCGTCGATACGACTGCGCGCTGGCGAATCTCGGACCCGCTGCAGTTCCTGCGGTCCGTTCGCGATGAACTCGGCGCCCGCACGAGGCTCGACGACATACTCGATTCCGTCGCGAGAGACATCGTCTCGGGCACGGAGCTTGAGGAGATTGTCCGCTCGGCCGATTGGCAGGTCGATGTCACGGGACTCAACGAGGAGGAGCTCAGTGCGCTAGGCGCGGCGAATCTGGAGCGGCCGACAAAAGGGCGTCAGCAACTGGAGCAGGAGATGCTGGTATCGGCATCGCGCCTCATGCCGGAGCTTGGCATCGAGCTCGTGGATGTCCGGATCAAGCGGATCAACTACATCGATTCGGTGCGCGAGCAGGTCGAGAGCCGAATGATCTCCGAACGGCAGAGCATCGCGGCCCGGTTCCGCTCGGAAGGGCAGGGCAGGAGCCAGGAGATTCTTGGCGACATGGAACGGGAGCTTCGCAGGATATCGTCGGAGGCCGAACGCACGGCCCAGGAGATCATCGGCGAAGCCGATGCCGAAGCCACGCGAATCTATGGCGAGGCTTACGGCGCGGATCCCGAGTTCTACAACTTCTCAAGGACGCTCGAGAGCTATGACTCGCTCGGCGAGAATACGACCCTGATGATCAGGGCGGAGTCGGAGTTCTTCCGCTACCTCGAGTCGACGACGCAGCCCTGAGGGGGCAATGCCCGGAACGGGCGTCGCCGCAGGACTGACCGCAGGACGCCGTCAGGGATTCGCGGCGTCTGCAACAGCCGTTTGCGGTGCCGGCTCCGGTCGGCGTCGCCTGAACAGTGGTGTGACGAGGCGCCGCCAGGCGAGCGCAAACCCGGTCCACACCATGATCAGGCTCGTCAGCGAGACGAGGCCCGCGACAGTCTGGCCGACGACGCCGAGCGCCTCGCCCGTGTGCAGGAAGCGAATCCACAGGCGTGCCTGCCGGCCCCGCGACTGGCTGTCGAATGGCTGTAGGAGCGTGACCTGACCGGTATACATATCGAGTGTCACGTCGTGCCGTTTCTGCGGCTGGCCGCCGTTGCCCTGGTCGATGCGGAACTGCGCCGTCGCCGAATCGGCGTCCGGGAGTGTCAGCGTGATCGCTTGCCAGTTCGGCAGTTGCGTTGAAACACGGTCAAAGAGTTCGTCGAGACTCAGCGGGAAAGAACTCGTGGCATCCGCATTGTAGGAAATGGAGGAGGCGGCAGCGGGTTCCTCTACGCGTGCGGCGGACGGAGCGGCTCCGCCGGGCGGGTTCTCGCCAAAAACCCGGTACACGAGATCGTTGGCCCAGCCGTAAGAGAACACGACCGCTGTGGCGACAACGACCGCGAGCGGAATCGCCGACCAGAAACCGATGACATGATGCCAGTTGTAGTCCCGCGCCTTGGCGGTATCCGCCTTGTTGTTGAACAGCAGCCTTGTCCTGAAACGGATCCACCTGAACGTCGGCGGCAGCCAGAGATACAGCCCGCTGAATATCAGGAACAGGAAGGCCAGATTGCTGATGCCCGTGATGGCGCGCGGGATGGCCCGGTTCTCACGGCTTGCATCGAACCAGCGGTGCCAGCCCGTCATCGCGCTGAAGAAGCTCTGCAGACCGGGAGCGGCGGGTTCCAGGACCTCGCCGCTATAGCGGTCGACACGAAGCGAACTCGAGCGGCCCGGCGCTGAGAGTTGCGGGCGCCCGAGGATCGTTCGAAAGGCTGAATGAACTTGCTTCGAACTCCGGAACCTGGCGGCCTGCGGCTTCAAGCAGTTCGGCAACCAGAAGCGGCGCCTGGCCGGGGGCGGGGTCGGCGAACTGGGCGCGGTCGGCCCATGCCAGCATCTGCCGTTCGTACGTCAGCACGACGCCGGTTGCCGACATCATGATAACGACGAGACCCGTCAACACGCCGCAGACGAGGTGGGTCCAGAACAGAGTCTTGCGCAGCACGTCTCTTGTACGCCTTCGCCGAGGTGGAGCGAAGCGTAACAGAATCTGAAGCGAATGCAAATCATTCTCATTCGCAAAAGAGAGTGAGTGTCGTTTGCATGCTCCGGGACCAGACGTCTTGTCGCGTGAGAGATGTTCCGGGAAACATCGCCGGACCCGGCCATACAGTCGAAATCGACCCATCCCGGGATTGAGATCCGGCCCGATCCAACGGCGTGCGGCTATGGCAATCCGCCACATTTAACGCTATGTTTCAGCACCGGCAGAACCAACCATAACAGTCGCCCGGTTTCGATAGCCGGCTAGGGAGGAACGCATGAATCAGACTACCAACGGCAAGTGGGACACGGCCTACGAATGGAAGGCGGTCGCGCTGCTCGGCGTTGGCTTCGGCCTCGTTGGCCTCGACCGATGGATCATCGCACCACTTTTTCCGTTCATCATGCAGGATCTTGGCCTGGCCGAAGGCGATATCGGCCGGCTCGCTGGCATCCTGGGCATAACCTGGGGTGTTTTCGCCATTTTTTCAGGCCGTCTGTCGGACAAGATCGGCCATCGAAAGGTTCTGATCCCGGCGATCATCCTGTTTTCGCTGCTGTCGGGATTGTCCGGCATCGTCCAGACGCTCGTCATGCTGACGGTCATTCGCGCGCTCATGGGCGCGATGGAAGGCAGCTATTGCCCAACGAGCTTCACGGCCGTTGCGTCCGCTTCGAAACCGTCGCGCCGGGGCTTCAACCAGGGTCTGCAGCAAAGCGGTTTCGCGCTGCTCGGTCTCGCGCTCGGGCCGATCATCGCCACACAGTTGCTGAATTACATGACCTGGCGCGGCGTGTTCTGGGTCGTGGCCATCCCGGGCTTCATCATCGGCGCGCTGTTGTATTTTGTCTTGCGCGAGCCCAAGGACACGCAGGCCGGTGAGCTCATCGGCGCGACACATGAAGGCGGTAGCTGGTTCGAGGTGCTCCAGTCGAGGAACATTATCGTCTGCATGTTCGCACTGTTTTGCGCGATGGCGTGCGTATTCGTGCTCAGCGCCATGGTGCCGGTCTATCTTATCAACGTGCTGCAACTTTCAGCCGCGCAGATGGGCGTCGTGACGTCGGCGATCGGCTTTGGCGGCTTCTTCGGGCAATTCGGCTGGCCGGGCCTGTCCGACCGCTTCGGCCGCAGGCCGCTCGCGATTCTCGGCTTTATCGGCGCTACGGTCACCGTGTACTGGTTCTTCACTACTGGCGCATCGACGACGGCGCTGTTCGTGGCGCTTTTTGCCTGCTCGTTCTTCTGCCTTGGAAACATTGCGCTGATCACCGGGCCCATCGCCACAGAATCGGCTCCGATCGGCCTGATTTCTTCGGCGATCGGCATCGTCGTCGGCGCCGGTGAGATCTTCGGCGGCGGCGTCGCCCCGTATCTCGCCGGTTGGGTGGCGGATACCTACGGCTTGCCGAGCGTGCTCTGGGTTGCCCTGACGGGCGTCGCGCTTGGAATCTTTGTTTGCTTTTTCCTCAAGGAAACCGCGCCAACGAAGGTTGCGGCCGCCCAGGCTGCTTGAGCAAGCGCACACGCGGCTGCACGGTACGATCCGCCGTGCAGCCGCGGCGCCAAGCGCAGGCACCGCTTGCGAGCCTCGCAACCCGGTGCTGCGGTGCGGCGCAGAGCGCGTGTATGTGCGCAACGACCTTTTGCTATGATTTACGTCCTTTTCGGTAGCGACTGATTGACCGTGGAGCGATAGAGCAATGATCAACAGATATCTTGGCGGCCTGGCGACCGTGGCGGGGATGCTTCTCGCGGGCGTTGCGATCCTTTTTTCGGCAGGTGAGGCCGCACGGGCTCAGGGCAGCGATGCTGCCGCCGAGTGCGTGCCGCTCGCCGAGCAATATCCCGAGCTCGGTACCTCGCAGAGCGTGTCGGCGCGTTTCGAGTTCACGACCGTCTGGGGGTCGTTCGAACTGCCTGGCGGGCCTTGCGGCTATGCATCGGCCGAAGAGCACTACAACGCGCTGCTCGAGGATGCCGAGAGCCGCGGGGGGGCGACCGAGCACACCATGGCGAGCCTGCCTGACTGGAGCGGGCACTGGGGCACGGAGAATTCGACGGGCGAGATCGCGATCGTCGGCCGTCACTCGACGCCCGAGGGCATGGCCGTGCGGCTGACTTCGGAAGCGCGCGAGGTCTTCGAGCGCGACTTCCAGATGTGGAGAGAGGATCACGCGATCGACCCGCTCTCGTTCTGCCTGCCGCCCAACTTCCCGCGCTGGTTCACCGAGTACGGCTACCGGGAGAATTTCCTCGCGCCCGACAAGACGGTGCTCGGCAGCGAGATGGTCAATCAGTTCAGGCGCGTATTCACGGATGGACGCTCGCATCCGTCCGAGGAATGGCTGACGAGTGAATGGCTGGGCTATTCGATCGGCTTCTGGGACGAGGACGTTCTCACGATCTGGACCAAGGGGATCAAGGAAGGCATCCTGCAGCGCAACATGCCGCGCCAGACGAGCCAGATGCAGACAATTGAACGCTGGCGCAAGGTCGATCCCATGGCCGAAGGCGTCGAGATTGCGCCAGAAACGTTCGGTGCCGAGTACATTCCGACCGAGCGTATCGAAATCGAAATCACGATGTACGACCCGACCTTCGTTGAGCCCTGGCACACGGTCGTCGCTTACTACAAGGAAGACGACCGCTCGGCCGAGGCGAAGGAGCGCGTCTGGCCGCATCAGTGGGATTGCGTCGAAGGTTCACAGTGGTTCGTTACCGACGACGGCGTCGTCAGTCAGTACTCGCCCGGTGAAAAGCCCCCGCTGACGGACCCGGACTTCTGGTTCGACGAAGACTACGTGCACCAGTAGGCAAAGGCGGGCAGGCCGGCCGCGCCGCCGCGGTTCAGGCGCGCGTCGGCCGGGTCCGGACCACCCCTGTGCGGTAGCTCGGCAGGGTTGTTCGTTGAAGCGGCCGGACTTCCGGGTTGCGGTTCCAGGCGGCGCCCGGCACCGCACTACCGGGCGCTTCGCTCCGGTCGCAGCCTCAGGCAAAGCCGACCGGTAGCGAACTCAGGCCGCGAAGCACGACGGCCCTGCGAAATTTCGGTCTGTCCGTGAGCAGGCGGATTCCGCGGTAGCGCTCGAGCAGCATCTCGAGCACGACCCGTCCTTCGAGCCGCGCCAGCGGGGCGCCAAGGCAGTGGTGGATGCCGCGCCCGAACGAAAGGTGCGAGCGGATGCCGCGCCCGAGGTCGAGCCGGTCCGGGTTCTCGAACGCTTCCGGATCACGGTTCGCCGCGCCAAGCGCAAGAATCACATTGTCGCTTTCACTGAGTGCAACGCCGTTGACTTCGCAATCGGTGAGTACGCGCCGCGTGTCGAGCTGCACCGGCGAGTCGTAGCGCAGGAGTTCCTCGACGGCTGACGGTATGAGCTCCGGTTCTGCCCGTAGCCGCTCGAGTTCGTCGGGGTTGCGCAGCAACGCCAGCACTCCGTTGCCGATCAGGTTGGTGGTAGTTTCGTTGCCGGCGATGAGGATCAGCCGCAGCATGTTGAGCGTCTCGCGTTCGCTCAGGCTGTCGTGCTCGTCCTGGGCCTGTACCAGCGCGCTGACCAGATCGTCGCGTGGCTCTGCCCGCCGCGCCTTGATGACCGTGCGGAAGTAGTCGTCGAACGCCTCAAGGGTACTGAACGCAACGGCTCGTTCGCGCCGGCTTATCGTCGGTTCGAGTAGTCGGGCGCGCTCGATCGACCAGCGCTTGAACAGCTCCCGATCCCGTGGAGGAACGCCCAGCATCTCGGCGATCACGATGATCGGCAGCGGCCGGGCAATCGCCTCGATCAGGTTGAAACCGGCCAGGTCGTCGATCTCGTCCAGCAGCGACGCCAGAATGCTCCGAATGCGTGGTTCCAGCGCGTTGACGGCCCGGGGCGTGAAGGCCCTGTTTACCAACGAGCGCAGCCGGGTGTGATCGGGCGGGTCGAGCAAGAGCATCGAGAATTCTTCCGCGGGCGGTAGACGCGAGCTTTGCTGCTTGCTCAGTGTGCCCTTGCGCGGATCGTTCCCGAAGCGCCGGTGGTCGCGCAGGATGGTGTCGATGTCGGCGTGCCGGGTGAGGAGCCACGCATTCATCACTCGACTGCGGTGCACGGGCGAGCGCGCTCGCAACGCCGCGTAGACCGGGTAGGGGTCCTGGACAGTCGCGGCGGACAGCGGGTTGTAGCTCACACCGCTGCGCAGGCGTTCTCCCGCGCTCGCGAAACCCGCGAGTGTGCCTCGGATGAGCTCGTAGATTGCCATCAGGTTCGCTCAGGGCCGCGAACGGTCGGGCATTCTTCCAAACTCAGACGGTCGTCAGGGAACGATCGGGCTGCTTCGGTCGACCGACGACGCCTCGCCGCCCACCATGAGCTCGTGCGCGTAGTTGGCTTCCTGGCAGATGTACTCGAAAAGTTCCGTGCCTGCTTCCCAGTTGAGGTCGAATCCGCCCGTCCATGGTGCAGTGTAGGCTCCGGGATCATCGATGGTGACGCGGTACTCGATCGTCGATGCGTCAACGCGCGTCAGGCGCTCTATCGTGTGCAGTTGTTCCGTGTGCGGCAGTCCACGCCGTTCGAACCAGAAGTCCGTGTTGAACCCCACGCTGTCGATGACGAGCGTGTCGCCTTCCCACCAGCCGATCGCATGGCCGTAGTTCGTCGGCGTCAGGTTCTTCGGATGCGAGCGTCCATCCATGTACACGGTGCGGAAGGTGTGCGGACCGCCGATGTCGAAGATATACAGGCGCTTGAGTTGCGGCAGTTCGAGGATCTCCACGCCATAAGGCGTCAGAAACTGCCGCGAGATGCCCGATGCCTTGCACCGCGCGTGCGGCTCGAGTTCGTGGATCTGACGGGCGTCATACAGTGCGCGCGCCCAGGGCTGGAACGGGAGTTCATCGGCCGGCGCGATCGGGTCGAAAATCCCGAACATCGGCTCCCACACGCCTGTCTCGTCCCCGGGCCCCCCCGGTCAGCATGACCTTGCCGTCAGCCGTACGCGGCACGGGACCGGGCGGCGGCGCGTCCGCTCCGCGTTCGCGGCGCTGCGCGTCCGCCCACTCGCTCGGCAGCGCCGTCGCGAGCAGCGCCGCCGCGGCAATCAGGACCAGGCGATTTTGTCCCCGCATCGTCATTCGTCGCCCTGGCGACTTGAGTTCGCGTCGAGAGTTTCACCCGGTCGCCCGCCGGTTGCGGTCAGCGTCACGGATCTCGCATTGAGACGGTTGCTGCCATTGCGCGCGAGGAAACCGTCCACAGTGACCTCCTCGCCGATCTGCAGCGAATTGCGGCGCCAGCCCCGGCGTTGCAGCCCGTGCGGCGGGCCCATTTCGGCGCCCCAGTTCACGACTTCGCCTGATTCCTCGTTCCGAACATTGATGTAGAACCAGACGTGCGGATTGGTCCATTCGACGTTGGTGACGATTCCGGTCACGGAAATCGGCTTGTTGCTGTCGAATTCTGCAGAGAAGGAATGATGCGCAATGCCCTGCGCTCCCGCCAGCAGCGCGCCGGCTGCGACCACTCCAGCAAGAACATGTACTTTCATTTCACGGCTCCGAAAAATTGCCTCCAAGCCGAGGCGTTTCCCTTCGATTCTACTTCAACGTCGTTGCGCCGGCAGCGCCGCCCTTGCGCATTCCTCAAGGCCTGTTGTGCTGACAAAGATGAAACGGCAGGTCTTCGCCGCCGACCCAGCGCAGCGTCCAGCTACTGGTCCACGATCTTGTGTAGGCGCCCGGATCCTCGATTGTCACTTCGTACTCAAGCGTCTCGAGATCCGCGCGCGTGAATCGTTCGATGAGCCTGAGTTGGCTCGTATGTGGCAGGCCGCCGCTCGTGAACCAGAAGTCCTCGTTGAATCCGCGCGTGTCGACGACGAGCGTATCGCCTTCCCAGTTTCCGACCGAGCGCCCGTAATACAGCGGATTGTCGTCGTCGCCGCCGACCTGACCGACATGCTCGCGCCCGTCGAGGTAGATGATCCGATAGTTGCGGTTGCCGCTGCCAAGCAGCACGAAGACCCGCTCGCGCTCGCGGTCCTCGATGAGCTGAAACCCGTGATGGGACATGTACTGGCGCGGGCCGCCGGGCGGTTTGCAGTTGAGGTACATCGGATCGTCCCGGAGCGAACGGTTCTGGCGGTGGCGGTAGAGTGCCAGCGCCCAGGGCTGCATCGGTGCGACGCTTCCCGCGTCATCGAGATTCTCGAGCAGGCCGCTCGAGTTCATCGTGACGTCGACGCCGTCCTCGACGAGCGCCGTCGCGCTCGGAAAGCTCCAGTAGCCGTCGATGGCGTCGGCCGTTCCGCCGAGTGCCGCTCGTCCGTCGGGCCAGCGCGGCGCCGGCCGCGGCGCGAGTGGTGGCGGGGGTGCTTCGAGCGAAACCTCAAAGACCCGGCTGCCGCTGTCGCTGCGAACGATCGAATCGCCCCAGATCTGGCGCGTGCCATCGCGCGCGACAATGCCGGCTACGGTGATCGCGTCGCCGGGCCGCACTGTGGCCTCACTCCAGCCGTTCGCCTCGAGATCGATCGGGCTCTCCAGTTCAACTGCCCAGTTCAGTGTTTCGTCGCCTTGGCCCACGTTCATGAAGATGTGTGCGTGAGGATTGCGCCAGTCGACATACGTCACGACTCCGCTCAGCGTCAGATCCGAAGCGGGGTCGAACTTGCCGTGAATCGGGTGGTGCGCGAATGTCGTCTCGGGAGCAAGCGCCAGCAAGGCGGTTGCGAGCATCGCCGCCGTCGAGTGCGAATACATGTGTGCTTTGGTCATGGGCAGCTCCCGCCTGCGCGTGCCACGCCGGCTACTGCCTGCGAATCTCGAACGCACCGCTGCCGCCGTCATGCTGCCAGGTTCCGGTGATGAAGCGGTTCGGTAGTTCGAGATCCTCGATCGTGCCCTCGATCATGTAGTGAACCGCGTTGCCGTCGCGATCTTCCGCGTCGGCTTCGATGCGGACGGCCCACTCGGCCGGATCGAGCGTTGCCTCGGCGATCTCGATGTTGTCCGTGCCCGGGTTGATGATGCCCGAGACCCGCTCGCCGTCCCAGTCGAGTACGACTAGAACAAATTCCCCATGGGTTTCGTTCGATTCCCAGGTGCCGATCCATGAGCCCTTGAGCGGATGGCCCTCTTGCGCGCTCGCAGCCCCGACAGCGCCGAGTACGAGCAGCGCACAGCCAAGGCTCCACGTCGATATCCGCATTACTGATACTCCTTGAGAGATTCCGGCCGCCGGAATTGTAAGGCAATTTGCCGCCGGAGTCGCCCGGCTGGCGCACGGTGACGTTTACCAAGATATGTTGGTCAGGTACCACAATTTGATCATCAAACGTTGGACGGTCTCGCGCAGCGCGATTAATGCGATGGCGTGCCAGAGAATTCCTGAACGAATCCGGACTGTGCAGTAGCGGCACACCGGTTTTCGCGTTAACACGTCGACGTTGCGCGGCCTGCACGATTCGGTACGGATGTCCGCGGAGCAGGCGTGCTCAAACCGCGATGCGTGGAACGCGCGCCTGAAGCCCGGTCACGACTTCGTAGTTGATCGTCCCAAGTCGGTCGGCCAGTTCGTCCACGGTCACCTGTTCATCGCCCTGCCGGCCGATCAGAACGGCCTCGTCGCCCGTGTTGACGCGACCACGCAGCGCCGTGACGTCGACGAGCGTCGTGTCCATCGTGATGCGGCCGACCTGAGGGCAGCGAACGCCGCCGATCAGCACATCGAGATTGTTCGATAGTCCTCGGCTCAGGCCGTCGCCGTAACCGGTCGGAAGCGACGCGAGCAACGAAGGGCGTGCGGTGTGGTACTCGTGCCCGTAGCTCACCCCGGTGCCGGCCGGCATCTCTTTGAGAAACGCAATCCGTGTTTTCCACTCGAGCACGGGCTCAAGTTCGTGCACTTTGGGGTTGGCGATGTACGCTGAGGGTGCGAGCCCATAGATCGCGATGCCCGGTCGCGCGGCGTCCAGATGCGAGTCCGGGATGTCGAAGATAGCCGCGCTGTTCGCGATATGCGCGTATTCGATGCCGAAGGCCCGGGCCTGTTCGACGGTGCCCTTGAACGCCTCGAACTGCGCGTGCGAAACGGCCTTGTCCGCTTCGTCGGCACGTGCGAAGTGGCTCATGATGCCGCGAACGGTCACGCCCGGGTGGCCGGCGCAGGCATCAAGGAACCCGGCGACCTCGTCGGGCCGGATGCCGATTCGCCCCATCCCGGTGTCGACCTTGATGTGTACGGGGACGGCTCGGCCGAGGGCCTGCGCGGCGCCCGCGAGCGCTTGCACCATCTCGAGCGTGCAGACGACCGGTTCGCAGTTGAGCGCGACGAGCGCTTCGGCATGCTCGGGCAAGGCGGGCGCAAGCACCATGAACGTCGCATCGACCCCGGACTCGATGAGCGCGGCCGCTTCGGCCACATCGGCAACCGCGAGCCGGTTGTGGCCGAGAGTGAGAAGACGTCGCGCGATGGGTAGCGCGCCGTGGCCGTAGGCGTTTGCCTTGACGCATGGCCACAGTGGCCGACCCTCGACGCATCGCTCGAGCACGCGCATGTTGTGCTCGAGGCGACCGAGGTGAAGATGGATGCGGTTGAGCCGCTCGACCTGCTGCGGCCGGCTCCGGTCATTGGCCTGATCGGTCACGGCGGACCCATGCAATGAGGCCGGCATTTCCCGGTGGTCGCACCGCGCCGGCTGCGCCGCAGGTCGGCGCTTGATGTGACGACGTCGGCCGGGAAGTTCAAAAGCGGCTCAGGCGGGCGTTCACTCCGGCAGTGCGAACACGTAGAGATTGTTGGCCGTCCCTGCACGGCGTTCGGGTGTGAGGTTGGATAAGCCCATCGTATTCAGCGAGCCGCCTGTGCTGACCGCGACGTATTGCCGGCCGTTGACGGCATACGTCGCCGGATAGCCGGTGACGTGAGAGCCGAGACTGACCTCCCAGAGCACCTCGCCCGTCTCCTGATCGTAGGCCCTGAACATGCCCCAGGTGTCGCCGCCGAACAGGAGACCCGTGGCCGTCGTCATGAGCGACGTCGCGCCCGCGCGTTGCTCGACCTTCCAGACGGTCTCTCCGGTCTCGACGGAAATCGCCTCGATCGTGCCGACGTTCTCCTCGCCCGGCGGTAGTACGGCTCGCGAGGCGATCGCGTAGAGGTCGTCAAGACTTGGCTCCTCGGCCGTCGAACTCATCTCGGAGCAGGTATTGTGTAACGAGTAGTAGATCACCCCGGTCAGCGGGCTGTACGAAGCCGACTGAAAGTTCTTGCCGCCGGCGGGAGACGGACAGATCAGGCGTTGCTGACCGGCGGCCGTGAAGAGCGTCTCCTCATTGATCAGTGCAGCGCCCGATTCCGTGTTGACCTCGGCGATCACATTCTGCATGACCGTCTGCCGGGCCCAGAGGAACTGGCCGGTTTCGCGGTCGATCGTGTAGACGAGCCCGGTCTTGCCGGGTACGCCCGTCACGACCCTGCGGACCTCGCCGGGGCGCACGCGCGGACTGATCCACTCGACCGAATCGGGGTCGGGCGTCACGGCCGTGTCGACCAGTAGCCGCGCGAACGGATGGTCGAGATCCCAGTGGTCGACGAGATGCTGCATGTACCACACGATCTCGCCGGTATCGGCATCGAGCGCCAGCGTCGAGTTGTGATACAGGTACTGCTCATCGTTGCCTGCCAGCATGAACTTCGGAGCAGGTGACGTGACCGACGTTCCAATGTAAACCTGGTTCAGTTCCGGGTCGAAGCTCGGGATCATCCACGTACCGACATGGCGGCGCTCCTCGTAGGGGATGTCGCCCCAGGTCTCGTCGCCCGGCTCGCCCGGAGCCGGGATCGTTCGAGTACGCCAGATCTCCTCACCCGTGAACGGATCGAATGCCGTGATTACGCAGGCTTCGGGCCCGCCTTCCGGTTCGCAACCGCGGCCCGAGACGACCTTGCCGTTCGCGATGATGGGTCCTGAGGTGTGCTGGGCGCCGCGCCTGTAGTCGAGAATCTGCGTTTCCCAGGCGAGTTCGCCGGTCTCGGCATCGAGCGCGTAAGCGTAGTTGTCGTTGCCGTTGTCGAAAATGTAGTTCCCCAGAATCGCGAGGTTGCGGTTGATCGACGGATACGGAATGTAGTCGTTGATGTCGTCCGGGTAGATTCTGCGGTATTCCCAGATCAGATCGCCCGTCGCGGCGTCGAGTGCCTGGGTGATGTCATCCGGGTTCGGAAAATACATGACGCCGTCGTAAACGAGCGGTGTGCCTTCCTGAACACCGGCGCCCAGCGGCCGTGTCCACACGAGCTGAAGCCCGGAGACATTGTCGCGGTCGATCTGTTCGAGCGGACTATAGGCCCAATGATCGAGCGTGCGCCGCCAGGTCAGCCAGTCGGCCGGGTCAGGGTTCTGCACCATCTCGTCGGTGACGGGGATGAAGTCGCTCTCCTGGGCCGTAGCCTGCATGCAAAGCGCCGTGGCGAGCACCGCCGCCAGGGTTGTGACCAGTGCCGGCAGGCGTGCTACAGGGGCAGTGAGTGTCATACGGGTCATCGCAGATTCTCCGGTTTGATTCATGGCGGTAGCTCGTTGAGTCGACCGCCGCCGATCGGCACGTCAATATTGTTCGAAAGTGTCCTCGTCAGGCCATCGCCGTAAGCGACGGGAAGCGCGGCAAGCGTGTTTGCAGTTCGCCCGGCGGACCGGGAGCCTGTGCCGCAGGAATTCACGGCTGCAAACCCGCTCTCATCCGCTCCATCGCGAGATCGGTTTCGTCAAATATGGCTCGATATTCTCCTCGACCGATCGCACGATCCGACGGCAATATCCGATTTTCGCTTTCGCGACTTCCTGCGGCGCAGGCTCCTGGCCCGCGGAGCGCTTGAGCGACTTCAGCGGTATGACGGGACTCCAGCTCAGCAATTCACTCCGGTAACGCGAAAACGTACAGGTTGTTGGCCGTGCCGGCGCGCCGTTCCGGTGCGAGGTTCGAAATGGAGAGCGTGTTCAGCGAGCCGCCCGTGCTGACCGCGACGTATTGCCGGCCGTTGACGGCATACGTGGCGGGATAGCCCGTAACGTGTGAGCCGAGACTGACTTCCCAGAGCATCTCGCCAGTCTCCTGATCGAACGCTTTGAACATGCCCATCGTGTCGCCGCCGAACAGAAGCCCGCTGCCGGTCGTCATGAGCGACGTCGCGCCGGCGCGTTGCTCGAGCTTCCAGGCGGTCTCGCCCGTCTCCACGGAAATGGCCTCGATGGTTCCGGCGTTCTCAACACCCGGCGGGAGCACGATGCGCGAGTCGATCGCATAGAGTTCGTCGAGACTCGGTTCTTCGGCGAGTGATGTCATCTCCGCGCAGGTATTGTGCAGCGGGAAGTACATGAGTCCGGTCAGCGGGCTGTAGGCGCCGGAAGGGAAGTTCTTGCCGCCGTTGAGGCTCGGGCAAATGAAGCGCTCCTGATCGGCGCCCGTGAAGAGGTTTTCCTCGTTGATCACCGCCGCGCCCGATTCCGTGTTGACCTCGGCAATCACGTTCTGCATCACGGTTTCCCGAGCCCAGAGGAACTGGCCGGTTTCGCGGTCGACGGTGTAGACGAGCCCCGTCTTGCCGGGAATGCCGGTCAGGACCCTGCGGGTTTCGCCGGGGCGCACGCGCGGACTGATCCATTCGACCGAATCGGCGTCGGGCGTCACGGCAGTATCGATGAGCAGCCGCTCGAACGGGTGATCGAGATCCCAGTGATCGACGACATGCTGCATGTACCAGACGATCTCGCCGGTATCGCCATCGAGTGCCAGCGTCGAGTTGTGATAAAGGTACTGTTCATCGTTGCCCGCCAGCATGAACTTTGGCGCCGGCGATGTGACCGAGGTACCGATGTAAACCTGGTTCAGTTCCGGATCGAAGCTCGGGATCATCCACGTGCCGACATGGCGGCGCTCCTCGTAGGGGATGTCGCCCCAGGTTTCGTCGCCGGGTTCGCCCGGAGCCGGGATCGTTCGAGTGCGCCACAGTTCCTCGCCCGTCGCGGGATCGAAAGCCGTGATCACGCAGGCTTCGGGTCCTCCCTCCGGTTCGCAGCCGCGGCCCGAGACGACCTTGCCGTTCGCGATGATGGGCCCGGAGGTGTGTTGCGCCCCGCGCCTGTAGTCGAGAATCTGCGTTTCCCAGGCGAGTTCGCCGGTGCGCGCATCGAGCGCGTAGGCGTAGTTGTCATTGCCGTTGTCGAAAATGTAGTTCCCGAAGATCGCGAGATTTCGGTTGATCGACGGGAAGGGAATGTAGTCGTTGACGTCGTCGGGGTAGGGCCTTCGATATTCCCAGATCAGGTCGCCGGTCGCGGCGTCGAGCGCCTGCGTGATGTCCTCGGGACCGGGGAAGTACATGACGCCGTCGTAGACGAGCGGAGTGCCTTCCTGAATTCCCGTCGACAGCGGCCGTGTCCATACGAGCTGAAGCCCGGAGACGTTGTCGCGGTCGATCTGCTCGAGCGGACTATAGGCCCAGTGATCGAGCGTGCGCCGCCAGGTCAGCCAGTCGCCCGGGTCCGGGTTCTGCACCATCTCGTCGGTGACGGGGATGAACTCGCTCTCCTGTGCGGTGGCCTGGGCGCAAAGCACGCTGCCGAGCAGCGAGGCGAGCGCGGCAAGTGTCGCCGTGGCGCGGGTCGCAGGGTCGGTGAGTGTCGTAAGAATCATCGTATGTTCTCCGGGTAGCTTCCTGAGGGTATTTTGTCGGGTGGAGTAAACGCGGTGCGGTCCGTCAATCGAGCGGCGGGCTGCGTTCGTGCCAGTCGGTCGCTTGCTGGAAGGCGTGCGCGAGCGCGAGCAGCTGTGGTTCGCCGAGTCTCGGCCCGCTGATCTGCAGGCCGATCGGCAGGCCGGAGCCGCTGAAGCCGCATGGCACGCTGATTGTCGGGATGCCGTAGATGTTGAACGGTGCGGTGTTTCGGACCGTAGACTCCGCACCCGTCGGCGTCGCAGGTCCTTCTGCCCCCTCGATTCTGTCGGGCAGCGCGGGAGTCGTCGGCGTCACGAGCAGGTCGACCTCGTCGAATACCGCGGCCACGGTGTTGCGCGCGAGCGCCAGTTCGCGGCGCGCGTCGATGTACTCGGCGGCCGAAAATCCCCCCGCCGCGAGGATGCGTTCGAGCGTGGCGGGATCGTAACGCGCATGGTTCTCGGCGACGTCGAGGTATTCGTCGTGCCAGGCGTAGGCTTCGGCAAGGAGCACGCCGAAGTCGGGCGTGTCGGGCAGGGTAACGTCGCGGACCCCGGCGCTCATGCCGCCGATCACGTCGAGCGCCGCTTGCGTCGCGCTCTCGATGTCAGGATCGAGCCTGAGCCAGTAGGGATCGCGCGGCAGCCCGATGCGAAGCGTTCCTGTAGGGGTATCGAGCGCGCTCGCAAAGTTCGGGATGTCGGCGCGGATACTTACGGGATCGCGGGGGTCGTAGCCCGCGATCGCCTGCAATACCAGCGCGGCGTCCTCGACGGTTCGGCACAGCGGCCCGACGTGATCGAGCGTCTCGGAGATCGGCACGATGCCGCGGATGCTCGCAAGCCCGTGCGTCGCCTTGAGTCCCACCACGCCGCAGAACGCCGCGGGCTGGCGAATGGATGCGAGCGTATCGGTGCCGAGCGCGGCCGGGCAGAGCCGTGCCGCGACCGCGGCGGCCGAGCCGCCTGACGATCCGCCTGGGATGTAGTCGAGGTTCCAGGGATTGTGCACGGGGCCGAAGTGGGTGATCGCAGACGTGCCGCCGTACGCGAATTCGTGCAGGTTGAGTTTGCCGAGCAGGACGGCCCCGGCGTCCTTCAGGCGCCGGTAAACCTCTGAGTCTTCGGTCGGGACACGGGCGGCGAAGAGTTCGCTCGCGGCGGTCGTCGCGATGCCGGCCGTGTCCATGTTGTCCTTCAGCGCGATCGGAACGCCGTGCAGCGGGCCGCGGCTGCGGCCGGCGGCAAGCTCGGCTTCGAGCGTACGCGCCTGCTCGAGCGCAAGTTCCGCCGTCACGGTGATGTAGGCATTGATCGCCGGGTCGAGCCGCTCGATACGGTCGAGGTAAGCCGTGACGAGTTCTGTGGGCGAAATTGCGGCCGTGCGAATCAGGCCTGCCGCCTCGCCGATCGACAGTTCCACAGGGTCGGCGGGCTGCGCCTTCGCACGCTCGGATGCGAGCAGCGCGCCTGCGGCCAGGCTGCCCGCAACGAAATCTCGACGTGTCGGCGTGTTCTCGGTCATGATTCTCCGACCCGCGATTCTAAAGCAAAGCCGCGCTTTATCGGTAAGCGCGGACCGTGAGCGGGGGGCTACGGGGCGTTTACGGGCCGCGCACGAGGCGGAGTCTGCGTCGCAGCCCACGCCGGCGTTTCAACTTTGGCTTGACCGGTCGGCGGGGCAGCGCCTGTAATATCGACCTCTGCGAAGCTGGCGCGGCGGGAATTCGCCGAAGCGAAAACTCGCGTTTGCAGCGACGACGAGCTGCGGATTCGGGTGTCCGGCATTGACGCGCTTGCAATGTTTCGTTACCGACGGCTACGACGCGGCGCCTAACCGTCCCGAGGTCAATTCGGAAATCGTTATGGATACGCAACGACAGATCAGCGCCGCCTGGAACTTCATTCGCGCCCTGCATCGCCGGGGCATCGAGCACGTGTTCTGCAACGCGGGCACGGACCACGTTCCGATCATCGAGGCTCTTGCTGAGATGCGCACGAGCGGCGAGCCCGTGCCCGAGTTTCACGTCGTTCCGCACGAGAACCTCGCGATCGCCATGGCGCAGGGCTACTACGGCGTCAGCGGCAAGCCCGCCGCCGTTCTCGTTCACGTTACGGTCGGCACGGCGAACGCGATATGCGGACTCATGAACGCCTGGCGCAGCTACGTGCCCGTCATCCTGATGGCAGGCCACACGCCGGCGACTCAGGAAGGCTTTGTCGGCTCTCGCAACGTGCCGATCCACTGGGGCCAGGACAGTTTTGACCAGGGTGGGCTCGTCAGGGAGTTCACGAAATGGGACTACGAGCTCAGGGCCGGGCAGAACGTCGATGCGCTCGTCGACCGCGCGATAGCGATCGCGATGACCGAGCCGCGCGGGCCGGTATACCTGGCGCTGCCGCGCGAGTTGCTCGCGGCGGCCGATGCCAACGAACCTGGCGCCGTGAGCCCGGCCGCCGCGCCGCCGATGCCCGATCCCGCCGCGATTGAGCGGCTGGCCAGGGCGCTCGCCCGCGCCGCGCGGCCCGCGGTCGTAACCTCGACGCTCGGCGGCGACGTGCGGGGCCGCCGTGCCGTGGAGACGATCGTGGAGCGCTACGCGATCCCCGTCGTGCAGTCCTGGCCATCGTCGGTGAACATCGCGTCCGGTCACCCGATGAACCTGCGAACACAGGGCGCAGAGTGGCTCGCCGACGCCGATGTGATCGTGACAGTGGATTCGGCCGTCCCCTGGGTTCCGGTGCGGTTCAAGCCGCGTCCGGACGCCAGGGTTTTCAGCCTCGCGAGCGATCCGAACTACACCATGTATCCCTACCGGGAGTTTGCTGCGACGGAAGTCATCTGCGGTGCAAGTTTCGCTGCGTTGCCACTGCTGGCCGAGGCGCTCGCCGAGGAGCGTTTCGACGCTGAGGCCGTCGCGGCGCGCCGAGAGGTGGTCGCGGCTGCCCAGGCCCGGGCAGCCGAGCAGCGCGCCGCGCGGATTGCAACTGCAAGGCGGAAGTCGCCTATCGATGCCGCATGGGCGGCCGAATGCCTGAACGCCGTCCGGCCGCACGGCAGCGTCATCGTCAATGAACTTTGCCTGCCGTTCGACCATCTGCAACTTCAAGACGGGGATGTGTTCTTCGGCGAGACCACCGCGGGCGGCCTTGGCGCCGGTCTCGGGATGAGCCTCGGCGCGAAGCTCGCCGATCCGTCAAGAACCGTGATCGCGGCGGTCGGCGACGGCTCCTACATGTTCGGCAACCCGACACCCGCGTTGCTCGTGTCCCGCGCGCTCAACATCCCGACAGTGACGCTGATCGCAAACAACAATCTCTGGTATGCCGTGCGCCAGTCGACGCTCGCGAGCTATCCCGAGGGCGCCGCGGCAGCGGCCGAGGCGATGCCGCTGACGAGTTTCGGTCCGTCGCCGAGTTACGCCGGGATGGCCGAAGCCGCGGGTGCCTGGGCGGCGAAGGTCAGCGATCCGGCCGAACTCGAGGCTCAGATGCGCGCTGCGTTCGAGCAGGCTGCGGCCGACCGCCCGGCGGTGCTCGAGATTGTCACGGAGCCCGGTACGCGTTGAGCCGTCCCGCTTGCCGGACGAACCATTCGGAAGGCTGCGGATCAAGCTGCAGGTGACGCCGCAGTTGAGCCCGTTTCTGCCCTCAGGGCGCTGGCAGCCCGCGGCAAGAGTCGCACTGCATGGAACGGAAAACCTCCTCGCCGGTCTCGGTCGACGCGGGATTATTGCCGCGGACGCCAGGCCTCGGCGGACCGACGCCATGAATCAGTGAGCAAAGGGCGAATCCGAAGGATCGGATGCAGCATCGATCAGGCGCAGTGCGACACGCGCCGCGGACTGCTAGTATTCGCTCACTCATCCAGGCAACTCGGTTGACAACCATGCAAAAGAAAACGATCACCATGACGATGGCTCTGACGGTATGTGGACTCCTCGGTGCCGGCGCGGCGCTGACCCAGCCGCCGACGGGGCCGATGTCCTTCTTCATCACGAGTAACGGTTCCGGTAACGGCGCCGACCTCGGCGGCCTCGAAGGCGCCGACGCCGTCTGCCAGAGCCTGGCCGAAAGCGTCGATCAGGGTCACCTCACGTGGCGAGCGTATCTCAGCACGCAGGGAGACGACGCGGTCAACGCACGCGACCGGATCGGCACGGGCCCCTGGTTCAATGCCAACGGCAACCAGATCGCGCCGAACGTCGATGCGCTGCACAGCATGATGCACCGCCTGAGCGGGTACACCGGACGCGACCAGAACGGCAATGCGATTCCGGGCAGCGGCACTTCGCCGAACCGGCATGACATCCTGACCGGATCGCAGCCGGACGGCACCGCGTACCCGGCCGGCGAGGACATGACCTGCAGCAACTGGACGAGCAGCAGCGACGAGGAAGGCAACAAGGCCAGAGTCGGCCATCACGACTATGCCGCCTGGGGATCGGCTCACGATTCCAGGGGTTGCAGCCAGGCTGCGCTGGTCAGCACCGGCGGTGACGGTCTGTTCTACTGCTTCGCGCTTGCGCAATAGCGTTCGCGCTTCGGCGGAATCGGGCCTGCCTTTGCCCGGGGACGCCGGGCTGAATCGGGGAGAGCGGCCGCGTCGTCAGCCGGTCTGCGCCGCCGCGAACGTAGCGCTGCGGCACGACCGGTAGTTTCGCGACGTCAATCGGGCCGGGTTGCTCCGGAGGTTGGCCGGCGGCGTCGTGCCCGCTCGCGCGAGCGGCGCTTTGAGATAGCCCATCGCGCCGGATCGAGCGCTCGACCAGCCAGACCGCGCCCTTCAAATCGCGCGGCAGGGCGTCGGATTCCACTTCGAATCGTCCGGTTCGCGCTTGAACTGCGAACTGACGACGAGCCGTTCGGTGAGCATCTCGGGATCGTCGACGATCGTGGTGAGCAGCAGCCACTCTTCGCCGTGCGGCAGATCGAGTCGATCGAAGTACTCGGTGAGCAGCGCATCGGCGCTGTAGGGCACCCCGTTCTTCCGCAAATATCCCGGCAACAGCCTGGTCGTCTTCACGGCCAGCGAGCCGGGACCGCCCGGCTGCGGCGCCACCGTCCCGCCGGTACCCCCGCGAAACCCTCGATTCTGCGCGAGTTTTTGCCACTCTGCGAACGAGTGTCCCAGGCTGCTCGACGGACCCGACGCATCAGGCGCGTCGAAATGCAACAGTCGCGTTTGCTGACCGGCATCGAATTCCAGCTTTAGCGTCTCGTCATCCTCCCAGGAAATGCGCATGCGCCCCGGCATGCGCGTGACGCCCGGCGCACCATAGGCCTTGCACTCCTCGCCGTTGGCGATGTCCGCCTGCGGGTTCCATTCATCGGCCAGCGCGCGTGCTGTCGCCGTCAGCGGCAGGCTTTCGTAGTCCCCCCTGGGCGCCGTCATCATGCGGTGGCGCCAGTCTTCGCCGACTACGGCAACCCAGGTGCCGGTCAGGTCAAGCGCGGCGCCTTCGCGGCCCGAAAGCGGCGCCGCGGCGCCGCCGAACTGCGCGCGTGCGGCGGGTACGGAGCAGGCGAGACAAAGCACGGCGAGCAGGACCGGCGTGGGTCGGACCAGGCGTCCGGAACACGCAACTCCGGTTCGATTCATTCGGCGTACTCCCGGTAGATGGTTTCGATGAACTGCTCAGTGGACCAGAGCGACGAGTCGATGCCGTAACGACCGTCGTAGTCGTACGTGGGCTGCGCGGCCTTGATCTGCTCCAGCGTCATTCCCATGTCGATCAGCGCCACGATGCGATCGCGGATGATCGTGAGCATGTCGCGATAGTTGACCACCTCATATTCGTCCGAGATCGCACCGTGGCCAGAAATCGCAAGTGTGCCGCCTTCCTCGTTGCGGTCCGGGATCATGAGATCGAGCAACTCGTTGAGCGCGTCGATGATGCCCTGCAGGCTGCCGCCGCGCGCGACATCGATGAACGGGTAGCCAGTGGTCAGGTAGACATCTCCTGTGGCGATGACATCTGAGCGCCTGAACCAGACGAGGCTGTCGCCATCGGTGTGCGCGTTGGGCTGATGGCGGAGCTGGATCGATTCGCCATTGAAGTACATGTCGAACTTGTCGACATGGTAGGTATCGATCGGCCAGGAACGGACCGGTAGGTCGATCGGGTCTTCGATGGCGCCGCTGAGCCGGTGCAGCACCGTCTCATGTGCGTAAATCGGCACTACGGGTTCGCTTCTGAGCCTGTCCCGAAAACCCTCGTTGGTACCGGCAGCGCCGATCGTTCCATTGCCACCGGTGTGGTCCGGATGTACGTGCGTGTTGACAACGAAGCGAATCGGCCTGTCGCTGAGGGTGCGGATTGCAGCGAGTACTCGCTCGGCGTTCTCCGGCAGTCCCGTATCGACCACCAGCACCCCGTCGTCGCCGGTCTGCACCGCGATATTGCCGCCGGCCCCCACAATGAGGTAGACGTTGCCCTGCACCGGGATGACACTCAGCGCCGGGGAGGGCTCGCCGTCGCGGCTGTCGTCCTGCGCGAGCGACGTGGCCGCGATGGCGAGCAGCGGCAGTGCGCCTGCCCAGCGCCGACACGCTCGCAGGTTCACTGCTCATCCTCGCTGAGCAGGCGCTCAAGCACCTCCTGGTACTCCGGGTACATCTGCTCGGCGCCTCCGCGCGTGGCTTCCCAGGGGATGCCCGAGTCCTCAGAGAAATCGCGCAGCAGCGGATTGGCGCCGGGTAGGTAATGCGGAACATATCCGCGCGGCCAGTCGAGTTCCACGCGCGCCGAACAGGGGTAGGGACCCATCCGGTAGCCGGTGTGCGCCTGCCAAGCGACGCTGCGCACCGACGGCTCTTCCAGGTAGACAGGATCGTCGATAACCGTCACCAGTTGCAGGATGTCCTCGTGCAGAATCCAGTACTGCGTGATCTTCGCCAGATCGCTGCGCGGGACTCCGTTGCGGCGAATCCAGCCCTCCTTCACGTGGGAGATGTCGACGACGAGGATGTCTCCTTCCCAACGGCCCACCGAATGGCCCATCCAGGTGCGCGGCGCCTGCTCGGGCGGATGCTCGCGGCCGTCCATCCAGATCGTCTGGGTCGTGGTCATCCACGAAAAGGTCAGGTGCCAGGCAATGACGTCGTAGGACACCGGGTCGTGGTCCGCGGTGACGAGCATGCTGGCGGGACCCAACGGCGCATAATCGATCGGGTGCGGTTCGCACTGATGCTCGAGGACCGCCCACTTGTCAGGGCTCCAGGTATCGGCGCGCAACCGGGCTGCATCGTTGATCGGCAGGCCCGTATAGTCGCCGATCTGCGGTCCTGGGCCGCGCTCGCCCCGGTCTTCGTGCTGGCGTTGAGCCCAGGATCCGGCCAGGTTGAATTGCGCAAGGGCCGGTGGAGCGCAGAGCGCGGCGCCGACCATGATGATAATTGAGGTTTTTTTCACCTTCCGACTCCACACGCTGGGTTCGAATTCCGGTTTCGATTATAGCTGGCGTTACTCGAAGGCCGGTTCAAACAATTCAGATATTGCGTCGATCAGGCCGCCTTCCGGAAAGAAGGGCGGGCATCCCGTTCTGTAGATACCTGCTTCGGCCTGTTCGACGCAATGCTCCTGTACGCGCAAACGACCTGGCGCTAGGAAGTCCAGCATTTCCTGGTGCGTCATCACGCCGAAGTGATTCGACGACACGGTGTCCACTTCGAGATTGTAGAGTTCGAGATTCTGTACGTAGGCATCGGCCCGCCACCTGACGTGCGTTCAGCCGGTCGTGCCGCCGTGAACGTATCGATGCGGAACGACCGGTAGTCTCGCGACTTCGACGGGAATCGTGTTGCCGCGGACGCTGGCCGACAGCAGCGTGCCCGGTCGCGCAAGCGGCGTTTCGACATAGCCCATTGCCACCGGTGCGCCAAGCGTAGGGCCAAAGCCGCCGCTCGTCACGCTGCCGGCGTGAGAGCCGTCCGAGCCCTGCAGGACGCTGCCGGCTCGCAACGGAACGCGCGATTGCGGCAACAACGCCACGCGCCGCCGCGTCGTGCCGCCGGCGAGCTGCCGCTCGAGGATGGCCGCACCGGGATAGCCACCGGGCCGCGCGCCGCCGGCGCGCCGGGACTTTGCTACGGTCCACGAGAGTCCGGCCTCGACCGGCGTCGTGGTCGCATCCAGATCCTGACCGTACAGGCACAGGCCCGCTTCGAGCCTCAGCGAATCGCGTGCGCCGAGGCCGATCGGTTCGACCTCATCGTGACTCAGCAACTCGCGCGCCAGCGCCTCGGCACGCGCCGCATCGACCGAAATCTCGAAGCCGTCCTCGCCGGTATACCCGGAGCGGCTCACGCGGCACTCGCCGCCCGCGAGCGACACGTGCGCGATGCTCATGAATCCAAGCGACGCCGTATCCGGCGCATATCGTGCGAGTACGCCGGCGGCCGCCGGACCCTGCAGCGCGAGCAGCGCGCGCTGGTCCAGAACTTCGATCGTGCACTGCCCGCCGATGTGCTCGCGCAAATGATCGATGTCGGCCGACCTGGTCGCGGCGTTGATGACGACCAGGAGATCACCGTTGCGCTTCGCGACCATGCAGTCGTCGACCACGCCGCCCGCGTCATTGGTCAGCAGAGCGTAGCGCTGCCTGCCGTCGGGCAGGTCGACGATGTCCGCGGGCGTCAGCGTCTCGAGTGCGGCGGCCGCTTCAGAGCCGCCAAGCCGCAATTGTCCCATGTGCGAGACGTCGAACAGGCCTGCCTTCGTGCGCGCGTGCGCGTGTTCCTTGATGATGCCTGCCCGGTACTGCAGCGGCATTGAATAGCCTGCGAACGGCACCATCCGTGCACCAAGCGCGACGTGAAGCGCGTGGAGCGGCGTTTGCGAGAGTTCGGACACGTAGCCTCGGGAGCGTCAGAAGGACCGGCGGAAGGTGCTGGAGCGGGTAATCGAACCATGCGGCAGCGCGTGAAGCGAGGTCTGCAAGAGTGCTGACAAGCTGCCTGGGTACCGAACGGAGCCGCGCGCTCCGGTCGTCGATTCGAGAGTCTTGGGCGTATTCATGTATCCAGGGCGAATCCGAACGGGCACGACGCTGCCGAACCGGGCTGTGCTCATGCGTCCTCCGGATCCGACTCGTAGGCCGACATCGCAGGACAGGAGCACACGAGATTCCGGTCGCCGTAGGCGCTGTCGACGCGGCCGACCGGCGGCCAGTACTTCGCATCGCGCAGGCTTTCCACCGGAAATGCAGCCTGCTCGCGCGTATAGCCGCGCGTCCAGTCCGCCGCAAGGTCGAGCGCCGTGTGCGGCGCATTCACGAGCGGATTGTTGTCCGCCTCGAACTCGCCAGCGGCGATGGCGCCGATTTCCGCGCGGATCGCGATCATCGCCTCGCAGAACCGGTCGAGTTCGCGCCTGGACTCACTCTCGGTCGGTTCGATCATGAGCGTGCCCGCGACCGGAAACGACATCGTCGGGGCGTGAAAGCCGTAGTCGATGAGCCGCTTGGCCACGTCTTCGACGGTGATGCCCGTTTGCGCCTTGACGGGTCTCAAATCCAGCACGCATTCGTGCGCGACCATGCCGTTCTCGCCGGTATAGAGCACGGGAAAATGCGGTGCGAGACGATGCGCGACGTAGTTCGCGTTCAGGATCGCGATTTCCGTGGCCTTGCGCAGCCCGTCGCGGCCCATGAGCCTGATGTAGGCCCAGGAGATCGGCAGTATGCCCGCGCTGCCGTAAGGTGCCGCGGCGACCGCGCCGGCGCCGGCCAGGCCCGTGACGCCGTGCCCGGGCAGGAACGGCTTCAGGTGCGCCTTGGCGCCGATCGGCCCCATGCCGGGCCCGCCGCCGCCATGTGGAATGCAGAACGTCTTGTGCAGGTTGATGTGCGAGACATCGCCGCCGATCTCGGCCAGCGAACTCAAGCCGACCATGGCGTTGAGATTGGCGCCGTCGATGTAGACCTGGCCGCCCGCCGCGTGGACGATCTCGCAGACTTCGCGAATCGCGGGCTCGAAGACGCCGTGAGTGGACGGGTAGGTAATCATGATCGCGCCGAGCCGGTCGGCATGCGCGGCCGCCTTGGAGCGGACGTCGGCAACGTCGACGTTGCCGTTGTCGTCGCAGGCGACGACGACGACCCGCATACCGGCGAGCCGGGCGCTGGCCGGGTTCGTGCCGTGCGCGGAACTGGGAATCAGGCAGACGTCGCGATCGGGCTCGCCGCAACTCGCGTGATACGCACGGATCGCCGCAAGGCCCGCGTATTCACCCTGGGAACCGGCGTTCGGCTGCAGCGATACCGTGTCGTAGCCCGTGCATGCGCAGAGCATCTGCTCGAGTTCCGCCATCAGCCGCCGGTAGCCCTCGCTCTGCTCGCGCGGCGCGAACGGGTGCAGCGACCCGAACTCGCTCCATGTGATGGGCACCATTTCCGTCGTCGCATTGAGCTTCATCGTGCACGAGCCCAGCGGAATCATGCCGCGATCCAGCGCGAAGTCCCGGCCGGCCAGCCGTGCGAGGTAGCGCAGCATCGCGGTTTCGGAATGGTGATCGTTGAAGGCCGGATGCGTGAGGTAGGAGGATTGCCTGGCTAGAGCGTCAGGCAGCAGTTGCGGCGCGGTTGCCGCGGCAGTATCGAACTCGGGCGGCCGATCGCCGACGGCCGAGAACACGCCAAGGAGGGCCTCGACGTCGGCACGCGTCACGGTCTCGTCGAGTGAAACGCCGACCCTGCCGGCATCGATTGCCCGCAGGTTGATTCTGGCCGCTCGCGCCGCCGCATGCACGGCGTCGGCGCGGCCGGCCACGTCGACGGTCAGCGTGTCGAAGGCAGTTGCGTTCGCGACTGCAATGCCCATCCGGTTCAAGCCTTCCGCGAGGATCGCGGTGAGCCGATGGACGCGCCGGGCGATCGTCCGCAAACCCTCCGGACCGTGGTAGCAGGCATACATCGCAGCGATGACGGCGAGCAGGACCTGAGCGGTACAGATATTGCTCGTGGCCTTCTCGCGGCGGATGTGCTGCTCGCGGGTCTGAAGAGCGAGTCGATAGGCGGGCTGGCCGCTCGAATCGACCGAAACGCCGACCAGGCGGCCCGGCACAGCGCGCTTGTGCTGCGCGCACGTCGCAAAGTAGGCCGCGTGCGGGCCGCCGAAGCCGAGCGGTACGCCGAATCGCTGGGTCGTACCGACGGCAACATCCGCGCCTTGCTCGCCCGGCGGCGTGAGCAGCGTGAGGCTCAGCAGGTCCGCGGCAACGACAGCGAGCGCGCCGTGCTCGTGAGCCGCGGCGATCGCCGCGGAGTGATCGCGAACGTGGCCGTCCGTTGCCGGGTACTGAAGCAGCAGCCCGAAGTAGTCATCGCCGACGAAATCACTGCGTTCATCACCGACGACGACCTCGAACCCAAGCGGTACGGCGCGTGTTTGAACGACTTCGATGGTCTGCGGCAGGCAATCGCGCGAGACGAAGAAGCGCGACCCCGGGTTCCTGCTCACGCGCCGGCAGAACGTCATCGCTTCGGCTGCCGCCGTCGCCTCGTCGAGCAGCGAGGCATTGGCGATATCGAGCGCGGTCAGGTCCGCGACCATCGTCTGAAAGTTCAGCAGCGCCTCGAGACGGCCCTGGGAAATCTCCGGCTGATAAGGAGTGTAGGCCGTATACCAGGCCGGATTCTCAAGGACGTTTCTGAGGATCACCGCGGGCGTGTGTGTCCCGTAGTAACCCATGCCGATGAACGACCTGAAGACGTCGTTGTCGGCGGCGATGCCGCGCAGTTCCTCGATCGCTTCCGCCTCGGTGACCGCGCGATCGAGCGGCAGCGGACGCCGCGACAGGATATTCGCGGGAACGGCCCGCTCGATCAGCGCGTCGAGCGTCTCGAGTCCGAGCGAGTCCAGCATCGCCTTCGTTTCGGCGGCATCGGGACCGATGTGCCGCCTTGCGAAGTCGTCTCGCTGCTCGAGCGCTTCGAGGTCGGTGTCCGGGTTGACTGTAGCCGAGGGCACGGTAGCCAATGTCGTTGCAGCGGGTTACAGCGTGCCGATCAGCTCATCGTACGCGGTCTGATCGAGCAACGCCTCGGGCTCGTACGGCGCGTCGGGCCGGACCTTGATGAACCAGCCGGCTCCCAGCGGGTCCGAGTTGACGGTCTCGGGCGCGTCGGCAAGATCGTCGTTGACGGCCACGACCTCGCCGCTCAGCGGCATCCTGATGTCGGCTGCGGACTTGACCGACTCGATCACGCAGGCATCGTCGCCTTCGGTAACCTGTGCGCCCGTTTCGGGCAGTTCGACGAAGACAATGTCGCCGAGCTGCTCCTGGGCATACTCCGTAATCCCTATCGTGACCGTGCCGTCATCCTCGTGACGCAGCCACTCGTGATCGTCCGTGTATCGAAGTTCCGTCATGCCGTGCCAAAAGGAGCTTTGCGGAAGGCGGCACTTTACCATCGGCGGCGCGGGCCAAGCCATACCGAACCACTCCGCATATGGTGTGACCACCCTTCACTGGCTTATGTTCCCGGGCTCGGTCATCAGCACGCGTTCACCAGCGTGTACTGCATGTGTTCGTGATTGTGTGTGGGCGATGCGGTCGTAACGGCAGCTGTGATCGATTCCGATGCTGCTAGAATGATTCGAATGCCAGCTACCGAAGCACTCGGCCGCGTTCGCCCGGACTGCCGCGACGCGATCGCGCGACTGCACGAGGTTCGGTATGCCCGCAGTTCAATCATGGGCAGCGAGGTAGCGCGATGCATGGGCCGACGCCTGAAATAACAAGAACAACAATCCAGCGCCACAAGCCGCCCGGCCGCACGGCGACGATCGACGCCAACCAGGCCGTCGCCCGAATCGCGTACAAGACGAACGAAGTCTGCATCATCTATCCAATTACACCGGCCTCGCCGATGGGCGAGCATGCCGATTCATGGGCGACCCAGGACAGGAAAAACATCTGGGGCATCGTGCCCGACGTCACGCAGATGCAAAGCGAAGGCGGCGCGGCAGGCTCCGTGCACGGCGCGCTTCAGACGGGGGCGCTGACGACGACATTCACGGCATCGCAGGGCCTGCTGCTGATGATCCCGAACATGTACAAGATCGCGGGCGAACTGACGTCGACCGTGTTTCACATCGCCTCGCGCTCCGTTGCCGCGCAGGCGCTCTCGATCTTCGGCGACCACCAGGACGTCATGGCCGCGCGCCAGACGGGATTCGCGATTCTGTGTTCGACTTCGCCGCAGCAAGCGCAGGACATGGCGTTGATTTCCCAGGCGGCGACGCTCGAGAGCCGCGTCCCGTTCGTGCATTTCTTCGACGGATTCAGGACTTCGCACGAGATCAACTCGATCGAGCTCATCGAGGACGAGCAGATCCGGGCAATGATCGATGCCGACCACGTCCACCAGCATCGAGGTCGGGCGCTCAATCCCGAGCGCCCGTTCATCAGGGGCACCGCGCAGAATCCGGACACATATTTCCAGGCCCGCGAGACCGTCAATCCCTACTATGCGGCGACTCCGGGCATCGTTCAGTCGTGCATGGACCGCTTCGCGTCGCTGACCGGGCGCCAGTACGAACTCTGCGACTACTACGGCTCGCCCGAGGCCGAGCGCGTCATCGTCGTACTCGGCTCCGCCGGCAACGTCGTCAAGGAGACGATCGACTACCTCGCGCTGTCGGGAGACGACCGGCTCGGTGTCATCAAGCTTCATTTGTACCGTCCGTTCCCGGCCGCCGAACTCGTGGCGAAGCTTCCCGCAACGACGAAGGCCGTTGCCGTGCTCGACCGGACCAAAGAGCCGGGTGCGCGCGGCGAACCACTCTACAAGGACGTCGTCGCGGCACTCGCCGAGGCGTACACGGACGGCAGCCTGCCATGCGGGCATCTGCCGGTGATCACCGGCGGGCGCTTCGGCCTCTCGTCGAAGGACTTCACGCCGGCGATGGCCAAGGGTCTCTTCGACGAACTTTCGAAGGACCGGCCAAAGAACCATTTCACGATCGGCATCAACGACGACGTGAGCCACACGAGCATTGACTTCGATCCGGACTTCATCGTCGAACTTCCCAACGTTTTCCAGGCGATGTTCTACGGCCAGGGTGGCGACGGCACGGTCGGTTCGAACAAGAACACCGTGCAGATCATCGGCAACGACACGGGTCTCGAAGCGCAGGCGTACTTCTACTACGACTCGAAAAAAGCCGGTTCGCAGACGATCTCCCACCTGCGGTTCGGTCCGGAGAAAATCGAGTCGCCGTACTACATCCAGAAAGCCGACTTCGTGGCCTGTCACCTGTTCAGCTACCTCGAGAAGAACGACGTGCTCGAGTTCGCCGCGGACGGTGCGACCTTCCTCCTCAACAGCGAATACGGCAAGGATGAAGTCTGGGACCGCCTGCCGCGCGAGGTGCAGCGAACGATCATCGAAAAAGGGCTGAAGCTCTACGTGATCGACGGCTACAAGGTGGCCGAGGACGCCGGGCTTGGCCGTCGGATCAGCACGGTCATGCAGACCTGCTTCTTTGCGATCTCGGGCATCCTGCCGCGCGATGAAGCGATCGAGAAGATCAAGACAGCCATACACAAGACGTTCATCCGCAAGGGCGAGAAGATCGTCGAGATGAACTACGTGGCTGTCGACAGCACGCTTGAGAATCTGCACAAGGTCGTCGTGCCGCAGAAGATCACGAGCACCTTCACCATGCCGTCGCCGGTCCTGCCCGGCGCGCCCGACTTCGTGCGCGAGGTGATCGGTCCGATGATCGCCGGACACGGCGACCGGTTGCCCGTCAGCGCGCTGCCCGTGGACGGCACCTATCCCTCGGGCACGACGGCCTGGGAGACCAAGGATCTGACTACCGAGATTCCCGTTTGGGAACCGGAGATCTGCGCACAGTGCGGCAACTGCGAGATCGTCTGTCCGCATGCCGTAATCCGCATGAAGAGCTACGACGAGAGTGCGCTCGAAGACGCGCCCGAGGCCTTCAAGGCGATCCGACTGAAGGGCCGCGGCGTCGATCCGAGTCAGCGCTACACGCTGCAGATCGCGGCGGACAGTTGCACGGGCTGCGCGCTTTGCGTCGCCGCCTGTCCCGTCGACGATCCGGAACGGCCCGACTTCAAGGCCATCAACATGGCGCGCAAGGCGCCGATCCTCGACCAGGAGCGCGACAACTGGGAGTTCTTCAAGAACCTGCCGATCATGGAACGCGGCGACCTTACGACGCTCAGGATGCGCGAAACCCAGATGATGACGCCGCAGTTCGAGTTCTCGGGCGCCTGCGCAGGCTGCGGCGAGACGCCGTATCTGAAGCTCCTCACGCAGTTGTTCGGCGATCATCTTTATGTCGCGAACGCGACCGGCTGTTCGTCGATCTTCGGCGGCAACCAGCCGACGACGCCCTGGGCTACGGACACCCACGGGAGGGGGCCGGCCTGGGCCAATTCATTATTTGAGGACAACGCGGAATTCGGCTACGGCTTCCGCGTGACACTCGACAAGCTCGGCGAATACGCCCGCCACGCGCTCGCGGAACTCGCGCCCGCGGTCGGCGAAGACCTCGCGAGCGAGATTCTCGGTGCCGCGCAACAGACCGGTACCGACCTCGATGCGCAGCGCGGCCGGCTTGCGGAACTGCGCAGCCGTCTCGAGCAGATTCCCGATCCCAGGGCCAAGGACCTGCACGCCCTGACCGATCACCTGCTCGAACGCGTCGTGTGGATCGTCGGCGGCGATGGCTGGGCCTATGACATCGGTTTCGGCGGTCTCGACCACGTGCTCGCGAGCGACCGCGACGTCAACATTCTCGTCATGGACACCGAGGTCTACTCGAACACCGGCGGGCAGAAGTCCAAGGCCACGCCACGGGCTGCGACCGCGAAGTTCGCGACCGGAGGAAAGTTCGTCGCGAAGAAGGATCTCGGCATGATCGCGGTCGACTACGGCCACGTCTATGTCGGTCAGATCGCCTTCGGCGCCGATCCCAAGCAGACGGTCAGAGCCATGCAGGAGGCTGCGGCGCACAAGGGGCCGTCGATTCTTGTCGCCTACGCGACCTGTATCGCGCATGGCTTCGACCTGACCTACACGATCGAGCACATGAGGGCGGCTGTGGAGAGCGGCTACTGGCCGTTGTACCGGTTCAATCCGAACCTGCAACCGCTCGGCCGCAATCCGATGGAGCTCGATTCGGCGGAACCGAGCATCAGCTTCAAGGACTACGCGTCGATGGAGAACCGCTATCGCGTGCTCGCGAAGGCGAACCCCGATGAGGCCGAGGAACTCATGGAACTCGCCCAGGCCGATGTGCTCAAGCGCTGGCAGCACTACCAGCGCCTGGCGGAAGGAGTCGTTGCCTGATGGCCGCGAAACCGAGGGCGATCGAGATCGGCCCGGGCCCGCATCGCTTGCCGCATTTCTCGCTGTCGCGCGAGGAGGGCTACGCGAACCAGCCCAAGGACATGGACTGGCTCGACACGAACATCCCATGCCAGGCCGCCTGTCCGGCGCACACGCGCATCCCCGACTATCTGGGCGAGATCCACAAGGGCAATTACGAGGAAGCCTATTTCATCAACCTCGTCGACAACGTGTTTCCGGGCGTGCTCGGCCGGGTGTGTTCGCGGCCGTGCGAGGACGTCTGCCGGCACGGCCGCGAAGGGCTCGGCGAACCCGTCGCGATCTGCTTCTCCAAGCGCGCAGCGTCGGATCTCGGCAGCGGCAAGCTCGTGGTCCTCGATCCGCTGTATCCGGAGACGGGCAAGACGATCGCCGTCGTCGGCGGCGGTTGCGCGGGGCTCACCGCCGCGCGCGAACTCGCGCTCTACGGCCACAAGCCGACCGTGTTCGAGAAGTACACCTCGCCTGGCGGCATGATGAACCAGGGCATTCCCGAATTCCGCCTGCCCCGAGACATCATCGACAACGAGATCGAGCAGATTCGCCGCCTCGGCGTCGAAATCCTCTGCAAGCAGGACATCGGTGTCGACACGACGGTAGAAGAACTTATGCAGTCGTACGACGCTGTCGTCATCGCGGCCGGAACGCTCGATCCGAACATCATCGATCTGCCCGGCAAGGATCTCGGCGGTATCCGTCACGGACTCGATTTTCTGCTCGAAGCCAACGAATCGGGGGAGTCGGAACTCGAGCGGCGCGTGATCGTGGTCGGCGGCGGCTTCACGGCCATGGACTGCGCGCGCACGGCGTTGCGCCTGGGTACCGAGCCGAGCGTCTACTACCGGCGCTCCCGAGAGGAGATGTCGGTCACGAAGGACGAGATCGACGAGCTCATTCACGAGCAGATACCGCTCGAACTCATGGTGGGTCCGACGGCCTATCTCGGCAACGGGGCAGGGACGATCGAGCACATGCGCTTCATCCGCAATGAGCTCGGCGCGCCCGACTCGAGCGGCCGCAGGCGCCCCGTCGCGATCGACGGCAGCGAGTTCGAGGTCGGCGTTGACACAATCCTGCTCGCCACGGGCCAGTGGCAGGATACTGCGTGGCTCGGCGACGCCATCGCGCCAAAGGTGCTCGATGGGAACGGCTGGATCAGGCCGGGATCGCCCGTTTCGACCGATCTGGCGGGCCTCTTTCTGGCTGGCGACTATTCGATCGGCGCATCGACCCTGATCGAGGCGATCGGCCACGCCAAGCGGTGCGCGCGTGCCGTCGACGAGTTCCTCGTGGGCGAACCGCGCGTGCTTGACGTTGCGAGGATCACTGGCGGCTCCACCGAGACCGGGCGGGTGCCCGAGATGGACGACATCGCACGCGTGCCGATGCCGACGATCCCGCTCGTCGAACGGTCACTGAAGGCCGAGGTCGAGACGGGTTATACGCCTGCGCTCGCCAACCGCGAGACGATGCGCTGCTATCTGTGCCACTTCAAGTTCGAGATCGACAACGACATCTGCATCTATTGCGAGAAGTGTCTGGAGGTCAAGCCGCACGACAACTGTATCGTCCGCGTCGACGATCTGGAGTATGATGCCGACGGCCGCATCGTCGGCTACGAGGACGCGGCGGATCGAACGCCGCACCACTACAACCTGCTCTACATCGACCAGGACGAGTGCACGCGCTGCGGCCGCTGCGAGAAGGTCTGCCCCGTCGAGTGCATCTCGATCCAGAAGGTCACGCGCAACGTCGAGCGTGCCTGCGATGTGAGCAAGCGCGTCAAGGCTTGAGGGTCCGGACATGGCTCGTCGGTCGAATATCCCCGATATTCTCCCTCCTCGCGCCTTGCCGTGCGGGCGCCTCGCCGGTCTCGGTGCGACGCGGGACTTTCACCTCGGGCTGCTAGCGCTGCTCGTCGCCTGTTCGTGCGGCATGTTCCTCGTCAGCGGATATGCCGCCGTGCAGGGGAGCGCTCTGACCGAGATTGACGTCCCGGTGGCGCCGATTGAAGCTGACGATTCGCCGGAGTTGATGGCGCGGGAACCGTCAATCGATGCCGCCAGCCTCGCGGCGATCACGGCACAACAGGCGGCCGGTGTGACCGAGGAAGTCATCGTGCGCGGCCAGACTCCGGGGGCGCTGCGAATCCAGATCGAACTCGCCGAAGAGGCGGTCTACGATCGCTTCAACGAGATCAACAGCAACGACGAGTTCGACATTCACTGCGAGGAGATCGCCTTTACGGGCTCGAGGATGCTCACGCGCTTTTGCCAGCCCAACTTCTGGCATGCGACGGAAGAGGCCATCGCATACGAGACGGTCCGTTTGCTTCAGGGTTCCGCCTTCTCGATGCCGACTGGCATATTCCGGGGCGAAGCGCACTACAAGCGCCAGCTCATGCGCGAGGAGATCGAGCGGCTGGCGCGCGAGGACGAGGAGTTTCTCGAGGCGCTCCGGCATCTGTATTTGCTGACGGTCGGGGACGAGCCCGAATAGCCTGCCGACCCTCGCCCACGCGCTCGCGGGGCATTTCCACCGGGCCGTCGGCACCGCTCGACAGTTCACCGGGACGGATTTCCCAGCCACCTCAGCAGGTGTCCGGGCATTTCGCGCCGTGCCTCAGAAATCCCTCGTCGATGCTTTGTCGGGCAAGATCTTGTCCACTGACATGAAAGCGGTTGCACAATTGCAACAACGTCAAATTCCCGATGTTTCCGTGTATTGCGTTCGTAAGTGCTTGGCGCAACCGTTCGCAGTGTGTATATTCGGGACAATACAACAACAGATACGTTGAATTTCAGACATTCTCAAGCGTCGCAGCCGGCGTTTTGGGATCGATATTGACCGGACCGGGGGACACCTGATGAAGAGAACGACCGAAGCGGGCCGCCGCCCGCGCTTGCACGCATTGTCCAGAGGGATTGCCGACGCGCTTCGGAATCCCGCATCGGCAGGATTGAGGCCGACGATACTCTCGGCCTCCGGCGGAGCGATTATGGGCATGGCGCTCGCCGTCACGCCCGTAACTCCCGCTACGGCTCAGGATGATGCCGTGCTCGAGGAAGTTACGGTCACGGGTTCGCGCATCCGTCGCCAGGACTTCACAGCGAACGCACCGATCCAGACGGTGGATGAGCAGCTTTTCGACAATACGTCGTCGATCGGTGTCGAGACGGTCCTGAACCGGCTGCCGCAGTTTGTGCCGGCCGTCACTCAGTTCACGACGACGGACGTGCAGCAGACGGCCACGAACACCGTTGGCGTGTCGACGGTCAGCCTGCGCGGCCTCGGCCCGAACCGGAACCTCGTTCTGATCAATGGCCGCCGTGCCATGCCGGTCGATCCGACAATGATTATCGATACCAACTCGATTCCCGCGTCCGCGATATCGCGCGTCGAGGTAATCTCGGGCGGCGCGTCGGCCGTGTACGGCGCCGACGCCGTCGGCGGCGTCGTCAACTTCATCCTCAAGGACGATTTCGAGGGCGCCAGTGTCGACATTCGCTTCGGCGATACGCAGCATGGCGGCAATCAGGAGGTCACGGTCTCGGGCCTCATCGGCGCGAACGTTGCGAACGACCGGGGCAACGTGATGCTCGGCGTCGAGCGTGCGACCCGGTCGCTACAGCGAGAGTGGCAACGTGACTGGCGCGTCGCGGACTTTGCCAACCCGAACGTCGGGGGTGGCACGTTCGTCTGGGGAAGCTCACCCTGGCTGAGGAACGAAGCGGCTTTCTCCAACCCGCCTGCTCCTCCTCCCGGTTACAGAAATAACTGGCCGGCGCAGAGCCGGGCAGCAATGGCCGCGAGAGACGGCTGGGTCGATCAGACCCCGTTGGGGACGGCGACCGGCGTCGACGAGATTTTCGACGAACTGCCGCCAGGCACGATCTCACCCAACGTCAACGGCACGAACTTCCGTGTCAACGACGACGGCACGATTTACACGGGCCACGGTTTCGGTTCCCAGAATTACAGCCCCAGTCGCGCACCAGGCGGCTACCGCTTCAATGGTCCTGTATACGACCCGAATGACCCCGCGTCGGGCGGCGATCACTGGGGCAACTATGAAGGTCTGCCGGTGTTCGTTCGTCACCCGAGCGGAGCCATCAAGGAAAACAATTTTTACCGATGGTCGTCCTCGCCGCTTGAGCGGCTATCGGCGTTCGGTAGCGGTCAATTTGAAGTTACCGATAACGTCAGGGTGACTGCGCAGGCCCAGTTCACTCGAACCCAGACCGAGTCGAGCCTCGGAAACACGGCCGCCAACATCAATCAGTGGGCTGCCGCGATCCCGTTCGGGAATGAGGTCTACCGCGGCAACAACCAGCCGCTCTTCCCGGGCAATTCGCCGGATCGCAGCATCTACGATATTCCGGACTCGCTGATCGATGTGAACGGGAACGGCATCGCCGATGCCGGCGACATGACGCACTCGGCGTATACGATCGACGGCCGCTTCGGTGTCGAATGCGATGCGCAGCCGACGCAGGCAAGGCCCTGGCTCGACGGTCTGCCCGGCTGCACGATGTCGGAAGCCTGGCCGACCTCGGCGGAGGTCTACAACCTCTTCATGAGCCGGCCGGATCCGAGCCGCATACTCTGGGGGAACCGTTCGCCGGATTATCTCAGGGAGGCAATCGGCGCCGGGCGCTCGACAACGAATACGACGACGACGATGAATTTCTCGCTGGGGCTCGAGGGCGAACTGCCGGGCGGCAATGATTTCTGGGATGTCACGGTCTCGACGGGACGCTCGGACAACTTCGTCAACCAGAACGGTTCGGTCAGGCTCTCGCAGTTGAGGGCCCTGTACCTGGTTCCGAATTACGGGCGTAACGCCATCTTCGATCCGGAACCGGTCAACGACGGCTTCGCCGAAAACAACTCGACCTGTACCACGGGACTTCCCATTTTCGAGCGGTTCATTCCGTCACAGGATTGCGTGCAGATGATCGCACCGTCTCTGAAGAACCAGCGCGAAATGACCCAGTCGCTCATCGAAGCCAACATCGTCGGCGATCTCATCGAGATGCCTGCCGGTCCGCTCGCCTACGCACTCGGCGGGACCTACCGCGAGAACAGCTTCGACTTCACCCCGGACAACCTGAGCCACAATCAGAACTTCATCGATCCGATCGCCGGCACCTACCCGAACGAAGAGAGCTACGGCGCGTTCGATGTCACCGAGGTTTACGGCGAACTGCTCGTCCCGGTTGTCAGCAACGGACCTGCCGGCTTTTCGCACGTCAATGTCGAGCTCGGCGGGCGTATCTCGGACTGGAGCATGCCGAACATGCCCAATCTCGAGACCTACAAGGCACTGATCGACTGGGGCATCACGCCGCGCTACCGGCTGCGAGGCGGCTTCAACCGCGCGTTCCGCGCGCCGAACCTGGGTGAGCTTTTCATCACGCGTACCCAGATATTCGGCGGCATCGGTACCGACGACTTCTGCTCGTCCAACCTGAATGTGCCATGGGAATTCAGCGCCTCATCGCCGGATGCCCAGCAGGCCGCCCATGCGCAGTCGATCTGTCGTGCCTTGATGGGCACGTCGGGAGCGTTCGAGTACTACGACAACGCGGATAACCAGCCACAGACCACGGGAGGCAATACCGGTGTTTCGAACAGTTTCGGCAACCGGGATCTGCGGGAGGAGCAGGCCGATACTTTCACGATCGGCATGGTCATGGATTTCCATGACAACTTCACACTCACGGTCGACTGGTACGAGATCGAGATCAAGGACATGATCGCGCTCGAGCATCCCGATTCGGTCTACGAGCGCTGCCTGTCCATGAGGTTCAACCCGACGGCGGATCCGAATATAGCAGCGTGTATGCAGGCCAACAGGGACGCGGCCGACGGCGGTCCGGCGAACACCGATCGGACGTTCTCGAACGAGGGACGGGCATTGATGGAGGGGATCGATCTGCAGCTCAACTGGCAGAGAGATCTCGGCGCGGGCTTCTTCAGCATGAACTCCGTGGCGAACTTCAATCTCAGTTCGATCACCCAGGATCGGCCGGAGCTCCCCGAGGAAGAACATGCCGGCTACAACGACTGCTCGCTGCAGATTCAGTGCCAGCGCTACGACTACCGGATATTCACGCAATTCAGCTACACCCAGGGGCCGTGGAACATTTCGGTGAGGCACCAATACTGGCCGAGCCTTGACGATCAGGACTGCCGCAGAAGCCGAATGCAGGAGGATTGCATTTACGACAGTCGTCCGACCTATCAGCTATTTGCCCTGACCGCCGGCTATACCTTCGCCGACAGCTACCGGGTCAATCTCGGGATCGAGAACCTGCTCGATGAGGAGCCCCCGTGCCTGGGCGCGGATCCGGATGGGCCAGGGTGGTTCCCGCGGGATTGCTCGCACATCAGCGGTGGGAACGGAAACACCTACGATCCTCTCGGGCGGCGTTTCTACGTCAGCATGACGATGGATTTCTGATCCGATCCTGAGTCCTGAAACCTTGTTAGCGGCGGGCCTGGTCCCGCCGCTCTTTTTTTTCGGTGCGCCGATTTCAGGCGTAGCGCCAGTGATCCGGCGCGTTTTGCGTTTCCGGAAACCTCACATGGAGCACGATGATCAGTGCCAGGATCGTCGAGTGCCACGATGACTCGTCCGGATTGCCGGCGCCCTCGGCCGGCGTGCCCCAACCGCCATCGTCGTTCTGAAACCGGACAACGCGCCGGACAAAACCGGGGTCGACCCGCGCGCTCTCGCGCGCCAGGCACAGGAATGCACCTGCTTCGAGCTTGATGTCATTCACCGAGGTCGAATCCTCGTCGATTATTGCGGCGACTTTCCGATACATGTCCTCGACGAAACCGCCCGGCACCGCCAGTTCGCAGCCGTTCTCCTGAATCCAGATCCACGACAAAAGCGCGTGGGTGGCCGCGTAACCTCCCTGGCTGACGGCTCTGCCGAGCACTTCGGCGAAATCTGTGGGCAAGCCCAGTCGATCGCAATAGAGCGCTGTGACGAGGAGCCGGTCGGTCTGTATCGTCACATGTTCCCAGTCGTCAGGCTGCAACGGGTTGTTGGCGTCGAACATGCGTCGAAACACCCGCAGCACGGGTGCGCGATCGGGGTGTTCGGGCAGCACCTCGTCGTAGCGTTCGAGGCAATCGGCGAACTCCTCGACCCCGCAGCGCCGGTGTATGAGACCCATGAACAGCAGGGCGTGCGGTTCCCGTACGCGGTTGAGAAAGCTGATCGCATTCGCGACAGCCATGCGAACGTCCGTCTCGGTCAGCATGAGTTCATCGTCGCGATCCGCCTGGCGACGGTCCGTCAGGATGCAGGAGTCTCATATGTCTATCATTGCAGCGACCGGGCAGCGTGCGAGTATAGCTGAGGGAGGCGGACGGCAACGACGTGCGGCAGGCCGACAGCCGACCCCGGAATCTGTGTGCGCATCCGGGTCGATTGGTGTAAAAGCGATCCGTGTACGCGCCTCGGAGCCTGCAAGTATAATTGCCGCGAAACGGAACCGGCTCGCGCGGCTCTCCGCGGAATTTCCCCGTGCTGCGCGAGTGCCTGCTGAGGAAGCGATATGGCCGACCACACGCCACCCGGCGGGGCTGCAGGCGTTGGGCCGCCGCCGGATCTGACGGTGCTCAAGCTCTTTCCGACGCCCCTGCTGATCGCCACCATGCCGGACGCCGAAGCGCTGAACGCGGAACTCAGGTCCATCATCCTCGCCCGCGAGCAAGTGAGCGAATCGGTGGAGCGTTCCAACCGCGGCGGCTGGCAGTCGAGCTGGGACCTGCACCAATGGGGCGGTACGCCGATGCAGAGAGTGCTGGCCTTCGCCCGGGCCATCGTCGACGATGCCACGGTCGACCGCACCGGCAAGCGTGAAGAGCTGGCCTGGCGGATCAACTGCTGGGCCAACGTAAACCGGACGGGCCACGGCAACCAGTTCCACACCCATCCGGGCGCACTGTGGTCGGCCGGTTACTACGTCGACGACGGGGGCATCAGCGAAGACCCGACGCTCGGCGGCGAGTTCGAGATCGCCGATCCACGCGGCGTGGCACCGGTCATGTACGCGCCGCGGCTGACCTTCCCCGGCCCTGACGGGCTTTCCCTCGGAGAGTCGCAGAGACTGACGCCGCGCTCGGGCGCGATAATCGTGTTCCCGAGCTGGCTGCAACACGGCGTGTGCCCGTATCGCGGCACGCGCGAGCGCATCTCGATCGCCATGAACTTCAGCATCGCCGGCGTTTGAGTGTGCACCTTGTCTGAAATTCGGTGAGCCCAGCAATGAAATCGATGAAGATGTCAGCCATCGCGAAGCTGGCAGCGTTGTCGCTCTTGCTGCTTGCCGGTTCCGCGTCGCCGCAGACCGATCCCCCTGCCGCTCTGCCACCCTTCGTCGACGTGACGGAAGCGTCGAATATCGCCTACCAGGTTGGCTATACCCGACCCTACCTGATCAGGGAACCGCGGGCAGTCACGGAGTCGACATTCGGAGGCGCGGCCGCGGGCGATTGCGACAACGACGGCGACATCGACTTGTTCATTACGTATGGCAATACCGGTGGACCGGACGGCGGCGGCGGGCCGAATCGGATGTATCTGAATCAGCTCGCAGAACAAGGCAATGGCCTGCTGTTCGAGGACATCGCCGCGGAGGCCGGTGTCGCCAACACACGGCCGGACGGCCGGAACAACGATCGTCACAGCGGCCCCGCTTTCGCCGACATGGATGGCGATGGCGACCTGGATCTGTTTCTCGGCGGTGTCCACGACGACCCTAACAAGATTTACGAAAACCAGGGCGAGTGCCTGTTCGCTGATGTCACATCGAACTCGCCGGACATCGTAAATATGCTGGCCTCGCACACGCTCTCGGCAGGATTCGGCGACTACGATCTGGACGGCGACCTCGACATGTTCCTGACCCACTGGGCCACGCGCGACAGGGTATACGGCGCGTACGTGGATGGCGCCGTCGAGTTGCTGGAGACCGACCATCTATGGAGAAATGAGTCCGACGAGTCGGGTATCCGCTTCGTCAACGTCAGCGAAGAAACCGGGATTTCCGGCTTGAGCTGGAGTACCCGCGCCCTGGACTTCTACGTCTGGCCACAGGACGCGGACTTTACGTTTACAGCGACCTTTGCACGCATCAACGACGATCCCTGGCCTGACATCGCCATCGCGGCGGACTTCGGGACAACCCAGCTCGCGATCAACAACGGTGACGGCACGTTCCGCAGCCTCGACAATCCGGTCCTGGGCACGGCTCAGTACGGAATGGGATCGGCGCTCGGCGACATCGACAACGACGGCGATCTCGACTGGTTCGTTACCAGTATCCTGGGACCCGGCGACGAGAGCCTCGATCTCGAACCCTGGGGCAATCGCCTGTACACGAACGATGGCAGCGGCTTGATCGATGACACCGCGCGACTCGGGGTCGCGGACGGATCCTGGGGTTGGGGCGCCTGTTTTCTGGACATCGATAACGATTCCGATCTCGACATCTACCACACGAATGGCTGGTCGGAACCGTATCTCGGCCATCAGGTGTGGCAAACGCCTCACGCCAGGGCGTTCCTCATGAACGAGGCAGGCAGGTACACCGACGAAGCGCACGCGCTGGGATTGGCCGAGATGACTTCGGGACGCGGCGTCGTGTGCGCTGATTTCGACAATGACGGCGACACGGACATCCTCGAACTCACCGATGCCCCCGGAAATTCCGCCAGGCTATGGGAGAACCGGACTGCTGCTGCCGGCCGCAACTTTCTGCGCGTCAAGCTCGAGGGGCTGCGGCCCAATACCGAAGCCGCCGGCGCAAGGATCATCGCCGTGACCGGCGACACCACGCAGATGCGCGAGATCATGATCGGCAGCAACTACATCTCACAGAATCCGACGGTACAAATCTTCGGGCTCGATTCGTCGACAACCGTCGACGAGCTTCTCGTGGAATGGCCGGCGGTCGACTCCGGTGCAGGCCCGGTGCAGTTGGGAACCAGACTGACCGGCCCCATCGCGGCCAGCCAGCCGGGCCAGACCCTTGTGATCACGCAACCGGAGCTGACACCGCCCTGAGGTGCGGCATCATGAGCCCGATGAGGACCAATGCCGCAGGTCGCGTATTCTCTCGCCCGACACGCTGGTCGACACTTGCACGTAGAATAAGCCAGATGAAAAGGTCAGTTGGAAGGCTGGCTGGGTTATCGTTTGCGTTCCTAGCCCGGATATTGCATGAGTGCGCTGGGTCCCGGAGCCCGTCGTCTGTTTTGGGCGGGATTCGTGCCGATTCGGTTGCGGGCAAGGGGACCGGCACGCGCGAGGCGATTAGCCGAGGCGTTTTTCGGCAGGCTGAGGCGGTTTTGCGGGCTTGGGGCGAGGTGATCTGTGGGCGGGACCCGCCCGAGTGGCCGGCGTTCGCCGAAGCGCCGTTATCCGGGCTTCAGCCGAACCGCGGCGGTGAGGAACAGGTCCTGATGTGGATGGCTGCTGGACAGCAATAGCTGCACGCGCCGGGTGTTGCGCAGCACCACGGCGCCGATCTTCAGAAGCCTGAGCCGGATCGTGCCGACATAGGCGCGGGCCAGCTCGGTGTCGGCCAGGGCGATCCGGCGGATCGTGTCGAGCAGCACATAGGCCAGGGCGGAGAGCAGCACGCGGTATTGGTTGGGCCACCACTCGTGGCAACTGGTGCGGTCGGCGAACAGGTCCAGCTGTTGTTCCTTGATCCTGTTCTCCATGTCGCCGCGAGCACAATACACCGCGTCGTAGAGGTGTTGCGGTGCGCCGGTCAGGTTGGTGACGACATAGCGCGGGTTGGCGCCTCTTGAGGTGTGCTCGGCCTTGACGATCACCCGCCTTGGCCGGTCCCAGGTCTGGGCGGCATAGGCCAAGTCATCGAACAGGCGCTGCTTGCGTTGGGTGCGCCGGTAGGCTTGGCGGGCCTCAGTCAACCGGGGTTGAGCGAGTTCGTTCAACCGCGGGTTGCGGGCGATCCCGACGATGTAGTCGACGCCCTTGCGCTCGCACCAGGCCAGCAGCCGCCAGCGGCAAAAGCCGCTGTCGCCGCGAAACACGATCCGGACCTTCGGCCAGGCCCGGCGAAGCCGCTTGACCAGCAAGGCCAACACCGCCCAGGCGTGCCGGGCGCCGTCGATCTTGCTCGGGCGCAAGTAGCTCACCAGCAGCCGGTCGCCGCAGAACACATACAAGGGCAGAAAACAGTAGTGGTTGTAATAGCCGTGAAAAAATCGGCCCACCTGCTGCCCGTGCACCCGGTCGTCGGTGGCGTCGAAGTCCAAGACCAAGCGCCGGGGCGGCCGCTTGTACGACGCAATGAACCGGTCCACCAGGACCTCGTGCAACCGCACCGCCTCGTCCCGGCCCGCCCGCCGCTCGAACCGGCACAAGGTCGAGGCACTGGCCAAGGCCCGGTCGCTGTCCACGGCCGTCTGCAGCGCCAGGTCCCGCCGCAGTTCGTCGTGGTCGTTCAGGTCCTCATAGCCCAGCGCCAGTCCATAAATCCGCTGGCGGACGATCGCCAAGGCATCGTGCCGGCAACTGGCCCGGCGGCGCGGGTCCGAAAGCGCCTTCGCCACCCGCTCGGTCAATCCCAAGGCCCGATCGGCCTGGCGCAGCAGTACCGCGCCGCCATTGGAGGTGATGGCGCCGCCGGAAAAACGAGCCTCCACCCGGCGGCCCTTGCAGCGTGGAAAGAACAGTGGTTCCCGGATACAATCCGTCATGGGCAAGGCGTCCTTCGATGTCAGCGTAAGTAACTGAATTATATCGAAGATACTACGCCTTGCCCGCCTCACTCATGCAATATTCGGGCTAGGCGCGTGCGGCGACGGGGGAGGCTCCGCTTCCTCGCCGTCACCGCCAACTCCGGCAGAAGCGCCTCCACCACAGTCGGCCTTCGTCGACGTGACGGCAGCTTCGAACATCGCCTACCAGGTCGGCTATACGCGACCTGCCCTGATTCCGAGAGGCGATATCGCCTACCAGGTCTCGATTAATTCATTCGGCGGGGCGGCGGCCGGCGATTGCGACAACGACAGCGACATTGATCTGTTCATTACGTATGGCAACACCGGTGGACCGGACGGCGGCGGTGGGCCCAATCGCCTGTATCTGAATCAGCTCGCAGAGCAAGGCAACGGCATGTTGTTTGAAGACAATGCCGGCGATGCAGGCGTCGCCAACACGCGGCCTGGCGGCAAGAACAATGATCGCCACAGCGGTCCGACGTTTGCCGACATGGATGGCGACGGCGATCTCGACCTGTTTGTCGGCGGCATCTACGACGATCCGAGCAAGATCTACGAAAACCAGGGCGACTGTGTGTTTGCCGACGTCACGTCGAATTCGCCGGACATTGAACAGATGGTCGCCGAGCATACGATTTCCGCAGGATTCGGAGACTACGATCTGGACGGTGACCTCGACATGTTCCTGGCGCACTGGGCCACGCCAGACAGGCTTTACAAGCTGACCGGTCCGCGTCTGCTGGAGACCGACCACCTGTGGAGAAACGAGTCCGATGAGTCGGGTATTCGCTTCGTGAACGTCAGCGAAGAAACCGGAATGTCGGATTTGATCTGGCTCACCCGCACTTATCCGGGCACCCTGGATTTTCCGTTCTCGGCCCAGGAGTTCGACTTTACCTTCACACCGACCTTTGCACGCATCAACGATGATCCCTGGCCGGATATCGCCATCGCGGCGGACTTCGGGACAACCCAGCTCGCCATCAACAACGGTGACGGAACGTTTCGAAGCCTCGAAAACCCGATCCTGCGCGAAGCCCAGTTCGGGATGGGGTCGGCGCTCGGCGACATCGACAACGATGGCGATCTGGACTGGTTCATCTCGAGCGTCCTGGGTCCCGGCAACGACATCATCACACCGCACGGCAATCGGCTGTACACAAACGACGGCAGCAGCTTTGTCGATGACACCGCACGACTCGGGGTCGCGGACGGGTCCTGGGGTTGGGGCGCCTGTTTGCTTGACATCGACAACGACTCCGATCTCGACATTTATCACACGAACGGCTGGTCGGAACCGTACCTCGGCCACCAGGTTTGGCAAACACCTGATGCCAGGGCATTCGTGATGAACGAGGCAGGAACCTACACTGATGAAGCGAGAGCGCTGGGACTCGCCACGGGCACTTCCGGGCGCGGCGTCGTCTGCGCGGATTTCGATCATGACGGCGATATGGACATCCTCGAACTGACCGACGCGCCCGGCATTTCCGCGACTCTCTGGGAGAACCGCAGCGCTGCCGCCGGACGAAACTTCCTGCGCGTCAAGCTTGAGGGGCTGCCGCCCAATACCGAGGCCGCCGGTGCCCGGATCATTGCCGTGACCGGTGATACCGTGCAGATGCGTGAGATCATGATCGGCAGCAACTACACGTCACAGAACCCGACGGTCCAAATCTTCGGGCTCGGTGCGTCGACAAGCGTTGACGAACTCCTGGTGGAATGGCCGGCGATCGACTCAGGAGCTGGCCCGGTACAGTTCGGAACCAGATTGACCGGCCCAATCGCGGCCAGCCAGCCGGGGCAGACCCTTGTGATCACGCAACCGGAACCGCCACCGCCCTGAGGCGCGGCAACCAGAGCCCGATCGAGATCGATGCGAGTAGCAGGGACAGGTGTATCGGTGGCAGCGTTGGCTATCGGCGTCGTCGGCTGCGACATATTCATGCCGCCGCTTACCGAAGACGACCGGGAGGTTTCGGTCGCGCGGATCTGGAACGAGGTCCTGCTGGAGGGAATCCGCAGCGATTTTGCACGTCCGACCGTGCATGCGCGCAACCTCTGGCACAGCTCAGCGGCGATGTACGATGCATGGGCGGCGTACGACGACACGGCATCGACCTGGCTGCTCGGCAAGACGCAGGCAGGTTACGACTGTGGCTACACACCACCGGATTTTCCGCGTGATCGTCAAGTCGCGCGCGAGGAGGCCGTCAGCTTCGCGGCGTTCAGGATCATCCGGCATCGTTTCCGGAACTCACCGGGCGCAGAATTCGTCGCCGAACTCGCCGAAGCCACGATGGCCGAACTCGGCTTCGACATCAGCAATGCGAGCACGGCTTATGAACAGGGTTCGCCGGCGGCGCTCGGCAACTACATCGCCGAGTGCTATATCGCCTACGGGCTGCAGGACGGCTCGAACGAAGCCAACGCGTACGCGCCTGAGGTCTACGCACCGTTCAATCCTCCGATCCTGCCCGAGTTGCCGGGCAATCCCGACATCGTGGATCTCGATCGCTGGCAGCAGATCACGCTGACGCTTTCGATCGATCAGTCCGGCAATATCGTCGATGGCACGCCTGAATTCGTGGGCCCGGAGTGGGGTGGGGTGCACCCGTTTTCGCTGACCGCAGCCGAGATGGGCGCCTGTCCACGCGACGGATTCAACTACCCGGTTTACCACGATCCCGGGGCGCCGCCGGGGCACGCCGGGCCGCTCGCGGCCGAGTACAAGTGGGGCCACTCGCTCGTGGCCGTCTGGTCCGGGCATCTGGATCCGGAAAACGGGCGCGGCACCGAACACATCGACATCTCGCCGGCAAGCCTCGGCAACATCCAGGGCTATCCGGCGAATTTCGCCGAACATCGCGATTTCTATGACCTGCTTGCTGGCGGCACGCCCGAAACCGGCTATGAGGTGAATCCCGCGACCGGCGCTCCGTATGAGCCGCAACTCGTGCCGCTCGCAGACTATGCACGCGCGATCGCGGAGTTCTGGGCGGACGGGCCGGATTCGGAGACCCCGCCCGGGCACTGGTTCGTGATCGTCAACACGATCAGCGAGCATCCCGATCTCGTCAGGCGGTTCGAAGGCACGGGAGCGCTCCTCGGCTCGCTCGAGTGGGACGTCAAGATCTATTTCGCCCTCGGCGGCGCAATGCACGACGCTGCGATCGCCGCCTGGGGTATCAAGGGCTGTTACGACTATGTGCGGCCGGTTTCGGCGATTCGCGCCATGGCCGAGCGCGGCCAGTCAAGCGACCCGGACGACCCTGACTGCCCCTACCACCCCGACGGCATCGAGTATATTGACGATCCCGAAGATCCGGCCGGCGACGGCAGCAATCGCGTCATCGATTGCGTGCGCCCGGGCGATCCGCTCGCGGACGATCCCTGGTCGCTGGGTCCCGATGAACTCAACGTCGGCAAGATCAAGCTCTACGCATGGCGCGGGCCCTTGCACATCAGCAACCCGGTATTCGACTTCGCCGGCGTCGACTGGATTCTCGCCGATGAGTGGTGGCCCTATCAGCGCCCGACCTTCGTGACGCCGCCGTTTGCGGGCTATGTCTCCGGCCACTCGACCTACTCGCGCACGGCGGCGGAACTTCTCACGCTGTTTACCGGCGACGCCTACTTCCCTGGCGGCAAGAGCGACTTCCCGGCACCGACGAACCAGTTTCTGGTGTTCGAGGAGGGGCCGAGCGTCGACATCACGCTCGAATGGGCGACCTACGTGGACGCTTCCGACCAATGCAGCCTGTCGCGGCTGTGGGGCGGCATCCATCCCCCGGCCGACGACATCCCGGGCCGTCTGATCGGGATGAAGCTCGGTCCCGAAGCGTTCAGCCGCGCACGCGAGTATTTCAGCGGTCTGCGCTGAATCGCTTACATGAGGATCTGAGCGCCCCGCGCGCCGGATGACGTGGGTGGAGGCGCACACTCCAACGGGCGAATCCCGCGCCGTGGTTTCGAAGCAATTTCCTTCAGTTGCTCTTCCGCCGACTGCATCTGCATCGGGCCGACATCGAGTTTCGCGTACTTGAAGTTGTAACCGTTCAGGATGTCGATCCACGACAACTCATGGAACGCCCACGGTGTCGTCTTCAACCTGTTCGCGTCACATGGCATCTCTTTCGCGTACAGGGCGAGGCGGTGCTCGAGGCGCTCGGAATATGTCCTGGAGGTCTGGTACTTCCAAAATTCACTGTCCCGTCGTGCCGAAAGCTTGTAGTGCGCATCGATAAAGTCGTGCACGTCGTAGACATAGCCGAGCATATTGAAGTTGTATTTTGCACTCGTATCCCGGTCGTAGTATCGCGCGGCGATGGATTCGTACAGCGTCTGCCCGCTCGTGATGGTCCAGTTCAACCCCGTGGCCTCCAGCGGCTCGACGAAGCCCGCGCTCAGGCCGATCGCCACAACATTCTCGACCCAGGGGTTGCGAAGCGTGGGGCTGTCGAAGCGGATGTGCCTGACCTCGACGTCTTTCATTCTCTTCACGCCCCAGTGTCGTCTGAAGTCTCTTTCAGCTTGATCCGGCGAACAGAAGTCACCGTGATACACGTAACCGCTGCCGACTCTCGACTGAAGGGGGATCGACCACGTCCACCCGTGCTTGTGAGCATGGGCGCCTGTGTACGGAGTCAGCTCCTTTTCGATATTCACATAGGGCACTTGCGCCGCGACGGCGCGATTGACGTTCGCCTCGTAGTCCACGATATCCGGCGTAGCCACATGCTTGTGAATCGCCCGTGCGAAGCCGCTGCAATCGATATAGAGGTCGGACTTCACGGTTCTCGAACCATCCAGGACTATGCAGGCGACCCTGCCGTCCTCAACCTTGACTTCGAGGTCGTCGGCGTCGAGCACTTCGACTTCAACGAGGTGGCGTTCCAGGTATTTGGTGATTTCGTGCGCGTCAACGTGGAAAGCTACCGCCGACTCCGGGGCCACCTGTTTTTTCCTGACGCAGGTTTCGTAGGATGTATGGACGGACTTGTAGTATTGCGTGTGTCGATATTTTCCGGCACGCAATATCATCTGCTGGTAGTGATGCGCCACGGAATAGAATGAGGCCGGGCTGGCAAATGTCCCCAGGTCCAGATCCGAGAACGGGTGCCAATAATGCTTGCCGATTTCATTCCAGTCGGTGTAGAAGATGCCGCACTTCATCGTGGCATTGCAGGCCTTGTAAAAGGCCGGCAGATCGATACGCGCGGCTTGCAACAGCAGAATCAAGTCGCTTTGTGTCGACTCGCCGACTCCGATCGGGGAACCGCGGCTGGGGCGGATCAGACGGATCTTGAGAAAGCCGCAATGGGTATTGAGTGCAAGCGCCGTGAGCCATCCGGCGGAGCCGGCGCCCACGATCGTTACCGAATCAACTGCCTGCACGATTTTGAGCCGTCAGCCTGAATGTCCGGGCCGGACAGAGGCCCGGATTCTAGACGATTTGGCGTGGGTCAGCTAAAGCGTCCACGCTGGCCGCGCATGCACGAAACGCGAACGGGAGCGTGCATTCCAGTATGATCCGGCAAACTCGAACGATTGCCTTGCCATGTCAGTCGACCTGTTTTTTGCCGTGCCGCTGCTCGTTCGAGATGTCGAACCGGCCATCCATGAGGCTATCCACGCCAAGGTGTCGGCCTACCTGAAGTCGGAAGGCGCACGGCGGGACGTGGTTCCATCGCCCGAAGAGTCGGTCACGACGTCCTACTACCACCCCGCAGCGTCGATCCTGGAAGACGCCGAACTCAACGAACTTGAGGCGCTCGTCATCGGCGCGGCGAAGTCGTTTGTCGAGGATACACTGAAGCTCCCACCGCGACGGCTTGAAGTCGAACGGGCCTGGATCAACATTTTCGAGCCCGGCGCGCAGGAGGCCCAGCACACCCACGACGGGAGCCTGCTGTCGTGCAGCTACTACGTGGAGGCGCCGGAAAATTGCGGGTGCATCGTGTTTCCGGATCCGATCGGGGCCAGGCGCAGCTACCGACAATTCACACAGACCGCGGGACCTGGTTTGCTGACGCGGTCGGACATCGCAGTCGCACCGAAACCCGGCCGGCTCGTCATGTTCGAGTCCTGGTTGCCGCACGCTGTGCAGTGCAACAAGAGCGACAAGCCCAGGATTTCGATCGCGATCAACCTGCGTGAAGCGCCGGAGCCGGCAACGGCTGAACCCGCCAGGGCCAGGGCAGGCGATGCGAAACCCGCGCATGCGGCGTCGAATCCGGTGCCGCCGACGACCGGTGAGCACACGCGTTCGGACGGCAAACCGTTCCTGTTCAACGACCTTTTCGAAATTCACGGCAACATCGGTATCGACCTGCAGCCGATAAGGGACGAGATTCCGACGGTCGTGCTCGACAATCTCCTCAAGCACCCGGACCGTGTCCGTGACGTCATCGGCAGCACGCCCGCAACGAACTGGAAACACGAGCCCGGCGGACGCAACTTCGTCGACTACTACGACTGCCGCCTGCGGTTCCCGATCCGTCATCCGAACAGTCTCATATCCGTCGCGCAGCAGGCGATCAGCAAGGTTTACGGCATCACCACGCGACCTGCGGACGCCAGCGTAGACGTGAACTGGTTCATGCAGATCAACCCCAGACGCGCGGACTTCGCGGTGCCGCACAGCGACATTACGGAGCAGGTTCGCCGGTCGTATACCTGCATCCTTTATCTGAATTCACCGGACGAGTGTTCCGGCGGCACGGGCTTCTTCCGGTACAAGCCAACAAACTCCCTCACGTTCGACGAGGGCTACGCGCGGGCGGTCAAGGACGACTCGCGGATCGGGGAAACGGGCCTTGACTATTGGCCGGAAGCAACCGGCGAACACTGGGAAATCGTCGGCACGACGGACATGGTCCCCGGAAGGCTGCTGATTTTTCCGTCGGAGTATTTTCACGCCGCATACCATCCCGTCGACTCCTTTTTCGCTTTTCCGCGCCTGACGCTCGCGTTCTGGATGGTCAACTGACGCACGTGTGCGGACTTCGTACGGACGGCACAGCCACAGTGATCTGCGGGACGTTCGATTGAACTGACTGGCACGAGCAAATACGTTGCGCGACTGCAACATTCTCGCGGTTTTCATATTGCATTAGATACATGAAAAAGGCATTTGGCAGGATCTCAGTGAGCATGTATAGTCATTGTAAAACGACAAGTGTGAGTAGGGAGAGGGTGGAACTTATGCACCACAGTTCCCGCTCATGGGGATAAACCGGGAGACCTTTGGCCGTTTCTATTGGGGAGTGACAGATGAAGAGATCGAGAGTTTCGGGCCGTCGCCCGAGCATGCATGCATTGTCCAGGGGAGTTATCGAAGCGCTTCGCCGCCCAACATCGGCCGGTGTGATGCCAACGGTTCTCTCGGCCTCCGGTGGAGCGCTCATGGGCATGGCGCTCGCCGTGTCGCCGGTAACTCCGGCCTCGGCACAGGAAGAAGTGGTGCTCGAAGAGGTCACGGTCACGGGCTCTCGAATCCTGCGCCAGGATTTCACCGCGAACTCGCCGATCCAGACCGTCGACGAGCAACTCTTCGACGAGACGACCTCGATCGGCGTCGAAACGATCCTGAACCGGCTCCCGCAGTTCGTGCCGGCCGTGACACAGTTCACGACCACGGACGTGCAGCAGACGGCCACGAACACCGTCGGCGCATCCACGGTGAGCTTGAGGGGCCTCGGTCCGAACCGGAACCTTATTCTCATCAACGGCCGGCGGGCCATGCCTGTCAACGCGACGATGGTCGTCGATACAAACTCGATTCCCTCGTCGGCTATTGAGCGCGTCGAAGTCATTTCGGGCGGCGCCTCGGCCGTGTACGGCGCAGACGCCGTGGGCGGTGTCGTCAACTTCATCCTCAAGGACGACTACGAAGGCGCATCGGTCGATGTCCGGTTTGGCGATACACAGCACGGCGGCAGCCAGGAGACGACGATTTCGGCACTTATAGGCGCCAACATGGCGGGCGACCGCGGCAACGTCATGATCGGCGTGGAGCGTTCGTCCCGTGGGTTGCAGCAGCGTTGGGAACGCGACTGGCGCGTAGCGGACATGGCTAACCCGAACACCGGCGCCACGGCATTCTTCTGGGGAACCGACACCTGGGTCAGCAACGTGCAGGGTACGAATCCGTTCACCAATAACCCGAGCCGGGCCGCCGTCGACGAGTTATTCAGCGAAGTACCGGGGCAGGTGTCGAACAACGTCGCGTTCACGCGATACCTCGTAAACCGGAACTCCGGCACGTTATATACGGGCCTCATGAATTCGGGCGGCCGTGCTGGCTCGTATCGTTACGAGGGCCCGTTCCTCGGTGACCACGACGGCAATTTCGAGGGTCTGCCGTTCCGCGTGATCCAGCCCGACGGTACGATCAAGGAAAACAATTTCTGGCAATGGTTCTCGACGCCGCTCGAGCGGCTCTCGGCATTCGCCGACGGGCACTTCGATGTGGCCGATGATGTCCGGATCACGGCACAGGCCATGGTTACGCGCACCGAGACTCAGACGAGCCTCGGGCTCACGGCGGACAACATCACGCTGTGGGGTGCGCCGATACCGTTCGGCAACGAAATCTACCGCGGTAACGACAATGTTCACCTCAACGTTCCGGACTCGCTGAACCCGGATGGCACGACGAACTCCGCGTACACCATTGGCGGTCGTTTCGACGTCGAGTGCGACGCGCAGCCGACCGCGGCCATGCCGTGGCTCGACGGTTTGCCCGGCTGTACCGAGTCCGAAGCGTGGCCGACATCGCCTGAAATCTGGAATCTATTCATGAGCGACCGAACCCGGAGGCCGATCTCTGGGCGCACCGGCCGCCCGACTACCTCAGAGATGCTCTTGGCGCTGCGCGGTCGAGCAAGAACACGCTGACGACGATGAACTTCTCCGTCGGCGCCGAAGGCGCGTTGCCGAGCGGCGACGATTTCTGGGACGTCACGATATCGACCGGGCGAACGGACAACATCATCATCCAGCGCGGATCGACGAGAATCAGCACCTACCGGGCGATGATGTCGTTCCCCAACTTCGGACGCAACGGAATTTTCGATCCGAACCCGTTCGGTACGGGTTTCGCGGAGAGTATTCCGGTATGTACGTCGGGCTTTCCGATCATCGACAGTCGTGAATTCTCCGAGGATTGCGCGACGATGCTCTCGCCGGACCTGAAGAACACCAATCAGGTCACGCAGTCGATTCTCGAAGCCAATCTCGTCGGCGACCTCATCGAGATGCCGGCCGGGCCGCTCGCGTATGCAGTCGGATACACATTTCGCGAGAACAGCTACGAGTTTGAACCGGATAATCTCAGCGACAACCAGAACCTGATCGATCCGATCGCGGGCCTGTTCCCGAACGAGGACAGCAGCGGAGAGTTCGATGTTTCCGAGATTTACGGTGAGCTGCTGATCCCGATCATCAGTGACGGGCCTGCGGGTGTCCAGCACCTCAATGTCGAGCTTGGAGCGCGTATTTCAGACTGGAGCATGCCCCACGTCGACAGCCTCCAAACGTACAAGGGGCTGATCGACTGGGCGGTTACGCCGCGCTATCGAATCCGCGGCGGTTTCAATCGCGCTTTCCGTGCACCGAATCTTGGTGAGCTTTTCATCGGGCGCACGCAGATTTTCGGTGGCGGCGGCTCGCAATGGGGCGACCATTGCTCGCAGAATCTCAACAATCCGTCGCCCTACGGCGCAACGCCCGGGGGGAACGTGAGTGGCGAGCAGAATGCTCAGACTCTCCGGATCTGCAGGACCCTCATGGGCGACTCGGGTGCACTTGAGTACTACGATATCGATCCGCTCGAGGATCAACCCACAGGCGGCGGCCTCGGCATCCGGAACAGCTTTGGCCAGCCGAACTTGAGGGAAGAGCAGGCCGACACGTTCACACTCGGTGTGGTCATGGACTTCCACGATAATTTCACCCTCACGGTCGACTACTACACGATCGAGATCGAGGAAATGATCGCGCTGGAAAGCGGTGACTCCACGTACGAACGCTGTCTCAGCATGGGGTTCAACCCGACCGGGGACGTGAATTTGCCCGCCTGTATGCAGATCTTCCGGAATCCTAGCAGCGGTAGTGCCGCGAACATCGATTCGTCCTTCACGAACGAGGGCCGAGCGCTAATGTCGGGCATAGATTTTCAGCTCAACTGGTCGAGAGAGTTTGGCAACGGCGGCTTCAATATGAATTCGGTCGCGAACTACAACCTTGAGGCCATCACCCAGGATCGACCGGAGCTCGAGGAGATTGATCACGCCGGCTTCAGCAGTTGCGCGCTGCAGATTCAGTGTCAGCGCTACGAGTACCGCCTGTTCACGACCTTCAGCTACTTCACGGGGCCGTGGACCTTTTCGCTCAGGCACCAATACTGGCCTTCGCTTGACAATGCATCCTGTCGTACGAACCGTGAAGCGACAAGCTGCATGTACAGCACTCCGCCGAGCTACAACCTGTTCGCGATGACGGCAGGTTACAGGTTCCAGGACCGGTACTCCGTAAGGCTCGGAATAGAGAATCTGCTCGACGAGGAACCGCCGTGCCTGGGGTACAACCCCAACGCAAACGGTGGGCGCTTCCCTGGCCACTGCACTCGCGGCGGCGGATTCGGAGGCGGCGGAGCGGTCTACGATACGCTCGGGCGGCGTTTCTTCCTGAGCCTGTCGATGGAGTTCTGAACGCTGAATCGACTGAGACTCCGGCGGCGGGCGCGAGCCCGCCGCTTTTTTATGGGCGCGGCGCTGAGTGAAACGCAGGGAGACGCTCTTGCAGACCAGTGAACCCTTGCATGCTGCGGTCGCCAAAGCGGTGAGTTTTTTCGAGGAAACGCAGGAACCGCATGCCCTGCTCTGGCTCGAGATCATTCACCAAAGCTTCCGTGTAGAGGAGTTCGCGGATGCCTTGCAACGCTACGACGACGTGCTGATCCGGCAACCGCCGGATTTGCCCCTGCTGCGCGTTCTGCGTCGTATGGCTGATCCTGACAACCCACTGCAGTCCGAGGACTTTCAGGCGGTGACACACCCATCCGACCTTATCGTTGCCTATGCGCTCTATTGCAACCAGCAGGAATTGCCGCCGGTTTATCCGAACGCGCTTTATCGGGCCGCGCATGCGGGCGGGTATTATCTTACGCACGTGCTGCTGGCATGGGTCTGGATTCAGCGAAACGGCTGTGAACTGGCGCTGCAGGACGGTTTCATCGAGGATGTCTTCCGTGCGACTGCCATGATCGTCAACGCCGACCCGACGATCGTCAGCGACCTCAGGCTCGAAGCTGCGGCGTATCTCTACCTTGCGGGCCAGGGCGCGCTGATCGACGATGTCTTTGTCGAGAGCGTTGTCGCGAGCCAGAACGTGGACGGAGGCTGGGGCAAATCGAGAGATGAGGAAGGCGGTTCCGATTGGCACGCCACGATTCTCGGGCTCTTGCTCCTGCTGCATGTGAAATTCGCCGACAGCTCAGCTTCATAGCTGTAATTTCATTGCAGTCGATGGTAGTGCTTCAGCTTACCGAGTTTATCCTTGCCCCATGGACGCACGGCTGACCCAGGCAAGTCCGATCGTGGTGATCGGCATGCATCGCTCCGGTACGCGGCTCGCTGCGCAAATCCTCGAGCAGCTCGGCGTCTTCATGGGCGCCGACCAGCAGGGCGACTCCGAATCGGTGACGTTCATGCTGATCAATGAAGGGATCCTGCATCAGTGCGGGGCGTTCTGGTCCGAACCGATGTCGGCGCACTTCGCGCTGTCGCAGCCTGAAATTGCGGAGCGATTGGCCGAGAGCACGCGCCAGACGCTGACCGCGCGTTTCGGAAACTTCGTCGGTCAATCCGGTTGGCGGCCGGGATCGAGCAGCGCGGAATCGCGGCCGTTCGGCTGGAAGGACCCGCGAAGTACCTTCACCCTGCCGGTCTGGAAACAGATCTGTCCGAACCTGCGCGCCCTGCATATCGTTCGCCACGGCGTCGATGTGGCGGCCAGTCTCGCGCGGCGACACTCGGAGGCCTTGCGCGCGGCAAGCGGCGAGCCTGTTCCGCCGGCACTGACCGTGATTCGGGACGATGCACTCGGCGTACTGTCTTCGCGCCGCGGCTGGACGCTCGCCGAAGCCCTGACGATGTGGGAACAGTACGTCGAAAAGGCCCGTCTCGAAATGGCGGAACTCGATGATCGCGCACTGGAGATCCGTTTCGAGGATCTGCTCGAGATGCCGGAGCAGGTGGTTCCGCGAATCGCCGACTTTTGCCGTGCGTCGAAAGCCGCGAACGACGCGGTCGAATACGATGGTCTGGAAGCTGGCCGCGCCTGCGCGTTCCGACGAGACACAAGGCTCGCTGCCTTCGCGGATACTTCTCGCGCCATTCTGGAACGATTCGGCTATTCGCCGTAACGCTGCCTCGTCGCCGGTAGCTGCGTGCTCAGGACTGCGCCCAGCACGAAACCTGTCATCGTAATCATCTGCGCGAATCGGCCGGAATACCGCAAGTTGGGGAGCGGTGGTCAGCGTGCTAGTCTGAGGTTCCGATGGAGATGACTTCGTTCGTGCCGCTTCCGACGCTGAAGGCGACGGCCGGGGTTGCCCCCGCATTTGTCGCCACGATTGTCCTGCTCGGCACAGCTACCGAGCCTCAAGCGGCATTTGCGCAGGCAGCACCGGAGTCTGCGGCCGTGGACGCCTTGTTGCGTTCCGCCGAGCAGACCACCGCCATCCTTCCGCCGGCCGATGGCGAGTCCGTCGCCCCTGACGGACCGCTCATGACTGCGGCGCTGCGATTTGAAGCAGACGGCGCACACGATCTTGCGATTGCCGTAGTCGACGAGGCCCTGCAGGTCGTTCGGGCGACCCGTGGGCTTTATTCGCTCGAACAGGCGCCGTGGTTGCAGCGGCTGATCGCCAACGAGGAAGCAAGAGACAACTCGGCGCGAGCCTGGGACCTCGAGCAGGAGTTGCTCGATCTCGTGAGGCGGCATCCGGACGACGTGCGAATCGTGCCCGTGCTGCGCGAGGTTGCCGCCAAGCGGGAGGATATCCTCGCGCGCTACATCGGCGGCGGATTTCCCGAGCAGATCATTCTAGGCTGTTATTACTCACCGAGACGCGGCTGGTCTCGCGGGAGGAGTTGCCGGTCGGGAAGCCGCAATGTCGTGGTGCGAACGCTGCTTTCGGAGTCCCGGCGCCACTACAACAATGCGATCAGAATCATTCTGAACCAGGGGCTCGAGTACATCGACGAGCTTCGCGAGATCGACCTGGCGCTCGTTCGCACGAGCTATCGCTACGCTCACTATCTTGGCTCCTACGACGTCGGCCGGCGGAGCCTCGTGAGACTCGCTGCCGTTGACGCAATGAATTCCGAACCGCAGTTGACCCGCGTGACCTCGCTGGTGGAGTTGGTCGACTGGGACCTGTTGTTCGTCGACGGCGCCACCCGCAGAAGCCGGGACGAGCGCAGCGACGCGTTGGTCGAGCGCTACGAGCGCGCCTACGAACTGCTTGCGCGCGAAGGAACGCCTCAGGCGTCGATCGAGGGACTGTTCTCACCCGAATTGCCGGTCGTTTTGCCCACGTTCCTGCCAAACCCGCTTGCGACAGCGCAGGTGCAGCGGAGCTCGCCGCGGTATATCGACGCCTCGTTCGTTGTGACAAGGCTTGGTTACAGCGATCGGATCGAGATACTCGAGACGACGCTCGACGCCACCGAGTCCGAACGGGACGCGGTCGTCGATCTCATCGAGACCAGCAGATTCCGGCCCAGAGCGACGAACGGCCGATTCGTCGACACGGCGCCGATCGTCGTGCGCTACCACCTGGTCCGGTAAGGGCACCTTACGCGCCGCACGCACATGGCACGCCTTGAGGCCACGCTTGGCGTTCCTCCTGGTCCGGTAACGACACCTTACGCGCCGCACGCACATGGCGCGCCTTGAGGTCACGCCTGGAGTTTCCTTCATCGATCCAGCGACCGCGGAGCAGTAGACCCGTTGCGCATGCTGTGCACGATCATCTCAACGCGTTATCGGTTCGCACACCACCTGCGCCACATTTCCCTGAATGCGGCCTCGACCCCGCGGGTGAACCTTACGGTGTCCATGACCACTGAGCCTTCGAGCCGGCTGCGCAGTTCACGCCGCAGCGCTGCCAGCCGATCGCCATCGCTGATCAGACTCGCCGCCAGATCAAGGTATTGCTCCTCGTGCCGGCATACGAGTTCGCCGAGACCGATGTTGCCCAGAATGCTCGAACCGCCGCGTGACACGGCCGTGCGGCCCGCGAGCGTGACCACCGGCGTCCCCATCCAGAGCGCATCGCAGGTGGTCGTCCCGCCGCCGAACGGTATCGGGTCGAGCGCCACATCGATTGCGCGCCAGCTTGCCAGATACTCCTCGAAAGGCTGCCGGCCGACGAACTCCACTCGCGACTCGGCCACGTCCGCTCGAAGCATGAACCTGCGAACGCGCTCGCGATGCTGCCCTGAGCGCGCGTAGAGCAGCAGGCGGGTTTCCGGCACGCGCCCGAGCAATTGCATCCAGAGTTCGAGCGTCGGGTCCGTGACCTTGGCGAAATTGTTCAGGCAGCCGAACGTCGGCGGGCCGGGCCGCCGCTCGCCTGACGGCAGGCGGTCAGCCGGCAGCGGCGGTCGCGAATAGCACCAGTAACAGTCAGGCAAGCGGACGGAACGTTCGCAATAGTGGCTCGTGTCGTCTTCGGGTGGATCCAGAAACCGGTCGGTCAGGCGGTAGTCGATCGCGTCCACGCCGGTCGTACTGCAGTAGGCGAGATAGGTGACCTGAACCGGAGCCGGCTTGCGCGCGAAGACCAGCAGTCGGTTGCGCCCGGAATGCGCCGTGAGATCGACGAGGATGTCGATGCCGTCGGAGCGGATCCTGTCCGCGGCTTGTTCGTCGGTGAGATCTGCGATGTCTCGCCATTGGTCGACGTGCTTGCGGGCCAGCTTCGTGACCTCGTCCTGCCGTGCAATGTCGTGGTAGGCAAAAACCTCGAACCGTCTCCGGTCATGATTCTCGAGCAGCGGCAGGATGAAACGGGCTACAGGATGTTCGCGAAAGTCCGGCGACACGTAAGCGACCCGCAAGCGTCGCTCAGGTTTCGGGTCGTTTTCGTGCGGTCGCTGTGCGGCCGCGAGTGGTACCGCGTGCCGCTCGGCCCATTGCCTGTGCTCGCGCGCGATGTCGGCGGGTGAATGGTCCGGATGGTAGTGCAGCGTCAGCAGCAGATTGCTGTGCAGCACGGACATGTCCGGGCGAAGCGCAATCGCGCGCCGATAGGCCGCGATGGCCCCGTCGAGTTCGCCCCGGTCCTTGAGGACATTGCCGAGGTTGATTTCGGGCTCCGCGTATTGCGCGTTGAGTGCGATCGCCTTTCGGTAGTGCGTCTCGGCATCGGTCAGCCTTTCCTGCCGTTCGAGGATCCGCCCCAGGTTGTTGACGGGTTCTGCGTCGCGCGGATCGAGTTCGATGGCCGCCTCGTAGGCGCGTGCGGCATCGTCGACGCGTCCGAGGCGCTCGAGCACCTGGCCCAGGTTGTTGCGGTAGATCGCGCCGTCGGGCCGAAGGGCCACGGCACGCTGAATCAGGTCGAGCGCGGGCTCGGGGTTGCCCGTCTGCAGTGCGATGACGCCGAGCAGGTGCAGGGAATCGGCGTGCCCGGGCTGCACCTGCAGGATCTGCCTGTAGCCGCGCTCCGCTTCGGCAAGTTGGCCGGATTGATGGTGACGCAACGCGAGCGCGAAAGCGTCGCCGACGTTCAACGGCATGGCTCGTGCTTGCGATCTGGGAGCGGCGTTGCGTTGGCGCGTATCATTGCAGGCTCCTTGCCGGCCATGATATTCGAATGGGGACTCTACTCGTAACGGGCGGTGCGGGCTTCGTCGGCTCCGCGCTCGTGCGCCAACTGATCGGCGAGACCGAATCGACGGTGATCAACGTCGATTCATTGACCTATGCCGGAAGTCTCGACGCGCTCGCAGACGTGGGCGATAGTCCCCGCCACGTCTTTGAACGCGTCGACATCCGCGACAGAGGTGGGCTCAAGCGGCTGTTCCGCGTTTATCGTCCGGATTCTGTCGTGCATCTCGCGGCTGAAACCCACGTCGACCGTTCGATTGCCGATCCGGCCCCGTTTGTCCAGACCAATGTTGTCGGAACCGCCAACCTTCTCGATGCGGCCCTGGCCTACTGGAGTACGCTCGATTCCCGGGCTCAATGCGCGTTTCGCTTGTTGCATGTGTCGACCGACGAGGTCTACGGGGACCTCGGTCCGGATGACCCGCCCTTTAGCGAAACCACGCCCTGCGCCCCGAACTCGCCGTACGCCGCCAGCAAGGCCGCCGCCGATCATCTCGTGCGGGCATGGCATCGCACCTACGGACTGCCGGTGCTCATCACCCGTTCGTGCAACAACTACGGCCCCTGGCAGATCCCGGAAAAGCTGATTCCTCTGATGGTCGCGAACGCCGCTGCCGGCCGCCCGCTGCCGGTCTACGGGACCGGCGCCAATGTACGCGAGTGGGTTCATGTCGACGACCACTGCCGGGCGTTGCGTCGGGTCCTCGAAGCGGGTCAACCCGGCCGCATCTATAACGTCGGCGGTCAGGCAGGGCTGACAAACCTTGCGATCATCGAAGCGATCTGCGCGATTCTCGAGCGCCGCTCGCCACGCCCCGAAGGCGCCTACGCCGACCTCGTCGAGTTCGTTGCCGACCGGCCGGGTCATGATCGTCGCTATGCCGTCGACGACGGACGTATCTGCGGCGAACTCGGTTGGCAGCGTCGTGAACAGTTCGATGACGCACTCGACGCGACCGTGCAATGGTACCTGGAGCATCCGCGGTGGCTTGAGCCCGCCGCTCGGCCCGAGATTGCCAGGTTCGCGAGCGAACGATGAAGGCCGTTCCGACGATTGTCCCCGATGTCCTGCTCGTCGAGTCCGAAGTTTTCGGCGACGAGCGCGGGTTCTTCATGGAGACCTGGCGCCGCGGCGCGCTGGCAGGGCACGGCATCGATGCCGACTTCGTGCAGGACAACTTCAGCCATTCGGTGAACGGCGTCTTGCGCGGCCTGCACTATCAACTTCTCAAGCCTCAGGGGAAGCTCGTCAGGGTCACGCGCGGAGAAATCTTCGATGTGGCTGTCGATCTGCGCAGGAGTTCGCCGAACTTCGGACAATGGGTCGGTCAGCAGCTGTCGGCTGATGAGAACAAGGCACTGTGGATACCGCAGGGGTTCTGCCACGGGTTCTACGTCACCTCGGGACCGGCCGACGTCCATTACAAGTGCACGGAGTTTCATGCGCCGGAAGACGATCGATGCATTCTCTGGAACGATACTGCACTTGCGATCGACTGGCCTCTGAGCGGCACTCCGCTACTGTCGGAAAAGGATCGTCAGGGGACGCCGTTTGCCGCCGCCGAGTACTTTCCGTAGGGAGGCGCTTATCCGGAGACGGCGACCGATCATGCATCGACGTGTCGGCGGCTACTGTGGAGACGCCCTCTCAAGCAGACGCTGTGAGCGTTGCAAGTTGCGGTCAACGCACCTGCGTCACCTGGATGTAACCGCCGCGTTCCAGTGCGCTGAGACGGTAGGAACTGCCCCAGTTGGTCGGGTATAGCCTGACCTGCTGACCGGGTCTCAGCGGATACCATTGCGGTCTGACCTGGTCCCATATCTGCCCGTTGTCCAGAGTGATGAGCCAGGAGTTCGGCCCTCTCTGTCGCAGGGCCGTTATCGTAGCGCGGATCTCGTTCTCGGCCGCTTCGACGGCTGCGGCCCGTTCCTGGGCTTCGCGTTCGGCCGCCCGTGCGGCCCGGCGCGCACGGCGCCGCTCAAACCAGTTCAGGTCTTCGGCGTCCGCTGCTGCGTTAGCGTCGGGCACGACTGCGACTGCGACTGCGACTGCAGCTTCCGGCTCAGGTTCCTGACCGTCACTGTCGTCCGATCGCGCTGTCTCAGCGGTCGGGCTGGCCGGCTCCGTGTCCTCGCCTGCGCTGTCGCCCGGTTGTTCGCTCGCAACCGCCGGACTGGCCGGCTCCGCTCGCGAAGCCTCCGCCGGAGCAGGCCGCTCCGTCTCGGCTGGCTCAGAAGGGATGGTCTCCACCACCGGTTCGTCGGCAGCGGGAGCATTTTCCTGCTCGGCGCCATCTCCGGACTCTGCAGCTTCGCTCGCGTTCAGCGCCTGCTCGACCTGTGAGGCGAAGCAAGCCAACCGCTCCACGGGTGCCTCGATCTCTATGCACTCGCCGATCTCGACGGTGATTTCGTCGGTGTCCTGCGCCGATGCGCCCTGCAGGCCGCACAGCAATACCGTTGCGGCGGTTGCCGACACGCGCCGGGACATCGTCATTGCCGCGTTGCTCGTTCCGTTCACTTCGTTACGCCTCTTGTCGGATTCGCCGTCGTTCCTGACGATGCCGGTTAGCATACCCACTGGCCTCGGCACGAATCAATGCGGGTCGCGCCGGCCGCCGGCCCATGCGCGCCTGCCTGGCAGTCCGTGGCGAAAGTCCCGCGTCGCACCAAGAACGGCGAGGCGGTCTTCCGCCCCATGCAGTGGGACTTTTGCCACGGGCTGCTAGGGCACGGCCGGGGTTGCCGCAGTTGTGGGGGCGCTGGCCGGTTCAGGCGGCAGCCACTTCGACGCCCTGCCACTGACCGGGTTGTCGTAGTGAAACGGCAGCGCATAGACGTTCGGAAACATCTCGAATTCGAGCGTCGGCGGCGTATCAGGCGGATAGTCTGCACTCGGTCCGGGCAGGTTGCGGCCGGGGTTTCGGGCCCAGCCACCTTCGTAGCCCGCGGTCCAGGTGTTGAACGCATGGACCTTGCTGAATTTCCAGACGCCGTTTTCCTTGACGGCCGCGTTCTCGTAAACCGCGGCGCCCATGGACGCGCGCGTGCCGAAATTGAGTTGCTGCATCATGCGCAGCCGGATGCGCGCCGTTTGGCCGTCGTCGTCGATGTGGATCACCGGCTGCATCTGCAGATGGTTGCCGAGCCGGCCGGCCACCGGACCTTCGCCGCCGCGGCCGAAAACGTCTTCCAACAGGTCGCGAACGTTGTCTTGGCCGACATAGGCCCCGCGCTGGGCCAGCTCCATCGAGCTTTCTTCGGCAAATAGATCCGCGAGGTCGCTCCAGAGGTTCTTGTCGAGGTAGTAGCCGTACGCGTATTCGAGGTTCGTGATTTCGTGGTAGTCCTTGACGCGCGCGATCAGTCGTTCGGCCTCGGCCAGCGTCGATTCGACGTCCCCGAACGTTCGTGGTCCGTCGATGCGCGCGGCCTGCACGGGCGCCTTGGCGGCCGCGATCGCCTCAGGCGACGGTCGGCCGGCATCGCGTGGATAGACGGGTTCGGCGCCTGTCACGGGATTGCGGTAGTGATACGGCGGGATGTGCGCCGCGGGATAGATCTCGTAAACGTCGTTCGGCGGCCGGTCGGGCGGCAGTTCGGTGCTGACGCCTGCCGGCTGTTGCGCGTCCTGTCCCCAACCGTGCTCGTAGTCGCTGATGAACGTTGGGTAGAAGCGCAGCGAGCGGATCTTCCACTTGCCGTCCTGCCTGACGTAGCTGTTCTCGTAGATACCGGCGCTCCAGGCGCCGTGTTCTTCGTACACGCCGGTCTGGGCGAACTCGCGGCTGCGCGATCGCGCGGTGAGCCCATCCGGTGCAACGTTGACGACGATCTGCAACTGCATATGGTCGTTGAGTTCGCCATGACCGAGGCCCGCCGGGCCCAGCAGTTCGAGAGACTCGCGGATGCGCTGGCGGCCGACGTATACCCCGCGCAAGCTCAGCTCGATCGTACCGTCGTCGGTGAAGAGGTCCGCGACGTGGTCCCACATGCGCCGGTCGAGGTAATAGCCGTAGATCCTCTGCAGATTCTCGATCTCCTGCTCGTCCCGGAGCAGGCTCGCGCGCCGCGCAAGGTCTTGAGCGCGGTCTGACGCATCGCCGCGCCGTACCGAGGGAACAGGTTCGGAGTCGGTCCAGACGTGACCGCCGCCGCCCGTGGCGGGATTTTCGTAGTGGAACGGCGCGAGACAGGCGTCGGGGAATCCCTCGCAGGGCATGTCGCGCTCGCGGTCGGCCGGGTGCGGCAGGTTGCGCGGCCCGCGCGCGCGTCTTTCGCCCGGATCGACCCAGCCGGTGGAGTAGGGCGCGCCGAAGCCCGAGTGGTAGTCGAGTGTCCCGATCTTCCAGATACCGTCCTCCTTGACGTAGCCCATCTGGTAGATGCCTTCGGCCCAGGTCGCGCCGCCGCCGAAGCGACTGAACATCGCCATCGCGCGCCAGCGTCCGGAGGCCGTTTGGCCGCCCGGATCGAGGTGCACGACGGGCTGCAGGTTCATGTGGTCGTAGAAGCGCCCGTCGCCGAGCCCGGTCTCGCCCATTTCGACGGCGCCGACGTTGAGGTACAGATGCCGCGTGATGCTCGGCTTGCCGATGTAGACGCCGGCCGGATAATTCGCGACAGCGTCATCGGTGAAAAGCTCCGCAAGGTCGGTCCACATCCCCTTGTCGAGGTAGTAGCCGTACGTGCGCTGCAAGCGCTTGATGGCGCTGAGGTCCTCGCCGCGTTCGACTTCGGCCTCGAGGCGGTCCATGCGTTGGTGCAGTGCGAAGTCAACGTCACGCGCCGCGCCGCCGTCCTGAGCGTTCGCCGACTGAGCGAAGGCGCCAAGAATGCTCGCAAACATTCCGAAGATCGAGACCGTCGACTTGAATTTCATGATGCCTGGCGCCCGGAGTAAGCTATGCGCAGGTTAAGTGATCCGCTGGCGATTGACCATGACCCACTACAAATCGCGACCCGTCATCCGGACGGCGGCACAACAGACGCTCGTGAGGGAATCCCCGGCTCTCGTTGCACTCGAGCGCCTGCAGAATCTACTTGCCCTGGGCCCGAAAGACGCGGTCGCCTGGGAACGGGAAATACGGCGAGAACGGCAGCAAGAATGCTGCGGTACAGCCAACATGTCATCCTGATCGAAACAACTGTTTGATTCACAATGATCGGATTCAGTCCATGACAGATACACCGACGATGGAACAAGACATTTCCGCGTCCCAGGACAAGACCAAGTTCGGCCAACTTCTCGAATAGGTACAGCGGGAGCCGCTCACGATCTCGTCCTCTACACACCCAATGTCCGAGCGCCTCAAGCAGCCCGGCGCAGCGCTCAAGCCGCGCTTGCACAGACAGAACAGTGCTATATTTGCACTTTATTGGATGCGCGAAAGATGAGAACGTTATGGATATCACCAAGGACATTCGTCCGCTGACCGAATTCAAGCGCGAAACCACTCGTTTCCTGTCCCACCTCCGGGACACCGGGAGACCTGCGGTGCTGACGGTCAATGGAAAGCCGGCGCTGGTCGTCATGGAGGCTGCGGCCTGGCAGCGTCAGCAGGAGCGGGTCGAGTTCGCCCTGACCGCTGCCGACATCGGCAAGGGACTGGAACAAGCCCGCCGCGGGGAGGGCGTCGAAGCCGGCGAGTTCTTCGAAACGATCGGCGCCGGCGACGCGTGAAGCACTACCGGGTCGTCATCACGCCCCATGCCGAAGACGACATCCGAAAGGCGCATGACTGGCTGAAATTGGAGAATCCCGTCTACGCCGCAAAGTGGCTTGCCGGCATACGCGACAGGATTGTCGGCCTGGAGACCTTGCCCGAAGCACATGCGATCGCTTCTGAGAGTGTAGCGTTCAATCAGGAAATTCGGCACCTGTTGTTCGGGCGCGGAACGCCATGGCGAATTTTCTTTACCATCCAGGGTTCGACGGTCCAGGTGTTGCATGTGCGGCACGGCAGTCGCGATTACTGGCGACGCTCAGACTCAGACGAGGAATGAACATGCGAAATGGTTTCGGCCCGACCGTGATCGGGGCCATCTGCGCGTACGGGATCGTCAGTGGCGGTGAAGTCGCCGCCCAGGAAACGTCCGGCGACCGGGACGCCATCGCCCTCGCAGCAGCTTTCACCGGCGCACAACTGAGCGCATTGCCACGCGACGGCTGGCTCACCAACGGCGGCAACGTCTACAACCAGCGCTACTCCCCATTGCGGCAGATCAACCGGGACAATGTTGCGGACCTCAAGGCCGTTTGGCGCACCTCGCTCAACGGGTCCGGCATCCATCCGCGCGCCGGTAACCAGGCGCAGCCGATCGTCCATGACGGCGTGATCTACATCGTGACGGGCGAAAACGATGCATTTGCTGTCGACATCGAAAGCGGCGAGACCCTCTGGGAGTACGTTGCCGACATCGATCCGAACGTCGCGCGGCCTTGCTGCGGCTGGTCGGTCCGGGGCCTTGGCCTGGGCGAAGGACTCGTATTTATCGGCCGGCTCGATGCGCGGCTGGTTGCGCTCGACCAGCGCACGGGCGAGGTCGCCTGGGACATCCAGGCCGAGGATCCTGCCGTCGGCTTCAGCATCACGAGCGCGCCGCTCTACTACGACGGCATGGTCATCACGGGCTTTGCCGGCGGCGATCTCGGCACCCGGGGCCGCGTCAATGCGTACGACGCTGAGAACGGCGAGCTGATCTGGAGGTTCTACACGGTCCCCGGTCCCGGCGAGATCGGCCACGAGACCTGGCCCGCCGACAGCGACGTGTGGATGTACGGCGGCGCGTCGGTCTGGCAGACGCCGGCCATCGACCCCGAACTTGGCCTGATCTATTTCTCGACGAGCAACCCCGGCCCGGTGCTCAACGGAAATCTCAGACCGGGAGACAACCTCTTCAGCGTCTCGATCGTCGCGATTGACGCCGCCACGGGCGAATACCGCTGGCATTTCCAGCAGGTGCATCACGACATCTGGGACTACGATTCCCCGAACCCGGTCATCCTGTTCGACGCGGAATACGACGGCGTCGTGCGCAAGGGGCTGGCCCAGGCTGCGAAGACCGGCTGGGTCTACATCCTCGACCGGGAAACCGGTGAACCGCTGATCGGCATCGTCGAGACGCCGGTGATGCAGGAGCCGCAACAGGCGACTTCGCCGACGCAGCCGTTTCCGATCGGCGACGCGCTTGTGCCGCAATTCATCGACATGCCGCTGGAAGGCTTCACGCTCGTCAACGACGGCCGCATCTTCACGCCGTTCAAGGACGACGAGCCGGTGCTCTGGAAGCCGCTGGCCGCCGTCAACTGGCCGCCGAGTTCCTACGATCCCGAGACGAGCACGATGTACATCTGCGCGACCGATTCGTTCTGGGGCGCTGTCGGCGGCGATCCGGACTATCCGGTCGAACCGGGCGCGCTCTACTCGGGCAGTGTGGTTGCGCGCATCCAGTCGCCGCGGCGCGGCGTCTTCGCGGCGCTCGACGTCACGACGAACCGGCTCGTCTGGCGCCAGCAATGGGTCGATACCTGCTATTCGGGCTCGGTGACGACCGCTGGCGGACTGGTCTTCGTCGGCCGCAATGACGGCCGCCTGACCGCGCTCGACAACTCCAACGGCAACCGGCTCTGGGAGTTTCAGACCGACGGCGGCGTCAATGCGACGGTCTCGACCTTCGAGCATGACGGCGAGCAGTTCGTCACGGTGCTCGCAGGCGGCACGGCGCTCGCGCGCTCGAAGAAGTCCGACGGCCTGTGGCTCTTTTCATTGAGCGGCGAAATCGACTCGCTGCCGCGCGGCTCGGCCGATCCGACTGGACAGTTCGCAGCGCCGGCAGCCGCCGTTGCCGTCCCGGAGGACCGGGAGGCCGATCTCGCGCACGGCGAGGCAGTCTACCGGCAAGCCTGTTTCGTCTGCCACGGCGACGACGGGCAGGGAGGACAGCACGGCGGGGGGACGGCGTTGACTGCGGCATTGACCGTCGAGTCCATCATGAGCACGGCCGCCAACGGCCTGAACGACATGCCGGCCTTCGGCAGCGTCTACGAAATTGACGAGCTGCACGATGTCGCAGGCTACATCGTCGAGCGGCTCGTCACGGTCTCCGACTGATCGGTCTGGCTGGAGGGGCGCTGCCTGTTTGTCAGCAATTCCCGTTAACGACGGCCGCTCATCCGTTTTGGCCTGCTTGGTCTGTGAGATTTGCCATTTGGCTGCACTTCCGGAGTCTGCTTTCGGTCTCTCGACGCTTGGCGGGAACAACTGTCTGCACTTGCGGGGCAGTGCGTCATCGACCCGAACCCCCAGTCTCCGACATGCCCAGGGGAGGTGCACTACAGTTCGCTTGAAACCCTCGCGCGCATGCATGCGCGCGCGGAGCCTACATGGATGTATTCACGGCGTGTTTCAAGCGAACTGTAGTGCGCCTCCCCGCAACAAGGTGACGACGCTGCGCACCGCACCTTTTCTACAGTGCGTTGAGTGGTTCGCCTGAGTCGGTGTCGTCCGGCCAGGAATTGCCGGGCGGGATCGGATCAGCATAGCGCGGCCAGACGCCGAACATGTCGTCGATCGACCAATCGTCAAGCAACTGCGGCGCCGCTCCGCTCGTAGCCGGACCCGTCGTCGTCAGGGTCGGTGTGACAGTCGGTACGAGCGCCACGACAGCCGTCACGCCGACCGTGCCGATGAACTCACGGCGGTCCAACGCCAGCCCGATGTTGGCATGCTCGCCGACCGTGCAGGGATCGCACTGCCCCCACGCATTGACTACCGCGAACTCGGTGTTGCTCCCCCGTCGCGTTATGACGCTCACGCCGATGCCTCCTGCTCTGCAAGCTCGGCCGCCGAGAACCAGTTAACGTGCGTACCGCTGCGCAGCCGGAATGGCAGCTTGACGACCGCGACCGCACCTTCCTCCATGCGGTTTGCATCGACGATGTGAAGTTCCGAGGCCATCTCGGCGTAGTTGCTCGCAACCCCCATGATGTAGCCGTCGCCTTCCTCCGTGCTGCCCTTGCGCGGCACAAAGCCGCTCTCCTGCAGGCTCTGCGTGTCGCCGACGAAGAAAGTGCTCGTCGGTCCGCGCATGAGGTCGTAGCGCTGATACGTGTTGGTCACGCGCCGCCGCCCGCCCGCGCGCGCCTCGTCGAACGGCAGGCTCGGGTCGCTGTTGCCGACGAAGCCGTAGCGGTAGGGCAGTGAGAGATAGCGGTCGTCCATGCGTGCGAGTACGCCGTTGGCCGTGGAGATCACCTCCTCGCCGAACCGGTCGTTGCGCGAGTTCATGTCGAAGGTCCAGCGCTTGATCTGCGACGGCGAGCGCTCTTCGTCTGATACCGGCAGATCCATGAGGACGCGGCTGCCGTCGTCCATGGCGTTGAGGAAGTGCAGCGTGTTCCGGGCCGGACCCTGAAACCAGCGGACATCCGACGCATCGCCGTCGCGCGGCAGCACGCCCACCATCGTCGGCAGGCTGCCGTCCCAGACCCACATCGGCTCGCCGGTCTGCAGCCGCTCGAGGCTCGTCGTGCGCGCGATGACCGGGATGACGATGTACTTCTGGGTGATCGCAATGTCGTGGATGATCCCGAGATACGGCGACTTCAGCCAGACCTCGTTCGTGATGTGCCCGGCCGGGTTGACCGTGTAGACCGCGATGTCGTCGGTCAGATCGCCCCTGGCCTGATAGCCGTAAGCGATCATTTCGCCCGTGACCGGATCGATCTTCGGGTGCGCCGACATGCTCGTCGCCGTCCATTTGCCGTGGAAGTCCCAGCTTCCGTGGGATTCGAGTGTGACCGGATCGATCGAGTACGGCAGAGCATCCTCCTTGAGCACGAGCAACCTGCCGCCGTGCCAGTACAGGTGGGTATTCGCTGCGCCGCGATGGACGTTCGCGACGAGAGGATCGTCTGTCAGGTAGTTGCGGTAGACACCCCACAGGCGTCTGCGGTGGCGCCGCTCGGCCATGAGCCTGTCGGTCTTGACGTAGCGGCCCTTGTAATCGACCGAGCCGTTGGCGAAGCGGAACGCGCTGACGTGACCGTCGCCGTTGAAGCCCGGAAGCCACTCGTTCTCGGGCGGCCGATAGGCAAAATCGCACTGCAGCCGATAGAACGTGCCCTCGATGTCGGACGGAATCTCGCCCCAGACCTCGCAGTCGTAGACATCGGCCTCGAACCGCGTCGGACTGTTGAAACCGCGCGGAAAGAGCGGATGACCCCTGAAATCGACAGCCATGGCTGATTCTCCTCTTGGTTACGGTTCGCGTACCGTGCCCGGGACAACCGGGCTCATCGTGCCGCTCAGCGAAAACATCCAGATGCCGTCGCCGCGCGTCGCGCCAGCGAAGACGCCGCCGCCGGCGTGCACCACGACGTATTGCTCGCCGTCGTGTTCGAAGGTCGTGACCGTCGAGTTGACGCCGGCATCCGTCTCGAACTCCCAGAGGAGCGCGCCGTTGCGCTTGTCGAGCGCCGTCAGGCGACCGTCGTTGCGGCCGACGAACAGCAACCCGCCCGCCGTGACGATCGATCCGCTGAAGCAGATCTCGCGCCACTGCTGGCGCCAGGCGAGCCGGTTCGTCGTGACGTCAAGCGCCGCAAAGATGCCGCGGTCGTCGGCACCCGTCTGCGTGAACCGCCCGCCCATGTAGACCTGGTTCGCCACGGGCGGCGGGAGGTCCTCGTCGACCGTGAATGCGCTGATCCGGTCGGTCGCACAGACGTATAGCAGGTTCGTTTCCGGATCGTAGGAACTTGGCGGCCAGTTCGCGCCGCCCATCGTGCCGGGCTTGACGGCGATGGGATCCGTCCAGAACGGCGTGAAGATCCGGCCGTCATTGACGATGCGGCCCTGTCCGTCGATGAGCGGCGTGCCCTCGGGCGGAATGTCGATCGATTGCGGCACGATGGCGTCGCCGATGGGGAACGGTTGCGTCGGCGAGGTCGCCTGTCGCGGTTCCTGCGGTACGGGGCGTTCCTCTATTCCGATCAGCGGTTCGCCCGTCTCGCGATCGAGGATGTAGGCCCAGCCGGTTTTCGAAACCTGCACGAGGCCGCGACGCGGTTCGCCGTCGATCTCCGCATCGAAGAGCACGACGGGATTCGGCGAGTCGTAGTCCCAAAGGTCGTGATGGACCTGCTGGAAGTGCCAGCGGTATTCGCCCGTCTGCGCGTCGACGGCCACGATCGACACGCTGAAAAGGTTGTCGCCCGGGCGCACGCCTCCGTGCAGGTCAGGACCCGGATTGCCTGTCGAGAAGTACACGAGGCCAAGCTCCGGATCGACGGCCGGCGTCTGCCAGACGGGCGCTCCGCCGAATTGCCAGGCGTCGCTGTCGGCGGGCCAGGTGTCGTGACCGAACTCTCCGGGGCCGGGAATGGTGTTGAACGTCCATCGGTGGCTGCCGTCGCGCGCGTCGAACGCCTTGACCTTGCCGCGGCTTGCCATCTCGCCGCCCGAGAACCCCGTGATGACGAGGCCGTCGTGGTAGAGCGGCGCGCTCGTGATGCTGAAGCCGTCGCGCCAGCGTTCGGCCTCGATCGACCAGACGAGTTCGCCCGTGCGCTGATCGAGCGCGACGAGCCGGGCGTCGAGCAGCGCGACGTAGATTCTGCCGTCGCCCATCGCGACACCGCGGCTCGACTTGCCGAACGGTACGCCGGCTGCGGGATCCGGGTTGCCGTGCCAGGTCCAGAGAATTTCGCCGGTCTCGACCGCAATCGCGAACACGTCGTTTGCGCCATTGATGACGAAGAGCGTGCCTTCGTAGGCAAGAATCTGCGCCTGGCCCGAGTTGACCTGAGTTGCGCCCGAACCCATGCCCGTGCGCCACAGCGCCTTGAGCTCGGCCACGTTGTCGCGATTGATCAGGTCAAGCGGCGAGTAGCGCTGGTTGAAGACGTTGCCGCCGTTCGTGATCCAGTTCGTCGTCGGGTGTGCCGAAAGCGCTTCGGCATCGAAGGCCGGGGATGACGCGATGTCGGCGAACGCGAGCCGCGGCAGCACCGCAGCAAGTAACAGGACGACGGCAGGGACTGCCTTGCGACGGAAGGGTGAGGTCATGTATCGCCTCTCGGGGCCGTGCCTGACTTTTCTACGCGACAGTATACGGCTTCGCGGAGTCATCGCACGGTCGGTGTGGCTTGCATACCGGCGATACAGCAAGCCCTGTCGGGCGCGAGCGCGGGCCACCCGGGCGGAGTTCTGTTCGGCTGGTCGCTATTGGATTTCCGTTCCCGGCATAGGCCCGGAAACGCGGAGTGCGTCGTAACGGTGCTCCGATTCGGCCAGTAAGGTCGGTCGATTCGCGACGTCGGTTCTGCGCGAAAACGCCCGTGAGCGGAACTTGCGGAACGATTGCCGTTCCGCGGTGTGTCCTGCCGTTCTACTGCGGCCCGGCCTCGCGTCTCAGCAGGTTCGCGTAGGAGAACGAGTAGTGCCGCGCGGGCGTGTTGAGCGTCTGCTCGCCAAGCGCGTCGAGCGCATCGGCCATGAGCAGCTTCGGCTCCGGATCGTCGGGTCTCAGCCGCGTGACGTGTTGGGCGAGTTGTGCCGCGCCGAGCGGGTCGCCGGTGGCCATCGCCTCTCGCGCCCTCGCGAGCAGCACGTCGACGCCGCCAACGAGTTCGGCCATGCGTTCGGACTGCCGGACGGGATTCTCGCGGTGCAGATTGAGCGGGTTGCCGTCGAACCAGCCGACTTCCTGCGCGTAGATCTGGCGAATCGTGCCCCAGACGCTGCCGTAGTAGTCCGCAAGGTAATCGAGTGAGGCAAACTCTTCGGGCAGAGACGCGTACTCGACGAGTTCGTCGGGCGTCATATGGAGCATCGCGCCTTCGATCGTGCGGTCGTAGACCCACTGCATCGCGTCGCGCCGGTTCGTGAGCTGCTCGACGACGTTTTCCAGGATCGGATTGCCGTGGCCTGCGACGAGCCGTGCGGGCGCCTCGGCGATCATCTTGCCGAGGCTCGAGATCCAGTCGCGAATCGACCGGTTCGTGCCTCTTAGCGGATAGACGTTGGGCCAGGTGTGGAACACGTTGTCGCCGGCAAACAGGACTCTTTCTTCCGGCAGCCAGATGTAGAGCTGGTCCGCCGTCTCACCTGGCGCCGCGACGAGTTCGATCTCGACGCCCGCGATCTCAAGTTCGATGCGTTCCTCGGTGAACGTCTGCGTGGGCAGCACGCGCCGCACCGGAGTCGAGCGTTCGTCGGGCGACATGGGCCTGGGCGGACCGTTGAAGGTTATCGCCTGCTCCGGCGACAGGTCGCCGCCCTGCGTTTCGGCCGGCCGCACGCCGCCCGAGAGTCCGGCGCCGCCGGACATGAACCCCGCTTCGGCCGCCGCGCGCACCTCGGCGTTGTAGTTGGCCCGTGCCCAGACCTCAATGTCGGCGCCTTCGTCGGCGAAGGCGCTCGCACCGCGCGTATGGTCGCCGTGGCCGTGGGTGAAGATGATGGCCCGGATCGGCTTGTCCGTAATTGCCTCGAACTCGCGGCGCACTTCGGCGGAAAGGGTCGGGGAATGGCCCGGATCCACGATGATGATGCCGTCGTCGCCGACGATCATCGAGTTCGCCGTGAGCGTGATGCCGACAGCCGTGTAGACGTTGTCGGCGACCTCGAACACCTGCCGCGTGACAAGCGAACTCCATCCCCGAAGGCGCTCGGTCGCGGCCGACTCTTGTGCTGCCGCCTGTCCTGCCGGAAGCGCGGCTCCGAGCAGCGTGCTCGCCAGCAACAGCTTGCGGCTATTGCGCCCAGTTTTCTTGTGAGACCCGGAACGCTTGGCGTGGGACGCCGGGGCGTGCCCACGGGAGAGACTGAAGCCGTTCATGTGATAACTCCTTGGGGTGATTGCGCGCGGCCGGGCACGAGGCCGCCTCCGGCAGCCTGCCCGTGCCGACTGACCGCACGCCCTTGTTCAATACTCGAGTGCGTTGCCCCGGGCCGGGTGGATACCGCCATGAAACCCGCCCTGGTCGCGCACGACGTGAGGGTTGAGGTCTTCGTCGTACCAGACAAAGACGAGCCCGTGTGCGTCGCCGAAGTTCGGCATGTCGATCGCGTGCGTCTGGACGCGCTCCTCCGCGTCGAACACGTAGACGCGACCGTCGGCATTGCTCGTGCCCCACATTTCGCGGCCGTTTGGCGCGAGCAGCACGTGGTCGACCTGGTAGCCTGAGAACACCGTCTCGACCGCGCGCCCGCGAGCCGTATCGATCACGGTCATCGTGCGGCCGAACATGCCGGTGGTCTCGCCCTTGTCGGCCACCCAGATCTCGGACTCATCGGCGTTGAGAGCCGCGCCGTAAGGTCCGATGCCGGTCGGCGTGGTCCAGGCGATTTCACCCGTCTCGAGGTTGATCTTGTTGACGTAGGAGTTTGCGCCGACGGGCACGTACATGAACTCCTGGTTGGAGTCGATGACGATCCAGTTCGCGCGGAAGCCCGGATACGGATACTCCTGGACCACCTCCCAGGACTCGGGATCCACCTTGGCGACCCAGAACGGGCGCATTGTGGCGAACTGCCCGCGGTTGTATTGCGAAGCTGCCAAATAGGCGGAGATCGCCGACGGGCCGTAGCCGCCCGGCTGCATCAGGATGTAGATGAACTCGCCGTCGGTGAACGAGGTATACGAGACGCCTCCGAGTTCCTCGTCGCGTATGCCGCCAACGACCTCGTCGGTCTCGGGGTCCATGAGAAATACGTCGAGCCCGTCTTCGTCACGCGCGAACGTGTCCACGAGCATGTAACGGTCCTGGAAGATCTGCGAATGATGCATGCGACCGCCGATCAGAAGTTGCTCGACCGGCTGCAGGGTCAGCGCGTCGGCCTTGATCAGCGATGCCGGGGTATCGAGCCCACCTACGGCGCGGTCTTCGGTGCCACCCAGTGCCGGTCGCGGGCCGATCACATAAACGTATCGGCCATCGGGCGTGACGGCGGTCGAGTGGACCGACGCGCGCATCGATACCGGAAAACGATAGTAGGCGATGATTTCCTTGGTCGCCGCGTCGCCGACGACGATCTGTACGGAACCCTCTTCGTCGAACGCGGCGGGAGTCAAACCGGATCCCGATGCGGTATTCGGGAAACCCAGTTGCGGAGGTTGTCCGGCGCCCGTCGCTTCGTAGAAATAGACCTTGCCGGGCTCGGGCGTGAACTTCGGTTCGCCGGGATCGTAGGTCCGCACCGAGCGTATGTCGTAGCTGCGCATGATGTTGCCGGGCTGCGACTTGCGCTCCCAGTCGGCGATCACGGTGTCGAAGCGCTCGACCTGGAGGATCAGTTCATCACGTTCGGTGATGACGAAGTTGTCGGGCGAAGCGTAATACGAGTAGTCCCGCAGGCTCTCCATCGAAGTCGCGAGGTCGTCGATGACCTCTGCCGTGACCTCGCGGTCTGACAGCGTTCGGATATAGGCCGCCGTGGCGATGAAGTCCTCGCGGCTCGCGTCGAGTGCAGCGGCAATGTCGGCCATTTCCGGGTTCGTGTTGAACTGGTAGGCAATGTCGAACGCGCTCGGTGCATGGCTCAGCGACGGCGCGTCGCCGCCTTCGCCGAACATGCCGTGGCAATCCCAGCACTCGCCGGTCATCTGGTAGATTTCCTGGCCGCGTGCAAGCACGGCGTCGAGGTCGCCGAGATCGAGAGCGGGCTCGGGTGCGGGCGCGGGCGCGGCATCGCTCGGCGCGGTACCGGCATCGGTCGGTGGCGAACCCGACTGGCCGCAGGCTGCGACGAAAAGGGCCAGAGAAACAAGCGGTATCAGTTTGTGCAGAGACATGGGGTTTTCTCCCTGGGAAATTCTGGCCGGGTCACTCAGAGCCCGGCGAACCAGAGCGGGTGGGGTCGCGCGATAGGAGGACCGGCGGACAGGGGCTCGATGATCCACGACAGCAGTCGGACCGGGGTCATTGATTCGCTGAGCAATGTGGTCGGTTGTGAGGTGCCGAAGTCCGTGCCATCCGTAGCGATACCTGTCGGGTAGCGCAGGATATGTCGCTGGTCGCGCGCGAAGTAGCCGAGCTGCACGGCCGACGACTCGAGCGTGATGCCGGCCAGGAATGCGGGGCCGGTGCGCCAGCGTTGATAGAGGTCGTAGAACCAGAGCTCAGTGACGTCTCCGGAAATCGCGTGCAGTCGCGCACCGTACTCGTTCGCGCGCGATGCGAACGACCTCGCGAGCTCGAAGCGCTCGTCGTAAACGACCTTGTGGAAGTTTGGCCAGGCGATGTCGTTGGAGGCGGCCCATGGCCCCGCGAGCGGCAACACGCCGAACGCCGCGCTGTGGGTAATGAATTCGCGTCTGCCGATCATGCGGTCCGCCGGGCTATGGATTGTTGCGCATGAGGTAGGCCGTCAGCGCCTCGAGATCGGAATCGGGGATCTCCGTCGGACGATAGGCCGCCATACCGATGTCGCCACGCACGAATTCCCTGATGAACTCCGGAGTCAGGGTCGTGCGCTCTTCGAGCGATCCCGGCACCGCGCCGGCGTACTTCTCCTCGAGCATGACCGTGGCGCCGCTGTTGTGCGGGCCGCTGCCGTGACAGTGGATGCAGAAGTTGTCGAACACCGCCTTGCCGCGTTCCGCGTCGTCGGCCGTCTGAGCCACGAGCAAACCGGAGGCGCCGAAAGCGAGACACGCAAGCATGGCGGGCATAGCCGATCGCATTCGATTGGCGTGGCCTGTCTGCAAGCTGGCGGCCTTCATCTGTGGGCTCCGGATTGAAGCTGCTCACTGCCGTTTTGGGCTGCGGCACGACTGCAGGCATTCACCCACATGTACCGGTGCACCGCTGCCGTGCAGTTTGCGGTTCGCGGGCCGCCGCTCATCCGCGCGTCTCCCTCATGTTGGCAGGCCAGATGCCGTTCTTGCCTGGCTGCAGGATGCCGTTCGGGTCGAGCAGGTCCTTGAGCGCCTCGTTGAAGCGCATGAGCGCGTTGTCGTTGTAGCCGTAGGCTGCCGCCGCGATGTCGGAGAACGCGGGCGCCACACGATACACGCCCCAGCCCCGGCGGGCGCTTTCGGCCACCATCTCGCGGCCCATGTCGATCGTTTGAGCGTTCAGTTCCGGATCGTTCTTGTCGACGCGGATGCTGACCGTGGTCAGGAGCCCGCGCGGCGAATGCACATGCACGGGCGTTCCGAAGAACCGGCGCCCGTAGCGCTGGGCGATGCCGTCAAGTGTCTGGATGACATCCCAGATTGCGGCACCCCGGAACGGCACGACGAGCGCGAAGTACACGTTGTGGCCGATGCCGTACATCGCATTCATGTAGGGGACGCCGGCCAGGAGCTTGGTGTTGAGGTCCCACTCGGCCGTGTTGTACGGCGCCTCGTAGAGCGTCGTGCGGAGTTCGGCGCCCGGAAGGCTCGCGTACGCGTCCTGGACGAGTTCCCAGTGCCGGTCGACGACCTGCCGGTCGCCGTAGAACGCGAGACGGTTGAACCAGCCGCTCGGCCCCGAGAATTCGACCCGCCGCATGTTCGGGTAGTTCGTGAGAATCCGCTGCCGCCAAAGCGGCTTGAGGATGTCGATGAGTTCGACGATTTCCTCGTGACGCGCCACGGTCATTTGCCCGGCGCGGTATGCCGGCGGCTCGTCCATGAGCCAGACGCCCATTCGCGTCACGACACCAAGGTTTGACTGCGAGAACAGCCCCTCGACGAACGGCCCGAACCCCCACTTGTACTCGTGCCAGGTTTCGCTGTTGGGGACCGCGCCCATCCCGGTTCTGAGCAGTTCGCCGTTCGGCAGCACGACTTCGATGCCGCACTGGGTCTCGACGTGATCGCCGTATGGCGTGTAGCCGGTGCCGCGCTCGAGCGTGTTGCCGACCACGCTTCCCCAGCCGGGCTCCGGATTGTCGATCCAGAGCTTCAGGCCGCGCTCCTGAATGTAGCGATAAAGGTCGAAGTAGCTGACGCCGGGTTCGACGACCGCATAGGCCTGCGATTCGTTGACCTCGATGATGCGGTTCATGCGCTGCAGGTCGAGCGTCACTGCGCCTGGCACGACACCGGCCGGTCCGCCGTAACCGAAGTTCTTGCCCGTCGAGATGACCCAGAGCGGTATGCCGTAGTCATTCGCGATGCGCAGCACCTGCTGGACCTGCTCGACCGAATCCGGTCCCACGGCTGCCGAGGCGAGCGCTTCGGCGGGCGTGTTGCGCAGCGGGGAAAACGGGTCGCGGTAGCTTTCGAGGTACTCGTCGTCGCGGAATACCCAATCCGGGCCGACAACGTTCGCAAATTCTGCGAGCGCGTCGTCGAACTCGGCTTGGGTCAATCCGGGCGGCAGCGCCATCTTCGAACTCCGGGAAAGTGAGCCGTGTCATTTTCGCGCGGCGACACTGCTATTTCAACGAACGGCATGCAGGTTGGGTGGTTGCGTGGAACACTGCCGGTCTCTTGGCTAGTATACGCAAGGTCCAAGCAGTATTCGGAGTGTTCTTCACGATGCAACGCAGACTCAACGACCTGATCTCGCGATTCACCGACGGCGAGATCGGCCGCCGCGAGTTCCTGACTCGTATCGCAGTGATTCCAGGCGGAATCGCAGCGGCGTCGGTGGCGCTGCCGATGCTTCACGCACCCGCGGCGCGGGCCCAGCCCGGCGGGCCTCCGCCGTACACGATGGCCGAACGCGACCGGCGCTGGTCCAGAATCCGCGCCATGCTGTCCGAGCAGGGCTACGACTGCCTGATCCTGCCCCATCGCGCCGGCGACGGCGTCAATCTGCTTCAGTACGCGACCTACGTCTCCGGCGGCGGCTTCTTCCCGTTCGGCGACGGCGCCGTCGTTTTCCCGGTCGACGGGGAACCCGCGATCATCGGTGGCCGTTTTCCGACGCCGTGGGTGTCGTGGCGCGTTCAGAAGGCACTTGACGACGGTATCCAGGTCCCGCTGGGTCAGCAGATCGTCGATGTGGTCAACGAGATGGGCCACGCCGGCGGCAACATCGCGGCAGTCGGTACTCGCGCGAGCGTTGGGGGGCTCAATGAGTTCATCAACGAGGGCCTCGTGACCTACGCCACCTGGGCGAGCGTGCTGGCCGGCCTGCCCGACGCCACGATCACCGACATTTCCGAGCAGTTCGGCCTGCTCATGATGGTCAAGGGCGCCGAAGAGATCGCGAACGTCACGCGTGCGGCAGAAGTCGGCGAGGACCTGCATCGCATGCTGCTCGACGTTGCAGGGGAGGGCGTCGACTCGCGCGAAGTTCGGTCGCGCATCGCGAGCTTCCTCGTCGAGAATGATGCGCAGTCCGACGTGCAGGCGCTCTTGCTGCCCCCGGGACCGCTCAGCGACGGGCAGGTCATCAATTCCGAGTACGGCATCATCCATTCCGGCGGTTATGCCCAGGTTACGCTCTGCCTCGCGGTCGGATCGATGAGTGGTGAGATGCAGGCCCTGACCGAGGTTGCCCACGAGTCGATGGACTACGGTGCCGAAAACCTCGTCGCCGGAGCCCGGTTCGGCGACGTGATCGACGGTATGGAGGAAATCGTTGCGAGCGCGGGCTACTGGCATCGTGTCCCGCAGATCCATGGACTTCTGCCGATGACCATTCTCGGTCCCGTCTACGACGGCCCGGACATGGAAGGCGCGGCTACCCTCGGGGCGGACGTCACCGTTGAAGAAGGCATGGTGTTCAGTTTCGAGCCGAGTGCCCGCCAGGGGCCGAGTGCAGAGGCCAAGGTCGGCGCTACGGCGATCGTGACCGCCGACGGACTCAACGTGATCAATCAGATCGGCACGCGGGTGCAGCGCGTCTGAGCCAAACTCGGCGGGAACGCACCTTCGGGGCGCGGTGCCGCGTGTTGCGTCCCTGGCTGCTCCGGTCGCTGCGGCTGCATGGGTGGCAGCGGCTCTGCAAGTGGTTGCGGTTGCACAGGCGGCTGCGGCGGTACAGGCGGCTGGGGCAGAATACGCGCTGCGTCGTGTTCATGGCACGCCCGATCCTTCGCAAGCTGACGGTCGGCAGCCGCGTCGGCCGGGAGTTCCGGCCTGCGAACTGAACGGCCTCAAGCCGGGGTAGGATCGGCCACGGATATGTTATCGTTGGCCCGGTACTCAGGCGTACGAACCAATTCCAGGAGTCAAGCATGTACACACGCATTCTTGTAGGTTTGGGCGCAGGTGCGCTCACATTGATCGCATCGCCATTGTCGGCCCATCACGGCTGGGGCGGACAGAGCGGCGAGCAGTCGCAGCTCTCGGGCACGGTAACCACCGGCGTCAGCCTTGCAGGGCCGCATGCCACGATGCAGATCGAGGACGCGGAGGGGCAGGTCTGGGACATCACGCTCGCACCGTCGGCCAGAACGAGCCGGGCAGGCCTGACGGAAGACATGATTCCGGTCGGCGCAGAAGTCACGGTTACGGGCAATCGCAATAGCGACATGAGCCGCTACGAGATGAAGACGGTCCGCGTGACGCACGAAGGCACGAACTACGACGTCTACCCGCGCCGCGTCGACTGACGCAGCTTGTTCGAGTTCCTGGCGTGGCTTGAGGGCTCGGCCCTCGGCGAAGCCATGCGAGGCATGGGCGTGTGGAGCTACGGCGCCTTCAACCTCGCACACATTCTCGGGATCTCGACACTGTTCGGGTCGGTGCTGCTGATCGACCTTCGCTTGCTCGGGCTCTGGCCCGGCGTGGCCATCCGGTCCATTGCCGGGCCGACCATCCCTCTCGCGGCCTCGGGATTCGCGCTTGCCGCCCTGAGCGGGGTCTGCATGATCTCCACCAACGCGACCGAATACGATGGCAACCCGTTCGTCCTGATCAAGTTTCCCGCGATCGCGCTTGGCCTCGTCAACGTGGCCCTGGTCAGCGGTTTGCCGGCCTGGAAGTCAGCAAGGACGCGCGAGCCTTCGCGGCGCGAACGGGATCAGCTCGCCGTTGCGGGCGGGACATCGCTCGCCTGCTGGCTCACGGCGGTCGCAGCAGGCCGAATGATCGGTTACTGGTGATGTACAGCCGGATGGCTCAGGCGGAACCTTCAACGGGCATATTCGTCTAACAGCAGCAATCCGCCGACTCGCGGGGTATGCTGTCGCGGCGACAGGTGCGCAGTCGAAGGCAATGGGAGACACAAAGGCCGTGGCTAACGGCATCCTCACGACGGCAGTCGATGTCATCGCGTCCCCGGCGGCAGCGCTTCGGGCTGTAGAGCGCAAGCCAACGGTGCTGGTGCCGCTGTGCGCCATCATTGTCGCCAATGCCGCCGTCCTGTTGACGTATTACAGCGAGGTCGACGTTGCGTGGCTCATGGAAACCGGCATACAGGCGTCCGGCGCAGATATGAGCGCAGAGCAACGCGAAGCAATGGCCCGCGGCATGGAAAACCTGTCTCCCATGCTCATGGGTTCAATTGCGGTCGTGTCCGCGGCAGTCGGTCTGACACTGTGGTTTTTCCTGAACGCCGCCTATCTCACGGGGGTATCGCTGCTTGGCAATGACGGCATCGGGCTCAAGGCGTGGATGTCAATGATTTGCTGGTGCGGACTGCCACTGGTTTTCGGCTACGGGGCGTCGCTGGCCAATTTGTTTGTTGTCGATGCGACCTTCCTCACCCAGGATCGTCTCAGTCCCCTGTCGTTCAGCAGTCTGCTGGATCTCGAGTACGCAGCTTCGGGCGCGATCTGGCAGTCCATCGCAGCCATGGACATCACGGTGCTATGGGCCATGGCGCTTGGCGTCTACGGCTATCGCTTGTGGACCCGGCGGGGGCTGGTCGCGTCCGCGCTGATCGTACTCGCGCCCGCGCTTCTGATTCTCGGCGCCATAACGTATTTCACGAGCGGCTGACGGCCGGCATCCGGGATGACAAGGAAACTGCTTGTAATCGTAGCGTTGGTGCTGGCTGTAGTGGCCGTGCCGTTGCTCAACGATTATCTGCGTGGCGGCAGCGCTGTCGAAGTCCAGGTAGAGAGGCTCGAGCCGCGCAGCATTCAGGCATCCGTGCTGGCTTCCGGACAGCTCGTCCATGAAGAGGAGGTCAAGCTGACCACCGAAGTCATTGGCAGGGTCACCGGAATCTTCGTCGAGGAGGGGGATCGCGTAAAAAGCGGACAATTGTTGCTGCAGATCGATGACGAGACTTACCGAGCCGAGGTCGAACAGAACGAAGCCACGGTGCGCATGCAGGACATCGCCATCCAACGCCAGCAACTGCGCGTCGACAACCTGCGCACTCAGTGGGAGCGCGACGAGGCACTGCACGAGAGCAACCTCATCGACGAGCGCAGTTTCGACCTCTCCACGAACGAACTGAGCCTTGCGCAAGTCGATCTGAGGTCCAGCCGCGAGTCGCTGACCCAGGCCCAGGCACGACTCGAGCAGGCCGAGGACCGCTTGAGCAAGACGCGCGTCGTTGCGCCCATTGACGGGACGGTGACTTCGCTGGATATCGAAGTCGGCGAAACGGCGATCTCGAGCACGACGAATATTGCCGGCTCCAACCTCATGACGATCGCGAATCCCGACAGCATCCACGCTGAAGTCAACGTCGACGAAGCGGACATCGCGAATGTCGCTGTGGGTCAGGAAGCCGAAATCATCGCGATCGCATATCCGGATCAGCCGATCAGGGGCGTCATCGACTCCATCGCCCTGTCCGCCAAGGTCGCCGAAGGTACGCAGGGATTGAGTTTCGCGGTCAAGATTCGCCTCGACAAGGCCGACCGTTTTGCGCTCCGGCCCGGCATGAGCTGCCGGGTCGAGATCTACACCGAAGTCAGGGACGGCCTGCTCGCCGTGCCCATACAGGCGATCCTCGTCGACGAGGAACTCAGCGAGAACCGCACGACCTATCACGTGTTCGAGTATGACGATGGCGAAGCACGGGAGGTGGCCGTGCAGGTCGGCCTGTCCGACGATTCATACCAGGCAGTGACCGGCGGTCTCGACGAAGGCGACCGGATAATCGTGGGACCCGACCGCGTGTTGCGCAGTCTCGGCGATGGAGACAACGTCAGGCCTGAAGAATCGGAATAGGGCGCCGTGGCCCTCATCGAACTCACATCGATCAGCAAGCACTACACGATGGGGCAGCACGTCATCAAGGCTGTCGACGAGCTCGATCTGCATATCGACTCGAACGAGTACGTCGTTCTCATCGGCTCATCGGGTTCCGGCAAGTCGACGTTGATGAACATCATCGGTTGCCTGGACACGCCCACCCTGGGCAGTTACGTACTCAACGGGCGCAACGTCAGCGGGCTGGACCCCGGTGAGCTTGCGGACATCCGCAATCAGGAAGTCGGTTTCGTATTTCAGAATTTCAATCTGCTGCCGCGCGCATCGGCGCTCAAGAACGTGATGCAGCCGCTGATCTACTCCGGTTTCCGACTCTCCGAGCGCCGCGCCGAAGCGCAACGCATGCTCGAGCGCGTGGGCCTCGCCGACCGCAGCGACCACCTGCCGAATCAGCTTTCCGGCGGGCAGTGCCAGCGCGTTGCCGTTGCCCGCGCACTGGTCACCCAGCCATCGATCCTGCTTGCGGACGAGCCCACCGGCAATCTCGATTCGAAAACTTCGGCCGAGATCATGGCGCTTTTCGACGAATTGCACGATGAAGGGCATACGATCATCGTCGTCACGCACGAACCGGACATCGCCGCGCACGGCGACCGCGTGATCGTGATGCAGGACGGCGGAATCCTCGATCACTACGCGAAGGGGCGCTATCGGGATGCCGGCTAGGAATGCTGTTCCCCGTCCCCGTCCGCGCAGGAGGTTTCCCCTGGCGTTCGCCGCAGCCGAAGCCGTGCGCGCCGCGCTCGACTCGATCCGTGCGCACGGTTTTCGCAGTTTCCTGACCACGCTCGGAATCATCATCGGCGTCGCATCCGTGATCGGAATGGTGTCGATCATTCAGGGACTGAGTTTCGCGATCGGCGAACAACTGCAAGGCCTCGGCAGCAACGGGATCACGGTTCAGCCCTATACGCCTCCGCGGCAGTTTGCACAGGGCCGTCGCAACCGGCTCACCCAGGAAGACCTGGACCTCATCCGGTATCGCGTGGAGGGCATCGACTCGATCACGCCGATCCTGTACTCGCAATCCGGTCAGATCCGCTTTGGTTCACAGACGGTGTCCGCGCAAGTCGTGGGGACAACCTGGTCCTACCAGGATATCGGTCAGTACTTCTCCCGGTTTGGCCGCTTCCTGTCCGACAGCGACAACAAGACCCGCCGGCGCGTGGCCGTCATCGGCGAGCAAACGCGCGAGGATCTCGGCTTGCCCGAAGACCCCGTGGGCGAGTTCATTCAGCTCAACAGGGAGTGGCTCCGGATCATCGGAATGACGGAACCCAAGGGCGAGATTCTCGGGCAGCAACTCGACAACGTAGTGATGATCCCATACAACACGCTGACGAGCCTGCAGGGAAACCTTGTGTTTCCGAACATGCAGATTCAGTTGACGGTCGCCGATCTGGAACGAATGGACGCGATTACCTCGATCATCGGCCGACTGCTCAGAACTTCCCATGGCCTGGAGCCCGACGAACCCGACGACTTCCGAATCCAGACGGCGGAGCAGCTTCGATCCACGCTCGATTCGATCATCAACAACGTCACGGTCGTCATGGCAGGTATCGTCGGCATCTCGCTGCTCGTCGGCGGCATCGGGATCATGAACATCATGCTCGTGTCCGTAACGGAGCGAACGCGCGAGATCGGTATCTGCAAGGCGATCGGCGCGAAACGGCACCACATCCTGCTGCAGTTCCTGCTCGAGGCGCTCGTGCTGTGCCTGATCGGCGGTGTGATCGGGCTGGGCATCGGCTATGGAATCGGTGCACTGGCGGCTTCGTTCATCCCAGGCTTTCCGCCCGCGTACACGCCCATGTGGGCTGTCGCGCTGTCGCTCGGGTTCTCGGCAGTGGTCGGCGTGGTGTTCGGGATATTGCCGGCCGCAAAGGCCGCGAATCTCGACCCGATCAGTTCGCTGCGCTACGAGTAGTGGGCGGGAATCGCCGGGGCCGCCGGCACGGTCGGTCCATGGCTTCGGAAGGGCGCACCGACGACGCACCGAAGCGCCGATAAACTCAATGTCGTTGGCAATTCAGTGGCAGACGTTATTCGACAGTCCGATGCTTGCGGCGCCGATGCCGGTCGCGGCGGCAGCGATAAAGGTCGTCTCCTGCCGCTCCAGATCGATGACCGCCAACTGCGGGCTGTCCCGGAACGACACGTACGCAGTCCGGCCGTCGGCGGCGCCTTGCGCCGTCAGCGGGGTATGCGGGAAATCACCGGAGTCGATCACGGACCTGAGCAGGTTGTCGTAGATGTAATAGCGATTGTTGGTCGTGCTTGCGAGCAGGTTCAGCCTGTCGAAGCGGCCGACCGTGACCAGATCGATGCCTTCGCCGATGACGCGGTCGTCATAGACCTCGAAGCGCGATTGCTCTACCGACATGAATCTTCCGGTGTCGCGGTCCATCATGTAGAGGAAGGATCCCTCGGGCGTCGTGTAGGGCCGCGCCGGCGACGTGCCGACCGAAAAACTCTGATAAATCACTCGAGAAAACGCATTCAAGCTATTGATTTCACCGGTTTGCTCATTTGCGACATAGACGTAGCGTGCGTCCAGGCTGCGGCTCGGCGATGACAGCGCTTGACCCGGTTCGGCAATGTCGATCTCGAGTGTGCGTTTGACGTTGGTATCGATGAGGCCGATGGTTCCGTCCCTGCTGTTGCTGTAGTAGACGTCGACCTCGTTGGGGTCGAACAGCACATCGCCGGTCGGCGGGAAGTCCTCGAGCGTGAACACGATCGCGCCGGCATAAGCGGAAAAGAGCACGAAGCCGCCGTCCACACTGTCGCTGAAACCGATTCTCGAGCCCGTCGTGTCGAGCACCATGTGGCGCGGGACGATCGGCAGTTCGACTTCCTTCGCAAGCGCCCTGGAGCGCAGGTCGTACAGACTCACGAGCCGACGCTCGATGTTCACGTGCACGAGTATCGGCGCGTAAGGGGTTGCGACGACGTGGTCTGCGACATGGGCCGTCTCGATACGGTAGACGACCTCGCCCTCGTAAAGGTCGACGACATCGATAAGCGGTTCGACGGCGTCGGCCACGAACATGAGCCTGAGCGGATTGGAGATGTCCTGCGCCAGTGCCGTGCCGCCTCCGGCAAGCGCAGCGGCCGCCAGCGCCAGGATCGTCGGCAGCGCTCGTGCGAGCCGTGACGTGAGACCAGCCGGAGCAGCGCGGAGCAAGCATCCACGGAACGCTCGACCATGACGAACAAGGTTGTTCAGACGTTTCTTCACGATTCACGCGCCGGTGGCGGCACCGATTAACTCAGCCCGAGATACGGGTAGATCATGTCGCTGACGACATGGAAGTTGTCGGTCACGAGGATCAGTCCGAAGGCGATGATTACGACCATGCTCGCGATGTTGAGCGATTTCGCATGGTTGCCGATGAACGCGAGGATGCTGTCCATCCGCGACACGTACCAGGCCGCGAGCATGAACGGGATCGCGACGCCCGCGCCGAAGGCGAGCATGATGGTCGCGCCGATCGCGGCGCTGCCGATCGCGCCGACGTAGACGAGCAGGGTACCGACGATCGCCCCGCCGAAGCACGCCGTGCACCCGAGCGCGAATCCGATCGAAACCACAATGGTTCCGATCGTGTCGCGAGTCGACAATTTCTTGAGATTCTCGGGGCTCGGAATCCTGCAGGCCATGGCGCGGCTGCCGCGCAGTCCGACCCAAAGCCCCATGAGGATGACGATGATCCCCGAGGCGACCGCGACGGTGCGGCTGTATTCGGCGAAGATGAGCTGCGCCTGGTGGCCGACCGCGCCGATCAGTGCGCCCGCGGCCATGTAGAGCGCCATGAAGCCGAGCACGAAGGCGGCCGCGATCGCCATGATCTTGCGCCGGATATAGGGGGTGGCGCCGAGCGCCTGTGCGGCCGGTGCGCCGGGCAGCGTGGAGAAGGCGGCGATCGACGAACCGAACATCACGACGAGCTGCAGCAGGCACGGCGTCAGCACCGAGGCGAGCAGGCCCGCGCCGAGTGCAAGCACCGCGACCGGCGTGATGCCGGCGCTCGCCCTGAGATCCGCGGGTATGGTGTATGGCGCGTCCCAGATCCCGACGAAGCTCAGTGGCCGCTCGCTGCCCAGGTAGTTGTCGGAGACGTATAGCCGCATGCTGCCCGCGGCGTCGATATCGATGAAATTGCCGTCTGCATCGCGTTTCGGAAAGCTGTATACGCTTACGCGGTGATGTTCGGGGTTCAGCGGCCCGCTCGCTTCTCCTGGCGGGTACACGTCGTCGCCGACATGCAACTCCACGACCGGCAGCTCCGAGCCGAGTTCGCCCCGGTGGATCGTCTCGTTCACAAAAAAGACGTGATTGAGGTCCGGACGCAGGTTGCCGATGACGGCGGCGCGGTCCACGTACTGGAAATACTCGCTGCTCGCGTAGGTCGCCGTGATCTCGAGTTGCGGCGACTGGACGAGGGAGCGGCTCAGGTAGAGCGAGACGCTGCCGCCCTTGATCAGGCGGCTGTTGTCGCCGACGCTGCGCATGAGCTGCGTGCCCTGGACGAAATAGGGGAAGATGAGCCAGGAAGACGCAATCAGCACGCCGACGACCAGCAGGGCGCTGAGCTTGAGCGGATTGCGTATCGCGATCGTATGCACGCTCGTTCCTCGATGCCGGACTTGCCGGCAGGGTCCCGATTGGCCCGTTCGACAGGGCGGGTTCAGCAGCCAATATTACCGCAATGTCGGCGTGTTGCGGGGCGCCGCCGTTTCGGTCGTACCCGATGTGCGGTGTAGGTCCGGTTTCCCCGACTGCCGCCAAGCGGTTCCGATGCGACGCGTTGTTCCGATACGGGCTGCCAAGCAGCGGCAGTTTGTATACGATGAATGCTCGCTGCGCGCAAATATCGGGGGAGTCGAGATGTATTACGCGGTCAGACGAATCGGTAAGGCGGCGGCCTGCGCCACGGGGCTCGTACTCGGGTCATCGCTTGCCACGACCGGAGCCCAGGAGCCCGCATTTCCGGGACAGAAGGGCGGTCAGGACGTTTTCGGGCATTACGAAGTCGTTGCCGACTGGCCGAAGCCGCTCGCGGAGCTGCCGGGCCACGAGGGCTGGACCTGGGGCGCGGGCCAGTACGTGTTCGCCGAAAGCCCCGATCGCGTCTTCGTGCTGCAGCGCGGCGAGTTGCCGACGCTCGAAAGGCCGCCAGCCGAGTGGCTGCGCGACATGGGGCCGAGCATCTCGTTTCCGATGTTCCGCCTGCCGCTGCGCGACGCGACGCGCGCAAGCCCGCCGGGGGGTGGCGGCGCCGGTGGTCCGCCCGCGGACGGCTTGCAGGCCTGGGTGGATGGCGGGGGGCGGCTCGGCGTCGACGCGCGTTGGGAGCACTGCATCCTCGTCTTCGATTCCGAAGGCAACATGATCGAGGACTGGAGCCAGTGGGACGACATGCTTTCCCGTCCGCATGCCGTCTACGTCAGTCCGTACGATCCCGACAAGCACGTCTGGGTCGTCGACGACTATCGGCACTCGATCTTCAGGTTCTCCAACGACGGCAGCGAACTCGTGCAGACCATCGGGACCTACGGCGAGTCCGGCGACGACGAGTCGCACTTCAACCGGCCGACGTTCATGGCGTGGTTTCCCGACGGTTCGTTCGTCGTCGCCGACGGTTACGCCAACACGCGCGTCGTGAAGTTCGATGCCGACGGCAATTACCTGCTCGAATGGGGTCAACGCGGCAATCCGCCGGACGACACGCGGCCGGGCTACTTCAACAACGTGCACGGCATCGCCGTCGACCCCGAAACGAACCGGGTCTTCGTCAACGACCGGCAGAATCATCGCGTGCAGGTGTTCGACGAGAATGGCAACTATCTCGACGAGTGGCGCTTCGGCGATCCGCCGTCGGACATCCACATGTTCATCATTTCCGCAGACGGGTACCTGTGGGCCGCGGACCGCGGGACGAGCAAGGTTCTCAAGTACGACCTCGACGGGAACTTCCTGTATTCCTGGGGCACCTGGGGTGATTTCCCGGGCGGCATGTGGGGCGTTCACGGCATGAGCGTGGATCAGGAAGGCAACTTCTACATTGCCGAGGTCGATACGGGCGGCGCGCAGAAGTTCCGGCCGCTGCCGAACGCCGATCCGGATTATCTCGTCGGTCAGCCCGTCTATTCGGCCTGGGAGTAGCGCATCGGTGGGTGGTCTGCGCCGGGTCAGGTGCCATCCATGGCACAGTCGAAACGGCGTTCGAGCCCGCGAACGAGGCAGGTTCAGGGCGCGCCAACGGCGGCAGCCTGGACCTTGCGAACGGCATCGCCAGACACTTCACGGGGGGATTCGCGTGAGCAAGTTTCGTACCTTTGTCCTGACTCTGTTCCCGGCGGCCGCCCTGTGTTTCGGCACCGATGTTTCGGCTCAGCGCGAGCTGCCCGAGATGCAGATCGAGCAGTTGACCGAGCATGTCTACCGCTACGGCGGGCTGACCAACGGCGCCTTCATCGTCGGCTCGGAGGGCATCGCCGTCGTCGACGGCCAGGTCTGCGGCTCGAACGGTACGCAGTGGCTCAAGGAAGAGTTGGCGCGCCGGTTCGACGTCCCGGTCAGATACACGATCCTCAGTCACGACCACGAGATGCACATCTGCGGGCTCGAGGTTTTCAGTGACACTGCGCGCGCGGTCTCCCACGTCAACGCCAAGCCGCACATCATCCGGGAAGGTCGGCGAACGGCGATTCCCAAGATCACATTCGACACCACGATGCAACTCGATCTCGGCGGCATCGAGGTCGATCTGCTGTACCTGGGGCCCACGCATACCGACAACCTGATCCAGGTTCACATTCCGTCCGAAGGCGTGCTGATCGCCGTGGACTTCGTACGGGAAGGCAAGAGCCTCGCGATGCCCGAGCTTCGCGATGCCGATATCCCGAACTCGATCAAGGCGCTCGGAATCCTCGGGCGCATGGAAAACGTCGACATCGTCGTGCCGGGGCACGGCGGCGTGACCGATCAGCAGGCCTTTCTCTACTTCCGCGACTACCTGCAGGCGCTGCGCGAGCGCGTGCTCGAACAGATGGTGGCGGGAAAGGGCATCGAGGAAATCCTCGAGACCGTCACAATGGAGGACTTCAGCGACTACGGCTGGTTCGATCTGTGGGTGCGTTCCAATGTCATCGGGATGTGGGAACTGCTGTATCACTATCGCGAACCGACAGAGGGAGCGGCAGCCTACGAGGCCGAGTTCCCGATCGGTGTTCCCGTCGGCGAGGTCGACAAATTCAGCGGCCCGTAGCGGCTGACGTCCCCGATTTCAGGAGGGTCCGGCGCTGTCAATCGAGGTGATTCGAGGACCCGAATGCGCAGGTTCGGGTACGCAAGACCGGCCTGCAACAGGACGTGATACGATCGGTCAAACCGCTCTACGGAGGAAGGACATGAGCAGGCAGGTTCACGTTGTCGTGGCGGGGCTGCTTGGAGGCCTGTTCCTCGGCACGGCAACAGTATGGGCTCAGACCGGGTCCCGCGCGGATCTGGCCGCTGCGGACTCCGAATTCACAGTACCGCGCATGTCCTGGGGCGACCCGGATATTCAGGGCGTCTGGGATTACCGCTCGATCACGCCCCTGCAGCGCCGCGAAGAGTTCGGCGACCGCGAGTACTACACCGACGAAGAGATCGCTGAACTTGAGGCGCGGGCCGCGCGACGGCTCGATGAGGCGCCCGATCCCGACGCGCCTTCGAATCTCGTGCACGCGCAGTACATGGTCGATCCCGGCCGCTACGTCGACGAATCCCGGCGCACCTCGCTGATCATCGATCCTGCGAACGGCCGGATTCCGGAGTTGACTCCCGACGCGCAGCAACGGCGGGCGGCGATGCCGCGCGGTCCTCGCGCCGCTGATTCCTTCACGGACCGCTCACTGTACGAGCGCTGCATCACGAGAGGCCTGCCCGGCGCGATTCTGCCCGGCCTTTACAACAACAACCTGCGGATCACCCAGGCGCCGGGCTACGTCGCGATCGTCCACGAAATGGTGCACGAAACCCGGGTCGTGCCGCTCGACGGCAGCCCGCTGACGGGCGTGCCAACGTACATGGGTGAATCGCGCGGTCATTGGGAGGGCGACACGCTCGTGATCGAGACGGGCAATTTCAACGGCGAGATATCCTATCGCGGCTCCACAGCGAGCCTGCGGCTGACCGAGCGGTATGCGCGGGTCGGTCCGGACACGATCGATTTCCAGATTACGTTCGAGGACGATCAACAGTGGGTGCAGCCCTGGACGGCCGCGTACCTGATGCGGAGGTCGGACGGCGAGCTTTTCGAATACGCCTGTCACGAAGGCAACTACGGTTTGCGCAACATTCTCGAGAACGCGCGCGACGCGGAACGGGCCGCCGCCGTGGGGCAGGGTGGCGAGCAAGCTGGCCAATGAAGACCGTGAACAAGGCTGGCGGAGCCAGGGTGATCGAACTGCGGGCGCGGGCGAACTGGTGGCTCAGGGCCGCCGGTTGAAGGCATGGTCGATGACAATGAGCCGATGAAACAGCAAGCGATGAAGACATGGCGCCTTGGCGGCGCGGCGGCGGGCGCCCTGGTTCTCGTCGCGGTCGCTTATCCGGCCGCGGCGCATCATTCATTTTCCGCCGAGTTCGATCCGGATGCCCCGGTGACGCTACAGGGCACGATCGTGCGCATGGAGTGGATCAACCCGCATGCGTGGTTGCATGTCGACGTGCAGAACGAGGACGGCACGACTACGACCTGGATGATCGAGAGTGCGACACCCAACACGCTCTTTCGGCGCGGATTTACCCGCGACTCGGTCAGGGGCCGGCACCGAGATCACCGTACACGGTTACCGGGCTCGCAACGGCGCCAATCGGGCAAACGGCCGCGACCTGATCCTGGCCGACGGCTCCCGGCTCTTTATGGGCTCGCGCGGCACTGGCGCTCCGGGCGACGAGAGCGCGGAAGGGGCGCCGTAGTCGAAGGCGACGATCGTGCCGGGCGTCGCTGCCGTGCAAGGCCGGGCGGCGACATGGCCCGGTTTCCGCCGTGGGCCGCCAGGCTTTTGCCCGATCGCCCGGGATCAGAACGATGCGCCGATCGTGAGCGACACCAGCACATCGCGCGGTTCCCTTCCCGAGCGGTGCGGATCCTCCTGGTGGATGTCCAGCCTGAAACCGGCACTGAGCCGCTCCGTAAACGATAGCCGCACGCCGATCTCGCCGTCGTAGATCGCGGCGCCGCCATCCAGATGCAGAGCGCGCGCACCACCGAACAGCGTCAGTCTCTCGCTCAGCAAGCGTTCGCCCGACACCCCCCAACGAAACACGGTTTCGTCGATGTCCTCCGTCTCGACGCTTTCCGTCGTCCCGCCGACGCCGAAATCGATCGTCAGGGTCGCGGTCTCCGTGTCAATGAGATCGCGTCCCGCGCCCGCCGTGAGCGTGATCCGCCCGTCGAGACCGACATCGCGATAGCCGTCGAGGTTGATGGTCGTATACCAGCGTTCGGTTTGCTGAATGCGCAGGCCATAGTCGGCATCCACAATGTCCTGGGTCGTGACGTGCGCGCCGTCGATCGTCGCGGTGGAACGGTGAATGTTGACGGCCAATTCGTGCCGCAGGCGCTCACCCTCATGGTTGGCGCTCACCAGCAGATCCGTGTCCGAAGTCTCCGTGTTTCCCTCAGCGACCGAAACGCCGAGATCGACCTGTGCCTCCCAGGCTCCTGCTCGTGCCGGAGCAAGCGTAGCCAACGCGGCGCATACGAGGATGACGAGGCGGGTTGAACGCATCGGAAGCTCCCGTGGAGAAGTGCGGCACGCCGCGATGCTATGCCGCCGTGGCAGTGTCGTCCAACCGTGCGTTCATCAGGTCGCCTGTCCCGGACATGGCACCCGAAACAGCTCAACCGCGATTGCTACTGCCCGAGATAGTCCTCGTCGCTGACCGGTCCGAGCCAACTCGTCTCGCCGCTTGAAATCGTGAGCTGCACCATGTGCGAGTCGGGCGCCGCGCCGTGCCAGTGGACGACGCCGCGCGGGGTGAAAAACGGTTCTCCGGGCAACATCTCCTGCAATGACTGTCCCTGAACCTGAGTGCGCCCGCGGCCGTCCTCGGCCATGATGACCTGGAAGTTGCCGTGACTGTGCCAGTTCGATCGCGAGCCCGCCTCGAAGCGCAGTTCCGACGTACGGACGTTTGACGTCGCCGAACGGGCAGGTTCGCCGCCGACGAAATTGCTCTGCGACTGCGCCCTGGCGAGAAGCACGATGGCGAGGCCGCCGACGATCAGAGTCAGCATCGTTACCAGCCGTGGACGGGTGTACTCGATCATGGCGGTTCTCCGCTGCCGTGCAATAGTGTGACGGGAACTGTATCGCCGGGTATTCGGGCGATCAAGGCGCTCGCGAGCCCGGTGCTATCATCCGCGCCGTGGGAAGTCCGTACCGTTTTGAATGATGTCGCGGGCAGCAATCCTTGTGGCGGCGGCTTCGTGGGCGCTCGCGAGCTGCAGTTCGCTGCGTCTCGTCGACGTGGAGTCCGAGACGCAATCGAGCCGCATCGATCATGTCGTCATCCACTTCACGACCGCGGACTTCGCCGAGTCGTTGCGCCTGCTCACGCAACGTACCGAACGCCCGGTCAGCGCGCATTACCTCGTGCCGGAGAGCGGCGACTCGAGCTATCCGCGATCGCGCCTGCTCGTGCATCGGCTGGTCGATGAAGAGCGGCGCGCCTGGCATGCCGGGCGGAGCTTCTGGCGCGGCGCCGAGGCGCTGAACGCGAGTTCGATCGGTATCGAGATCGTGAACCGGTCAGCCTGCAGCGGCCTGGATCTCCTGAGCGATGCAGCGACTCCCGAGGACGCCTGCGAGTTTCGCGATTTCGATCCCGAACAGATCGACCTCGTGATCGAATTGCTGCTTGATATCCTTGAACGCCATCCCCGCATCGATCCCGTCGACATCGTCGGGCATGCGGATATCGCCGCCAACCGCAGACTGGATCCCGGGCCGAAGTTTCCCTGGCGCAGGCTTCATGAACACGGTATCGGCGCGTGGTACGACGATGCCACGGCGGCCGGCTACCTGGAACGCTTCGAGGCTTCACCGCCGGATCTTGCGCTGCTGCAGCGCGCACTCGCGGCCTACGGCTACGACATCGATGCCACGGGCGAATACGATGCGCAGACACGCGCCGTGCTAAGGGCGTTTCAGATGCATTTCAGACCCTCGAACTGGTCCGGTATGGCCGATGCGGAAACGGCAGCCATCGCGTTCGCGCTGCTCGAGAAGTACTGGCCTGAGTCGCTGACCGGTCTGGAGCAAACGGTGTTGTAGCTGTCGCAAACCGCGCAGCGTACCGGCAAGACGTTATCGTACGGATGTGGTCCGAAACGATCCGTGCAGTCGCAAGCCGCGCAGTGCAACGCCAAGACGTCACTGTCCGACGCGGCCTGAGCCGATCGAAACGATCCGTGCAGTCGCAAGCCGCGGCCGGCGGCGGGCAAGCCCGTCGGAGAATCGGTCCCGAATCCGCTCAGGGCGATCCGATGCCGAAGTGTCGGCCAAGGTAATCGGAGATCGCTTCGACATCCGCAGGAGCGATGCTCGCACCCGTCTCGACCATCGTCAGTACGAGCGTGTGCCAGTCGTCGCGCGTGTAGAAGCTGCTGAAAAGCGTGAGTCCGCCGAGGTCGTGGCAATCGAGGCAGGCTGAGACGAGGAGGTCACGGCCGGGACCGGCGGGCAGTTCGACGCCGGCGTCCACGGCGAGGTCGATTGCCGGCACGGCGGTTGCGCCACCCCTTCGAATCGCCTCCGGTTCGGATTCCGGTTCGGCGCGAGGCTCGGGTGCCGAACGCGAAACCGGCACGGCTGCCGGCGACGACTCCCGCAACCGCTCAGGCGCCGCAGCAGTGCCGGGTCGCGGCGATTGGTTCGCGCAGCCGACGAGAACGGCCGAGACTGCGCAGAGTACGATCCGGCCGGCCAGCAAGCTGCGCCATGCTTGAAGAAACGGCCTCAACTAGTGATCTGTGCCCGGCAGCCTGAGGATCGTGTTTCGCTTTGGCGACTCGCCCACGGAAATCTGCGTGATTTCCTCGTAGCTTGCCATGTCGATGACCGAAACGCTGTTCGAGACGGCGTTCGCCACGTAGGCGTACCTGTTGTCGGGCGTGAACGTCACCCAGTCCGGATCGGTTCCGGTCCGGATTCCCGTCACGAGTTCGAGGTCGGGCAGCGAATAAACGTAGACGTGGCTGTTCATGCGGCTCGTCGACCACAGCGTCGTGCCGTCCGGAGACACGCCGATGCCGTGTGCGGGCGCTCCGTTGTAGTGGCTGTCGTAGCGTTCCTCGGGCGGCACGTCGGGTTGCGTGATGCGCGTGACTTCCTGCCGCGCATCCCAGTCGAATTCCACGAAACCGTGATGCCCCGATACCTGGATGTAGAGCTTGTCCGTTGAGCCATCGGGCTTCGTCGTCATCGTGACAGGGCGGATTGCCTCGCCTTCCCACGCCCAGACTTCCTCGTCCGTGGCGGTGTCGAGGACTGTGAGCCGCCGTCCGCCGATGGAACCGGCGATGACGTTTCGGCCGTCCGGTGTGACATAGATGTTGTGAATGCCCCCTGGCACGTCGATGGTCTTGACGTTCTCGAGCGCGACCGTGTCGATGACGTCGATCGCGCCCGGCGGCGCGATGATGGCGACGTAGAGCTTGTTGCCGTCAGGTGTGATCGAGATGTTGTTCGGCCGCGCCGACAGCGGGATGCTCTTGATGAGTTCGAGTGTTTCGGAGTCGTAGACCTTCAAGGCGGTCTCGGCTTCGCCGCTCACGTAGATGCGGCTGCCGTCCGGCGCCGCGGTGACGCCGTGGGCGACGGGGATGTCCTGGATTTCCCCTACGATCTGCTGGGTTTCGGGATCGATGAGGTGGAGGATCGAGTCCCGGGAGTTCGTTTGCAGAACCCGGATCTGAGCCTGTGCCAAACCGGCCGTGAGCATGGCCAGGGCAACGGCCGCGCATCCCAGGCGATAAGGAGTGAGACGGACGGAAGGTTTCATGATTTCGATCCCCCTGCACTGAAACACTGTGGCGATTCGGCAGTGTAACGCGTTTGCCGAGGACCCGGGCGCCACATGCAAGCGTTTGCCGCGGACCCGAACGCCACGTGCCTGCGTTTGCCCGGTCAGGTACGTGCGCCGTCGCCGCAGCGATGGCCAGGTTCCGGGCGGGTTACTCGATTGCCTGCGCCTCGCGTAGACGGCTATTGCGTGTCGCTGCAGCTAAACGAGTCGGCCGAGGACGGGTCGTCCCCCGAGTACCGAGCGACCGCAGGCCATGGGCAGAGCTTCCGGGTGGCCCCGCGCAAGCTTTCGGGCGCGGCCTCGTTGCCTTCTCTTACCGTCGCGAAGACGGGACCTGGTGCGCGATCCTGTTCGACCCAGTCGACGAGCGCACTCAGCATGTCGAAACGGTCCGGTGCAACGCCGCCGGGACCGTGCGGCATGCCAGGTACCGCGTAGAGGCGGGTGAAACCGACCGCGTCGGGGTTGTTCTCGAGCAGCCTGGCGTACCAGTTGACGGTATCGCGGAACGAAAAAACCGGGTCGGAAACGCCGTGAAAAACGATCAGCTTGCTGCCGGCCGCCTCGAACGCTTCGAGCGACGGTGAGTCGGCGTCGGGCGGCGACATGATCTGCATTGCGGACTCGGGGAAGTCGGCGCTCGTCGCGTCGACTTTCGGTGCGTCGGTATCGAAATCGAACGCCATGAGGAAGGCCTCGAGGCTCGCCGGGTCGCCGGCCAATGGCGTCGCCGGCGTCGTGAACACCTGGGCCAGGGATCCCGCCCCCATCACGGCGATGATCGGCCGATGGTCCCATGCTGGCACGGGGCTCTCGAGTTTCCAGCTTCTCCAACCGTCGGAAGCGATGCCGGTGTCCCAGTCCCACTCGCTGTAGAGCTGTTCGCCGGCGTTGTTGCGCGGGCCGCCGAATATTCGCACGAGCGCCGCGACCTTGGATTCCGGCAGACAATCTTCAGATGTACCCGACCCGCACGTGAGCGACGCGGGGTCGAATGCGGTCTGGCAGGCGTCGATGTCGAAGATGAGCGCATCGTCGAGGCCGTCAAGCCCGTCGCAGGCACGCAGGATATGCGCGGCAACGATGTCCATTTCGTCGCGTGAGAAGGCTTCCGCCAGGCTGTCGCCAACGCTGCGAAACGTCTGAACATCCCATGCGTGCTGGATCGCCGCACGCGGGAGCCTGTAGCCGGGATAGCCGGCAATGAGGCCGTCGAAGGACTCCGCCATGCGGCTCGCGGCCACGAGGGCGTGACGCCCGCCGTTGGAGCTGCCGAACCCGTAGCTGTATTGAACCGGCGCTTCGTAGTAGGCCTCCGTCAGGGCGATGGCGGCCGGATGCAGCTTGGCAACGGCGCCGTAGCCGTAGTCCCGGCGCGCCTCGAATTCGAAACCGAAGATGTTGCCACCGGCAAGCCCGGCTTCGGGATGCGCCGAGCCGTCATGGCCGGCATCGCTCGAGACGACCGCGAAGCCTCGTGCGAGTGCGCTGTCGCCATCGGGCTGTACGTTCAAGCGGCCGAAAGCCGGTACGACCGCGCCGTCGTTGCCGCCATTGAACTGGTGAGCGAACCGGCCCGTCCAGTCATCCGGCAGGCGGAGCTCGAAGGAAATCGCGTAGGCGTGGCCGTCGCTGCCGACCCGCTCGGCCATGCGGCCGCGCACGAGGCAGTGAGCGATCGGCGCGTCACCGGACGCCGGCACCGCCGTCGCTTCCATGATCGTCATGCCGTCGGGCGCATGCTCGGCGATGGCGCCGCATTCGGCGGCCGCGAGACCGGCGAAAGGGACGAGCTGAGTGACGAGCGCGAATGCTGTCAGTCCGTTCGGTCTTGTCATGCTTTTCTCCACTGATGCGTCGGGATACTCCGGTGCCGCCGCAGGCGAGCGCGGCAGCGTGAACTGTCGATGCGTACTTGCCGTTGGAACCTGGCAGCAGCGCCGATAGGTGGCGCCAGCGGGTGTTGCCTGAAGATCGCGCTCAAACTCCCGGTACGCCGTTCGGCCAGATGATCGGCTCGCAGGGGTACGGAATGAACTCGAACGGTTCGGTCTTCACGAACGTGCTGCTGCGCACGAACGGTCCCGTCAGGTATTGCGGATCCTCGACGACCGCAATGACCGTCAGGTAGTCGCCGTGGCGCACGTAGTGTTCCCTCATTACGGCATTCTCACTGTGCGGGACGCCGTTGCGCCGCAGATACCGCGGCCGCATGTACGTCGTTACGACGGTCAGCGTCTCGCCCTCCCAGCGAGCCGTCGAATGCCCCTGCCATTCGAGCTCCCCGCCGGGCCATTCGCGGCCGTCGAGGTAGAACCTGCGTTCCTGTTCCTGCAGCTCCATGCGCATCAGGATCGTGTTGGCGTCTTCATGGTCAAAACGAAAACGCACCGGCCCGCGCATGATGTAGGCCGCGCCGTGAGGCGCGCACTGCAGTTCCGGCAGATAGTATTCGTCCGGATCCCAGGCATCGGCCACCCTTCGGCCCTCGGCGTTCAGGGGGATACCCGCGTAGTCGCCCTTGTGAGCTCCTTCGCCGCCGCGGTAACGCGCGTCTTCGTGTATCACCGGTTCCCAGTAGCCCCAAAAGTCCTGTTGCGCTGTTGCCGCGTTGGCCGCGATCAGCGCAGTCAGAGCGATGCCGGCTGCCAGCGCATGCCGCGATTGCCGTGTGATGTTCATGATCGCCCCCGGACTAGTCGTTATTGCGAAAACCGAAGCCGCGCCACTCCCAGCCGTCTTCGGCGCGGTGCGCGCTGCTCAGCGTCATGATCCTTCGGCCGTCCCTGCCCGGCGATCCGGTTATGGTCAGGTGGTCCCCCACGGCGACCGTTTCCGGCGTCCATCCCCGGCGGGTCATGGCAACAGTGTTGGGAAGTTCCACGGCCCAGGTTTCCGTCTCGCCGCTCGCCGTGGCGACATCGAGAAAGATGAAGGGATGCGGATTGCGCCATTGCCAGCTCGAAACGACGCCTTCGCGGGTGATTTCCTGCTCGATGTCGAAGTGCAGCGCGCGCGAGTGGTGTGCCGAAGCCGAAAACGCTGCCGCGAGCAACCCTGCGGCAGTCAAAAGGGACAGGATTCTCTGCAATACGTTCATGATTGCCACGCCTCCGCAGTTTATTGCCTGCCAAACGGCCTCAATATAGCAGACTGCCGGCGGCCACAGCGGAACCTCCGCATGCCGGACCCGAAGCAGTGCGGGTACCCGGATCAGCGCCATTGATGGGGTAGAATCGGGCGAGCGGCGACCCGCCGCGACGAGCTGAAACGGGAGGAGATCGGCATGTCCGCATCAACAGGTTTCCGGCGATTTCTGGCTGTTTTCGCTTCAATAATGATCGTTTGGGCAGCGGGTGCCCGAGCCCAGGGCGTTGACGTCGACGCCGATGACATCGGCGGCACCGTCACGAGCGAAAACGGCCCGGAAGCAGGCGTCTGGGTCATCGCCGAAACGGATGATTTCGTCACCCGTTACGCGAGGATTGTCGTCACCGACGACGAAGGCCGCTACGTGGTCCCCGATCTGCCCGAGGCCGACTTCGATGTCTGGGTGCGTGGCTACGGGCTTGCGGACTCCGACAAGGTTGCAGCTACGCCGGGCGACACCCTAGACCTGAATGCCGTCGTCGCGCCGAACGCCGAGGTCGCCGCGCAGGTTTACCCGGCCGCCGCGTGGTACGCGATGATGCATTTGCCCGATGAGAGCGAAGTTGCGCATCTGGCCGGCGGCATGAACGAGTATCTCGCCGTCATGAAGAACCAGACCTGCGTTGGCTGCCATCAGATCGGCCAGCTCTCCACGCGCACGATCCCGGAGGTATTCAGCGATATCGCGTCCTCCGAGGAACAATGGATTCGACGCGTGCAGTCCGGTCAGGCGGCGCGGCAAATGATCGCACCGCTCGCGCAGCGGCTGAACGGCGTACCGTTCAAGTATCTCGCCGACTGGACGGACCGAATCGCGGCCGGCGAGACGCCGACGTATATTCCCGAGCGCCCCGAGGGCCTCGAGCGCAACGTCGTCGCGACGGTCAGGGACTGGGCCGATGAGAAGTCCTATCTGCACGATCTGTCGACGACCGATCGCCGCGATCCGACCGTCAACGCCTATGGCCGGATATACGGTGCACCCGAACTCAGCACCGACAACTTTCCCATCCTCGACCCCGTGACGAACAGCGATACCACGTTCTTCGCGCCCGTCATGGATCCGGACACGCCGACGACGAACGACGACCCGATCGGTCAACCGTCGCCGTACTGGGGCGAGGAGAGAATCTGGGACAGTCAGGCAAACGCCCATAACCCGATGCTCGATCAGGATGGCCGGGTCTGGTACACGGCCCGCGTGCGCGGTCCCGATAACCCCGATTTCTGCCGGGAAGGCTCCGATCACCCGTCCGCGCAACTGTTCCCGACCACGCGCTCGGGAAGGCAGTTGTCCGTCTACGATCAGGAAACCGGTGAGTACAGCTTCATCGATACCTGCTACGGGACGCATCACCTGCAATTCGCCGAGGACGCCTACAACACGCTGTGGACCAGCGGCGGCGGCGACGTGGTCGGCTGGCTCGATACCGACAAGTTCCTCGAGACCGGTGATTACGTGAGCTCGCAGGGCTGGGCGCCCGCGATCCTCGACACCAACGGCAATGGCCAGCGCGATGACTGGGTCGAGCCCGGCGAGCCGTTGAATCCCGAACTCGACATGCGAATCCCGGCGCGCTTCTACGCGGTCATGCCGAATCCTGCCGACGGGTCGATCTGGGGATCCTGGAGCTTCACGTTTCCGGGCGGGGTTGTGCGTCTCGATCCCGGGCCGAATCCGCCGGAGACGACGCTTGCCGAGGCCTACAGCGTTCCGCTGCCGGGCTTCGCCTCGCGCGGCGCGGACATCGATCGCAACGGCGTGATCTGGGTGTCGCTAGGCAGCGGGCACCTCGGCGAGTTCGACCGCAGCAAGTGTGAGGGGCCGCTGAACGGTCCGACGGCTACGGGCGATCATTGTCCCGAAGGCTGGACTTTCCATCGCTTTCCGGGGCCGGGCTTTCCGGAACTGCCCGAATTCAGCGTCGAGTCGAGCTACTACACCTGGGTGGATCAGCGCAACGCCTCCGGTCTCGGCGCCAACACGCCGATTGCGACCGGCAACCTCTTCGACGGCGTACACGCTTTCGTTGACGGCGAGTTCGTGACGATGCGGATTCCCTATCCCATGGGCTTTTACACGAAGGGTTTCGAGGGCCGTATCGACGACCCGGAGGCCGGTTGGAAGGGCCGTGGCCTCTGGGTTCCGAGCGGCGACCGAACGCCCTGGCTCATGGAAGGCGGGCAGGGCTCGCGACCGCTCGTCGTGCACTTCCAGGTGCGGCCCGATCCGCTGGCGAAGTAGCCGGGCACTCGCAGACGCGACTCCGGGCCAGTTCATGGGGCGAGCGATGGCAAGCGCCGTGCCGGAGCGCCGACTGAATACGGCGCGCCGCTCGCGGCCACGGGCTGCCGGACATGCGCGCTTTGCTGCTCAGGCCATGCTCGGCGCGTGGGTCGTCCTGGCCTGGCCGGCATCGAGCGCGTACGCGCAATGCGTCGATCACTCCGACGATCCGGCCGGCTGTCAGCCGAGCACGTTCGACACGCCGATCGGCCGGATGCCGTCAGTGCGCGTCGGCCGCGACGGCGGTCTCGATCCGATGTCATCGGAGGGCGATGCGCGGGCCGGCGTCGCCCGGCTCGAGCGCGAGCTCAACCTGTTTCGAAACTTCGAGCAGCTGCACTGGGTCGTGACCGTGCCTTCGGCCCGGGATGACGCGACCGGTGCGTGGCGCGGCGGCGACCTCGACGGCGCCGGCGACGCACGCGGACTCGGCATCGCCGGCGATTGCCTCTTCGTCGGTCACCGCAACGGGCCCGGCTTCACGCGCGCAATCAACATATTTCGGATCCAGCCCGATCCAGAGACCGAGCCGCCGGTCGAAGTCGGGGAAATCCCGGCGATGGCGATCGGCAACGAGGGTTTCGACGACCGCGAGTTGCGGGCGCTGGTCTACACCCCGTCAGACGGCACAGACCGCATGATCCTCGTGCGCAACGCCGGCACGAGTACGATCGGCTGGCTTGAGACCTACGAGATCGACATTGCAACCTGCCTCCCGACAGGCAAGAGCGAGATCCACGATTTCAACGGTCCGTCGCACGAGTTCTTTCTCTGGCACGATCCGGCCAACGCCAATCGGATCCTCGTGTTCGTTTCGATGTTCGCCGGCGGCGGGCTGCCGGAACCGTCCGATCCGTCGATCAGGATTCCCGATGCGATCGTGCTCGCGATCACGGACGAGGCGACGGGCGAGATCCTGCCGAATCCGCGTTTCCTCGCCGGTTTCAGCCTGCAGGACGTCGGCGGCCCGCCGGTCAACGAACGTCCGGACGCCACGGGACTCTTTGCCGATGGGCGGTTTGCCGATTTCAGCGAGCTCGAAAACCTGTCCGGACAACCCGCCAATTTCCAGACGACGCAGAACAACATGCTGCACTCGCTGTCGGTTTCCGACGACGGCGAGCGAATATATGTTGCCGGCGGCAACGCGGGCTTCTACGTGCTGAATTCCGAGGCGATCGCACAAAACAGCGATGCGGACATCATCTCGGGCGAGGCGGGTTGCAACCAGCGTTCGACGGTCATCGCCGACGGTGGCGAGTTCGATACATCGTTGCTCACCGAGATCGCCAACGATTGTCTGCACATGGTCGTCAACGACGATCCGGGGCTCGCGGCGTTTCTTGCCTCGGAAGCGTCTCCGTCCGCAAAGGCCGCGCGCTACCTCGTACTGATGACGCGCTCGCGCGTCGACGTGCATCCGCCCTACGGTTCGCTGCCGACCGGGATTCACAGCGCCGTATTCGTTCCCGGCCGGCCGGCCCGCGTGCGCGGCAACACGAGGGAGCGCCCGGCCTATGTCTGGCTGACGGACGAGAACTTCGGCTGTCCGCTCATGCACGCGCGGATCGTGTCGGTCGAGGTCGAGGCGACGCCCGTCATGATCGGAGCGTTCGCTATACCGGACAATCAGCTCGATGAGTGCCTTGCGCAGGCCAATACCGAACCCGACGGTGAGATGCGGCGCCGCGTCTTTCAACAGAATCACAACCCTACGGTGTTCTCGAACCTCGTGTTTAACGGCTGGTACGGCCACGGCATCCGTGCGATCGACATTTCCAACCCCTATACGCCGAGCGAAGTCGGCCACGCCGTGACGGTGCCGCACGGCATGGCGCGGACCTACCCGATATTCAAGGACGGCCTGATCTACTGGGCCGACAGCGACACGGGCTTGCACGTGGCGCGCTACACCGGACCGCGCGCCGAGGAGTTGCCGGGACCGGGCAGCGGCACTTACGAGAGCAACGCGACGAGCCCGCACCGGTGAGAATCCCGCTGTTGACGGCGGTCGCGGCGCCGCGTGTCGGACTGCTTGCGCAACGCAAGCTGCGCGCCACGGTAACGCGGGGCAGTTTGACGGCCGTTGCGATTCTTGGCCTTGTGGCCCGGTCGGCGCACGGACAAGAGCTGCTGCCGGTTTCCGCGTCGACGCTCGACGACCGGGTCGCCTACATGTGTCCGATCCACTCGGACTACACCTCCGAGGTCGAAGGCCGCTGTCCGCGCGACGGCATGGCGCTGGTGCGCTCGACTCCGTTCGATGTCCGCGATTACGCAATGCAATTCAGCACCGAGCCGAGCGTCGTCGAGCCCGGCGAGCCCGCGACCTTGCGCTTCGCGATCCACCGTCCGGGCAGCGGCGAATTCGTGCGCGACTTCGCGATGGTGCACGACCGGCGCTACCACCTGTTCGTCATCAGCCAGGACATGGCGTATTTCGAGCACGTCCATCCCGAACAGGATCCTGACGGGAGCTGGACGATCGACGTCTCGCTGCCGCGCGCCGGGTATTACAAGGTGCTGTCGGACTTCGTGCCGAGCGGCGGTACGGCGCAGTTCATCGCGCGACCGCTCGTGACCCGGGGCTATGACGGCGATCTCGCGGGCGACAGCGTACGGCTCGCGCCCGATACGGAGTCAAGCAAGACCGTGGGCGATCTCACGGCGACCCTGACTTTCGATCCGCCAAGCTTCGTTGCGGGCCTCTACGGCCATCTCAACTTCTTCTTGCGCGATGCCGCGACCGGAGAGCCCGTCACGGACCTGCAAGCCTATCTCGGCGCTTTCGGCCACACGCTGATTATCAACGAGGACATGAGCGAGTACGTGCACTCGCACCCGATCGACCTCTCCACGGGGTTCGACGACGAAGCCGGCCCCATGCTGTTCATGTTGCCGATGGGCGTCGACCCCGAGACCCTGAGCGGCGGTCCCGAAGTCACGTTCGATGCCCTCATGCCTGCCGCAGGCCGGTACCGCGCGTTCACGCAGTTCAGGCGAAACGACGAGATCCGCACCTTCGCATTCACCTTCGAAGTGGCGGCGGCGGAGTAGCCACGTCGTGCGCGGACTTGCCTCAGCAACCACGGTCCGGTGGTGCCGCGCCGCCGCGTACCAGATGAGTAGCCATGTCGTGCGCCGCCTCGCTTCAATCGTGACCACATCGATTCTGGCACTCGCCTGGCTTGTGCCGTGCGAGAGCCTTGCCCACGCTGCGACCTCGAACACCGTGCTCTTCGACCGCGAGATCGTGCGCATCCTCAACGAGCACTGTGTGATGTGTCATGCGGGCGGCGGTCCTGCGTTTCCTCTGGAAAGCTACGAAGAAACCTGGGTGCGGCGCCGCGCGATCCACGATTCGGTGCTCGCCGGCAGCATGCCGGTCTGGGCTGCGGTATCAGGGTACGGAGAGTTTCTGAACAGCAGCGCGCTGACGCTGCGTGAGAAGCGTTTCCTCGTTTCCTGGGTCGAGGGCCTCGGGCCGCGCAACGCGGGCGAGGTATTTCTCAACGTGCTCGATCCCGGCGCCGGCCGCCGGGCAGCGGTTCGCGCGGAGCCCTTTTTCGACACCTGGCAGCTTGGTGACCCGGATATGCAGCTCGAGCTTCGCGGTGCCCGGATCGAACCTGCCACGCCAACTTTCGTCGTGCGGACTGCATTTGACACGGTAATTGACGAACCGCGTTCGATTGCGGCGCTCGAGTTCAAGCCCGCGGATCGGCGCCTCATCCGGGCAGCCTGGTTCTTCGATGAGGACTCCGGCCGGTGGCTCGGGAGCTGGACGCCGTGGCACGGCTTCACGCGGCTCCTGGAGGGCCTCGCCTGGCAGCTTCAGCCGGGTGCGCGCATCGTTGCCGAGATCCACTACGCCACCGGGCAATATGCAAGGCTCGCGGGGCAGGGCACGCTCGGGCTGCATTTTGCGCGAGGTCGAACGAGCGAGCCGCACGGCTTCGTGCTCGAAGCGCACGCCGAACCCGGCGGGAGCGGGGAGGGGCGGCGGTACTTCGCCGAGACGACACTTGTGTCTGCAGGCCGGATACTTGCGCTCAGGCCAGAAATCGTGAGGGGGATCGAATCCGTCGAAGTCGCCGCCCGGACGCCTGACGGCGGCACCGAGATCCTGCTGCTCGCCATGGATCCCGCCGCGGACTGGCCGACTCCGTACGTGTTCGCGACACCGGTGTCCTTGCCGCGAGGCACGCGCTTATCGCTTGTCGTATATTACGGCGAGACCGGTGCCGCGGCGCCGGCGACATTGAGCCTCGATGTTCGCCATGCCGAGTGAACAAAAACCAACGACTCGCTTGAGGACGATCGCGCCCGTGGCGCTCGTCGCCCTGGCGCTAGGTGCCGCGTTGCTCGCCAACGCTCAGGGGTTCCGACGCGGTTTCCGGATCGAGCAGAACGATCCGCCGGCGACCGAACTCGTCGTTGCGCGCTGGCGGTTTGGGACGAACGGCCTCATCGGCCACATGGGCTGGTCGCACAACTACCCGAGTTCAGATCAGAATCTCAATCAGTTCATCAAGGATTCGACCGGGATCGACGTCGAGATCGCATCGTTCAGGATCGTCGAACTCGGTAGTCCGGAGGTGTTCGATTACCCGTTCGCGTACGTGTCCGAGCCCGGCGAGATGGAACTCACGGAGCAGGAGGTCATCAATCTGCGCGAGTTCGTCGAGCGCGGCGGTTTCGTGCTCATGGACGATTTCGACGGCACGGTCCAGATCGAGACGATGCGTGCACAGGTCGCGCGGGCATTCCCGGACCGGCCGTTCGTGCAGATTCTCGACGATCACCGCGTCCTGCACACGCACTTCGATCTCGCCGACCTGAACCGCATGTCGCCGTACGTCCCGGGCGGGCGGATCGTCTACTACGGGATCATGAACGACCGTGGCGAGCTCGCGATCGCGGCCGGCCACAACAACGATCTCGCCAATTTCTGGGACTGGTACGACGAGCCGCAGATGCCGCTCGAACCCGCCGCCGATGCATTCAGGCTCGGAGTCAATTTCGCCATCTGGGCGTTCACGCACTGACACGGTTCGCCACCGGGAGACCCGCGCGCGATCCAGGCTTGCGCTTGACCTCCCCGATCGATTGCCGGGCCGCAGCAGGGGACCACAGCTCTCGAGCCACGGACGTGCCGAGAGACAGTCGGTGGCTCGCTCGGTTGTCAGCGAATGTCAGTCCGTTCGCGCAGACTCCGCCCAGGGTTCGCGGTTCACCGGCCGTCGGTCCGGCGGGATCGACATCGGTCCGCCGAGTCCCGTGGCCGTTGGAATGGGCGAATCGTTCCCGCCGACGATCGGAGCTCGCGGCATGGCGTCGAGCTCGCCGATGAGCCGCTCCAGTACGTCGGTCCGTTCGACGGCGAGGTCGTTCTCTTCGTAAGGGTCTTCGTCGATCCGGAATAGCGAGTAGGCAGGCGCATCGGGCGTCTCACCCGGCATCTGCACGAGCTTCCAGCCCCCGTTGATATAGGCGATCGAGTATTGCTCGTGGTTGTGCCGCGCGAGCACGATGGTGCGGTCCTCGACAGGCTCGCCGGATGTCAGCGCCGGCCAGAGGTTCACGCCGTCGAGGGATTGCGGCCACTCGGCGTCGATTTCCGTGGCCGCCATGAAGGTCGGCAGGATGTCCTCGACGGCGACGATGCCGTCGTAGCGCGAGCCGGCTTCGAGTTCGCCCGGGTGCCACATCAGCGCGGGGACGCGGATTCCACCCTCCCACGGTCTGCCCTTGCCGTTACGGAACGGACCATTGTGGGCGCCGAGGTTTTCCTCGCCTCCGTTGTCGCTCATGAACATCACGAGCGTGTCGTCGCCGAGCCCGGCATCGTCGAGCGCGGCGAGAACCCGCGAGATGGCGCCGTCCATCTCGGTCACCATCGCGGCGTAGATGCGGCGATCGAGGTCCCTGATGTCGCCGTACTCGGCGACCGCATCCGCCGGCGCCTGCAACGGGGAGTGCGGTGCATTGAAAGGGACGTAGAGGAATAGCGGCGTTTCCGTGTCGTGCTCCTGGACCAGGCGCACGGCCTCGTCCGCGATGAGGTCGGTTGCGTAGCCTTCCTCGTGCACCGTTACGCCGTTGCGCTGCCAGTCGACGCCGCGCCAGATCGTGTGCATTTCGTGATTGATGAACCCGCCGAGATGTCCGTAGAAGTGGTCGAAACCGCGATTGTAGGGGTGGTACATGACGTGGTTGGGGCCGAGATGCCATTTCCCGACGGCGAGCGTCCTGAAGCCCGCGTCCTTGAAATACTCAGGCAGCAACTTCTCGCTCATCGGCAGTCCCGTGCTGAACCACGGCTCGAAAGGAATGAGCACGCCGGTCCTGAGCGGCGAACGGCCCGTCATTAGCGCGCCGCGCGTCGGCGAGCACAGCGGGTGCACGTAGAAGCGGTCGAGGACCATCCCCTCCGCCGCGAGCCTGTCGAGCGTCGGCGTGCGAATCTCGCTGCCGTGGTAGCCGACGTCGTTCCAGCCGAGATCGTCGGCGACGAAGAGCACGACGTTGGTCACGGCGTGAGCCGGCACGCAGTGGATGGCGAGGAGGCCAAGCGCCGACGCAAGGCAGCTTGCGCGCCGGTGCGCAGTCGTGCGAAGTCGTCGTTCCACGGTGTTCGACATATGGTTTGTCCTTGATGAACAGGCGCACCGATTCTACCCGGACGGCATGGATGCAGCATACCGGCTACATGTACGGGCGCGAGAGACTGCAGGAGGCGCGCCGATTTGTGCGCGATTGGCTCCTGTGTTATTGCTGCCTCCCTGATTCTGGACGGTCGGGTCGATGGCGGTTTCGGCCGGCCGCGAGTTCCTGGAGTTCGGTGCCATGCGGCGTTTCAGCTCGGTTGTACCTTGGATCTGCATGTGGCTCGCGGTTTGCGTCACGACAGCCTCCGCGCAGGATGCTGCGCCGACCGATCTCGGGTCCCTGACTCTCGAGGAGGCCGTGCTCAGGACCGCCTCGACCAATCCCCGCCTCGTCGCTGTCGGATACCAGATCGATGCAGCCGAGGGACGGCTTACACAGGCGCAGATCCCGCCCGGTCCGGAACTCGACGTGGCGCTGCAGGACTTGCTTGGCAGTTCCGTGCACCGCGGCTTCAGGAGCGCCGAGGCGACGGTGTCCGTCGCCTGGATCCTTGAGCGCGGCGTTCGCGAGCGGCGCGTCTCGGCGGCGAGGGCAGGTGTCTCGCTCAGTAACGTCGATGCCGACATCGCGCTGCTCGATGCGGCCGCCGAGACGGCCCGTCGCTTCCTTGCGTGCCTGGCGTTTCAGGAGCGTCTCGGCAACGCGATGGAGGCCGTGCGACTGGCCGAAGAAACGGTCGCGGCCGTCGGGGACCGCGTTGCGGCCGGGAGCGCGCTCGAGGCCGAGCTCGCCCGCGCAGAGGCGGGGCTTGCGCGAGCCGCACTCGTCCAGGAGCACGACGAGCGCGAACTCGTGTCCGCCTATCATCGTCTGAGCGCGCAGTGGGGCGACACTGTACCGGACTTCGCGGCCGTCGCGGGCGATGTCGCGGCGCTGCCGCTGCTCGATCCGTTCGAGACTCTGCTGGCGCGCGCGGACGGCAACCCGGAGCTTGCGAGGTTCATGTCTTCGCAGCGGCTTGCGGAGGCCGAACTCAGGGTCGCCCAGGCGCAAAGCCGCCCTGACTGGCGCGCATCGGCGGGGCTCAGGCGCATCGAGGCCACCGACGAATTTGTCCTCGTCGGTACGCTCGCCATTCCCTTGCGTACGGGCGGGCGGAACCTCGGACGTGTCGCCGAAGCGCGCGCCGATATCGCACGTACCGAGGCCGAAGCCGCGGCAACCCGCATCGACATCGAAACGGCCCTCTTCGTGCTCCACCAGGAACTCAATCACAATCTGCAACTTGCTGCGGGATTGCGCGACGAAGTGATACCGCGCCTTCAGACCGCGCTCGCCGACACGCGGCGGGCCTACGATCTGGGCCGCTATGGCTACTTCGAGTGGAGCGTGGTGCAAGGCGAGCTGCTGCAGGCCAACAACGATGTTCTGGAGGCCAGCATCGTCGCGCACGAGGTCATTATCGAGATCGAGCGCCTGACCGGCGTTCAGGCCGCGCTGCCGCTCGAAGTGCAAGGAGGCGCCCCATGAATCCGGCGGGCCGGCGGGGTCGCCGCCCCCCGGCGTGGCGGCAGTCGTGCACAAGGAGTGCGCCCATGAAGCCGTCGGGCGGCAAGGAGCTCGCGCTGCCCGGAACGCGCCCGGAACCTGGTCGTCGGCGTCCGATCGCCGCTTCACTCGCTTGCAGGATCGGCCTGGTCTCGCTTTCGTGCTTGCTCGTCGCCGCTTGCGACGTCGGCGGGCTATCCGGTTCCGCTTCAGCGCCTGGCGAGATGGCAGCCGAAGAAGCCGAGCCGCGCGGCCCGAACAATGGTCGACTGCTCGTCGACGGGAATTTTTCGCTCGAACTTGCCGTCTACGAGACCGGCGTAGCGCCCGAGTTTCGCGCTTGGGTGACTGAAGCGGGCAGGCCGGTCGCACCGGGTCGCGTCGATCTCCGCGTAACGCTGAACCGTCTCGGCGGTGCGGTCGACGAACACAATTTCATTGCCCAGGGCGAATTTCTGCGTGGTGACGCCCTCGTCTACGAGCCGCACTCGTTCGTTGTCACGGTCGACGCCGAGTACGCGGGACGCCGCCACCGTTGGGAATACGACAGCTTCGAGGGACGTACGCGAATCGATGCCGAGATGGCGGCCGCACTCGGAATCGGGACCATGGCGGCGGGATCCGCGGTGATCGAGGAAACGGTCACGATCTACGGCACGATCGTGCCCGCGACGGACCTGGTGCGCGAGGTCAGCGCACGATTCGAGGGCGTGCTCGAGTCGGTGCCGGTCATGCTGGGTGAGCGCGTCAGCGAAGGGCAGACGCTCGCAACGGTGGAAAGCAACGAGAGCCTCCAGTCCTACGAGATCAGCGCTCCGATCGCGGGCGTTGTCACGGAGCGCATCGCGAACGCCGGCGAGCAGACCGCCGGCAGGCGGCTCTTCACGATCGTCGATACGTCCACGGTCTGGGCCGATCTCGCCGTGTTTCCGGGCGATCGAGGCCGCGTGCGCGTCGGGGTGAACGTGACCGTAACGCCGGCCGCGGGCGGCGCCGGGGTTGCCGGGACGATTTCCTACATCGACGTGCTCGCCGCCTCGAATCAGGCCGTCACCGCGCGCGCCGTGCTCGACAACAGCGAGGGAACGCTGGCTCCGGGGACCTATGTGAGCGCCGAAGTCCGGGTCGCCGAGGAGACCGTACCGCTCGCCGTCAGGCGCAGCGCGCTGCAGAGCTTCCGGGACTTCACGGTGGTGTACGCGAAGTTCGGCGATGAGTACGAGGTCAGGATGCTCGAACTCGGCCGGCAGGCGGGCGACTGGGCCGAAGTGCTTGGCGGGCTTGAGCCCGGCACGATCTATGTGACCGAGAACAGCTACCTGATCAAGGCCGACGTCGAAAAGACCGGCGCCACTCACGACCACTGACAAGAGCCTGATACCTCATGCTCGACGCGATACTCCGGTTCTCGGTCGAACGGCGCGGACTGGTATTGCTCCTGGTACTGCTGGTTGCCGGCATTGGCGCGTGGAACTTCACACGGTTGCCGATCGACGCCGTACCGGACATCACGAACGTCCAGGTCGTGATCAATACGCGCGCACCCGGGTACACGCCGCTGGAGGTCGAGCAGCGCGTGAGCTTCCCGCTCGAGAACGCGATGTCGGGGCTTCCGCGCCTGGACCACACGCGCTCGATCTCGCGATACGGTCAGTCACAGATCACCGTGGTGTTCCTCGACGGGACCGATGTGTACTTCGCGCGCCAGCAGGTTGCCGAGCGCCTCGCGGCCGCGCGCAGCGCCTTGCCGCCATCGATCGAACCTGCGCTTGGTCCGGTCGCCACCGGGCTCGGCGAGATCTTCATGTTCACGGTCGATGCGGAACCGGGGGCGCGCAACCCGGACGGAACGGAGGTGACGCCGACGGATCTGCGCACCGTGCACGACTGGATCATCCGGCCGCAATTGTTGCGTGTTCCGGGTGTCGTCGAGGTCAATCCGGTCGGCGGCTACAAGAAGGAGTTCCTCGTCGCTCCCGATCCGGCGAAACTCCTGGCTTTCGGCCTGACGTACGACGACGTGCTGCAGGCGCTGCGCGAGAACAACGACAACCGCGGCGCCGGCTTCATCGAGTACAACGGGGCGCAACTGCTCATGCGCGTACCGGGCCAGGCTGCGGACTCCACGGACCTCGCAGCACTCGTGATCGCCGAATTCGACGGCGTACCGGTGAGGATCTCCGATGTCGCGAGCGTCGGTCCGGGTCTTGAACTCAGGTCGGGCGCCGCGACGCAGAACGGCCGCGAGGTCGTCATGAGCACGGTGTTCATGCTCATCGGCGAAAACAGCCGCGCCGTCGCCAATTCGGTGGCCGAAAGACTCGAGGAGATCGGCCCGAGCCTGCCGCCCGGGATCACGGCGACCGCCGTCTACGACCGCACCGAGCTCGTCGACGCGACGCTCGTGACCGTGCGAAACAACCTGACCGAGGGCGCGCTGCTGGTCATCGTCATTCTCTTTCTCCTGCTCGGCAACGTGCGCGCGGCGCTGTTGACGGCTGCGGTCATTCCGCTTGCCATGTTCATGACGATCACCGGCATGGTGCAGGCCCGCGTGAGCGCCAACCTCATGAGCCTCGGGGCGCTCGACTTCGGTTTGATCGTCGATGGCGCCGTCATCATCGTCGAGAACTGTCTGCGCAGGTTGAGCGAAGCGAGCCGCGCCGGGTTGCAGCCGCTCAACGAACGCCTCGGCGTCGTGCTCGCGGCGACGCGCGAAGTCATCCGGCCGGCCCTTTTCGGCGTCTTTATCATCATGGCGGTCTACATCCCGATCTTTGCCCTGTCGGGCATCGAGGGAAAGATGTTCCATCCGATGGCGACGACCGTCGTCATCGCGCTCGCGAGCGCGATGGTGCTGTCCGTGACGTTCGTGCCGGCGACCGTCGCGCTGTTGTTCAGGCGTCCCGTTCGCGAGCGCAGGAACTACATCGTCGACGGCGCGCGGCACGTCTATCGTCCGGTCGTTACGGCTGCGCTCAGGTTCCGATGGCTCACGATCACGGCGGCGCTCGCGATCATGGCCGCAGGCGGGTTCTCCGCGACGCGGCTCGGCACCGAGTTCATCCCGAACCTCGATGAGGGTGACATGGTGATGCACGCGCTGCGCATCCCGGGCACGTCGCTGCAGCAGGCCATCGAGATGCAGGGACGGCTCGAGACCGAGATCATGACGATGCCCGAGGTCGAGCGGGTGTTCACGAAGATCGGCAGTGCAGAGATCGCGACGGATCCGGTACCGCCAAGCGTCACCGACAACTTCATCATGCTCAAGCCGCGCGCCGAGTGGCCCGACCCGAACAAACCCCGGGAAGCGGTGGTGGCCGACCTCGAAGCCCTCGTGATGCCGGTGCCCGGCAACCGCTACGAATTCCTGCAGCCGATCCAGATGCGTTTCAACGAGCTCATCGCGGGCGTGCGGGCCGAACTCGCCGTCAAGGTGTTCGGCGACGATCTCGACGAACTCATCCGCCTCGGTGCCGAGATCGAGCAGGCCGTCAATCGGGTGCCCGGCGCCGCCGACGTGGCCGTCGAGCAGTCCACGGGTCTGCCGGTCATGACGATTGCACCGAAGCGCGAGGTGCTCGCCCGGTTCGGCCTGACCGTCGCGCAGCTTCAGGATGTGGTAGCGACCGCGCTCGGCGGGGTCGTCGCCGGGCAGATCTACGAAGGCGACCGCCGCTTCGACATTGTCGTGCGCCTGCCCGAGAAACTGCGGTCGGATCCCGACCGTCTCGCCACGTTGCCCGTGCCGCTCGATTCCGGCGGATTCGTTCCACTCAGGGAGGTCGCGAACCTCGGCGTCGCGGTCGGCTACAACCAGGTACCGAGGGAGAACGGCAAGCGGCGCGTGGTTGTGACGTCAAATGTGCGTGGCCGAGATCTAGGCTCCTTCGTGACCGATGTACAGAGCGCGGTCGAGACGAACGTCGAGGTGCCGCCGGGGTACTGGGTGGAGTACGGCGGGACCTTCGAGCACCTGATGTCCGCCGCCAACCGGCTCGCGATCGTCGTCCCGATGACGCTGCTGGTCATTGCGGTGCTGCTCATCATGGCGCTCGGCACGTTCCGCGACGCGGCCGTCATCTTTTCCGGCGTACCGCTTGCGCTGACCGGTGGGATCGCAACCTTGCTGATCCGCGGGATTCCGTTCTCGATCTCCGCGGCAGTCGGTTTCATCGCGCTGTCTGGCATCGCCGTGCTCAACGGCCTCGTGATGGTTTCCTTCATTCGCGATCTGCGCCGCAAAGGTGTGCCGCGCGACGAGGCGATCGTTGAAGGTGCGCTGACCCGTCTTCGCCCGGTGTTGATGACAGCGCTGGTGGCGTCTTTCGGTTTCGTCCCGATGGCGCTGAACACGGGCATCGGCTCCGAAGTGCAGCGCCCGCTCGCGACCGTCGTCATCGGCGGTATCCTGACCTCGACGCTGTTGACGCTGGTCGTGTTGCCGGCCCTATACCGGCTCGTGCATGCGCGCGATGTCGAGTAGCGGGCATGTGTCATCGCACGCTCGCGGGGAGGCGCACTACCGGTCGCTTGAGACACGCGGTAAATACATCCATGTACGCTCCGCGCGCGCATCCCTGCGCGCGAGGGTCTCAAGCGACCGGCAGTGCGCCTCCCCTTGACGTCTGCGCGAGCAGCCGCACCTCTGCTTGGCGAAGATCAAGATCTCTCTGCGGATGACAGTTCGAAGTCACCCCATACGCCGAAGTGATCCGGAAGATTTTTTTCAAGTTCGCTGCGCCTGGGCCAGATTCCGATACTGCCGTTCAGTACCAGTTCCGACGTATGGGCAATGTGATCGATGGCCAGGCTCGGTGCCCCCTCGAGTTTCCCTGCCGTCGCAAACGCGAATTCCGCAAACGTGTCGCGCAACAGCTCATGAACCCGTTTGGGTACCCATGACTTGGCAGGTCGGGGAATCCGTTGGTTGAAGTCGCCCAGGACAATTGTCGGCTTCGCGATCTGGCGGCGGTACTGCACGCTGAACCCGGCTAACCAGCGTTCGTGGTCCTCCCAGGGCTTGCGGTCTCGCTGGCCGCTTTTCACGTTAGCGCCTGCCCATGGAATACATGCACCGATCACCACGAGCGGACCTGCGTCGGTCTGAGTCGTCGCCGCCAAGAACCTTCCGCCCGGCATCTGATCCGAGCCGACCGGATCGATATCGCACCAGGATCGCTTACTCCAAAGTAAAACTTTTCGGCGTCCATCAACGACGGGGTAGCCCCAGTCGTGCCCGGCGTCGATCACGTGTCCGCCTCCAGGGAGGATCTCCGCGTAGCCCTCCGTTACACAGAGGATGTCGCAGTCCGGGTTGGCCAAGGCTTCACTGACACGGTTGCCCTTCGGGCTACCCGGTTTCGCCCATTCCGTATTCCAGGTGCCGACGCGAACCATGGGCCGCTATGGTAACAATTGACTGTCCGCCCGGTATCGGGTGAATGGAGTTCTTCGGGACCGGTAGACTCCGCCGAGCCTCAACATCAGGTCTGCTTGTAGCGCTCAGGGCCGGCGTCAAACACGATCCTGGTAGTGAGTTCCCGCCGACCCGGACACGACTCAGATCCCCAGACGCTCTCGAACGAGACTTATTGTTTCCTGGACGTCGACGCGAACGCTTTCCCTTTCCGGGCGACGCGAAATTTCTTCCAGCGCTGACACAAGTCGTTCGTCACGCCACTAAAGTAGTTGCCAAATGGCCTCGATGTGCGCTGGGTGCGTATAGAAGTGGTAGCGCTCGTCTTCGTGCTCATCAGGTACGCGGACGATGTCAAGCAGGTGTAGTCGAATTTCTTCCGTGTCCGGCGACGGCTGCCACGCTTTGCGTCCGTCCTCCTCCGATACGAAAACGTATACCGGCCCGATTGGGACTCGGTCTTGGCTTGGACGGTTGTACGGGTGATTTGCACAATAGGTATGGAACGGGCGCGGAATGTCCAGATCACGGATTTCGCAGTGGCTCGGTATAGCCCGGTTGAAGTTCTTGCTGCCTCGCTGTCCGCCAAGCGAACGATTGAACCAGCACGTGCCGCAGCAGTCAGAGCCACCGTTTGGCATTAGATCTTCTCGTGTCGTTCAGGTACGGAGGCTGTTGATTCTGCCAGTTCAACACCGATCTGGCAGTGCTCGCTCGGTCCACGCTCCGTGAGCGCGTTGTCGCTGCCGACGTCAGCTCGGCCGCGCCACGTTCATGGAGTCCACAGATTCAAATTCTGATGCGGCGCCTTCATTGTCCGCTTCCGTTGAACAGCCAGGACATTGCGAGCCGATAGCTTTTCGGACTGTCGGCAGCGTGGGTACCACCCTTGATTGTCACAGTATTCAGTGCCCAGGGCGTATCGTCTCGCCCTTGCCATTCCTGGAACCACGCAAGCGCGGACTCGCGTAGTTCGGGCAAGTCCCCTGAACCGCTGGTTACGACCAGACCCAGGTCGTTCCGAGTGGCGGATGCGGCCGGTGCAAAGAATCGGTCTCGACCAGGCTCAAAGGCTGGATTGCTTGCAATACGTCCCCAAAACAGGTCCGGGTCGGTAAAGGCGGAGTAGAGCACCATGTAGCCGCCCCTGCTTTGGCCGAACAGAACACGGCGGGACAAATCGGTGCGATACCGCGATTCGACCTCGGGAAGAAGCTCCGACTTCAGAAATGCGTGGAACGCTGGCGCCCCACCCTGACCAGGACCGGCATCAGGCGCGGGTGCCGAGAAGTCGAACCCACGCTGGTTCGTTTCAGGGTCAAACGAACCGTAGGCGATACCGACAACGATGGCTTCCGGCAGGTCATCATCGTAGGTGAGAAACAAGTGATTGGCGGCCAGTATCGGGAACAGCGAATCTCCATCGAGCAGGTACACGACCGGATAACGTTCGCTGGAACTCTCGTCGTAATCTTCAGGCAACCGAACGTAGATGTGAAACGGCCGCCCAACGGTGCGCGATTCGAACTTGAAATAGTCACCGCTGAGAGCCGGAAGATGGTCAAGCGGCTGGACAGCTTGTGAAGGCCTCGGTGTTACTTGCCCGTTGGCTTGTAAGAAAGCCAGGAAAACGCCGGCGACGACGACTATCCATGGGGCAATTTGTCTTGACAAGCTTTGTTCCACTGACGGTCCCCCCGCAACTGGAGTCGAGTGCCGTCTTCCCGTCGCGTATGCATGCGATCAGACGCCCTCGATGTTCTCAATGCCCCGTTCGAATTAGATGGGCTACTTCCCGCAGGGACATCTGAACCCATCGTCGCGTCCAGCCCTGCGACAGGTGCTGGCAATACACAGCGGGACAGTCTTCGATCCTCGCACGTCCAAACGCCCTCCATCCGCGCGAGTCCCGCTCCACGTCGCGCCACCTGTCCTCCATTCCCAACGCCAGACTCGTCTTGGTGCCGAATACGAGCACGGCGCGCGGGCACATGGCTGCCAGCATTCGCCTCACCCACGCGGTGGAGAATTTCCGCCATTCCGCCCTCGGACCGGACTTCGAGGTCCATCGCCCGGATTCGCTTGCTCGCGCCTCGGGAAAGCACGCCGCCATCGCGACGGTTCGTCTTCGCAAAACCTCGTCCAGACCCGCGTCGCCGAACTGTCGCCGCAGCGTCCGGCCAAATACGAAGTCGTCGTCAATGTACAGCAGACGATCCGGCCACGTGCGTTGCGACGGGGAGGCGTCCCCGCCACCGCCCTGAAAGGACACCAGCGCCACATCTGGCCGCGCCATCGGCGGCCCGTACATCGCCGTGACCTTGTGCTTCACTACGCCTCGCATGCGGGGATCCTCCAGACGCTGGAGGATTTCACGGTACATACGGTTCGCCAGTCGCGTCAGTTCTTGCTGCTCCATCTGCTACTGTTGATGCCTCGCGGACACCATCCGGCGTGCCGCTGACCCATCGTTTGCCCCGGCGCAGCTCGGTGGTATGTGAGCCTGAACACCACATCCGCCGCCTGGAATTGGCCCGGGTCGGCGACACGTTGGTAAAACTCGCACCGAGTACCTGGCACAGCCCGCGCAGTACCTCCAACGCGACGCGCGGGTGATGAGGCCGGTCGTCGCGCTATTCCGGAGCCGTGAGCTTCAGCAGCCAGCCGTTTCCGCCGCGGCCGGGGCGTCCGTCCTCGAGCAGCCAGAGCGCACCGTCGGGACCCTGCTCGACGGCCCGAATGCGGCGGCCCATTTCGAAACGTTCGACCTCTCGAGCCGTGTCGCCGTCGATCTCGACGCGTATGAGCGCTTCGGAGGAGAGCCCGCCGATGAACGCATTGCCCTGCCATTCCGGAAACTCGCTGCCGCTGTAGAACATCAGGCTCGACGGCGAGATCGCCGGAACCCAGTACTCCGCGGGGGCGGCAAATTCGGGGCGCGTGTCGTGGTCCGGAATTTCCCGGCCGTCATAGTGGTCGCCGTTCGAAACGATGGGATAGCCGTAGTTCGCGCCGCGCTCTACCAGGTTGAGTTCGTCTCCGTGCGCCGGACCCATTTCGACGTCCCAGAGCCGGCCTGTCGCGTCGAACGCGAGTCCCAGGGGATTGCGGTGGCCGAGCGACCAAATCTCGGCGGTGACGCCGCCATGCTCGGCGAACGGGTTGTCGGCGGGTACGGAGCCGTCATCGTTGAGGCGCACGACCTTGCCCATATTCGATTGCATATCCTGCGCAGGGTCGAACTTCTGCCGGTCGCCGGAGCTGATCCACAGATAGCCGTCCGGTCCGAAGGCGATCCTGTGCGCGAAATGGCCCTGCCCGGTGACCTTCGGAACCTGGCGCCAGATCACCTCGAGATCCGTGAGCGTACCGCCGGTTTCCGTCAGGTTCAGCCGTGCGCGTGCCACCGCCGCGCCGCTCATGCCGCGTTCGCCGGTCTCCGCGTAGCTGACGTAGAGAAGATCGTTGGCCTCGAAGTCTGGGTGCAGCACGATGTCCCCGAAACCGCCCTGGCCGCCGAAACTGACTTCGGGAACGCCGCTGATCTCCCCGACATCGCCTGCGGCATCGACGAGTTTGAGCTCGCCGCGCCCTTCGCTGACGAGCAGCCGGCCGTCGGGCAGAAACTCCAGCGCCCACGGCGTCTCGAATCGACCCATCGTGGCGACCTCGAACTCGGCATGCTGCGCGTCGAGCGGTCCGCCGGAGCAGGCGGCGAGGGCAAGCACGGCGATACACAGCGCTGTCTTGAGTCTATGGGGCATTGTTCGACTCTCCGTAACGATCTTGGGGATGGCTGCCGGACCGAGCAAACGGCTGCGGCGCAGCTCGCGCCGGCACAGTATATACGCGCCGGTTTCGAGGACGTGACTTTTGACCATGGACCTGTGGTGAGCGAAACTGCGCGCACAGCGAACTGGAGAAGCAAATGGCCGTACCACCGGGAGTCAGCGCGCAGGATTTCGATCGGGCGCTGAGTGAGTTCGAGAACGCCGTCGGTGAACAATGGGTATTCACGAGCGACGAGGATGTAGACCTCTATCGGGATGCCTACTCGATTTACAAGGGCGAGCCCGAGGATCGCACCGCCTCCGCGGCGGTTGCGCCATATACGGTCGAGGAAGTGCAGGCCGTCGTACGCACGGCCAACCGCTACCGGATCCCGATCTATCCGATTTCGACCGGCAAGAATCTCGGTTACGGCGGCTCGGCGCCCAATCTCTCCGGCAGTGTCGTGCTCGACCTGAAGCGCATGAACCGGATACTCGAGATCAGCGAACGCAACGCGTCGGTGCTCGTCGAGCCCGGCGTCAGCTATTTTGACCTTTACCGCTACATTCAGGAGCGAGGGCTCAAGCTCTGGATCGATGTCCCCGATCCGGGCTGGGGCAGCCTGATCGGCAACGCCGTCGATCACGGCGGAGGCTACACGCAACCCCAGTTCCGCAACCATTTCGATGCCCATTGCGGCATGGAGGTCGTGCTGCCTGACGGCGACCTGCTGCGCACGGGCATGGGCGCGCTGCCCAGCAGCGAGTCCTGGCAGCAATACAAGTTCGGCGTCGGGCCGTGGATCGACGGACTGTTCTCACAGTCGAACTACGGCGTGGTCACGAAGATGGGGTTCTGGCTCATGCCGGAACCGGACGCGTATCTGACCGGAACCGTGCACGTGCCCAGGCACGACGACCTGATCCCGCTCATCGACACTTTGAATTTCCTCGAGAACACGGGCGTGGTCAACGGAATGCCGCAGCTCGGGTCGATGGTCGGCGGTTTCGCGGGGCGGCCGGAAGCCGCGCTTCAGGAGTTGCTCGAGAGCGGCGCCTCGACCACGGAACTCGAAGAGTATGCGGCCTCAGCCGGCAAAGGCTACTGGAACTGCACCGTCAAGTTCTACGGTCCCGAGAAGGCGATCGCGGCGAATTGGGAATACGCCCAGGAAAAGTTCGCGGCGATCCCGGGCGCGACGTTCGAGGCGGGCGAGTCGTTCAAGTTCCCACTGAGTGAAAAACAGATCGAGGAGATCACGCGCGGGCAAGTGACCGGTACGAGCGCCAGCGGACTGCCGGAGTTCGGCGTGCCGAGCCTGGCAATGTTCTCGATCGGCGCACGCAGCACGACCAACCCCTACCCGACGGCAGGACATATATGGTTCTCGCCAATCATTCCGCGCACCGGCGAGGCGATTCTCGAGGCGAACCGCGTCTTTGCCGAGACGGCAGGGGATCTCGGTCTCACGGTTGCGGCAGGGGGCTTCAGTCTGCCGACAACCTACTGGAATCGGTCGTTCATCTACCTGTTCGGTTTTCCGATCAGTGAGACCCCCGAGGACAACCGCCGAACACGGGAGGCGTTCGAGCGCCTCGTTCGGGTGGCCGCCGAGCACGGCTGGGGCGAATACCGCACGGCGCCAGCATTTCAGGACATGGTGGTCGACGCGTATTCGTTCAACGACCATGCGCTCAAGCGATTCAACGAGCGGCTCAAGGACGCGATCGACCCCAATGGGATCGTCGCGGCCGGTCGTTACGGGATCTGGCCGAGCCACATGCGGGAGGCGTGATGGTGTCGAAAACGGTGTTGTTGTCCGCAGTTTTCGCGCTTGCTGCTGCCGGCTGGGCCAGTGCGGCAAACGCTCAGGACGCGCTCGAGCAGCGCGGCAAGGAAGTCTTCGACTATTGGTGCGAAGCCTGCCACGGGGACGGTCCCGGCAAGCCGGGGACGGCAGCGCTCGAAGTGCTCTACAACGGCGAGAAGCCGGCGCTGATCGAGCAGCGCGATGATCTGTTTCCCGACCTCACGCGTGCTTTCGTGCGCGATGGCGTTTCGGTCATGCCGTTCTTTCGCAAGACCGAGATCAGCGACTCCGATCTTGACGCGCTCGCGGCCTATCTCGCGCCGTGACGTCGGTGTACTGGCAAACGCGCCGAAATGGCGGGTGATCGGAAACAGGGAGCTACGATGAAACAACTGCTGGCCATCGCCGCGCTTGTCTTCATGCCGTTCACGCTTGCAGCTCAGGACGGCAGCCGACCGGACGTGTTGTTCATCGCGATCGACGACCTCAACGACTGGGTTGGCGTTTTCGGCGGCCATCCGCAGGCGAAGACGCCCAACATCGACAGGCTCGCTTCTCGCGGCATCGCGTTTACCAACGCACATTCGCCGTCGGTGATCTGCAATCCTTCGCGCACGGCGCTGCTGACGGGTCTCAGGCCATCGACGAGCGGTGTCTACGACAACGATCCGGACTGGCGCGAAGAGGAAGTGTTCGCCGGTCTGCCGACGCTGCCAAGGTATTTTCGCGACAACGGCTATCGGACCTTTGGCGCCGGCAAGATCTTTCATGCCCACACGTTCTTCGACACGAGTTCCTTCGAAGGTCTCAACGACGCGACCGCGTGGGATGCTTTTTATCCCTCGCTGACCCGACAGCTTCCCGACGAGATCCGCCCGCCGGTCATACCCGCAAACGGCAGTCCTCTCGGCACTGCCTTCGATTGGTCGGTCGTCGTTGCCGACGACATGGCGCTCGGCGATGGTCAGGTTACGGCGTGGATTGAACGGCAACTCGCCGCCGAGACCGGATCGCCGCGATTCATTGCTGCCGGCATTTTCCGTCCGCATCTGCCCTGGTATGTGCCGCAGCGCTACTTCGACATGCATCCCCTCGAGGACATCGTGTTGCCGGAGACCATCCCGAACGATCTCGATGACGTGCCGGAGATCGCCCGTGGTGGCTATCTTCAGTCCACGGAATGGCACGACTGGATCGAGGAGTCGGGCAAGTGGGCAGAAGGGGTTCAGGCCTATCTCGCGAGCACGAGCTACGCCGATGCGATGGTCGGGCGGCTGCTCGACGCGCTTGACCGCAGCGGCCGTGCGGACAACACGATCATCGTGCTCTGGGGTGACCATGGCTATCATCTCGGCGAGAAGCAACGCTGGCGCAAGATGACGCTTTGGGAAGAGTCGACGCGCGTGCCATTGATCGTCGTGGCGCCAGGCGTGTCGACTCCGGGCACACGCACAGCGCAAGCCGTGTCGCTCATGGACCTCTATCCGACGCTCGCCGAACTCACGGGGCTCGAGACGCCCGTCCACGTCGAAGGTCAGAGCCTGGTGCCGCTGATTCGGGACCCCGGCGCGGTCCGCGATGAGCCGGCATTGACAACCTATTTCTACAACTACCACTCGGTACGGACCGAACGTTATCGGTACACACGCTACGCAGACGGCTCCGAGGAGCTCTACGATCACGAGGCGGACCCCAACGAGTGGGAAAACCTCGCCGAGCGGTCACGTTACGACGAACTCAAGGCCGAGCTTGCGCGTTGGATTCCGGAGGTCAACGCCGAGTCCTTGTCGGTGAGTCCCGAACCATAGTCGCAGCCTTTCAGGAGATCGGGGACTTGGCAGCGATCATCGACGATCTGCACCAGGATCACATCAACGCTGCGCGCGTGCTGAAGATCGCCGAGCGAGCGCTTGCGTCGATCGAAGCAGGCGAATCCGTGGACTACAATCTGCTCGAAGACGCCATGCGCTATATCACCGGGTACTCGGACAGCTGCCATCATCCGGTCGAGGATGTCGTGTTCGATCACCTCAGAGTGCGGTCACCGGAGATGGCCGCCGAGATCGACGCCATCGAGGCGGAGCACGAGTCGATCATCGAGAAGGGCAAGCGTTTTCTGGAGTCGATCATCGCGGTCGGGGAGGAGGCTTTTGTGTCGAGAACGGACCTGGTGCAACTCGGTCGCGAATACGTGGCTACGCTGTGGAAACACATGAGTGCCGAGGAAGCGAAGCTCTTTCCCGCAGCGGCAAATTCCCTGGACGAGTCGGATTGGGACAGCGTGCGAAAGCAGATTGACTACCGGCCCGATCCGCTGTTCGGCGCATTGCTCGACGAGGAGTACAGGCGGTTGTGGAAGCTGATTCAGCTTCACGACGCCGGCTGACAACCGCGATGCCTGCGTCTCGTTACATGGCTATCGCGGTTCTCTGGTCCGTTGCTGCGCTCTGCACGGGCGCGTTTGTTTCCGAAGCGTCCGCTCAGCCAGTTGCCGAACGCCACGCTTTCTTCGGCGATCTGCATCTGCACACGAGCTACTCTCTCGACGCTGCAGCGACGAAGACCGAGACCACGCCGGACGACGCCTATCGGTTCGCCAAAGGCGAGCCCGTCAGGTACTACGACAGGACTGTCGTACGCCACACGCCGCTGGATTTCCTCGCGGTTACTGACCACGCGGAATACCTTGGCAACGTGCGTCTCGCGATGCAGTCGGAAATCGACCTGCCCGGCGATGGCTGGGAACGGCAGTTCGCGCATGACGGTGGGCCGGACATGTGGGCGTTTTTCGCGAGAGTCAACCGGGGTCTTTTCGGCGAAGACACGCCTGGACTGTCGAATCCGGCGCTCGTCGCCGGCCACTGGCGCGACATCATCGATGCGGCGGAGCGTCACTACGAACCCGGAAGATTCACGAGTTTCGTTGCTTTCGAGTACTCACCGAACATTCGAGCAACGCCATCGGCGCACCTGCATCGCAACGTGCTTTTCCGCGGCCCCGACTACCCTGCGATGCCGTTCGCCGCAACGGATTCCCTGAACCCGGAGTCGCTTTGGGCGTATGCCGATACCAATCGAAGACTCGGCATCGATTCGCTGATGATTCCCCACAACACGAATATCAGTTGTGGCCGGGCTTTCAGCTTTGAAGACGTGAACGGCGAGCCCATCGATGCCGAGTACGCACAAACACGCGCGCGCAATGAGCCGCTGGTCGAAATCACGCAGAACAAGGGGACGATCGAAGCACGGCCGGAGATTTCGCCCGACGATGAATTCGCCGACTTCGAATTGATCGATGCGGGCAAGGATCAGCCCGGCGGAAGTTATGTACGATACGGCCTCCAGCGCGGCCTGGAAATCGCGGAGCAAATCGGGATCAACCCGTTTGAGCTGGGATTCGTGGGCGCGACGGACTTTCATTCGGGCATCTCGACGACTGAAGAAGACAACTTTCCGGGTGCGTTGGGCCTCAGCGACAGTCATAGGGATCCTGAGATGATCCTGCAGGAAATCTCGCCAATCATCGGCAGCCCGCTGGCAGCGCTCAGTGCATCGGGGATTACCGGTGTGTGGGCTGATGAGAACACCCGGGAAGCCATCTTCGATGCGCACAGGCGGCGCGAGGCATTTGCGACGTAGGGACCGTTGATTCGTGTGCGCCTCTTCGCCGGCTGGGGCGATGCCAGCCTGCTCGGGGACGGGCCGGATTGGGCCGACCAGGCGTACGAATGGGGCGTTCCCATGGGCGGTGTGCTTGCCGGAGAAGAAGATCTGCAAGGCGGGCCGGGTTTCGTCGTACACGCTTCGAAGGATCCGCACTCCGGCAACCTGGATCGCATCCAGACAGTCAAACCTTGGCGGCGTAATGGCCGCTCGTTCGAAAAGATCTACGACGTTGCATGGTCGCCCGGCCGCATGTTCGACGACGAGACGGGCCGCCTTGAGCCCGTCGGCAATACGGTAGATGCGCAAACAGCGATTTACGAGAACTCGATCGGCGCGGCAGAGCTTTACGGAACCTGGCGCGATCCTGACTTCGACCCCGCGGAAAGAGCGCTCTACCATGCGCGCGTTATCGAGATTCCGACGCCGCGATGGGCCACCTATCTCTCGGCGGAGAGCGGCGTTTCACTGAACGAAGCGGTACCCAAATGGCTTCAGGAGCGCGCCTGGACTTCTCCCGTCTATTACACACCGTGAATGCCGGCCTGAAGATCCGGCCTGGACTCGGCGCCACACTCGTCACTTGTCTGCTTGCGGCTTGCGGGCAGGGACGCGTTTTTTCGTCTTCCATATGGTATTCGCCCTGATGCTGCGCAAAGTCTTCAGCGAGCCGTTGACTCACTTTCTGTTGGCCGGTGCGGCACTCTTCGTCATCGTTTCGTTATCGCAGGGCCTCGTTGAGAGCGATCGCACGATCACCGTCACCGAGAACGATCTGCTCGTGTACCTGCAAGGTCGCGCACAGCTTTACGATGAAGACACGTTTGCCGAACTCGTCGATTCCATGTCCGCGGACGAGCTCCAATCGCTCGTTCGCGAAGTTGCGAGCCAGGAAGCGCTCTATCGCGAACGTTTGGGCATAAGCCTGCCTGACGTTGACCCGCTGGTACGGCTTCGCACCGTTCAACAAATGCGCCTGTTGCTCATGGAAGAGGCTGCCGCGGGTATTTCAGTAGACGATCGGGAAATCGAACGCCATTTCGATGAACATCCTGACGACTACCGGGTGCCGCCCCGGATCAGTTTCACTCATGTGTTCGTCAACGCAAGAGACGACAGCGATCATAGCGCGGAGGCGGCGCGAGAATTGCTCGATGAGCTGCGCGTCAACGACGTTCCGGCTACACGGAGCGGGCGGCATGGCGATCGCTTTCTTTATCAGCTCAACTACGCTGACGTGAGCGATCGCCTGCTGCGCTCGCATTTCGGCGACACTTTCGCTGCCGAGTTGTTCGGACAAGCTCCCGGCGCGCGGGGCGGGTCCCTGGCGTCCGATCATGGGTGGCACCTCGTTCTTGTCATCAGGAGAGCGGGGTCCCGACTTCCGGAGCTTGGCGAAATCACCGAACGCGTGCGTGATGACGCTTTGGCCGCGAAACGGGAAGAGGCAGCGCGCGAAGCGCTTGAGACGTTGCTGGATGAATACGAAGTCGTCGTCACCGTGGACGCGTCCCGATGATGCCCCGCCGCGTCTTCGCCGTGATCTTGTGTCTGCTGGTTTCGATCGTCGTGCACGCAGACGATAGCCGCCCGTTGACGGTAATCATCGCGGCGCAGGGAGATGGCGCTTTCGGCGCTCGACATGGTCCGGGTACCGGTCGCCGCGGTCGAGAGCGCCATGGCTTTGAGTATCGTCTTTCTGGCTGTCGAGATCGTAAAAGGTCCGCGCGATACGCTCACCTGGCGACGGCCTCTTTTTGTCTCCGGCAACTTCGGTCTCCTGCACGGTTTCGGTTTTGCCGCTGTGTTGCGCGAAGTCGGTCTGCCCCAGGCGGGCTTGTTGACAGGTCTTTTCGCGTTCAATCTCGGCATCGAACTGGGTCAGGTCATGTTCGCCGTAGTGTTGATGTTGTGTCTTGCCATGGTGCGGCAGGTGCCCGTCGGCGGTCCGAGAGCTGGCTTCGCACAGCGCTTCGCGGGTTACGCCATCGGCGTGACATCGAGCTTCTGGCTGATCACACGAATGCTCGCTGCATGACGGGCACGCGTCCGTCTGCAACGACCCCGTCGGCGTCGTGTTCCCAATAACCCCTGCAGACGAAGCCGCGAAAGTCGACGCGGTACGTGCGTGATATTACAATTAGACGATCTGCCAACTCGGATTGAAGGCGCGCGAGCGATGACTGGAGTGCGTATGAGAATCAGCATTTCCTGGCTAGTGGCGGCTCTGCTGATTGGCGCGACGGCGAGTGCCCATCACAGCGACGCCGCGCTCGACATGAACGCCCGGGTCGCGTTCGAGGGTACGGTCAGCGAGTACAGCATGCGGAATCCGCATAGCTACTTCACCGTTGACGTGACGGGCGACGACGGTACGGCGGTGACCTGGACCGTGCAGATGGCCTCGGCGATCTCGATCCGCCGCAGCGGCTGGACGCCCGACTCGCTGGTGGTTGGCGACGAGGTCAGCGTCGAAGTGCACCCGGCCCGGGATGGCCGCTCGTATGGCTTGCTGGTGGCGATCGAGAAGGACGGCCTGCCGATCTCCAATGAACGCGTGCCGGGACGCGCAACGGCGAGCACGACGACGATCGAGGGCCGCTGGTTCATCGACCGCGAAAGCCTCGGCGACGACTATCCGGGCGGGCTGGATCAGCTCATGGCACGCGACCTCACGTTAACGGAAGCCGGCCGCGCGGCGCAGGCCGCATTCGATCAGAACGCAGAGGACAATCCGGAACTCGCGTGCCTGTCGAAGCCGACGCCGGGCGGACTCGTCTATACCGACTTCTATCCCATGGAGATCGAGTTCCTCGATGGCGGGGAGATTATCGCGATCCGCAGTCAGTACATGGATCAGGAGCGAACCGTCTACATGGACGGCCGGCCGCATCCGGCCGACGAACGCAGGTATGAAGGTCATTCGATCGGCTGGTGGGAGGACGACGTGCTCGTCGTCGACACGGCCAGTTTCGCCGACAATCGTTCGCCCTATCAGAACGGTATTCCCTCGGGCGCGCAAAAGCACGTCGTCGAGCGCTATCGGCTCCACTCCGACGGCACGCGCCTGCGCGTGGAGTTCACGCTCGAGGATCCCGAATACATCGTGGGATCCATGACGCACGTACGCGATCTCGTGTATTCGCCCGACATGGACATGACCCCGTTCAACTGCGATCTTGAGGCGACACGACGGTTCGTACCCAGGTAGCGAGTCGGTTCGGCGTCACCTGCAGCGCCTGCTAATGGTATCGAACGACAGGTACAATCCACTCGCCGTCCGCAAGCTCGAGGAGACGAACATGGAACTGGCCGACCGCCAATGCGTACCTTGCCGAGGAGGCGTCCCGCCGATGGGTTCGGAGGACGCCGAAGCCTTGCTCGCGGAACTCGGCGGAGGCTGGACGCTGAACTCCGCCGGACATCTCGAACGCGCGTATCCATTCGGGAATTTCGTCGCCGCGATGGACTTCGCCAACCGGGTGACGGACATCGCCGAGGAGCAGGCCCATCACCCCGACCTTTATGTCCGCTGGGGCCAGTGCACGGTCGAGATCTGGACGCACAAGATCAGCGGCCTGACCGAGAGCGACTTCTACCTCGCCGCGAAGATCGATCGTGCGTGGACGCAGTCCATCGAGGAACAGACGGCCGGCTGACGCTCCCGATCGCCCGGCGACACGTTGAGCTCACGTCGCAAGGCCCGGCACCGGTCTTCCGATCCGCGATACGGAACCGGTTGCCGGTCGTTCCGGCGCGGACTGCATTACAGCGTGGGGCGCTTGGCGCCTGACGGGGAAGTCAGGCGCCAACGCTGGAATTGCTGTGTGCCCCGGCGGTCCGTTTGCCGAATTACCGAGCCGTCCGCCGCGTTACAGATACGCGTAGATCGCCGTCAGCCCGCCGATCACGCTCGCAAGGAAGATGCTGTGCCGGAAGGTGAAGCGGAATAGCTGACCTTCCTGGCTGCGTGCCATTCCCGTCGCCGCGACGGCGACTGCGAGACTCTGCAGGCTGATCATCTTGCCCATGACGCCGCCGGCGGAATTCGCCGATGCCATGATCGCCGGATCAAGGCCAAGCTCTCTGGCGGTCACGACCTGCAGGTTGCCGAATAGCGCGTTTGCAGACGTATCGCTGCCGGTCAGGAACACCCCGAGCCAGCCGAGCATCGCGCTGAAATACGGGAAGAGCGCGCCCGTTGCAGCGAAAGCGAGGCCGAGCGTCACAGTCGCACCCGAGTAGTTCATGAGGAAGGCGAGACCAAGCACGGAAGCGATCGTCAGCAGCGAGAAGAACAGTTGCTGCACGACGGACCCGAGCAGCTTGACGTAGGTCATCACGGGCATGCGCAGCAGCAGCGCCGCGGCCATCGTCGCGAAAGCGCAGGCGGTGCCCGCAGCCGAAAGCCAGTTCAGGTTGTATACGGCGGCGTAGGGTGCCGGCGATTCGACGACCGGCTGGACGCGTTCGACGACGTTGTGCAGTCCCGGCCATTGGATCGCGACCGACACGGTGTTGAGCACGCGCGTCCCCCAGCCGCTGCCCCACAGCAGCACGAAAAACACGAGGAACAGGTACGGCGACCATGCGAGCAGTGTCGGGCCGAGCCCGTGCTTCTTTACGGTCGTTGCGACCTCGGAGTCACCCTCGAGGTGGAACGAGTCCGACGGTTGCCAGAACTTGAAGAGAACGATCAGGGCAACGATCGCAGTCAGCGCTGCGATGATGTCGACGAGTTCGGGGCCGAAGGTGCTTGAAATGAACAGTTGCATCGAGGCGAACGCGACGCCGCAGACAATGGCCGCCGGCAGCACGCCGTTCAATGCCCGAAAGCCGCCCATGACCCAGACCAGGTAACCCGGGATGAATACCGAGATCGGCGCACAGATCCTGCCGACCCAGGTGCTCAGGAGCGCCTCGTCGAGGCCCGTGATGCCGGCGAGCGTAATGACCGGAATGCCGATCGAACCGAACGCTACAGGCGCGGTGTTGGCAAGCAGACAGATGCCCGCGGCGAAGAACGGCGAGAACCCGAGCCCCGTCAGCATGGCCGCGGCCACCGCGACGGGCGTGCCGAAGCCTGCGCCGCCCTCGATGAACGCGCCGAACGCGAACGCGATGAGCATGGCCTGCAGGCGCCTGTCGTGCGTCAGGCCGCCGATCGAGTCCTTGATGATCTCGAAATTGCCGGTCTCAAGCGTGATCCGGTAGAGCACGATCGCCCAGTAGACGATCCAGCCGATCGGGAAGAGGCCAAAGGCCGCGCCGTAGACCGTGGAGCTGACGGCAAGCGAGGGCGGCATGCCGTAGATGCCGACCGCGACGATCGCGGCCGTGGCGAGACCCGAAAGCGCCGCGATCCAGGCGGGCCGGCGCAGGACGCCGATCAGGAGCAGCAGGACGAATATCGGAAGGGCCGCGGCCAGCGCCGACCAGGCGAGACTATCCGCTATGGGTAGGTACTCCTGCTGCCACATGTAGCGATCTCCCTGAGTGTTGTTATTGGTATGGAAACGGCGGCCGGCGCGGCTGCGCCTGCATGATCAGAACAAGTTGCTGTAGTCGATCACTTCCTCGAAGTAGCCCGTTACGGTCAGCGTCACCGTGACCGGATACTCGTTGTAGTTGAGCCAGTACCAGCCGTGCTCGCCGGCGAACGGGGCGACGAGGGAACCGTTGTCGCCGCTGCCTTCCTGGTGTTCGCGGTACCGGACCCAGTAGTCGGGGCTGACCTCGGGGTCGTGTCCGTGGAAGTCCGAATAGACCGTGCCCCGGTCGACCTGCCAGGTGAAGACGATGACCTTGCCCGTTTCCAGTACGGTCTTCAGTTCGGTTTCGCGCTCAGCGTCGATCGTGATCTGGAACGTTTCCGTGCGCGCGGGCTCACCGGCATTCTGGTAGATCGAGGGGTTCGGCAGCGGAACGGGTTGGCCAAAATCGGGAATCTCGGCCTCGAACACGGTTTCGTTGCCGCCGGTCACATCGACGATCTCGAGCGTTCGCGTCGGTTCCTGACCGAGTTCCAGAAAGCCGCTTACGCGGCCGATGCCCGTCGGATCGACGCCGTATTCCGCGGGCAGGATGACGGTGACGAGGACGATGACCGCGACGACTCCGGCGGCCACTGCGCTTTGCGCGATGCGCCTGCCCGACGGCGGCTCAAAATCGGCGGGTGATGACGGTTCTGTCATGTGGCTCGGACCTTGCTGGACTGCGGCACAGTTTACACGGCAACGCAGTTCGGAACGAGCGGGCTCCTGCTCGCCGGTTGCGCCCGGGAGTCCGTGGCGAATGCTCCGCTGCGTTCGGCGGAGGGCCGTCTCGCCGGTCCAGCTACGATGCCGGGCTTTGCCGCCGGCTGTTAGAGCCCCAGGATCGCGACCAGAATGCCTGCAAGCACGGCGCCGGCGATCGGCCCGACGATGGGAACCGCCGCATATTCCCAGCCCGAACTGCCCTTGCCCGCGATCGGCAAGAGCGCATGAGCGATTCGCGGCCCGAGATCGCGGGCGGGATTGATCGCGTAGCCCGTCGGCCCGCCGAGCGAGAGCCCGATGCCCCAGACGAGCAGGCCCACGAGGATGGGACCGATGCCGGGTTCCAGTCCGCCGGGAGCGAGATTTTCGGAGAACATCGCCGCCGCGACGAACACGAGCACGAACGTGCCGATGATTTCGCTCGCGAGATTCGACGGCAGGTGCTTGACAGCCGGTGACGTGCAGAAACAGGCGCGTTTGGCTGCGGGGTCTTCGGTCAGCGCCCAGTGCGGCAGGTAGTGCAGCCAGACGATGGTCGCACCGAGCGCCGCGCCGAGCATCTGGCCCGCGATGTAGACTGCGGTCTGGCTCCAGTCGCCCGTGTAGACGCTCACGCCGATCGTGACGGCGGGGTTGATGTGGCCGTTGCTGCCGACCGCGAGTGCGACGACGACGCCGGAGACCACCGCGAATCCCCAGGCGGTCGTGATGGCGATCCAGCCCGCGCCCTCGCCATAGGAACCCTTGAGCAGGACGCCCGCGACGACGCCGTTGCCAAGCAGCAGCAGGGTCATCGTTCCGAGCAGTTCGCCGAGGAACGCGCTAGACATCGGCGCTCGCCTGGTGATCGATGGACCTTGCGTGCATTCGTCGCCCCCTTGGCGGCTAGTCGCCGGCAGATACCCAGTCGAAAGACCGCGTGACGGCCTTCTGCCAGGATCGGTACAGCCGTGCGCGTTCGGAATCGTCCATGGAGGGCTCGAACTGCCGGTCGAGCGCCCAGTTGCGCCTGAGGTCCTCGAGATCCGTCCAGTAGCCGACCGCAAGGCCCGCCGCATACGCGGCGCCGAGCGCGGTCGTTTCGGCGACCTTCGGCCGGAGCAGCGGCACATTGAGGATGTCTGCCTGAAACTGCATGAGCAGCTCGTTGGCGACCATGCCTCCATCCGCACGGAGTGTGCTGACCGGGATGCCGGAGTCGCGCTCCATCGCCTCGATCACTTCTCGGGTCTGAAACGCGGTCGCCTCGAGTGCCGCGCGCGCGATGTGGTGCCGGTTCGCGTACCGGGTCAGGCCGACGATGCAGCCTCGCGCACTCGCCTTCCAGTGCGGCGCGTAGAGGCCCGAGAACGCCGGCACGAAGTACACGTCGCCGTTGTCGTCAACTTCGCGCGCCAGCGCCTCGATGTCGGCGCTGTTCTCGATGAGGCCGAGATTGTCGCGCAGCCACTGCACGAGCGCGCCCGTGATCGCGATGGAACCTTCAAGCGCGTAACGGGGTGCTTCGGCGCCGAGCCGGTAGGCGACCGTCGTGAGGAGCCCCGCCGCCGATGGCACCGGTTCCGTGCCGGTGTTCATGAGCAGGAAACAGCCCGTGCCGTACGTGTTCTTTGCCTCGCCCGACTCGAAACAGGCCTGACCGACGAGAGCGGCCTGCTGATCTCCGAGAATGCCGGCGATGTCCACACCGGCGAGCGACCCGACGCTTGCGGTTCCGTAGACTTCGCTCGACGCGACGATGCGCGGCAAGACCGAGCGCGGCACATCGAAAACCGAGAGCAGATCGTCGTCCCAGTCGAGCGTCGCGAGATTCATGAGCTGGGTGCGGCTCGCGTTGGTGACGTCGGTGACGTGCAGGCCGTCGGCCGGTCCGCCCGTGAGCCGCCATACGAGCCAGGAGTCGACCGTGCCGAAAAGCGCTTCGCCCGCTTCGGCCTTCGCGCGTGCGCCGGGCACGTTGTCGAGCAGCCACCTGAGTTTCAGTCCGCTGAAGTAACTGGCGAGCGGCAGGCCGGTTGCGGCGCGGAACCGGTCCTGGCCGCCGTCGCGGGCAAGGGCGGCCACGAGATCGTCGACCCGCGTATCCTGCCACACGAGCGCGTTGTGCAGCGGCTTGCCGGTCAGGCGATCCCAGAGCACCGTCGTCTCGCGCTGATTCGTGATGCCGGCGGCGGCGAGGTCGCGTGGTGCAAGTCCGGCGTTGGCCAGTGCGGTTGCGACGACCTCTTCGGTGTTGCGCCAGATTTCGGCCGGATCGTGTTCGACCCAGCCGGGTTTCGGAAAGATCTGCTCGTGCGCCTTGCGCGCCTCGACGATGACGGTGCCCGCGTGATCGAAGACGATGAACCGCGTGCTGGTCGTGCCCTGATCGATGGCACCGACATAGTCGGCCATGGCGTGCTCGCTATCCCGGAATGCGGCTGCGTCGCGCAGCTACTGCGGAGGAGGAGGCGGCCGCGGCCGCCCATAGTGGTCCATCCGGCCCGATACGGGGTTCGGATAGTGGAAGGGCGGCACGAATGCGGCGGGGTAGGGGTCGTAGGGCACCGATTGCGGCCCGTCCGGGGGCAGCCGGTCGAACGGCGCGAAGATCCCCGACGACCGCTCGGCCCAGCCGTCCTCGTAGAGCGTATAGAAGGTCTGGTAGCCGTGCAGGTAGTCGATCTTCCAGACGCCGTCCTCCTTGACGAACTCGTTCTCGTAGATCCCCGCGCCCCACTGGGCGTTCGTTTTATGAATGCTGAACATCACGAACAGGCGCGATCTGACATTGGCCGACAGGCCGTCGTCGGCGACGTGCACGACCGGCTGAAGATGCATGTGATTGAACAGCCGGCCTGGCGCCGGCCCGATCGGGCTCAGATTGTGCATGTACTCGCGGACGCGTTCATGGCCGTAGAAGACGCCACGGCCGAGAATCTCGACGATGCCCTCATCTGCGAAAAGGTCCGCGACATCGTCGTGCATCGACTTGTCGACATAATGTCCGTAAACGCCGGACAGGTTTTCCAGTGCCTCGACGTCGCGCAGGCGCTGTACCTCTTGCTCGGCTGCCGCGACTGCCTGTTCAAGTTCCATGATCGCCGCGTCAAGCGCCGCATCGTCGGGGCTTGTCGTTGCGTCCGCGGCCGGGTCCGGCGCCTGCGAGCAGGCCGTGAGGAGTGCGGCCAGGCCGGCACAGAGGAACGGACGAATGCTTGTTTTTCGCATGGTTCGCTCCGTCAGTTGCCGGTCACGGGGTTTGGATAATGGAACGGCGGGATGAAGACGCCCGGATACGGCTCGTAATCCACGCTCGGCGGTTGGTCCGGTTCGACGCCGCGCCCCAGCGAATGGGCGCGCACGTCCGCAGCGTCGACGTTGAGCCAGCCGCCTTCGTACGGCGCGATGAACGTCGCAAACCAATGGAGCTTGCTGATCTTCCAGACGCCGTCTTCCTTTACGTATTCGTTTTCGTACGGCCCTTCGCCCCAGTTTCCTCCGGAGCCCGCGCCGTGGGTGCCGGTCAGGATCAGTGCCCGCCAGCGGCCCTGCGCCGACAGGCCATCGTCGGCAAGCGTCAGAACGGGCTGAAGCTGCATGTGGTTGAACAGCACGCCTTCGAGCGGGCCCTGCTGGCCGTCGCTGAGGCTGTAAAGGTAATTGCGGATGCTGTCCTTGCCGACGTAGACGCCGCCTGGACCGATCTCCATCGTCGCGTCGTCGGTGAAGAGGTCCAGAACGTGCTCCCAGAGCATCTTGTCGACGTAGTAGCCGTAACTGCGCTGCAGGATCTCGATATCGTTGACATCGTTGACGCGCTCGGCGCGTGTGCCGATCGCTTCGAGCCTGGCACGCGTCTCGGCCAGGCGCACCGCGACCGTGTCGTCCGATTCCTGTGCCTGGGCCGCGCCGACGAGTCCCGCCAGCGAGACCGCGAGAGCCAGCATGCCGGGTCGAACGAATCGCGGTACCGGTGCGTGTGCCGCAGGACCCTGTCCGCGCATCGTTCGGCCAATGCCAGCCATGCCGCTATTCATCGCCGCCCGCCTCCCGGCAGATGCCGGGCTCGCAGCGGCCGGATACGGGGTTGGCGTAGTGGTAGGGAGGCAGGTATGCGCCGGGATAAGACTCGTACTCCTCGGTCGGCGGACGGTCGGGTGGAAAGTCCTCGTCGACTCCGGTCATCGGGATCGTTTCGAAATGCCACCCGGGTTCATACGGCGCGGCGAGTGTCTGGTACCAATGAATCTTGTGGAACTTCCAGATTCCGTCTTCCTTGATGTAATCGTTTTCGTACGGTCCTTCGACCCAGGCTGCGCTCTCGCCGTGCTGGCCGACCTGGATCAGCGCCCGCCAGCGGCCCTTGGCGGTAAGACCGTCCGGAGCGACGTTTACGACGCCCTGCATGATGATGTAGTTGAAGAGCTGGCCTTCCTCGCGGCCGCCGCCGACAACTTGCTGCAAGTACTCGCCGATCCGTTGCTTGCCGACGTAGACGCCTGCACCGGCATACTCGACCGTGGTATCGGGATCGTCGGCGAAAAGGTCGCCGAGTTCGCGCCAGAGTCCCTTGTCCAGGTAGTAGCCGTAGGCGCGCTGCAGGCGCTTGATGGCCTTTGTGTCCTCAAGCAGCCCGATTTCCGTTTCGAGCTCCGCAAGTCGCGCGTCAAGTGCGGCGAGCCTGGCGATCCGGTCGTCAGTGTCTTGCGCGAGCACGCTCGCGGCAAGCAAGGCCGGCAGCACGGCAAGCGGCAGGATGTTTCTGCGGTGTTTGGACGGCATGATCTGAAATTGCCCCCGCGGTTCCTGTCTGCTCCGCGACGCGCTGTCGGGCGCCGGCACTACGGAGCGTTGCAAAACGTACGGCCGGTCGACCCGGCGACCGTGCGCGTTCGGCGTCTAATATCGAGCAAATCGACAGTGAACGCAACGCAGCGACGCGCGCGGCCCACGGTCATTCGCCGCCGAGGAACTCCGGTGCGTCGCAGGGGTCGCATTGGACATCCTCGACCGGTTCGCGCGCGGCGAGAGCTGCGACCCAATCGCGAATCCGCAGGCCATCCACATGCTGCGTGTAGAACTCGGGGCGCTGCAGGATCGTGTGGATGTCGCCGTCGGCGATGTACGAACGGAAGTTCGCAGCCTGACTGCGGATGTCGTTCCGGTTAGCCAGAATCAGGTCGAGCAGGGAAGCGGTCCGGTGACCGCCGAGTGCGAGAAACTGCTTCTGCACGTCGTCCTCGGCGTGGTCGAACGCGGAGAATGTGATTTCGGGGTGGCGCCGCGCCGCGGCGACGTAGAGGCTCTCGAACGTAAATTCCCCGACGGCCATGTCGGAGAATTCCGGCAGCTGCCGAAGTTCGTCCAGCGTTCCCCAGGCCTCTTCGGGCATGGCCGTGAGCACTTGGCGGCGGTAGCCGCCCGAGCCGTCGCCGAGCTGAGCGATGGCGGCGGATTCGTAGTGCTCGGCGACCCGCATCGCGTAGTACGGTGAGGGGAGCGAGCCCGCGCTCGACCCGGTCACGAAAATCTCTGCCGGCTCGAGAAAGCGGGCGTAAACAAAGTCGAGTACCGCCGCAGCATTTGCGAATCCGTTGTGCCTGACGGTCACTTCGTGCGAGTCATGCCCTTCGATCGCCGGCGCCTCATAGGTCGTCACACGGTTTCCCAGGTGCACGTCGCCCGTGCAGTACGGTGCGTAGACCGCGCTGTAGTCGCCGAACGGGTTCTCGGGGTTCGCAAAGTCGAGAATGCCGTTTGCGCGAGCCGGATCGGTCATCTCGGTGTCGATCGTGTAGGTCGGTTCCAGGTCGGGGTCGCAGCTCATCCCGTTCCAGCACGCGCCGCCGCCCTCGAAGTAGAGGAGCAGGCGTTGCGGTTGCCCCGGCCGGACGAAAAAGCGGTAGGGAGAACCGTCCGAGCAGGTCGTATCGCCGCCCGGTTCGATGACGTTCCAGCCGACATCCAGGTCGTCGAGCAACGCAACGGGCTCCGGCGCGCCGCCGCAGGCCGCAAGGATGCACGCGAACAGGCCGGTTGTGAGCGCCTTGGTCGTGGCGGGGCGTCGCATGGGTGATCCTCCTGGTTTTCGACTCTGTCGGGCGGCGCTGCAGCCGTATCGACCGTCACCTTCAAGGCGGGCCGTTACGATTCCTCGCTTACGGTGACTACGTCCGGGTAAAACGCAAGGTAGCCTGCGATCGCAGCCACGGCCGTGTGGGGCGTTTCGTAGCTCCAGACGCTGTTCTCGGCTACCCGGTCGCCGGCCCTGATCGAGAAATAAGCCGCATCACCCTTGTACGGGCAATTCGTCGAATGACTGCTGCGCTCGAGCAGGTTCATATCCACGTCTTTGCGAGGTATGTAGTTGACGGCGGGATATGTCGCCTCGGTCAATTTCAGCGCGCTGAGCGTGTCGCCGACCTTGTGTCCTTCGAACATGACGACGACGCGCCGCGGATTCGCGGTGATCGAGATCGGATGATCCTGCCCCGGAACCTTGATGGCGGAATCCCCGTCAGTCAGTCTGAGCCCATGAGGGAGCGTAGCAGGGCGGCCGTGTCCTCGCGGACGACGCCTTCCTGGCCGGAAAAGCCGAAGCCTCCAGCGAGCCCGAGGGCCGTGTCGAGCGGTGTGAAGCCGTTGCTGTCCGCCGCGTCAAGATCCGCCCCGCGTTCGGCGAGTGCTGCGATCACCTCGTCATAACCTTGCATGGCCGCACCGTGTACGGGCGTGCGCCCGCGCGAATCTGCGGCGTTGATGTCGAGGCCGAGTCCGAGCAGCATGTCGATCGCTTCGATGGCTTGCGCTTCGGTCTTGTAGCGTCCGGTCGTGTCCTGTTCCGCCGTGCCTACGCCGGCTGCGAGCATCAGGGCATCGACGCCACGGTTCGTTGCGAGCGTCGGGTCGGCGCCGGAGTCGAGCAGCAGGCGCATCGCCGGTATGTCGCCAGCCTTGGCGGCGCGCATGAGCGGGGTCGTGCCGGTACCGAGCACGGTGTCGTTGCCGCGATCGAGCTTCGCCCGGTACGGCGCCTGCCGTTCGAGCTGGACGTTCGGGTCGGCGCCGCGTTCGAGCAGCATGCGCATGACGTCGAGCGCCGTGTGTTCGTATCCGATGACTTGCGGCGCTGGGCGGTTCGACTTTGGCATCGTATTGAAGTCGGCGGCCGCGTAGAGTGCGCTTCGCCCGGTGTAGTCGACGAGGGCCGGGTCCGCGCCGGCTTCGATGAGCGCCGCGGCGACATCGAAGTGACCGTTGATGAGCGCCGAGACGACCGGGCTGATGCCGTCTGGCGTCGTCATGTTCACATCGGCGCCCCGGTCGATCAGCACGCCGATGCACTCGACGCAACCTTCGCGGGCCGCAAATAGCAGCGGCGTCATGCCGCCCGGCGGCAACCACTTGGCGCGCGGCTCCGCGGTTCTCTGGCGTTCCCATTCGACGACATCGGACACGGCGTTGACGTCGGCGCCGGCCCCGATCAGCGTTGCAAGCGTTTCGGGATGGCCCTGTGCCGCCGCCCACATGAGTGCCGTCTGGCCGTGCCAGTCCTCGCGGGCGTCCACTTCAGCGCCGTGTTCGAGCAGCACGGCCGCCGCCTCGACATTGCCCGTACGTGCGGCCGTCATGAGCACCGTCTCGCCTTCAGTGCCGGTTTCGTCTGCCTGCGCCCCCGAGTCGAGCAGCAGTTCGATCATGTGTGCGCTACCGTTGACAGCCGCGAGATAGAGCGGCGTCACGCCGTAACGGTTTGCGGCGGATACGGCGGCGCCTGCCGCGACGAGTTGCCCCGCAAGTTCCGGATCATCGTTCTGCACGGCCCAATGCAGCGCAGTCGTGCCGTCGGTTTCGGCGACGTTCGGGTCGGCCTCCTCGGCGAGCAGCGCGGACGCTGTCGTGCGGTCCCCCGCCTTGGCTGCAGCGACGAGGTCGCCGGCTTGCGCGAACGAGACGCCGACGCTCGCGACGAGCGCCGCCATTGCCGCGACCGCGGTTCGGACGATGAGACAGTTGGTCATGGCGCTGAGCCTCCGGGATGCTCGCTACCCATGCGGCCGGCTAGACGGCAAGTTCGGCGATCGTTCCCGTGCTGTCGCCGAGGCTTTCGATCGGCACATCCGTGTTGTGAAGCATCGTCAGCAGCAGGTTGGTCATCGGCGTGTGGTCGACGCAGCTGACGTGCTGGCCGCCGTTCACGCGGCCGCGGCCTCCGACGACGACGTTCGGCAGCGGGAAGTGATCGTGAGCGTTGCTGTTGCTCATGTTGCTGCCGTAGAGGATCAGCGAATTGTCGAGCAGGGAGCCTTCGCCGTCCGGGATCGCGTCGAGCTTGTCGAGGAATCGTGCGAACAATCCGACGTGATATCTCTGGATGCGCGCGTTCATTTCCATCTTCTCGGCGCGGTTCTGATGGTGGGAGACCGCGTGATGACCTTCGCTGACGCCGACCTGCGTATATGTCCTGTTGCTGATCTCGCGTGCCAGCATGAACGTGAAGACTCGCGTGATGTCCGCCTGCCAGGCGAGCGCAAGCAGGTCGAACATCATGTCGACGTGGTCTTCGTAGTCGAATGGAATGCCGGCCGGCGCTTCGGGGATGACGAGGTCGCTGTTGGCTTCGATCTGCGCGTCGGCGCGATCGAGGCGCCGTTCGATTTCCCGGACGGCTTCGAGATACAGTTCAAGCGTTTGCCGGTCGTGCGCGCCGAGCGTGCCCTGCAGCGATTTTGCCTGCTGGCTCAACGCGTCGAGGATGCTGGCGTCCTCGTGGGCGCGGGCAAGCCGCGTCTCGACGCTGCCGCCCTGACCGAACATCCGCTCAAAAACCTTGCGTGGATTGATCTCCATCGGCATCGGCGAAGTGGGCGTTCGCCAGGACAGCGTGTTCATGTAGATGCAGCCGTAGTCTCGGTCACAGGCGCCGATGAGACCCGAGTGATCTTCTGTCGCAAGCTCCATCGAGGGCAGCATCGTATCGCCGCCGATCGCGGCTGCGGCGATCTGATCGGCCGTGACGCCCGCAAAAGCATCGACCCCCTGCGTGGGCTTCGGCCGCACGCCGCTGAGCCAGGTCGTCGGGCTCAGGGAGTGCACCGCCGTTGAGTCCGCGGCCCGATGGTGCAGTCCGCTGACGACGTTGAGGCGCTCGCGGTACGGCGCAAGCGGCTGAAGAGTCGGCGTGAACGTGAAGCCCCTGCCATCCTCGTCCGGCGTCCACTCGCTCATGATTGCGCCGTGCGGCACGTAGACGAAACCGAGCCGCTGCGTCGAAGCGGCGGACTGGGCAAAGGCCGGAACCATCGCATCCATGAGCGGTAACGCGATCGTCGCGCCGAGGCCGCGCAGGACGGTGCGGCGCGGCAAGTGCTTCTGCGTGATGAACATGGGCGTTTCCGTGGGCTCGGCGGCCAGATTCGCTTCCCCCGACGGGGCGGTCCCGACTCTCGCCAACAAGCGTTTGAATGCAATGCGAATTAAAGCAAATCGGAAGGCCAGCGGCAACGGACGCGGCGCGGTTTTCGGGCATCCGGGCGTTCCAGTTGAGGGTGGTCTGCTGTTTCGGCAGGACTGAAGGTAAACCCGACACTGTTCCCGGCGCCGCTTGCTGTCGAAAAGACGCTGGCCGCGCGGTGTGCGAGACGCCATCCCGTCGCCGATCCTGCGTTGGTGTTTTGGCGGCGGCGGCTTATCATCGGGTTGGGTACGGGTTAGCGGGGATTTCACCGAGTGGGCGTCACCCTACCTTGCCCGCAGCGTCTACGGGATCGGCGGAGACGGAAAAACCAATGAGAAACCTGATTCGTGCGCTCGTTTGCGGCGTGGCCGCCGGACTGACGGTCCCGGCCTGGGCGCACCATTCGGCCGCCCAGTTCGACTTTGGACAACGCGTGCCTGTCGTCGGGACGGTCAAGCTCATCGAAGTGCGCAACCCGCACATCAAGCTGATTCTCGACGTGGCCGATGACGCCGGTCAGACACGCGAAATCGAATACGAAGGTCACAGCCGCAACAATGTCTTTCGCCGCGGCTGGCGGCCGAATTCGGTTGGCGTCGGCGACGAGATCACGATCGAAATCGCGCCGCTCAGAGACGGCAGCGAAGCCGGCGGCTACATCACCGCGTTCAGACTCGCCGACGGCACGGAATTCTGACGGGCTCAGCGCGGCGCCAGGGTCGCAACTGACCCCATCGCCGGCCTCATCCTCCAGCAAAGCGAAGTCAAGGGTGTTGACGAATCCTTTCGGAACGCGTAGATTGCCCTGATGTAACCGCTTACATTTTTCCCCGTCGGTATTGATGGGAAAACGCTAATCGTCGCCCTCGGCAAGGTTTGGGACTGCTGAACGGGACGGCGGAGGAGAGGAACAAAGTGGCCGTCAGATCATTAAAAAGGACTCCCCTTGCAGCAGCAGTCTCGCTGGTAATGACCGGTGGTGCGGCCTACGCACAAGAGGGGGCGCAAACGGTCGAGGAAGTCGTTGTCGTCGGCATTCGCCGGAGCCTGATGGAGTCGATGGACGTCAAGCGCGACGCTTACGGGGTCGTCGATGCCATCAGTGCTGAGGATATAGGCGATTTTCCGGATAGCAATCTCGCCGAATCGCTGCAGCGTATCACCGGTGTTTCGATCGACCGGGAACGCGGCGAAGGCGCGAAAGTAACGGTGCGGGGATTCGGGCCGGACTTCAATCTGGTCTTGCTGAACGGGCGCCAGATGCCGACCACCAGTGGTCTCGGTCGTTCGTTCGATTTCGGCGATCTGGCTTCGGAAGGCATCGCAGGGGTGGAAGTCTACAAGAGCGGTCAGGCCGACGTGCCCACGGGTGGAATCGGTTCCACACTACAGATTCGCACGACCCGGCCGCTGCAGGCGCCGGGCGTGAACTTCACGGCGGCCGTGAGCGGATTGAGCGACGATTCGACCGTGCATGGCGATTCGTTTACGCCGGAAATGTCGGCGCTCTTCTCCAATACCTTCGCCGACGACCGCGTCGGCATCGCGCTCAGCGCCGTAAGGCAGGACCGCAACAACGGCGTCAACACCGCAAGTGTCGGTGGTTGGCGTACCTTCCCGGGTGAAGTGGACAACTGCTGGTGCGGCATCGGACCGTCCGAGTGGGGCGGCATTCCCCCGCATACGGATCCCAATCAGCAGAATCGACCCGGAGAAGGCGACTTCTATTCCGTACCTCAGAACATCGGCTACGAACTTGCGGAATTCGACCGGGTTCGAACGAATGGCCAACTCACGCTGCAGTTTCAGGCAACGGACAGCCTGGTTGCGACGCTGGACTACACGTATTCGGAAGTCGAGCTGTCAAGGACTTACAGCAACCTGTCGGCCTGGTTCAACTTCGGCGGGCAGGAAACGCTCTGGACGGACGGACCCCAGGCGAGCCCGCTGACTTACACCGAAAACCTCCCTAATTCGGACTACTCCATGGCAGGCGGCGAGGACGCGTGGCGAACGGAGAACGAGTCGACGGGACTGAACCTGCTGTGGGACGTGTCCGATCGGCTGTTCCTCGAGTTCGATTACCATGATTCGGGTGCGAAACGCGCTCCGAACAGTCCGTTCGGCGATTCCTCCCTCCTTTCCACCGCAGCGTTCACGCGCGACAGGACGACCGGCTATTTCGGCAACGAGCTGCCCATCCTCGAACTCACGCTGGGGAACACGTTGACGCCGGACGACATGATCGTCACCGGCAGCGTGTTTACCAACAATCTGTCCCAGATGGACATCGACCAGAGCAGGTTGTCCGGCTCGTTCGACTTCGATGTGGATTTCGTGGAGAACATCGACTTCGGCATTCAGCTTACCGAGGTCAACAACCGCTCGGCGGGCTCGGTCGTACAGCGCGATGCCTGGGGCGGCGTGACCCAGCCCGGTGCGATCGCGGACTTGTTGCAGCCCGCTTCGGCCGCGTCCGGTTTCAGCGAGATTCCGGGCGGCAACGACCCGCGCCGGCAGGCCGATTACTTCGTGTTCGACATGTCCGACCTGATCCAGAGAACCGAGGCATTGATGGCGTCGGGCGAGGCGGACATCTTCATGCTGACCGACATGGGCGACTGCGGCACGGGGCTTTGCCCTTCCAGCCGCTTCACTTCCGATCGGCGCACGCAGGAGGAGACCGTCGCGGCGTACTTCCAGCTCAACATGGCGACAGAGCTCGGCAGGATGCCGGTCGACATGCGGTTCGGCGTGCGCTACGAGCAGACCGACGTTTCCTCCCAGGCCCTTTCGCCGGCCTACACGCAGATCCGCTGGGTTGCCGGCAATGAGCTGAACGCCGTGCAGGGCGCTCCCGATTTCACGGCGCTTGAGGGCGACTACGATCTCGTGCTGCCGAACTTCGACGTCAGGATCGGGTTATCGGATGACCTGGTTGGACGCTTCTCGATGAGCGAGACCGTGACACGACCCAACTATGGCGACATACAGGGCGGCCAGACCATCAACTCGCTGCTGCGTATCGACGGAGGCACCGGCAACCGCGGTAACCCGGCGCTGCTGCCGTTCGAATCGGCGAATATCGACCTGTCGCTGGAGTACTACTATGCCGAGGCGAGCTATGCGGCGGTTGGCTACTTCCACAAGGACGTAGAGAACTTCATCGGCACGTCATCGCTCATCGAAGAAACGTTCGGGCTGGCGCATCCGGCGCTCGGTCCACTGGGCGCCGAAGCGCGGGCCGCCACGGGCAGTTCCGACGGCGGGGCGCTGTACTCCTGGATCCTCGAGAATCGGCCGGACGCCGAAGGTGTGGATGCGGCCAACGGCACCATTGCCGGTGTAGCCGGGCGCGACCCGAATGCGCCCTTCAATCTCACCATTCCGGTCAACATCGAAAAGGCGACGATGAAGGGCTGGGAAATGGTTGTCCAGCACAGCTTCGGCGACACGGGATTCGGCCTGATCGCCAATGCCACGATCGTCGATGCCGATGTCGGCTACAACACCTTCAGCCTGGCCCAGCAGTTCGTACTCACGGGACTCAGCGATTCTGCCAACCTGATCGCGTATTACGACAGGGACGGGATCGGAGTCCGCCTGGCCTACAACTGGCGGGATGCTTTCCTGGCGGGTACCGGCCAGAACAATGTGGGCGCGGGTCCCCCCACGCACATCGGCGAGTATCAACAGCTCGACCTCAGCGTGAGCTACTGGGTCAACGACAACATGCAGGTGTACCTCGACGGACTGAACCTGACTGACGAAACGACCCATGTTTACGGTCGGCACGAGTTCCAGACGCTCTTCGCCGCCCAGTTCGGGCCGCGCTACAACATCGGCTTCCGATACAAGCTGTAAACCGCACCGAGACGAGGCTGCCGTCCCAGGCAGCCTCTCTTGGTATCATCGCCGCGCGTCGATATCGCAGGGCGGTTGCTTGACTCGAGCCGCGCACGAACCAGCCGGTGGGTCGATGGATCAGCCGATACGAAAAGTCGTGATCGTCGGCGGCGGTACGGCCGGCTGGATCACCGCCTGCGTCGTAGCGGCCGAAACCCTCCGGCGCGACGATCGTCCGATCCAGGTCGTGCTCGTGGAATCTCCCGACATCCCGATCATCGGTGTCGGGGAAGGCACCTGGCCATCGATGCGCATGACGTTGCAGCGCATCGGTCTGCCCGAAGACGATTTCATGCGCGAGTGTGACGCGAGTTTCAAGCAAGGTACGCGTTTTCGAGACTGGTCCGGCCGCTCCGAAGCCAGCCAGTACATCCACCCGTTCAGTTTTCCGGTGGACTACACCGAGCTCAATCCCGCGCAGTTCTGGCTGGCTCGCGGCAGCCGATCGGCGTTTGCCGATCTCGTCACTCCTCAGGCAAGCGTGATCGAACGGGGCCTTGCGCCCAAGCAGGTCGACGCACCGCAGTACGCATTCACCGTCAACTACGGTTATCACCTCGACGCAAACCGGTTCGCGGGACTGTTGCAAAGGCACGGGGTGCGGAAGCTTGGCGTGCGCCACGTTCGCGGCAATTGCGAACGCATCGATTCGCACCCGGACGGAGACATCGCCGCCATAGCACTCGATACCGGCGAAGTCGTGGCAGGCGACCTCTTCGTCGATTGCACCGGACAGAAGGCGCTTTTGATCGCGCGCCACTATGGAAGTCGTTTCAATTCGGTCACGGACGTGCTTTTCAACGACAGCGCGATCGCCGTGCAGGTTCCCTACGCTGAACCCGATGACCCGATCGCATCCGTGACCCTTGCGACGGCGCAATCCCACGGCTGGATCTGGGACATAGGACTCGGCAGCCGACGCGGGGTCGGCTATGTCCACTCGAGTTCTCATGCCGACGACGACAGTGCATTGTCGACTCTCGAACGCTACATCGACAGTACCTCACCCGGTATAGACCGTGACCGCCTGAACTTTCGGACCCTGCGGTTCGAGCCGGGTTACCGCGACAAGTCATGGGTCCGCAACTGTGTCGCCGTTGGTCTGTCTGCGGGGTTTGTCGAACCCCTTGAAGCCTCCGCACTCGCGCTGGTCGAGCAGTCTGCTGCGCTCATCGGCGAGCAGATGCCTCGCGACCGGGCGATCATGGAGATCGTGGCCGGCAGGTTCAACCGGAAGATGAGCTACCATTGGTCGCGCATCATCGAATTCCTCAAGTTGCACTACGCAACAAGCGTCCGCGAGGACAGCGACTACTGGACAGAGAATCGCGAGCAGAATTCCTGGCCGGAGAGCCTGCGCCAGAAGATGGTTCTGTGGCAGCAGCAGTCGCCCTGGCATGACGACGCGCCGCGCCTTGATGAGCTGTTTCCTTCGGCAAGCTATCAGTACGTGCTGTACGGAATGGGTTTCAGACCAAGCTACCCTTCCGCGGACAAGACACGCAATGACCCGAAAGCCAGACGGGCGGATGAAGTTTTCCACGGTTCGCAGCTGCGGGCGCAGCAAATGACTCGCCTGCTGCCCACGACCAGAGAACTGGTCGACGCCGTCGCCCGCCGGTCAACTACACGGGGCTGCGATGACCCAATACGCGCTTCTTAACAACGTCGATCACGCCGAGACCAGGGTCATTACCGAGCGGTCCGCCCGGTACGGTGACGACAGGATGCAGGCGCTTGTATTTCCATTCGAATTCAGGAACGTACAGGCCTCTTATCCGATACTCTTTCAGCAGGACGGCACGGGCGGTTTCTACCCGCTGGCGTTGTTCGGGTTTCAGGAGAAAGAAAACCTGTTTCTTGACGAGTCGGGCTGGCAGGCGCCGTATATTCCGGCCATGCTGCGACGTGAGCCGTTTCTCATCGGATTTCAGGATTCCAAGACCCAGGGTGAACCGGAGAGAACGCGCGTACTTTCATTGGACATGGATCATCCGCGGGTCAACAGCGAACTCGGTGAGCCACTGTTCCAGCCACTCGGTGGGCGAACGCCGTTTCTCGAGAGCGTCGCCGACCTGCTGGAGACGATTTACGCTGGAATAGACCACAACAGACAGTTCGTTGGCGCCCTGCAGGAGCATGACCTGCTCGAGGCGATGACGCTAGAAATCGAATTGAAGGACGGATCGCGCAACCAGCTGATCGGCTTTCATTGCCTTGCGGAAGAAAAGATACAGACGCTTTCCGCGGAGGTGCTCGGGGCGCTGAACGAGCGCGGCTATCTCATGCCGATGTTCATGGTGCTGGCGTCCATGGGGAACATTCAGCGCCTGGTGGAACTGAAGAATCGCACACTGGACAACGGCGACAGGGCTGAGTCCGATGTCTGAACCGTCGCCCATGGTAACGCTGGAGTGCGCCGACGGAACCATACCGGAGCGCGTGTTCGACGCTGCTGAACCGGTGCGACTGAAAGGACTGGTGAGCGATTGGCCGGCGGTCAGGCAGTGCAGCAAGTCGATCGCGGACGCGGCCGACTACCTTTCCGGTTTCTGGCGCGAAGATCCGTTGACCGTTTATGCCGGCGATTCTTCGATCGACGGCAGAATCTTCTACAACGGCGATTTCTCCGGCTTCAATTTCATCAGCGGCAAGGCGACTTTGCCGCAGTTGTTCGCCAAGCTTGCCGAGCCCGGACGCGAGGATCGCCTGACAACCCTTTACGTGGGTTCGACCCCCATCGACAAGTGGATGCCGGGCTTCCGGTCCCACAACGACGTGAACTTGCCGACCGACGATGCGCTGGCCAGTTTCTGGATCGGCAATGAGACGCGGGTGTCCGCCCACTATGACTTTCCGGACAACGTCGCTTGCGTCGTCGCCGGTGAGCGTCGGTTTACGCTGTTTCCGCCGGATCAGATCGACAAGCTCTACGTCGGACCGATTGACAGGACACCGTCCGGTCAGGCGATCAGCATGGTCGACGTTACCGACCCGGACCTTGAGCGTTTCCCGAAGTACGCCGAAGCGGTCAAACACGCCCGCACGGCCGTGCTGGAGCCAGGCGACGGCATTTTCATTCCGAGCATGTGGTGGCATCACGTGGAGTCGATGCGGCCGTTCAATCTGCTCATCAACTACTGGTGGTGCAATTCGCCTGATTTCATGGGCTCGCCCACGACCGCGCTGCTGCACGCGATTCTGGCCTTGCGCGACTTGCCACCTCGGCAACTGAGCATCTGGCGGGGGGTATTCGACCACTACGTCTTTGACGCCGACGCCACTGTTTACCAGCACATACCCGAGCCGGGGAGGGGTTGCCTGGCGCCACTCGATGCAACGACGGCAAAGCAATTGCATGCGGACCTCCTGAACCGGCTGAACCGTTGACGCAAGGGAGTCGGTTCCCTTCGAACACCGGGTTGCGAGATATCAACGATGCAACGTCGCAAGATTCACAAGGTCGTGATCGCCGGTGGCGGCACCGCAGGCTGGATGGCGGCAGCGGCACTGTCGCGGTTGCTGGGCAAGACGCTCGACATCACGCTGGTGGAGTCCGAGGACATCGGCACCGTGGGAGTCGGCGAGGCAACCATCCCGACACTGCTGACCTTTCACGAACTGATCAAGGTCAAGGAGCAGGACTTCCTGAAGGCAACCCGGGGCACCTTCAAGCTCGGGATCAAGTTCGAGAACTGGCGCGATGTGGGCAAGGACTACATCCATTCCTTCGGCTGGACGGGCAAGGATAGCTGGGCCGCCGGATTCCAGCATTTCTGGCTCAAGGGACTGAAGCTCGGGATCAGCCGCGAGTTCGGCGAATACTGCAATGAGTGGGCCGCTGCGGTACAGAACCGTTTTGCGGTGTTGCCGAGCCAGGGGCTGAACTACGCATACCACATCGATGCATCGCTTTACGCGCGGTTCCTGCGAGGCATCGCCGAACGATTCGGCACGGTGCGCAGGGAAGGCAGGATCGTATACGTGGAACAGGATCCCGAGAATGGCCACATTACAGCGATCCGTCTCGAGTCGGGGCAGACGATCGAGGGCGATCTCTTCATAGACTGCACCGGGTTTCGCGGAATCCTCATCGAGCAGACCCTCAACGCCGGTTACGACGACTGGACCCATTGGCTGCCATGCGACAGTGCCGTTGCCCTGCAGACCGAATCGGTTCGGGAGCCGATTCCGTACACCCGGTCCATCGCGCGTGAAGCCGGCTGGCAATGGCGCATCCCCCTGCAGCATCGCGTCGGCAACGGGATCGTCTTCAGCGGCCGGCACTGGAGCGTAGACGAGGCGATCGGGCATCTGCTCGACAATGTCGAGGGGAAGACGCTCACCGAACCCAGGGTGATCCGCTTCAACGCCGGCCAGAGGCGCAGGCACTGGTACAAGAACTGCGTCGCCATGGGCCTGTCGTCCGGATTCATTGAGCCGCTGGAGTCCACGAGCATCCACCTGATCCAGCGCAGCATCATCCGGTTGATGCAGATGTTCCCCTACGACGGCATCCGCCAGCCGGATGTCGATGAATTCAACAACCAGATGAAATTCGAGATCGACAACACTCGCGATTTCATCATTCTCCACTACCACGTGACCGAGCGGGCCGACACGCGATTCTGGCGTTACTGCAGGAGCATGGATGTTCCTGATTCCCTAAAGCACCGTATCGAGCTGTTCAAGCAGGCGGGCCGCGTCTTCAAGATACCGACGGAGCTGTTCGGCGAAAATTCCTGGATCCAGGTGATGCTCGGACAGGGTCTGCTGCCGGAGCAATACCATCCCATAGTCAACATGATGAGCGACGAGGAACTGAACAGATTCCTGACCGGCATACATGGCACGGTCGAGAAACTGGTGAGCCAGCTTCCCTCACATCAGCGGTTCATCGACCACTACTGCAAGGTTTCGCCGGCCTGATAGCGCTTCTGCCGGCTCGCAAACCGCCGCGCCGGACCGATCGTTGGCCGGGCCGCCAACCCGGCGTCGAGCCACAGGGCGAGTCGTCGCCCGAAGCCGCGCGTACATGAATCCAATCTTGCCCGGTGAAGCTCTGTGTTAGTATGATGTAACCGCTTTCATATGGTTTGGATGCGGTACGGTCCCAATGTCCTGGACCGCTGAATTCACTGTGCTGCCGACAGTCATCGGTTTGGCGGTCACCTGGATTCCAGATACGTGCAATGGCGACGATTTACGAAGTATCGAAACTGGTCGGTGTATCGGTGGCTACCGTGTCCCGGGTCATCAACGGCAGCACTCGGGTCAGCGACAAGACCCGGCAGAAGGTGCTGTCCGCGATGCAGACGCTCGACTATCGGCCCAATCCGATCGCTCAGTCGCTGGCCACCAACAGATCCGACTGCGTGGGCGTCCTGGTTCCCGAAGTCCACGGACCGGTTTTCGGGGCGATGCTCAGCGGGATCGAAGCCGAGCTCAGAGCCGCCGGGAAGTTTACGCTCTTCGCCACGGGCCATAACGTCGAGACGAAGGAACGCGAGGCGATCCGTTTTCTGCTCAACCGCAACTGCGACGCGTTGATCATGCACGTGGAAGCGCTGGCCGACGCGTTCATACATCAGCAGGCGCACAATGGGCCGCCGCTAATGATCATGAATCGGGTCGTTTCCGGTCTGGAAGACCGCTGCATAAGCCTCGACAACGAATACGGCGGATACATCGCGACGAGCATGCTGCTCGAGATGGGGCATCGGCGAATCGCCTACATTTCCGGTCCGCTCGCCTGGGGAGACGCGAGTGCACGGCTTGACGGACACCGGCGCGCACTCAGCGAACATGGCTGCAAGCTCGACGAGCGGCTCGTCATCGAAAGCAACTTCCACGAAGTGGGTGGCAGCGAGGCCATGGCAGAACTGCTTCGCCGGGACATCCCGTTTTCTGCCGTCGTCAGCGCAAACGACGAAATGGCGGCCGGTGCGATGGATACCCTTCGCGCGCACGGCGTGAGCATTCCCGACGAAGTCTCACTCGTCGGCTTCGATAACGCTCCGCTCGGCCGCTACCTCTATCCGAAGCTTTCAACGATCAACTATCCGATCACCGAAATGGGACGTATGGCTGCGAACTGGGTGCTTGAGCGCGTATACGGAAACGGCGGTACGAGCATTCAGCATGTGTTCAAACCCTCGCTGGTGATTCGGGCGTCGGCCGGCCCGAGCCCGAACTAGCGATGCGCGAAACACGTCGTGTGCACCTTTCAGTATGCGGACTTGCTGCAGTCCTTGTCGTGGGAATCACTTGTATGAATGCATTCTTGAGTGTGGCAGGCGCACAGATTCCCTCCGCCGATGACGAGATCGAGGTCAGGGTTGCCGAACTGATCGAACAGATGACGCTGCAGGAAAAGATCGGCCAAATGGTCCAGATCAACCATCCGGGTGGTGTACCTGAAGATCTGCGTGGTGCGCTCGCCGCCGGCGAAATCGGCTCGATGCTCAACGTGGTCGATGTCGATACGGCCAACGAGCTGCAGCGGATCGCCACAGAGCAGAGCCGTCTGGGCATTCCTCTCCTGCTTGCCCGGGATGTCGTTCATGGATTCAAGACCGTACTGCCGATCCCGCTCGGTCAGGCCGCAACCTGGAATCCGGAACTCGTCGAACGCGGTGCGCGAATTGCTGCGCTTGAAGCTGCGACTGCGGGCGTCAACTGGACCTTCGCGCCTATGATCGATATCTCTCGCGATCCACGCTGGGGTCGGATCGCCGAGAGTTTTGGCGAGGATCCCTACCTCACGAGCGGGCTGGCGGTTGCGATGATCGACGGCTTTCAGGGCGACGATTTGACCGCCGCAGGGACCATTGCCGCTGGCGCCAAGCATTTCGCAGGTTACGGAGCCAGCGAGGCCGGACGCGACTACAGCACGACGAATATTCCCGAAAACGAACTGCGCAACGTCCACCTGCCGCCATTCAAGGCTGCGGTTGATGCCGGAGTCGTGAGCCTGATGGCGTCGTTCAGCGACATCGACGGCGTGCCCGCGAGCGGCAACCGCTTCCTGATGCAAGGAGTATTGCGCGACGAATGGGCGTTTGATGGCCTTGTCGTCAGCGACTGGATGTCCATCGAACAGTTGATCGACCATGGTTTCGCGGCGGACCTGCGCGAGGCGGCGTACAAGGCGGCCGACGCTGGTATCAACATGGAAATGGTCAGCCGCGCCTACGCCGCTCACCTCGCGGCCCTGGTCCTCGACGGCGAACTTCCGCTGGACCGCATCGACGAACTGGCCGCCGGCATTCTTCGCGCGAAACTCCGGCTTGGCCTTTTCGAGAACCCCTACACAGATCCTGATGCGCTGCCGGAGATCGCCAACGCCGGGCACCTCGCCGTGGCGCGCGAGGCTGCGTTACAAAGTGCCGTGCTTCTGCGCAACGAGGGCGGCGCGCTGCCGCTCGATCCCGAGGAAGTCGAATCGATTGCCGTGATCGGTCCCATGGCCGACGATCCTTACGAGCAACTTGGAACCTGGATATTTGACGGCGACCCGTCACTCAGTCGAACGCCGCTGCAGGCGATTCGGGAACTGGTCGGCGACCGGGCGCGGATCCGGCATGTCAGAGCGCTCGAAACGACGCGCAGCCGAGACACCGCGGGCTTTGCCGACGCCATGGAAGCCGCGGCGGAAGCCGACGTGGTGATCGCCTTTGTCGGAGAAGAGTCCATTCTTTCCGGCGAGGCCCATTCGCGCGCGGACATCGACTTGCCAGGCAGCCAGGTCGAACTGCTGCACCGGCTCAGCGAATCCGGCAAGCCGGTGATTGCCGTCATCCTCGCTGGCCGTCCGCTGACCGTTCAGAACATCCTCGAACAGGTCGACGCGCTGCTGTACGCCTGGCACCCCGGCACGATGGGCGGACCGGCCATCGCGGACGTGCTTTTCGGGGTCGAATCGCCTTCGGGCAAGCTGCCGGTGACGTTTCCGAAGATGGTTGGCCAGATCCCGATCTACTACGGGCAAAAAAACACGGGGAAACCGGCAACGCCGGAAACGTACGTTCACCTCGATGACCTGCCCGTGCGGGCTGCGCAATCGGCACACGGGATGACCTCGCATCATCTGGACGCCGGCTATACGCCGTTGTTTCCGTTCGGCTTCGGCCTGTCCTACGGGCGAATCTCGTACTCCGACATCGAACTCAGCGCAAGTTCCATAGGCATGGAAGAAACGCTGCGTGTCGAGGCGGTCGTGACGAACGATGGCGATGTTGCGGCGGACGAGGTCGTGCAACTCTACGTGCGCGACCTGGTTGCGGACGTGACGCGGCCGGTTCGGGAACTCAAGGGATTTCAGCGGCTGCGGCTCAGCCCGGGTGAGAGCCGCACGGTGACGTTTGAACTCGGCGCGGGTGATCTCGCCTTCTACGGCCAGGACATGACGCTGATCACTGAACCCGGTCAGTTCCACGTGTGGATCGGAGGGAGTTCGGATACTGACCTGCGCGCGGAATTCACCCTTGTCGGCGACTAGCCACAATTCTCCGTTGCACGGCTGCGGCGCCAACGCACCGCCAACGTTCCCGCGCATCGATCAGCCCTCCGCAAGAATCCCACTGCGTTCAACGGCGACGCCGGCGCCTGCCGCGGGCAGCTAGGCGATGCAGGGCGCGGGCGCACAAATCCGCTATACCGCCACCGTCGCGCTGATCGTGGCGCTCGGCGGCTTCCTGATGGGCTTCGACGCCTCGGTGATCTCCGGAGTCGTTTCCTTTATCGGACCGGAGTTCGATCTGAGCCCGATCGAGCTCGGTTGGTCCGTGGCCTCGCTGACGTTGACGGCCACCCTGGCCATGCTGGCGTCCGGTCCGCTCAGCGACCGCTTTGGCCGCAAGCCCGTGCTGAGAGTCGCCGCGGTGCTATTCGCGGTTTCCGCGCTGGCCTCGGCAACGGCTCCGAACTTCATTTCGCTGGTGGCTGCCCGGATGCTGGGTGGTCTCGGCGTTGGCGCTGCCCTGATCGTTGCGCCCATGTATATCGCCGAAATCGCTCCTGCGCGGGTTCGCGGGCGGCTGGTGTCGTTCAACCAGCTCAACATCGTCATCGGGATATCCGCGGCGTTCTTCAGCAACTACCTGATCCTGAGACTCGGAGCGTCGGACCTCGGCTGGGCGCAGGCGCTGAACCTCGCGGACTGGAACTGGCGCTGGATGCTTGGCGTGGAGGCGATCCCGGCGATCGTCTACTTCGGGGCGCTGTTCGCCGTGCCTGAGAGCCCGAGGTGGCTCGCCATGCATGACAGGGATGACGAGGCGCTCGCGATCATGGAGCGGGTCAGCGATGCCGAGCAGGCCCGTGCCGGTCTCGATGCGGTCCGCGACGCGCTGGGCGCCGAAGCGGGCTCGGACAAGGCCGCCTTCCGGGAACTGCTCAATCCGGCGATGCGAACGGTGCTGACGATCGGTCTTGCCGTGGCGATCCTGCAGCAGATCACGGGCATCAACTCGGTCTTCTTCTATGCGCCGATGATCTTCGAGCAGTCCGGGATCGGAACGGACGCCTCGTTTCTGCAGGCCGTCCTCGTCGGCCTGGTCAACCTCGTGTTCACGGTGCTCGCGATCCTGACGATCGACCGCCTGGGCAGGCGGCCCCTGCTCGTTTTCGGCCTGACCGGCATCGCGGTGTGCATGCTCGTGCTGTCATACGGCTTTGGTACGGCGACCTACTCGCTCGACGCAGAAGCGACAGCTTCGTTGCCCGAGGCGCTGGAGCGCGAGTCCCTTGTGCGGTTGGAGGGCGCGGTCTACGACAGCGACGTGGCCTTCCGCGAAGCTGCTGTTGGCGCGGTCGGTGCGCAGGCATACGAGGAGCATCGTTCGGCATTGGTCAGTGCGGCAATCAGCATGAACCCGGCGCTGATCCTGGCGGGTATTCTCGGGTTCGTGGCGAGTTTCGCGATATCGCTGGGTCCGGTCATGTGGGTACTCTTCTCGGAGTTGTTCCCCAATCGCGTGCGTGGCCTCGCGATCTCCTTCGTGGGTCTCGTGAACTCGGGAGTGAGTTTCGGCGTCCAGCTCGTGTTTCCGTGGGAACTGGAGACCCTGGGCAATTCGTTGACGTTCCTGATTTACGCGGTGTTCGCGATCGTGGGGCTTGGGATCGTCGTTCGCCTGGTCCCCGAGACCAAGGGTCGAAGCCTCGAGGAACTGCAGGCGCAATTGGTGAAGGCGTAGAAGGGAGACGGGAATGGTGCCAATGAAAGCCCCGGTAGTTGCTGTGCTGATCCTGCTCACGGCCGCGTGCAGCCCGCCCGCGGCTGAAGATGACGCTGCAGCGGCAGGCCCGGCCGCGGTCGTTGAGCAGCGCGCAAGCAGCGATCAGGCGCCGCCGAGCGGTGCGATCCCGGTCGAGGTCACGATGCAGGACGGCCGCTACGTGCTGCTGCGCAACGGGGAACCGTACGCGATCAGGGGCGCCGGCATCGAGTTTGCCGATGTCGGAAACTTTGCCGCGCACGGCGGCAATTCGCTGCGTACCTGGCGCACCGACAGCCGGTTTTCCACGGCCACACAGGTGCTGGATGAAGCGGCCAGGAATGGTGTGACTGTCGTCATGTGCATCGAGATCGGCCGCGAACGGCTCGGATTCGATTACGACGACGAGCAGGCGGTGGCGGAGCAGCTCCAATACGCTCGCGGCGAAGTCATGAAGTACAAGGACCATCCGGCCCTGCTGGCATGGATGGTCGGTAACGAGGCCAACCTGTTCTTCGAGAATCCCCGCGTATTCGACGCGATCAACGGTATCGCCACGATGATTCACGAAGTCGATGGCCAACATCCCGTGACCACGGCGCTGGCAGGGTTCAGCCCGGACCTGGCAGGCCTGATCCGGGAGCGTGCTCCGGACCTGGACTTCGTCAGTATCCAGATGTACGGCGATATCGTCCGTTTGCCGGAAATACTTGAGGCAAGCGACTGGCAGGCGCCGTTGTTCGTCACCGAGTGGGGCGCGATCGGCCACTGGGAAGTCGAGCAGACGAGTTGGGGTGCGCCGATCGAACAGACAAGCAGCGAGAAGGCCGCCAACTACCTGCGCAGCCACGAGATCGCGATCGCTTCGAACCCCCGGCAGGTCATGGGGTCGTACGTGTTTCTCTGGGGTCAGAAGCAGGAGCGAACGCCGACGTGGTACGGCCTGTTTCTCGAGGACGGATCCGAGACCGAGGCGATCGACGTGATGCATTACATCTGGAACGCGGAGTGGCCGGCAAACCGCTCGCCGGTCGTCGAAGGGATGTTCCTCGATGGGCGTGGTGCGCACGACAGCGTGATTCTTGCTGCTGACGCCGTATACGAGGCGCGTATGGAAGCCGCCGACCCTGACCGGGATGCGCTGCGCTACCGCTGGGAAATCATGCGCGAAAGCGAGGCGACGCAGGAAGGCGGGGACCTGGAGGAAGTTCCGCAACGGATCGAGGGCCGCATTGACGCCTCCGATCGCGACCGGGTCCGCGTCACCGCGCCGACCGAGCCGGGCGCCTACCGCCTGTTCGCCTACGTCTACGACGGTCAGGGCAACGCCGGCCACGCGAACATTCCCTTCTACGTCCAATGACAGCAGGCGGTGCCCGGGAAGAGAGTTGGGTGAGAGCAGCCCGCGCCGGACAAGCCCGGATCAGCAATCCGATTCTCAAGGGATTCAACCCGGACCCGTCCATATGCCGGGCCGGCGACGACTACTACATCGCGACATCGACGTTCGAGTGGTACCCGGGAGTACGGATATACCATTCGACCGACCTGAGTACGTGGCGGTTGGCCGCTTGTCCGCTGGACCGTCCGGACCTGCTCGACATGTCCGGCAACCCCGATTCGGGCGGCGTCTGGGCGCCGTGCCTGAGCCATTGCGATGGCCTGTTCTACCTGGCGTACACCGATGTCAAACGTCGCAAGGGCAATTTCACCGACGCGCACAACTACCTGACGACCTGTGCATCGATCGACGGCGCCTGGTCGCGGCGGATCCACCTCAATTCAAGTGGATTCGATCCATCGATCTACCACGGCGACGACGGCCGCAAGTGGTGCCTGAACATGGTCTCAGATCACCGGTCCGATCCGAGCCGATTCGCCGGCATCGCGCTGCAGGAATATTTGCCGGACGAACAACGCCTCGTCGGCGAGCGCAGGATCATTTTCGAAGGCGGCGAATTCGGCTGCACCGAAGGGCCGCACCTCTACAAGCGAAACGGTTACTACTACCTGATCACGGCCGAGGGCGGCACCGGCTACGGCCACGCCGTCACGATGGCCCGGTCACGGTCAATCCAGGGGCCTTACGAGCCGGACCCGTCGGGCCCGGTGATCACCTGCCGGAACGATCCCGGCTGGCCGCTGCAGCGGGCGGGTCATGCGGACATGGTCGAGACGCGGGCGGGCGAGTTCTGGATGGTGCATCTCGTCAGTCGACCCCTCGAGGGAACGCGGCTCAGCCCCCTGGGACGCGAAACCGCCATTCAGCGCCTCGACTACACGGATGACGGCTGGTTCCGGCTCCCGAACGGGGAAACTCTGCCGCAGCTCGAAGTGGAGCGCCCGAAGCTTGCGCGGCGGGATGAACCAGAGGAACTGCGCCACGACGATTTCGACCGGCCCGAACTTCACCCGGACTATCAATGGTTGCGAACGCCCTGGCCCGAAGAGTTCATGAGCCTGACCGGGCGTCCCGGCTACCTGCGGTTGTACGGAATGGAGTCACCCGGCAGCCTGTTCCGGCAGGCGCTTGTGGCGAGGCGGCTGACGGCGTTCAACTGCGTTGCGAGCACCTGTCTCGACTATCGCCCGAACAACTTCCAGCAACTGGCTGGGCTGATCGTCTACTACAACTCGAGCAAGTTTCATTATCTGTATCTTTGCGGGGGCGACGGTGCCAGCCGGCATCTCGGGGTCATGAGCTGCCGGGGCGAACCGGATCTTGAGTTGAATTTTCCCCTCGGCGACGCGCCCATTTCGTTGCCGGACACCGGCCGGGTGTACCTGCGTGCCGATCTGGACGGTGCAAGCCTGGTGTTTTCGTGGTCGCTGGACGGCGAATCCTGGTCCCGAATAGACCGCGCACTCGATATGCGGTTCCTGACTGACGAATTCGGCGGCGATGATCGACTCGATTTCACCGGCACCTTCGTCGGGCTGTGCTGCAACGACCTGACGGGCAGGCGAATGCAGGCGGATTTTGATTTTTTCACTCTGGAGAACGAGTCGTGAGGATCCGCGCAGTGGCTGTTGTGAATCGCTTCGGTTTGCCCATGCCGGATGGGCGCCCGGCAGCGCGGCGATTGACGTTGCTGGCGGCTTTTGCCCTATCCGGCTGCGGCAGTTCCGGTTCGATGGGCGATGGCGAACAAGTGTCCGCCGACAGCGGTTCGACCAACGTCAACATCGCCGACCCGGTCCTGCGCGTCGCGGACAATGAGTCGGTCGCGCCAGGCTCCGAATTGAGTCTGGTGTGGAGCGACGAATTCGACGACGCGCGGCTCGATCCGCGCACGTGGTTCTTCGAGTCGGGCGACGGCAGTCAGTACGGCATCCCCGGTTGGGGCAACGAAGAGTTGCAGTGGTACCTGCCCGATAGCGCAAGGACGAGCGGCGGGCTGCTGACACTTACCGCGCGACGTCAGCAACAGGGCACTTACGAGTACACATCCGCGCGAATCAATACGCGCGACCGTTTCGCGTTTCGTTACGGTCGAATCGAGGCCCGGATCCGCTTGCCGGGAGGGCAGGGCATCTGGCCCGCATTCTGGCTGATGCCCCAGGACGAAAGTTACGGCGGTTGGGCCGCGTCCGGTGAAATCGACATCGTCGAGGCGCGCAACCTCGGGGGGGTTGGGGGCAACACGGTGTTGGGTACCATTCACTACGGCGGGGAATCGCCGAACAACGAGTCAAGCGGCAGCGAATACGTCGTTGCCGGCAGTGCGGTCGACGAGTTCCATGATTACGCGCTCGAGTGGGATCCGAACGAGCTACGCTGGTATGTCGATGAGGTTCTCTACGCCGTACAGAACTACTGGTCTACCGAATCGGCGGACTATCCCGCGCCGTTCGATCGCCCGTTTTACGTGATTTTCAACGTTGCGGTCGGCGGGAATTTTCCGGGGGCACCGGATACGACAACGCCATTCCCCGTCTCTATGGAAGTTGACTACGTTCGAGTGTACTCCGCAGCGGATTGAACACGAGCCGCCCGCTGCGGGCGCTACGGGGCGTTTATGCGCCGATGCATCCCGTCGGACTTCCGCTCGCGTTGGCGAATGCGACCGATGCATGCCGCCTGTAAACCCGGTCGCCCGTGCGTCCCAGGGACGCGAGAGGCAGCGCCCTGACGGTGCCTGACCGATGCAAGGCCTGAAGCGCTAACGCAACGGCTCAAGCTCCGGTTCGACGCCATCGGGAAGCGGGTACTCGTCGAGGTTGAGCAGCATCGAAACCATGCTGTAGTAGCCGACGGTGCCGATCACGTCAACGACGCCGCGCTCGCCGAGCGCGACAACGGCCGCATCGAACGTCTCATCGCTGACGCGATGGTCCGTAAACAACTCGTTGCACAAGTCGTAGACGATCCGTTCATCGGCCTGCATCGATTCGGGACGCCTGCCCTCGGCAATGGCATCGACTATTGCGGGATCGAGCCCTTCCGCGAGCGCGGCGTTCTTGTGAGCGTACCACTCGAAGTGTGCCGTCCAGTGGCGCGCGGTCATGATGATGGCAAGTTCCCGCAGCGTCCCCGGCAATGACGAGTTGAAGCGAATATAGGCGCCAAGGGCCTGCGAAAGGTCGCCCAATTCGGGGCTGCGCAAGAGCACGTTGAACGGTCCGCCCATGGCCGTTCTCGGGCCTGCGAGAATGTTCTGCGTCATGGTCCTCTGGGCCGGCGTCATTTCGTCGTAGCTCAGCGGGGCGAAGCGGTTGCCGACGAGGTTGAGAGCGCTGAAGTCCGGCGGCTGCGCACTTGCCGAAGCGGAAAGCACGAGCGCTGTCGCGAAGAGTACTGGTCGTCGCATGGCTGGTCCGTCCTCAATCAACAGGCGAGTTGGCGATGATAGACAATCGCCGGTCAAGTGACGATGGCAGGGACGTGATAGCGGAAGCGGAAGAGGAAGAGTTCCGGGAGTCGACACCGGAGGCTTGACCTGGGGCGGAATCCATGGACGGTCCTGAGCCCGTCCTCGCCGGGCTGGACCGAACGGCGCGAAGCTGGCGATGTATGCCCTCGGGGTATGTCACACTGTCGGTTCCCAAAGGGAGATGGACGATGCAGCCAGCCCTCGCGACCCTGATGGCGGGCACCGCCGCACTTGCTATTGCAGCCCCCACGGCTGCCCAGTTGCGCGAACCGACGCCGGCCCTTTGTCGGTCAGACGGAAGCGCCGCCGCCGGAAACGCCGTCGCGCTTCCGCATCGAGACGATCACCGACGAACTTGCAAGCCCGTGGGCGCTCGCATTTCTGCCGAACGGCGACTTTCTCGTGACCGAGCGGCACGGCACCATGCGTACCGTAACGCCGGACGGCGACGTATCCGAGCCGATCGAAGGTGTGCCGCCCGTCAAGGTCGTTGCCGCCCAGAGCCTGCACGACGTCGTGCTCGATCCGGATTTCGAGCTAAACCGGCTCCTGTACTTCACCTGGTTCGCCCCGCCGGCAGACGAGGAGCCCCGCGAGTGGCCGGCGGACCATTTCTACACGGAAGTCTGGACGAAGCCGCTCGCCGAGCGGCGGCTCATGGACCTCGGTACGGAGCGCATCGGCCGCGCGCGCCTGTCCGCGGACAACCGCAGGCTCGAGGACGTCACCGTGCTCTACGAGGGCCGCGCGGAACGGCGCATCGCATTTGCGCCTGACGGCACGATATTCGTGACGGGCGCCGACGCTTTCAGGTTCTACGACACCGATCTCGACGGCGTGGAGCGCGATTTCACGGACAATCCGGACATCCGCCGCAATTTTTCAGGCCGTGTCATCCGCATCAATCCGGACGGAACGCTGCCGGCGGACAACCCCTGGCTGCACCGGGCGACCGTGGCGGGCGAAACCTACGCGCACGGCTTCAAGGACCCGGAAGGCGCGGCGATCCATCCCGAGACGGGCGAACTGTGGGTCATCGATCACGGGCCGCAGGGCGGAGACGAGATCAACATCGTGCGTCCGGGGCGCGACTACGGCTGGCCGAACGTCTCGTACGGCGTGCAGTACGACGACAGACAGGCGGACGGACGAACCAACGTTCCTGTCGGCAACGGTCTGACTTCGATGCCGGGCGTCGAGGAGCCGATCTACTTCTGGGTTCCCTCGATCGCGCCGTCAGGCATGGCGTTCTACACCGGTGATCTGTTTCCCGAGTGGCGGGGGAACCTCTTCGTCGGCGCCATGGCCGGGATGCACCTCGTCAGGCTCGTGCTCGACGGCCCCAACGTCGTTGCGGAAGAGCAGTTGCTTGCCGATGCCGGAATGCGGATTCGCGAAGTCAGGACGGGACCGGACGGCGCGCTCTATTTCCTTGGCGGCGATTCCCTGCTGCGGCTCCTGCCTGAATGAGGTTTGCGCGACGCCGACACGCGAAACACGGTCGTGCCCCTGTACAATCGGGTCACCGACCGTTACCGGATGCCGATTCCGCGGCTCCACGGGTAAAACCATGCAGATTTCGATCATCTACTGCGTCGCTTGAAGCTATCTGCCCAAGGCCACCGGTCTGGCGGCCGACATCAGCGACAAGCTTGGCCTCGAGGTCGAACTCGTCAAGGGTCATCGCGGCATTTTCGATGTCGTCGCGGACGGCGACGTCGTGTTCTCGAAACACGACGCCGGGCGGTTCCCGGATCATCCGGAAGTCATCGAAGCGCTTCGCAACCGCCTGTAGCGCTCAGCTCGCCATTCCCCAACGCTGCACGGTCCTCGCCTCGATCGTCTTGAAGACGACGTTCTCGACGAAGAGGCCGAACAGGATCACGGTCAGCAAGCCCGCGAACACTTCGGGGATCAGGAGCTGGTTCTTGTTCTCGAACACGTACCAGCCGAGTCCGCCGGAACCCGAGCTCACGCCGAAAACGAGTTCTGCCGCAATCAGCGTGCGCCAGGCAAACGCCCAGCCCACCTTGAGCCCGGTCAGGATGCTCGGAAACGCGCCGGGGATCAGGATGCGGACGATGTAGCCCGCGCTCGAGAGCCCGTAGTTGCGCCCGACCATTTTCAGCGTCGGGCTCAGTGACCGGAAGCCCGAGAAGGTGTTGAGCGCCACGGCCCAGAGCACGGCATGGATCAGCACGAAGATCACGCTCGCGTCGCCCAGGCCGAACCAGATCAGCGCAAGCGGCAGCAACGCGATCGACGGCAATGGATTGAACATCGCGGTCAGCGTCTGCAGGAGATCCGCGCCGATCCGGCTCACGCTCGCGAACGCCGTCAATACGCCGGCGATCGCAAGGGCCCGCGAGGTAGCCCTTGATCAGGAGCGACAGGGTATAGGCCGCCGCTTGCGGGAGTTCGAGCGACACGATCGCGGAGCCGAGCGCCGCCAGCGTCGCCGTGAAGGTCGGGAAAAGCAGGGGGTTGCCGAGCGCTTGCGCATAAGCCTCCCAGATCACCGCGAGCACGACGAGCAGCACGGTCTTGCGGATGGCGCCGTTGTCGTAGATCTGCTGCCAGGCGGTCAGCGGCCGCTCGACGACATCGATCTCGGTTCCGGCGATGTCGTGGAAAATATCGGGACGATCGATGGATGTGCTAACCATTTTCGGGTTCCCCTTGTTGGACGACGCGATCGAACAGCATCTGTTGAATCCGGTCTGACAGCGGCTTGCCCGCGTCATCGACCTCGTCGACGCCGCTGCAGTTGATCTCGGCCTTGGCCTGGCCGGGATGGGCGCTCAGCAGCAGGATCCGGTTGCCGATTCGGATCGCCTCGGGTATCGAGTGGGTGACGAAAAGCACGGTGAAGCGCGTTTCTTCCCACAGTTGCAGCAGTTCGGCCTGCATTCGTTCGCGCGTGAGCGCGTCGAGCGCGGCGAACGGCTCGTCCATGAGCAGGATATCCGGTTCGCTCGCCATTGCGCGGGCAATGGCGACGCGTTGTTTCATGCCGCCTGAAAGCGTATGCGGATAGTTCGCGGCGAATTTCGTGAGCCCGACCTTGTCGATGTAGTGCATCGCCTTGTCTTCGGCTTCACGACGTTTGAGTTTGCCGCTTGCGGTCAGCGCGAAGCAGATGTTGTCCCGCACGGTCTTCCACGGCAAGAGTTGATCGAACTCCTGAAACACGAAAGCGCGGTCCGGACCGGGCTCGACGATGCGCGTGCCGTTGAGCAGCATCTCGCCTTCGACGGGATGCAGGTAGCCGCCGACAGCCTTCAGAATCGTCGACTTGCCGCAGCCTGACGGTCCGAGCAGGACGAAGCGGTCCGATTCGAGCACGTCGAAACTCACTCGGTAGGTTGCCGTGATGAGGTGATCCTTCGTGTGGTAGCGCAGCGTGACGCCGCGCACCGACAGCAAGGGCTCTCCAGCAAAGGCGCGACCAGCGACTCGATGCGACATGCGAGCTAGCTGCCGGGAACGTCGTGTATCTCGGCAAAGAACAGCTCGCGCCAGGAGTCCGGCAGGTTTTCGATCGAGCCGATCTCGTGCATGAACTGCCCGTACTTCATGACGTTTTCGGGCGTCGTCGTGAAGCGGATGTCCGAGTCGCCGAGCACTTCGACGAGTCCCGTGCGATCGAAGCCGCCGCCGCCGTTGGCCCCGATCAGCACGTCGGGCCGCGGCGCCGAGATCGGCGCGGATCATTTCGTTGGCTTCCGTGAGGGCGGCGAGCACCGCCGCGTAGAGTTCGGGGTTCTCCTCATGGAAGCGCGTCGTCGTCGACATCATCGTGAACGTCGTCGCGCCGCCCATGACCTCGTCGGTCGTCATGATCGTGCGGATGGCCGGATCCTCGCGCTCGCGATGATGGAAGGGCGGCGAGGTGTAATGCGCATTGATTTCGCTCGTGCCCGAGAGCAGGGCAACGACCCCGTCGGGGTGCGTCATCGTCACCGTGTACCTGTCGAAGCGAAACGCCTCCTCGGCGCCGTAACGATCCGTCGCATACATCTGCATGATGATTGCCGGAATCGATACCTTGATCGCGGTCACGGCGATCTTGTCCGTCTCGGTCAGATCGTCGAGCGAGTTCAGGTGTTCGGCATGCGTGTTCAGGTACATCGGCAGCGACGTCATCGCCGCGACGCCCCTGACCGCGGCCGAGTCCCGCGTGCGGTCCCAGAGCGTCAGAAATCCGGGCGGTCCCGCGGCGATGAAGTCGACGGAGCCCGACAACAGCGCATCGTTCATGACGGCCGGACCGCCGATGTCGATCCAGCGGACGGTCACGTCGGGCAGGCCCGCTGCGCTTGCATGTTTCTCGATGAGGCCGTGTTCGCGCATCATGAGCAGCGGCAGGAAGCCGACGCCGCCGGCGCCGGTCGGTATCCTGAGTTCGTTCTGTGCACCGCCGCCGCCGCAGCCTGCAACCATCGCAGCCGCGGCCATACCGAGCAGCAGTGTCCGCAATGCAATTCGTGGCATGCCGCTCACCTCACGACGCCACCGCGGCCACTTCAGGGGCCGTCGCGCCCGGTGCGCTCGCACGGGCCAGGTCGCCCGCGTCTTCGAGCGAATCGAGCTGCCAGCACTGCTCGATCAAGGCTTCGACCTGTGCAGACGGCAGCGCGAGCACAGCCTGGTCGCGGAACTTCTCCTCAAGCTGGTCGTTGTCGAGGGGCCGGTGGACATTGCCGAGCGATTGCTCGACGAAGAGCGACAGCGTTTCACCGCCGGCGAGGTCGAGCTCGATGCCGACCTGGTCTTCGGTGACCGATTCGTCGGCGATCGCCGTCGTGAGGTCCCGGATCCTCGCAAGCACCGGATCGGCAACCGCTTGCGCGGTGAATTCCTGCAGTCCCCCCTTGCCTCGCACGAGCCCGATCGCCGCGGCGTGGTAGATCGAATATTTGCTCTGCAGGGCCCGGCGCAGGTCGCGCTTGTTGCACAGATCAAGCACGAGCGGCGCCACTCGCAGCCTGACGGCAACGATTGTTTCGGGATCAGGTCGGTACTTGCCGCGCAGTTGGCTGCAGCCGTCGATTGCCGGGTGCACGACGAGACCGGCGGCGTACGGCTTGTATGCGTTGTCGTTCAAGCTGAAATCGACGCCGAGACCTGCCGAGATTCGGGAAAGATCGTATTGCGCAGCCGTAACGGCGGCGAATCCGCGCGGACCCTCCAGTGCCCGTTCCCCGGCCGTGAAGTCGGCCCGGGCGAGCAGGGCGGCGGTGTAGCCGTTCTGCGCCGCGCGGCCCGGCTGGAAGGACTTCGCCATCGAACCGAACATCTCGCGGATTCCGGCGGATTGCGTCGCCGCGAGGCCCAGGGCCCAGACCATCTGACGCGTGGAGAGGCCGAGCAGCTTGCCTATGGCCGCGGCCGCCCCGAACACCCCGGCCGTCGACGTGATGTGCCAGCCCGCCTCGTAATGGGCGGGATAGACGGCGTCGCCGATCCGGGACTCCACCTCGAAGCCGAGGATGAAAGCGTGCAGAAAGTCACGGCCCGAGACCGGATGGGCGCTCGCATGGGCAAAGAGCGCCGACGCCACCGGAATGCTCGGGTGAATATAGTTCTTCGGCGTCGTGTCGTCGTACTCGTGCACGTGCGAGCCGATGCCGTTGAGAAGCGCCGCGTGCAGCGGATCGAAGCGCTCGCGCCGACCGAGCACACTGGCCGTGCGCTCGCCCGAGAACGGTGCAAGGGTATCGATCGCGACATCGACCGCTGGCTCGATGCTGCCGCTGACGGCGCAGCCGGTGTAGTTCAGGATCGCGCGCTTCGCTTCGTGCCAGATGGGTTCGGGGATGGTGGAGCCATCGTCGTTGACGACGTAGGCGGCCAGGGTTTCCGTGGCGGACATCGTTGCAGCGCCAGGTTGGCTCGGCAACGGCGCCGTCGCGTCTGCGTCCGCGACGTACGTCATGGCAAGCGGACAAGCAACCCGAGAATGGTGACTGCCACGGCCAGTAACGCGGCCACCGACAGCAACAGACTTGTATCGCGCTCGGCGATCTGCCTGGCCAGCAGCGCGCTGTCAGTCTTGAACTCTGCCAGCATGGTCTTCATGCGTTTTTCCAACAGCACTACATCTTGCGCCATGCAATGCTCTATCGTGACGCCCGCCCACTGGTCCCGATGTTGCGTTCGCAAATTGTCTGCATGTCGTTTGAATTGCGTCACAGTATCGTTCCGACCACGTTCGGTCAACGCATGATTTTTCGCATGATTCCTCGGGTTGCCACCGAGAATTGACCCGCTACCAAACACCCGTAGCCCCGTGCGGCCGAATCGGCGCCCGCGTGGAAACATTCATGACGCCGCCGGCTCCCGCAGGAAGTGGTCAGGTCATGTGCGCACGGAAGCGTTCGGGTTCCGGGTTTGCGTTCCCGTGTACGGCCGGTGGTTCGTGGAGCGTCCAGGTGGCGTTCAGCCGCCGCCTGCCGGTTCGATGCCGGACTCGGCAAACGCCAGATCGAGCTTCTCGATGACGTCCTCGACGGTAATGAGGTCCATCGCGGCCGGATTCCTCACCCGTCTGCCGAAGCGGATCTCGTCAACGGGCACCGCGAATTCCCGATGCACCGCGTCCGGGTAACGATCGGCCACGAGGTGCTGGCTCAGATAGGGGCCGGTGCGCAAGCGGTTCGATGTCGCGTAGAGCCCGACCACGGGGGTGCCGACGGCCGTCGCCATGTGGGCGGGCCCGGAGTCCGGACAGACGACCGCACTGGCGCGTTCGAGCAGGGCCAGCAACTGTTTGAGGGTCGTCCTGCCGACCAGGTTCTCCGGCCTGCACTGCGCCTGCCGCGAGATCCGTTCAGCGTAGCCGTGTTCGAGTTCGGTCGAGCCGCCGGTCAGCAATATTTGCGCGCCGTAACGCGAGTGGGCGTGGTCGGCCACCTGTGCGTAACGCCCGGCACGCCAATCACGGTAATTGCGCATGCGCTGTCCCGAGCAGGGGCTGATCACGAGTGTCGGTGCCGTCGCATCGACGATCCGGTCGGCGAAGTCCCGATCGGACGAGTCCAGCGGAATGTCCCAGCGCAATTCGCCGCGTTCGATACCGAGCGCCTCGGCGAACTCGAACAGACCGTCCATGACGTGGCGGCGCGCGCGCGGGGACAGGTGGTGGTTGCAGAAGTGGTGCTGGTAGTCCCTCGCCCGGGTCCGGTCGAATCCGACGCGCAGCGGTGCCTTCACGACGAGGCTCGCGAGGTTGGCCCGCATCGAGGCGTGCATGTGCAGCAGCACCGGAAACCTGCGCCGTTGGAGTGCGCGGCGCAGCCGGAAGTACGCGGACACGCCCTTGCCCTTGTCGAATACAGCGAAGCGGACGCCTTCAAGGCCGCGCAGCAACTCGTGTTCCACCCGACCGATGATCCAGGTGATCTCGGTATCCGGCCAGGCTCGCTGAATGGCACGCACGACGGGCACCGCGTGACAGGTATCGCCGATCGCCGACAGGCGGAGGATGCATAGCTGCGACGGCGAGGTTTCCGGGATCAGTGACATGGCACGGGTTCGTTCAGCCCCGGCTATGTTACTCGCCAAGCACGGGACACGGTTCGAAGTGGCGCGCAATGGTCTGTGCACCGAGCTGCGGGATGGGGGCTACCTGTCGGCCCTGATTGCCGGGGACTGCGGGAGCGGTGAACTTCGTGCCACGGCCGCGGCCACCCGGTGTGCCGCGCGACTTCCGCTGCGGGCAGCAGTAATGGCTGTGCAGGTGTCGGGCGAGTACCTGCCGGCGCGATGCGGGCCGGCAGCCTACGTTGCAGAGCACTCCACCGGCTCGCGCCGGGAGCCGTCCGGCTCGCGCTTGAACTGCATGGTGCGCACGAAGTGCTGCGCGAGATAGCGCGGATCCTCGACGAAGGTCTGGATGACGAGATACTGGTTGCCGTCGTCTTCGGTAATCAGGTTGTAGTACTCGGTCATTGCGGCGTCCTCGGAGAACGGGACGCCATTCTTGCGCAGGTAACCGGCACGTAGTTGCGTGGTATCGACGCGCAGCGATCCGAAGTTCTCGATGTCGCCGAGCGAGCCGCTGAGACGATAGAAACCGCGGCGCCGGCTCGTGTCGCCGGAGATTTCCCATTCCGCAGCCGACCAGCCCTGCCAGGATCGCGGCCCCATGGGCTCGGCCGCCCCGAAACGGAAAAGCCGCGTCTGCATGCCCGTATCGATGTCGAGCTTGAGCGTGTCGTCGTCCTCCCAGGTGATATGCACGCGGCTCGGCAGACGCATGATCGCCGGTGCAGCGTAGCCCTTGCATTGATCGCCGGCGGCCTCGTCGCGCGCCGGGTCCCAGGTGTCGGCCGCCCTGACGCCTTCCGCGTTCAGGGGGACGTAGGAGTAGTCGCCTTTAGCGGGCGTGAACATTCGGTAGACCCAGTCGTCCGTGATCAGCGAGACCCAGTGTCCCGTAATGTCGATCGGTGCGGATTCGCGGGCTGACAGAGGCGCCGCATCGTCCTGTTGTGCCCGGACGCCGCTCGCCGCCAGCAGCATGAGTGCTGCGGCGGCCAACAGTCCGCCGCGATGCGCATCGCGGCGGTGGGCCTCGTTTGTTCGCTTGACGTGGTTTGCCATTACTTCACTCACGACAAGGCGAGTCTCAAGCCTGTCACCATTGCTCGTGCGCTGGTGCTCGTGCTGCAGGCAACCGGCCGGAAGCACGGGCGCCTAGTCGAAGTCCTCGTTTTCGAAGCCCCAGCCGAACCCGTCGGATGGTCTGAGGAGGCTGCGCATGCGGACCCGGTGGTCGGCGGGATTACGGCCGGGATTGCCCGTGATGATCACGCGGTCGCCGGGCCGCAGCGAATCGCGCGTGACGCCCTGGCCGGAGAGTTGGCCCGCGCCGCCCCATTCGACGCCCCAGCGCTGAATCTCGCCGTTCTCGTCGGGCGCCATCACATGCACCCAGGCATGCGGGTTGCGGAACATGAACTGCACGAGCGTGCCTTCGATCTGGATCGTCTCGCGCTCGTCGTAGGTTGCGGTGAACGAATGGTGCGCGTGGGCCGTCAGACCCGACATCGCGATTGCTGCAACGGCCAATGCCAGCGCTCTTGCCTTCATTGATCTGCCTCCTGAAAGGACGTTTCCTGACAGTGGGCTCCCTTTCGTTGCCCGGGAGTCATCACTGGTCATCGCTGAGGCTACGGTACACGGCCTCGATGAACATCTCGGTCGTCCACGCGCCCGTATCGGACCCGAAACGACCCTCGTAACCGTAGGTCGGCCGCTCCGCGACGACCTGTTCCAGACTCAATCCACGATCGATCAGGTGCTGTACCTGGTCGCGGATGATCGTCAGCATGTCCCGATAGTAACCGACGTCGGCCGAGTCCGACAGCCGGCCGCGGCCCGGGATCACCATCGTCCCGCCCTCGGTCCTGAATTCCGGAATCGCGAGATTCAGGATGAAGTTCAGGCCGTCCAGCACACCGTTGATGTGGCCGCCGCGATCGACATCGATGATCGGAAAAGACTCCATGTCGAACAGGTCGCCCGCGGCGATCACGTCCGAACCGCGGAGGTAGACGATGCTGTCGCCATCGGTTGTTGCGGCGGGAACGTGCACGATACGGATGCCTTCGTCGTTGAAGAATGTGCTGAGCTTGTACTCGTCGACGAAGAAGCTATCGGTCGGCAGTGCTTCGAACGGCGCCTGCTCCTCGACCATTCTCAGTAGCACGTTCTCGTGCGCGAGGATGGCGGCGCCATCGGACGAGTCGCCGATGGTTCCGGCGACGTTGCCGCCGGAGTAGGTGACGCCGCTTGCCGCCAGGGCCGCGTTGCCGCCGGTGTTGTGCCCGAGCGGGCTCGTGTTGACGATGTAGCGGATCGGCTTGGCCGGCCCGCGCGTGTTGACCGGAAGTCTCGAGCGCGTCTCGGCGCCGCCCCGTTCCGGTGTGCGGCCCTCCAGAACACCGAACGCGTTGAGCTGCGCCTGCAGCTCGTCGAGCGCGCTCAGCACGCGTTCGCTGGCTTGTGCCTCGCCGGCATTGACGATGAAGACGCCGTCCGGTCCGACCGAAGCCGTGATATTGGTGCCGGCGCCGACCAGCATCCAGATGTTCTCGCGAACCGGCCACCAGTTGAGTTCGGCCCCGAGTTCGCTGCCCCGGGTGTCCTGCGCGAGTGCACTGTCTCCGGCGGCAATGAGCAAGATGACCGTGGCCAGCGCCTGCCGCAGCGGGCGCGCGATACCGGCGATGTTCGCATTTCGTGTCACTGCACTTGCACGCCGCACGCGGGGTTACCGATCGGCGGGGGTCCGCAAGGCGTTACGCAGCTTTGATCGGTACTCGGGATACATGGTTTGCGCGCCGTCGGAGTAAAGCGTGCGCGGCAACCCGTAAGTATCTGAAAAACTGAAGATCTGGTCGTTCGTGCCCGGAAGGAAGTGCGGCACGTAGCCTTCGGGCCGCACGACTTCGGTCACGATCGTGCACGGATAGGGCGGGACGCGCTGGTTGAGGTCAAGACGGTACTCGGTGCTGCGCACGAGCGGTTCGGTCAGGTAGACCGGGTCATAGGCGACGATCAGCCAGGTCAGGTAGTCCTCGTCGTTGAACCGGCGGCGGATCAGGTACTCGGTCAGCGTCGCCTTGTCGCTTTGCGGAACGCCGTTGCGCCGATAGTAGTCCTCCTTGAGGTGCGTCGTTCGGACCTTGAGCCGGTCTCCCTCCCATTCGCCTGTGGAAAACCCTCCCCAGGTGTGGGCGGCGTATTCCGGGGGATGCTCCCGGCCGTCCATGTAGATCGGTGTGTTGACCGAGCGCAGCCACTCGGTCTGGAAGGCGACGATTTGCCGCGACGCGGAATCGACGTCCTTCCAGATCCGCAGATTGGACGGCCCGCGCTTGATGTAGGCGCCAGAGTGCGGTCGGCATTGCCACTCCGGCAACGATTGGATGGAAGCGTCCCAGATCTCCGCACGCCGTATCGCCTCGGCGCTCAGCGGCAGACCGACGTACTCCCCGAGGTGTGGATTGTCGGTATTGTCCTGGGCGCGCACGACCGGCCATTCGCCGGTGAAGTCCATCTGTGCCGACGCCGGCGCGACAAGGAGCACGCTTGCGGCCAATGCGAGCAGCAGCTTTGAATTGTTCACGTTCGATTCTTCCGATAGCTGCCGCAGGTGTTGCCCGAGAGACGCGCCTCCCCTGGCAGTCGGAAGCGGCGCTGAACGTCACGAGCAGACCGGGGAAACCGCCTGAATCTTAGCACTTGTGCGAACGACCGCATAAGGCGATCCAGCGGACGGTGACCCGAGTGCCGCGTCGCGACGAAGGTGTTGCCCGGAGAACGCTTGCATCCGCGCAGGTAACCGGTGGCAAATCCGGCCGGCGCTAGTCAGGCGTATTCGCCCCTTTTGCCGGAGAAGGCGCGTCCGGTTAGGCCAGATCCGATGCAATCTGCCAATTTGCCATGCGGACATCCGAATAACGTTGTGACCCCGCAACAAGGACCGTAACTGCTTGGACTGAAAACCTGTACGTTCGCGGTAAATTCTTGTAAAAAAGAGACTGGCGAACCGACAGATTGTAAGTCATACTTGACTTCGCGCGTGACGCGTACAACAAAGATCGTAAACGTTGTGAAGGAGACCGTCCCATGCAATTGTTGACTCGATTCGTTTCAACCGGGGGATGGCTGACCGCAGCACTCGTTGCGGCGGTGCCACTCGGCGCTCACGCCCAGCTTGAGGAAGTCGTCGTCACCGCAACGCGGCGCGAGACCGATCTGCAAAGCACGCCGATTTCGATTCAGGCATTTACCGCCGAGGATCTGGAACTCGGCGGCATAGACCAGGGCCGCGACATCGGCATCATGGTTCCGAACGTCGTCCTGAATCCTGGCGTAGGTGGAGCACAATCGGACTTCTATATCCGCGGGCTTCCGGGTGTCGGCATCTACATCGACGGTGTCTGGCAAGGCGGGTTCGGTTTCCAGCAGACGAACTTCGTCGAGATGGAGCGCGTGGAGGTGTTGCGCGGTCCTCAGGGCACGCTGTTCGGCCGCAACACCAACGGCGGCGCGGTCAACATGATCACCCGGCGCCCGGCGGACGAGTTCGGCGCGCGCATGAGCATCGATGTCGGCGAATTCAATCGCCGTGACCTGCAGTTTGCCGTCGACCTGCCGATTTCCGACACGCTCAAGACCAAGTTCATGGGCGCACAGCTTTCGAACGACGGGTTCATCGACGGGCTTTCCGTGCCGTGGGACTTCGGTGCGGAGGACAATACGCTGACGCGCCTTGATGTCCTTTGGGAGCCCACCGACAGCTTCTCGTTGCGCTTTACAGCCAATGACGAGGACAAGCGCGGCACCGATCCAACGATCTACCGCGAAACGAACCCGACCAACTCGCGAACGCAGTCGATGGCGATCGTTTCGGGCGGCATGCTGGACGAAGCGCGCCGGATCGACCCGGACTGGCCGGATCTTCAGACCTGGCTTGTTCAGAACGGCCATCCGGCCAATACACCGTTCAGGGTTCCTCAGAACGGCTTCGGTGCAAGGACGCATGAGCCCGGTTACCCCGGAGGCGAAGTCGGAAAGTGGGAATCGAAGTCCGATTCGATGCAAGACGGCATCATCGCCGACACGAGGTACCTGACGCTGACGCTCGACTGGGACATTTCCGATAACCTCAATATCGAGGCCATCCTTTCGGACTGGGAACAAAACGAGCGCCAGGTCATCGATTTCGATGGCACGGAATACATCGTGACCACGGACGATCGCGTCGCCTTCGCCGAGAACGACACGATCGAGCTTCACTTGTCCGGGTCCAACCTGAACGGCAGGATCAACTGGATCGCCGGGTACTACAATCTCGAGCAGCGCGAGGCGCGGCGCTTCTACCGCTGGGGGATGTGGGAATTTGCGGTGCCGAATGAAGGTCCGTCAGATCCTCCGCAATATGCACCTCTGACGCAGTACGTGCGGGACACGGCAAGACTGCTGAATCTTCAAACGTCAACGGGGCCACCCATCCAGATTTTCGGGTTCAGGTTCAATCCGCTCGTATTCATCACCGACGACGCTCTCGATACTGCGATCGACGAGGATGAAGCGTTTTTCGGAGAGGTGAGCTTCAGCGCGACCGACAAGCTTGATGTCACGTTTGGCGTCAGAGTCAGTGACAAGAGCGGCAGCGACACTGAGTGGACGCCAACGGACGCTTTCAGAACTGCCGATCCTCTGGTTCGGCCGAAGGGTGATCCGTACGCCGGTGTCGATCCCGTGACCATGGAGGAAGCGAATCTCGGCAAGATCACGACGAACAAGCTCGCGTTGTCGTACCAGGTCAATGACGATCTCATGTTCTATGGCAGCTACGCCGAGGGCTTCACCTCGGGCGGCATCGACTTTGTCAACAACGTCGGTTTCGTGACTCTCAAGCCTGAGGTCATTGAGACCGTGGAGCTTGGCATGCGATCCGATTGGCTTGGCGGACGCCTGCGCTTCAACGCGACGTACTTCGACTCGGACTGGCTGGGAATGCGCGTTGCCGTGCTTTTCCAGGATCCGACCGGCAACTCCCTGCCGTTCCCGTACAGCACGAGCGACGGCCAGGGCGAGGCCGATGGCTTCGAGTTCGATTTGGTGTGGCTGCCGACCGACCGCCTTCAGTTCACGGCGGGTCTGGGTGTGATCAATACGAACTACACGAATCCGGGATTCTTCAGCGGCACCGACGGCATCAGACCGGGTTCACCGTTCGCGTTCGCGCCTGACAACAGTGCCCAGGTCGGCGTGCAGTACGCGATACCGATGGAGAACGGTGGCCAGCTCAGCGTGGTGGGGAACTACGGCTGGATGGACGACTACACGCGCGATGCGGCGTATCAACGCAACCATGTCGACGCGAGCGGTGACATCGTCACGGAACCCTCGTACGGCATCGTGAACGCACGCGTCGTTTATGAAGCACCCGATGGCAACTACAGCATATCGCTGTGGGGCCGAAACCTGACTGATGAGCTCTACATCAACGGCGGCTTCGATACCCGCAACGTATGGGGCTACGATTTCGCCGTGATCGGCCGGTCGAGAGAAGTCGGGGTCGGCCTGCAGTTTACGTTCTGAACGGTGCTCAGCGAAGCCATGCGCTTCGCATCCCTGGTTGGGGCAATCTTCCGGTTGCCCCTTTTTTCGAATGCCAGGCATGACCCGTGGTTCGCCGGGTGCCGGTCCTTACCGAGCCAGCCCCCTGGATGCGGCGACGCTGCGCCGGTGATCGTCGGGTAGCGCGGCCGTCCGCCGCGAAACCGCTACGGTCACGAGCACTGAGGCGGCTGCGCCGAAGGTGGCGGCGGAGTAGGGGTTTGTCGCGTGGAATGCGAACCAGCGCCCGAATTCCTCGAGCGCGGTCCCGATGAGCCATTCGCCGCGGACGATCTCGCCGCGAATAAGTATGAACGTCACGGCGCCGGCCCAGAAGCCCGAGATGGCGCCCGCGCGCGTCACGCCGAGCCACACGGAACCCACGACCAGCGGGCCCATGAGCGCGGCGACAAAGCCACCGACGCCGATCCATTGCAGGAAGACGATGTTCATGTCCATCGTCATCCAGCCGAGGATGGCCGCACCGACGATCGAGAACGCGGTCATCCCGCGACTGATCGAGAGCACGTTGCGGTCGAGGCGTTCCTGGCTCAGGTGAGAGTGCAGCCGCGGTGCGATGCTGCGGCGGTAGATGTCGTTGGCGAACACCTGAGACGTCGAGATCACGAGGCCGTCGGCGGTCGACATCACGGCGGACAGGATGCCGACGCCGAGCAGCGCCGCAAGCCAGGTCGGGAAGATCTCGATGAAGAGCGCGGGCAGGGCGGCATTCGGACCGCCCGGGGTCGCGAAGAGGCTGTCGCCGAGCACGGCTCGCGCCGTGAATCCTCCAAGCGTAATCGCCGGCAGCACGAAACCAAACGTAAACGCCATGGCCAGGAACCGCGTGCGGGCGCGTTCGTCGTTGAGTGCCCAGAGCTTGTTGCCAATGTGCGGCAGGAGCCCGAGCGGGATATGAGCGATCGTGACCGTGATGATCGACCACACGGATGCTGTCGTCGGGTCGGCGGGGTTGAAGACGTCGAGCAGCACCGGGTCCTGGTTGCCGAGGTTCTCCAGGAGATTGGGGAAGCCGCCCGCCCCGACGCCAAGGGCGAAGATTACAGCGATCGCAATGGCGAGGCCCACCATGAGCAAGCCCTGCGCGCCGTCGGTGAGAATGTCAGAGTGCGCGCCGCCGAGCGTCACGTAGCCGAGCAGCACGATCGTGGTGATGCCAAGTGCCCAGCTCTGGGGGAGGCCGAGCATCATCTCGAACATCACGAGGCCCGCGACGAGCTGGCTGGCAAGGTAGAAGAGCAGTATCAGCGAGAACAGCGCGGCAGATATCCTGAGGGCTTCGGATTGGTAGCGTTCGCCGAGATACTCCGGCATCGAGCGGGCGCCGGCCTGGTTGCCGTACCGGCCGATGGTGCGCTGGCAGATCAATATGCCGATGTAGATCCCGATCGGATAGCAGAACGCGATCCAGAGTGTCGACATGCCGTAGGTATAGGTCAGTCCCGGCAAGCCCAGAAACGTGGAGCCGCTCGCGGCCGTGGACGCGAACGCCAGCGCGAGTACCAGTGGTCCATACCCCCGGCGTGCCGTTGCGAAGTCGTCGGCGCCGGCGACCCTGCGGCTGCCGAGCCAACCGAACGCGATCATCCCGCTGACATAGACAGCGAGGAAGATCCACGACCAGGTATACAAGCCCATTTCTGTTCCTTTCGAGTGGCCCCCGCGGCCGCCGGATTATAGCGAAGGGTCGGTTCGGCCTTGAGGAACGGCTTCCGGAGTGCAACTGCTGGGCTTTGGGATTTATCCCACTATGTTTAACTAAAATATAGATAACATACAAAAATGGGCAGAAAAGTATTGCATTGATGTCTATTCTTGAGTATCGTCCATGTCGCGCGACGCAACGTTGGGCCAAAATCAAATCGAATGCCACGGATTACGCCGAGTCTACGAAAGTCAGGAGACCCGATCGGCCGAGGAATCGATCGGATTGAATCACGATGAACAGTGCAACAGGTGCCCTGCTCGATGAAATCGAGGCCTACTGCCGAATGTCGGGGATAGCGGAATCCACGTTCGGCAAGATCGTCGTAAACGACGGCAAGCTTTGCTCGAGGCTGCGCGAAGGCAAGAACGTCACGCTCGACACGGCCGACCGGATCAGGACTTTCATCAAAGAACACCAGCAGCCGGGCGCGGCAGGTTCCGGGAATGATGCGGACGCCGGTGTTGAAGGGGACGACGCGATGACCGACACGAATCCGAAGCCGGTTGCAGGGACAACGAACCGCCCAAGCTCGCGAAACCGACGAGCCGGCGCACCCGCAAGTACACAAGCTCAGTCGGAATCGCCGCCTTCGACGGACGATCGGCCGTTCCGCTTCTACGACAACCGGCAAAAGTACCTCGCGTTCGTCAACACGACGAACGAGAAGCGCAAGGTTGCAGAACGCGCCGCGCGCGAACTCGCGCACCTGAAGCCCACGCCGCCGGCGCTCAAGGTATTCGACGCCGGCATGGGCGATGCGACGGTGCTCACCCAGCTCATGCGCTCCATGCACAGACGCTTTCCGATCACGCCATTTTTCATCGTCGCCAAGGAAATCAGCCTCGAGGACGTGCGCCTGTCGCTCGAGAAACTTCCGGATCGCTTCATGGAACATCCGGCGACCGTCTTCGTAATCACCAACATGTACTATGCCGAGGCGCCGTGGCTGCGGCCGCGCAGCGTGCGCAGCGCCGCGGCCCTGAACTGGCGCGAGGTCACGCTCGACGGCGACACCGCCGCAGAATATGACGAGCAGTTGGCCGCCCTGGACCCGTTTCTCGTCGACGGCTGGCAGGTGAAGTCGAGCGAGAAGACCGGCAACCCCATCTATGTCCGGCCGTCCGTGCTTGTGATCTACCGCCGGGACCACTCCTTCCTGCTTGACGGCGTGATTCCCAGGCCAGGCCAGGTCGATGGCAACTACGACCTCGCACTCGCATCTCAGCCCTGGCGGGCGCGCATGAGCGCGCAGTTCAAGGTCAGGAAGGTGCTCGCGCCGATCGTGCAGAGTCTGGCGCCCGCCGGCCGGCTGCTGGTCGTGCAGTCCTGCGGGGACGATCCGTCTCTCGAACTCGTGCGCAAGGTCTGGCCCGATGAGGAGCCGTTCCGCGTGAACCGCCACGAACTCATACGGGTGCTGCGCGACGAACTCGGCAGGGACGCCCGAAACTACAACTTTGTATCGGGCTCCGATGCCAAGGCTGTGTTCCCCTATGAAATGCACACCTTGCCGAGCGAGGTCAGGCACAGCATAGGCACGTCGACATTGTTTGCGGCGTGGAATGCCTCCATTTACGTGAACCAGATCGAGGACGAGCGTCTGGAGTCGGCGATTTCCGGCAGCGACTACCTGCGCCACACGGCAGATGTCCTCAAGAAGCACGAGGGGCTCTGGTTCAACGACGAGGCCTTCGTCGTGTCCAGGAAGCGCTGAGCGACCGGGACGGACCGATCAAAAGGGAGCATCCGGAAGTGACACAGAGTCAGGCAACCAGGGTTTCCCCGGACCGTTTGCGTGAGGCAATCGTCTCTTCCCTCGATGGTTACTCGATCGAACTAACGCCGCACGACGAATCAAGGCTCAACGCGATCGCCGAGGTATTGCCGGCCGCAACCGAGGTCTTCGTGGCGCATCCGCCAGGCGTTTCCCTCGATCGCATCGTTGAACTCGCCTGTCGCGTACACGAACTCGGTTTGACCGCGGTCCCGCACATCATTTCCAGAAAGCTTGAGAGCCAGGAACGCCTGGACGGGGCGCTTGATGCGCTGAGCGCCAGCGGGATCGACCGTGCGCTTGTCGTTGGCGGCGACACGGCAATCCCGAACCCGGCATTCGACAGCAGCCTTGAGGTGCTGCAAACAGGGCTGTTCAGCAAGTACGGCTTCCGCGAGGTCGGCGTCGCCGGTCACCCCGAAGGCAGCGATGCGATCGGCGACGAGCGTGCGGCCGAGGCGTTGCGCGACAAGGCCGCGTTCGCGCGCGAAGCGGACTTTTCCCTGCGAATCGTGACGCAATTCGGCTTCGACCCCCACGCGATCACCGCTTGGGAGGAGGCGACCTCGGCCGCGGGTATCGATCTTCCGGTCCGCGTCGGCATGGCCGGCCCCGCGTCGTTACGCCATTTGATCAGGTTCGCCGCGTTATGCGGTGTCGGAGCCTCGGCCAGGATGCTGATGACGCGAACCGGCGATACCACGAAGCTGCTCAGAACCCGTGCGCCGGACGACCAGATTGCCCATATTGCCAGCCACCGCCTGGACAAACCTTCGTCGAGGCTCGGCGGCGTTCATTTCTTCGCCTTCGGCGGCGTCGTCAGGACCGCCAACTGGGCAAATGCCGTGATTGACGGCAGATTCAAACTCAACCATGGAGGCAGCGGCTTCGCGGTCGCGCGCTCCTGAGTCGCAAGCTTCGGACTGCGTTGCTCCCCCAGTACCAATCGAGACCACAGAGAGACCAAGACAATGAGCAGATCCTATTTGTTTACATCGGAATCCGTGTCAGAAGGACACCCCGACAAGATCGCGGATCAGGTGTCCGATGCGATCCTCGATGCGTACATTGCCCAGGATTCGGCCAGCCGCGTGGCTTGCGAGACGCTGACGAAGACCGGTCTGGTCATGGTCGCCGGCGAGATCACGAGCAATGCGACGATCGAAACGGAGGAAATAGTCCGCAACGTCATCATCGACATCGGCTACGACCATTCGGACAAGGGCTTCGACGGCCACACCTGCGCAGTGATCAACGGTCTTGGCAAGCAGTCCGGCGACATCGCTCAGGGCGTCGATCGCTCAGCACCCGAAGAGCAGGGCGCCGGCGATCAGGGCCTGATGTTCGGCTATGCGACGAACGAGACACCGACCTTCATGCCGGCGCCGATCATCTACTCGCATCTGCTGCTCGAGAAGCACGCCGAACTCAGGAAAGCCGGCCAGCTCGACTGGGCGCGTCCAGATGCGAAGAGCCAACTGACCTTCCGCTACGAAAACGACCGGCCGGTCGGTATCGAGGCCGTCGTGCTGTCGACGCAGCATAGCCCCGACATCTCCGAGAAGGACCTGCACGAGGCCATCATGGAACTCGTGATCAAGCCGGTGCTGCCGACAAAGTGGATCACACCGGACACGAAGTACCACATCAATCCGACGGGGCGTTTCGTGATTGGCGGACCGATGGGCGACTGCGGCCTGACCGGGCGCAAGATCATCGTCGACACCTACGGCGGCATGGCCCGTCACGGCGGTGGCGCGTTTTCGGGCAAGGATCCGTCCAAGGTCGACCGCTCGGCCGCTTACGCCGCGCGCTACGTGGCGAAAAACGTTGTTGCCGCGGGGCTCGCGGACCGTTGCGAGGTGCAGGTCTCCTATGCGATCGGCGTGGCAGAGCCGACATCCGTAAGCGTCGAGACGTTCGGCAGCAACAAGGTATCCGAGGACAGGATCGTCGCGGCGATAAACGCAAACTTCGACCTGAGACCCTACGGCATCATGTCGATGCTCGACCTGCTCAGGCCCATCTACCGCTCGACGGCGGCTTATGGACACTTCGGGCGCGACGAGTTCAGTTGGGAAGGCACGGACAAGGCCGAGGCGCTCAAGAGCCACGCCGCCTGAGCGCCAGCCCTGGTATGCACTTTGAACGTTAAGGGGGAAGCATGTCTGCGTTGATCTGTGGCTCTGCCGCCTACGACAACATCATGGTGTTCGAGGATTCGTTCAAGAACCACATCCTGCCGGACAAGATCCACATCCTGAATGTTGCTTTTCTCGTGCCGCAGCTTCGCCGCGAGTTTGGCGGTTGCGCGACGAACATCGCCTACAACCTCAAGCTCCTCGGTGAGGATCCGCTGCCCATGGCGACGGTCGGCCAGGACTTCGATCGCTACCGGCAGTGGCTTGAGAGCCTCCAGATCCGTCTCGATCACATCCGCGTGCTCGATGACGTCTTCACGGCTCAGGCGTTCATCACGACCGACCTCGACGACAACCAGATCACGGCATTCCATCCGGGCGCCATGAACCTGAGCGAGGTCAACCGGGTCGGCGATGCCGAGGGTGTGACGATCGGTACCGTGTCCCCGGACGGACGCACGGGCATGATCGAGCATGCCGAGCAGTTCGCCGAAGCCGGTATCCCGTTCATCTTCGATCCCGGCCAGGGCATGCCGATGTTCGACGGCGACGATCTGCGCACCTTTGTCGACCAGTCCACCTGGGTCACCGTCAATGACTACGAGTGGCAGTTGCTCAAGGACCGCACCGGTTGGGACGTCGCAGACGTCACCCGCCGCACCGAAGCGCTTGTCGTCACGCGCGGCGGCGAAGGTTCGGTCGTCTGCACGAGCGACGGGCAATATGAAATCCCCGCCGCACGTCCGATATCCATCGAGGATCCGACCGGTTGCGGCGACGCGTATCGGGCGGGGCTGCTTTACGGGCTCACGCACGGTCTTGACTGGGAAACCACGGGCCGCATCGCGAGCCTTCTCGGGGCGATCAAGATCGAGCGCCATGGCACACAGAACCATACGTTTGACAGGGACGAGTTCGAACAACGATTCAAGTCCAGCTTCGGCCGGGCAATCTGAAAGGAGTGAAAGGTAATCCAATGAGTAATGAAGCACTGGCCGCCGAGGCGACCGACAACGACTACTACGTCAAGGACATTTCCCTGGCCGCATACGGCCGCCGGGAAATCGAACTGGCAGAGCACGAGATGCCGGGACTGATGGCGACCCGCGAGGAGTACGCGGCCTCGCAGCCGCTTGCGGGCGCGCGAATCACCGGCTCGCTGCACATGACGATCCAGACCGCGGTGTTGATCGAGACGCTCGAAGCGCTCGGAGCGCAGATTCGCTGGGCGAGCTGCAACGTCTTTTCCACGCAGGACCATGCCGCGGCGGCCATCGCGGCCAACGGCACGCCCGTTTTCGCCTACAAGGGCGAGAGCCTCGAGGAGTACTGGTATTTCATCGACCGGACGCTCGACTGGGGTAACGGCGAAGGTCCGAACATGATCCTCGACGACGGTGGCGACGCCACCTTGTTCGTGCACCTTGCGGCTCAGGCACTCAAGGATCCGTCCGTGCTCGACAAGGAACCGGGCAGCGAGGAAGAGCGGGTACTGCTCGCACAGGTCAAGCGCTCGATCGCCGAAGACCCGGGCCGCTTCGAGCGGATGCCGGGCGAGATCAAGGGCGTCTCCGAAGAGACCACGACGGGCGTACACCGGCTCTACCAGATGCACCGGCGCGGCGAACTGCTGTTCCCGGCGATCAACGTCAACGACTCGGTCACGAAGTCGAAGTTCGACAACCTCTACGGTTGCCGGCACTCGCTCGTCGACGGCATCAACCGGGCCACCGACGTGATGCTGGCCGGCAAGGCCGCCGTCGTTGCCGGTTACGGCGATGTCGGCAAGGGGTCGGCGCAGTCGTTGCGGGCGCAGTCCGCGCGCGTCATCGTGACCGAGGTCGACCCGATCTGCGCCTTGCAGGCGGCCATGGAGGGCTACGAGGTCATGACCATGGACGAGGCCTGCGAAATCGGCGACGTCTTCGTCACGACGACCGGCTGCGTCGATGTGATCACCGAAGAGCACGTGCTCCGTATGAAACACAACGCCATCGTCTGCAACATCGGCCATTTCGACAACGAAATCGAGGTCGAAAAGCTCAAGAAGTACCCGTGGGAAAACATCAAGGAGCAGGTCGACAAGATCACCCTGCCCAACGGCAAGAGCATCATCCTGCTCGCTGAGGGCAGACTCGTTAACCTCGGCTGTGCGACGGGCCACCCGAGCTTCGTGATGTCGAGCAGCTTCACGAACCAGACGCTTGCGCAGATCGAGCTGTTCGCGAACCCTGACAATTACGATATCGGCGTGTATGTCCTGCCGAAGCATCTCGACGAGAAGGTCGCCCGGCTGCACCTGGAGAAACTCGGCGTCAAGCTCGAGACGCTGAGCCGGTATCAGGCCGACTACCTTGGCGTACCTGTCGACGGTCCCTACAAGGCCGAGCACTACCGGTATTGAGGCGCAGGTTTCGGATCTGCACAGCTCGTGTTCCCGGTAAGCTGTGGGAGCGGCACGGCGGGGCGATTCCCCCGGCGCGGTCGCCGTGACGCTCCCGCACATACGGTTCCGCAACACATCGCACGCTAACCAGAGGATTGATCCGGCATGGACGACGACATCACCATCGCCCGAAACACGCAGTTGGAACGCGTACTCGACCTGGCGAAGGCCCGACTTGGCGTGGATCCGGCGGATCTTGAGCCCTACGGCCACTACAAGGCCAAGCTGTCGCCCAGGCTGGTCGATGAGCTCGAAGCTCGACCCGACGGCAAGCTCGTACTGGTTACGGCGGTGACGCCGACGCCGGCGGGTGAGGGCAAGACCACAACGACGATCGGGCTCGCCGACGCGCTCAACAGCGTCGGCAAGAAGACGATGGTCTGCGTGCGCGAACCCTCACTCGGTCCCTGCTTCGGCATGAAGGGTGGCGGCGCGGGCGGCGGTTACGCCCAGGTCGCGCCAATGGATGACATCAACCTGCACTTCACCGGCGACTTTCACGCGATCAGCGCGGCCCACAATCTGCTCGCGGCGATGGTCGACAACCACGTCCACCAGGGTAATGCACTCGGTTTCGACGTGCGCCGGCCGATGTGGCGGCGGGTCGTCGACATGAACGACCGGGCGCTCAGAAAGGTCGTCGTGAGCCTTGGCGGCGTCGCCAATGGCGTCCCGCGCGAGACCGGCTACGATATCACGGTCGCGTCGGAGATCATGGCGATCCTGTGCCTGTCCACATCCCTTGCGGACATGCGCGAGCGCTTCAGCAGGATCATTGTCGGCTATACGCGCGAGCGCAAGGCCATCCTCGCCGGCGATCTCGGCGCTCACGGCGCCATGACCGTGCTCATGAGGGACGCGATCAATCCGAACCTCGTGCAGACCCTCGAGCACACGCCGACGTTTGTCCACGGCGGACCGTTCGCGAACATCGCCCACGGCTGCAATTCCGCGCTCGCGACCCGGACCGCGCTCAAGCTTGCCGACTACGTCATCACGGAAGCCGGCTTCGGCGCGGACCTCGGTGCGGAGAAGTTCCTCGACATCAAGTGCCGGCTGACGGGACTCAGGCCGTCGGCAGTCGTGCTCGTGGCAACGATCCGCGCACTGAAGTACTCGGGCGGCGTCGAACTCCGGGACCTCGACGCCGAGAATGTCCCGGCACTGATCGGCGGAGCGGTCAACCTCGATCGCCATGTCGCAAACATCCGCGACAACTACGGACTGCCGGTCGTCGTGGCCGTCAATCGATTCGGTAGCGACACGGACGCTGAGATCGAAGCGATCATCGCTCATATGGCTGCGCAGGGCGTCGAGGCCGTAATGGCGGACCATTTCGCCAGGGGAGGCGCGGCCGGCGCCGTGGACCTCGCCAACGCCGTTGCGAGAACCGTCGACGGGCGCGATACGCCGGAACTCAGCTTCGTCTACGAAGACAGCGACACGCTCTGGGAAAAGCTCGAGAAGGTCGCAAGAAACATCTACCACGCGGGCGAGCTCGGTGCCACGCCGGCCGTGCGCAAGAAGATCGACGACTTCCAGAACCAGGGTTACGGTCATTTCCCGGTCTGCATCGCCAAGACGCAGTATTCGTTCTCGACCGACCCGAAGCTGCGCGGCGCCCCTTCAGGTCATGTCTGCACGATCCGCGACGCCTATCTTTCGGCCGGAGCCGGGTTCATGGTCGCACTGACCGGCGACATCATGACGATGCCGGGCCTGCCGAAGCAGCCGGCAGCCAACCGTATCGACATCGACGCCGCAGGCAACATCGTCGGCCTGTCATAGCGGAATCAAGAAACGTAACGCTGCGGCGCCGTGGTCGTCGGAGTCGCTGCCGCGCCGACCGTCGCAGTTGTCCTTGCGCGGGAAGCGGAGGGCAGCGCACGGTTCACGGCCGCGCTCGCGACGGGTCGGTTTGCGGATTTGTGAACCGCTCGATCCGTTCGGACGTCGCCGGGTGCGTGCTGAGATAGAACGTCCACTGGAAATCGTCGTCTTCCCAGCCTGATTCTTCGTCGAGACATGCCAGGAATTCCTCCGAGGCATGGTCATCGCCCGGTTCGGTGCGGTGCGAGCATTCCAGGCGCTTGAGTGCGTCGGCGAAATGTTGCGGTGCGAGATCGCGCTCGTGCATGTACGCAAGCGCGTAGTCGTCGGCTTCGCGTTCCAGCTCCCGCGTCCAGGCAAGGTCGGCAAGTCCGAACACTTCGCCGCCAACGAGGTCCGGGATTCCGCTCGCGTCGCCCAGAACGAAAATCAGGACAGCGTTGATGAGCGAGTTCTGGATGACGCGTCTGAGTGCGTGACGGTGTTCCAGATGACCGAGTTCGTGGCCGTAGATCGCCTGGAGCTGTTCGTCGTTTCCGGCGAGTTCAACAAGCTCGTCCGTGAACAATATCGTGCCCCCGTGCAGCGCCAGGGCATTGGCGCCGACGACATTGCCGCCGCGGCGAAACTCGATGTTCACGGGCAGGTAGAGGTCCGGTGTGGCAGCCAGCAACCGTTCGCGAAGGTCATCCTGGCGCGCCTGGTTCAGCCTGCTGTCTTCGAAAAACAGCCCGTCGAGCATCGCAAGTGACTGTTCGTCGGACCCTTGAATGAATTCGCCGGGGATCGCGTCGGCAAGACCCTGGGTCAACGCGGGCATGCCGTAGCTCACGAACAGCCAGACAATCAAAGCAGTCGCGGCAACCATGAGCACGACCGTGCCCCAGCGATTTTCGAGCATGTGCACGAACGCGTGGCGTCGATGCCCGCCGGAACGTTCGCCGACCTCAGCGAGCATCCGGTCGACGGCATCATTGTCGGTCGTCTCGAGCGCCTCGCCTGTGGCGAGCGTGAGCCTGCGCGGCGTATCGCCGAGCCTCGGGGAGACCGACCAGTCGCGGATCCTGCCCCGGTAAACCCGGTCGCCCACGTGCAAGCTGCAATCGCCGCTCCCCGCGACGCGCAACGTCGCTGGCGTCTGCCGCGACGATCTGCCGTCAAACCAGTTGCCGCGAATATTGATCACTTGCGCGTTCGAATCCTCCGGCGACGCACGCAATCAGAAACCGAAATTGAGATCGAGCGCCGCTGCTGCTTCATCGCCGAAAGCACCGGCCCCTGGCCGTTTCGTCGGCCACGAAATCGTCGAGCTGTCCATGCGGGCACAGTGCGAGGCACTCGGCCTTGTAACGTGCGAGCCGCACCTGGGCGAACGGAAAGAATATCCCCAGCGTCAGCACGATGAGTACCAGGTTGACCGAAGCGATCCGAAAGAAGCCAAGCGCGGTCATGTTCGCTTCGAAGCCATGTTCGCCGAGACGGCTTCCGCGGTACGTGATGTTGAACATGCGCGACTGGAACCACGACTGCGCTGCGAGAGCCGAAAAAGCGACGCTCCCGATACCGACAAACTGACCGATGACTGTCGCGATCGGGCCAGGGTCCGAGGACCCTCCCAGGAGCCCGTCCTCGCCGCCGGAGCCCATGAATATCGCGACCATTACGAGCGATACCGGGACCAGCACAAGAAACAAGACCCCGACGAATGCGAGAATCGCGATGCCGACGCTGCCGAAAAACGCTCCGAAGAACGGGCCGGGATCCGAATCGAACGTGAATCTGCTGGTACCGTAGCCGTGCCCGGGGACGAGGTATTTGCGCTGCGCCCTGAGTTCAAGCGGATGCAATATCCACAGGGTGAGCAGGGCAAAGATGGGCCAGAGCAGAAACGCCCGCGCCGCCCCGCCCATGGTGCCGTGGAAGTTGAAACGCACGTTGCGCCAGGCGGTGTTGACGGCTCGAAAGCGCGCCGCACGGACGACGAGCCACGGGAGTCCCGCAATCAGCACGACCACGAATGCGGCGAGGAACCACGGGGAAACGAGGTTGCCGAGCACCGTGAATCCGACGAGCACGCCGACCACGAGCAATCGGCCCTTGAGAATTGCGATGGGCGAGGCCAGGAAACTGAATGTGCTGCCCGCGACCCGCGTATTGCCGTAGAAGTAGTTCAGCGTTCTCACGCGCGCCCAGGCCGAGTAGATGCCGAGCGTGACGATGGAAAGCAACAGGTTGACGACGGCGATTCGAAAGTACTCGCTGCCTTCGCCGGTGAATTCGAACGGCAGCCTGCCTGGCTCCGGGGTGGTATCAGGATTCGGCATCTTCCATCCCTTGGGCATTTCGGCCGGCGCAAGGTTCCGACGGAGCCCGAGCATTTCTCCCGCGCAAAAAAACTCGGCAGACCGAAAGGGCCTGCCGAAAGGGTCGGACCAGACTGTGTCCGGAGAACGCGCGAGCCGGCTGGGGGTCAGCCGGAACGCTGGAAGTCCGTCCGGATTGTTGTCACAGGCTAGCCGGCCCCGATTTCCTTGCGGACGATGGCCGCGCCTTCGGCCAGGTTTTCCAGCTTCATCCTGGCCACCATGCGCGAAAGCGGCTTGAGGCCGCAGTCGGTGCTCAGCGTTACCTGCTCGGGCGAGACGTGCTCGAGGACCTTGCGCGCGCGATCGGCGACCATGTTGGGCTGATCGATCATGTTGTTGCGAATGTCGAGCACGCCGACCTGTACGCCGGTGTCGCTCGGGAGATTCTTCAGGAATTCCACGCCGTCCATTTCGCGGTTGGCGTAGTCGAGCACGAACTCGTCCACGCCTTGTGTACCGAAAAAGTACGGCAGAACTGTCTGATAGCCTTCGGGAAAGCTCGAGCTCAGGATGTCGTTGCCCCAGGCATTACCGAAGCAGAAGTGCCAGCCGATTTTCGCGTCGACGCCGTCGCACATCATTTCGATGCTTTCGCGGATCCACTTGTAATCGTTGACGTCCTGTGTGAACAGTGGCAGCCAGGCGCCAAGATCCTCGATCTGCAGGTACTTCGCTCCGCGCGCGACGATGTCCTTCATCTCCTTGTTGAAGATGGGCGCGAGCGCGAAGGTGAGGTCCTTCGGGCTCTTGTAGTGCGAGTCCTCGTTGAAATACACGTGCCAGGCGAGGTTCGCGGGGCCGGCGCCGATCGACACCTTGACCGGGGCGGAAGCATTTTGCGCCGCGATCTCGTAGAGGTCGGTCCAGCGAAGCGTGTCAGGCGCCGCGTCGACGGGGCCGTTGTTGATGACGCCGCCCCAGTCGTCGAGGATCGCCTTGCCCTGGCTCGCGTCCTGCCCGACACCCGAGGGGTGGGGATTGCGTGACGGCTCGAAGCCCGGGATACGCTCGTAGAGATACCAGCAGAACGAACCGATGACGCCGACATAGTCGTCGTACCACATGTTGCCGTCCGTCACGATGTCGAGACCCGCCTCCTCCTGATCGCGAATCACCGCAGCAACGGCGTCCACAAAGGTTTCTTCGTGTGCCACTTCCTTGAAGGCGGAGCGGATGTCACGTCCAAGCAATTGCTGATGGAACCAGCTCGGACGCGGATAGGAACCGACCATGGTCGTGGGAAGAATGGTGTCTACAACTTGTATTGTCATCGTTATTGTCTCCCTAAAAACTGTCTGCGCGGCCGCCGACGCCCACCGAAGAGGCGCGAGTATACGCGATGGCCGTAGCCGCGACTAACCCCTATTTGCCCGGCGGATTCATCAGGAACGGCGGCGGGTATTGACGTGCGCCGCGTTCGATCGTGATCCAGCGAGTTTCGGTGAAGGTATCGATTCCCTGGCGGCCGCCGTGGCGACCCAGGCCGCTGGCGCCGATGCCCCCGAAGGGCACGTGCGGCTCGTCGTGCACCGAGCAATCGTTGACGTGTGCCATGCCGGTGCGAAGCCGCCGGGCCACGGCGAGTCCCCGTTCCTCGTCGCGCGTGATGATGCCGGCGGAGAGCCCGTAGTCGGAGTCGTTGGCGATCTCGACCGCGTCGTCGAGGCCGTCGGCGACGATTACGGGCGCCACCGGACCGAAGGTCTCCTCCCGGAATACCCGCATGTCGCGGGTTACGCTGCCGAGCACGGTGGGCTCGAAGAAAAGCCCGTCATTGCCGCCGCCGCACAGGATCTCGGCACCCTGCGCCACCGCATCATCGACCTGCCCGCGGATCTTGTCGACCTGCTTCTGGTTGATGACCGGGCCGATACAGTTGCCAAGCTCGCGCGGGTCGCCGACGTTGAGCTTCGACGTGTTCGCGACGAGCTTCTCCGTGAACTCGTCGGCAATGGAGCGGTCGACGATGACGCGCTCGACGGACATGCAGATCTGGCCGTTGTGCATGAACGAACCGAAGGTCGCGGCGTTGACGGCCCGTTCGATGTCGGCATCGGCGAGAACCATCAGGGCGTCCTTGCCGCCGAGTTCGAGGCAACACTTCTTGAGCATTCCGCCGGCCTGGGCGGCAACCTGGCGGCCGACTGCCGTGGAGCCCGTAAAGCTGACGCCCTGCACAGCGGGATTGGAAATGAGCTCGTCGCCGACTTCGGCGACGTTGTCCCTCGAACAGGTCACCACGTTGAAGACGCCTGGCGGCACGCCGGCTTCCTCGAGCATCTCGGCGAAGACGATTCCGCCGGCGACCGGCGTCTCTTCGGAGGGCTTCAGCACCACGCAGTTGCCGACCGCAAGCGCCGGGGCGAAGCCGCGCGAGGAGAGGATCATCGGGAAGTTCCACGGCGAGATCACCGAAACGACGCCGAGCGGCTCGCGAACGACGAGGCTGACCTTGCCGTACTCCGACGGCAGGATCTCGCCGTTGACCTGATAGGCTGCCGCGGCGGCCGCACGAAACACGCCGGAGCTGTAGTTGGTCTCGAACATGCCCTTGCCGATCCACGATCCGCCTTCGTCGGTGAGGATTTCCTGCAGTTCCTTGCTGCGTGCTTCGAGGATGTCGCCGACCTTGTGAATCAATCTTGCACGCTGCGAATGCGACATGCCCGACCAGGCGGGAAAGGCTTCTTGCGCGGCCTCGATCGCGTCTCGCGCGTCCGCGCGCGTGCCATCGGCAACGCTGCCCCAGACTTCGCCGCTTGCGGGACTGCTGACGGGAAACCGTGAGCGGTCTGCCGCATCGACCCACTTGCCGCCGATGTAAAGGTTGCGATTCTCTGTTGCCATGCTTGCTCCAAGGATATATGTAGAAGCGTACGGGCGACCCGCGGCCGCCTGTTGCCGAAAACCCGATTGCCCGAAGGCTGGCGTAGTATAGACACGTACAAACGAGCTGTCAGTCGCTGCGCCGGCGGCGCATTCAGGGATCGAACGGTGCGCATTGTCGATGGATCAGGGAATCGCATTACCCGAGGTCGAAACGGGAAATTTGCAAGCGGCTTGCAGGGACAGCGCCGCTCATGACGTCTCGCGCGTGCGCTACGCGCGTCTGATCGGGCGCGCTTGTGCCGCGAGCGCCATGCTTGCGGTGGTACTGCTTGCCGGCTGCGCGTTGGCGCCGCTGGAGCCTGCGGCCGAGTCGCGCCATGCCATGGCGCCGGCCGCACATGGCGTCCTGCAGGAATTCGGCGATCGGATCGAGGCGGAACTCGGGTCGCGGCAGTCCGCGTACTGGCTCGTCGACGCGGCGGACTCGGCGTTGTCGTCCAGGCTCGCACTGATCGACGAGGCCGTGTCCACTCTCGATATTCAGTACTTCATATGGGAGCCGGACGCCTCAGGGCGCCTGTTGTTCCGTCGACTGATCCATGCGGCCGACCGTGGCGTGCGCGTGCGCCTGTTGATCGACGACCTCACGGTTGCCGGAAAGGATGACGAGTATGCGGCGCTCGACAGTCATCCGCTCATCGAAGTGCGCGCGTTCAACCCGTGGAAGTCCCGTTCGCGCGCCGGCCGCGTGGTCGAGTTCGTGTTTCAGGGCGACAGACTCAACCACCGGATGCACCTGAAGACCGTGCTTGCCGACGGGCGATTCGCGATCATCGGCGGTCGAAACATCGGCGACAGGTACTTCGGGCGCTATGACAGGTTCGTACAGAACGATCTGGACATCATGGCGACCGGGCCGATCGTCGCCGACGTGGTTCGAAGCTTTCGGGAATACTGGGGCGCTGCACGCAGCTATCCGATCGCGGACCTCGCGTCGCGGCGCAACCGGCGCGAGCTGCTCGCGGACCATGTCGAGGACTTCGAGCGCGAGTACATTGAGGTGCGGGAACGGTTTGGCGACATATCGTTTGAACCGGCGGACTGGAGAAACTACTTCGAAGAGCTTTCGCAGACGTTCGCGCAGGGGATCGGCAGACTCGCTTTCGACTCTCCTGCGATCGACGACGCTTTGCCGGCAGACATCTACGCTCCCTTCGTCGATTTCGTCGCGTCGGCACGCGAAGAGGTCATTCTCGCAACTGCCTATTTCGTGCCGGAACCGGAGTTCGTGGAGTTGCTCGGCGATCTTGTCGCGCGCGGCGTTCGCGTTGCGCTATTGACGAACTCCCTGGCGTCGAACAATCACACCGTCGCGCACACGGGCTACAAACGGTGGAGGAGGAGGCTGCTCGATGCGGGTGTGGAACTGTACGAAGCCAACGCCGAGGCAGACAACGTGCGGTACTACGCAACGCCGCCGACGGATCCGGAACGGGTCGGTTTTCACAGCAAGGCGGCCGTGGTCGATCGCAGATGGAGTTTCGTCGGCTCACCGAACATCGACCCGCGCTCGATGCGTCTGAATACCGAAATCGGCATGTTCGTCGACAGCGAGCCGCTCGCCGCTGATCTGGCGGCCTTGCTCGAACGCGATATCGCTCCGCGAAACGCATGGCGCGTCACGATGACCGAAGCCGGTAAGCTGGTCTGGACCGGTAACCCGAGAACGTTGAATCGTCAGCCGGCCAGGGGATTCTGGCAGCGTTTGGCCAGTTTGCTGGTAAACCTGCTGCCGATCGGGAAACAGATCTGACAGCCCGCGAGCGACGGTGCCGCGGGCTCCTAGACCTGGTGCTCGGGCACGTTGACCGTCAGCCCGTCGATCTCGTCGGTGACCTCGATCTGGCAGCTCAGGCGGCTGTTCGGTTGCCGCTCGAAGACACAGTCGAGCATGCCGTCCTCGTGCTCGTCGGGAGCGGGCAATCGCTGCAGCCACTGTGCATCGACGTAGACGTGGCAGGTTGCGCACGAGCAGGCACCGCCGCACTCGGCCACGATTCCCTCGATGCCGTTGTCTATCGCCGTTTCCATGACGGTCGAGCCGATTTCGGCATCGATCGACAGGGGCGTTCCTTCGTATTGGATATAGGTGATCGTTGGCATGGTCCTGCTGCTGTGCGCAGGCGTGCGCACACGGGTTACCTGACTCGGAGTGAGGCCGCGTATAATATAACGTTGCTCAATTCATAGGTGGTTTTGAACCGAGCAGCAGTTCAATCAGGCAAGCCCTGCGGGTCGTCGCGTCGCGGCAGCCCGCACTGACCGCAGAGCGCACCTCCCGTTTCACTGTATCCTCCAGAGCCTGCGAAATCCGGCGTGTGGTGGCGGGCAGACGAACGAATCATGCGCTCTTGCACCGGTTTCACACATATTTGGCGTAATGAGCGCGCAGCATCAGGAACTCCATGAACCGTCAGTCGTCGTCCGATTCGCGGGCGACTCCGGCGATGGCGTCCAACTCATGGGTACGCAGTTCGTATCCGCGACTGCCCTTGCAGGCAGCGATTTTGCGACCTTTCCCGACTATCCTGCGGAGATTCGCGCTCCGGCCGGCACGACCTTCGGCGTCTCGGCCTACCAGATCAACCTCGGCGCGGGCCCGATCACCACGGCGGGTGACAAGCCACAGATGCTCGTCGCATTCAATCCCGCAGCGCTCAAGGTCAGCCTGCCGCTGATCGCCGACGGCGCAGCCATCATCGTCAATACGACGAGCTTCACGAAACGGGGGCTGTCGAAGGCCGGCTATGACGAGGACCCGCGCAGCGACGGCTCGCTCGACGGCTATCAGCTCATCGAGGTCGATATCACGCGGTTGACGCTCGAGACGGTCAAGCCGTTCGGCCTTTCCAAGAGCGATGCCGGGCGGTGCAAGAATTTCTGGGCGCTCGGTCTGGTTCAGTGGATGTTCGGGCTCAGTCTCGCAGCGATCGAACAGTGGATCAACACGAAGTTCGCAAGGAAGGAATTGGTACGCGAGGCGAACCTTGCGGCACTGCGCGCGGGCAACGCCTACGGCGAGACGGCGGCGCTTGCCGCGGCCGTGCCGCAGTTGGACGTGCATAAGGCCAGGTTCGAGCCGGGCGAATACCGTGGCGTTCGCGGCGGCGAAGCGCTCGCGCTCGGGCTTGCTGCGGCTGGCGAACTCGCCGACAGGCCGATCGTGTTCTGCTCTTATCCGATCACGCCGGCCTCACCGTTGCTGCACCAGCTTGCGCGGCTCGGCAAGCTCGGCGTCGGCGTATTCCAGGCGGAGGATGAAATCGCTGCGGTCTGCGCGGCCATCGGCGCCTCCTTCGGCGGTGCGATCGGGGTGACCTCGAGTTCGGGGCCCGGCATCGCGCTCAAGACCGAAGCCATCGGGCTCGCAATCAACACCGAGTTGCCGCTTCTGATCATCGATTCGCAACGCGGCGGGCCCTCGACGGGCTTGCCCACGAAGACCGAGCAGTCGGACCTCTACCAGGCCGTCTACGGCCGCAACGCCGATGCCCCGCTGCCGGTCGTCGCCGCGCGTTCGCCGAGCGACTGCTTCGACGTCGCGATCGAGGCGGCGCGGATCGCGCTGCGCCACATGACGCCCGTTTTCGTTCTGACCGACGGCTATCTCGCAAATGCCGCGGAACCCTGGCTGATTCCGGATATGAGTGTCTACGAGCCGATCGAGGTGAACAAGCTCGCGAGCAAGCCTGCCGACGACGTGCAGACCGCGGTGTTCGAGCGTGATCCGAAGACGTTTGGCCGCCCCTGGGTTTCGCCGGGCACACCCGAACTCATGCATCGTATCGGCGGGCTTGAAAAGGACATTCAGACGGGCCACATTTCCTACGAAGCCGACAATCACCAGGCGATGTCGCAGCTTCGCGCGGACAAGGTGCTGTCGGTCGCAAACTTCATCCCCGATCAGGACGTCGCGGTCGGGCCTGCGGAAGGCGCCGTGGCCGTGGTGGGCTGGGGTTCGACCTACGGGGCGCTGTATCAGGCCGTGCGGCGGGTCGCGCGGCTCAACGACCGCGTGAGCCACATTCACATCCGCCACATCAATCCGTTTCCCCGCAATCTCGGCGACCTGCTTGGGCGGTTCGAGCGCATCGTCGTGCCGGAGATGAACATGGGCCAGCTTTCGACGCTGCTTCGCGACAAGCTCGGCGTGCAAGTCGTGCCGTTCAACAAGGTCACCGGGCAACCGTTTCTGATTCAGGAAGTCGTCGATTTCGTACTCGCCCAGCTCGCCGATGTGACGGGTGAGGAATCGCGCCCTCGCATAGTGCCGGGAGAACCAGGATGAGCGCACAACTGACGGCCCGCGACTACACCACCTCTCAGGAAGTCCGGTGGTGCCCCGGCTGCGGGGACTACGCGATCCTCAAGACCATGACGCGCTTCCTCGCGGATGTCGGTGCTGAACGCGAGAAGACGGTGTTCATCTCCGGTATCGGTTGTTCGTCACGCTTTCCCTACTACGTTGAGACCTACGGTTTCCACACCATCCACGGCCGTGCGCCGGCCGTGGCGACGGGCTTGAAGCTCGCCAACCCGGAACTCGACATCTGGGTCGTCACGGGTGACGGGGACGGGCTGTCGATCGGCGCCAACCACCTGCTGCATGCGCTAAGGCGCAACATCTCGCTCAAGATTCTGCTCTTCAACAATGAAATCTACGGTTTGACGAAAGGTCAGTACTCGCCGACCTCGAGAATCGGCACGAAGTCGCCGTCGAGTCCGGGCGGCTCCTTCGACGCGCCGGTCTCGCCGGGACTGTATGCACTGGGCTCCGGTGCCCGGTTCATCGCACGGGCGATCGACGTGGACAGGAACGGTCTCGCTGGCGTGCTCGACGCGGCGCATCGCTATGAAGGCGGGGCCTTCGTCGAGATCTTCCAGAACTGCATCGTCTACAACGAGGACGTGTTCGATTCGTTCGCGGGCAGGGAGCACGCTGCCGAGCGTCAGGTCCACGTCCGTCACGGCGAACCGCTCGTGTTCGGTGCGGGCAACTCCAAGGGGCTGCGATTCGACACGGCGACGATGGCGCTCGAGGTCATCGATGCCAATGAACGCGCCGACGAAGTGCTCGTGCACGACGAGACGAACGCGACGCTCGCGCAACTGCTGCTGGCCATGGAGGCGCCGGCGATGCCTGTCGCGCTCGGCGTGGTCTACCGGGTCGAGGACGAGACGTTCGAGTCGGCGTTCTACGACAACCACCCGACGAGGTTCAAGCGGACAGGCACAGTGGCCGACGCGTTGCGCAACACCAATACCTGGACCGTGACCTAGGAACCTGCGCCACTGAGCCCCGAACCCGGAGGAAGGCCGAACCAGATGAGAACCTTGCACCTGATTCTGCCGATATCCGTCCTTTTTCTGAGCGCGCCGGCCCCGGGTCAACAGTCCGTCGACGAGATGCTGGCGCGCGGCGAAGCGCTCTTCAACAACCGGATCGGCTGCTGGGTCTGTCACCAGGAGACGGGCGAGGGTCTGGTCGGTCCAAGCCTGCTGTTCGGGCCGACTCCGATGGACATCTACGATCAACTCGAAAGCAACCCGGTCATGGGCGTCATCGTCGCCGAACTCGATCCGAGCGACGAGGATCTCGTGGCGATCTCGATGCACATCCGCACGCTTGCGGACCTGCCCGTAAGCGCCGAACTCGCCGAGCGGTACCGTACCGATTTCGCGGCGTACAAGGCGTCCCGTCCCGCCGATATCGAATTCGCGCGGACCGAGCGCGACCTTGCGGTCGAGGCGATCGAATCCTTCGGTTCCGTGATCACGGGCTGGGAGCGCAGGGCGAAGGAAGGCAGCGTGCTCAGCCACTACGATACTGAGCTCATCGCGGAATTCGATCCGGGCGAACGGAAGTTCACGCCCGAGCCCGGCAAGACCTATTTCTACGAGAACACCGGCACGAACAGCGTGCCGGCGGTCCTTTTCGATGGCTTCGAACTGCCGACGCGCAACCAGGTCGTCGTCGGCGACGCCCGGACCAAGGAAGTCATCGCAAGCTATGCGCTGCCGGAGTCGCTGCGAGCGACGGTGCACACGTCGGCGATGTCGCCGGATGGAAGGTACGCCTACATCATCGGCGCGCGTCCGGGCGGAGACGCGGACCAGTTCGAGACGGTCGGCGGTTCGGCGACGCTGCTCAAGGTCGATGCGCTGACGCTGCAACCGATCAAGCAGATCGCGATCGGCGGCCGGCTGCACCATGCGCAGGTTTTCCGCAATTACATGTTGCTCGACATGTTCGCGCGCGACGCCGACGGCCTCGCGCTGATGCTCTATGACACCGAGACCGACGAGATCGTCGGCGGAGTCCGGGACGTCGACATGGGGGGGATGGTCTACACGGTCTGGTCGGACAAGGACTACGAGTACATTTACGCACTCATGGAGCCGGGCGGTTACGCTCCGGGCCGCGCGACCGGCATGCTCGGCATGATCAACGTCTACCAGGGCAAGCTCGTGGCGATGCGGCCATTCTGGATCGCGAAGATCGATCCGGACACCTGGGAAGTCGTCCGCGAATACCCGATCCCGGGCTACCGGCCGAACTGGGCGGTGATCGACTCCGCAAAGGAAAACATCTACGTGATCGCAAGCTCGTCCGTCGCATCGAAGATCAACCTCGAGACGGGCGCGGTCGAGTGGACGAACGGCACCGGCATCGGGCCCTACGGCGCGAGCCTTACGGCCGACGAGACGGAACTCTGGGTGGCCGACAAGGGCGAGGCGGCCCACCACCTCGGGCGCACGATCACGATCATGGATACCGAAGCCGGCCACGCGATCGAGACGCTCTACGGCGCCTACAAGGTCGACCACGTGCTGCTGTCCCCGAACGGCAGGGAGATGTGGGCGACGAGCAACGGCGAAGGGCGCATCTACGTCTACGACGTCGAGACGCGCGAACTCACGCACCGCATCGACATGCCGATGAACGGCGACGCGCACGGCCTGATCTGGGTCCACTACGACGAGAACGGCGTGCCCGCGGTTGTCCGCGACCAGGGCGGGTTCCATAACGGGATCAATCCGGCGCTGGGGATCACGCTAGACCACTAGGCGGATGCCGGCGTTCGGCGGGAGCCCGCACGATCGGGCGGGCCACGACGGGCGACACTTCATTGCCGTTGCGAGTTCTTCGCGTGAGCGCCCGCATGATCAGGCGCGCAATCGGGCGCCGTGCTGGTAAGCTACATTCCGCTTTGCCGCATCGCCCCGGTAGCTCAGCCGGATAGAGCACTCGCCTCCTAAGCGAGGGGTCGCAGGTTCGAATCCTGCCCGGGGCGCCACCGTGACCTCGGACTCTCACCTTCTTCGCCGCCGGCGAATGCCGACGCTGCCACGTTGAGCAATGCGACTTCAAGGATCACTCTCCTTTTTGATGTCGCCACTCTCAGGAGTCGCTCCCGACGAATCGTTGATCGGCTGCCGAACTCTTCAATCTGCTGCCGCTGATGGTACAGTCTCGTCCTCGTCGCGCACCCTGAAGGAACCAGCATCTTGCAGTCTCTCCCCGTCATCGTTGCTCTCGGCGGCGTTAACCCGGCGGGCCGGATTTCCGGCCACCACGCTTACCGGCGCCTGGTCATCGATGCCCTTGCTGATCGGGACGCCGACCCGACCTGGGAGAGTCTTGCGGTGCTCATGGGTGTCGACGATTCACGCGACTCCGAACAGCGCCGCTGGATGACCGAACATACGCTCATCCGGCACATCGAGCACTTCGACCCGCAACGCATCAATCAGAACCGCCGCATGCGCGTCAGCCCGGTACCGGGCGAGACGATACGCTTCAGGATGCCGCGACGGGACCTGCCGGAACAGTTGCCGGAAGGATGGCAGGTCGAGTCGCTCGATCAACGCAACGTGCAGGTCGAGATCGCCGTGGCCAGCAACCTGTTTCTCCCGGATACCCGGCGCTCGCGCGTTACCAGTGCCGGACAGTTGCCCACCGGCTTCGATCCCGGCCAGAGCTACCAGTCGCGCAATCATCCGCGCACTCTGGAACTCAGTATCTGGGGCGCTTCGGACACGGTCCGCTCGCTCGGTATCGGCTGGCAGACGGTGCGCGACGCCGTCCGGCCCGACGAGATCGCCGTATACGCCGGCAGCGGCATGAGTCAGCTCGACCACAACGGCTACGCGGGTCTCATGCAATCGCACCTTGTAGGGAGCCGCGTGACGTCCAAGCAGCTCCCGCTCGGCCTTTCACAAATGCCGGCCGACTTCGTCAACGCCTACGTCATCGGCAGCGTCGGTTCAACCGGCGCAAATATCGGTGCCTGTGCAACCTTCCTGTACAACCTGCGCCAGGGAATCGACGATATCAGGAGCGGGCGCCGCCGCGTCGTCATCGTCGGCAGTGCAGAGGCCCCGATACAGCCCGAAGTCATCGAGGGCTTTCGCACCATGGGCGCACTCGCCGAAGATGACGCGCTCGCCGAACTCGACGGGCAGGCCGGGCCGATCGACAACCGGCGCGCGAGCAGGCCGTTCTCGGACAACTGCGGGTTTACCCTGGCCGAGGGATCGGTCTATGCGGTCCTGTTTGACGACACGCTCGCACTTGAGCTCGGCGCGAACGTGCTCGGCAGTGTCGGCGAGGTATTCGTCAATGCCGACGGTTTCAAGAAGTCGATTTCAGGTCCGGGAGTGGGCAACTACGTGACGGTCGCCAAGGCCATGGCGTCGGCTCGCGGGATTCTGGGCAAGGCGGGCCTTGCACGAACGTTCGTGCAGGCGCACGGCACAAGCACGCCGCAGAACCGGGTCACCGAGTCGAGCATCCTGGACACGCTGGCAGGCGTTTTCGGCCTGTCGGACTGGCCGGTCGCCGCCGTCAAGGCTTACGTGGGTCACACGCTCGGCCCCGCCGCAGGCGATCAGTTGGCGGCAACGCTGGGGGCGTTCGAGTTCGGCGTGCTTCCCGGCATCACGACGATCGATCACATTGCCGACGACGTGCACTGCGACCATGTGCTCTTCCCGATGAAGCATCTCGAGTTCGGCAAGGGAAACATGGACGGCGCCCTGATCAACTCGAAGGGTTTCGGCGGCAATAACGGTACGGCGCTGATTCTCGCGCCGCATGTCACCGAGTCGATGCTCGGGCGTCGCCACGGCGATGCGGCGATCGGCGCATGGCGTGACCGCAACAGCCCCGTCGCCGAGAACGCTGCGGCGTATGACGCCAGCATGCGGCGAGCCCTGCAGGATGCGATTTACCATTTCGGGCAAGGCGTCATCGACGGAGCCGAACTCGACATCAGTGCGGGAGCGATACGCGTACCGGGATTTGAACGTGAAATCGATCTGGATATGTCGCATCCGTTCCCTGACATGACGGAGTAAGGCTCGCGGCAGCTCGTCGATCCGGGTTTGGTCCGGGTTCGTGTTCTTGTTCAGCCCTCGCAGCCTGGTCGTGCGTCCGTACGCTCCGCACCGCCGCGTCTGGGTCGTCGATGACCGCGCCGGCCGGATGTTCGGCGTTCACTCGCTAGCGATTTGAAATAAGCCGATGCTCTCCGGGCGCCGTCAATCGGCCACTGAAGACGGATCAAGACGTGCGTTCGATGAGCGCGATGTAATTGGGACGTGGACCGTCTGAGTCGAAGTATCGCCGGACCTTCCAGCCGGTCCCCGATACGATCTCTTCCATCTCATGCTTTGAAACCATGAGATAGTCGAACCACGGCGTAGCCAACGTCTTGTAGCGGCATCGCGCGCGCACTTGCCCGCTCATCCGCCCCTTCCGCCGATTGCTTGCCAGATAGGCCAGGTCGTCGGGGTCAACGGTCCTGTGTATATCGAGGCTCTCCGCAATGATTCCGGCACTCGGCGAGGTCAATCCCCTGAATCGACGCAAGAGCCAGCGCGCTCTGGTGCGATTCTCGAACAAGCCGAAATTGTTGCCGAGCATCAGGATGGTATCGAATCGACCCAGGGCGCTCGTAAGTTCGGTAATCGAGAGCAGCCTGGTTTGTCGAAGACCACGCAGCCGGGCTGTCTGCAGTGCCAGCGGAGACGTGTCGACCCCGACAACGTCATGCCCTTGCGCCTGAAGGTACAGCGCATGACGTCCGGCGTTGCAACCAATGTCGAGAACTCGACCCCTGGCCAGCCTGATCGCCTTCTTCTCATGTTCCTGCCACTTCGCAAACTCGGCAAGGTACTCGGTCGGACCATCCGTCGGCCTGACGCTGCCGTCGGATCGCTCAAGAATCTCAAATGCCGGTCGGCCGTGATACTGATCCCAGACCGCCATGCCGAAGGCGTCCTGGTTCTCGTCCAGACGCATGAGTGATACTTCCCAGAAAGTCGGTCAATGTATGTAGGGACATTCCTCCAGGCACCTGCATGGCCCAGTCGCGAACCACCCGGGACCTCGATTTCCGGAGAGTCTAGCAGCCCGTGGCAGGAGTCCCGCGTCGCACCGGGCCCGGCGAGGCGCCCGCACGGCAATCACGTGCATCCACGGTCGTTTACAATCTCGAAAAGTGCGGCGGCAAGGACGACGATGCCAGGATTCCAATCAGGAAGGCTGACGCGGGCCGCGAGTGCCCTGGCCGTCCTGCTCCTCGGCGACGCGACCGCACAGGAATCCGCTCCGTTTCGCACGCGCAATCTCAATCCGCACGTCTGGCTCGCGGTGCTTGTGGCCTGCGTGGTCGTGGCCTGCGGCCCGACCGGGCCCGCACCCGGGTCGGCGCCCGAGCCCGGACCGGAATCGTTGGACGACGGTACGCCGGGACAGCTTCGAGACACGGCAACCGCGCCTGCGGCGGCCGCGAGCAACGCTACTGTCCGGGACGGTGGTCTGGCCGATTCGCAGCGAACAGTCGCCTCCGGAAATGTCGGTGAGGCTGCCGAATTTTTTACCGCTCCACGCTTCGCCGCGGCCGACCTTGAGCGCGGCCGGATACTGAGTCTCGCCTGTCAGGCCTGCCACACGCTTGGCGCCGGCGAGGACCACAACCTCGGGCCGAATCTCTACGGCATGTTCGGCCGCCCCGCCGCGCAACTTGACGGGTTCGGGTACTCCGAAGCACTAAAGGCATCAGGAATCGTATGGACGCCCGAGCTGCTGGAAGCCTGGCTTGCCGAACCCGAGGCCTTCCTGCCCGGCAACAATATGGTGTTCGCCGGTTACGGCTCCGAAACCGATCGGCGCGACCTGCTCGCCTGGTTGCTCACGGCGACGAGGGGTCTCGAACCCTAGTCCCCCTCAAGCTGCTTGCGAGCCAAGGGCAGGCGCATTGCCGATCGCTTGAGAACCTCGCGGGCAGGGATGCGCGCGCGGAGCGGACAAGGATGTATTTGACGCGTGGCTCAAGCGACCGGCAATGTGACTCCCTGCATTACTGCGCGGACGCGGGCGCAGCGTACATGGATGAATCCACCATGCGCCCTCGTTTCCGGGCATGATCCGCGTTTTAACTTGATCGGGGTTTGGATACACTAGCGCGGCCTTTTTCCAGTCCGGGCGGCAGCCTGTGCGCGCGTGCCGCTCCCGTGCCAGTGCGGACCGCATGACCACGCTATTTGAACGGCAGTACGAATCGACACCGCTGCAGGGCGCGAACGCGACCTATGTGGAAGGGCTCTATGAGGCGTATCTGAATGAGCCCGGCAGCGTGCCCGCGGCATGGCGCCGCTACTTCAGCGCGCTTGGATCCGAGATTGGCGATATCGCGCACGGTCCGATCGTCAAGGCGATCGGCGAACGCGTCCGCGGCAACCCGACGGCGGTGGCGAGCAAGGCGCGTACGGCGGCGCAGGCCAGTGTCCAGGCGAGTGCGAAACAGGCATCGGTCTCACGCCTCATTCAGGTCTACAGCTTGCGCGGGCATCTGATCGCCGATCTCGATCCTCTCGGGCTCTGGGAACGGCCGATGCCGGCGGTGCTCAAGCTCGACTACCTCGGCCTTGACGAATCGGACTTCGAGCGCGAGTTCCATACGGGCGGCCTGGCCGGCGCCGACCGAAGCCGCATGAAGCTGCGGGACGTTCTTGCGCTGCTCAGGCGCATCTACTGCGGCAAGCTCGCGGTCGAATTTGCGCACATCTCACGCGCCCGCGAACGACTCTGGCTTCGGGAACGGTTCGAGTCCCGCATGGCGCAGTGGCGAATCGGTGCACACGAGCAGCTCGCGATCCTCAGGAGCCTGACACGCGCCGAAGGAATCGAGCGCTATCTGCACACGAAGTATGTCGGCCAAAAGCGTTTCTCGCTGGAGGGCGCCGAAACGCTGATCCCGATGCTCGACGACGCGATCCAGCACGCCGGCGAGCGCGGCGTGAAGGAGATCGTCATCGGTATGGCACACCGGGGTCGACTCAACGTTCTCGTGAATGTGCTCGGCAAGTCGCCGCGGGAGCTGCTCACGGAGTTCGAAGGCGACCACGACCTGACGACGCTCAAGGGTTCGGGCGACGTCAAGTATCACATGGGGTTTTCCGCGGACATACGCACGCCCGGCGGTCCCGTCCATGTCGTGCTCGCATTCAATCCCTCGCACCTTGAAATCGTCAATCCGGTCGTCGAGGGCTCCGTCAGGGCTCGTCAGGACAGGCGCGGCGACTCCGAAGGCGAACTGGTGTTGCCGATCCTCGTTCACGGCGATGCGGCACTCGCTGGCCAGGGCGTCGTCACGGAGACATTCCAGCTCTCGCAGGCACGTGCGTTTCGCACCGGCGGCACGATACACATCGTGGTCAACAACCAGATCGGATTCACGACCAGCGAACCGGGCGACCTGCGTTCTACCGTCTACTGTTCGGATGTCGCCAAGATGGTCGAAGCGCCGATCATTCATGTCAACGGCGATGATCCCGAGGCCGCCGTGGCCGCCGTTCAACTCGCATTGCAGTACCGGCGGGCGTTTCACAAGGATGTCGTCATCGATCTCGTGTGCTACCGCCGCCGCGGTCACAACGAGGCCGACGAGCCTGCCGCGACTCAACCGCTGATGTACGCTGCGATCCGCGAGCACGAGACCGTGCGCGCTCGCTACGCCCGCAAGCTCACCGACAGCGGCGTGACAACGGACTTCGCGCAACGCGAGCTCGCCGACGAGTATCGACGCTGCGTCGACGAGGGGCGCAACACCAACGAAGCCGCGCTTGGCATGATCGGCAACAAGCACACTGTCGACTGGCGCCAGTACAGGGAAGCCCCGCTTGGCGCCCGAGCCGACACCAGGGTGCCGAAAGCGGAGCTGCAACGGCTGGCAGAAATCGTCAACGCCGTTCCCGATACGTTCAGACTTCATCCTCGCGTCAAGCAAGTCGTTGCGGATCGCAAGCTCATGGCCGCCGGCGAGCTGCCGCTCGACTGGGGATTTGCCGAATGCCTGGCCTACGCGTCGCTTCTCGCCGAGAAGTACCAGGTTCGACTGGTGGGCCAGGACAGCAGGCGCGGTACCTTCTTTCATCGTCATGCGGCGTTTCACGAGGTAGACAGTGGCGAAGTGCTGACGCCGCTGAGCCGGGTCGTCGAGGACCCCGGGGCGTTTACCATTGCCGACTCGCTGCTGTCCGAAGAAGCGGTCCTCGGTTTCGAGTACGGCTACAGCACGACGATGCCTGACTGCCTCGTGATCTGGGAAGCGCAATTCGGCGACTTCGCAAACGGCGCGCAGGTCGTGATCGACCAGTTCATCAGTTCCGGCGAAGCGAAGTGGAACAGGCTTTCGGGGCTTACGTTGTTCCTGCCCCACGGCTACGAAGGGCAGGGTCCGGAGCATTCTTCGGCGCGGCTCGAGCGGTTCCTGCAGCTTTGCGCGGAGCACAACATGCAGGTCTGCGTTCCGTCTACACCCGCGCAGATGTTCCATCTGCTGCGCAGGCAAATGATGCGATCGCTGCGCAAGCCGCTGATCGTGATGACGCCGAAGAGCCTGCTGCGCCACCGCCAGTCCGTGTCGTCGCTCAAGGATCTCTCCGGCGGTCGTTTCAGGCGGCTTATCGGCGAGACCGGGCGTTTGCCTGTGGACCGGGTCCAACGGATTGTGTTTTGCTGCGGCAAGGTCTACTACGACCTCGTCGAAAAACGCCGCAAGGACCGGCTGGACAGTGTTGCAATCGTTCGTATCGAGGAGCTTTATCCCTTCCCGCGCGAACAGTACGCAAGAGCGGTCGCAGCCTGGCCGAACGCGACCGAGATCGTCTGGTGTCAGGAGGAACCGCAAAATCAGGGCGCCTGGTATCAGATTCGACATCGGCTGCAGGAACCGCTCGAAGCGCGCCATGAGTTGCTGTACGCGGGTCGGCGCGGAGCCGCAGCACCCGCCGCCGGAATCTATGAGTTGCACCTTCGCAGACAACGCGCAGTCGTTGACACGGCGCTGGCCGCATCGGGCCCGGGACCGCGCGGCAACGGCGCACGAGAACCCGCAAGGTAGATCGGGGCTCGAGGTGAATCAGCAGTGAGCGTGGAGATCAAGGTACCCCAGCTTCCGGAATCGGTCGCTGATGCAACGCTGGTCGCCTGGCACTGCAAACCCGGTGACGCCGTACGCCGCGACGACAACCTCGTGGATCTGGAAACAGATAAGGTAGTACTTGAAGTTCCATGCCCAACTGATGGAATAATAAAAGAAATAAAGATCAGAGACGGTGCCACGGTCACGAGCGGAGAGATACTGGCACTGCTTGAGGAAGGCGAGTCGGCCGCCGCGATCGACCGCCCGTCAGCGCCGTCAGCGGCCGTTGCGGAACAGCCCGCGATCGTGCCGGAGACGGTCGCGCCGGCAGTCGCGCAACCGGAACCTGCGGGTGCCGGTGGCCGGCGCTCGGCCGAGGTGCCTGGCGGATCCACGTTCGAGTCCGAGCCGCATCCGTTCAAGATGGGCCCCGCCGTGCGCAAGCTCGTCGAGGAGCACGACCTGGACCCCGCGCTGATCGAGGGGACCGGCAAGGAAGGCAGGATCATCAAGGCGGATGTCCTGAGCTATATCGCGAGCCGTAGCGAGACAAACGTCGGTCTCGATGATGCGGCGTCGCCGCTGACAAGCGACGCGCCCGGTGCGCTGGCGCCTACCCGCCGCGAACAACGGGTCGCAATGACGCGCCTGCGCTCGCGCATTGCGGAGCGACTCGTGCAGGCGCAGCAGACCGCCGCGATGCTGACCACGTTCAACGAGGTCGACATGAGCGAAGTGATCGCGCTGCGCCGGCAATTCCGCGACCGCTTCCTGCAGCGTCACGGCATCAAGCTCGGCTTCATGTCGTTCTTCATTCGCGCGACGACCGAGGCACTGCGCGAATTCCCGTTGCTGAACGCGTCCGTGGACGGCTCGGACATCGTCTACCACGAATACTTCGACATCGGCATTGCGGTTTCGACGGATCGCGGCCTGCTCGTGCCCGTGATGCGCGAGGCCGGGCTCATGAATTTTGCCGAGATCGAGCATGCCATCGACGACTTCGGAAAGCGTGCGCGCAACGGTGAGATCGGCATGGAGGAACTGACCGGCGGGACCTTCACGATCACGAACGGCGGCGTCTTCGGCTCGCTGATGTCGACGCCCATATTGAACCCGCCGCAGAGCGGGATTCTCGGCATGCACAAGATTCAGGAGCGGCCGATCGTCGTCGACGGCGAGGTCTGTGTGCGGCCGATGATGTACCTCGCGTTGACCTACGACCACCGGATCGTCGACGGACGCGAGGCCGTACAATTCCTCGTCCACCTCAAGGAGCGGCTGGAAGATCCCGCCCGCCTTCTGCTGCAGGTCTGACCGGACTACGTTATTCCGAGGGACGGAACACTACCCATGAGCGAACAACAATTCGATGTCGTCGTCGTCGGCGCCGGTCCGGCGGGCTACCCGGCGGCCATTCGTGCGGCGCAGCTTGGTTTGTCCGTTGCCTGCGTCGACGATTGGCAGAACGCCGACGGCAGCCGCCAGCTCGGCGGTACCTGCCTGAACGTCGGCTGTATCCCGTCGAAGGCGCTGCTCGAGTCGTCCGAACTCTACCACCGGACCGAGACGGAATTTGCCGCTCACGGGATCGAGGTGGAGGGTGTCTCACTTGATCTCGACGCCATGCAGAAGCGCAAGCAAGGCATCGTGAAGCAGCTCACTTCAGGGATCGAGGCATTGTTGAAGTCAGCCGGCGTCACGGCAATCAGGGGACACGGCAGGCTGCTCGGCGAGCATAAGGTCGAGGTGGCCCGCGACAATGGCTCAAGTCAGGTGCTTGCGGCCGAAAACGTCGTGCTGGCCACCGGTTCAACACCGATCGAGCTTCCCATTGCGCCCTTTGACGGCGAGCGCATCGTGGATTCGGCGGGTGCACTGGAGTTCTCTGCGGTGCCGGCCACGCTCGGCGTGATCGGCGCCGGCGTCATCGGGCTTGAGCTTGGCAGCGTTTGGGGTCGGCTTGGTGCCGAAGTCGTACTGCTCGAAGCGCTCGATACGTTCCTGCCAATGGTCGACGAGCAGGTCGCGCGCGACGCGCTCAAGCAGTTCAGGCGCCAGGGTCTGGACATCAGGCTAGGTGCAAGCGTTACCGGGGCCAGGGCCAGTGGCGATGGCGTCACGGTCAGCTACGAAGCAGGCGGCAAGAAGAAGCGGCTTCAGGTCGACAAGCTCATTGTCTGTGTCGGCCGGCGCCCCGTGACCGACGGCCTGCGGGCGCCCGAGGCCGGTGTCGAGCTCGACGACAAGGGTTTCATCACCGTCGATGAGAGCTGCCGGACCAGCGTCCCGAAAGTCTGGGCCGTCGGCGATGTCGTGCGCGGTCCGATGCTGGCCCACAAGGGCACCGAAGAAGGCGTCATGGTCGCCGAACTCATCGCCGGTCACGCGGCCGAAGTGAACTACGGGGCCATCCCGTCGGTGATCTATACGGCTCCGGAGATCGCCTGGGTCGGCCAGACAGAAGCGGAAGTCAAGGCGGACGGGCGCGATTACAAGGTCGGCACGTTTCCGTTCAGCGCCAACGGCCGCGCCAAGGCGCTGCAACAGGCCGCGGGCCTCGTCAAGCTCATTGCCGACCGGAAATACGACGAGATCCTGGGCCTGCACATCGTCGGACCCATGGCGGGCGAACTCATCGCCGAGGCGGTGCTCGCGATGGAGTTTTCCGCATCCGCCGAGGATCTGCAGCGCACGATGCACGCCCACCCCACATTGACCGAGGCGTTGCACGAAGCGGCGCTCTCCGCCGACAAGAGGGCGATACACGCGCTCAATCGCTGACGCCGGCGTGCGTCGCGAGCGTCCGCTCAGACCCGCTACCCGGACCAACGGAACTCGTCGCCGGTCGGTGGACCGGTATCCATCGCCATTTCACCGCGGCTTGGGGAACCGGGGCCTCACCGCCGAAGCTCGCGCGTTCCAGCCGAATCCCGTTATGATAGGCGGCAGCGGCGTTCGTGGGACCGCCGCCGTTTGGAGTTACGGGATATTTTCGCAACCTGACACGCGGGGGCGCGGGCCGCTCGGGTGTCGTGGTTCATTCGCACTTTGCGCAAGTGCGGGAGTGCACGCGCATGGCCGGGCACAGCAAGTGGGCGAATATCAGGTTCCGGAAAGGGGCGCAGGACGCCAAGCGCGGCAAGATTTTCACGAAGCTCATCCGCGAGATCACGACCGCGGCGCGCGACGCCGGCGACGACCCGGACGGCAATCCGCGGCTGCGCCTGGCGATCGACAAGGCCCGGGCGCAGAGCATGCCCAAGGACAACATCGAACGTGCCGTGAAGCGCGGTGCGGGCGGTCTCGATGGCGACAATTTCGAGGAGGCACGCTACGAAGGCTACGGACCGGGCGGTGTGGCCGTCATGGTCGACTGCCTGACCGACAACCGCAATCGCACCGTTGCCGAAGTACGCCACGCCTTCACGAAGTTCGGTGGCAATCTCGGCGCCGACGGGTCGGTGGCCTACCTCTTCGAGCATGTGGGCCTGTTGAGCTATCCGGCCGGCAGCGACGAGGACTGCGTCATGGAAGCCGCCGTCGAATCCGGCGCAAACGACGTGCTCACCAGTGATGACGGGAGCCTCGAAGTGCTCAGCGGGCCCGAGGATTTCGCGGCGGTCAACGATGCGATGCGTAGCGCGGGACTCGAGCCCGAGCACGCCGAGGTGACGATGCGTGCGTCCACCCGGCTTGCCGTCGACGCGGGTCAGGCGGAAACGTTGTCGAAGCTCTTCGACATGCTCGACGATCTCGACGACGTGCAGCAGGTTTACTCCAACGCCGAGTTTCCGGACGAACTCGACGAGCAATCGGCCTGACCCCCGGAGCGCACTGAGAATCGATGAGCGAAAAGGTCAGAATCCTCGGAATCGATCCCGGTTCGCGCATCACCGGGTTCGGGATCGTCGATCTTGAGGGCAGGTCGACGGCGCCGGTGCAATGGGGCGCCATCCACACGGCGGGAGAACACAGCGAGCGGCTCAAGACGATCTTCACGGCGTTCGCCGGAATCGTGCGGGAATTCGCTCCGGACGAGGTTGCGGTCGAGCGTGTCTTCATGCACCGCAATCCCGACAGCGCGCTCAAGCTCGGACAGGCCAGAGCCGCCGCCCTGTGCGGAACCTTTTCCGCCGACATACCGATTTACGAGTACTCCGCCAGGCACATCAAGAAGGCCGTCGTCGGTCGCGGCTCCGCCGAGAAGTCACAGGTCGAACTCATGGTCAGGACGATTCTCGGCGTGCGCGAGGACCTCAAACCCGATGCGGCCGATGCGCTCGCCGCCGCCCTGTGTCACGCTCATGAGCGCGGAACGCAAACCATGCTCGACCGCCTCGCGGAGTCGACGTGATCGGTTTCCTGAAGGGAACGCTCGCGGCCAAGCGCCCGCCGTGGCTCACGCTCGACGTTGCGGGGGTCGGTTACGAACTCGAAGCGCCGATGTCGACGTTCTACCAGTTGCCCGAAGTCGGTTCGCCGGCGACCCTCGTGACGCACCTTCTGATCCGGGACGACGCGCATGTGCTCTACGGTTTTTCTTCGGAGCCCGAGCGCGAATTGTTCCGGAGCCTGTTGAAAGTGAGCGGTATCGGTGCGCGCATCGCGCTTGGCGTGTTGTCGGGCACAAGCGTCGAGGGTTTCTGGCGCTGCGTGCGCGATCGCGATGCCGCGAGCCTGACGCGGGTGCCCGGTGTCGGGCGCAAGACCGCCGAAAGGCTGCTCGTCGAAATGGCGGACCGACTGCCGGAAGCGCTGGACGCCGGAACGGGCGTGGCGGCAGGGCCGGCAGGCTCCGAAGGCGAGGCGCACGGCGCCTTGCTCGCGCTCGGCTACAAACCTGCCGAAGCTGCGAGAATGCTGCAGGACCTCGATGCATCGCAGCTTTCGACCGAAGACCTGATCCGCGAAGCATTGCGCCGGGTGCACAGGAGATGAACGTGGACGTTCCGCTGCAATCCGACCTTCCGCCGAGGGGCGCACTGCGCCGGGCGCGAAAGGGATGAACGCACGATGAGCGCCGAGGAGCGTTTCGTCAACCCGAGTCGCGGCCGCGAGGACGAGGCCTTCGACCGCGCCATAAGGCCGAAGCGCCTCGACGAATACGTCGGCCAGGCGCGCGTCAAGGCACAGATGAGCATCTTCATCGAGGCGGCCAGACAACGCGAGGAGGCGCTCGATCATACGCTCCTGTTCGGGCCGCCCGGTCTCGGCAAGACCACGCTCGCACACATCGTCGCCAACGAACTCGAGGTGGAGCTGCGCCAGACCTCGGGGCCGGTGCTCGAGCGACCCGGTGACCTCGCGGCCTTGCTGACCAACCTCGAACCGAAGAGCGTGTTGTTCGTCGACGAGATCCATCGGCTCAGTGCCGTCGTCGAGGAGGTGCTCTACCCGGCGCTCGAGGACTTCCAGCTCGACATCATCATCGGCGAGGGCCCGGGTGCACGCTCGCTCAAGATCGACCTGCCGCCGTTCACACTCGTCGGCGCGACGACGCGCGCGGGCCTGTTGACGTCGCCGCTGCGCGACCGCTTCGGCATCACGCAGCGGCTCGATTTCTATAACTTTGAAGAACTTGCGCAAATCGCCAGGCGAACGGCCGGCATTCTGGACCTGCCGATCGACGACGCCGGCGCGCGGGAAATTGCCAAGCGCTCGCGCGGCACGGCGAGAGTCGTCAACCGTCTGCTCAGGCGCGTGCGCGATTACGCCCAGGTCAAGGCCGACGGCCGTGTCAACGAGCGGGTCGCAACGGCCGCAATGGACCTGCTCGAAGTCGACCCGCACGGCTTCGACGCAATGGATCGCAAGCTCCTGCTCACGGTCATCGAGAAGTTCGACGGCGGACCGGTCGGGATCGACAGCCTGGCTGCCGCGGTCGGCGAGGAGCGCGGCACGCTCGAGGACGTGATCGAGCCTTATCTCATTCAGGAGGGCTATCTCGCTCGTACGTCGCGCGGCCGGATCGCAACGCGGCTGGCTTACGTACACTTCGGCATCGAGCTGCCGGCGAGCCGGGAGAAGCCCGATGTGCCGGACCTCTTCGACTGATCGGGCGTGCCGGAGCCGAGCGACTGGGCGCAGGACGGAGCCGTGGCTGAATTCGCATTGCCCGTCAGGGTCTATCTCGAGGATACGGATGCCCAGGGCGTGGTGTATAACGCAAGTTTCTTCAGGTTCATGGAGCGGGCGCGTACCGAACGGCTGCGGGCGCTTGGAATAGATCATGACGAGCTACGCGTGCACCATGCAATCGCGCTCGTGTTGACCGGCATCAGCGCCAGATTCAGGGCGCCGGGACGCCTGAGCGATCTGGTCTATGTCGGCGCCGATGTCGTCGAGGTGCGCGGTGCGCGCGTGGTATTCGAACAGAGCGTTCGGCGGGGCGCCGTGGATGGGGAGTTGCTGTGCGAGGGTCAGGCGGAGGTTGCGTGTATGGATCTGAATAGGGGCAGGCCGAGGCGGCTACCCGACGAACTGATGAGGGAGTTGTCCCGATGAGCGGCGACCTTTCGATACTGTCGCTGATTCTTGCGGCGAGCATCCCCGTCAAGGCGGTGATGCTGTTGCTGCTGTTTGCGTCAGTTGCATCCTGGGCGGTCATCTTCGACAAGCGCAGGCTGTTGCGCGAGGCAATGGGCGCAGCCGACGAGTTCGAGACCAACTTCTGGTCCGGAGTTGATCTGGCGAACGTCTACCGCGAAGTTTCAGATGTGGAGAAGAGTCCGCTCGGCATGGCGGGCATCTTCGAGTCCGGTTTTCGCGAGTTCGGCCGTTTGCGGCAGGAAGCCGGCATGACCGCCGGGCAGGTCATCGAAGGTGCACGCAGATCCATGCGCGTGTCGCAGATGCGCGAAGTCGACAGGCTCGAGCAGAACCTCGCTTTTCTTGCGACCGTGGGATCGACCAGTCCCTACATCGGATTGTTCGGTACGGTCTGGGGCATCATGGATTCGTTCATTTCGCTCGGCAACGTGCAAAGCGCAACGATCTCGATGGTCGCGCCCGGTATCGCCGAAGCGTTGATCGCGACCGCGATGGGCTTGTTCGCGGCGATCCCGGCCGTGATCGCGTTCAACCGCTATGCGGACCAGGTCGGTCGGCTCGAGGTGCGCTACGACACCTTCATGGAGGAGCTGTCGGCAATATTCCAGCGCAGTTCCGGACGGCTTGAAACCGTGGGAGGCGCACCATGAACAACCGTGGCCGGCACCGTCGCTTGATGGGCGAGATCAACGTCGTACCCTATATCGACGTCATGCTCGTGCTGCTGATTATCTTCATGATTACCGCACCGCTGCTGACCCAGGGCATCACCGTCGACCTCCCGGCCGCCGGGGCCGAACCGCTCGACCCCGATCTCATGCGCGACAACGAGCCGCTCGTGCTCAGTATCGACCGCGAGGGCCGGCTGTTCCTCAACGTCGGCGGCGACGTCGAAACAGCGATAGACGAGCAGACCGTCCTGGCCAGAACCGCGGCCGTGCTCAGGCGCAACGCCGAGACGCCCGTGCTCGTCAAGGCCGACGAGGCGGTGGAGTACGGCCGCGTGGTCACCGGCATGGTCCTGCTGCAACAGGCTGGCGCCGAACGCGTGGGATTCATCACCGATCCGCTCGAGACCATCGAGCAACGCTAGCGGTCCATGGCTTCGTCTCTCCGCCATCCTCCGGTCGCAGTCGTCCTTTCGCTGACGCTGCACGTGGGGATCGTGGCCGTATTGACCGCCGCCGCCTGGTTGCCGACCCAACCCCGGATCGTGTCGCGGCAGGTGGCGATCGAAGCCATGGTCGTCGACGAAAGCCTTGTCGAGCGGGAGATGGCGCGTCTGGAGGAACTCGAGCGCGAAGAGATCCGTCAGCGGGAGCAGGAAGAACTCGAAGCCCGGGAGGCGGCAGAGCGCGAACGCGAACGGCTTGCCGAACTGCAGCGGCAACGCGAGGAGGAAGAGCGGCAACAGCAGGCGCAATTGCAGGAGCAACGCCAGCGCGAAGAAACCGAGCAGCAACGGCTGGCCGATTTGCGCGAACAGCGTGAGCGCGAGGAACGCGAGGCAGCCGAAGCCGCCGAACGCGAGCGCGAGCGGCTTGCCGAGTTGCAGCGCCAACGCGAGGAAGAGGAACGTCTCGCCGCGGAACGCCGGGCCGAGGAGGAACGTCAACGCCAGGCCGAGGCCGAGGCGCGCGCTCAGGCCGAGCGCGAAGCCGAACTGCAGCGCCTGCTCGCGGCCGAGGAGGAACGGCGTCAGGCCGAACGGGCGGGTTTGCTCGACGAGTACATCCGGCTGATCGAGAATCGCATTCAGCAGAACTGGATCAGGCCCGCGAGCGCGACGGCTGATCTTGAGTGTGTCGTGAACGTAAGCCAGATTCCGAGCGGCGAAGTCGTTGCCGTCAGGGTCGGGGAATGCAATGGAGACGATGCGGTCGTGCAATCGATCGAACGGGCCGTGCTGCGAGCTTCGCCGCTGCCGCTGCCGCGCCAGCAGAACCTGTTCGAGCGTAATCTGATCGTGACGTTCCGACCGGATGTCTAGCCGCACGTGGCAATGGCCCGGCTGCGTGGGGAGTAAGACCGCCTCGCCGACGTCGGCTGATCGACCGGCGATGAAGCTTGCCTGAACTGCGTTGCTCGTCGCCCAAATATGCTTATTATTCCTACCCCTTGCGCCATGTCCCGCAGGCGCCTGACCAGTCCCGGCGCGACGCGGGGTTCCGCCGCGGGCTGCAAACGGAGATGCGATGTTCGTTTCGATAAGATCTGAGTGGTTGCGCGGCGGGTGTATCGCGCTCGTACTGGCTGTGGCGTCGATCGGCGCCACCGCCCATGGACAGCTCCGGATCGAGATTCGCAGCGGCGTCGAGCGGCCCATACCGATGGCGATCGTGCCGTTCGGATGGGACGGCCCCGGCGTGCCGCCGTTCGACATTGCGGGGCTCGTAACGGCCGATCTCGGCAACAGCGGCCGCTTCGACCCGATCCCGGAATCGGACATGCTGTCGCGTCCGACGCAGGCGTCGGAGGTCAATTTCAATGACTGGCAGATTCTCGACGTCGATGTGCTCCTGATCGGTCAGTTGATCGAAGCCGCTCCGGATCGCTACACGATCGTGTTTCAGCTTTTTGACGTGCTGCGCGGCGAGCAGCTTCTGGGTTTCCGCCTGTCCACGGCACGTGCGGACCTCAGGGCCGCCGGCCACAGGGTCGCCGACATGGTGTACCTGCAGCTCACCGGCATTCGCGGCGTATTCAGCACGAGCATCGCCTACGTCAACGAAACGCGTAACCCCGACGGCAGCCGCCGTTTCAGGCTCATCGTCGCCGACTCCGACGGCGACAATTCCCGCGTCATCGCCGACTCCCTGGATCCGCTCATGTCGCCGGCCTGGTCGCCCGACGGGCGCCGGATCGCCTATGTTTCGTTCGAGGGCGAATACTCCGCAATCTACGTGCAGACGCTGCGCACCGGCGCGCGCGACAGGGTGTCCTCGCAAGAAGGGGTCAACAGCGCTCCCGCATTCTCGCCGGACGGTCGCAGGCTGGCGCTTACGCTGTCGCGCGACAACGGCAATCTCGACATCTACACGATCGATCTCGCAACTCAGGTGTTGCGCAGGCTCACGCAAGGCTCATCAATCGATACGGAGCCCGCCTGGAGCGCGGACGGCGAGTGGATCTATTTCACGTCCGATCGCGCCGGTGGACCGCAGGTCTATCGGATCCCTTCCGTTGCGCCGGTCGACAGGGCCGAACGCGTGACTTTCGAGGGCAGCTACAATGCGAGGCCGCGCATGGCGCCGGACGGCGATTCGCTTGCTGTCGTGCACCGCAACCAGGACAACTACCGGATCGCACTCGTCGATCCGGACACGGGGCTGGTCCAGGTGCTCACGAACGGCCGTCTGGACGAATCGCCGAGCTTCGCTCCCAACGGAGCGCAGATCATCTATGCGACGCGCGAGGCCGGCCGGGGCGTGTTGGCGTCGGTCAGTTCCGACGGCCGCATCCGCCGGCAGATTGCCTCGGTGGCCGGCGACGTGCGCGAGCCCGTGTGGTCGCCGTATCCGCTTCCTTGAGACGTTATTGAATTTGGGGTGGCTCGGAGACTATCGTAGAGTCCCGACTTTCGTATTTGCCCTGGTCGTTAAATTTCCATAAGGATGCACATCGTGACTCGACTCAAGCTGCTGTCTGTATGTCTGGCCATCGCGTTGATCGGCGCTGGCTGCGGAGGACCCGAAGTAACCGTTCCCGAAGAAAGCACCGGGAGCGCAGTGCCTCCGGCCGGCGGCAACGCGGACGATTCGCCCTCCGGCGTGGTCACGACCGGTTTGCCGGGACCCGGCGGTGCCGATATCAGCGAACTGACCCCGCAGGAACAGACCCTTGTGACGGAGAACCTCGTCGTCTACTTCGAGTTCGACAGAAGCGATGTGCGGTCCGATTTCAATGCGATGCTCGCCGCGCACGGTCGGCTTCTCGCCGCGAATCCGGGCGTGGCGGTTCGCCTCGAGGGACACGCGGACGAGCGCGGCACACGCGAGTACAACATCGGTCTCGGCGAGCGGCGCTCGCAATCCGTGCGGCAGATCCTGCTGCTGCAGGGCGCCGCGGGCGGCCAGCTAAGCACCATCAGTTACGGCGAGGAACGCCCGGCCGTGTTCGGCAGCGACGAGGGATCCTGGAGTCTCAACCGCCGGGTCGAACTGGTCTACGATTGACGAACCGGCACGAAGCAGGGGAGTGTGACCCATGAAAGCCGTGTTGAGTGCAATGTCTGCGGTCCTGGCGGGCGCTGTCCTTGCGGGCTGCGAGACGACGTCGCTCGCTGACGACCCGGTTTACCTGCGCGTGCAGGATCTTGAAGCGCGGCTGATCCGGATCGAGCGCGTGCTCGATAACGACAGCCTCGTCCAGATGGCGACGAATCTGCAGCAATTGCAGAGCGAGATTCAGACTCTGCGCGGCGAGGTCGAAACGCTGGGCTTTGAGACCAACAACGCCGCCGAGCGGCAGAGGGACCTGTACCTCGACATCGATCAACGGCTGCAGGCGCTCGAGCAGGGGCGCTCGCAACCGTTGGCAGCCGACGCGTCGCCCGGTGTTGCGGTGCCTGGACAGCCAGTTGCTTCAGGTGCAGCGACCCTCGGCGATCAGGCAAGCTATGACGAGGCGTTCGCGCTGATCCAGACGCGCCGCTATGAGGAGGCCGCGGCGGCCTTCAGCAACTTCCTCACCGTGCATGCCGGCAGTCTCCTGTCGGACAACGCGCAGTACTGGCTCGCCGAAACCTACTACGTACGCCAGCAGTTCACCGCCGCGCTACCGGAGTTCCAGAAAGTCATCGACAGCTATCCGCAATCGGCCAAGCTGCAGGATGCGTTGCTCAAGATCGGTTACTGCCACTACGAACTCGAGCGTTGGGACGAGGCGCGCGAAGCCCTGGAGCAGGTCGAGCGCGAGTTTCCGAATACCGCGGCGGCGGAGCTTGCGACCGAACGGCTGTCGCGTCTTCCGCAGGGCGCCGGTTGAGCGAAGTGGCCGTTACGGCGGATCGCCGGGAAGCGAGCCAGCGCCTCAGGATTACCGAGATCTTCTTCTCGATACAGGGCGAAGCCCGGTTTACCGGTTGGCCGACCGTGTTCGTACGCCTGACCGGCTGCCCGCTGCGCTGCGCCTATTGCGACACGGCCTACGCCTTCAGCGGCGGCGACTGGTGGACGATCGAGGACGTACTGGCCGAGGTGGATCGCTACGGCGCGCGGCACGTTTGCGTTACGGGCGGTGAACCGCTCTCCCAGGCGCGCTGCAGGGATCTTCTGGCCGCGCTGTGCGAAGAGGGCTTCGAGGTTTCACTCGAGACGAGCGGAGCGCTCGACATCGGAGCTGTCGATGAGCGTGTCTGTCGGGTCGTCGATATCAAGACGCCGGGTTCCTCGGAGGTCGACAGGAATCTCTGGACCAACCTCGAACTCATGAACGAATCCGATGCGCTGAAGTTCGTGATCTGCGATCGCCGCGACTACGAGTGGGTGCGCGGCGTGCTTGACGAACGTTCCCTACCGCCGTGTCCCCTGTTCTTCTCGCCGAGCCACGACGAACTCGAGGCGGGCACGCTCGCCGACTGGATTCTCGAGGACAAGCTGCCCGTGCGCTTGCAGGTGCAACTGCACAAGGTCCTCTGGGGCGACTTGCCGGGCAGGTAATCGTGACGCGCGCTGTCGTATTGCTGTCCGGCGGTCTTGATTCGGCGACGGCGCTCGCGCTGGCGCGATCCGCAGGCTTCGAGTGCTACACGCTGAGCTTCGAGTACGGGCAGCGACACCGAGCCGAACTCGATGCCGCGCAGCGCATCGCCGTTGCGCTTGGTGCGAGGAAGCACCGCGAGGTTCCGATTTCGGTCGGACTCTACGGCGGTTCGGCGCTGACGGATCCCGACATCGACGTTCCCGAGCATGGCGGCGAGGGCATCCCCGTTACCTATGTCCCCGCCCGCAATACGGTTTTCTTGGGTCTGGCGCTTGGCTGGGCCGAGGTGCTCGGCGCCGAAGCCATATACATCGGCGTTAACGCGATCGACTATTCGGGCTATCCCGATTGCCGGCCCGAGTTCATCGCCGCGTTCCAGTCGCTCGCGGCGCTTGCGACGAAGCAGGGTGTCGAAGGTCAGCCCGTGCGCATCGTAGCGCCGCTGATCGAGCTGACGAAGGTCCAGATCATCGAACTCGGCGTCGGACTGGGCGTCGACTACGGGCTGACCGTGTCGTGCTATCGGGCCGATGCGCAGGGCCGCGCCTGTGGCGCCTGCGACTCCTGCCGTCTGCGACGGGAAGGTTTTGCGGCGGCGGTCGTCGAGGATCCGACCCGATACGTCCAGCCGCGCTGCCGGTAGGCCAGCGGCAAGCTTGCGGGGCTCGGACGACCGAAAAGACGGTGCCGAATACTTTGGGCGGGATTGCGTAAATTCGTATAATGCGGCGGCGAGATCGCCCGATGTCACGATGTTCCCCGTCGCAGCATTGCAGCGACTTTTCCCCGACCGAGGGCCGTTAGCTCAGTTGGTAGAGCACCGGACTTTTAATCCGTTGGTCGTAGGTTCGACCCCTACACGGCCCACCAAACCCGGTTCAAGGCCCGCGCAACAATGCTGAAGCGGCGCCATGGGAATCGTTTTGCGCAATGAGCACAGGGCTCATGTCGCAGCCTGCCGGGCGGACATCGATCGACCGCTCGCTACGCGTCCGCCGTATGGCAACTGACCTCGATCTTGCCGAGCGAGTGGGATACGAACCCGGTGGATGTCCTGACGTGATCGGCGTAGGGCCCGGCGCCCGGGTGGTCGATGTTGTCGGCGACGAGCAGCGCGCCGTCCGTGAGTTTCGGCCGCAGCAGCTCGAGCATCGGCAAATACATGCTCTTCCAGCCGTCGAGGAACACGAAGCCGATTCCGGGCCTTGCGTCGGCAAGCGTCTCGAGCGCGTCGCCCTCGAGCAGGGTCGCGACTCCGTCGAGGCCGGCTTCGGAAAGCACGGCGCGTGTGGCCGTGCACTTGTCCGGGTGCGCCTCTGTCGTGACGAGCCGGCCGCCGTTGTCGCGCGCTGCTGCCGCGAGATAGGTCGTGCTGACGCCGAACGAGGCGCCGAACTCGACGAGGTTCTTCGCGCCGGAGCCGCGTGCGAGCAGATACAGCAGCCGTGCTTCATCGCGTGATACGGCCATGTAGAGACTGCCGAGGCGCGTGAGCGACTCATCGTCGCGCTCGTAAGCAGAGAATTCCGCGCGACGGTCGCGGTCGCCGCTTGCGCCATCGTGCAGCCGCGCGATGCAGGCGGCTACGGCAGGATCGTTGAGGCTGTTCATGGCCGAATCGTAGCGCAAAAAAAAGACCCCGCCGAATGGCGGGGTCGAGTGCAAGGGAATCAAGCCACTATCAGAACGCGTGCGTGTACTCCAGACGGATCATGCGCATTCTCGGGTCGTACAGGTTCGAGCGCACCGTGGTCAGCGAGTTGGCCAGCAACGGCGGTTCGTTGTCCATGACATTGAGAATGGCGAGATTGACGTCGTTCGAGGACGGCAGCGTATACGTATAGACGACATCGTGCTGCGACCAGGAGGCCTCGCTGGTGTTTGCCTGGAGGGGGCTGGGGTTCCAAAGCTCGATCCCATCCGTGAAGCGCGCGCTCCAGCGGAATGAGTGATTGCCCCTGGCATAGGTCGCGATCAGGTTCGCGCGGATTTGCGGGTTGTTCTGCAAGCCGAGATCCGCGCCCTGCGTGTTGCCCACCGCTTCGATCAGTTCGCCTGCAAGGTTGGAAATCTTGAAGCTATCCACAAAGGACGTCACCAACCGCAGGCCGAACAGCGCACCGCCCGAGAGATCCGTCCTCCAGTCGAAGGACAGGTCCACGCCCGAAGTCTCCACGGCGTTGCGGTTGACATAGGACGACTTGAAGAGCGCAATGTCGAATCCGTCGATGCAGCCATCCGGCAACGGATCGCCGGAACCCTCCACCCAGCGGCCGGTAACCTCGCAAACCTCCGTCGGAACGCCCGGGAAAAGCTCGATGCGCGGGTCGGTGATGTAGCCGTCCGCGATATCGGCGAGGAAGATCTCGTCGGGATCGATCTGCGAGACGAGGTTCGTGAAGTCGTAATCCCAGTAGGTCACGTCGAAGGTCAGATTGTCCGTGACATCCCAGGTCAGGCCGACGGTCCAGTTGTCCGACTCTTCCGGGAGCAGTTCGGAGTTACCGACGGAGAGCGCGCGGGCCTGCGTGACTTCGCCGCCGAGTTCCCGGATGGTCGTGCCGCTGGGGCCGATGCCGAAGGTCTGGCGTTCGGAAGGCAGGCGGAACGAGGAGCCGACCGAGAATCTCACGAACACATTGTCGGTGGGCGTGTAGAGCCCGGTGATCTTCGGTTCGGTCGAACTCAGCCCGAGCGTGTCTTCGTAGCGCACCGCGAAGTCGAGTTCGAGATCCTCCGACGGATAGATGACCAGTTCGGCGAAAACGGCCTCGGTATCCCGCGATGCGAACCAGTCCTGAATGACCTGTGGGGCAAATCCGTATCCGCCGTCCTTTGCGACGGAGTCGACCCGAACGTCAAGTTCCTGTTGCCGATACTGCACGCCGACCGCGAGACCGCTTTCACCTCCGGCCATTTCCCAGAGGCTGCCCGTAATCAGGGCTTCCACCGAGAAAAAATCGGAGTCGCCACGCTCGATATCGTAATAGGTCATCCAGGCGGCGAGCTCCGGCGAGTTGTAGGTCGGATCGCCGGGCTGGGCGATGAGCCGGCTTGCAAGCGGGTTCCACCATTGGCAGTTACCGACGCCCGGCTCGATGTTCGGGTTGTTCGCCGCACCGCTCACGGTATCGAACTTGCAGTTGCCGCCGCCGTAGCCCTGAATTGCGCGTGCGTAGCGATCGGCGATCGAATCGGAGGTCCCCGACTCCTGGCTGTTCCATGAAGCGGTGCCGTTGATGCGCCATTCCCAGTCGTCGTTGATCGGGCTTGACAGCGACATGGCTGTTCTGAAGGTGTTTTGCTCCGCGAAGGAGGGTAGCGGTCCTTCGAGGGGGCTCGCCTGCCGACTGAAGATGCGGTTGAAGGTCTGTAGCGGGAAACTCGGGTCGCGCTGATGCGCGTCTATGACGCCGGGGTTTTCGGGGGGAAGGATCGCCCCGAGGCTCGGCAACGCAAGCAGCGGTACTCCCGTACCGAAGCTGCTGTGCGTTTGCACACGCGCATAATTGACTTCCCAGGTCAGATTCGTGCCGTTGGCGAAATCACGCGAGGCGACTGCCATCCCCGTGAACCGGTCGTTCTCCGGGATGATCGTGCGCTGCAGGCTCAGCGTGCCCCTGCAGAAGGGATTTCCGGGGGACGGCAAGCCGTCGGAATTGTGCTCCGTGGCGCCCGCGGGATCCCAGATCACATTCTCCGGGAGGCCGCCGATCTCGGGGCTGCCGCACAGCGGGTCTGCAAACCAGCCGGGTCGACTGCCCGGAACTCCAAAGGCGCCGAATGTCCCCGGATTGTAAAGTCCGGTAATCAGGCCTTCACCAAGCCGCTCGTTGCTGAAGACGTCGGCGCTTTGCATCTCCTTGGTGCGCTTCAGGTACTCGAAGCCCATGACGATGCCGTAGTCACTGTCCTGGATGCCGAACAGCCCGCCGACGAGGACCTCGGGCACGTCGCTCTGTGCGCCGGCAAACTGGCTCGACACGGAAAACTCGATGCCCTCGAAGTTGTTTCGCGTGATGAAATTGGCGACGCCGGCAACGGCATCGGAACCGTAGAGCGCCGACGCTCCGTCGAGCACGAGTTCGATGCGTTCGAGCATGATAGCCGGGGTCAGGTTGTTGACATCGACCTGAGATGCCGAGTTGGCGTCGATCGTCTGGCGTTGCCCGTTCAGGAGCACGAGAGTGGACCGCGCGCCGAGGCCGCGCAGGTCGATGCTGTTCGTGGGCGTGTTCCAGTTCTCCACGACATTGGCCGAGTTGATCTGGGGCATGTCGCGCAGGACTTCGATGACCGAAACACGCTGGTTGGCCCTGATTTCCGCTGCCTCCATCACCGCAACCGGCTGCGGTCGGTCGGCAGGGCGGGAGATGAACGAGCCCGTGACGACGATCTCTTCGATGTCCGCCTGGGCGAATGCGTTCGAGGCCACGGTTGCTCCGCAGGCGACCGCAACCGCTGTGGCCAGCTTCGAATACCGGCCTCGTTTATCGATTCTGGATTTCATGATGCTCCCTTGTTGTAGAAACGTTGCGAATTAACGCGCCTTGGGCAATTGAAATACGCTGAGTCGTCAGACTAAAAAACTGGCGTATCGTACATCTGGTAGCGACAACCGGCAACCTCCGCCTGTTGCTATCCCTGAGCTGGCTCAGTCGCGCAGCGGGCAGACTGCACGATGGCGTTGTGTCGTACGGGCGCTACACGCCACAGGCTAAAGGATGTGAGTCGGATCTCTTCCGTGGTGCCGCATTTTCAGCATCAGCGCGCCGCGTCGAAAACGACGAGCGTGCGCGCCTCGATGCTCTCACGCGGTGTGTATTCGGCCGGACAGGCCGGATTGCGAAAGCCCGTATGCGGCATGAACCTGGCGCGGCCGTCCGTGCGCGAGTCGTAGCACTTCAGCAGCAGCACTTCGTCGGGCTGCATGTTCGACGCGTAGAACCAGCGGTGCCCGGGGTTGTGCCGCAGCGAGTAGATGTGGCCGGTGTGGCGCGGCAGCTCGAGATCGTCTTCGCCGAAGTGGTGGATGTCGGTCGGAATGAGGTCTCCATTGGCGACGCTACGCGCGTCGCAAACGGCGAGCGGCGTATCGACGATCGGGCCGATGATGGGCCGCCAGAGGTTGACGAACGCGAAGTGGCGGTCCGCGAGATCGCTGCGATTCGCGCCCTCGAGAACGGCGCGTTGGCGTTCGGGACCGGACTGCTCGGTATAGTCGTTGTGTGCCTGGTCGACGGGTTCCCGGACGCCGGGTTCGCCGCGGGCCGCGCGCACTGCGCTGCGGACGTTGTGGTCGAACACGACGACGGCCGCGGCGCCGCTGAGGTCGCAAACCGCGCGCTCGACCTCGGGGTAGTAGAGCGCGCGAACCGCAGCCTCGTTGTAGAAATCGCCGAACGCTGAGCTCAGTGGATGGAACTCGAATCCATGCTCGTCAAGGCTCAGACGATCCGCGGCCGGGCGTGCGTCGAAAATCGCCATCGCGCGCTCCGCAGATGTCGGGCGCACGACCTCGAGCCCACTGTCGGGGGGATAGACCCGCACCTGCGCTCGTTCGATGCCGGGGTCGATGTAGCCGATCGGAGCCTCGACTGCGGGAAGCCCCGCACCGAAAGCGTCAGTTTGCGACGGCTTCGCCGACGGGCTCGCGCCCGGAGACTCAGCCACGGTTGAGCCTGCTCCGAACGCGTCCGGCTGCGGCGATTGTGCCTGCGTCATGGGAAAACACCGCCGGACGCTAGCGCCCGACTGCCCTCCACAGGTCGTCGCGCGTCTGCGGTTCTGCCGAGCGGTGCGTGTTGATATAGCGGTCGAAATCGCTGAGGCCGAGCTTTTCAAGTGCCGGAACCAGCGCCCGAATGTGATCGTTGCCGGGCTGCCCCGGTTGCGGCAGCGAGAAGTCGCCTTGGTAAATGATCCGCTCGCGCGGGATGTGGGCGACCAGCAGCCCGTTGGAGTGCGGCGTCGGCCAGATGTGGTACATCGCGACGGTGCGGTTTCCGTCCGTGTAGACCTTGAAGTCCTCGACGGGATCGACCCAGGCCGGCCGCGGATTTCTCGACAGCGTGTCATCGAGCAGCGTGCGCGGCGTGTTGAGCGCACGCTCGAAGAACTCCCGGTTGTTGGCGTGGGTAATGATGGTGGCGCCCTCGGCCACCAGCGCCGGTATGCCGCCGGTGTGATCGGCGTGCGCGTGCGTGTTCATGATGTAGCGGATGGGCTTGTCGGGGATCAGACGCTTCGTTTCCTCGATGTAAGCCAGCGCGCGCGCCTGGCTCTGGCCGGCCTCGAGCATCATGATGTGATCCTCGAACTCGATGATCAGCGAGTCGTAGCTGCCAGGGCCCGTAGTGAGTCGATACAGTCCCTCGCCGAGTTCTTCGGCCATGACCTCAAGCGCCTGCTGTTGACCGCCCCCGAAACCGCCCGGGCCGTCGGCAGGTGCGGGCGCGAGGCTTGCGAGGTCGGGGGGATTGGCGGTTGCGGACGTTACGGCGACCTCGAAGAACGGCCAGCCGCCACGGGTCTGCACGATCTGCGTCGGGGCCGTGTAGCCGCCGAAGTCCCGCCAGTCGGTGTAGGTGGCGACGATGTGCATGTCGCCCATGATGTTCTCGCCAAGCCAGGTCTCGACGCGCTCGACGAGGTTGTCGTCATTGACGTAGCCGTTGACCACGTAGCTTGCGCCGGACGGCGCAAGGACCCCGGGACTCCAGCTCAGCACCGTGTAGTCGACGCCGTCCATCCTCTGGCGGCTCACGGTGGCGTCGTTCTCGGCGGCGCCCCTGAGAAATCCCCAGGGCGTGATGTAGAACTCCAGCGACCCTCCCCAGGGCTGTGACACGTCGGCCTGTTCGGGGGTCACCTGCTGGAAGAACGTTCCCGGCGTCACCGTCGTCGAGCCGCCGCCCCCGACGTTGACCGTGCTTCCGGTGTGCCGCGACGAAGGCGCCTCGATATCGATCACCCGAACATAGCCCATGATCGGCCGCATCGGGTCGTGCATGCCATGGCAAATCATTGCCGTGGCATTCGCTGCACACTGCTGAAAGGAAACGTACTTCGCCGATCCCGAATACGTGATGGACCGGACATCGCCGAGTGCTGCCCGAGCATCGGCGATGGTCTGTGCGGCGTCCTGGGCCAGCGCGTTTCCGCCAAGGAGCGACAGGACAATCGCGCCCGACGCGAGTCTCTTCATCATGGCTATTCCCCCGAAGACAGGTCGAAGACAGAAGCTGTTGCGCAATTCTACATGCGTTGCGGCCGCGCACGTGAAGGCTTGTGCGAAGCCAGCCGCGCGATGGCCGATTTGGTCCAATGCTGCGATAACGGCGGCGGGGTTGCCCGGGGTTCGCGCGCAGGAGCATGGTCGCACTTTCGGCGGGAGCGTTCGCAAGCGCGCTAGACTGGGCGCCATCGCAAGCAAAGTGGAGCATTGGGTATGTGTACATGCACGGCGCTCGGAATCGCGTCATGGCTTGAACCATCCGGATCGAAGCGTGAGACCGCGATGATGCCTTTCGCCTGCCTTGCCGTACTTGCTGCGTTCGCGTCGCAGGCGGCGATCGCCCAGAGTCCGTCGTCGGACTTCGAGCGCGGCAGCAGCCGGCAGGCATGGCAGCATCCGCGCTTGCCCGTGGTGCTTGCCGAGTGCCGGACCGCACCCGCGCCGTTCTCGATCGGCGGTGGACGGGCCGCAGACGCCGATGCCGCGGCGGAGCCTCCCGAGCCCGAAGCGCCCCCGCCGTCTACGGCGATATCCGGCGTCATCGCCGCGGGGCAGGCCTGGAGGGTCGTGTGGTCATGGGAAGGGAACAACGCCGACGGCATCATTCCCGGCGACGGCGGCACGCTGCTCTTCGCAAACAACGATGCCAGCAACGTCATGCAACTCGACCCCGCTACGGGACTTGCGACCGTTCTCTTCAGCGACACGAACACCGGCGGTGCGCTGTCGCGAAGCCGTAGTGGCGAGCTGTTTCTCGCCATGCGCGGATTGGGCGTCGGCATCGAGCAACTCGAGCCTCGCCGCGCGATGTTCGCAAATTCCTTCGACGGCGAACCGCTGGAGTGCGTCGGCGGCGTCATGAACGACCTTGCCGCCGATGCGCGCGGGGGAGTGTATTTCACCGTTTCCGGAAGCGGTCTGTACTACGCAGACGCTGAGGGCCTCGTCACCGAATATGGCGAAGGGATCGAGCGCGCGAACGGTGTCGTGCTGAGTCCGGATGAGCAGACGCTCTACGTGACCAACGGTCCCGTCGTGCTTGCGTTCGACGTCACGGGCGACGGGTCGCTCGCGAACCAGCGGGAGTTCGGCGCGCTTCAGGGCGGCCAGGGCGGCGACGGTTCGACCGTCGATTCACAAGGCCGGCTCTACGTGTCGACCGGCAGCTCAGTGGACGTGTTCTCGCCCGATGGGGCGTTTCTGGGCACGATCCCCGGCCCCGAGGGTCTGCACGGGGTGACGTTCGGCGGGCCCGACAAGATGCATCTTTACGCCATCGTGTTCTACGGCGGCTGGGGCACGCCGAGCGCGCGCAACCGCGTCATCGAGATTCCGGTGCTCGCGCAGGGTTACCTGGAACGGGCAAAGTAGTTCGCGTCGCCGACGGCGTTCACGCGGTCGCAAACTCGATACGATATCGCCGGTTCGCGATTGAATTCGGACAGGACGCGCGTTGACGCCGCGCAGGCATGGCGCCCGGCCGTTACGCCGGGAAGCTGATAACGACACCGAGTTCCGTCCGGTCGGCGACCCCCTGGAACCCTTGTCTGACCTCGTCGAGCGGGGGCGTGGACGTGATGATTGCGCCGATGTCGACCGCGCCCGTTTCCATGGCCGTAACGAAACGGGCCGTGTCGCGCATGACATTCATGCCGGCCATCTGGCCGCCGAAAATCCGTTTGCCCGACAGGCAGAATGCGGAGCCCGGAAAGGCGATGTCGCCTTGCTGGACGGCCAGCGTCACGAGACTGCCTCCCGGTGCCGTCACTTCCCAGGCCTGGCGCAGAGCGAGCAGACCCGTCGGGTCGGGACCCGCTTCCACCGCCGGCGGATAGCGGTCGAAGCCCGAGGCTTCGACGACGAGATCCGCGCCGCGCATCGAAATGAAGCCCCTGCCCGCGATCTGGCCGCCCGCGTCGAGGCGGTCGGTCGGCGGTGCGCAAAGTTCGCGGATACGCTCGACGAGCGTGTCCGTATCGTCGTTCGGGTTGAGAACGGTCGTCGCACCGAATTCAAGTGCAAGCGCCTGGCGATAGGCGGCAGGCTCGACGACTATGATCTGTCCGGCCGCCTGCGCGCGGGCGCCCTGCACGGCGGCGAGGCCGATGGGGCCTGCGCCAAAGATCACCACGTTCTGGCCGATCTGTACCGGGTCGTAGACGCTGGTCGCTGCGATCCCGACGGCGCCGGTATCGCCGAGCATCGCGATCTGCTCGTCCGGCACATCGGAGAAGATCGGAACGCAGTATTCCTCGTAGGCCACGATGATCTCGCTCAGCCCGCCGATGACCGCGGCCTCGATCACACCGGTTCCGTCCGCCATGTCGGCAATCGGATCGTTGGGCACGCCTCCCGGGGCGAGGTAGTTGCACCATTCGGGCGTTCCGGTCAGGCATTGGTGACACTGGCCGCACCATGGCGTGCCGGAGACGAGCACGCGGTCGCCGACACGCACGCGTCGAACCTGAGCGCCGACGGCCTCGACGATGCCCATGCCGGAGTGATTCGGGATCGTCGGCGTCTGTTGCGGGAAGTCGCCGAGCACGCTGGTCGTAACGGTGTAGCAGCCGCAGGAGCCGCGCGTGCGAATGAGCACCTGGGTCGGCTTGATGTTGCGAAGCCTCAGGTCCTCGACGGAGCCCCCGGTGCCGTACCGCACGTAGGCGCGAAACGGCATGCCCGCCACGGATCCCGACGCTACGGCCGGTGTGGCGGCGCCATCCTCCTGGGCGGAAGCCCCGGTCGCCAATACTGCGGCTCCGGTCGCGCCGATCATGAGCATCTCGCGGCGCGACAGGGCGCTGTCAGCGGCGTTGCTGTCTGCCGCCGCAGGTGCTTGCGCCGCGACGGCTGAGGCAGCGGCATGTACAGAGTCGGCCTGAGTCGCGTGGTCAGGTGAGCGGTCACTCGCACTCGTGCGCGCCACCGGAGACTCCTTGTCGCCGCTCATGCCGTGCCTCTTCGCGCACCGCACACCCGTTCGGATACCCCCATGCTCGCGCTGGTCGCGTTCGTTGCCGCATGGAGGCCAATTCCGATCACGATGGATCCCCTGCAATCGCCGGACCAATCCGATGATGGGCACCGCCGTACCGCGGCGTCAAGGATCGTGCCGCGGTTGTGTGCGGCGCACGTAGATTCTGCTGGCGGAATCGGTACTTGGGTCCTCGTCCCGGCTGAACCTCCTGAAGTCATGGAATCCATGCGTGATTGCCCGATACGCGGCATGAAACGCGTCATTTTTTCTGACTGCGCTCATAATTGGCGGGAATTGGTGCCGCAGCAACCCCGAAAGAACCAACCTTGCCGGCACTGGATTGTTGAACTTGGTAGGCTTGGTACAGCGCGGTTCCCATTGGACCGCCCGGTTTTCCCGACAAATCATCCGGAGAGACGCAATTGGAACAGTTAACGGCATCACGAACCGAACAATCGGCTGTCAACTCCCGGCCAACGGTCATTCTCGACGGTGAGATGGTTACCGTAGATCAACTCGTGGAAGCGGCTGCCTGCCATGCTCGGGTGGAGACATTCCCTGCCCAGGAAGCCCGCGTGGAGGCGTCACGCAGGCTCCTGGACGAGTTCGTGCGCTCGGGTCGGACGATCTACGGCGTCACGACGGCGGTAGGTGGTTTCGTGAACTGGCTCATTCCGGAACATCTGGCCGAGAAGCTGCAGAACAACATCCTTCGAGGTGTCTCTTCAAACGTTGGCCCGGATCTCGACGATCTCTGTGTTCGGGCCACCATGCTCTGCAGGATCAACTCGCTGGGGCGCGGAATCTCCGCGATCTCGCTGGAAAACTTCCGCAGGTACATCGACGTTTACAACGCCGGCATCGTCCCCTGCATTCCCGAAAAGGGATCGCTGGGAGCCAGTGGCGACCTCGGACCGCTGGCCTACATCGGCCTGGTCACGACCGGCGCATGGCGAGCCAGGTACCAGGGCGAGGAAGTGTCAGGCGCCGAAGCGCTGCAGCGGGCCGGTCTCGAGCCGGCAAGGCTGAGCTACAAGGAAGGCCTGGCGATGATCAACGGGACCTCGGCGATGGTGGGCGTCGGGGCACCGGTGATCTACCAGGCCAAGCGACTGCTCAAGCAGGTCGCCCTGGTTTCGGCCATCAGTCTCGAGGCGCTGAAGGGCAAGATCATGCCGTTCCATCCGACTGTGCACCGGAACAAGCCCCACCCGGGCCAGGTCAAGGTCGCCGACGCAATCTGGTCCACGCTCGCCGACAGCAAGATGGTCGTACAGGACGATGAAGTGGACCGGTGGTTATCGAGCTTGCGCTCGGGTGAGCCGCAGGGCCTGGATCAGCAGATCGAGGATGCCTACTCGATCCGGGCGACACCTCAGGTCCTGGGGCCGTCGGTGGACGCCGTATGGGCGGCTGACCGGACCATGCAAATCGAGATCAACTCGACCAACGACAATCCGCTGATCATCGTCGAGGAAGGCGACGCGTTTCACAACGCACATTTTCACGGTCAGTACGTGAGCCAGGCGATGGATCATGTCTCCATCGCGCTCACGAACATGTGCAACCTTTCGGACCGGCGGATCGACCGCTATCTGGACCCGCATCACAATAACGGCCTGCCGCCGTTCCTCTGCAAGGAGAACCCCGGGCTGCGGCATGGTCTCATGGGCGGGCAATACTGCGTGACCTCGATCATGGCCGAGATCCGGTCCCTGTGTCATCCGGTCTCCATCCAGACGCTCACGAGCACGGGCGACTTTCAGGACCACGTATCGATGGGGCTGGTGGCTGCGCGTCGGGCCCGGGACATCCTCGATGACGCGTATTTTGTGCCGGCCTTCGAACTCATCTGCGCGTGTCAGGCGGTCGATCAGCGCGATGGCGGGGCGGCGACGCTGAGTTCGGTAACCCGACAGATCTACGACATGGTTCGCGAGGTGGTTCCCTACCTCGATCGCGACGAATCGCTCACTGACCACATCACCGCCGCCGCGAACCTGCTCCGGCAAGGGAAGCTGCTAGCCAGCCTGCCGGATGGCGACCTGCAATGGGATGGCTGAAATAGAGGCATGAAGCGACGCGGGAGCCGGTGCGCATGAACGCCGGAGCATTCACCGCAAACTCGCGGATCGAGCAGACCTATCTGGCACGTACGCGTTCTTCGGCCGAGGCCCACGACCGCGCAGCGCGGGTTCTGCCGGGCGGCAACACGCGCCAGCCCGCGTACTGGAGACCCTATCCGCTCACTATCGAACGGGCGCATGGTCATGAGCTCTGCGATGTCGACGGCAACCGCTACATCGATCTCAACAACAACTACACGTCTCTGGTTCACGGGCATGCTTTTCCACCGGTCGTCAAGGCTGTGCGCGAGCAGGTCGAGCGCGGCAGCGGGTGGGCAGCAGGCGCAGTCGCGCAAGTCTCGCTGGCCAGGCAAATAGTCGATCGGGTGCCGTCTGTCGAACGGATACGCTTCACGAATTCCGGCACGGAAGCCGCAAATCTTGCCCTCACCATGGCGCGTGCCATCACGGGACGGTCCAGGGTGCTCATGGCGCGCCATGGGTATCACGGCTCTCTTGTGGAGTTCGAGTCCGGCCACATGAACCGGCCGTGGCTGATGACCCATCTTGCCGACTTTAACGACGCGGAGAGCTTCGTTGGGGTTTTGCAGGCGCAGGCCGAGGGAATTGCCGCGGTTTTTCTTGAACCGGTACTTGGAGCTGGAGGCATTATCCCGGCAACACCCGGTTTCCTGCAGGCTGTAATCAAGTCTGCTCGTTCGGCCGGCGCCTTGTTCGTGCTGGATGAAGTGCTCAGTTTCCGTCTGGCAACAGGTGGACTTCAGACGGAGCTCGGTCTTGACCCTGATCTGACGATGTTCGGCAAGTTTATCGGCGGTGGTTACCCGGTGGGAGCGGTCGGCGGGCGAGTCGACGTCATGAAGGTCCTGGAGCCCGATGACGGGCGGGTCTTTCATGGGGGGACATTCAACGGCAATCCGGTCACCATGGCGGCCGGTTCGGTTGCGGTGGCGGAGTTGACCGCGGCACGCATGGACCGCATGGCGGAACAGGCCGAACTACTGGGCGAGGCGCTGCAGTCGGCGGCCGCGGAGTACGGCTTGCCGCTGACTCTGGGCCGCATCGGCTCGCTGATGAACCTCCACTTCACCGACCGCTCGCCCACACCCTCCGCGCATCGCGACTCTGGCCGGCTGATGTACCTGCTGCATCTGGCGGCCCTGAACCGGGGGGTCTTCATCGCGCCTCGAGGCCTGATCGCCTTGTCCACCGCCTGCACGCAGTCAGTCGTGGCCGAAGCCGCGGACAGGTTGGCGGCCGCGATGAAGGATGTTGCGGACGAACTCTGAGACGCTGCAGACGCCGGCAGGAAAACCTCCCTGCGAAGCGCGCATCGTGCATGTTAAGCTACGCGCGGCGCGACATCGCCCGCCTTGATTTTCACCGGCGATCCACATCGCAAGAAGTGAGGAAATACTAGTGGCTGACAAGCAGGTTATTGCAGTCGTGGGAGCAACCGGCACGCAGGGCGGCGGTCTGTGCCGCGCGATTTTCGGCGACTCCGACGGTGGGTTCGCGTGCCGCGCGATCACGCGCGATCCGGGCAAGGACACCGCGCAGGCTCTCGCCGCGCAGGGCGCAGAAGTCGTGGCGGCCGATCTCGACGACGTCGAAAGCCTCAAGAGCGCATTCGCGGGCGCGCATGGCGTTTACGCGGTTACGAATTTTTGGGAGCACTTCTCCGCAGAGAAGGAAAGACAACAGGCCGCAAACATTGCCGACGCCGCAAGGGATGCGGGTGTGCAACACGTCGTCTGGTCGACGCTCGAGGACACACGCTCGCTCATGGACGCCGACGACACGCGCATGCCGATGCTCCAGGAGAAATACCGGGTACCGCATTTCGACGCCAAGGCCGAAGCCAACACATCGTTCGAGGGGCTGCCGGTCACCTTCCTGGTCACATCGTTCTACTGGGACAACATGTACATGTTTGGGCTGTGCCCGAAGAAAGGCGACGACGGCAATTACTCGTGGGCCTTCCCGCTGGGCAGCGCGAAGGTTGCCGGCATCTCGGCCGGAGACATCGGCAAGGTCGCCTACGGCATCTTCAAGGGCGGTGAGCAGTACGTCGGAGCCACGGTCGGGATCGCCGGCGCGATGCTCACGATCGAGGAGATGGGCGAGACGATCGCGCGTGTGACCGGCGTGTCGAACGTCGTCTACCATGCGGTCGACGCGGATGCCTATCGCGGCTTCGGCTTCCCCGGTGCGGACGAACTCGGCAACATGTTCCAGGTCTACCGTGATTTTGAGGATACGGTCTGTGGAGCACGCAGCGTCGACACGGCCAGGGCGCTCAATCCGGATCTCGAGTCGTTCGAGCAGTTCGTGGAACGCCAGAAGGACACCATTCTCGGCGCGATGAACTCGTAGCCGGGCCTGGTCGCCGCCGGGTGCGGCCCGGGGCGCGTGACGGGCGACAATGGCGAACGGAAAAACGTCAAGCTCGATGACGTGAGCATCAATCCGTTTTGCAAATTGGCGCGCTGCTTGTGCGTGGCCGGTGCGCCGCATTGCCGAATACCGGCGGACGACTGAATTCGTTCGCTTTGGCCAGGCTCCCGACCTGTGATGGTCTTGTCGACGCTGAGGCGACTGCTTGCGGGAAGCTGTCGGGAAATGGATCGCGCGCCTCCGGCCGCGGTTGCTTGCGCTGCCTGCCGCCCGGTACCGGTCCCCCTTGAAAAACGGGCGCGTTCCCTTATATTTTTCAAGTGCTTTGGCGCGTCTTGTTCCGGCGAGACATAACTGTATTCATATCAATGGCTTGAATGGCTGTAACGGCTGACTGACGGAGGGCTTGTTCGTGGCGCGCAGCGGGCGGCCGAGTATCAAGGGAGGGCGCGATGGCCACGGTGCAGATTTCTGACGATGTAGCTCGGATTCAGGAACGCTTCGATGCAGTTCGGGCCGAGGTCGGCAAGGTGCTCGTCGGCCAGGACATGCTCGTTCAGCGTCTGCAGCTCGCCTTGCTCGCCGACGGCCATGTCCTGCTCGAAGGCGTGCCGGGACTCGCCAAGACCCTGACGGTGAGCACGCTCGCCGATGCCATCGAAGCGAGCTTTTCGCGCATCCAGTTCACGCCTGACATGTTGCCCGGCGACGTGACGGGCACACAGATCTTCAATCCCAGGGAAGGGACCTACTCCGTCAAGAAGGGCCCCATTTTCGGCAACATCGTGCTGGCCGACGAGATCAACCGCGCGCCCGCCAAGGTCCAGGCGGCGCTGCTCGAGGCCATGCAGGAACGCCAGGTGACGCTCGGCGAGCACACCTTCGAGCTCGAAGCTCCGTTCCTCGTCATGGCCACCCAGAACCCCATCGAGCAGGAGGGCACCTATCCCTTGCCCGAGGCGCAGCTCGACCGTTTCATGATGAAGCTCAAGGTCGGCTATCCGAGCAAGGACGAAGAAGTCCGCGTCATCGACCGCATGGCGGGCGCGGGTCGCGAACCGGCCGCGTCGCGCAGCATGGCGGCAAGCGAGATTCTCGACGCCCGATCGGTCGTCAGGCAGGTGTTCGTCGACGAAAAGGTCAAGCGTTATGCGGTCGAGCTCGTCGCGGCCACGCGCGACCCGGCCGACGCCGGACTTGCGGAGCTTGCAAACCTGATCGAGATCGGCGCGTCCGTGCGCGGATCGCTGAATCTGGTCAAGGTTGCGAAGGCTCACGCGTTGATGGGCGGACGCAGCTACGTGAGTCCGCACGACGTCAAGAGCGTCGCGCACGACGTGCTGCGCCACCGAATCGTCGTGACCTACGAGGCCGAAGCGGAAAACAGGGATGCCGACGACCTCATCGATTCGATCCTCGCCAACGTCGAGGTACCGTAATCTCCTGAGTGAGGGGAGACCGGGATCGCACGATGTTACCCTCGGAAATCGTCAGACAGGTTCGGCGCATCCAGTTGCACACCGGCCGCGCGGTGGCGGATGTGCTCGCTGGCGCGTATGTGTCCGTATTCAAGGGCCGCGGCGTCGAGTTCGACGAGGTCAGGCCCTATGTTCCCGGCGACGACGTGCGCACGATCGACTGGAACGTCACGGCCCGGGTCGGCACGCCCTACGTCAAGCGCTACATCGAGGAGCGGCAGCTCACGGTGCTGCTGCTCGTCGACATGAGTCCCTCGCAGGACTTCGGTTCCGCGGATCGCTCCAAGCGCGAGGCGGCGGCCGAACTCTCGGCGCTGCTCGCGTTTTCGGCGATCTACAACGACGACAAGATCGGCCTGCTGCTGTTTCACGACGATGTCGACGAGTACATACCGCCGCGCAAGGGGCAAAAGCATGCACTGCGCGTCGTTCGCGAAGTACTCGCGCGAGGCCGCGAGGACGAACGCCGCAAGCCCGGCTTTAGGCGCCGCAGATCGCTCGCAGCGGTGCCCCGCCGCGCGGTCCGTCACTTTCTGAAACTCATCGAACGCAGCGGGGGGCCGCGCAGGCGGTCGACCGACATCCAGCATGCGCTGGAGTTCTGCCGAAGGGTGCTGCCGCGCCGTGCCGTGCTCTTCCTGATCTCCGATTTCCTCGACGAGGGCTATCTCGATGCGCTGCGCAGCGCCAACCGAAAGCACGACGTCGTTGCCGTGCGCATCACCGACGAGCGCGAGCGGCGCTTCGAGCGCACGGGGGCCTCGTCACGCTCGAAGACGCAGAGACCGGCGAGCAGCGCCTGGTCGATACCGAATCTGAGGAATTTCGGGAGGCGGTCGAAGCGCACGCCCGCGAACGCGCGGACCGTTTGAACCGCGAGTTGCGTTCCGCCGGTATCGATACGATCACGATCGACGCGACAGCTTCGGTCGTCGAGCCGCTGCTGGCCTTCTTCAGGATGCGCGAGAAGAGGATCCGGCGATGAAGCCCGTTGGAAGCGCATGTCGGAATTGCGCGCGGCACCGCAACGGCGAGGTGCGCGCATGATGGGGTACGGGGAGCGGGAGTATCGTGCACCGGGATCGGGCAGATCCAGTAACGCTGAACGCGGTACAGGCGCGATGCAGTGCCGGTCGATGAGTTGTTCTCGGCGAGACGGTCATCGGCTGCCTGCGGCAGGGCTCGTGCCGCGGACTGCCACTGTGTTGATTTGCGCGGCACTGGCGGCATGCGGACAGGCAGACGCGCCCGTGACCGGGGGCAGGGCCCCCGCGCCCGGCGACGCGGCGGGCATCTCGCGCGTGACCGAGGAGGGTCCCGTGAAGGTCACCGTTGCCCTGATCCCCGCGGAACCGCAACTTGGCGATCCCTTGTCGCTCACCTTGACCGTCGAAGCGGCGGAGGGCGTGACCGTCGAGATGCCGGCCTTCGGCGAAGCGCTCGGCAGGTTTTCCATCGTCGATTTCACGCCGCGCGAGGAAACCCGTCCCGACGGTGTCTGGATGGCCTCACAGCGCTATACCCTGCAACCGCCGATGAGCGGCAGGCAGCGGATTCCTCCGTTGCGCATCGAATACCTCGACGCGCGGCCCGGTTACGCTGACGGCGACGAAGAGTATCGGGAACTGCTCAGCGAGGAACTCGTGATCGAAGTGGCTTCGGTCCTGCCCGAAGGCGAAGTGCTTGCCGAGCTTCGCCCGGTTCGCCCGCCGCTGCCCGAACTCGGGCGCGGTTTCATCGCGCGTACCTGGCCGTGGCTCGTCGTCGGCCTGATGGGTCTCGGCGGACTCGGTTTCGCGGTGGCCCTGTGGCAGCGCCGCGCGGCCGAGCAGCGCCGAGTCACGGCCCGGGACCGGGCGATGCGGCGGCTCGAAGCGCTCGCCGGCCGCGGCCTGCCGTCGCCGGATGAGGCCGACGCATGGTATGTGGAACTCTCCGACATCGTGAGACGCTACATCGAGGACCAGTACGGCGTGCGCGCGCCGGAACTCACCACAGAGGAGTTCCTGCAGGAAGCGCGCCGTTTGGCGAATCTGTCCGGTCCGCGCCGGGAACTGCTGTCGGCGTTCCTCGAGCGTTGCGACCGGGTCAAGTTCGCCGCGTACAGTCCCGAGCAGCGCGAGTCGGACGAGGCGCTGACACTCGCGCGCCGCTTTCTCGGCGAGCCGGCTTCGACACAGGAACCGGAGTTGGCCGCAGCGGTCTGAGATGGCGATGAACGTGCTCATGTCAATCGAGTTCCGTGAACCGCTGCTGCTGGTGCTGGCTTTGCTGGCTATTCCCGTTTTCTTTCTCGCCCGGCGCGCGCCCGGCAGGGTGATCTTCTCGGCGCTAAGGGCGTTGCCCGAGCACGGCGGCAGTTGGCGCATGCGGCTGGCCTGGTTGCCCGATGCGTCGCTTGCGCTCGCTGTTGCCGCACTGGCCGTAGCACTTGCGGGGCCGCGCATCGGCGAACGCTTCACGCGCATCGACCGGGAAGGCATCGCCATCATGATGGTCGTGGACATCTCCGGTTCCATGCAGGCGCTCGATCTTTCGACCGACGATCGGGAGCGCACGCGCCTTCAAGCCGTCCAGGACGTGTTCGAAGCGTTCGTGCTCGGCGGCGGAGATCTCCAGGGCAGGCCCAACGACGCGGTCGGGCTGGTCAGTTTTGCCGGATACGCCGATACCGCGAGCCCGTTGACGCTCGACCACGAAAACGTCGTCGCGATCGCGCGCAATCTCGAGATCGTCACGATTCAGTCGGAGGACGGGACGGCCCTCGGCGATGGTCTCGGTCTCGCCGTCGAGCGCCTGCGCGAATCGCAGGCCGAATCGCGCATCGCGGTGTTGCTCACGGACGGCGTGCACAACGCCGGCGTCGAAGCGCCGGCGGCGGCCGCCGAACTTGCGCGCACGCAGGGCGTTCGGGTGTATACGATAGGGGCGGGCACGACGGGGCTCGCTCCGGTGCGCGTGCGCGATCCGCTGAGCGGCAGAACCGCGTTGCGGGCCGTCCCGGTCGAAGTCGACGAGGCAACGCTCGAAGACATCGCCGAGCGTACCGGGGGGCGCTACTTCCGCGCGACGGACGCCGAGGGTCTCGAACGCGTCTACGAGGAGATCGATCGCCTGGAGAGAACCAGAATCACGGAGGAACGCTCGCGGCAGTACGCGGAATTCTTCTCGATTCCGCTCGCTGCGGGACTGCTGCTGGCTGCGCTCGGCTGGGTCGCGCGCGGCGCTGTGTTCGTGAGGACGCCATGATCGAGCGCCTGATCTTCGCCGACCCACAGTGGGTCCACCTCGTGTGGCTCGCGATCGGTCTCGTGGCCGTGCTCGCGTACCTCGAGCTCAGGAGCGGCGAAGGTCTCGGCCGCTTCATGTCGCCGACGATGCAGGCGCGGCTCGCGCGCCGGCAGACCCTGGCCCGACGCATGCTCAAGCTCGGCCTCGTTCTCGCGACCCTCCTGTTCGGCATTCTCGCCCTCATGAGACCGCAGACGCCGGGCGGAACGGAGACGCTGTCCACGCGGCGGGCGGTCGCCGACATCATGGTCGTACTCGACGTCTCCAACAGCATGCTGGCCGAGGATGCGGCGCCCGACCGGCTGGCGCGCGCCAGGGCCGAGATCGGTGAGTTCGTGTCACGTGTCGCGGGCCACCGGGTCGGACTCGTGGTGTTTGCCGGCCGCGGCAGCGTCAGGAGTCCGCTGACGACCGACTACGGGTTTTTCCGGCTCGCACTGCGCGATGTGGACACGGATTCCGTCTCGCTCGGCGGTACGCGGATCGGCGACGCGATTCGCGCCGCCGTCGCGGCCTTCGGTCCGGACCGCGGCGCGCCCAGGCTCATGCTGCTCATCACCGACGGTGAGGATCACGATTCCTATCCGCTCGACGCTGTCGATGCGGCGGTCGCTGCAGGTGTCCGCATCGTCGCGATCGGTTTCGGCAGCGAGGCCGGCAGCGAAATCACGCTGACCGATCCCGACACCGGGGTACGCAGCGTGTTGACCGACCAGGACGGCAACGTCGTCATTTCGCGGCTCGACGGGGAACTGTTGCGCGAAATCGCGCTACGCAGTGAGGGCATCTATGTCCCGGCCGGGACATCGGCGCTCGATCTCGATTCGATCGTCGACACCTACGTGGAACCACTCGTGACGGATACCGCCGCGCGCGTCGCACAGCGAATCCCCAATGAACACTATCGATGGTTCGTGCTGGCGGCACTTGCGTCGCTGGTCGCGGCAGTGTGGGCCGGTTCGAGTTCCGGTGTGCGTGGAGGCGAAGCGTGACTGGCGAGGCGTTCGGGTCGTTCTTCGGGGTTGGGGTACGCGCAGCATTGCGGTATGCGGGAACGGCGCGCGATCGCTGTGTGGCTCGTTGCGATCATCCGGGCCGGATCGGGTTCCCGGGCGTGTGGGAGCGAGGCAAGAGCCGCGCGGCTGGTGTTTCACTCGCTGCGCTTGCGGTGCCGGCCTGGGTTGCGTGGTGCGCGAAACTGTGCGCGATTCGCCGGCCGGCGGCGATCTGCCTGATGTTGTTCCTGCCGGCGGCCGCCGCGCTGGCCCAGCAGAACGTACCGCCGCCGGTCGAACCGCCCGGCTTCAACGTACCGGAGGACCAGCAGGACGACTCCACGATTCCGGGCACTACGCGCGTGCCAGGCGGCGCCGATGCCGGGACGGACAGGACCGACGCCGCGGATGCGCTGCCCGAACTCGATCCGCGAACGCGTTACAACATTGCGCTGGAAGCGTTCGGCGGCAGTGCGATCGAGGCGGCGGTCGAAGGTTTTCTCGCCGCACGCGACGAGGCCGGCCCCGATGTTGAGTTGCGTTATCGCGCGGCGTTCAACCTCGGTGTCGTGCTGGCCGCGCGCGCCGACGCCGAGCAGGCCGGGGAAGCCGAGCGGGCGATCGAGACGCTGCGCACGAGCGCAGCGTGGTTCAACGATGCGATCCGGCTCGCCCCGGAGGCTGACGAGGACGCCCGAGTCAATCTCGAGGTGGTGCTGCGCCGGATTCAGCAACTCGCCGACCAGCTCAATCAGGGCAATCGGCTTCAGGCGCGCCTCGACCGGATCATCGATGACCAGCGTGGTTTGCGCGACAGCGTGCGCGGGCTTTTCTCGGCGATCGAATCGGAGGGAGCCGGCGCCGAGCCCGTCGGGTTTCAGCGCGAGTTCGAGGATCTTGCGACGCTCGAGCGCACCTTGCTCGCCGAAGCCGGCAGCATCGGCGATCTTGCCGCGGAGGAGCGGGCGTTGATCGATGCGAAGGACGAGGCCGAACGCACCGAAGCGGAGCGGATTCGCGCGTTCCAGCTCGATGCGATGAACGTCTGGCTGCAGCAGGCGCGCCAGTCGCTCAGCGATGCACGCAGGCGGCTCAGGCGGCTGGAGGCCGAGCGCGCCCACGGCCGGGCGGACGGCGCGCTGGCCGAACTCAAGCGCGCTCGCGAGCAACTGCTCGATCCGGTCACCGTGTTGCAGCGCGTCGCCCAGGATCAAACGCTGCTGCTCACGCACACGCAGGCGCTTGCGTTGCTGGAAGGCGGGAACCTCAGGCTCGACACCGATGAGGAGGCCGTTGCGGCGCCACCGGCCTGGCTCGACGCTGAGCACCTCGGCGAGCGTCAGGACGACGTTTCCGCGCGCACCGGCGAGGTCCTCGCGCGTTTCGGCGCCGGTGCCGAGACGGAAGCAGTCGAGTTACCGCCCGACGCGAGCCCCGAACAGCGCAGCTTGGTCGAGTCCGTTCGCGAAGCAGTGCCGTTGCTGCAGTCCGCGCTCGCTGCGATGCGCGACACCGAGGTCGCGCTTGCAACCGGATCGCTGGCTCCGGCCGTCGACAGCGAGTCTGAGGCATTGCGCATGCTCTACCGCGCGATCGAACGTTTCGCGGGCTTGCGCGAACTGATCGAGCTCGCGTACGCGGATCAGACGCAGGCTGTGGCGCTGCTGACACCGGGTGAGGCAGGGACACCGCTGGCAGAGCTCAGCACCGATGAGCGGGCTCGTGCCGTGGGCGAAACGGTGGGCGCCAATCTCGACCGGCTTGAACGTCTCGAAGGGCTGCTCGAGGAGGAGCGGGCCGCGGTCGAGAACGCGGTGTCGCCCGCCGGGCAGGAGGGTCAGACCGCTCAGGACGAACCGGGCGGTCAGGCCGATCGGAACGGCCAGCCGGGCGAGGTCGACGAAGAGCGGCTGCAAGCGGAAATCGAGCGATTCGAACTTGCCGAACAGTTGCGCGCCGGTGCGGCAGAGGCACTTGCAGAACTGGAGGCGGCGATCGCCGATGCCGCTGCTGCTACCGAGACCGAACCGCTGCGACTGGCGAGCGAAGCCCTGGCATCGATCGAAGCGCTTCGACGGCTGTTCTTCAATATCGTCGAGCATCTTCGCGAGTTGCTTGCCGGCCAGGCGGATACCTACGACCGCACCGCCGCTCTCGGGATCGAGGCGCAAGCCGAGGAGGCCGGCGACGAGCTTGTCGCGGGGCTCGGGCTCGCGACGGAGCGTCAGAACGAGCACACCGGAACGGCCGAACTGCTGACGCGGGCGCTCTTCGAGCAGGCCGATGCGGCTCGTGCATCGGCAACGGCGGGCTCGGGCGCAACGGCCGGCCAGGCGCCCGCCGAGCAGCTCGCCGCTGCGGCCGAGGAGGTTCGCGGCGCCACGGGTTCGATGCAGTCCGCCGGTGTCGGGCTCGCTGACGCTGCCGGGGCGGCCGGCGCCGCCGCGTTACCGGATCTCGAGCCGATCCTGGGCGACCAGCTCCAGGCGATGGTGCACATCGAGAACGCAATTCGGCTCCTGCAACCGCCGGAGCAGCAACAGGAACAGGGCGATCAGCAGCAGCAGCAACAGCAACAGCAGGAGCAGCGCCAGCAGGAGCAGCGCCAGCAGGAGCAGGAGGAAATGACCCAGCGTCAGGCGTTGAGCCGCCTGCAAGCCATCCGCGACCGTGAAGCGGAGCGGCGCCGTGATCGCGAGCAGCAGCCGGCGCAGCGCGAACCCGTGGAGAGAGACTTTTGAAGATTCCTCCCACGACCTTCCAGGCCCGTCCGAGCGGGTTGTCCGGCAACGGAACAGCTTGTTTGCGACAAGCGTTCATGCGGCGTCGACCGACACCGTACAGGTCGTTCCTCGCGTTTGTGGTAATGCTCGCTGCTCTGGGCTGCCCGGCTGCGGGAGTGGCTCAGTCCCTGCAGCTTCAGGTCGAGAGTCGCGACATCTATGCCGAACTGCCGTTCACGCTGTCGCTGTCTGCGCAGGGCTTCGCCGAAGAACCTCAACCGGACGCACCCGAGCTCGCGATCGAGGGCGCCACGGCGACCTACCTCGGCGTGACTCCGAACGTCTCCACTCGCATCCAGATCGTCAATGGGCGGCGTTCGGAATCCCGCGACGTGGCGTTCATCTACCGCTGGCGTATCGAAACGCCGGCGGCGGGCAGCTACACGGTGCCGCCACTGACGGTGATCCAGGGCGAGCTCAGCGCCAGCAGTCCGGCCGCATCGTTCACCGCGCGCGAAATTGCAACGACGAGCGACATGATCGTGCGCATGGACCTGCCCGACCGGCCGATATGGGTCGGCGAGACCTTCGAGGTCGCGATTGAGTGGCTGCTGCGCCGCGACGTCGGCGATCAGCAGTTCGTCGTGCCGCTGTTCGACCACGAAGCCGTCCAGATCGAGTCGCCGGCGACCGGCCGCGAACGCACGCTCGCGTTCCCGGCGGCCGCGGGTCAGGTGGAGTTGCCGATCCTGCAGGACGAGGCGGTGGAGGCCGGAGTCCCGTACACCCGGTTCCGGTTCCCCGCGCGCATCACGGTCACCCGGCCCGGTCCGCTGGAACTCGACCCGGTCATGGTCGCGGCATCGCTCGAGGCGGGCACGCGGCGCGACCGGTTCGGATTCGCAACGCCCGCTTATGAACTTTTCCGGGCCGAAGGCGAGCGCCGTCGCCTGGTCGTACGGGCACTGCCTCTGGACGGTCGCCCGTCAAGCTTCGAGAACGCGATAGGCAGCGGATTTTCGATCGATGTCCAGGCGAGCCGCACCGTGGTTCAGGTCGGCGACCCCGTCGATCTCAGCATCGCGATCCGGGGCGACGGCCCGCTCGAGGGACTGAGCCTGCCCGATCTGAGCGGCGAGGACGGCCTCCCTCCGGCACTGTTTTCCGTGCCCGACACCACGGCGGTCGGGATCGTCGACGCGGACGGGACGACAAAGACCTTCGATGTCACGGTCCGCGTGCAGAGCGCCGAAGCGAGCGAGATACCGCCCCTCGCGTTCTCTTACTTCGACCCTGAGAGCGGGCAGTTCGCGACGTCGCGCAGCCGCCCGATCGCCCTGTCGGTCGCGGGCAGCAGTCTCGTCGGCGCCACCGATGTGACGGTCGCGCCCGCCGCGGCCGAGACGACCCTGCTGTCCGCGGCCGATGCGGTACCCGGAGAAGCACCAACCGCTGGCGGGCTCGCGTCGCTGACCGGGGCCGACATGTCGCTCAGTGCGCGCGGGAGCACTCTGCGCGAGGCGTGGTTGCTCGACGACATGATTCCCGTGCTCGCGCTGCTGTACGCGCTGCCGCTTCTGTTCGTCGCCGGGCGCGTGTGGGTTGTCAGGACCGGCACCCGCCGCGGCCGCACGCGCGAGCTTCGCGACGCCCTGCGCCGGGTCGACGAAACTCTGGCCTACGACGTACCCGTGCGCGAAGCGGCGCCGCGTGTCGTCAGTGCCATGCGGGCGCTTGCGCGCCTTGCGAACCGGGATGCGGTGGCTGCCGGATCGGTGCTGGAACGCCTGGAGACGCGGGCGTTCGATCCGGTCGCGGCAGACGGTCCACTGGATCCGGAACTCGCCGACGAAGTCCGCGCCCTTGCCCGTAGATGGGTCGACGACGACAAGGATCGAAGTTCTGCGCCGTCGGAGATTGCCGCGACACTCGTCATCGGACTTCTCGCGATTGCCGGCGCCCTTGCGTACGCACAGTCTTCGCTGACGGACCTCGAGGACTCGCTGGCGCAGGCGCGCGATATCTATCAGTCAGCGCTTGCCGAAGACGACCGCGTGCGCCGCACGCGCCTGTTCTCGGAAGCCGAGCGGCAGTTCGGGGAACTTGCCGGACGCAGGAACGACGCGCCGGAGCTTCTGACCGATTGGGGCAACGCGGCGCTCGGTGCCCAGGACCTCGGTCGCGCGGTACTCGCCTACCGGCGTGCGCTCGACGTTGCACCGACTCACGAACGCGCGCGCAACAATCTCGACTGGTTGCGCGACAGGGCGCCGGTCTGGTTGCCGCGGCCCGTGGAGCAGGGTGCGCTCGATTCCCTGTTCTTCTGGCATCACAGCCTGTCGATCGCCGAGCGCCACCTGATCGGCGCGTTCGCGTTCGCATTCGGCGTGCTGCTCCTTGCCCCGTGGTCCGCACGCCGGTCGCGCGTGTTTCGGCGCGCGGCGGTGCCGCTGTTGATCGTCTGGATCGCTGCGACGGGTTCGGCCCTGCTTGCCCGCGGCGATGCACGTGCTGCCGTCGTCCTGAACGACGCGACCGTACTTCGTTCCGCCGACAGCCTCGGCGCGCCGCCGACGCTCGCCAACCCGCTGCCCGCGGGCGCCGAACTTGGGATCCTCGAGTCGCGCGAAGCCTGGACGCGGGTCGCGTTGAGCGACGGCACGCGTGGCTGGGTCGCTTCAAGCGCCATAGAAGCCGTCGATCGCCAGGGGCCTGCGCCGTAGGAAGTTGCGAACGGCTCTGCAGCCGTGAATTCCTGCGGCGCAGGCGCCTGGACTCCCAGCGCCTCACTCGTCGGGAAGCCGCTCCCACAGCAGTGTGTTTTCGAAGTCGGGATTCAGGCTGATCTCGAGATTCGGGCCATCGAAGCGGAACCAGCGGACGAAGTCGTCGCCGATCCAGGCCGGGTTCGAGGCGGCTTCGAGGTGGTGGATGACGCGCCCGGTGGACTCGTCGATCGTATAGCTGCCGTAGTAGGTGATCACCCCGCGCATCGCATCGCGGACTTCCTCGGCCGTCGACTCGTTCGTGTAGGGGCTTCGTCCCGGCGGCAGCACCATCGCCCACATGCGGCCGGCCGCGTCGTAGGAAATCCGCCCGGTCGGTTCGTCGCCGTGTCCGGCGAAGCGCGCGAGCGTGTAGACGCCGACGAGCTGCTCCTGAACGCTCTGTGCGCGAGCGGATGCCGAGGCGATTAACGCGGCGAGCGCCACGGCCGCGAGAACCGCAGGAAGGCGGGCGGCAAGCGGCCCCGATGAACCTGGCCGTGGAAACAGACTGGGCTTGCTGGTCATATCCTCGGGCTCCTTCCTTGCGGCGTTTCGTATGAAGACGAAGCCGTTCGTCGCTACTGCCCCGCGTTGATGTCGAACGCCTCGTCGGCCGAAGGCGGGTCGTAGATTTCCGAGAACCCGCCGACGGCTGCGGCGCGTTCGGGAATCGGGTCGCCGCTGGCTCGCGCTTCGGCAACGCGCTGCTGGTACACCTGCTCTCCCCGGAGCGCGTTCGCGACGAAGAAATTGCCTTCGTGGCAGGAGTATTCGAGCACTTCGTAGTTCGGCTGGGTCGTGAGCGTGAGCCTGAATGTCCAGGGCGCTTCGAACGTGCGCGGATCGTCAACGGTTACGCGATAATCGATCATCTCCGGATCGATGCGCGTGAAGCGCTCGGTCAGTTTCAGGTCCTCGCTGTGCGGCATGCGTCCGACGGTGAGTTCGTCGGTGAAATTCGTGGTCTCCACGACGAGCGTGTCGCCGTTCCAGTAGCCGACTGACGAGCCCATGTACTGGCGCACGCCCGCGTCGGCCGGCGGCCGGTTGTCGAGCGGGACGATGCGCGTGTCGTGGAGCATTTCGTAGCTGAGCGCGACCTCGGTGGGCGTCTGGACGATGCGCACCGCGTCGCCGTACAGCGACGGCAGGATCGACCCGGAAACGCCGCGGCTGATGCAGCGGTCGTAGTACGAGAAATCCTCGGTCGTGTAGAAAGGGCCGTTCGCCTGGCCCGTGCGCCGCGCGGCCCGGCGCTCGGTTCCTTCTTCGGTCAGTGCCGGCATCCGGCCATCGGCGGGTTCGACGATGTACGAGGTGTAGCCGAAGGTCCGCGTGCCCGTTTCGGCCGAATCGAGCGCGCTGAGCTGCAGGCGGTCTTCGTCGTCCTGTGCGTCGCCCTGAGCGGTCAGGCCTCCGGGCCCGCCGCTGAGCCGCTGCTGGAACTCCTCGGCCGTCAGATGTTCGCGGGTCCCGAACTGCTCGGGCCGGCTCATCGGTATGCCGCCCATGTCGCGGCTCGTGAACGTGCCCGCGAGATTCGGATCGCCCCAGGACAACCTCGGTACGCTCCAGTCGGGATCGGCGACGGCTGCGGCCGACTGTTCGGCCGGAATCGGGCCTTCTGCCTGCTGCGCCATCGAGGTCGAAGCGATGGCAAAAATCGCCGACGTGCCGATGCCGGTGACGAGCAGTGCATGGAGGGGCGAGCGGCGAATCCGGTCGTCGTCAACCGGTTGCCAAATACTGGGATCGATCGAGTTTCGGCGAATCATCGTAGTCTCCCGCTCCGGATGATTGTCAGCTAATATTAGGCGCATGCACAGCCGACTGCCAGCCACACTTTGCCTGCTCGCCGGAATCACGTTGGGTTTTGCGCCGGGAGCCGCCGCTCAGGATCGCGAGCGACCCGATCGGATCGGCGACAGGCCCAATCTCAACGGCATCTGGCAGGCGATGAACACGGCCCACTGGAATCTCGAGGCCCACACCGCCGAACCGCTCCAACGATTCTGGCAGCTTGGCGCGATCGCCGCGATCCCGGCCGGCCAGAGCGTCGTGGCGGGCGGAGAGATTCCCTATCTGCCGGAGGCATTGGCCAGGCGCGAGGAGAACCGTGCCGGCTGGCCCGCGTCGGACCCCGAGGCCAACTGCTACATGGCGGGGATCCCGCGTGCGACCTACATGCCATACCCGTTCCAGATCGTCCAGGGCGAGGGCGACGTGATCCTGTTCTCGTACACGTATGCCAATGCGAACCGTCCCGTTTACATGACCGATCACCAGATCGCTCCGGTCGACCTCTGGATGGGCCGCTCGAATGGCTCCTGGGACGGCGACACGCTCGTCATCGAGGTCAATTCGAATCTCGATCGGACCTGGTTCGACCGCGCCGGCAACCATCACAGTTCGGCGATGATCGTGACGGAGCGTTACACGCTGATTGACGAGAACACCATGCAGTACGAGGCCACGATCGACGATCCGCAGACATTTGCGCGGCCGTGGACGATAAGCATGCCGCTGTATCGGCTCATCGACGAAAATGCGCGGCTGCTCGAGTTCAACTGCGTGAAGTTCTCTGAAGAACTGCTTTATGGCGAATTCATGACGCGAGATCCCGAGCCGGAGTCCGAAGCGCCATAGGATCGACAAGCGGACGGCTCAAGCTGCGACCGCGCGACGTCACCAACGTGAAACACGAGGTACGACCGATGTCACCGAAGATTTTCGCCGCTACGGCCTGCGCCGCGTTGGTGGGCGCGTTTGCTGCCGGACCCGCCGCCGCTCATCACTCATTCTCCGCGGAGTTCGATATCAACCAGCCGATTCGCTTGCGCGGCGAGGTGATCCGCATGGAATTCACCAACCCGCATTCGTGGATCTACCTGCGAGTGACCACCGACGCCGGCGACGTGCAGGAGTGGCGCATCGAGGGCGGGGCGCCGAACGCGCTGATACGGCGCGGCTGGAACAGGGATTCCCTGCCGCCGGGAACCGAGGTCGTCATCCTGGGCTACCGCTCGCGCGACGGCTCCAATACCGCCAACGGCGGTTCCGTGACGCTGCCGGACGGCTCCACCCTCGAGGTAGGTTCGGCCGGAATCGGTGCGCCGAGCGCGCAATAGGGTGGGCAAGCTCTCCCGGTGGTCTGAGACGCCAGGCTTGCGGGACGTCCGCTAGCCCCGGTCCTGCGCTGCGCTGATCGTCGAGCCCGGTAAGACCCGCTACTCCGGTACGACGCAACTGAAATTGGCCGCATCGTCAATGCTGCCCTGGCCCGAGTAGCGCGCGACCTCAGGGTAAGGGCACAGCGGCCGCGTCCGCACGACCTCACCGTTCTCCATCTTGCTGGCGAGCATCGAATCGGGTGCCTGACCGGCCTCGACCCAGTCGATGATCGCGCTTACCGCGTCATGGCGGTCCGGGCCGACGCCGCCGGCGCAGTGCGCCATTCCGGGGAGCATGAAGAGCCGGAAGAAGTCGGGCGTGTCCGGTCCGTTCACTTCGACCGCGCGCTCGTAGTAGTTCACGCCCATCTGCGGTTGCAGGATCGCATCGGCCCAGCCGTAGGTCATGATGAGCTTGCCGCCGCGCACGCGGAAAGCTTCGAGTTCGGGGTTGTTGGCGTCGGCCTGTTCGCCCCATGCGTCGAGCAGTGCGACGTCGCGGTCGAAATCGAAGCTGCGATGGTCCCAGTCCGGTTGCGGCGGATCGAAGACGAGATACTTCATCGTGTTCTCGGCGAGCCTGAAATCGGCGACGGTTGCGCCAGCCTGTGCGGGAACGATCACGTTGAGCCAGCCGCTGCCCGAACCGCCTCCGAAGAGTCCCGAAATCACGGCTTCGCTGCCCGGCTCGAATCCCGGGAAGTACGCCTCGCCGTTGCTGACGACACCGCCGTAGATCCTGGCGATGGTGCCGGCCTGTTCCGGCGTCAGGCAGTCGTCGGCGTCCGCCCCCGCGCTGCACATCGCGACATCGCGAGCCGGATCGAAGTCGCAGGCGCGCGGATCGTCGATGAGGCCGTCGACGAGACCGTCGACCGCATCGCAGACCGCCATCACGCGTTCGGCGACAAGCGTCATCTTGGCGGGCGTCACGGGTGCATCGTCGAGCGCCCGCTGGTTCCAGATCGCGCCGATCGTGAAACCGGTCTGGTCGACCCAGGGCGCGTTGGCGACGATGCCATCGAAGTCATCGGGAAAACGCTGGGCTTCGATGAGCCCCTGGCGGCCGCCGTTTGAACAGGAGTTCCAGTAGGCATACGACACCGGCCGGCTGTAGTAGTCCGCGGTGATCGCCTTCGCCGTCGCGGCCGTCAGGTGCACCGCACGGTACGCATAGTCGATCGCCTTTTGCGGGTTCGAAAGGACGAAGGTCGCGCCGGGTTCCTCGCGCGCGTCGTGGCCGGTGTTCGTTTGTGCGAATGCAAACCCGAGCCCGAGCGCCTCGTGGCGGTCCGCGACGCGCCCCGGGGAATCGAGCGCCTGTCCGGCATGGCCGCCGTTGCCGATCATGTAGAAGCGTCCGTTCCAGTTCGCCGGCAGCGCGACCTCGAAGGCGATCTCCGGATCGAGCCGACCGGTAACGAGACAGTACGCGGGCGCCCCACCGGAAGCCGGAACCGTCTCGGCCTCAAGTCCGACGATATCGTCGCCGGAAAACTCGTTGAGCGCCTCGCAGGCCTTGCCGGGCGCAATGTCGGCGACCGAGTAGTCGACGCTCGCGTTCGCTGCGTTGGAGAAGGCCTGCGCACCCGCGGTTGCCGGTACTGCGAGAGCCGCAGCCGTGGTCAGGATCCAGGCGGCCGTGCCTGCTGGCATTCGTGAACTTCCGAGCATCGCCAGTCCTCCCCCAAATGTTCATAAGGCACATGCCGCCGTGCCGGTTCGAAGAATCTACCGGAACGCAGGTCGCGGCGCCATGTGAAGTCCACGTCAGGTTGCCGGCAGCCTGCCAGCTTCGCTGTTTCGCCCGCGAAACACCGCGACTCGGCGGTCGCCGAACTTGCGGGTGACGGGATGGTTGGCACGCGGTTCCGGTGCTGCACACAGCGAGTTTAGTAACCGCCTTCAATTGCTACTATCATTTCCGTGCAGTCGAGCCTGAATCGAAACGCAGAGAGGGGAGTCGAACCATGAGAGATACCGATAACGCGAGCCGGCGCCGGTTCCTGACCGGAAGCGCTGCAGCCGCAACTGCGGCCTGTGTACCCGGCACGGCCCGCGCCCAGAGCCCGGACTACGTCATCGACCCGCCGGGCGTCGTCTCGATGGAAATCGCAGGCTCGAGCCAGCGTTTTCCCGTTCGACGTGTCTACTGTCTGGGCCGCAACTACCGCGCTCACGCGATCGAGAGCGGTGACAATCCGGACGAAACGCCGCCGTTTTTCTTCATCAAGCCACGCGACGCCGTGACCGACTATCGCAACGGTTTCCCGTATCCGCCGATGACGACTGAGCTGCGCTACGAAGGCGAGATGGTCGTGGCGCTGCACAGCGGCGGCAAGGACATCGATCCGGCTGACGCGCTCGATCACGTTTACGGCTACGGCGTCGGTCTGGACATGACGCGGCAGGACCTGCAGCAGGTCGCGCAGCAGTTGTCGCGTCCCTGGGCGATCAGCAAGTCCTTCGACAATTCGGCGCCCTGCGGGCCGCTTCATCCCGTTGCGACACACGGTCATGCGGTCGACGGCCGGATCTGGCTCAGCGTCAACGGCGAAGTCAGGCAGGATTCGGACCTCTCTCTGCAACGCTGGTCGGTGCCGGAAGGAATCGCCATCCTCTCGCGGCACTATGAGCTTGCCGCCGGCGACATCATCCTGACGGGTACGCCGGAGAATATCGGTCTCGTCGTCAAGGGCGACGTGATCAATGCCGGCATCGAAGGGCTCGGCGAGATCGAAGTCGTCGTAACCTGAAATCCGGCGACGCAGCGATGCAACGCAAGCTACGCAGCATGGCGCAGCCGGGAACGACCTGGGAAGCCTTGCGGCGTGCCCATTGGAAGGCGATGGGACTCTCCGAGGAGGATCTCGAGAAGCCTAAGATCGCCATCGTCAACAGTTCGTCGGAACTCGCCATCTGCTACCGTCATCTCGACGGCGTCTCGGAGGTCGTCAAGCAGGGAGTTCGCAACGCAGGCGGCTATCCGATCGAGATCAGGACCGCGGCGCCGAGCGACCTGATGATCGGAATGGGTCATCAGGGCGGCTACATCCTTCCGAGCCGCGACCTGCTCGTCAACGACATCGAGATCGCGGTCGAGGGCGGCCAGCTCGACGGCATGGTCTGCCTGAGCTCCTGCGACAAGACGATGCCGGCTCACCTCATGGCGGCCGGGCGGCTCAACATCCCGACGATTCTCGTCATTTGCGGCTATCAGCCTGCGGGCAAGCTCGACGGCAAGCACGTGGATATCGAGGACGTGTTCGTGGCTTCCGTGCAGGCGGCACTCGGCAAGCTGTCGCGCGAACGGCTGCTCGCGATGACCGATGTCGCGATCCAGGGCCCGGGCGTGTGTCAGGGCATGGCCACGGCCAATTCCATGCATGTCGTCTGCGAAGTGCTCGGCATGACGCTGCCGGGCAGCGCGCCGGTGCTTGCCAACAGTCCGCGCATGTTCGAGCAGGCGCGGCTGTCGGGCGAGCGGATCGTCGAACTTGTCCAGGACGACCTCAAGCCGCGCGAGATCCTGACGCCCGCGGCGTTTCGCAACGCCACGCGGGCCATGCTCGCGATCAGCGGTTCGATCAACTGCATCAAGCATTTGCAGGCGACGGCGGAGGAGGCGGGCGTGGATGTCGACATTTTCGGCCTGACGAACGAACTCGGTCAGGACGTTCCGGTATTGAGCGCCATTCGCCCCAACGGCGAGCACACGATAGACGAGTTCGAGCAGGCCGGCGGCGCGAGCGCCTTGCTACGCCAGCTCGATTCGCTGCTCGACAAGGATACGATCACGGTCAGCGGTCGGACGATGGGCGAACTCGTCGCGGACGCAGAAGTCGCGGACGATGAGTTGATCCGGCCGCTGTCGCGCCCGGTCGCCGAACAGGCCTCGATCGTGGTGCTGCGCGGCTCGCTGGCGCCGGAAAGCGCGATCCTCAAGCTCGGCGCCGTACAGGGTTCGGTGGCCGGCCGATTCGAGGGCGAAGCCATCGTCTTCGAGAACGCCGCTGAAGCCATCGCGGCGATCAAGCGCGGGGACGTGAATCCCGGGCACGCCCTGGTCGCGCGCGGCATGGGACCCAAGGGCGGTCCGGGCATGGCCGGCGGCGCCTCGTCCATCGTCTATGCGCTCTTCGCGGCGGACCTGACGCACAAGGCGGCGTTCATCACCGACGGTCAGCTTTCGGGACTCTGCAACAAGGGCATGACGATCGCGGAGGTTTCCCCCGAGAGCGCCGTGGACGGGCCGATCGCGCTCGTTCGCAACGGCGACCGGATATCGATCGATGTCGAAGCGCGCACGATGGATGTCGATGTTCCAGCCGAAGAGCTGGCGCAGCGACGGTCGAAGCTCGGTGTTCGGGAATTGCCCGATGCGTCCGGGTATCTGTCGATCTATCGGCGCGACGTGCAGGGCATGTCAACCGGGGCCGTGTTGCTGCCCTGCGATTGAGGATAGATGCCGCTGTTGCGCCCTGGCCGATCCGCGGGCAGCGCGATCAGGCTGTTGCCGATTCCCGGCAGGCAGCGGTACGCGTCTTGCGACGTGGGGCGGTACACTGTCTCGTCGAAGACGAGCGCTTGTCGGCACTTCATCCGGACTGCATGCGTCTTTCGTCGCTCGGGTACGTCCGGTTCGGCGCGACCCCTAGTCGAACGCGCGTTGCTCGTCGACGGCGCGCCAGTGAATCGAGTCTTCAAGCTCCGACTCGGTGCTCCCCGCATCGTCTCGCCGGCCGCGCCACTCGCCGGGTGGATCGATGATTGCGCCGCGCTTCTCAAGCCGCGACTGTAGTTCCGCGACGGGGACGTCGCGAACTTCAACACTGTCGGACACGGCCATGGTCGCCGCGATGCCGGCGGCTTCGCCCATGACCCAGCACTCGGGGATCTCGCGCAGCGCCGCGTGCGATTTGGTATCGGCCGAGAGGTTGCGGCCCGCCGCGAGCAGGCCATCGACCGATTCGGGCACGAGGCTCCGATAGGGAATCTGCAACGTCGGGAACGCTTCGGTGAATCCCGGGCAAAGGCCAATGCTGTCGGAGTATTGCCCGTCCGCGCGCCAGTGGTCGATGGTGATGCGCTCGACGCCCGTGAGACGGCGCGCGTGGCGGGTGCCGATCTGCGCCGCCGTGTCGTGAATCCAGGCGCGTTCGAAGCCCGGCACGTTGGCCCGGTAGAACTCGAGCCCCTTGCGTGCGACGTCGCGGGAGATGAACTCCACTTCGGTGAGATCCGCGACATTGAGCGCAGAATAACCGGCAAGCTTCGGCGTCAGGAAGAGCGCAACCGAGTCGTACGGCGTCGGGTGCGCCAGCAGCTTGATGCCTTCGGCGGCGGCGCGCCGCATGACGTCCTTGTGCTCGGCATGGCGCAACATGCGAAAGTCCAGATAGCGGCGCATGTTGACGCTGCCGAAGCGGAAGCTCGTGTTGAGGCGCGCGTGGGCGCTCTCCGCGTCGAAATCGTCGTCGTAAAGCGCGTTCGCGTAGGCGAACACGTCACCGTCGCCGGTGCAATCGATGACGACGGGGGCCTTGAGCGCGTAGCGACCCTGCTTGCTCTCGAAGATCACGCCGGCGACGGCACTGTCCTCTTCGATGGCCGCAACGACCCAGCAGTGCATGATCACGCGGACCTTCGCTTCGCGGACGATGTCATGCGACACGAGCTTGAGAATCTCGGGGTCGACGGTCGGGGACCATTGGACCGTGCCGCGCAGTGCCGCCGTTCGCACGCGCCAGTAGGCGGCTTCGACGGGATTCTTCGAGCCCCAGATGTCGCGTTCCGGGCCGAGTGTCGTGTCCTTCCCGCAGCGGTCCATGATCTCCTCGCCGATGCCCGCAACGACGAGATTGCCCTGCCAGTCGGCCATGCGGTCGATCCAGGAGACGAGGCCGCCCGTCGACAGTCCCCCCAGGCAGCCGTAGCGCTCGACGAGGATGACCTGCGCACCTTCGCGCGCTGCCGCAACCGCCGCGGCCGTCCCGGCCGGACCGCCGCCGACGACGAGTACGTCGCACTGGCCGTAGACCGGCGTTTGCCGCGCCGGCTCGGCAACAGCGTCGTCGGTGTGGCTCTCCATGTGGCCTTCCAGACTGTGGGCTCGCGAGGGGCGTAGTTTAAACGTCCGCTTGCGGGTGCGTCGATGGACCCTCGAGATGGCCGTGCTGCTTGACGGGCTTGCTGCGTTATAGTCGTTATTCGGAACGGTACGCGATGCTGATGCCGAAACGGGGAGGTTGCGTTGAGTAACCGATGTGCCTGCTTGACGGGCTACCTGCTGCTTTTGGCCTTCACGATTGCCTTCGCTCATCACGGCGTCGCTCCGCATTATGACGATGATCGAATCGTCACGATCGAGGGAGTGGTCTCTCGATTCGACTTCATCAATCCGCACGCGTTCGTGTACATAGCGACGCGTGACGAAGCGGGCGATGAACGGGTTTGGCAATGCGAACTCGCGTCGCGTTCGGTGCTCGCGCGCAATGGACTGACCGAGGAAACCTTCCGGGTCGGTGAGCCGATCAGGCTTGAAGGCGCTGCGGGCCGGATCAACCCGGTCGGTTGCGCGGTGCGCGTCGCGTACTTCACCGACGGCAGTGTTCTCAGGAGCAACACGCTGTTCGGCCCCACGCTCGCCGCGCCGTCCGACGTTTCCGAGGAATCTGACTCCATAACGGGAATCTGGGCCATGAAGGTGTTTTCGGTGTACATGTACGAGGGTGTCCTGACGCCGGAGGGCGAGCGTGCCCGTGCGGCCTTCGATCCGATCGCCGACGATCCGGCCATCTATTGCGATCCCGCGAGCCCCGTCCGGTTCTGGGTCAATGTCAACGAACCGTTCGAGATTCGGCGCGAAGCCGACCGGGTTGTCATCGATCACCATTTCATGGATTCCGAGCGCGTCATCCATCTCGACGGCGAGCCACCGCCGCCCGGTCTGCCGCGCAGCACGATGGGTCATTCGACCGGCTATTTCGAGGGCGAGGCGCTGATCGTCTCGACCGACCATTTCGTCGCGGCCACGCTCGAGCCGCGGCGCGCAGTCATGCACACGGAGGACCTGAAGCTTGCGGAGCGTCTGGAGGTCAACCGCGCGACGGGCGAGCTCGAGATTACGTGGATCATTGACGACCCGGCCTACTTCCGCGAGCCGCTGACGCAAACGGAATACTTCGTGCCGAGCGTGCGCGATGACTATCCCTACAACTGCCGGCCCGGTTACCAGCAATAACGTTGTCGCCGGGCCAGTGGCGGCGGTCTTCTAGGGCACGCGTGCGAACGGCCATGCGCCGGACACGTGCACCTCGGCGACCTCCGTCGCAACCTCGCTTTCCTCGGCCGTGAAAACGAAGCCAAGCCCGCAGGTACACTCGAACGCAGTGTCCGACAGCGCGATCAGTCGCGACTTTTCGGACTGCGCGGTGGCGTTGCGCGCGTAGGGCGGTGTGCGCAGCACGAACAGTTCCCCGTCCTCCACGGTGACGTCGGCCCGGGTCCAGGCCTCCTGCCAATATCCTTCGTACGCACCAACGTATCGGGCCAGGATCTCCGGGGCGACCTCCACGGCATTTTGCTCTGCCTGCGAGATCTCGCCGCTCCAATGACGGCGTCCGTCGGAAGCCTCGTCGCAAACGGTCTCGAGCAGCTCGTCGTCGGCCGCGAACTGCATATCGATTGCCGCGTTTAACGGTTCGTCGAAGGTGCCGGGGTCCTCGTAGGTCACGTCGACGCGGATATGGCCGAAGTTCTCGCGTCGATAACGCTCGGTGATGCGCAACTGCCCGGTGTGCTCGAGTCCGCGGGCGTGTAGCCACGTCCGGTCGTTGTAGCCGTTGCTCTCCACGATCAGCGTGTCGCCGTCCCAGTGGCCCACCGAGTATCCCGTCCACGTGGGAAGAGGATCGGACTCCAGTTCACGGCCGTCCGTAAAAATCTGCCGGTACGTCAGGCCGTTGTTGAGGATCGCGATGACGTCGGGATGCTGCACGATTCTTCTCATGCCTTGTGTCGTGCCGGTCAGAGTAAGGAAGCCCGGTCCGCTCGGCAGGCAACTGAAGCGCGGATCGTCCAGCAGAAATCCCGCCTCGTGTTCCGTCATCCGCGTACGCGCCCATGGCTGGACGTTGGCGGGATCGAGCAGGCTTCCCGTCACCCGTGCCGGATACCACACGCCCGTGAGGTCGGGGCGTCCCTCCGGGGTGCGCGGCGCCGGCGCGAAGAGATCCGGGGCTCCGTCGGCCGTGCGGGGAATTCCCGGTGTAGGCAGCGTCAGCCACTGCGCCGCCACCGGCGTTACTACAGCCAGCAACGCCAACATTGAGAGTTGCCGTTTCATGTCAAACCTCCCAACAGGCGCCTACGGCAGCGCAAATGTGAACAACGAGCTGCCGGCGGCGATCGCGACGTACTGCCTGCCGTCGATCGCGTAGCTCATCGGGCCGCTGTTGACCTGACCGCCGAGCGATGCGCGCCAGAGCAATTCGCCCGACCTGGCGTCCAGCGCAAGGAAGTAGCCTTCCTTGCCGCCGCTGAAGACGACGTCGCCCGCTGTCGTCAGCACTCCGCCCCAGGTGATGTCGCCCATACGAAACTCCCAGACGGGGTCGAGTGTGTCCGGATCGTAAGCGCGAACGACGCCATAGGCTTCCTCGTCGTTGTTGAACAATGGCTGCAGGTTGACCTGTCCCATTGTCGTTTGCCGCCGATTTATTCCGATCGGCTGCGGGCTCTGGCCCCGGATCACGATGATGCCCGAGTTCTCCCAGTGCGCGACGTAGTAGAGGCCCGTTCGCGGGCTGAACGACGGCGGCGCCCAGTTGATCGCGCCGTGCACGTGGGGCCTGATCAGCGTGCCCTCGGGGGTCGGAACCATGCCGGGCACGCGCTGGGGTCGGCCACGCTCGTCGAAGCCGTCCATCCAGTTGAGCGCTACGTAGGGTTTGCCGAACAGGAACTCGCCCGTGATCCGGTCGAGCACGTACATCAGACCGTTGCGATTCGCCCAGAGCATGACCTTGCGGGGCTCCCCGCGCCAGTCGATGTCCGCGAGGACGGGCACCTGCGTTGCGTCATAGTCCAGTTCGTCGTGCGGCGTGAACTGGTAGTACCACTTGAGTTCGCCGGTGTCGGCATCGAGCGCGATTACGCAGTTGCTGTAGAGGTTGTCGCCGAGGCGCGAACGGCCGTCCCAGTCGGGCGCCGGGTTGCCCGTGCCGAAGAAGACGAGGTTGGTTTGCGGATCGTAGGCGCCGGCGTTCCATACCGCGGCGCCGCCGGTTTGCCACGAGTCGCCCAACCAGGTGTCGTTGCCGAACTCTCCCGGTGCCGGGATCGTGTGGAAGCGCCAGACTTCCTCGCCGGTTTTCACGTCGTATGCGGCGACGAGTCCGCGAATGCCCATGTCGCCGCCTGCGGTGCCGATCATGACCTTGTCCCCGACGACGAGCGGCACCATCGTGATCGAATACCGTTCGGCGGCTTCTGCGACCCTGGTTTTCCAGATGAGCCGTCCGTTGCGCGCGTCGATCGCGAGCATGTGTGCGTCGATCGTGCCCATGAACAGCGTGTCGCCGAGGATGGCGACGCCGCGGTTGACCCGCCCGCAGCATGTGCGAGCGTCAGGTGACGGTTCGTACGCGTACGTCCAGAAGATACGGCCCGTGGCGGCATCCAGCGCGACGACATCGTTCGGGGCCTGCACCGTGTAGAGGATGCCGTCGACGACGAGCGGCGTGGCCTCGAATTTCTCGAGCGAACGCGCCTGCCATACCCACTCGAGCTTGAGGTCCTCAACATTGGCTGTCGTGATCTGGTCGAGCAGACTGTGGCGATGGTTCGACAGCGTGCCCGAGTAGCTCAGCCAGTTATGCGGTTCCTGGTCGGCATTGAGCAGGCGCTCGAAGCTGACCTGCGCAGGGACCTCAGCCGCCGCGACGAGGCCGCAGACAACAAGAATCGTGCCTGAACGGCAAAGTTGCCTTTTTATGGTGGGGCATGACCTCACTGCGCGATTCCACGCAGGGATACGAGCCAGGCGACGACGTCGGTGATTTCCCGGGCGCTGAGTTCGTCGCGAAATGACGGCATCGGTGTGTCGGTGAAGCCGTATTGGAGCAGATCGGCCTTGACGAACGAACGTAGCCGTTCGTCGGTGTCGAAGAGTTGCACGGTAAACGTATCGTGGTTCAGCAGGCGGCCGGCTATCGGCACACCGTCCGCCGGCGTTACGCTGTAGAAGCGGTTCGTCGGCTGTACTTCCGCTGCCGGGTCGAGCAGAGATTGCTCGAGTTCCGCGGCGCGCCTGAGCAGTCCGATCGTGCTGAGGTCCGGACCGACGCGCGAGCCTTGCCCGTTAACGCGATGGCAGTCCATGCACGTGCCCTTGCCTTCGAAAATGACCTTGCCGCGTGCCGCATCGCCGCCGTCCGCAACGGTCTGAGAAGCGACTGCGAGTGAACGCAGATACGCAACGATCCGATACGCCTGCTGTTCGTTCATCCGCGGCGTCGGCGGCATCGGCGTATCGGGTATCCCGTTGAGAATGATGTCGGCGATCTCCGCGTCACTCAGCGGCCGCCGGTAAATGCCGCGGCCGAGGTCGATACCGGCGATCAGGCCGCCGTCCGGCCCGTGGCAGTTCGCGCAGGATTGCGCAAACGCACGGGCTCCGTCCTCGATGTCGTAAGCGGTCTCGTGCTGGGCGCTGGCGGAACTCGCTGCCAACAAGATGAACAGAAGCAGCAGTGAGTTTGGCGTACCCGTCATGGTCTGCATTCGGTCGTCCCCGAGCAGGCTAGTTCGACGAATCCTGCGCGCCGAACAGTTCCTGGCCCGAAGCCAGCATCACTGTCACAACTGCCGCCTTCATGCTGCCGTCGCGGGCTCGCGAGGCCGTAACCGTGACCACCTCGCCGAGCGCCATGGACTGCTCGTTCCAGCCGCTTCGCATGAGCCGGTTGGGGCTGCCCATCTCCAAAGCCCAGTCCTCGATCGTGCCATCCTCGCTTTCGACGCCGACGTGGAACCAAACGTGCGGGTTGAGCCACTGGACATCCGTGACCGTTCCTGTCAGCTCGACCGGGTCGTCGGCATCGAATACGGCGGCGAAGGAATGATGGGCAACCGCGCCTGGCAGGTAACACACGGCGGCAACGGCTGCAGCAAGTCCGGTCAATCGCACTGGCATGGCTTCTCTCCCCCTCGCGGTCCGCCGGCCTGAACCGCGTGCAATCAGGCGGACAGGCGTGCGGAAAGCTTCTCGTATGTGGATTGCCTTTACCGCTACAGAGTAAGTCACGGTGCAAAGTCGCTCAACAAGCCGGTAAAGCATCGGGCCAACGCCCGCACGACGAATGTCCGCCGGCGACCGGTCAATCGCTCCAATGGCGCTATCCACGCTAGAATCGATCGAACCCGAAAACGAACAAGGCGGTGCACCATGCTGACATCGACCGCGTGCTGGTTGCGTTCTGGTGCCGGTGTTGCGATCGCGCTGGCGATGCTGTCGCAATCCGCGGCCGCGCAGTGGCTCAACGCGCCGGTGCCCGAACTGCCGCGCAAGGTTGACGGCTCGGTCGACATGGAAGCTCCGCCGCCGAGGCTCGCTGACGGCAGGGTCGACCTGCAGGGCATCTGGATGCCCGATGACAACCGCTACATCCGCGATCTCGCGCGTGATATCGGCGATGACAACGTTCCGTACCAGCCGTGGGCGCGGCGGCTGTTCGATTCGCGCAAGGACGGACTGCGTTCCAGCGAGGATCCGGACGCGCACTGCCTGCCGCAGGGCGTCCCGAAGATCAACTTCGTGTCCTATCCGTGGAAGCTCATCGAGACGCCCGATGCGGTCGTCATCATCTACGAGACCTTCACGTACTGGCGGCAAATCTTCACCGACGGCCGTGCCGTCGATCCGAACGCCAAACCGACCTGGATGGGCTATTCGACGGGCCAGTGGGAAGGGGGCAGCCTTGTCGTGGAGACCACGGGATTCAACGGCATGCCATGGCTCGATCAACTCGGCAGGCCGTCCACTGACCAGTTGCGCGTTACCGAACGGTTCACCCGCACGGCCGTCGGCCACATGTCGATCGAAGTGACGATCGACGACCCGGGCGCCTACACGGCGCCGTGGTCCGCAACCCAGGTGGTTCACCTCAGGCCGGGCTGGGAGCCGGTCGAGTTCATCTGCGGCGAGAACAATCGGGACATCGACAGCCTGCCGGGCAGCGGCCTCGTCGTGCCCAATGTCGAGGCGGTGGTCGACTAGTTCGTGCGAGACCCGGCTACTGCTTGTTCTTGAGCGACTCGAGAAACCTGATCAGCTTGATGGCGTCGTCGGGCATCAGCCGGCCGATCGGCCCGCTGCTGTAGGTCGCCGACACCACCTTGCCGCTGCCGCTCAGGATGAACTCCGATGGCTGGACGATCGAGCGGCGGGCTTCCCACCAGCTTCCGATCGAGTCTGCCTGCTCCCTGGTAATCCCGTGGGCGATGGGGAACTCGAGTCCTTCCTGAACTTCCGCGGCCTTGTCCTGACCGTCGACGGAGGCTGCGAGGATGCCCACGTCGAGCGCATCGAACTCGCCCTTCAACTCGCTGAATGCGGCCAACTGCCGCCGGCAGAACGGTCACCAGTGGCCGCGATAGAAAAGCACGACCTGGTAGGCCGTCCCGATATCGTCGGGCAGCGCAACGGTATCGCCTGCAACCGTCGTGAGCGTCATGGTGGGGAAGGCGTGTCCCGTGTCGAGCTTTTCCGTCATGCTGGCACCATCCGTCCGTGTCGATCCATTGTATTCTAGCGTTATCCGCGCTCGCCGCCAGACCAATTCGGGCTGGAATCGGTCCGGCAGCAGGGAAAGGATCGGGTGCGGCCACCTTCGTATGGGGAGAACGCAGCGATGAAACCCATGAACGCCAGGGCCGCAGCGAGAACGGGGCAGTGCGCGGCGCCGCTGCTTGTCGTCGTACTGACCTGCGCGGTCGCCGCACCCGTCTCGGCACATCACGGCACGGCGCCTCGTTACGACTTCAGCGACCCGATCACCATCGAGGGCGAGGTCACCTCGGTGTTCTGGCGCAATCCGCATGTGCAACTCGCGGTCGCTATCGTTGGCGAGACCGGAGAGCCCGAGGTCTGGGAGGTCGAGGCGGGCTCCATGAATGCGCTCGAGCGGGTCGGCTATGGCGCGGACACGATCCGCCCTGGCGATCGCGTTGTGCTCATGGGAGGCCGATCGAGGCTCGGTCTGAAGACCATGGCGGTGGTTACCGCAACGCTGCCGGACGGCTCGGAGGTCCCGCTCTGGCCGCAGCGTGCCGCGGCGCTTGGTCTGGGCGCCGAGCGTGCGCAAATCGAATCGAGCGCGATCGAGGCGAGCACCGAGAGTGCGCGCGGCATCTTTCGCGTCTGGGGTCGGCGCGGCGGCTACGACCGTTCCGTGAGCTACACGCCCGAGGCCCAGGCAGCGCGCGATCAATGGGACCTTCTCGAGGACGATCCGGTCCTCGATTGCATCCCTCCGGGCATGCCGGCGATGATGAACAATCCTTATCCGATCGAGTTTGTCGAGGACGGTGAGGCGATCGTGCTGCGACTTGAAGAGTGGGATGGGCGCCGCGTCATTCATCTTAGCGATGACGCGGACGTCGACAGCCAGCCGGCCACGCTGACCGGCTATTCCGTGGGCGTCTGGGAGGGGGGTACGCTCGTCGTTGCAACGAGCAGGATCAACTACCCCTATCATGACGATCGCGGCACGCCGCAAAGCGAGGACTCGGCCATACTCGAGCGGTTCAGCGTCGCCGAGGACGGCAATCGCCTCAATTACAGCGCCGTGATCACCGACCCGCGCTATCTCGCCGAACCGATGACGATCGAAGGCTACTGGGCGTGGGTGCCCGGCGAGGAGATCAAGCGCTACGACTGCACGCTGCCGGACGATTGACACCGGCGCGCGCAAGGGAAGCTCAGTAACGGAACGTGTAATTGAACTTGATTGTCGTGTCGGCGAGCGCCGAGTTGAAGCGGTTGTCCTTGTCGATGTCCTGAAGATCGTGGTTGATCACGATGAAGCCTTCGCGGCCGGCCGTCGGTATCCAGTGCAGACGGCTGTTGACGCCGAGTATCTCCGAATCGTTGTCGTACTGCAGCAGCGTGACCCAGGACAGTGTCGGTGAGAACGTCAGCTCCGTCGTCAGCCGCACCAGCCGACTGACGAAACTGCCGCCCGGAAGTTCGATATCGTTCCAATCGTAGCCGAGCCTGAGCCTGAAGAGCCGCGACGCGTTCCAGCGGAAGTCCCCGCCGATGTTGGTGCGCTTGCCGTCGAAGAAATCGCCCCATTGATAGTTGACCTCGCCGGAGAACGTGCGCTGGCGACCCGTCGAGACGCCTACCGTGGATTCGTTGAAAGAGTAGTGTCCCGGTGAGATCACGACCTCGCGCGTTCGGTCCTTGTAGATCGTGAATGGTTCCGCAACCGCTTCCCTGGTGGCGATGTAACGCACCTCGAGATCGTCCCGGGAGTTGCTCTCCAGTTCGATGAGTCGGGCAAGGAACACCTCGGTCTGCAGGCCGCCATCGAGCAATTCGAGGCGTTGCGCGTCGATGCCCGAGTAGAACGACTGCAACAGCTCGCCGCCCGTATAGCGCGTGTAACCCAGTGTCGCCGTGGTATCGCGAACGTCCGTCCGATTGACGAAGCCGAGCGCGGGGTTGAAGTTGGCTTCGATCTGCTTGATGCCGAGGCTGCCGCGCAGCCCGGAGTTGTTCGGCATCTGCACGCCGATGCCGAACGCCGTGTCTTCGCCGTCGATGCCTTGCGTGTCGCTTTGCTGGAACCAGGCGTCCGCTTCGAGGACGCGCCCCCCGGGCAGGCGGCTGTTGAGGTAGCGAAAGTCGACGCCGGTCAGGCCGTTGTCGAGATTGGAGTTCGGATCGCCGTCCGTGACGATGATGCCGATAGCCGATTCGGCCAGCACGTTGGCCGTCACGCGGCCGACAAACACGTCGCTCGCGGCGGTGTCCTCGAATTCGTCCTGCCGAATGGCGAGCGTACCGATGTTCCAGCGCCCGATGCGGCCGCTGAGCTTGCCGCCATAGTTCAGGTCCACGGGCGCACCGGTCCTGCTCAGACCGAGCCGCCGGGAGAAGAACGGCCGCGCGTTTTCAAGGCTCGGCCCGGAACTGGCTTCATTGTCCTCGTTGAAGCCTTCCCTTGAGATCCGCCCGAACTCGAACAGGTCCGAATCGTTTAGAAAAAAGTCGCGTTTTTCCGGGAAGAACAGCCCGAATCGCGTGAGGTTCACCTGCCGGTCGTCGACCTCGGTGGCCGAGAAATCCGTATTGAGGGTCAGCGAGGCGTTCAGCGACGGTGTGAGCCTGTAGAACACGTCCAGCGACGGATCGAAGTTCGAGTCCGTCGCTGGGTGTATGAAGTCCTTGCGGTTGTTCGCGGACACCGACGGCACGATGTCGAGGCCGGCGCCCTGATCCATGCCCTGGAGTCCCGAGGCGAGACCCAGGATGCTCGGATTGTAGCTGCGGTTGCGCGAGACCCAGGCCATCTCCTCGCCGCGCCGCCGGATGCCCCTTCCGAAATTGAATCCCCAGGTGTCGATGTTCGGGTCGAACGGCAGGCTCTTGAACGGAATCGCGAGTTCGGCGAGCCAGCCCTGTTCGTCGATCGACGCGGCGACTTCCCAGATCACGCTCCACGCAGCCTCGAAACTGGCGATACTCTGGTAGAGCGCGTCGTGTCTGACTCCGTTGGCGTTCGTCTCGAACCGGTAACCGCTGCGGCCCGTGTTGAACGGATCGAAAATGACGACCAGGCGATCGTCGCTGCCGAGTCCCTGACCGTGGCGCATGGTGGGTGCGGCAATGCGTTCCGGTTCGCTGTCGAACATCCGCGCGCCGATGTAGAACGCGTCGTCGTCGTAGAGCACGTAGACTTCCGTCGGCTCCGAAGGCTCGGCGCCTTCCGCCGGACGCACCTGGTGAATGTCGGTGATGACCTCGGCGTCCTGCCAGACGGCGTCATCGAGTCGGCCGTCGATCGTCGGTGGCGTACTCGTGCGCACGACGCGAACGGACTTTCGGCCCGCGTCGTCTCCGGCGGGGTCCTGTGCGTGCGCCGTTGCCCACAGGCCCGCGAGGAGCGCTACTGCGGCGAGACGTCTCACGCAGGGTCCCGGCTCTCGATCCGCGATATCACGAGGTCGCGCAGCGTCACCATCCCGACAACCTCGCGATCCTGATTCACCACGAGAGCCCGGGTCAGTCCCAGCGTGACCAGGTGGCGGGCCGCGTACCGTATCAGCATCGTGGCCGGTACGGTGACCACCGGCTTGGTCATGATCTCGTAGACATGCACCCGGTCCGGGACGCGATTCTTCGCGATGACTTCGCGGGCGATGCCCGTGACGTCGACGAGTCCGGCCTCGTCGTCCGCACTGCGGCGGTCGACGACCAGCGAACTGATGGAGTGCCGGTTCATGATCTCCACGGCATCCTTGACTGTCGCAAGCCCATCGATGGTCTGCAGCTCGCTGACCATCACCTCGCTGACGGGAATTGAACGCTTGTAAATGTTCACAGTTCCTTCTCCACCTCCTTCATGAGGGTCGGCAATTGCGTTGTCAGGCCGACGACGTCCTCGATAGCGATCTGAAACGCGACTCCCGCGCCCGCTTGCGCCTCGAAACGCCCCGCATCCCTGATCCGTTCCAGGATTTCCAGCGCGCTCGCTTCGGCCACGAGAAACAGGATCACGTTCCGCATTGCAGTGACTTCGAGCCCGAGAAAGGATCGATCGGGATTCAGGCCCTCACCGCGTCCGCTCGTGATCACCGTGGCACCGGTGGCGCCGACCTGGCGTGCAGCTTCGATGATCTTGTCGGTCCTGTCGTCCGGTACGAGTGCAACAATGAGCTTCATACGCATCGTTTGAGTCTCCTTTATCGCCCGGTTTTCGTGCTTCGAAGGCGAGCGATGGCTGATACGGCCGTTGAGTAAGCGAGCACGGTAATGATGGGAAATACGCTGGCGAAAGCGATCAGCCCGAATCCGTCGATCAACGGGCTGCGTCCGGGCACCGATGCGGCGAGGCCCAGCCCCAGGGCGGCCAGAACCGGGACCGTTACGCTGGATGTGGTGACGCCTCCGCTGTCGTACGCGAGCGGTATGATGGTTCGACTTGCGCGAAAGGTCTGCATGATGACCACCGCGTAGGCGGCGACGATGTACCACGGCAGTGGCGTGCCGGTCACGATTCGAAGGCAACCCAGGGCAACGCCCGTTGCGACCCCCACAGCCACGGCGATCCGTAAGCCTTGCGCGCCGATGGTGCCCCCGGAAACGTCTTGCGCCTTGAGCGCGACGGCGATCAGCGAGGGTTCCGCCACGGTTGCCGCGAAGCCAATGGCGGCCGCGAAAGCGTAGACCATGAGGTAGTCATCCCAACGAACGCCGGCGGAGTCGGGCGCAGCAAGCGCATCGGCGGTGAGTTGGCGCACCATGGTTTCGCCGATCGGAAACAACGCTTCCTCCAGACCTACCAGGAAAAACGTCAGGCCCAGCAGAACGTACACGAAGCCCCGCAGGATCCTGCGCAGATTGGGGACCCGGCGCCTGAGAACAGCAACCTGGAACACGAAGAGCACCGCGACTATGGGCGCCACGTCGAACGTCGTACCAAACGCGGTGCGGGCGAGCGTCGTCGCCAATTCCATTAGCTCACCATCCCGTAGGCCAGCACGAAAATCATCGGCGTGAGGCTCGCCAGGGCGATGAGACCGAATCCGTCGAGCATGGGATTACGGCCCTTGAGCGAGGATGCGAGTCCCACACCGAGCGCCGTAACGAGCGGCACCGTGATCGTGCTCGTTGTTACGCCACCGGAATCGTAGGCCACACCGATGATTTCATCCGGCGCGAATACCGTCATTACCGTGACGAGGACATATCCGCCGATAATGAGCCGGTGCAGCGGCCAGCCCCTGAGTATCCTCATTACCCCGAGCACGATCGCCAGGCCGACCGACAGCGCTACGACGAGGCGCAAGCGCAGTGCGTACCCGGCACGCGCGTCATCGCTGTCGTCGATCGCTCCGGCCCCGGCGGCAACTTCCGCGGCCTCGTTTCCGACCGCAATCAGGGCAGGTTCCGCGACCGTGGTCCCGAACCCCAGGCAAAACGCGAACGCCAGGAGCGCGACGGCGCTGCCCTTGCTTACGAATGCCTCGGCGATCGCTTCTCCCAGGGGAAAAAGGCCCAGTTTCAAGCCCTGGACGAATATCGCGAGCCCGGCGACCACGCAGACGAGTCCCACCGCCACACCGGAAAGGTTCGGGAACGGTTGCCGGATGACGACGATCTGGAAGAATGCGATGACGATGATGATGGGGGCAATGTCGCGCAGCGCGTCCGCAATGCGGCTCAGGAGCATCGTCAGGTTCTTGCGCCACATGGCTGATCCCGGCGAAACCGATACCGAACGGCGCACTCAGCGTGGAACGCGGCCAACGCAGCAGTGCGCGAATCGCCCGCCTGCGGCTCGTACAACACTGTCGGCGAACACCTAGTAGACCTCAAGCATGCAGCGCGCGGTGGCTTTCAGACCGCGGCGCATCTGCACGCTCGTCCATTCGGTCGGGGAGGTGTCGCGGAAACCGGGTTTGGCCACCGCATAGCCGTCGAGCAAGCCCAGCAGGGCAAGCCGCCGCCAGATTCCGAACTGCATGCCGGCAACGCCGCACAGGTAAAGCAGCGTGCTCGGCCGCGCCAGTACCGGCCGGAGCCACTCCAGTTCCGAGATGATCACACCGTCGACGTAAGTGCCGCGAGTCTGACCGCGGGTTCGCGATTCGCGGCTGATGGCCTGCCGGTAGTGAAAGTTCTCGAATTCGCGTTCGAACTCGAGGAATAACTCGTGGTAGAGCAGGTCGGACGTGTAGGGGGCCCCGGCGATCAGCCAGATGTCGCGTCGCGTCGGTCCATTCGACCCCTTGAGAAGCTGCATGACCATTCCGCGATACGGTGCGATGCCGGTACCCGTCGCGAAGAACACGTAGTCGTGGCGTTCCTGGTCGGCCGGCAGGAGAAAACGCTTGCCGGCCGGGCCGGTGATCCGGATCTCGTCGCCGACTCGCAGACTGCACAGATAGTTGCTGCAAACGCCCATGAACATGCCGCGGTGCGCCCGACGATTGCCGGCGAGCCCCGGATCGAATTCGCCGATGGTGCGCTTGACCGGCGTGCAAACGACGTTGCCGTGGCCGTCTTCTCCGCTATCCGGGCTTGCGATCGAGTACAGCCTGACCTTGTGCGGCCGGCCACCCTCGTCGGTTCCGGGCGGGATGATGCCGAACGACTGTCCGATCCTGAAATTGCCGGCCAGTTTGGTGCCGGACACATCCACTGCGATATCGCGCACCCAGGCATTGGACTTGCCGAAGGTACATGTTTCATTGCCGACGATTCGAGCGACGGCAGGCGCCCTGGGTGTGATCAGTTTGCCGGCAACCTCGGGCAGGGCGACGAGGTTACCGTCGTGCTCGCGCGGCATGGCGGCACTATAACGGACTGCGCGCCCGACTGCGCGGCAAGTGTACGGGAAACGGGGCGGCGGTCACCGCCATGATCGCGCCGCTGTGCGAGCGCTGCACGAATCCTGCGGCAACTGGTTCCGGAATGTCGGGACGGGGTGGCTTGAACCTCGACCTGCGGCGCTCCTGCGCCTTCCGATTCACGGTGCCGGTGGCACGTGTTGTCTCGATATCCAGTTTCGACTAGTGTCAATCCCTATCCGGCCGCCGGACGTGCCGGAGCAGGGATTCGGGGGAGTAGAGGCAGTGCGGAACGTTTCGAAAGCGAAGGTCGTCGGACTCGGCCCGATGGTCGTCGGGCTCGTCGTGATCTGGTCGAGCATTCATGCCCAGGACAACCAGTTCGACGCCCGACTGTCGACGGTGCCGATCGACGCACGCAACAGGGTCCAGACTACCGGCCAGGGTAGCGCTACGGCGGTGCTCGAGGGCAGCGAACTCACGATTGCCGGCAGTTTCGAGGGCCTGCAGGGTGCAGCCAACGCGGCCTACCTGCACGAAAGCCCGGTCACCGGAGTTCGCGGCCCGGCGATTCTCGATCTGGAGGTTTCGGGCGGCGTCGAGGGTTCGGTTTCGGCGATCCTGGAATTGACGCCGGACCAGCTCGCCGCGCTTCGGGATGGGCGGCTGTATATCCAGGTCCACAGCGAAGCCGCTCCTGAGGGCAATCTGTGGGGCTGGTTACTGTAGCAGTGGGTCAGCAGGCAGCAGGGGGCAGCAGCATGCATCTGAGGAGCAAACTTGGCTTGTTGGCGATTGTCACGGCAGGCGGTGTCTGCAGTGCCTGGGCGCAGGACGGCGTTTTCACCGCCGAACAGTCGGCTGCCGGCCGCACGTCGTACATGGCCAACTGCGCCGGCTGCCACATGCGCGACCTGCGCGGCGACAACGAGTCGCGTCCCCTGACGGGCGCGGACTTCATGAATACCTGGGGCGAACGTTCCGTTGCGCAACTGATCGCCTATACGCAGCTCACCATGCCTCCGGCGCCCGCGACGCCCGGCAGCCTCGGCGCACGGGCCTACACCAACATCGCCGCATTCATGCTGGAAGCCAACGGAGCTGACGCTGGCAGTAGCGAACTCGCTGCCGACGCTGCGACGGTCATCGCTTCGGTCGCGAACGGCGTGCTGCCAGACCCGCTGCGCGAGCTGCTTGCAGGTGGACCGGCCGCCGGTCTCGGCGCTCAGACTGCGGTTGCGATTCTTCCAACGGGAGTGACGGTGGCCGGTACGGCGGAGGCGTTCGAGCCGGTTAGCGATTCGATGCTGCTCGATCCCGATCCGTCCGACTGGCTCATGATCCGCGGCAACTACCAGGCCTGGAACCACAGTGAACTCGACCGGATCAACCGCGAAAACGTCGGTGAACTGCGCCTGCAATGGATCTGGAGCATGCGCGAGGGGATCGCCAATCAGCCCGCGCCGATCGTTCGAAACGGAGTGCTGTACCTCAATCACGTCGACAACACGGTCCAGGCGCTCGATGCGCGTACCGGCGAGCTGATCTGGGAAAACTACGTCGGATCGTCGGGCACGCGTCAACCAGCCGGAACGGGCGGCGCGATGCGCGGCATGTCGATCTACGAGGACAAGCTGATTGTCACCGCAAAGGACGCGCGGCTCGTGGCTCTTGATGCGCGCAACGGCGACACGATCTGGGAGACGATTATCGGCGATCGTACGGAGGGGACGTTCTCGACATCGAGCGGCTCCATCGTCGTCGACGGCAAGATCCTGCAAGGGCTCGGCGGCTGCACGAGATTCCGCGAGGAGAAGTGCTTCGTCAGCGCCTATGACCCCGCGGACGGGCGCCAGCTCTGGAGGTTCTATACCGTGGCCCGCGATCTGGAGCCCGGCGGCGACACCTGGGGCGATGTCGCGAACACGTTTCGCGCCGGAGGGGATACCTGGATCACGGGCAGCTACGATCCCGATCTTGGCCTGACTTATTGGGGCACCGCGCAGGCCAAGCCCTGGATGCCGGCGAGCCGCCGCCAGAGCGTGTACGACGCCGGGCTCTACACGAATTCGACGGTCGCCCTGCGTCCTGACACCGGCGAACTGGTCTGGTACCACCAGCACGCACCGGGCGAGGCGCTCGATCTCGATGAGGTCTACGAGCGCGTGCTCATCGACGCCGACGGTCGAAAGCTCGTGTTCACGATCGGCAAACACGGCATTTTGTGGAAACTCGACCGCGAGACCGGTGAATTCATCGACTACAAGGAGACGGTCTTCCAGAACGTCTTCGACAGCATCGATCCGGAAACCGGCCGACCGCAGTACCGCGCCGACATCGTCGAACACCGGATCGGCGAGTGGATCCAGGCCTGTCCAAGCACCGAGGGCGGCCACAACTGGCAGGCCATCAGCTATCACCCCGGTGCGAACAGCCTGATCATCCCGCTGAGCCAGAGCTGTCTGGACATTCGCGCACGCGAGGTGGCGTTCGAGTCCGGCGGAGGCAGCGCGGGCGCCGACCGGCGCTGGTACGAGATGCCGGGCACGCAGGGCAATATCGGCAAGCTTGCAGCCTACGATGTCTCGACGATGGAAGAGCTGTGGACGCTGGAACAACGGGCGCCATTCCTGACGGCCGTGCTGTCGACGGCCGGAGGGCTCGCCTTCGCGGGTGATCTCGACCGGGAGTTCAAGGCGGTCGATGTCGAGACCGGCGACGTGCTCTGGAGCACGCGGCTCAGTACGTCGGTACAGGGTTTTCCGGTTACGTTCAGCGTCGACGGCAAGCAGTATCTCGCCGTCACGACGGGGCTCGGCGGTGGCAGCCCGCGCCTCGTACCAAGCCTGATCGCGCCGGAGATCCGTCATCCGGGGACAGGCAACGCACTCTACGTCTATGCATTGCCGGATTGAGCGACGCGGTCGCCGCTTGAAGCACTGACGACGCGCGCGATCAGTCGCAGCGCGCCGTGGGTCGCGATATAAGCTTCTCCGACGGCAAGGAGCCTTTCTTCAGCGGCACACAGGGGCCCGACTTGCCGGAACAGGGCTCACGCACCGGCCGGAGCTGCGGCCATGACACTTTCCACGCGGCAGAAGTGGTGGATCATCGGCGTTGAGACGGCGTTCTTCGTCGCGTTGGCCGCGTGGGTGCTGGTTCGCCTCGACCGACTCTTCGAACCCGGCGCGCTCCTTGTTGCGGCGATCATCATCGTGGTCGGCGATATCGTGACGGCACTGCTCATGGAGCGCTTCGCGCCGACCCGGATCACGATCGAGCCGGGTGAAGCGGCCGGGCAGATCGGACGGGCCGTCGCCGATTTCTCGAGTGACGGTGAAGGTCGCGTGGCGCTGCGTGGCGAGCGGTGGCGAGCCCGCTCGGCAGATGCGATACCCATAGCCGCCGGGTCCAGGGTCAGGGTCGTGTCAAGAAGCGGGCTGCTGCTGCATGTCGAGGCGATCGACTGACCGGCGGCAGCGTCACCGGATCGTCCGGGTACCGCTACAGGAAGGGACACCGTCCTCGATCCGGAGAGCTGTTCGGGTTGTGGAAGCGTTTCCCTATAGCTCAAGACGGACCGACAGGAACAGCCGGCGGCCGCGCGGATCTGCCGAACGCGGATCGTAGCTTCCCGCGATTTCGACATGGGGAGGGTCTTCGTCGAGCACGTTGGCGGCGCCAAGCGTGAGCGTCGTCTGAAGGTCTCTGCCGGATCGTGCGCCGAGAGCCCATGCGACCGCAAGGTCGAGCGTCGTGAAGCTGCCGATGCCCCCGCCCGCATCGTCGTCGTAGCTGCCGACGTGCCGGAAAAGCACATCGACATCAAGACTGCCACGCGTCCAGCTCACGCCGCCCGCGGCTCTGAACCGCTGGTTGGGTGCGCCGACGTTGGCGCGGTTGAGCTTGCCGAGCGCGTCGATTTCACGACCGGCATCGGTTACGTCGTAGGCGAACAGCTGCGTGAGCTCCGCCCAGGCGCCAATCGTACCGGCGCCCGCGCGGTGCATGGTCCGCACGGCAAGATCAATGCCCGTGGTCTCGATCCGGTCGGCGTTGATGAACGCCACGTTGATGATCGATATCGTGCCTGCCGAGGTTCGCTGGATACGGGAATCAAAGGGATCCACGTTGACGATGGCCTGGGCATTCTCCTTGCGCAGCACGTCTTCGAAGGTATATCGCCACAGGTCGGCGTCCAGCGCCAGCGATGCGCCGTCGCGCCAGGAAATGCCAACGTTGAACGCCTGGGAGGTTTCCGGCTGAAGGTTTGGGTCGCCGACCGTTCGGCGTCCTGCGAACGTACGCGAACCGTCGAAGTCGAGAATGTTCGAAAAATTGGTCTGGACCCCGTTGGTCTGAAACGGCGACGGTGCCCGGAATGAGGTGCTGAACGAGCCGCGCAGCGACAGCGCATCGGACGGCCTGATCAGGAGACTGAGCTTCGGATCGACGGTATCGCCGGTTCCTGCGCCGTAGTCCTCGTAGCGCAGCGCGCCGGTGAACTCGACGCTCGTCGACAGCGGCAGCCAGATTTCCCCGTAAGCCGCATAGACGTCGTCGTGCGCGGCAAAGTCGGCGTTGCCGATGAGAAAGGCGAACCCGTCATGCCGCGTTATTGAGTCGTAGGCGAAATCGAGCGTCTGGTCGCGAAGCTGTACGCCTGCGGCATACGCGCCGCCAAAGCCCGGCAGTTCTCCGGTAACGTTCGCCTCGAGCGCCGTGAGCGTCGATTCGCCGTCGCCGAAGTAGTCGCCGATGATGAAGTCGCGCAGTTCCGTTGAGTTGTGCAGTACGTCGCCGGGTCGGGCGTCGAAGTTGGAGCTGAACGGGTTGAAGAACAGGCAGCCACCCCTCCCGGCGACGGCGGGTGCAGGCGCCGTCGGACTCGTGTCGCAAGCGCTGCCGCCGAATCCCGACAATGCGGTCTGGAAGTTGGCGGCGATTACGTCGCGAGGGTTCAGGAGCGCGTCGTTTGTCGCATGAACCAGGGACAGGTCCCAGCCGGTGCCGCCGTTGAAGCGGCCTTCGGCGCCAAACGCGAACCGAGCGGTGGCGTGCTGGTAATGGTTGATTTCCGGGGGGTGGCCGAACCCGTACGGGCGACCCTGGAAGTAAACGTCTTCGCCGTAGGGATTGCCGGGGTGATACGCGGGTATGAGGGGCGTGTTCAGCACCGGGAAACTTGGCGATACTTCGCGACTGATGTCGTTTCGCGCATGGCCGAACTCGGCCCAGACCCGCGTCGTTTCGCTCATGCGGCGGTCCACGCGGCCCCAGGCCTGAATGCGTTCTTCCGTGGGAACGGCGGTAATCTGCGGACCGTAGTCGAAACGGCACAGCGAGCCGCCTCCGGCCAACTCCTGCGGCAGACCCGCGTAGTCCTGGCAGCCCGGATCTGCAACGGTGCGTCCCAGTGACGGCACATTGAAGCTGCCCGGATTGCCGAAGCCGCTCGTTGCAGGATGCAGCCAGTCGACCTCGTCGAGCAGCAGGCTCGCTCGGTCGAGATAGCTCGCTGCGACGAGGTAGGTCGTGTCGCCGAGTTCTCCGCCCACCACGCCGTCGAGCGTGATGTCTCGCTGCGATCCATTTCCGGCGCGGGTGCGGAATTCGGCTTGAAGTTCCGCGCCGTCGAAACCCTGCCGCGTAATGAAGTTTGCGACACCTGCCACGGCTTCGGAGCCGTAAATGGCCGAGGCGCCGTCCTTGAGGATTTCAACCCGCTCAACGGCCAGCATCGGCACGAGTCCCGCGAGGTCCACGAAACTCGATCCGTCGTCCGTCTGCACGGCGGAGAGGACCTGCCGTCGGCCATTGAGTAGCACAAGCGTCGATGCGACACCGAGTCCCCGCAGGTTCATGTTGGCGGTGCCGACGGTGTAATTCTGCGTGAGGTTGTCCGAATTGTTTTCGGATCCGGCGTTGATGGCAAGTACGCCTACGATATCCCGGAGATCACGGAGCCCCGCATCGCGGAGCGGTTCGCTCTCGTAAAGCGCAAGCGGCGAGGGCGACTCCGCCTGACGTGCAATCCTGCTTCCGGTAGCCGCTCTGACGACGACTTCCTCCAGGGGTTGCGCAGTGGCGTTCGCGGCAATGGCCGCCGAGCCCGCGATGAACGCAATGCGCAAGCTGCTTGATGTTGGGAAATTCAATGTAAGGGGATCGTCAGCCGGCTGGCGATACGTGAATCGTCGCCGGGAATTCTCAACTGCTGCGTCAGCATAGCGCAAGAATCTGATAACCTTCCGGGGCGAAAATCAATAATGTGTCGCCGGACATCGGTACACGCCACATGATTCTCGCCGGGGAGTCTCCCGAGCGTCGTGCCGGAGGCGCCGCAATGGTGTGGGGCCGACCGGGCGCGCGGGTGCAGAACACAGGGAAAACAAGAACATGAACGTGCATTCATCCGCAGTTGCGCCGGCCGGGCGCAGTCTTCGCGCCGGCGCCGCCGGCATGTTACTCGCAGCGTTCGCCGTTTGGCTCGTGCCGTCGGTGGCGAGCGCGGCCGTCGAGAGCGAAACGCAATTCGTGCTCAACACGTTTTCGTTCCTCGTCTGGGGCGCGCTCGTCATGTGGATGTGCGCGGGCTTCACGATGCTCGAATCCGGATCCGTGCGCACCAAGAACGCATCGGCGATCTGCCTGAAGAATATCGGTCTTTATTCCATCGCAGGACTGGCTTTCTTTCTGATCGGCTACAACCTCATGTACGTCGATGTCGCCGAGGGCGGCTTTATCGGATCGCTGCAATTCCTGTACGGCTCCTCAGCGGAGGAGATCGCGCTGCTACAGGGCCAGGAGTCGGCCGTCGACGCTGTTGTCGCCAACGGTTATTCCACGATGTCGGACTGGTTCTTCCAGATGGTCTTCGTGGCGACCACCGCCTCGATCGTCTCCGGGACGCTCGCCGAACGAGTCAAGCTGTGGTCGTTCTTTGCCTTTATCGCCGTGTTGACCGCCATCGTTTATCCGATCGTCGGCGCGTGGACCTGGGGCGGTGGCTGGCTGGACGCGCTCGGGTTTCAGGACTTCGCCGGCTCGACGATCGTGCACTCCACAGGCGGATGGGCGGCTCTGGCCGGCGCCATCGTGATCGGGCCGCGGAGCGGCAAATTCCGTGACGATGGGACCGTGAGGCCGACCCCGCCTTCGAACGTTCCCGCGGTCACCCTGGGCGTATTCATACTCTGGCTCGGCTGGTTCGGGTTCAACGGCGGGTCGCAGCTTGCCCTTGGAAGTGCCGCTGACGCGGTGGCCATCAGCAATATCCTGGCCAACACCAATCTCGCCGCCGCCGCCGGCGTATTGACGGCGATCAGCGTGTCGCGCCCCATACTTGGGCGTACCGACCTGTTCGCGGGGCTCAATGGCGCCATCGCGGGGCTCGTCGCCATCACCGCGGGCCCGGATATCGTCGATCACCACTGGGCCATCGTCATTGGCGCGATCGGCGGGGTGATCTGCGTTGCCGGGATCAGGTTCATGGAACTGATCAAGGTGGACGATGTCGTCGGTGCGGTTCCCGCGCATCTCTTCGCGGGTGTTTGGGGTACGTTGGCCGTTTGCATTGCGGCCGGCGGCAACGTGCTTGCACAGCTCACTGGAATCGTTTCGGTCGGAGTGTTCGTCTTTGCAGTTTCGTTTGCGGTCTGGCTGATCATCGACAAGACGATCGGTGCACGCATTTCGCCAACCGTCGAGGAACTGGGTCAGGACGCCGGGGAACTCGGCATCGAAGCGTATCCCGAGTTCGTGCTGATGCCCGAGGATCGCGACGCCTAGCGCCGGGTCCACTCGACGACGCGATGCGGATTCCGGGCGCGTCCGCCGCTGCGGGCCGAGCCGCGACGCTCCGGCAATGAGGCAAACAGAGGAGTAATTCATGGAACTGGTATACATCGTCATTCTGCTCGGACTGGTCTTTTACACGGTACTCTCCTTTCTCGTCGGCCGCGCGCGCGCGGCGCACGGGGTCAAGGCACCGGCCATCACAGGTCCCGAAGAGTTCGAGCGCACGTTCCGGGCTCACCAGAACACGCTCGAGAGCCTCATCGTTTTCGTGCCGGCCGTATGGATTTTCGGGATGGTCGTGGATCCTCTATGGGCGGCCATCGTCGGCGTGGTCTACCTCATCGGGCGCGTCCTGTATGCGGTTGGCTATATCCGCGCCGCGCAGAAGCGCGGTCCCGGGATGATGATTGGATTCATCGCCACTGTAGTCCTCGTGCTTGGAGGACTGGTCGGGCTGATCATGAGCATGGCGTAAACGATACATGGGGACAAAGCTGAGGGCTCGCAGTCGCCTCGCCGTACCGTTGCAACACCGTAGAATTGCTCGCGCGCGAATGACACGCTACGTGCAATCCGGTTATGTAGAATTGTCCTTCGCGTCGCGGTATACACGCGGTGCATACTTCCTGGCGGATCGAAAATGAAAACTGCAATTTCAATTCCAATCGGCGTGGTGTGCCTGCTGGCGACCGCGCCGAGCCTGCCCCATCACTCGTTCACTGCCGAATTCGACGTGAATCGGCCGGTCGAAGTGACGGGCACGGTAACGAACGTCGAATGGACGAATCCACACGCCTGGTTCTATGTCGACGTCGAGGGCGCCGACGGCGCGGTTCGGAACTGGGCCATCGAACTGCTCGGGATCAACACGCTGTACCGGCGCGGCTGGACGCGCGACAGGGTCAAGCCGGGCGATGTCGTGACGGTCACGGGATTCGGCGCGAGGGACGGCAGCACCACGGCGAACGCATCGACGGTCCTCCTCACGAGCACCGGGGAGACCCTTTGGGAAGCTCTGGCGGGCGATCGCCGATGAATCGCCGGGGCATGATCCATACAGGAAACCTTTTTCCGCGGTGCGTTATGGCGAGGTTTGCTGCTGCTTCAGCGCGGGCGTCGGTCTTGCGGCGAGCATTCATGAAGTGGAGACCTGCGATGCTGGTCCTGCTGCTGTCGGTCACGCCGTCGCAGGCCCAGTGGCTCGACTTGCGCACTCCGCTCATACCGCGCACGGCTGACGGCGAGCCCGATCTGTCGGCGCCGGCGCCGCGCACAGCGGAGGGCAGGCCTGACCTGTCCGGCCTGTGGTCCGTCAGGAACGTGGCCGGGAGTCTGCTCGATGAAACCCGGGTGCACGAGTGGGCGCGAACGACGATGGCGGAGCACGAAGCCGGATTCTTCCTCGACGATCCGCAATTTCAGTGTCTGCCGAGCGGACCGGGCACGCTCAGTCAGACCAACGTCGTGCGCCGGATCATCCAGAGTCCCACGGTTATCGCGATCCTTTATTCGAACCTGACCTACAGGCAGATATTCACCGATGGCCGGGAACTCGAGCCCGATCCCTTGCCGACCTGGACGGGGTACTCGGTCGGCCGCTGGGATGGCGATACGCTCGTCGTCGAAAGCAACGGCTACAACGACAAGACCTGGCTGCATGCGCGGGGCCTGCCTCACACGGAGCGTTTGCGCGTCACCGAGCGCTACCGCCGCGTGGACTTCGGTCGTGTCGCGGTCGAAGTGAGCTACGAGGATCCCGATACATTCGATACGCCGCTTGAGGCCTCATTCGAGTTGCGGTACCGGGCCGATGACGAGATGCTCGAGTCCGTCTGCGACGAATCCTCCGAAGGGCGCAGCCACTGGAGCGGCGACATCTCGCAGGCCGAAGCCCAGGTTGTCGAGGTCGCGCCGGAAATTCTTGCCAGGTACGTGGGGACCTACGAAGGTATATGGCTCGGCAACCTGATCAGGGCCGAAGTCACCCTCGAAGACGGCGAGCTGTATCTGCTGAGAACCCCGCCCTACCGGCTGAACGCGAACATCGAGTCCGAGAAATTGCCCCTCGTCGCGCTGTCGGATACCGCCTTCGAGTGTATTTGCGGGCTCGGATTCATTTTCTCCGGCGACGAGGGTGGCATGGCGACGGAAGTGGCCGAGGTGCACGTTTCCGGCGCCTGGCCCTTCGTGCGCGTGGAGTAGTTGCCAGCGCGTTCGGCAGCAGTCGGAGTCCCTCTGACCTGGTCTTGCACCTTTCAGTTTCAAGGTAGGTTGCCGATGAAAGGATTCCACCGATTGCTTCTCACCGCCGTCCTGGCCGCCGCAGGCCCGTCAGCGCTTGCCCAAACTGAGGCCGATGCCCCAGCCGCGATGGCCGAATGGCCCGTCTACGGCGGCAGCACGCGGTCGCAGTTCTACTCGCCGCTCGATCAGATCGATGCCGGCAACGTCGGCGAGCTGCGCATCGCGTGGCGCTGGTACTCGGGCAACTTCGGTCCGCGTCCGGAGATCAAGAACGAGACGACCCCGCTCATGATCGACGGCGTGCTCTACGCCACGGCCGGCATCACGCGCAACGTCGTCGCGATCGATGCGGCAAGCGGCGAGACGCTGTGGATCTGGCGGCCGGACGAGGGCGAGCGCTTCGACGACTCACCGCGCAAGATGTCCGGGCGCGGCGTGGCGTACTGGACGGACGGGCAGGGCGACGAGCGCATATTCACGGCAACGCCCGGATTCTTTCTCGTCGCGCTCGACGCGGACACGGGGCTCCCGAGGCGGGAATTCGGCGAGGCCGGCACCGTAGACATGATGCAATGGCTCAGGGGACCTGCCGACAACATCGAGATCACGTCGACCTCGCCGCCGCTCGTGCTCAACGATGTCGTGATCGTCGGGCCGGCTCACGGCGTCGGCGCACGGCCGAACTCGAAGGAGCAGACGAAGGGCGATGTGCGCGGCTTCGACGCGCGTACCGGCGAACTCCTGTGGAGTTTTCGCACGATACCGGCGCCCGGCGATTTCGGTTACGACACCTGGCTCGACGATTCGGCGCTCTATACCGGCAATGCCGGCGCCTGGGGTCCGATTTCCGGCGACCCCGAGCTCGGTATCGTCTACCTGCCCGTCGAGATGCCCACGAGCGACATGTACGGCGGCGAGCGCCCCGGCGAGAACCTGTTCGGCAACAGTCTCGTCGCACTCGACGTTCGCACGGGCGAACGCATCTGGCATCAGCAGCTCATTCACCACGATATTTGGGATTACGACAACCCGACGGCGCCGATCCTGCTCGACGTCACAGTGGACGGCCGCCCGGTCAAGGCCGTGGTACAGCTCACGAAGCAGGCATTCGCATACGCGTTCGACCGCGAGACGGGCGAGCCGCTCTGGCCGCTCGAGGAGCGGCCGGTCACGCTGTCGGACGTGCCGGGCGAATGGACTTCGCCAACGCAGCCCGTTCCGACAAAGCCTGCGGCGTTCGACCGGCAAGGCTTCAGCGAAGAGGATCTCGTCGACTTCACTCCCGAGATTCGCGCTGCGGCGCTCGAGTCGCTACAGGACTTGAGGATCGGGCCGCTTTACACGCCGCCGTCGCTGCTTGAGGCCGACGACGGCACCCGCGGCACGCTGATCCTGCCGCACTTCGGCGGCGGAGCGAACTGGGAGGGTGGCGCGGCCGATCCCGAGACCGGCATCCTCTATGTCGGCTCCCAGACCAACCCGGCCGTGTTCGCCCTGAGGCCCGATCCGGACTTCACGGACATCAGGTACGTGTTCGCGAGCGGTCCCGTGCCCGATCCGATGGGGCTGCCGATCGTCAAGCCGCCCTGGGGCCGGATCACGGCGATCGACATGAACACGGGCGAGCACGTCTGGATGGTCGCCAATGGCGATACACCCGAAGATGTCGCGAACAATCCGGCTCTCGCGGGCATCGAGATTCCGCGCACCGGCAAGTTCTCGCGTGCGATGCTGCTCGTCACCCGGACCTTGCTGTTCGCGGGCGAGGGCTACGGCGGCGCCCCGGTCCTTCGGGCTCACGACAAGGCGACCGGCGAGATCGTCGCGGAGATCGAACTGCCGGGTGTGGTGAGCGGCAAGCCGATGACGTACATGGTCGACGGACGTCAGTACATCGTATTGTCCGTCGGCCGACAGGGTCCGGCGGAACTGGTCGCGCTCGCATTGTCCGACTGAGGCTCGTGCGCTCGATTGGTCGCGCCTGTATTGCCCGAACAATGCGCGGGCGGCTCACGACGTGTCTCCGGCGAGCGGGGTAGAATCGACGCGAGGCGATCCGCCTGGCGGATGCCGTTGAAGGTCAGTGACATCGAGGACAGTGCCGGGCGATCGGCTCGTGGCCGATCGAATGTCGGAATGCGTGTACGGCGCCGCAGGCAGCGGCGAGGCGCAAGTCAAACGGGGAAAAGGAACATGAAGACGACGCAGATTGCAGTGATGTTTGCGGCGACGCTTGCCGCTTTCGCAGCGATGGCGCAGCGCGGCGGTCCGCCGGAACTGCCCGACGGGGTCACGGTCACGGCCGATATTCCATTTGCGAGTGTCGACGGCAACGCGCTTGCGCTCGATCTGTACATGCCGGTCGCTGCCGAAGACCCGCCATTGCTCGTGTGGGTGCATGGCGGCGCCTGGCGGGCGGGCAGCCGCAAGTCGGTCTCGTCACTCGCATACGTCGAAGCGGGCTACGCGCTGGCGAGCGTGAGCTATCGCCTGTCCGGCGTCGCGCCGTTTCCGGCCCAGAGCCACGATATCAAGGGCGCGATCCGCTTCCTGCGGGCGAACGCCGAAGCTTACGGCTACGACGCGTCGCGCATCGGCATCCTCGGTTCATCCGCCGGCGCGCATCTTGCCGCGCTCGTGGGCGTGACGAACGGCAACGAGGAACTCGAAGGCGACGTCGGCGGCAACCTCGATCAGTCATCGGATATCGCTGCAGTCGTCTCGTATTTTCCGGCAACGAATCTGACGAGCATCCTGGATCAGTCGACACCCTTCGGCCTCAATCTGCGCGTGCCGTCGCTCGAAGCGCTCTTCGGCGGCCCGGTGGAGGAGAAGAGCGAGCTTGCGCGCCTGGCAAGCCCGGTGTTCCACGTCGATGCCGACGATCCTCCGCTGTTCCTGCTGCACGGCGACCAGGATCCGCAGATGCCGATCAATCAGTCTCACGAGCTGCATGGCGTCTACAAGGCGCAGGGACTCGACGTCGAATTCGAGGTCGTGCACGGGTCGCCGCACGGTGGGCCGGCGTTTTTCGACGCGGGCCGCAACGCGATGGTCCAGGTTTTCCTCGATGCCCATCTGGGCGGTGGCCACTGAAGCTCGCACGATGATCGGCCAGCGATAAGACAGACTCTCGCGGTGTCTTCGCCTACGGCTCGCGCCGGGTTCGCGCCAGCGTCGTCCAGACGATGAGAATTCCGAGTACGACTGTGCAGATTGCAATCAGCGCGATGGCAGCGGTGTTGATGCCGCGCGTGAACGCGAAAAGCACGCCCTGACCCAGATCCGCATCGACTGCATCGAGCGTCGGCGGAAAGCCTGCGCGCGACATGGTCAGCGCTACCATCGCCGTGCCGAAGGCGATGCCGATCGTATTGCCCGTGTTACGGCACAGATTGACGAAGCCCGACGCAACTCCGTGGTCGCCCTGGTCGACCGAATTCAGTATCGCGGCCGCGTTCGGCGCGCTGAAGGCGGCCACGCCCAACGCCGAGACCATCAGCGCGACGACGAAGAGCCAGGTAGGTGAATCCGCTTCGACGAACGCGAACGTTGCAAGCGCGACCATGACGAAGAAGAACCCGATATTTGCGGACCGGCGCACTCCGAAACCGTCTGCGAATCGTCCGATCAACGGTGCAGCGATCGCGATCACGATGGCGGCGGGCATCATCAGGAGTCCAACGCCCGCGGGGTCGAAGCCCTTGACACCCTGAAAGAAAAACGGCGCCAGGAATCGGGTCGCCGATACGCCCATGAACACAACCACGGCCGCGAGCGCACCCAGTGCAAAATCGCCGCGTCTGAACAGCTTGAAGTTGAGCATCGGCACCGGGTGACGCCGCTCGACCACGATGAAGGCCACGAGCAGGGCCGCGAACAACGCCGTTCCGAACAACGTGAGAGGTTGCGTCCAGCCCAGACGCGGCCCGAGCGTCAGTGTGAGGAGTCCCGCGACCAAAAGGCTTGAGAACAGCACCGCGCCGGCGATGTCGAAGGCCGGTTGCGCGCTTTCCGGGCGCACCGAGCGCGGTCGTAGTATGCGTTGGGATGCGACTCCGATTCCCAGCATTGCGATGGCTGTAAGCGCATACAGCATTCGCCAGCCGATCGTGCCGACGATCAGTCCGCCCATCGCCGGTCCGAGTATCGCGCCAAGACCCACACCGCCGAGCTGAAAGCCGAGTAGCCGCGCACGTTCCGTAACGTCAAAATTCCTGACAAGGATGGCCATCGCCGTGGCCTGAGTCATCGCGGAGCCGAGCCCGACGACAATTCTCGAGCCGATCAGGCCGTATACGGCGTCCGAAAGCGACGCGAGCACGCTGCCCGCTGCGAACAGCATGCAGCCGACGACGTATATCCGTTTGCGACCGACCAGATCCGACAGCCGCCCCATCGGGACGAGCAGCGCCGCGATCGCCAGACTGTTGCCGATGACGACCCATTGAGCGGTCGGAAGGTCGGTACCGAACTGCTGCGCGATCGTCGGCAGTGCGACGATCGATGAACTTGCATCGAAGGCGGTCGTGAATATGCCGCCCGTGCAGACGAAGAAGACCCGGTAGCGGTGTTCCAATGAAGCGTATCGTGCGCCGTGGATGCGCTGCGATTTCCGGGTTCTGCCGCGCGGGGATTCAGTCGGGCAGGTCGGCCGTCAGCCCGGCTTCGCCGATGCCGAACGCACAGATCGCTTCGTCCTCTTCACCCGTGCCGCCACTGGCGCCGGCGGCTCCGACGATGCGGTCTTGCGCGTCGCGGATCAGGACGCCGCCGGGTTGCGGCAGAAATTTGCCCTCGGCGGTCGCCGCAAGCGTAATCATGAAATTCGGGTTGCGCTTCGCGCGTGCGGCGACTGCCCGGCTCGATACGCCCATGCCCACCGATGTCCAGGCCTTGCCGGTTGCCACGTCATACCGGAACATGCTTGCGCCGTCCTCGCGCTGCATCGCCTTGAGGTGTCCGCCATCGTCGAGCACCACGACCGCGACCGGCTTGATGTTCATTTCGCGCGCTTTCTCGATCGCTGTCGCGATAATCGTGTTGGCCTGCTGCAGCGTCAGTGTCGCCATCGCCTTGTCCCTGTTTCGGTCGGGGAGGTAGCAGCATAGCGGCGGATTTCGGCAACGCAAGCGTTGACCATTGCGGTGGCCGTTGTCGTTTCGATGCGGCAACAGCTATGCTCCGCCACCGGATGCAGGGCGGGTTCGCGGTCGATGTCGATTCGGAGCAGGGACGGTGGTGCGATTGGAACGGCTGTAGGCGTATCGGGCCATTATTTCGGGCGTCCGGTGGCCTGATGGCGGGCATCGGAACACGCGACACCGCGCGTCCAGCCCCCGATGCCGTGTTCGGTGAAATCGCCGACTACGTGCTGGACTTTCAGGCGACAGGCGACGAGGCGCGTCGGATCGCCCGCTACTGCCTCATGGACACGCTCGGCTGCGGCGTGCTGGCGTTGGGGTATCCCGCGTGCACGAAGCTGCTCGGGCCCGTCGTGCCCGGTGCGGAACTTGCGGGTGGCGCGCGGGTTCCGGGGACGCAGTACGAACTCGACCCGGTAACTGCGGCCTTCAATATCGGCACGATCGTACGCTGGCTCGATTTCAACGACACCTGGCTTGCGGCCGAATGGGGCCATCCGTCGGACAATCTCGGTGCGATTCTCGCCGTCGCGGACTGGCTGAGCCGCGGCTGCCGGGCCGAAGGGAAGTCGCCGCTTCGCGTCGCCGACGTGCTTACGGCCATGATCAAGGCGCACGAGATCCAGGGCGTGCTCGCGCTTCGTAACAGCTTCAACCGCGTCGGGCTCGATCACGTGCTGCTCGTCAGGGTTGCGAGCACGGCGCTGGCGGCACAAATGCTCGGCGGCTCGCGCCAGCAGATCATCGATGCATTATCGAATGCCTGGATTGACGGGGCGGCGTTGCGGACCTACCGGCACGCGCCGAATACGGGCTCGCGCAAGAGTTGGGCGGCTGGCGACGCGACGAGTCGCGGCGTCTGGCACGGCCTGCTCGCGCGGCGCGGCGAGAAGGGCTATCCGGCGGCATTGAGCGCCGAAGAGTGGGGCTTCGAGGATGTCCTTTTTGGCGGCGAACCGATCGTGCTCGAACGCCCGTTCGGCGATTACGTGATGGAGAACGTGCTGTTCAAGGTCTCGTATCCAGCGGAGTTTCATGCCCAGACGGCTGTCGAGGCCGCGTTTGAACTGCATGCCGAGATCGGCCATCGGCTCGATGAGGTATCGAAGGTCGTCGTCGAGACCCAGCAAGCGGCCTGCCGGATCATCGACAAGTCGGGGCCGCTCGCCAATCCGGCCGACCGCGACCACTGCCTGCAGTACATGGTGGCCGTGGCATTGATCTTCGGCCGCCTGACGGCGGAGGATTACGAGGATTCTGCGGCGCGCGATCCCCGGATCGACGCGCTGCGTGCGAAGATGGTCGTACGGGAGGAACCCCGGTTCAGCGTGGACTACCTCGATCCCGCCAAGCGTTCGATCGCGAACGCTGTCCAGGTCTTCTTCGGCGACGGGTCGAGCACGGAGCGAATCGTCGTCGAGTACCCCGTCGGTCACAGGTTCCGGCGCGAGGAGGGCATCCCGCTGTTGGTCGAGAAATTCCGGCGCAATCTGGCGACGCGGTTCGACGCGCGGCAGAGCGGTCGAATCGACGCGGTCTTCGGGGACCCGACGGCGCTCGAGGCGATGCCCGTCGACGAGTTCGTGGAGCTTTGGGTCAGTTCCTCGTGACGCCGTGCGAACAGGGCGGAGGCTGGAGCGGGTCCGATGGAACTCCCGCGCACGATGCGCTGAAACGCGCCGGGAGCGAATTGTGCCGAACAGGATGAACGATAGTCCGGGATTCAGGTTCAGACGCGCCGTTGCGGAGCATGCGCCAGTGCAGGTTCCGGGGACGATCAACGCCTACTGTGCGCTGCTCGCCGAACGCGCCGGTTTTCGGGCGCTCTACCTGTCCGGCGCCGGTGTCGCAAACGCGTCGTTCGGTCTGCCGGATCTCGGCATGACCTCGCTCAACGACGTACTCGAAGACGTCAGGCGCATCACCGCCGCAAGCTCGTTGCCGCTGCTCGTCGATGCGGATACGGGCTGGGGCGGCGCGTTCAACATCGCGCGCACGACCCGGGAGATGATCCGCGCCGGGGCCGCGGCCATGCATATCGAGGACCAGGAAGAAAGCAAGCGCTGCGGTCATCGGCCGAACAAGTCGATCGTGCCGACCGCTGAAATGTGCGATCGCATCCGGGGCCGCGGTCGATGCGAGGACGGATGAACACTTCACCGTCATGGCACGCACGGACGCGTTCGCACGCGAAGGTCTTGCGGCGTCGCTCGAGCGCGCCTCGGCCTATGCCGATGCCGGCGCGGACATGATATTTGCCGAGGCGCTGGGTACGCTCGACGACTATCGTGCGTTCACCTCGGCCGTGCGGGTACCGGTGCTCGCCAACCTCACCGAATTCGGGCTGACGCCAAACTTCACGCGGGACGAACTCGGCGAGGTCGGCGTAGCCCTGATCCTCTATCCGCTGTCGGCGTTTCGAGCCATGAGCCGGGCAGCGCTCGACATCTATACGGCGATCATGGACGCCGGCACGCAGACGGGACAGATTGGCTCGATGCAGACGCGTGAAGAACTCTACGACGTGCTCGGCTACCACGCGTATGAGCGCAAGCTGGACGCGCTGTTTGCGGAGGACTCGCCAATCGAGTGAACTCGCCCGGCCCAGCTCGGCGCAGCCCGTCCCGGCCCAGCCCAGCCCAGCCCGTCCCGGCCCAGCCCAGCCCAGCTCGGCCCAGCCCGGCCCGTCCCGGACCGGATCGCAGCGGCTGCTGCTTGACGCTGGGGAGGTTGGCCTGGCTGTCCGGGACATCGGCAGCGGGCGCGCCATCCGCCGGCTCGCCGGCGTCAATCGGAGAGTAGTCGACTACGCCGACGATCGGGTGCAGGTCGGCGTGCAATCCTCGGTAGTACAATCCGCGGTCGTGACGATTGCGCTTCTGCCAGCGAACACGAGGCTCGGTTTGCGAAATGGCGAATATCGTATTGGGACTTTGGACGACCCACGGCCCGCAACTGAGTACGACGCCCGAGCAATGGATGCTGCGCGTGCCGGGCGACCGCGCGCGCAGTCACTGGTTCAGGGGCGCGCGCTACTCGTTTGACGAGCTTGTTGAACTCCGGCAGGACGAGGGTCTCGCGGAGCGCTCGACGCTCCAGGCCCGAACAAGCAACCATGCGGCCTGCCAGGCGGCGATTGCCGAGGTCGCCCGGATCTGGTCGGAAGTCAACCCGGACGTCGCCGTGATTTTCGGCAACGATCAGCGCGAACTCGTATTGCCGCAGCTTCAGCCGGCCTACACGGTCTACTACGGCGAAACATTCTGGAATGGACCCATGCCGGAGTGGCGATCCGCCAAGCTGCCGGCAGGGATCCGCGAGGCCGAATGGGCCAATCGGCCGCAAGCGCGCACGGAATATCGGGGCTTGCCCGAACTGGCCCGCAAGCTGCTCGATCGCGGCCTCGACGAGCGTTGGGATTTTGCGGCATCGAATGAATGGCCGGAGTACCCGGACCACCATCACATCGGCACCCCGCATGCATTCGCCTATGTCCTCAGACGCGTGATGAAAGACAGGGCAGTTCCGATTCTGCCGATCATCACGAACACGTTCTTTGCGCCCAATCAACCGCGGCCCTGGCGATGTTTCGAACTCGGCAAGCTCGTACGCCGGGTCATAGAGGAGTGGGACAGCGATCTGCGTGTCGCGGTGGTCGGCTCGGGCGGCATGAGTCATTTCATGATCAATGAAGCATTCGACCGCGGGCTCATCGATGCGATCCAGCGCCGCGACGCCAACGAGCTCATGGAGATCGATCCTGATCTGATGAAGGACGGCACCTCCGAACTTCTCAACTGGGTATCGGCTGCGGGCTGCCTGTTCGAAGCGGAGCTCTCGGGCGACCTCATCGACTACGTGCCGTGCTATCGCTCCGAAGCCGGCAGCGGAACCGCACAGGGCTTCCTCGCCTGGCGGTAGCGTGTCGGGCGGCGCGAAGGCGCCCCCTGTAACGACCGGAGGAGGGCGCAAGCGCCCTGGCGACCACATGCCTGGTGAGTGGCCGCTGCGCTACAACTTGTCCAGCATGTCTTCGTAGTCGCGACCGACGACCTCGGTGATGGGATCGCCCCGCCGCAATGCCTCGACCATGAGCCGCTCGCGTTCGGTAATGCGTTCGGCGCGACGTACGACGTCGTCCAGGCGTGCTTGCGCAACGAATACGACACCGCTCGCATCGGCAAGGGCGATGTCGCCAGGCTTGACGACGACATCCGCGATCGTGACCGGGCAACCGTAGTCCTGCTCGAAGACCCGACCTCGTGCCGTACGCGATGTCGCGGAGCGGCAGTAAACCGGAAAATCGAGTTCGCGGGCTTCGTCGATGTCCCGCGCCGGACCGTCAATGATGACGCCCTCTATTCCTCGCATCTGGGCGCCGACCGTCAATACCCCGCCCCAGCCCGCGCAATTGGCGCCCGAGGAGTGCTCGATCACGATAACGTCACCGCTGTTCGCCGCCTCGATCGCGGCTGTACCGAGATGGCGCACGCTGCCGCCGACGGGTTCGGTAGGGCCGAGCTTGACGGTAACCACCGGACCTCCGATTCGTTTGGGTACGGAGAGCGGGGAAAGACCCGTGACGGCCGACGCAAGTCCAAGCGAATCGAGCGCATCGGAGACCGCACAGCTATCGAGCGCTCGAAGCCTTGCCAGCAGTCTCCGGCGCTCAATGATCTTCATTGAGAAAACACTTGATAATATTCCTTTAACATATTGAATAATAATATGTTAAATGCTCAGACCCGGTCAAATCAGGCAGCCCGACTAGAGTTTGAACAACTCTCGTGCGTTGTGCTCGAGAATCCGGGCCTTTTCCTCGTCGGAGAGCCAGTCGAAGCTTTGGATATGGGGCACGATGTTGTCGAAGGTCAGGCCGGTATCGGGATTGACCGCCGAACCGACGCCGGGACACTCCGCGCCGTAGAGCACGCGGTCGACGCCCACGACCTTGATCAGCAATTCGAGCGCTTCGGGCGTGTAGAGCACGGTGTCGTAGTAGAGCCTGCGCATCCGGTCGCGAAAGCGTTCGCCCTCGCGCCGTGCCGATGCCGAGTCGAATCTGCCGAGTTGGAAGGGGACGGCGCCGCCGCCGTGCGAGACGAGAATCCGGATATCGGGAAAGTCATCGAGTACCGTGGAATTTACGAGGCCGTAGACCGCGGTCGTTTCTTCGTTGATGAAGTGGAGCGTGTACGGTTCGCGCTCGGGTTCCCGCGATCCTGTCGCGTGTATGTGCGCAACCACATCGAGTTCGCAGAGTTTCTCGTAGAGCGGATACCAGTAGCGGTCGCCTAGCGGCGGTGCTTTGGCGTCGCCATTCTCGTACGGGTCCGGGTTCAGGATGCAGCCCTTGAAGCCGAGTTCGTGCACGCAGCGCTCGAGTTCCGGCAGCGCGTCCTCGATCGGGTCGCCGGCCGTCTGAGGCAAGCCGGCTACGGGAAAGAACCTGTCCGGCATGAGTTGGCAACTGCGGTGAATGATGTCGTTGGTCGCCTCGGTCCAGAAGTGGACGATCCTGGCCGGTTTCTCCGAGTGCATCATCTGGAACGGCCGCGGCGAAATGCACTGCATGTCGATTCCGCACGCCGCCATGTGATCGAGATGCCCGGTAGGCGCCATTTCACGGGCATTCCAGGCGGCGACGATGTCGTCGTCGCTGATGCTGAGCCTCCCGCGGCCATGCGAACCGCGATGCGACACGAGCCCGGCCTTGTAGGCCCAATAGGCTTTCGGCGCAGAGACGTGGGCATGACAATCGATGATCAAGCGATTCCCCTGGTGTGGCTGGAACCTGGATTCGAACCGAGGTCGTGCATTTGGCGCACTGTCGTCGGTCGAGCGCTGCGCGCCTGTCGCGACGGCGGTCAGGCCATTATAGGCCCGCCCCGTGGGGCGCCGAAACTCGCCGGCGTACCGTTGTTGCGGGCATCGCGGTAGTATCGTGATGGGTGAATCGTGCGATTCGACAATGGGCGATGAACAAGGGAGGGGATGGATCGTGACCATCAGCACAGCGAAGTGTCTGGGGCTCTGGGCCGGCCTGACGATTGCCCTGGCTACAAGCTCCGCGGGCGCACACCATGCTTTTTCGGCTCAATACGACAGCGAGCAGCCCGTCAGCTTGAACGGCGTCGTTGTCAAGATCGATTGGCTCAATCCGCACGCCTATTTCTATGTCGATGTCGAGGATGCCGCGACGGGCGAAATCACGTCCTGGGCATGCGAACTGACCTCACCGGTTGGCCTCATGAGGCGTGGATGGACCCGCAATTCGATGAAGATCGGCGATCAGGTCGTCGTGGACGGCATTCTCGCGCGCGACGGCAGCAAGCTGATGAACGCGCAATCCGTCGTGCTTGTGAGCACCGGGCAGAAACTCTTCACGCGTACCCCCGCCGAAGAGCAACTCAGTAGCGCCGGCGGCGATCAGCAGTGATCGCGGGTATGTGTCCGCGTCGGTCGGACGTACTCGGCCGTCGCCGAGCATTGCGGCCGGGAGGTTCTACCGTGGCGAGGGTCGGCGCCGGCGTACTGTTGGCGTGTCTGCTGTTGAGCGCGGGTCCGGCGCCTGGGCAGGACGACTCGCCAGCGCCAACACCGCGCCTGCCGGACGGCACGCCGAATCTGGGCCCGCTTGCTGACGGGAAGGGTTATTGGGAAGGCGGTTCCGGGCCCCTTGTCGGCGGCGCCGACTACCCGCCGCCCGACGAGATTCCGTTCCAGCCCTGGGCTCGGGCAGTCTACGAGTACCGCAAGAGCACTCTGGCGAAGGACGATCCGCACGCGCGCTGTGCGCCGCCCGGAGGGCCGCGGCAGATGGCGGTACCGTTCGGCCTGCAGATCATCCAGGTTCCGACGACCCGGCGCATCTACATCCTTTCCGGAGGCTCAACGAGGCCGTGGCGCGAAATCTACATGGACGGTCGGCGCCACCCGGAAGGCGATTTCCTCAACCCGAGCTACTTCGGTCACTCGGTCGGCCGCTGGGACGGCGATACACTCGTGATCGACACGGTCGGTTTCAACGAGCGCTTCTGGATGCACCGGGAAGGCTACCCGCACACCGAGGCGCTGCACCTCGTGGAAAGGATTTCGAGGCCGGACCTCATGTCGCTGCGCTACGAGATCACGATCGACGATCCGCTCGCATACCACGAACCATGGAGCACGAACTGGACCAAGCGATGGAGGCCGAACGAGGAATTCATCGAGTACTTCTGCCAGGACAACAATCTGGATCCGGCCCATCTGGTCGGTCAGTAGCCGACAGCGGGCCGTGCCTGCCGACGCGCAGGCGGTGCCCGCATATCTCAGCGATGCGCTGCTGTCAGTTTTGAATTCCCGTTGTATGTCAATGTGTTATCGGTGACGTTGGCGCGTCCCGAAATCGACTGGCTGTGCCGGGCGCAGCATCGGCGAGATACGCGGGCTCGCGCGAACGTCAAGGGGAGGCGTACCACCCGATCGCTTGGGACCCTCGCGCGCAGGAATGCGCGCGCGGAGCGTACAGGGACGTATTCACCGCGTGTCACAAGCGATCGGGTGGTGCGCCTCCCCGCATGCCCGCGGTGAAATACCCGCGCTAACCGGCGGCGGGCTGCATCGCGGCCGGCACCTTGCCGTCGCGACGTTCGGAAGGGGACACCCAGTACCTTGGTTTGATCGGCAGCAGCGTCAACGTCGCAACGGCAGCGATACATCCGTAAAGGACCATGCCGGCGGTAAAGTTGCCGGTGGTGTCAGCGAGCCAGCCGAATATGGGCGGTCCTGCGGCAAAACCGAGGTTTACGCAGACGGCCATGATGCCCATCGTCATCCCGATGCGCTCCATGCCGAAGAAATGCTTCGTCAGGATCGGGACATCAACGATCATTCCGCCATGGGCGACGCCGCGCACGATGATGAACGCGAGCAGCGTGCCGATTCCGGCTACGGGCAGGCCGAGGAATATCGATACGGCCAGCAGGAAATAGAAAAACGCGATACCGCGGATCGAGAAACGGTCGAAAAACCAGCCGGACCCGACCTTGGCGAGAACGCCGATGATCGCAAGCAGGCTGCCGGCCCAGGAGATCGTTTCGCGCAGGTCCATGCCCTTGTCGATGCGCAGGAAGTTCACGTAATTCTGCATGAGCGCCTGGTCGACGGCCGACACAAGAAAGATGCCGGTCGCGATCAGCCAGAAGGCGCGCTCGCGGCTGATCCTTCTGAAGTGCTGCCAAAGTGTCGTGCCGCTCGTCGCGGCCGACGGTGCACTGACGACCTCCCGCATGCGTTTGCTCGTCGCCATGAAAATCAGCCACGCCGGTACTGCAACCACGAACGGGCCGAGGCTCAACAGCGCCATGATCTCGCGCCAGTTCATGGTCTCGAGCATGGCGGGCCACACCCACGGCATCACGACGCCGCCGAAGCTCGTGGCGGTGAGCACGATGCCCATCGCGAGGCCCTGGTTGACGGCAAAAAGCCGCGCGACGATGACCTTCATCGCCGCGACGATCGATGACGCGGAGAAGCCGAGCATGGCCCCGGCGAGGTAGTAGACGGGGAGACTGGTCGCGAACAGGAACAACGCCATCGCGACGCCGCCGGCCGCTGCGCCCACGAGCACCGTCCAGCGCCCGCCCATCCTGTCGACGAGGATGCCCATGCCGAGCGCGGCGACCGCGCCGATCAGGAACTTGGCCGTCGACAGCAGGTTGACTTCGGCGTTCGACCAGCCGAACTCCTCCATCGCGGGACCGTACAGGAAGGGCAGCGAGTAGGTCGGCACGCCAAAGGCGAAGAACACGAGCAGGAACGCGACGAGCATCAGGGGCCAATTGTGTGCAATTTCCTGTCTTGCAGTGCTCATCGCAGCTTCCCCTCGGCGTCGTTCACGCTTGCGGCTCGATCGTCCGGATCACTCGCCCGCGTCCGCGTCGAGATCCGGGCCGACCATGCGTGCGGCATCCAGGTTGTTCTCCTGGCACAGATAGTCGAACGGCTCGTTGCCCGCAATCCAGGGGATATACCATCCGCCGGACCAGGTTTCAGTGTAGGCGCCCGGATCGTCGATGGTGATTTCGTAGCGCAAGCGGTTGAAATCCGGCCGCGAGATGCGCTCGATCGTGTGCAGTCGGGTCGTGTGCGGGAAGCCGCCGCGCGATATCCAGAACCTGTCGTTGAAGCCGACCGTGTCGATAACGAGCGTGTCGCCCTCCCAGCGGCCGATCGAGTGCCCGTACCAGGACGGTTCGGGATCGGCGGGGTGATCCGTCCGGTCCAAATGCACCACGCGCCACGAGTGCGGAGCGCCTACGGTGACGAAGATGATCTCGACGCCAAGGTCGAGGATTTCAAACCCGTAGGGCGTGTGAAACAGCCGTGCGCCGCCTGAAGGCTTGCAGCGCGTGTGCGGGTCGTCCTTGGTAAACGTTGCCTGGCGATATTCGTACACATCTCGCGCCCACGGCTGAAAGGGCACGTCTTCGGCATCGAGGTTGGTTTCGAGATTGACGCCGGAGTCGCCGAGCGCGCCTTCGCGGTAGTGGTTGGCCAGCGTGCTCGTTGGCGGCCCGCCCCAGTTGCCGACCTCGCCCGGAGGCCCTGTGAAGCTGATTCGACCGTCAGGCCAGCGCGGAGCCGGGCGGGTTGTTTCGGATGTGGATTGCTGGGCTTGAGTACCTGTAAGCGCGAGTCCGGCGAACGTTGTCGCCGCGATCAATGCGGCTGTTGCAAGCTTGCGATGTGTCTGCCGCGTCACGCTCGTGTTGTCCTGACTAGTTGGCCGGTGGATCGCCGGAAGTGATCGTCTGGCCTTCGCTCGATGCCGCTCCGAGCACCTGCCCGGTCGACGTCAAAGCGACTCGACGTGCGTTGGCCGTCGTGCTGCCGTCGCGTGCCCGCGTACCGTGGACCTCGACCTCGTCGCCGATCAGCATGGAGTTTCGCTTCCAGCCGCGCTGTTGCAGCATGTGGGGCGGTCCCATTTCGAAGCCCCAGTTTTCGAGCGCGCCGGTTTGCTCGTTCTCGACGTCGATATAGAAGTAGACGTGCGGGTTCATCCACTCGACCTTCGTGACGATGCCGGTAAATGTCACCGGCTGGTCGGCGTCGTACTGCGAGCGGAACGAATGGTGAGCCTCGGCTTGCAGCGCAAGGCCCAGCAGGCCTGCCAGGCCCAGGACAGCCGAAATCTTGTTGCTCGGCATCGCCAGCTTACCTCCTCGGTTCGGCCATTGTGACAAGTTCCTCAGCGATTGTCCTCACAAAACTGCTCGGGGATCGTGCCGTCGTCGACCCAAGCCACGGTCCACTCGGCGTTCCAGGGCCTGGTATAGGTATACGGATCGTCGACGGTAACTTCGTACCTCAGTGTGTGGTAATCGGGACGCGAGAAGCGCTCGGTCAGATGCAGGGCTTCCGTGTGCGGCAGGCCACCGTTGGAGAACCAGAAGCGTGCATTGAAGCCGCTTGACTCGACGACGAGCGTATCGTCGTCCCAGCGGCCGGACGAGTACCCGTAGTACGTGCCGACGACCTCCTCGGGGTCGGGGGGGTCGCGGCCATCGAGAAAGATCACGCGCCAGTTGCGGTTGCCACCCCCGAACATCACGTAGACGCGGTCGAAATTCCGATCCTGGATGATCCGGAATCCACCTGGCGCATGCATGTGCCGCGGCCCGGCCGGAGGCAGGCAGAATCGCGTGGGATCGTCGGCCAGTCCGTTCCTCTGGCGGTGCTCATAGAGCGCGAGCGCCCAGGGTCTGAACGGTGCGATTCGCGCAGCGTCCGCAAGGTCGTCGAGCAGCCCGGTGTCATTCATCGGCAGCTCGACACCGGTCTCGACCAGGGCACTCACGCTCGCCTGGCCCCAGTAGCCCTTCTCGCCTGCAATGCGATCGAAGCGGACGAGTCCATCGTCGTATCGGGGCGCTTCCCGAACGGCCGTCTCCTGCGGTACCGCAGTCGCTTCGGGCGGCGTTCCGCCAGGGGACGAAGGCGGGGAGGGCTCGCAGGCCGCAAGCACCACAACGGCCAACAGTGCCGTGCAGAAGCAGCGGGAGGTGTGTTTCACATCGTGCACTGTAGTCTACCGTCCGATTGTTGGCGATTGTTCCGGGCTATTCCCGCGTGATCCTGAAACCCGTATCGACGCCGCCCTGACTCCAGGTGCCTTCAATGAACCGATTGTAGGAACCGATGTCCTGCAATGTGCCCTCGATCATGATGGTTTCCGCTGCCGTCGTCTGCGCTTCGATACGCACGGTCCAGGTGCTCGGCTCGAGTTCCGCATTCGTGAATTCGACCGACCTCGGTCCCGGATTGATCATGCCATTGATGCGTTCGCCATCCCACTTCATGACGATGACTACGGGAGTGCGCTCGCCGTCGTTTGGACCGAACCCCCCGCGCCAGGTGCCGTCGAGCGGGTATCCCTCCTGAGCGAATGCCGCTGCCATCAGCGGACCGAAGGCGACGAGCGCGAACGAAATTCTCGATCTTGTTAATTTCATTTTTGTTACATCTCCCCACTGACGAAAACATAATCGAAATTCGAGCCTACAGGTGCGCCCTGACGCAGTGTGCAGCGCTGGTTCGGGCAGAAATTCGACTGGACCGACACGGGTGTCAATAATACAGTGCACGTCCCCCGCGTTATGGCGTAAACTAGGCCCCCGCTATGGGATGGGGCGCTTCGGTCGTTGCTTGAGCAGGCGGCCGGTGGCGGCTGGCCCGCGTAAGCAAGGCTGATTCGGGCGAGGAGACATTCATGATCGAAACGGAACGAGACGGAGGCGTGCTTTCGGTGAAAGTGCAAGGCCGTATCGATGGCTCCAATGCGAACGACTTTCACAGTGACGTCCAGGCAGCGATTGCCGACGACGATACTGCCGTCATCATGGATATGGAGCAGCTTGCGTACATCAGCAGTGCAGGGTTGCGCGTCCTGTTAATGCTCGCGAAGGTTCTGGAACAGCGCAAGGCCGGTTTCGCGATTTGCTCTCTGTCGGACCCGATCAGGGAAGTGTTCGAAATCAGCGGCTTCGACAAGGTTATCAAGGTTCACGAGTCGCCGGACCACGCGCGCACGGCCCTGGCCAACTGATACCGCCACGGGCGGCATACCCCCAAAACTCAGTTCGACAGCGCCGCTGAATCTTCAGCCTTCGGGGCTGTCGACGCCTCTGCGGCAGAATCCTCGTCCAGTGACGAAATCCGCGACTCGAGCGGCAGCTCGATACGCATCTCGGTGTATTCGCCGTCCTCACTCGTGACGTTTATCGTGCCGCCGTGCTCACGCACGATGTCGTTGCAAATTGAAAGACCGAGTCCGGTGCCCTTGTCAGGCGGCTTGGTGGTGAAAAACGGGTGGAAAATCTTTTCGATGACGTCCGGGGGCATTCCGGAACCGTTGTCGCGAATGGTCACGACCATGCTGTCGGTGTTGCGGCGGGTACTCAGTGTGACCGCGGGCTCGTAGCCGCCATCCCCGGGCCTGGTGACTACGCCGGTTTCCTTCTCGAGTTGTCTGCGCTTTGCATCCGTCGCGTGGCAGGCGTTGGTGACCATGTTCAGGAACACTCTTCCGAGGTCGTGTGGAATGGCATCGATTTCGCCGGCGTTCGGGTCCAGATCCTCCTTGATGTCAAGCACGAAATTCGGGTCGCCGGCCCGAACGGCGTGGTAGGCGAGATTGGCGTGCTCCGTCAGCAGCAGATTCATGTCCGCACGCCCCCACTCGCCAGATCCGCGGCCCATGCTGAGCATGTCCTGCACGATCCGGTTGGCCCGTTCGCTGTTGCGAATGATCGTCCCCAGGTTCTCCTCGATGTCGACGCCGATTTCAAGCAGCAAGTCGCGTTGCTCGTCGGACAGTTCACCCTCCGTCGCGGCGAGAACCTCCTTGAACTCGTCGAGAATTTCCACGGACCCTTCCGCGAAGTTCTTGACGAAGTTCAGGGGATTCTTGATTTCGTGGGCCACGCCCGCCGTGAGTTCGCCAAGCGCTGCAAGTTTCTCGCGCATGACAATCTGATCCTGCGCCTGCCTGAGTTCGCCGAGCACCTTTTCGAGTTCCTCGTTCTTGCCGCTCAGCTCCTCGGCCAGTTGTTCAACCAGATTCAAGCGCTGCGCCTCAAGCGAATTGTGGCGAAACACTTCGAGCGCAGCCGCCATTTCGGCGACCTCGTCGCGTCCGCGCATCCTGACCTTGCGCTTGAGGTCGCCGGCTGCCATGGCCCGCATACGGCCCGACAGCCAGTTGATACGCGCCACGAGCGTGCCGACATAGAGCGACGCGATCGCCAGCCCCCCGGCGATAGCGAATATGTTGATCCACAGGAGCAACGTACGCGCACCCTCAGTCGCTTCGGTGGCCTCGAGGGTGGCCCCCAGTGAACGGGCTCGTGCCGCGCTGACGTTGTTCTCGATCAGCACGTCAAGTTCGGCGGCCAATGTGCGATTGGTCACCAGCAATTCCTCTTGTCGGTCCGCCAACACGAGTTCCTGCGACCGCAGTTCGAAGCTCCCGCCCGAGCCGCTGCCCAACTCGATCAGGCGGTCAAAGTCCGCGACGATTTCCGGAGTGATCGCATCGGCGCCGCCGATGTTTCTGACGTTGCGATCGATCGTCGCCGCGGCCGCTTCGAATCGTTCCCTCAACGGTTCGAGCTGGTTGGGATCGGAAATATTCGAGACTGCGGCAAGAATCTGCGCACCCAGCGTGCTGGCAAAATCCAGCTCCATCAGGTAACGAAAATTGTGCAGTTCGGGTTCGGAAAAGTGAACTTCCGGATCGGCCGCGGGCCCGTCGAGTTCCCGCAAGCCGGTGACGGTATAAAAGAACTGGTCGTCGGTGGCCTCGGCAAGTTGCCGCTCCAAAAGCTGTTGCAACGCCGTGAGCTCCGCGTAAACGTTTACGCTGCGTTCGCTGAGCGTGAACCGTTCCGCGACAGAACTCTCGATAGCGCGAATGTTATCGATCAGAGCCTCGGCCTCCCTGCGAATGTCGTCGGCGCCGTCGACGACTTCGGCGTCAGCATCGACGTCGTTCTGGAGTGTCAGCTCGTTCAGACGCAGTTCGAAGAGAGCGCGTTCCTCGGCGATCTCATCGGCGACGCGCAGGAAATCCTCGCGCGAAACCGCCGCGGTCAGCCTCGCGGCGGCGGCCGCGAGCGAGTTGTTCTGCTGGGCGAGCAGAAACGCGGTGACCATGTCCGGGACGTATACGTTGATCTGGTCCTGTGTCTCTCCGACGCGGGTAAACGACAGCCAGGCGATGAGGCTGGTGGTCATGGTCAGCGCAATGGCGCCGCCGATACCGATGTAAAGCCGCACCGAGATGCGGCTCATTGCCGACACGATGCGCTTGAACCCGTTGTTCATGGGCGCCCGATCAAGGTCCGGCCGTTTCGTCCAGGCTCGAGAGCGCTCGATATTGGCCCGATTCGTCGATGACCGTCAGGAATACGGCGTCCGAACCCTGGTTGTCGTCGCCGAAGGACACGAGAAAGCCGCCGAAGTCCATTCTGTCTGTAGCTTTCAAAGCGTCGAGGAAGCCTGTGCGGGTGAGTTCGCGGCCGGCGCTTTGCAGTGCCGCAAGCGCCAGCCTGCCGGCCAGGTAGCCTTCCAGGGAGACGAAGCCGGGTACCGCATCAGGCGCATGCGCGCGCAGCGCCGCGTGATATTGCCGGATCACGGGAAGCTCTTCATCCAGCGGAAACGGCACGACCTGGGTCACGATGGCCCCGGCGCCCGCCGGGCCGAGAACCTGGGCGAGGGCGTTGCTGCCGACAAAGGAAACCGTCAGGAATACCGGGTCGAAGCCTATCCGCCGGGACCAGGCGATGGTCTCCGCGACCGGTTGGTAGGATCCGACGATAATCAGCGCTTCCGGATCCGCGTTGCGCAGTTCGAGAACTCCTGTCTTCACGGCCCTCGTGTTGCGGGGAAACACGGTCAGCGCCACGGCTTCCATGCCGCGCCTGGCCAATGCCCGCGTGACGCCCTCGAATCCGGCCTGACCGAATGAATCGTCCTGATAGAACACCGCGATGCGCTCGGTCCCGAGGTCTTCGGTCAGGTGGCTGACCATCGACTCCGTTTCCTGATAATAGGAAGCGCGCAGGTTCACGATGTTGGTCCACTGCGGATCGCGTAGAAACTCGGCTCCCGTGAACGGAGCGATGTAGGGCACCGCGGCTTCGGCAGCCACGGGCGTGGCTGAGCGGGACGTCGGCGTGCCGACGGCGCCGATCAGCGCGAACACCTCTTCCTCTTCGATCAAACGGCGAGTATTGACGATGGCGGCTTCCGGTTCGTAGCCGTCGTCGAGGGAAAGGAGTTCCGGCATCCGCCCATGCACGCCGCCGGCGGTGCGCGCCTCCTCGAATGCTGCCTCGATGCCAAGACGCAGGTTGATCCCGAGTTCCTGCGCTTCCCCGCTGAACGCCGCCGACTGGCCGAACACGACGCGGTCATCGAAGACACCGGGTTCCTGAGCCCAGCCCGCGAGAAATGGGGTACCGGCCACTGTCATGGCACAGCATGACAACAGGAGAAAGCGTCGCGGTCCGTGGGAGAACCGTGCGTTGCGTGGAAACCGGTGAGAGGGACTGTCGCCCGATGCAGTGGGTCGCTTGTCGCGGGCTGCGCGTGTCGCCGACATCAGTCTCTCCGTTTCACGAGCGTCAGGTGGTTTCTCCCGTCCTCCCGGCGATAGCTGACTTCGTCCATCAGCGTGCGTACGAAATGGATGCCGAGTCCGCCGATTCTGCGGTCCTCCAGTGCGGCATCGATATCCGGTTCCCTTGCATCTTCGAGCGGGTTGAACGCCGAGCCACTGTCGGAGATTTCGATCGTCAGGCGATCGGGTTCGGAACGCAGCGTGATCTGGCTTTGTACGCTTTCGTCGTCGCCGTAGGCGTAATTCATGATGTTGACTTCGAGTTCTTCCAGAACGAGGGTGGTCTGGAAGACCAGTTCCGCGGGCCAGCCTTCCGTTTCGGCCAGATCCTCGACCGCTGCAGTGATTCGCGCAAGCTCAGCCGCAGACCCGCCGATTTGCAGCGTGATTTCCCTGCTCATGATGCCAGTGGTGAAGGACGCTTTCGATGCAGAACGAGGCAGGTGATGTCGTCGAATTGCGGTGTTTCGCCAGTGAATTTTCCGAGGGATTCGAATATCGCACTGTTGCCTTCGAGGGCATTCAGGCCGGGTGTCTCGGCGAAGATGGCGTGCAGGCGCTCCATACCGAATTCCTCGTCAGCCGCGTTGATCGCCTCGGTCACGCCGTCAGTATAAAGCACGGCGCTATCGCCCGGCGCGAGTTCGATGGAGTCTTCCGCAAACGTGAATTCGGGCGCCACGCCAAGCGCAATTCCGCCGGTTATGGGCAATATTTCAGAGCTCCCGTCGGCACGCACGTGCAGCGGCGGATTGTGTCCGCCGTTGGCATACGTAAACCCGCCCGTATGTGGGTCGTATATCCCGCAGAACAGGGTGACGAACATCGCGGTATCGTTGTCTTCATGCAATAGATCGTTGACTTCCTCGAGAACCCGGCCGGGCGGTGCGCCGTCGCGCAGCGCGCCCTTGAGCAGGGTCCGGGTCAGCATCATGAAGAGCGCGGCCGGCACGCCCTTGTCCGAAACGTCGGCAACGGCGAGTGCAATGCGGCCGTCGACGAATCGTTCGACGAAGAAGAAGTCGCCGCCCACGGCGCGGGCCGGTTCCATGCTGCCGAAAATCTGCATTCCGTCCGTTTCCGGGAACACGGTGGGCAGGATCGATTGTTGGATGGTCTTTGCGACATCGAGTTCGTTCTGAATGGAAACGAGCTTGTCGCGGGATACGAGCGCTTCGCGCCACTTTGCCAGGTGGACCAATGCGCGGTTGATCGTGACCCTGAAATCGTCGAAATCGATGGGTTTGATGATGAAATCGAACGCGCCCCGGTTCATTGCCGTTCGAATGTTCTTCATGTCTCCGTAGGCGGAGACGATCACCGCGCGCATATCCGCTTCGGCACCGGCGATCTGCTCGAGAAGCGTCAGTCCGTCCATGCGCGGCATGTTGATGTCGGACAACACAAGATCGATGTCGCCCTCGCGCTCGAGCGTCTCGAGAGCTTCGACTCCATTGCCTGCGAATTCGAATGTGTAAAGTTTTGACCGGATTTCCCGGCGCATGCGCATCTTTACGAGCGGTTCCAGATCGGGCTCATCGTCCACGACCAGAATCTTGTAGAGCGGATCCGCCATCTAAGACCTCGCGTCGAGCATCAACATCGGTTTTCGGGACCGGGGCGAAGGTATCATCCCGGCCACGATCTGAACAGCCACCGCGCGGCCGGCCCGAGCCGAAGTCGGGGACGAGACCATCGGATGGTGCAGCGTGTTCGCGGGAACGGGTACCGTACGTCTCTGATACCATTCGCTGACGATGGCTTTCCTTGCTGCGATAGAGCAATCCGCGCTCGGTGTATGGATTCGCGAGACGCCGACGGTATTCGCCTTTCCGTTCATTCTTTTCCTGCATACCCTCGGGCTCGGTATCGTCGTTGGCGTCAACGTGGCGATTAACGTCTGGGCGCTCGGTTTCGCCAGGCGCCATCCGATCGGACCGCTGCAGCAACTCATGCCGGTCATGTGGATCGGGTTCGCGATCAACGCCGTGTCCGGCGTCCTGCTGCTCGTTGCGTATCCTGCCAAGGCGCTGACCAATCCGATCTTCTACATAAAGCTCGGGCTCATCGCCGCGGCGCTGGTACTGCTCAGCTGGCTCGGCCGGCAAGTCTTCGCAGGAGCGGATTCCCGACGCGTGTTCGTGCCGGACATCCGCGTCAAGGTGGTCGCGGGGGCCACGCTTGCCCTGTGGGCCGGAACCATTGGGACGGGGCGGTTCCTGGCGTATACCCACAGCGTCCTCATGGCCACCGACGTATTGAACTGAGGTATCCGGATGCAGGCCTTGATGAACTGGATCGTCAATACGCCGGCGTCGTATTTCGTGACCACCTGGCAGTGGGCCTGGCCAATCTGCGAGTCCCTGCACTTCATTGGTCTGACGCTCATGGCCGGTACCGTCGGCGTGTTCGACCTGCGCCTGCTCGGGCTTGCAAAGGGTATTCGCCCCGGCGCGATGCACGGACTATTGCGTTTTGGTCTGGTGGGGTTCGGTATTTCGGTACTGACCGGGCTGCTCTTCATCTCCGGCGCACCTGACCAGTACTTCTACAACTCGGCGTTTCACGTCAAGGCGGTGTGCCTTGCGCTCATGGGAATAAACGTGGTGCTGTTCTACCGGCTGCAATTCAGTGCTGTCGCGGCGATGGGACCAAACGACGACGCGCCGCTGCCGGCCAGGGTCATGGGCGGTGTCTCGCTGGTGCTCCTCATTGCCGTGATGTGTGCCGGGCGGCTGATCACGTTCTACCGGCCGCCAGGCATCATTTATTGATCGGGTGTGCGGCGCTATGACGTTGGCAGCGTTAGAAGTTTTTGCGCTTTTGGAGTAACGTGTCGGTATTGTGTCGATACCGGTATCCAGCACCCCCACCACACTGATCCGAAGCGTCGATCCTGTTTATTACACGATCGGTGGGCCGGCTTGCAGCAGGAACGGAATCAGCCTCTTCGCAGGCAGAGCCGGTAACCCAACGGAATGACTATGAACACCCATATACGCAACGTAATTGCGGCACTCGCCGCGCTTGTCCTTTCTGGTACGGGCATCGCGCAGGAGGCGCAGCCCGAGGACTCCGCGGAAGCTCCGCCGACAGGGCAGGCTGAAGCGCAAGCCGACGAGCAGCCTTCCGAGCAGGCCGACGAGGAGGCTGCCGATGAAGCCGCCGATGCGCCCGTTACGTTGGCGCCTGCTGCGGGTCTGACCGAGGAAGTCGTCGTGACCGGCTCGCGTATCCGGCGCGACAACTTTACCGCAGCACTGCCGGTCACGGTCGTGACCGATGAGCGGGCCCTGCTCGCCGGTCTCGCCAACACCACGGAAATGCTGCAGACGAGCGCGCTCGCCTCCGGCACGCAGATCGACAACACATTCGGCGGTTTCGTCGTTTCCGGCGGCCCGGGCGCGAACACCTTCGGGCTCCGGAGTCTCGACGCCGGCCGAACACTCGTGCTCATCAACGGGCGCCGCTTCACACCGGCAGGCACGCGCGGTCAGGTTGCCAACGTCGATTTGAACTCGATCCCGTTCGTCGCCGTGCAGCGGATCGAGATTCTCAAGGACGGCGCGTCGTCCGTGTACGGCGCCGACGCGGTCGCCGGCGTCGTGAACATCATCACGCGGCGCAGATTCGACGATTTCCGCATCGAAGCGGATTACCAGGAGATTTCCGACTTCGGATCCGTGAGTCTGCTATACGGCAAAACATTCGACCGTGGTTACTTCGACTTCGCCGTTGAGGCTTCCGGGTTCGGATCCGTAAAGCGCGGTGAACTCGACTATGCCTTCTGTGACGAACGGCCGCTTTCGAACGGCGAAACATTCAGATCGATTTTCGAGGCCACCTTCGACGGGCGGTGTTTCGGGTCGGTTAACGGCTATGTCGACGTTTTCGGCCTGTCTGCGGTTCCAATCAGTGCGATCCCCGATCCCGCCGCAAACTTCTTCGGTACCGGGCTACCGTGGCGCGAGCTCGGCTACGGCCTGGACGGAACGAGACGCGCAGAGCCCGGTGTACGCGAGGATCGCAACTGGATGACGGAGGATCTCTATCCCAAGCGCAATCTGATCCAGGCCTACAGCGACGGATTGCTGGACTTCAGGATCGGTGAGGAGGGCAGCACTGTCAGCGGTACCTACGAGTTCTACTTCAGCAAGCGCGAAGACGAGATCAACAACGGTTACCGGCAGATCTTTCCGTACCTGCACCCGAGAAACCCGACCAATCCGTTCGGCGCAATCGGAGGAATCGCCAATCCGGTCGTCATGAGCTACAACCTGCTCGATCCGGTAACGGAAGTTGAGAACGAGGTCACGGCGCTTACGCTGGGTCTTGAGGGGGACCGCGGCGATTTTGCCTGGGACGTGTTCCTCGGCTACTCGTCGAGTCGTGGCGGCTGGAATTACGACACCTGGCTCAAGGACAAGGTGGCCCGCGCGCTGTCTACTGCGGTCGATGCGAACGGTAATCTGCAGTGCGTACTGGATCCTGGTCAGCTCAACTTCGCGTCCACTTTCCAGGGTGCGGTCGTAAACAGGGTGCTTTCCGAGGGTCCCGATCCCGCGTGCGTTCCGCTCGACCTCATCAGCGGTGACGCCCTGCGCGGCGAAGTTCCCGCCGACGCCAAGAACTACATCAGCGAGCGGCAGTTCCTGGAAACGGACTACGACCTGCTGAGCGCCGGGTTCAACCTCGAAGGGGGACTGTTCGACTTGCCGGCGGGCCAGGTGCGCGGTGTGCTGGGTATGGAGTGGCGCGGCCGGGAACTCGATGACCGTCCTTCGGCGGCGTCGGTCGAGGACAACCAATGGGGCTTTTCCGGAGCGGGCCGAACCATGGGCGACGATACGGTCAGTGAACTCTACGGCGAACTCGAATTGCCGCTAGTCGCGGGGCAGGAACTGGCGGAGGAGTTTACCCTCAATGCGTCGTACCGCTACACCGACTACAGTTCCTACGGCAGCGATTCGACATGGCGAGCGCTCATCAACTACGCGCCGACCACGCTGCTCAGGATGCGCGCAGCGCTCGGCACCTCGTTTCGCGCGCCCGCCCTGTACGAGCTGTTCCTGGCCAACCAGACGGGTTTCGTCGCTTCGCGCGCGGATCCCTGCAACAGCTTCAAGGACCCGGCACGGGATCTCGATCCCGGCAGCAACCTGTACCAGAACTGCCAGTCGCTCGAGGATCAGGGCATCATTCCTCCGGATTACTCTGCGGTCTCCAGTCTCCTCGTGGTCACAGGCGGCAACCTCAACCTCAACGCGGAAACTTCCGATTCGAGGACACTCGGGCTCGTAATCACGCCGGACCTTGCGGCGCGCTTCCCGCGTGTGGGTCTCGATCTGAGTTTCGCGGTGGACTACTACGAAATCGATCTTGAGAATTCGATCTCCCGACTGGGTGCGGGCACGATCCTGACGCGTTGCTACTCCTCGCCCGGTTTTTCGGCCCAGGAGTGCACGCTCGTCGGTGACCGAAGGACCGATGGACAGCTCAGTTCGGTGAATTCCTCGTACATCAACGTTGCGATCGAAGGCTCCAAGGGATACGACATCACGATCCGGGCGGAGCGGGAATATGCCGTCGGAAATCTCAGCGTCGACGTGTTGCTCGCGCGCGTGAAGGGCTACGAGTACGGCCTGACGGGCGCCGGCAGCACGGACTACATCGGCCGTCACGCGCATCCCCGCTGGCGCGGCGAAGCGGACATCCGCTTCGACTGGCGGGACTTCACGTTTACCTGGTCGGTCGACTATGTCGGGTCCACGGACGAGGCGCCGATCTACCAGCGTAGCGACAATCCCTATATCACGAACGTGAGGAACGCGAACCGACGCTACTTCCATACTGCGTCGGTGCGCTACAGCGACTCGAATGGGCGCTACGTACTCGTATTCGGTGTCCGCAATCTGTTCGACAAGAATCCACCGTCCGTCGGCTGGAGTCCGTTCGCGCCGTCCGTGATAAGCGGTGTTTCGTACAACATCCCAATCGGCGCCGGATATGACTTGCTTGGACGTCGCGTGTTCGCCTCGTTCAGCTACAGTTTCTCGGGCTCGTGACCGACCGGGCTTGCCGGCGGGAATTGCCACGGAGTATTGACACAATGAATGCCAAAGCTCACGTCGGGACAATCGTTGCCGCGCGACGCGTTGTTTTCGTCGCCGGAGTCCTTGCGCCCCTTGCGGTAGCGCTGCCGCAGTCGCCGGCGCCGCTGGAAGCCTTCGCCATGAGGCCCATCGTGCGGGACGTGGATCTCTCGCCATCGGGCGAGCGTCTCGCCGTCATGCGCCTGCTCGGCCGGGGCCAGAACTACGTCATCGATGTCTACGAAACGGATGACATCGCGAGCGAACCCTACACGCTCGGTGCCGATCACATGGACATCGTGGGCGTCGACTGGGCCAATGACGAACGACTGCTGGTTCGCACCCGCCAACCGGTCGAGGTTCCGGGCCGGCGCGTCGCCTATAACGCCGCCGGGATCGGTGCACCGGGTCGCGTCAAGACCTACGCCTACAAGCTTCTGTCCGTGGGGCTTGACGGCGGTCCCTGGGTGGAACTGCCGAGCAAGTCCAGCATCGCCCGCTTCGCATCGGAGACAGTCGTTCAGCGCCTGTACAGTCCCAACCTCGTGCACCGCCTGCCCGAGCAAGACGACTGGGTGATGATCGAGTGGCTCGGTTCGGACGATGTGGGAACGGAGGTCTTCAGGGTCAATGTCAACAACGGCCAAAGCGACCCGCTGTTCCAGTTCTCATCGAGCTATTTCGGATATGCGTACGACCACGACGGCGACGTGCGCATTCGCTCCTACGTCACGCCGAACGACAACGATATCGTCATTCAGTTTCGCCTCAAGGGCGAAACCGAGTGGAACGAGTGGATTCGCTACGACGTCGACGAACGCCGCTCGCTGGCGGTGCTGGGATTCGTACCCGGTGAATCGAACCAGGTATACGTGTCGTGGGCGAAAGACCGAGATACGGAAGCGATATTCCAATACGATTTGAGCCGTTCGGACGTAGAGCCGGAGTTGCTGTTTGCAACCGACCGTTACGATGCCGGAAGCGTTGTCTCGGCGTGCATCTCCGACGCCTGTGTCGACGGAGACGAGGATCCGGGTCTCGTCGGTTTTTACTACGTCGGCGACGCTCCAACCATCTACTACGTTGACGAAGAAGCAGCGGCGCTTCAGCAATCCATCGATGCCGCACTTCCTGCGGACAACTTCAACCGCATCCATGACCGGGCGGCCGAAGACAAGTACATCGTCATACACTCCACGGGGCCACGCGAGCCGGGCCGCTACTATCTGCTCACCGACAAGTCGAGTCTGCAGTTGCTTGCCGCGGCGTCGGCCATCGAGCCCGGACAGCTCGGGGAGCGCCGGGTCGTCTGGTACGAGGCACGCGACGGGATGCGCCTCAATGCGGTGCTTACGCTGCCGACGAGCGGCGAACCGCCGTACCCGACCGTCGCCCATCCGCATGGCGGCCCGCAATCGCGCGACTCCCTGCATTGGAACTCGTCGTTCTGGGACGAGTGGCCGCAGTTGCTGGCGACGCGCGGTTACGCCGTCCTGCAGCCCAATTTCCGGGGTTCCACGGGGTTCGGCTACGAGTACTTCGCAGCAGGCGACCGGCAATGGGGCCTGGCAATGCAGGACGATGTGGATGACGGGATTCAGTACCTCATTGACGAGGGCATCGCGGATCCCGACCGTCTTGCCATATTCGGCTGGAGTTACGGCGGATTCTCGGCGTTCATGGGTTCGCTGCGCGAGCCGAATCTGTATAACTGCGCCATTCCGGGCGCGGGCGTCAGCAGCATGGAGATGATCGCCAGGGAAGAGTGGAACTACCGGTTCCGGGACATCTTCCAGATGACCCGGGGCGGGCTCTCGCCTTTGGCGCTCGTGGAACAGGTGAACGTACCGGTCCTGCTCGTGCACGGCGACCGCGATCTGATCGTGCCGATCCGGCACAGCGATCTCTTTGCGCTCGAACTCGAACGGCTGCAGAAGCCCTACAAGTACGTCAAGCTCATCGATGCCGCGCACACTGTGGACACGCTCGGTTACGAGCACAACATGGAGTTCTACGGGGCACTGCTCGATTTTCTTGCGAACGACTGCGGGCTCGGGCCGGCATCCGAGGTCGATTGATTCAGCAGTAGGGCACTTCGTGGCGACGCCGGTTGCCGGAATCGCCGTGCGGCGCTTTGGAAGGCCAGAGCCGGTATACTTTGCCATCGACACCGGGGGCGCCGGGCAGTTCGCCCGGTTGGCAGTGGGGGATCAATAAAGCGATGAATTTCCAGGGCTTGCTCGACCTGTCGGGCTGGGGTTACTTCTGGGCGGCGATACTGCTCACGCACATCACGATCGCGAGCGTCACGATCTTCCTGCACCGTGCCCAGGCGCATCGCGCACTGAAGCTGCATCCGATCGCCAGCCATTTCTTCAGATTCTGGCTCTGGCTGACGACCGGCATGGTGACGCGCCAGTGGGTCGCCGTGCACAGGAAGCATCACGCAAGGTGCGAACTCGAAGAGGATCCGCACAGCCCGCAGCAGACGGGCATCGCGTCGGTCCTTTTCGGCGGCGCGTTCCTTTATCGCAAGGAGGCAGCCAAACGGGAAACGCTTGAAGCCTACGGCCACGGCACGCCGGACGACTGGATCGAGCGCAACGTCTACAGCCGGCATGTCTTTCTCGGCATCGGCCTGATGCTCGCAACCGATCTGATCCTCTTCGGCGTTGTCGGTCTTGCGATCTGGCTCGTGCAGATGGTGTGGATCCCGTTCTGGGCGGCCGGCGTCATCAATGGAGTAGGGCACTACTGGGGCTACCGCAACTTCGAAACCGAGGACGCTTCGCGCAACATCGTTCCCTTCGGCCTGATCATCGGCGGCGAGGAAATGCACAACAACCATCACGCCTATGGGGTGTCCGCAAAGTTCTCGAACAAATGGTGGGAGTTCGACGTCGGTTGGTTCTACATTCGGTTGCTCGAGATGCTGAGGCTCGCCGACGTACGCAGGGTCGCACCCAGGACAGGCAGAATCACGGCCGGGAAGGTATCGGCCGACACTCGGCCTGCCGTCGACACGGAGCTGCTGAGCGCGATCGTCGCGAACCGCTTTCACGTGCTCAAGCTCTACGGCAGCCGGGTCGTACGACCCGTGTTTCGAGCCGCGTGCAAGGGAGAGCAGGGCGTTGCGAAGAAGCGTCTGCTCGGTTTGCGCCGGCAGATCTCGACCGAGGACACGGCTATCGAGAGAGTTGGCGAGCAGCAACTGTCCGCAGCGCTCGAGGGCGATCAGACGCTCCGCACGATTTTCGAGTTCAAGCAACGGCTCAAGGCACTCTGGACTCAAACCGGCAACGACCAGGCGGAACTTCTGACACGATTGCAGGCGTGGTGCGCCGATGCCGAGGCGAGCGGAATCGCGGCGTTGCAGGAGTTTGCCCGTTTGCTCAGAGGCTACCGCTCGCAAATTGCCTGAGCGTCCGTTCCGATCCGGCGCTCTCGAACGGAGTCCGGGAAGCCGCCGGGCTACTGCCTTGTGCCGCAGGCAAGACAACAAGATTCCATGGGAGGTACTTCGATGGCAACTGAAAGACTGGAACAATGTGTCGAACGGAGGGTAGATCGTCGCACGTTGTTGACCGGGGCGGGCAAGGCCGCTGCGCTCGGCGCAGCAGTCGGCGCAAGTCTGACGACGGGTGCAATCGCCGCGGACAGCGTCGTCGGCCAATACTGCATGACGATCGTGTACGAAAACGGTCCCGACGTGACGTTCGATTTCGACTATTACGAGAACACCCACATGCCGCTGATCATGCGGCTCTACGGCGACTCCATCAGCCGCTTCGAACTGCGCCGCGGCCAACCGGGCGCTGACGGCTCACCGCCTCCATACGTCGCCACGCTGAACATCTACATTGCCAATGTCGATGCGTTCGAGGCCGCTGCCGCTGAGCAACAGGCGGGCATCGCCGCGGACGTTCCGAAGTTCACCAACGCGAACCTGATCGCCCAACGCGACCAGGTTGTCGCGATCGACGAGTCATAGCGCGGCTCAACGCGATCGGATCGAACGAGCCGCCGAGCGGTCCGAACGCTTTCTTGTCCGGCCGCGGCACTCGCGGCTCAATCGCTTACAGTGCGTCGAAGAAGGCTCTGAGCCGCCGCGCGTTCGTGCCGGCGTCACCGCGGCCGACGCGTGATACGGAACGCGCGTCGACTATCGTTCCATCAGGGGCGGGCTGAATCCGAATCACGACATCGTCCTTGAATCGATACCAGAATGTCGTGTCGGTGGCTTCGATTCGACCTTCGGCCGGCACCTGGGCGACGAGTTCCCAGCCGAGGCGATCGACGGCGGCGAGCGCGCGTTCGAAGACGATGTCGGGCGCGTCGCTCAGCGTGCGTGTGGTGAGATCGGGATAAGCGCCAGTCTGCAGTTGCGCGAGCCTCTCCGGCGTCATGTCGTCGGAACCGCCGTATTCCGTCGTGTTCGGGGCGTCCGCCCGAAGCGGCAGGACCGCGACGAAATCCGGCGGATTCACCGTGTCGGTCGAGATGTCGTGAATCGGCGGAACATTCTCGCCTTCGCCGGGCACGTATGACGCGGGGACGTAGTAACCCAGTCCCGCGGCGACCGTCCCGACCAGCGCGAGCGCCGACAACCTCAATGCGTCGTCCGCGGCACGTCGCCTGGCGAGCGCGTAAACCACAATCGCGGCCAGAAACGTTGCTGCCGCGACCGGCAGTCCGAAGTCGCCGACGAACTGAAGCATGGCGAAACCGGCTCGGAAGTCCCAGAGCCCGAGCCAGATGCCAATGGCTGATGCGAGGGATATGCCGCCCGTGGCAAGTCCGGCGACGAGTGCGAGTCCCGCCAGCCAGCCGAGCCACGTCTTGCCCGGGCCGCGTCCAATCTTGCGTGTTTGCGAATCGTTCATCGGCAATACCCTCTGGCAAACGTTACCTGGAAACTCCGTGCGCGCTAACCCGTCCGGCGCGCCCTGTACGACGACGGCACGACATCCTGCGGCGTATCGGGCACGTTCCACTTGATGAAGTCCTCGAGCGCCAGATACAGGCAGGGGACCAGGAACAGCGTGATGATTGTCGCAAACACCACGCCCCAGGCCAGCGAGATGGACATCGGAACGATGAACGCGGTTTCCGGCGTATCGCTCAGCATCAACGGCAGCAAGCCCACGAATGTCGTCACTGAGGTCAGCAGGATCGGGCGGAACCGCACCACGCCAGCGCGCGTTACCGCTTCGCGAACATCTATGCCGAGCCGGCGCTGCCGATTGATGTAATGGACCATGACAAGGCTCGAGTTCACGACGACGCCCGAAAGCGCGATCATTCCAAGCACTGAGGGCAGACCCGGGGTCCAGCCCATGACCATGTGGCCGAGGAGAGCGCCAACCGTCCCGAAGGGGATCACGCTCATGATGACGATCGGCTGAAAGTATGACTTCAGCGGAATCGCAAGTATGGCGTAAATCACGAGCAGCGCCATCGGAACGAGGCTGAACAGGCCGCCGATTGCCTGATCGCGCTCTTCCTGCTCGCCACTGAGCACATAGCTGATACCGCGGTAGTTCGAGAGGACCTCCGGCAATGCGCCGCTTTGCAGCGAGGCGAGCACGCGCTCCGGGGAAGTCACGGAGCGCACGATATCGGCCGTCACGGTCACGACGCGCTGCCGGTCGACCCGCTGAATGCTCGAATAGCCGTTGCCAAACTCGACGTTGGCCACGGACGGGAACGGAACTTCGACGCCCGTGCCCGTGCGGATGCGCATGTCCTCGAGATCCCCGAGGGAGCGGCGCTCGTCTTCGGGGTAGCGCACCATGACGCGCACGTCTTCGGTGCCGCGCTGTATCCGTTGTGCTTCCTCACCATAGAACGACTGGCGCGCCTGACTTGCGAGATCGTTGAGGGTCAGGCCGAGCACGCGCGCTTCCGGACGCAGCGAGAGCTTCGCTTCCTGCTTGCCGGAACGGAAGGAATCCGTGATGTCAGTCACGCCATTGAAGCGGGCGAGTTCACCCCGAAGCAAGGTGGCGGCCTCGCGAAGGTCGTCGACGTTGCGGCCGCGCAGTTGGATCGAGATCGGGGCGCCGGCCGTGAACGCGTTCGCGGAGAAGCTGAGTTCAACGGCATCGGGCACGGTCCCTGTCAATTCTCTCCAGCGCTGTGAGATTTCGCTGGCCGTAACGCCGCCGCGTTCGGATGTCGGCAGGAGTGCGAGCGCGACCTCGGCGCGGTGACTGATCGCGGGCGAGACGACATTGGCTCGTGGTCCCCCTCCGCCGCTCGCACTACGGCCGACCGACGTCAGCAGGTACTGGACGATCCCCGGCGTGTCGGGGTGCTCGGCGTCGAGTTCGGCAATGAGTTCCTGGGCCGCACGTTCGATCTGTTCGGCAGCGAGGGCCGTGTCGGCGACGTTGATCCCTTCGGGCATCGTCAGCGAGGCGGTGACCTGGTTGCCTTCAATGGCCGGAAAGAAGGAAAAGCCGATCCGGCCGCTGAGCCCGAGCCCGACCATGATGATGAGCACGGCGCCTCCGGCGGCAAGGACCGAATAGCGCCACGGGAGAACTGCGCGCAGCCTGTCCCCGTACGTATGCTCGGCAAAGTTCTCGAGTCCCTCCGCGAGTTTGTTCTGGAAACCGAGCCACTTCGTCGCAACCGGCCCCTGTTTGCTGTCGCGTGCCCGCTTGCGGTGGGACAGGTGCGACGGCAATATCATCATCGATTCGATAATGCTGAACGCAAGGCAGATGCAGACCACGATGCCGACGACGGCAAAAAACTGTCCGAGACGGCCCGGCACGAAGATGATCGGCATGAACGCCGCAACCGTGGTCAGCACGCCGAAGATGACGGGTACGGCCACCTCGTGGGTGCCGTTGACGGCCGCCGTACGTTGATCCTCTGAATCTCTTTCGTGCGCATAGATGCGTTCCCCGACGACGATTGCATCGTCGACAACGATGCCGAGCACAAGAATGAAGCCCATGACCGTCAGGGTGCTCAGCGTCACGTCGAAGAAGCCGAACGTCATGACACTGCCGAGCAGTGCGATCGGAATGCCGGCGGCGACCCACATTGCGAGTCGGAAGCGCAACGGCAGGGCAAGCACCAACAGCACGAGTGCGAGGCCGCCAAGCGCCGTTGTAAGCAACACGTTGAGCCGCGCGCCAAGCTCATTGGCCGAGTCGCGCCAAAGCGTGAGTTCAATGCCTTCCGGCAAGAGCGTTCGGGCGTTTTCCAGGTAGGCTCTGACCTTCTCCGACGATTCGATCGTATCTTCGTCGCCGATTCGATAGACGCGCACCATCGCAGCCGGCTGGCCGTTGAAACGCACGCTCAGGTCGCCTTCCTCGAAGCCGTCCACCACGCGCGCAATCTCGCCGAGCGTCAGTGCCGTCCCATCACCACGCGTGACGACGACAATATCCTCGAATTCCTGGCCGACGTAGTACTGGCCCTTGGTACGCACGAGGATCTCGCCACCGCCGGTCTTGATGGCGCCGCCCGGCAGGTCGAGCGATGAGCGGCGTATCGCGTTGGCCACCGTATCGAGCGTCAGTCCGTAACGCCTGAGCGTGTTCTCGGAGACTTCGATCGACAGCTCGTCGGGCCTCACGTATTCCATCGTGACCTGTGAAATCCCCTCGATCGCGGCGATTTCCTCGCGCATCTGCTCTGCCAGCGTCTTGAGGGTGCGCTCGTCGGTCTGTCCGGAAATGATGATGTCGGCGACCTGACTGGTAACGGCGACCTGCGAAACGATCGGCCGTTCGGTCTGGGCGGGGAAGGTGTTGATGCTGTCGATCTTACTCTTGACGTCGTTGAGCGCCTTGATGGTGTCTGAGCCCGATTCGAGCTCCACGGTCACCGAGCAACTGCCCTCGCTCGATGTGGAAGTCATCCTGAAGACGTTTTCGGTGCCCTCGAGCGCTTCCTCGATGCGTACACAGACGCCTTCCTCGACCTCCTCGGGAGTCGCGCCAAGGAATGGAACGGTGACAGTGACGATCTCGAGATCGACCGCGGGAAACTCTTCCTGGCGGGTGTTGCTCAGCGTGATCAGTCCGCCGACGACGAGCACTGTCATCAGGAGGTTTGCGGCAACCGGGTTGTCGACGAACCACTGGATGATGCTTCTCATTTGGCGTTCCCTCCGGTCAGCTCTGCGGCAGCAGCGGCTGCACGCGCATGCCGTCCACCACGGTCTGCAGCGCCGAGACGCTGACCAGTTCGCCGCGCTCGAGTCCGCCGGTGACGAATACGTCGTCCCGGTACACCCTGAGCACGTCGACAGTGCGGAAGTGAAGCCGGTTCTCGGTGTCGACCACGAGCACCTGGTTTTCATTGCGCAGTGCCGAACGCGGCAGGACGACGACCTCGTCCTCGGCGATGCCCTCGATCTCCGCCTGAACGAATAGCCCGACGGGTGGCGGCACGGCGTTGTCGCTCGTGTCCGCGCGCACTCTCGCAATCGCGTAGACCATGCGGCTGCCAGGATCGATCTGTGCTTCCGTGCGGGCGATCTTGCCCGTCCAGCGCTGCTTTTGCCCGGCGAATTCGGCCGTCAGCGACACATCGGGAGCCCGGGACTCGTCGATCTCGCCGCGCTGACTCAGCGGCACGTTGAGGTAGGCAAGCTGCTGGTCGGCGATCGGCAGCCGCACCTCGACGAAATCCACGGCATACACGCTCGCGATCGAGGCGCCGCGACTGATGAACTGGCCGACGTCGACCTGTTCGCTGCGCACGAGACCGTCGAACGGCGCGGACATGGTCGTTCGCGTGAGGTCCCTGCGGGACGTTTCGAGCACGAGTTCGGCATCCTGCAGTGTCGCCTGCGCCACGCGCGCCGTACGTAGCCGCGTATCGAAGTCGGTGCGGCTGATCAGTTGCCGATCGAGCAAGTCTTCGGCGCGCGACAGTTCCGCCTGTGCGAGTTCGAACTCGGCCTGTGCCCGGGTCAGGGTCGCCTGAGCTCTTTGCGCGGCGGCGCGGTAGTCGCGGTCGTCGATTCGAAGCAGCGGTTCGCCCGTCTCGAAGTAACCGCCCGAGACGAGATTCGGCGAGATCCAGACCACGTTGCCTGACACTTCGGGGACGAGTTCAGTTTCCGTTCGCGGTTCGACCGTACCCTGTGCGTGGACCTGCAGTTGCACGGGGCCGGGTCGAGCCACGACAACCCGCACGGCGATCGGCGCCGCTTCGGGCTGCGACGGACTGAGTTGACTGCCGGTCGTGACAAGAACGGCCGTTACGCCCAACGCGGCGGCGACCAGCAGGACCGGAAGAATGTATCTGGCTTTCATGCGCTAATCCTTTGTTTGCCTGTTCGTGTGGACAGGAGAGCCTCCCTGGCGCCCTCGCGGAAAATTCGGTTCAGGCGTCGCAAAGCGTTGCCGACGCCGATTGCGTCGCGCTTGGCAAGCGCGGCGCGAAGTTCGATGGCCACGGACTGTCGATTCTTGTCGCTGAACTGCGGTCGGTAACCGCGCTCGCGCAGTCGCGCGAGAAATGTCGTTCGCAGTCCGTTGATGGTGAGACGCAGGACGAGGTGGTCGGCGACCTCGACAAAGAACTTGCTCAGCCTGCGCAACGCGTCAATCATGCGCACGTCAGTGCTCTCGTAGCGGAGCATTTCCGCAATGAGTGCGTCCGCGTATCTGAGCTCCTCGTCCGTCGCCTTTTCGATCGCGGCAAGCGCTGCGGTGTCCATGAGAATGCCGAGCACGTGAAACACTTCGTCGACGAGCTTGGCGTCGGGGATGTCGTCGAGATCGAGCAACGGCCCGAGCACATCGAGCGTGCATTTTTCAATAGCAACGACGCGTGCGCCGCCGCGCTGGATCGACGCGATTCCGAGCTGCTCGAGTTTCTTCAGTGCTTCGCGCACGGCGCCGCGGCTCGTGGCGAAACGGGTCGTCAGGTCCCGCTCCGACGGCAGGCGTTCGCCTGCGCGGTACTGGCCGCGCAGAATCTCGTCGCGAAGAGTCGCCGCGATGCCTTCGCTGCGGGAGACGGATGTACCGCCCGAAGATCGGGTATTGGGTGATGCCATCGTGGAATTGGTCCTACCAACGTGGTCTGACCAAAAGCTTAGGGCAGGGTTCCGTTCGGGGCAATATGGCGAGTCCGAAAGTTAAGAATTCTCGACATTTCGTGGCGGCGTGACTGTCAATCCGGTTGATCTGCAGCGTTCGAGCGCATACCGCTTGCCGGTATCCGTTCGAACGTGCACTCAGGGACCGTGCGACGCGGAGTCTCAGGCACGGGGTGCCCGAGTGCTGTGCTAGCATTTTGCGCTCGCCGTTCGCTGCCCCAGGCAGCCAGATTTGCGGCCCGACGCAGTACCTCAGGGAGCATAGCTGATGAAGAGTGCCCTTCCGCTTCGGGCGGTGCGCGCAATCGTCGCGCTCGCCGCGGGATTCCTGTTCATACCTGCAGCGGCTCAGGTCAATCTCGCCGGGCAGTGGACCGGGATGTACCACGAGGACTTCCCGGACCGCCTGCCCGGCCCGGAACTCGGCGACTACGGCGGGCTGCCGCTCAATGACGCGAACCGCATGCGGGCCGAGGCCTGGAGCGCTTCGATCCTGTCCTTGCCGCTCTACCAGTGCCGCGTTCATCCGGTCGACTATGCCGCGAGCTTCGCACAGATCAGGATCTGGGAGACGGTCGATTCGGAGACTCAGCAGCTTGAGGCGATCCATATCCAGCACTTCGCCTGGGGAACGATACGTACCATCTGGATGGACGGCCGCGAACATCCTCCGGAGTATGCGCAGCACACCGCCATGGGATTCTCGACCGGCGAGTACATCGGCCAGACGCTCAAAGTGCGCACGACGCATCTCAAGGAAGGGTGGCTGCGTCGCAACGGCGTGGCGCGAAGCTGGAACGCGACAGTCACCGAGCACTTCACGCGCCGCGAAGACGTCCTGACCTGGCACGTCTACATCGAGGATCCGCCGTATCTCGAGGAGCCGTTCTTTCGCAACCGGGACTACGTCCTGAATCCGACCGGCCGCATGGGGCCGTATCCCTGCGAGAGCGTGATCGAGACGGACATGCCCGAGAACTATTTCCCGCACTATCTGCCAGGCGAAAACCCCTATCTCGCGGAGTTTGCGGTCAACCACGGCATTCCCTACGAAGCGACCCGGGGCGGTGCGGCGACGATGTATCCGGAGTACATGGAAACGATCAGGCAGATGCCGCTGCCCGAGGGGTCGGCGCAATGAGCCGGGCGGTCAGACGGGGCGCAACCGTGACAGGGTATCCGGGATGTATCCGGTCGGGCCTTGATCGCGGTCCGGACGCCGCTGCCCGGATCGGGGCGTCGATGAAGTGGTTTGCCGTGTGCGTCTGGCTGGCCGGGCTGACTGCAGGTGCGGTATTTCCGGCCGCCAGGCTCGAGGCTCAGCAGCAGGACTTCAGCAACGTCGAGATCCGGACGCTGCAGGTGACCGACAGCACTTTTATGCTTGTCGGAGCGGGCGGGAACATCACCGTGCAGATCGGGGACGAAGGCGTATTTGTTGTCGACACCCAATTCGCGCCGTTGTCCGACAAGATCGCGGCAGCGATCGCCGAACTTTCCGACCGGCCGATACGCTACATCGTCAATACGCACCACCACGGCGATCACATCGGCGGCAATGCGAACCTGCGGACGAGCGGAAACACCGTGACCGGCGGCAACATGCCGGGCCCGGTACCGTATGCCGGTGGCGGCGCACAGGTCATCGCGCACGAAAACGTCATACTTCGACTGAGCGCACAGACCGGCGAGCAGGCCGTCCCGTCGACGCTGTGGCCGACAAATACCTTCTTCAACGACGAAAAGAGGCTCTGGTTCAACGGCGAGGGGATCCGCATCGTCCATCAACCGAGAGCGCACACCGACGGCGACGTCATCGTGTTCTTTCGCAAGTCCGATGTCATCGCGGTCGGCGACGTCTTCTCGACCACCAACTATCCCGTGCTCGACCTGGCGAACGGCGGCAGCTATCAGGGCATCATCGAGGCGCTCAATACGATTGTCGATCTCATCATCCCGGTTTACGGCCAGGACGGGGGCACATTGGTAGTCCCCGGACACGGCAGGCTGTCGGGGCTCGGTGACGTGCTCGACTATCGCGAAATGGTGCTCGTCATTCACGACCGACTGCGGCACATGATCGACTCGGGCATGACTCTTGAGCAGGTCAAGGCAGCCGGGCCGACGCGCGATTACGATCCGGTCTACGGTTCGGCCGAGGGTTTCTGGACGACCGAGAGGTTCATCGAGGCGGCTTACGCAAGCCTGAGCGAACAGATCCGGGGCGAGCAATGAAGACGATGCAGTGGATCCGCGCAGCCCTGGCGTCAGCCGTCGTCAGTCTCGGTATCAACGGCCAGGCGCTGGCGCAGTTTCCGGGCGGCCCGGCAGACCTGGGGCCGGCACGGGACGTCGCACCGATCGATCTGACGGGTCAGTGGGTGTCGATCGTTACCGAGGACTGGCGGTTCAGGATGGTGACGCCACCGAGGAACGATTATCCGGGCTTGCCTCTCAATCAGGCCGCCCGGGCCGTTGCCGATGCCTGGGACCCCGGGCGCGACGCAGCCGAGGGCAACGAGTGCAAGTCCTACGGCGCCGCGGCGATCATGCGCGTGCCGGGACGGCTCAGGATTTCATGGGCCGACGACTCGACGCTCGAGATCGAGGCCGACGCCGGACGCCAGACCCGCCGGCTCCACTTCGACGGTGCGCCCGAGTCGTCGGGAGAACCGACCTGGCAGGGCGTGTCCGAAGCCGAGTGGGTCATGCACGGCGCAGGCCGCGGCCAGCCGGCCGTGAACGGTACGCTCAAGGTCGAAACGACGGGCATGCGGGCAGGTTACCTGAGGAAAAACGGTGTCCCTTACAGCGAGAGTGCACGGCTCACCGAGTATTTCGAACTGCTGACTCACCCTGACGGCACGGAATGGCTCGTCGCGCTCAGCATTCTCGACGACCCCGAGTACTTCACGACGAGGGTCATCACGAGCAGCAACTTCCGCCGGCAGACCGACCGCAGTGGATGGGACCCTCAGCCCTGCCGCGCCGGATAGCATCTCGACGACCCGAAACTGCAATTTGTTGTTGAGCCAGCGCTGCGGCCGCAGGTTCGCTCCGCATCGGGTCGTGTCCCCGGCGCTGCCTGAGGCCTGAGTCGCGAAGCCATCAGCCCGGAGGGTTGCAAACGGTCGGTGCCGCCAGCCGCCATCGCGGCTCGAGATCCCCGCAAGATATTGAAATTTCTTCGGAAGTTGCGTAGTCCGCATCCCTGTGGCAGCGGTGTTCGGCGTGCGACTCCGCGTGCCGTGCGCCGGCTTCATCCCCTGTTAGACTGATCGAAGTTCGTCAACGGCCAAATGGAGTAAGGGCAAATGAACGACCTATTTTCGGCTGAGCGGCTCGTGGAACTCGGCAACCTTGCGTATCAGTGGACGTTGACCAACGTGCTCGTGCTTGAAAGTGCCGTACAGCTCGCGGTCGTCGCAGCGGCATGGGGCGTTGCGCTGTGGACATCCAGGCGGCTGAGGCCGTGGTTCGGCACACTGTCGTCGCGACCGGGCGCGGCGCGCGCGATCGTCATCTCGATGCCCTTGCTGCTGCCGCTGATCTGGCTGCTGCTCCTCTGGATCGCGATCTCGACAGCCAGTACTGTGGGCTGGTCCGATCGGTTGCTGATCACCGTTGCGAGCCTCCTGACCGCGTGGGTCGCGATACGCCTGGTCTCTCGTCTTGCAAGGAACGAGGTGTGGTCCAGAGCGTTTACGCTCGTCGCGTGGTCAATCGCGGCGCTCAATATTCTCAATCTGCTTGAGCCTACGATCGCGGTGCTCGACTCGATCGCGATCACGCTCGGCGAACTGCGAATCTCGCTCTTCACCGTGGTCCAGTCGACGTTGGCGCTCGCTGTCCTGTTATGGATCGCGATTTACCTGACGCGTGTGCTCGAGGCCCGCATACGCACGATCAAGGCCTTCTCGCCGTCCGTCCAGGTGCTGTTCGCGAAGTCGCTGAAGATCGTATTGATCGGGCTTGCGATCCTGATCGCGATCGACAGCGTCGGCATCGATCTGACCGCCCTCGCGGTGGTCGGCGGTGCGATCGGCCTCGGTGTCGGTTTCGGCCTTCAGAAGGTGATCGGCAACCTGATCAGCGGCGTGATCCTGCTGCTCGACAAGTCGATCAAGCCCGGCGACGTCATCGCGGTATCAGGCACTTATGGCTGGGTCACGGCGCTCGGCGGTCGCTACGTCTCGGTGGTGACGCGCGACGGCGTCGAGCACCTGATTCCGAACGAGACGCTGATCGCCGAACGCGTGGAAAACTGGACCCACACCAACAACCGTACGCGGCTGAAGCTCGATGTCGGTGTGCACTACGACACTGACGTCCCGCGGGCCATCGAACTGTGCACCGAAGCGGCGGCGCAGAACGATCGCGTGCTCGACGATCCGAAGGCGAAGTGTCTGCTCGTCGGTTTCGGAGACAGTTCGGTGGATCTGCAGGTCAGGTTCTGGATCGCCGACGCGCAAAACGGCGTGATGAACGTCAAGAGCGCCGTGCTTCTTCAAATCTGGGAGAAATTCAAGACGGAAGGTATCGAGATTCCCTATCCGCAGCGTGACCTGCATCTACGCTCCGGTGCACAGTTCATCGCACCGGCGCTCGAACGCGAACATTCCATGGCCTGACGAGCGACGGCGGCTCCGGTCGCGCGTACCGGAGCCGCCGTGGCGAGTAGTGTCGGAAAGAAGCTTCTAGCGGATGGCGAACCCGGAGCGCGGATCGAACTCGGTGCCGTCACCCCTGGTCGCGTGCAGCCATGCGGCGCCGGGACGGCCGTCCTTCATCGGGTGCCCGGTGATCGTAAGCTCCGTGCCCGGCGAGAAATCGCTCCTGCGAATGCCCGCCCGCATGAGCGTGCTCGGGCCCTCGGCCTCGAATCCCCAGGTTGTCACTGAACCGTCTTCATTCGTGACATCGACGAGCAGCCAGGAATGCGGGTTCGTGTACTGAAATTCCTTGACGACGCCGGATACGGTGACTTCCTGCTCCTCGTCGAACATTACCGTCGAATGGTGGGCGAGAGCCGTGGTTGCAACGAGTACGGCGCTTGCGAGCGCCACTGCCAGTTTGATCTTCATGGTTGATTTCTCCTGACGGTCAGTTGTCGTCCTGGTCCGTGAACGTGAAGTCCGCGAAGTCCGAACTGCCGTCACCGGTCTCGATGACAGCGTTGTTCTGGTTTTCATTGAAGTGCCAATAGCGAATCCTGAGCGCGTTTTCGTCGTTGGTCAGCTTCTTGAAAACCTGCCTAGTGTACCAAGGTTCAACCAGAACCGGCGGGTCGTAAACCCAGATGTCGACCTCGATCGTGTCGTCTGCGGTCTTCTGCCAGATTTCCACCGTTTCGACCTGGTCGGTGTATTCCGGCTGAATGCGCTGGTACTGCCCCTCACGCATCTGGTTGGTATGGATGACGAGTCGGTCTTCGTCCCAGAAGCCGATCGAATCGCCTAGCCAGAGCGGATAGGCATCTTCCGGCGGCGGGTGATCGCGTCCATCCGTATACACACGCCGGATCTCGTTCATCATCTCGTTGATGAGCCAGGTTTGCTGCGGTGTGACCGCGAAGTCCTTGAGGAACGGCTCCGAGATCCAGCGCGGCATCCCGGCGGGGTTACCCGCGCTCAGGGGGTCGTACTCGATGTCCTGGGCGATGCGATCGAGCTTCTCGAGAAGCCTGCGTTCGTATTCGGGCGTCAGCTTCGCCGTCGGCAGCGTGTCCATCGTGCCCTGGTCGCCGTCCCAGAAGAACACGAACGTCTCGCGCGTCCATACGCCGCTCCAGTCGGGCACATCCTCCCAGGCCAGGGTCCCGTCGCCGCCGGCTTCACTCCTGAAGTAATCATAGAGGCCTCGAGCGGTCTCATGCTCGATCCCGAGGTCGATCATCGCCTGTTTTTCGGGCGATGGGGGCGGGGGTGCCTGACGCTGTGCCACTGCGTGCTCGAACGGCATCGCAGCGCCAGCCAGGATCAGCACGGCGCCAAGTGAAAGACAAGGCCTGTAAAGCTTCGTCATCGAAAATGCTCCTGAACGGTCCTGAAGGGCGGAGTTTATGGAAAAGTGAGCACGCTCATCAAGGCGTGGGCGCGGCTGCCGCGCGCTTTGCGGCAATATGCTCGTCGTAGATATTCTGGCTGCATACGTACTCCATGACCGGCGTGTCGGGCGAGTAGTACCACACGCCCCGAATGTCGATCGGTTCCGCGTAGACCGCCGGGTCCGTGAAACGGACGTTGTCCACGAGCAGTCTGCGGCCCTGGTCGTCGACTTCCATGTGGATGCGTTCGACGACCCGCGCATCGCCCGACATCAGGATGCGGCCCTTGTCGCGCGCTGCGAGAAACGATGTCTCGACGACGAGAGTGTCTCCGTCCCAATGAGCGACCGAGTACCCCATGCGGGACGTGAGGATCGGTTCGGGAGGTTCGCGATCTTCGACCTGGATGTAGATTTTTCGATACTGGTAATAAGCTTCCAGGAAGATTGTGAGGTCGTGCGGCCGGTGGAAGATCTCAATCGGAAACGTCGGAGTGCCAAGCATCGATCGCGGCATGCCCGGATGCACGCAGAATCTGGCGGGATCGTCGGTCACGGGATCGAACTCGGCCGCATACGCGTCCCAGAGGGCCTGACCGTACTCCGTATACGGCGGCTCCTGTGGCCAGGACAGGCGTTCTACCGGAGGATCGCTTTCGATCAACGGCATCCACAGGCCAGTGAAGTCGGGATCTGCCACGTTCTGGGCATGCGCGCTGCCGGCTGCCCCGACCAGTACGACGCTAGTGCAATACCACGCGATGCTTGTGCGTCTCATCCACCAATCCCCCCTGTCAGGTTCCGGGCCGGAAGCAGCCTGACCTGAAGGGTAGCGGCGCCCGGCGGACGCTGTTTATCGCACGAAGCCGCGGTTGGCGCAAACCGCGGCACGTGGGCAGACACCCCGGCAATCATGGTCTTTTGAAGATTGCATTGTTATCTTTCGGCCACGCGTTTGCGGAGCAACAACCATGAGACGAGCATCGCGCCGCCCGAGCTTCGCGTCCGGGCTGCTTCCGGTCCTTGCAACGATGGCGCTGCCGGTCTTCGGCCACCATTCATTTGCGATCTACGATTTCAGTCAGGAGATCCCGTTTGAGGGTGTCGTTGAAACGCTCAATTTCAAGAATCCGCACATCGCGATGACGTTGACGCGCACGCTTGAAAACGGCGATACGCAGACGATTACCTTCATCGAAGGTGCGCCCGCCAACATGCTCGTGCGCAGGGGCTTGAGGCCCAACATGATCGAGCCCGGAACCAGGATTACCGCGGTAGGTTCGCCGCTCCGGGAAGATCCGGGCGTGTATTTTCTGAGACGGGTCCGGCTCGAGGACGGCCGCGAGTTTCAGTAGGCGCCGACCGGCATTGGCGCGGCTCCACGCGGGCTCGCCGCCATCGCTCGGAAACGATTCAGGCGGACCATTGGCAAGACTATGGAGCAGCAACTTATGAACAGAAAATTCGCGCATCTGCTTGCGGGCACGGCATTGGGCGCCATCGCGGCGACAGGTTCGGCGCTTGCGGGAGGCGAAGCCGGTGAGCTCGTGCTTCGCGACATCGGCTGGAGGTATGTCGGGCATACGACTCAGGAAGGGGAAAACGGCTCGCTCGACGTGCTGAACGCCATGTTCGTCCAATACCTGCTGCCGGCCGACAGCCGCCATCGCTACCCGCTCGTGCTGATCCACGGCGGCGGCGGTCAGGGGACCGACTGGCTCGAGACGCCGGACGGGCGTGATGGCTGGGTCGACTACTTCGTTGCCGACGGGTGGGACGTTCATGTCGTCGACCGACCGGCTCATGGCCGCTCGCAGAGCAACGCGAATTGCGGTGACGGGACTGTCGGCGGAGCGAATACCGCGTTCATCGCACGGCTTGCGACGTCCGATCCGAGCGTCTGGCCGGGTGGCGAGCCGACTCCCACCAACGACGCGGTCGTCGGTTGGTCTGCGAGTTCTGCAACCGCGCCCTATTGCGGCAATGAAATCGCCGCGCAAGCGATTTCTGCCCTGTTGGACGAGATCGGCCCGGCCATACTCATTGCGCATTCGGCCGGCGGCGGAAGCACGTTCCGTGTGCCGGACCTCAACTCGGACAAGGTGGTCGGCATCATTGCGTTCGAGGCCGCCGGCGGCAACCCGGTCGCACCCGGCTTCGGCGGACAGCCGGCGATCGCCGGCTGGCAGGTCGAACCCCCGCTGCCGCAAGACTTTGCGGCCGTGGACCGCGACGGCTGTCCGATGCAGGGCGATACCCCGAGCAAGCTCGTCAATTTTGACGGCGTGCCCGTCGTACTCGTCGCAAGCGAGTTCGGTCTCGGCGCGATATCCGGACCTGTCGATGGAGGCGCGCAAATCGCATGTCAGGCTGCGGCCTGGCAGCAAGCCGGTGTGGACGCAAGTTCGGTGTATTTTCCGGATCGCGGTCTCGAGGGCGGCGGCCACTTTGCGATGGCTCAGCTCGACAACGCGGCATACGCGGAAGTTTTCATCGAACTCGCTGCCGAAATCGAAGCTGCTGCGACGAAATAGTCGCGTCGCGCACCCACGCCGACAGCATCGCAGCCGTGCACGCCGTAGCCGGGCGCATCCGCAACTCGGTGCGGGGCGTGCTTGCGGCGGCGTGCCGGCCACCTCGCCCCGAGTGGGGCGGGGTACCTGCCGCAGGCGGTCAGGGCAACGCAAACACGTATAGCGCGTGTCCGCGCTGGGGTGACCTGACTTCCGGCGTGATCGCCGCCCCCATCGTTCGTTGGCGATACCCGGCGGACCGATCATATATCCGAATCGGCGAGCCGCTGTCCGTGGCGGCGGAGCCCGTTATGCCGCAGTACCTGGTGGGCTGCTGATGGACGCTCCGGCAGGCACTGGCTAGACTGGATTTTCAGTCGATTCTCAAGCCGGAGGGGATGCCATGAGTATTCGATTTTCCCTTTTCGTTCTTTCGGCGCTGGCGGTTGGCGTACAGGCGCAGACACCGTTGCCGCCGGACATCCACCCGCAGACGCTCTCGCGCCTGCCGCCCGTGACGCCGGAAGACCTCGACGAGGAGGGCCGGCGTTACCTTGCCGAACGCCCCGACTTCGAGGCTCGGCCCGGCCCGCCTCACCTCACGATCTATGCTCCGCGCGACCGCTACCTCGGTATCCCGTCAGGCGAAGGAAGCCCGGTTGGCGCAAGGTACTTCCAGCTCGCGGTGCTCGTCGCCGCGCGTGAGATCGACCAGCAATATGAATGGTCCGCGCACGAGCCCCCGGGCTTGAGGCAGGGGCTTGAGCAATCGGTCATCGATGTCGTCAAGTACGACCGCGATGTCGCGGGACTGTCGGACAGGGACGCCACGTTCATCACCTTCGGCCGCACATTGCTGCGCGAGAATGCGGTCAGCAGCGAACTCTGGCAGCGCATGGTCGACCTTTACGGCTATCAGCACACGATCCAGCTCATGGCGATCATGGGCGAATACATCCGGGTCGGCATCATGCTTAACGCCGTCGATCAGCGGCTGCCGCCGGACCGCGAGGCGTTGCTGCCCGCGCTTGAGCGCTGACCGCAGAGCCGTGCCGGTTTCCGATTAAAGCCGGCCACCGGTTGTCGCCGCGTCAGTCGGCAACCTTCGCGTCGCGCCATCTCGCCCGGCGCGCGCCTGTCAGGGCATAATGAGGGCTGAGGCGAAGATTTCGGAGCGAACAATGAGAGCATGGTTGTTCGGAGCGCTCGTAGCCGCGCTCGTTGGCCTGGCAGCCGGGTCCGCGGCCGCGCAGTGGCCGCCGCACCCGACTCCCGGTGTGCCCCTGACTCCCGACGGCGAGCCTGACCTCGAAGGCCCGGCACCGAGGACGGCTGACGGTCGGCCGGATCTGTCGGGAATCTGGGAAGCGCGTGGAGGCCGGCGCGGTCCCGTGGACGGGCAACTCGGGCGGGGCCCGAATGTGGATCCGCCGGAGGGTTCACCTCCGGTCGCGCACTTCTTCGATATCGGCGCTCAATTCGACCCGCCGTACACGGAGTGGGGCGACACGATTACCCAGGAGCGCATCGACGACATGGCGCGCGGCAACCCCGACGGCTATTGCCTGCCCATGGGCCACATGCACTACCACCTGCACCCACAGCCGCGAAAGATCGTGCAGACGCCCGACCTTGTGTTGATCATCAACGAAGCGAACTCGGGTCTGAGGCAGATCTTTCTCGATGGCCGGGAATTGCCCGACAGCGATGCCCTGCCATGGTGGTTCGGCTACTCCATAGGCCACTGGGACGGCGACACGCTGGTCGTCGAGACCACGGGCTTTCGGGACGACGTCTGGCTCGATTACAACGGCAGCCCCCTGACCTCATCGGGCAAGATCACCGAGCGGTTTCGCCGCCCGAACTTCGGCAGGCTCGAGATCGACGTCACGATCGAGGATCCGATGGCCTACACGGAACCATTTACGGTCCGGGTAAACCAGGAGATCCTGCTCGATACCAGTCTCATCGAGTTCGTGTGCATCGAGAACGAAGTGTCGAGCCAGAACTATTACAGAACGGAAGAGTAAGCTCCGCCGGCCGGTACGCGGCCGCGTACGGCAAGTGGATACGCCGAGGACTACAAACATGAAATCGTCAACGAATCGAAATCTGCCGTGGTGGTGCGCCGTTGTCGCAGCCGGGATGATCCCGGCATTGTCGTCGGCCCACCATTCGTTTGCGTCGGAATTCGATATCAACCAACCGTTCCGCATCGAGGGTGTGGTGAACTCGATCCAGTGGACCAATCCGCACGGCTGGCTGCACGTCGATGTGGAAGAGAACGGCGAAACCGTCACCTACGACTTCGAGTTGTCGAGCCCGAATTCTCTGATCCGAAGCGGCTGGTCGCGCAACGACCTGCAAGCCGGGGACCGGGTCGTCGTGACCGGTCACCGGGCGCGCACCAGGCCCACGGTCGCGCGAGCCAGCGGCATCAGCCGCGAGAACGGCGAGGCGGTATTCGGCCGCGGCGTCAGGGACGAGTCCGACGACGAATAGCCTTCGCCGGCGTCGGCACGGCGGCCGACACGGCAGCAGGAACGCCGCTGGCGCCGGCGCTCAGAGTGTTTCGGACGCGAGGTTCTCGCGCCGGTAGCGCGCGATCACCGAAGCCGCTTCAAGGATGACGAGCAGGCTCGTCACGAGCACGACGAGATCGATCGCGACGAGCAGCCAGTTGCCGGCCTGATACCACTCGATCAGCTTCAACAGCGCGGCCCAGGCCGACGTGATCAGGACGAAGGTCATCGGGATCAGCGTGTAGCGGGCCGGTCGGCCGAGCTTGATCAGCATGACCGAAATGACCAGCAGCGTGAGCCCTGCGAGGATCTGGTTCGTCGAACCGAACAGCGGCCAGATTATCAGGCCGCCCTGGCCGGACGCGCCGCCCGCGCCGAATGCGAGGAACAGACAGCAGCCGACCGCGACGAGCGTGGCCACGACACTGTTCCTGAGCACGCCGATGCCGTAGATCTGGCCCCACTCCTGGATGATGTAGCGCTGCAGCCGAACGCCCGTGTCCATTGTCGTCGCGGCAAAGAGCACCACCATGGTTGCGAGCAGCGTGGTCGATACCGCGAGCGGAATACCCCAGCCGGTCTCGATGAGTTGTGCGCCGCCCTGCACGAAGGTGGCTGCTCCGGCTTCGCCGTAACGCTCGTACATCGCATGCCACAGTTCCGGAGTGGCGGCGAGCGCAGCTCCGCTGACCGCCACGATCGTGATCAGCGCAAGCGAACCTTCACCGATCGAACCGAGGTAGCCCACGAAACGGGCGTCAGGTTCCTTGTCGAGCTGCTTCGATGTCGTGCCTGACGACACGATTCCGTGGAAACCGGACACCGCGCCGCAGGCGATCGTCACGAACAGCAACGGAACCAGCGACGGCGCATCGGCGGCCACCTGGTTGTTGAACGCCGGGGCGGAAATGTCGGGCAGCGAGATCAGCACGGCGCTGTACAGCAATATCAGGCCGACGAAGAGCTGCATGCCGTTGATGAAATCGCGCGGCTGCAGCAGCACCCAGACCGGCAGCATCGAAGCGATGGCGGCATAGACGAACAGGATGATGAGCCAGTTGGCGTTGGGTGCGAGGCCGAGCATGCCCTGCGGCAGCTCGATGGGCATGAGGCTGCCCACGTATATCGACGTGTAGAGGGCAGCGACGCCGACCACCGAGAGCAGCGTGAGGTTGAAGTTCCGGTGCAGGAGCTGGCCGATGATGAGCGCGACCGCTATCGCGGCCCACGCGGGAAACACTGCAGTAGACGTGTCGACGAAGAGGCCTGCGATGACGACACCGAACACGGCATTGACCATGAGCAGTACGAGGAAGATGACGATCATGAAGAGTGCGCGGGTGCGCTTGCCGACCACGTCCTCGGACAGGGCGCCGATCGACTTGCCCTTGTTCCGCGCACTGGCCCAGATCGCGCCGAAGTCGTGAACCCCGGAGAAGAAGATCGTTCCGAGCGTGACCCAGAGGACCGCCGGCACCCAGCCCCAATACACTGCAATGGCCGGCCCGACGATCGGCGCGGCGCCTGCGATCGATGTGAAGTGGTGGCCCCACAGCACGTACTTGTTGGTCGGAATGAAATCGACGTCGTCACGCAACTCGTGAGCCGGGGTCACGAAATCCGGATCGAGACGATAGATCCTGCTCGCGATGAAGCGCGAATAGACCAGCCAGCCGAATGCCATTCCGGCCAGCCCCAGCACCACGATCATGACTGACTGCATCGGCGGTCCCCTTCCTGTTGTCGAGCGAGAGCGTAGCGCGTGCAGCGCGATCGCGCCAACGGAACCGGCAAGCGTTGTTCGATTCCGGAAGTCGGGCGCATCTCGGGGGGGTGCGGATGCGCGATGCCGCCGTGCGGCGTAAGATTGAGCGTCCCCAATTTCTGCAGGCCAGTGGAGCATCAAGATGCAGCAACACAATGAAACATCGGGAAACCGCGCTGTCGTGCGCGCGCCCTTCGCGCTCCTGGTTGCGCTTTCGGTCGGGCTGGCTGCCTGCGGGCCAGCGGCGGAGCAGGAACAGCCGCCTCCGGCCCCGGTATCCACCGTCGTCTACGAAGGGGCCCGACTCATCGTCGGCGACGGCTCCGCGCCGATCGAAAACAGTGCATTTACGGTTGATGACGGGCGCTTCGTCGAGGTCGGCGCCAGTGGCGCCGTAGCGGTCCCGGAGGGCGCCTCTCGCGTTGACCTTTCCGGCATGACGGTCATGCCCGCAATCGTCGATGCGCACGTGCATATGAGTACGACGCGCGACGAACTCATCGCCGACTTGCAGCGGCGCGCCTATTTCGGTGTCGGCGCGGCCATCAGCATGGGATCGGACGACATTGAAACGCCGCTTGAAATCCGTGATGAGGTGATTCCGGATACCGCGCGCTTCCTGTCCGCCGGTCTCGGCATCACTTCACCGGAGCCCGGCCGCCGCGTGGTTCACTGGGTCACGACGGCGGACGAAGCTCGCCAGGCCGTCAGGGACGAGGCGGCGCGCAACGTCGACATGATCAAGATCTGGGTCGATGACCGCGACGGCCAATACGATCAACTGAGCCCCGAGATCTATTCCGCCGTCATCGAGGAGGCCCACGCGAACGACCTCCAGGTCGCGGCGCACATCTTCGAGCTCGAGGACGGCAAGGGGCTGTTGCGCGCCGGTGTCGACGTCTTCGCGCACGGCGTTCGCGACCAGGATGTCGACCAGGAGTTTCTCGACCTCGTCGCCGGGCGGCCGAATGTCGTGCTGGTTCCGAACCTGCCGGCGCGCGGCGTTCCGACGGACCTCGGCTGGCTCGCCGGCACGATGCCCGACGATCAGTTGCAGGCGCTGCAGGCGACCGAGGCCGACCCCGCTGCCCAGGAAGCGCACGGGATCCAGGCGCGCAATCTCGCAAGACTCAGCGAAGCGGGCATGACTGTAGCGTTCGGTACCGACGGCAACACGCCCTGGGCGCCGCATGTCGAGATGGAAGACATGGTCGAGGCGGGGATGTCGCCCGCGGACGTGATCGTTGCGGCGACGCGCAATTCGGCTGCCGTGCTCGGCCTTTCGGACATGGGCACGATCGAGTCCGGCAAGAGCGCGGATTTCGTCGTGCTCGAGGCGAATCCGCTTGACGACATTACGAACACGCGGCAGATCGCCGCGGTGTATCTGCGCGGCAACGAGGTCGATCGTGAAGGGATCCGTGCGCGGCTGATGGATTAGTGCTCGAGTCCCATGGAGCCGCGTAACGGCTCCGCCGGAATCGGCTCCGCGCGCCTGTTATTGAGCACAGTCAGGTTTGTTCCATGTGCTTGCATGCGTTCGATGGTGAGACGCCAGTGTGATATATTCCAGTGGTTTCCATCAGGACGTGTGTCATACCCGACCGTGACGGCACGCTCCGCGTCCAGGCGCGTGCCTCGGCCGGCTCAGGTTGAGGGAGAGATTTCATGCGCGCACCAGCAATCCTGCGTTTGACGATCCGGGCTGCGCCCGGCATTCCAGTGCTCATGGCAGCGGCCGTCCTGGTCTGGCCGGCGGGTCCCGGTCACGCGGCGGGGAGTCCTCTCGCGGATGCCGCGCGCGATGGCGAGCTCGCGACGGTCACCGAACTCATCGCCCGGGGCGCCGACGTCAATCTTGCCGCCAGCGATGGCTCCACGGCGCTGTTGTGGGCGGCGTATCATCACCATGCCGAGATGGCTCAAGCCCTGCTTGCGGCGGGCGCTGATCCGGACGTACCGAACAACTTCGGCGTGACCCCGCTGGTACAGGCAAGTCGCACGGGTGACGCTGCCGTCATGGAGGTGTTGCTCGACGGTGGCGCGGACATCACGCTTGCCCATCCGGAAGGTCTGACTCCGCTCATGGCTTCCGCCGGCACCGGGCGTCTCGATGCAGTACGCCTTTTGCTCGACCGCGACGCCGACCCCAACGCTGCTGACTCCTTCCAGAACCAGACGGCGCTGATGTGGGCGGCGGCTGAAGGCCATCTCAATGTCGTCGACACGCTGCTCCTGGCGGGCGCCGACCCGGACGCGCAGGCGCGCGTTACGGAGCTGACCCAACGCAGCGATTACGGCGACTACCCGAGCGGCGGCTTCACGGCATTGATGTGGGCGGTGCGCAACGGCAACGAAGACATCGTCAGGCGGCTAGTGGAAGCGGGCGCCGACCTCAACTTGCGCAACGGCGACGACGCAACGGCCACGATGATCGCGATCGTCAACGACCGCTTCGATCTTGCGGCGCTTCTGCTTGAACTCGGCGCGGACCCCGACGACGGTTCGCTCTATCACGCGGTCCAGATGCGCGACGCGACGACCGACTGGTATGCGCGGGATGGTTCCCAGCTTCGCGCGGACCACGACAACGAATTGACTGCGCTCGATCTCGTGGCGGTTTTGCTCGAAACGGGCGCCGATCCCGACAAGCCGCTCGTCCAGCAGATGCACTCGGCCGAGATGTGCTGCGACACCTACAATAACGGCACGGCGTTTTATCGCGCGGCCGTAGCCGCGGACGTCGAGGCGCTCAGATTGCTCATCGCGCAGGGCGTCGACGTGAACTGGATGCCGGAGGAGATCGAAGGTCTCGGTATGAGCGTGGCCGGGATGGGCGCCAACGCACACGCCGGCAAGCCCGCGCTGATTGCTGCGATCAACGGCGGCAAGGGCGTGCGGCTTTCCGCGGGCCCCGGCTACGAACGCGAAGGCCCGCCGCCGTTTCGCGAGCTCTCCAATCGTGAGCCGGCCGACGCGGTGCAGTTGCTGCTCGATGCCGGTGCGGATCCCGATGCGGCCATGCCCGAAGACAAGACATTCGCGCTGCACGAAGCCGTGAGGACTCGCAATCTCGGCACCATCGGGGCATTGATCGATGCGGGCGCCATGCTCGATTCGAAGGACGAGGACGGACTGACGGCGCTGCATGTTGCCGAAGCACTGCCGACCGAAGCACACGAAAACGTGTTTGAGCCGGGACGCATAAATGTCGATGGCGCCACGCCCGATGAGATCGCGAACGTGCTGCGTACTGCGATGGAGGCGGCCGGCGTGCCGATAGAGCCCGCGCCCGAACCCGCCGAGGATGACGCGGAAGAAGCGGACGACGCCTGATGAAGAGCAGGCTTTACCTCGGTGCGGGTACGGTTGCAGTCGCGGCGGTGGCCGCGTTTGTCTGGCTCGGACGGTCGCCCGACGCAGAACTCGCCCAGCATTGGGCGATGCTCGACAGCTACTGTGTCGAGTGCCATAACGACTACGAGGTCACCGGCGGAGTTTCGTTCGAGGGCTTGAGCCCGTCCGATGTCGTTGCCGAAAAAGCCTTGTTCGAGGCCGCGATTTCAAAGCTCCGCGTGGCCATGATGCCTCCGCGCAGCGAGCCGCAGCCGGAGGCCACGGCGCGGACCGAGTTGGTTGCGGCGCTGGAATCGAGGCTGGACGCCGCGGCCGACGCGGAATCCTACGCCGGCACGCATCTCGTGCACCGCCTCAACCGTGCGGAGTACGCCAACGCAATTCGCGACCTGCTCGGGCTCGAAGTCGACGTGATGGAGCTGCTGCCGAGCGACGGCGGCGACTTCGGCTTCGACAACATCGCCTCCGCGCTGACGACCTCGCCATTGCTGCTCGAGCGCTACCTCACCGCGGCGCTCAGGGTCAGCGCGCTCGCGGTCGGGGATGCCGAGGCGGTACCGTTGGCCTACCCGTATACGATCGCCATGGAGGTTACGCAGGATCACCACCTTGAGGGCTTGCCGCTTGGCACGCGCGGCGGTGTACTGGTCCGTCACAATTTCGCGGCCGATGGCGATTACGTGTTGTCGGGCCGGCTGATTTTCGGCCTCATCGAGGGTTACTTCGGTATCGAGGGTCACGATACTCCGCACGAGTTCGTGATCATGCTCGACGGCGAGCAGGTTTACTCCGCGCTGATCGGCGGCCCCGAAATCCACGACCTCCAGATCGAGGACCAGGTGCTTGCGAAACTCGAGATCGATGCGTTGATGACATCGCCGCCGATACCGATAAGCGCCGGACCGCACGATCTCGCATTCACGTGGGTCGAACGGCCGGAGAAGGAACAAAGTGCCTGGCAACCGCCGCTGCGCGCGTCCCAGGACGTGCACAACATCGCGGGATATCCGCGGCTCGAAACCGCCACGATTACAGGCCCTTTCAGTGTGACGGGAGTCAGCGACACGCCGAGCCGGGAACGGATTTTCGTGTGCGAACCCGAGTCAGCCGCCGAGGAAGCGCCGTGCGCGGCCGAGATACTCTCGACGCTCGCCAGGCGAGCGTTTCGCCGACCCGTCGACGCGCCCGATCTCGAGGCGCCGCTTGCGTTCTATGGCGATGCGCGTGAGCGTGGCGGCGACTTCGACAGCGGTATACGCGCGGGCCTTGCACGGATCCTCGTAAGCCCATCGTTCCTGTTCCGCGCGGAGCACGACTCGGAGGATCTGCCGGTCGGCGCGAGCCACGCGATCAGCGAAATCGAACTCGCGTCGCGGCTGTCGTTCTTCCTGTGGTCGAGCATTCCCGACGACGAACTGCTCGATCTTGCGATCGACGGAAGTTTGCGCGAGCCGAGCGTGCTCGAAGCGCAGGTCAGGCGCATGGTTGCCGACAAGCGAGCCGATGCGCTCGTCGCCAACTTCACCGGGCAATGGTTGCAGCTTCGCAATCTCGAGCAGCGCGTCGTTCCCGACCTGCTGCTGTTTCCGGACTTCGACGACAACCTGCGCAAGGCGTTTCGCCGCGAGACCGAGATGCTGTTCGGTCACGTTCTCAGGGAGAACCGCAGTGTGCTCGAGATGCTCGAGGCGGATTACACGTTCGTCAATGAACGTCTGGCTCGGCATTACGGTGTTCCCGGCGTGTACGGAGTGCGTTTTCGCCAGGTGGAGTTGACGGATCCGAACCGTTGGGGCCTGCTCGGTCACGGCAGTCTGCTGTCCCTGACTTCTGCGGCGTCACGCACGTCGCCGATCATTCGCGGCAAGTACGTACTTTCGAACCTCATGAACAGTCCGCCGCCGCCGCCTCTGCCTGCCGTACCCGATCTGTCGGAAAGTGTACCTGTGGGGAGACCTTCGACGGTCCGCGAACAGCTCGAATTGCACCGGGCGAGTCCCGAGTGCGCATCGTGCCATGACAACATCGATCCCGTAGGTTTTGCGCTTGAGAATTTCGACGCCGTGGGCCAATGGCGCGAGACGAACAGGGAAGGGCTGCGGATCGATTCGGCCGGCGTCCTGGCTGACGGTACGGCGGTCGATGGGCCGGCTGCGCTGCGCAACGCCATCCTGTCGCAACCGGAGGTGTTCGCGGGCACGGTGGCCGAAAAACTCTTGATTTATGCCATTGGCCGGGGGCTCGAACCGGCCGACATGCCGCAGGTCCGGAGAATTTTGCGCAACGCTGCAGAATCGGACTATAGTATGATGTCTATCGTACTAGGCATCGTTGACAGTCTTCCGTTCCAGATGCGGACCAAGTTGTCCGAACCCGACGCGGTGCAAGGCATCGCGCAAACGAGGGAGTAGCTTAGATGTTCATTACCCGAAAGCATTTGCCCCGCCGTACGTTCCTCCGAGGCATGGGTACCGCCATGGCCTTGCCGATGCTCGATGCAATGGTGCCCGCTTTCGCCCAGTCGAGCGCGCGCACACCGTTCCGGTTCGGCGCGATTTACATGCCTCACGGCGCTTACCCGTCGCAGTGGCATCCGGACCAGGCGGGAAGCGGTTTCGAGCTGAAACCGAATATGGTGCCGCTTGAGCCCTATCGCGATCATCTGGTGACGATCAGCCGGATGAAGGCGCCGGAAGGCTCGGTGCATCTGGGTGCAAGCGCGCAGTGGCTGAACGGTGTTGGACCGGTCGGCGAGGCCGGCGACTACAGCCGTATCGAGTCGAAGAAGACGGTCGATCAGTACATCGCTGACGTCGTTGCCGGAGACACGCCGCTCAGGTCGATCGAGGTCGGTACCGAGGACATGGGCACGTCCGCAGGCGCCTGCGACGGCTTCCCCTGCGTGTTCTTCAACACGATTTCCTGGCGCGACGATACCAGCCCGTTGCCGGTCGCGATCAACCCGCAGGTGACTTTCGAGCGCATGTTCGGCGATCCCGGGACGCCCGAACAGCGAATGGCGCGCCTGCGTCAGAAGCAGACCATGGTCGACTCGGTGGTCAACGAGACGAAGCGCCTGCAGCGCACGCTCGGTGCGGCCGACAACGTGCTTCTCGACGAGTACCTGACGAATGTCCGGCGCGTCGAACAGCAACTGGAGCGCATGGACGCCCGCGCCGATACGCTCGCCGAAGCGCCCGACGCACCGATCGGTGTGCCGGATCAGTTCGATGAGCACCTGACCTTGACCTATGACCTGATGCACCTGGCGTTCCAGGGGGACATCTCGCGCGTCTTCAGCTACATGATCGGTCATGAGGCCAGCGGCCGCAGTTACGCTCACATCGGCATCCCCGAGCCGCACCACCCGATCTCGCACCACGGCGACAAGCCCGAAGGCATCGAGAAGTACTCGAAGATCGTGACCTATCAGATCGCGAAGCTCGCGGAGTTCATCGACAAGCTGCAGTCGACGCCGGATGGCGACGGCACGCTGCTCGATTCCTCGGTCATCTACTGGGGCAGCGGCATGAGCAACGCCAATGTGCACGACCGGCACAACGCCCCGGCGATCCTGCTCGGCAGCGGCAACGGTCGTCTCGAGGGCAATCGGCACATCGTCGCGAGGGACAAGGAACCAACCGGCAACCTGCTGCTCGCGCTGGCCGACATGGTGGGCGCAGAGGTCCAGTCGTTCGGCGAAAGCACGGGCCGCCTGGAGATCTGACGCCGCAAGTCAGCGTTTCAGAAGCCAACCCGACAACGGGGGCCGCCATCAGGCGCGCCCCCGTTTTTCGTGGGACGTCCTCCCCGAACCGTGCTTCATCATGAAGCATTGTCTCGAGCACACGCCTGCACGCCACAGATACATATGATCGGGTCTGCCCGATCATCGCGGCCCCTGGTGAGACTTGCGGTCTAGACGGTTGTCCTGGAGCTGACGGCGTGGAAGGCTCCCCCGTTGGGAAGCTGGCCGCCCAGCCAGCTCTGAAATGCGGCCGGGTGCCCAGCGAAGCGGTGGTGCGGAACCGTCGTCAGGTCGCGATCGCACTCAAGCACGAAGGTCGGAAACCCCGCAGCGCCGACGCGCTGCATGAGTGCGCGCGTCTCGGCGATGTGCTCCTCGACGGCGACGTTCATGCTCGCTTCCTCGAACGCTTCCGGATCGAGTCCGCACTCGGCCGCAATGCTCGCCAGGACCGGTTGTCGGACGACGTGACGCCCGTGTTCGTAATGCGCATGCTGAATGCCGGCAAGCATCGCCAGCGCCTTCGATGTGTCGAGGGCTTCAGCCGCGAGCACAGCGGAGATCGTTGGCCGTGATTCGAGCACGAGTTCCGGGTCAAACAACAGCCCGGACAGGTAGGCATCTCCATAGGGTTGACCGCTCATTGCGGCAATTCTCGTATCGGCTTGTCGGATGTAGTTACGCATGTCGTCGGGCAGTTTCGTCGGCTGCGGCCAAAGCGCGCCACCGTGCAGCCGAAGGTCAAGGTTGCCGACACTCGCCGCGGATCTGACCAGAGGTTCGGCACCGTAGCACCAGCCACAAAGCGGGTCGTGGATGTAGTGCAAGATCGCGGTCATGCTGCGGTAGGCCCCTGCAGGCCGAAGACGAATTGGAAATCGCTGGGGAGTCTAGCATCATTGAACGACCGACTTGTTTTATGATGGCCCTCACGGTCGAGGAGGGTTTGCGAAATGAGACGACTGACAATATTTGTTCTGCTCGCGGTTGTTTCGGGCAGCGCGTTTGCCCAGGATCTCGTCATCGAGAACGCGCGGATCGTTGACGGCAACGGCGGCGTTATCGACAACGGCAACGTCGTCGTAAGCGACGGGCGTATCGTATCGGTGTCTGCCGGGAGCGCCGCTGCCGAGGGCGAGCGCATCGATGCCGAAGGCCGCACGGTCATGCCGGCGTTTACCGACGCGCACCGTCATGTGATCCAGGGCGATCCTGATCAATGGCTGGCCGAGGAAGCGGAGCAAAACATGCGTGCCTGGCTCGAGGCCGGATTCACGACGATCCTGTCGGCCGGCGACCCGGCCGACCACATCCTCGAACTCAGACGACGTCTGGCCGAGGGCGAGATGCAGGGACCGCGGCTGATCGCGGCCGGACGTGCGCCATTGGCGGCCAGCCCCGGCGGTTTTGTCCCTGGCGTCGACCCCGCGCGCGTCGATCAATCTCGCGGGTCCAACCGGGTCGCCGAGACGGCCGACGCGATTGCGCACGAGCAAACCCGCGCCACGATCCAGGCCTTGGCTGACGCGGGCTTTGACGCCGTGAAGACCGTCATCGTCGTGACGTCCGACGGGCCGGAAACCGAAACTCTCGCGGTTGTCGCGGAAGAGGCGAGACGGCACGGCATGGACTCGATCACGCATGCGGTAACCGTGGTTGACACCATGGCCGCCGTCGAAGCACGCACCGACATTCTCGTGCACACCCCTCACATCGGTCACCTGACCGACGAGCAGATCCGCACGATTGTGGATTCGGGAATACCCATGACCTCGACGCTTGGCATATTCGTGCCGACCTTCGACGTTGACAACACGATGATTCGCGAACGTAGCGGACACGACAACGTCGCGCGATTCCGGGACCTCGATCCGTTTCCGTACGACACGCTTTCGAGCGCCGGGCAGGGGCCGGTCAATGCACGCCTGCTCTGGGAAGGAGGCATGGTCTATGGCTACGGCACTGATGTGCGCTTCCTGCCGGACGATTCGCTGGCGCATGAACTGCGGCCGCTGAGGCTCGTGTTCTCTCACGCGGACATCGTGCAGATCCTGACGAAAAACGCGGCCGTGACTGCCGGACTCGGCGACGAGACCGGTACGCTCGAGCCCGGCAAGCGCGCAGACATCGTGGTCGTCAACGGCGATCCGCTTACGGATATCAACGCAGTGCACGACGTCGTACTCGTCGTCAAGGACGGGGAAGTCGTCGTCGATAGTCGGAACTGAAGGCAAGAACCGGCCGGATGAGATTCGGCCGTCAGTCGTCCGCGGCGGCACCTTGCCGGTCGCCGGTCGCGTGCACGGTGGCGTAAGGGTTACGGCTGTTAGCGCCTGTTCTCCCGGGCAGCGTCGCGTTCACGGCGTTCGCGCCGTTCTGCCTGCTCGCGCCGGGCCCGTTCGAGCGCCCTGTTGACGCGTTCCTGTTGTTTGTCCTCGTCGGCTTCGCTCGGCTGCATTCTGGCGCAATCGAGCTTGCCCCAGTCGAGGTCGAAGCTGCGCTCCAGAGAGTACATCGTGTTGGCGCTGTAATAGATGAAGTCCATGGCGGTGCGCAGATTGTTTTCGAGCTGGCGAATGTCCATCGAGGTCATCTGGTTGCCCGGACGCAGCGCCGCGGTCAGTGTGCAGTCGAAACCGCGGTCGATCGACCGCACATTGATGTCGCGGCCGCGGCCGCGCTCGGCATCGTCCTGGTCCCCCCAGACCCAGGTAAAGTCATTGCGCGGCAGGTTCACGAACCCGCCGAACTGCGCTTCGGCCGCGCCGGGCATGACCAGGGCCGTGAGAAAGGCCGCTGCAAGTACAGTCGGAAAACCGAGGTTTCTCATGACTCACCGACCCCCCGCAGATGCTGGACGGATGAGAACGGAGCCATTGCAACGCAACGCGGCGTGACCGTCAACCTCAAAGTCTGTCCGGTATGGCCGGTCGAAGTTGCAACGGCGAACGACTGGAGCATCAAAACTGCAACTCGCGCCAGGGAGACTGCCGTCGGTCGCCGACCCGGTTCCTGGATTGTTGGGCGTCTCGACCGCATCATGTGGCGTAACGCCTGGAACGTCGGTTGACCGGCCGGCGGCCCGCTTGGGCTATGTTCAGGTTCGGGTTTCAAGAGGCTACGCAAAAGCAGAGGAGAACATCATGCGCAGCATCAGTTTGTTCCTGACAGGTATCGTTGTCGGCTCACTCGTCCAGATCGCAATCGCTCAGAACGGGAGTAGCGGCATCCTTGGCCTGAATCACGTCGGTATTGCCGTTCCCGACCTCGACGCGGCAATCGAGTACTACACCGGGACCATGGGCTTCCCGGAAGCATTTCGCGTCGTGAACGACGCCGGCGAAACCGGGCTCGTCTATGTGCAGATCAGCCGCAACACGTTCATCGAGCTGCAGCGGGTCAACGATAATCGGCCGCCGGGACTTACGCATCTCGGCATCGAGGTCGAGGACATGGATGCGGCGACGCAGATGTACGGCGAGCGCGGTGCGAACGTCTCCGGGCCGCGCTCGGGCAGCACGAATGCGATCCTTGCGAATGTCACGGATCTCAACGGAGTCCGCATCGAACTCAGCGAATATCCGGCCGGGTCACTGCAGCGCGAGGCGATAGACAACTGGCAATAGCGCCATCCTGGCGGATAGGTGGGACGCGCAGAAGGAACCTGCGCAATTGTGCTCCAGCGGATGCGCCGCTGCGACAGGATCCTCGACGGGGAACCGGAGGACTTGCTGTTTTACGCCAGCCCAGCCGCTTACGAATAGCGGCTGGAAGGCCGGCTCACTCGAAGACCGCTGCGAGCTGTTCGACAAGCCAATCGAGTTCGGGCTTGCCGATGGTCAGCGGTGGAGTGAGCCGCATGACCTGCGCGTGCGTGTCCTTGGTCAGCACTCCACGTTCGGCGAGCAGCGAGCAGTAGTCGCGCGCCGTTCCCGCGGCTTTTTCGAACTCGATGCCCAGCAGCAAACCGCGTCCGCGAATCTCGCGGATCGCAGGTGAGCGAATGGTTTCGAGCGCGTCGCGCAGATAAGCGCCAAGTTCGGCAGCGCGTTCTGCAAGCGCTTCGTCCTCGATAACCGTCAGCGCGGCTTCGCCGACCGCGGCCGCGAGCGGGTTGCCGCCGAACGTGCTGCCGTGCTCGCCCGGTCTGAACAGGCCCAGCAGTTCGGCGGACGAAACGACGGCGGATACCGGGTAGACACCGCCGCCGAGCGCCTTGCCGAGGATCAGGATATCGGGCTTGGCCTCGGCTTCGTGTTCGTACGCGAAGACTTTGCCCGTACGGCCGAGCCCGGTCTGAATTTCATCGAAAACGAGCAGGACGTCGTTCACGCTGCAGATTCGCCGGGCTTCGGCAAGATAGCCTGCAGGTGGCATGAGTATGCCGGCCTCGGCCTGGATCGGCTCGACGAGGAAGGCGGCGGTATTCGGGGTGATCGCTGCGGCAAGCGCCGCTGCATCGCCGAAATCGACGAGGGTGAATCCGGGTGTATGTGGCCCGAAGCCGTCGCGGTATTGCGGTTCGGACGAGAACCCGACCAGCGTGGTCGTGCGGCCGTGAAAATTGTTCGTGCACGCGACGATCCCGGCTGCATCGTCGGGTATGCCCTTGCTCCGATAGCCCCAGAGCCGCGCGAGTTTGATTGCCGTCTCGACGGCTTCCGCGCCCGTATTCATCGGCAACGCCATGTCCATCGCGCAGAGCCTGCAAAGACGCCTCAGAAATGCTCCCATCCGGTCGTTGTGAAAGGCTCGGGATGTCAGCGTCAGGCGCTCGGCCTGCTCGATGAGTGCGGCAACGATCCTCGGATGGCGGTGACCCTGGTTCAGCGACGAGTAGGCGCTGACGCAGTCGAGGTAACGCCGCCCGTCCACATCCCAGGCCCACACCCCCTCGGCCCGGGCGATGACGACCGGCAGCGGGGCGTAATTTCGGGCCGTGACCGCCTCGGTATCTCGAATGATTTCGGCCGTGCGGGTCATGAATTCAGGTCGATGAGGCATGGGGAGCTGCGATGGCCGGAGGTCATTCGCCCGAAGCCTTGGTGCCACTGCGCGGGCGTTAGCATGTCCGCGCATTGTAGCTGCTCGTCTGCCCGGTGGTCCGGTGTGCATTGGACCAGGTCTGTCCGGGCGGCACTCGCGGTACCCGTGCAGGCAAAGGTCGAGCGACCTTGACAGGTCCGCCGGGCACGCGTAGAAACTTTCCGAAGGATCAGGAGCCTTCGCCACGGGAAGTCGCGAAAGCGAAAACTCGATATCGCCGTCGGATCCTGCGATCGGTTGAGGTGAATATCGAGCCATATTCGACGAAACCGATCGCGTGACGGGGCGGAAGAGAACGGATTTGCAGACGTGGATTCCTGCGTCGCAAGCTCCCGGGGCGCTTCCAACCCGGTAATCGCCGCTTCAATGGATGGCTTCGCAAGGCCATCAGGGGGAAGGAACGATGCGTATCACCTTGGCCATTGCCACACTGGGCGTGCTTGCAAGCCCGATGTCGATTCAGGCGCAGGCGCCGACGAGTGCCGAACCCTTCAAGGTCGGAACCTTCGAGGTTCACGGGGCGTCGACTGTCGGCATCGTGCTGCGTGACAGCCTCATCGTCGAACTCGACGCGGCGAATACGGCACTTCAGACCGATTCGTCCTACCCGGCGATCCCGATGCCGGCCGACATGCTCGAGCTCATCGGCCGTTACGAGTACGGGCTCAAGCCGCGGATGTACGAGATCGTCAACGACCTGGTCGCGAACGGCAGTCTGGATGCGGACGGCCGTCCGGACTTCGTGCACGAACTCGGCGACGTACGCACGCTGCCGCCGATCATGTACCCGGGCAAGATCCTGAACGCGGCGGTCAATTTCTATACTCACGTGAACGAAACCGGTACGCCGGAGGAGCGAGCCGAAGCACGCCTCCAGCGCCGTGAGCAACGCGGCGTGCCGTACCTGTTCCTGAAGCCGAGCCGTGGCGCCGTCATCGGCGACCGGGATCCGGTCGTGATCCCGTATGGCCGCGACCGCACGGACTGGGAGGTCGAGCTCGGTACGGTCATCGGCCGCGCGGCCAGGTATGTATCTGCCGCCGATGCCCAGGACTACATCTTCGGCTACATGGTTTCGCTCGACATTTCCGATCGCGGCGGGCGTCCCCCGGGCGGTGCGCCGTTCCAGTCGGACTGGTTCGTGGGCAAGGGGCATGACACGTTTGCGCCGCAGGGTCCGTGGATCGTGCCAAAGGAGTTCTATGGCGACCCGATGGAAAGACTCCACCAGACGCTGAGCGTCGACGGCGAACAGATGCAGGAAGCCCGGGCCGGCGACATGATCCACTCGCTCTATGAGCTGATCGAATACGCCTCGTCGATCATCACGCTTTATCCCGGCGACGTGATCAACAACGGCACTTCCGGGGGCGTCGGGATGGGAACCGCCGTACGCGGCGAGCAGCGCTTCCTGCAGCCTGGCGAGGAGATTGTCGCGACCATCGAGGGCATCGGGACCCTGACGTTGCCCGTGGTGGCCGGCGAGGAGCCGGGCCCGGGCACCGGCGCCCGCTTGCCGCCGCTCAACATGTTGCGCGAGTGATCTGCCGGCGCGAGTTGGCCGCGCTGCAGGCGAACCGTGTCCCGAACGGGAGATCCAGGGATATCGAAGTCGGATATTCATACTGCTCCGGGCAGGTTCACCGGCGGACATTTGCGCGTCCACGGTTGAGCGAATTGCTGACACTCCGAGCAGGTTTTGCATCGAATGCGGTTAGTGTGGTTCTCGGTCGCGATTCACTATCGAAGGAAATTCCATGAAATCTCTGTGCGTGTCCGCCGCCATGATCGGCGCGTCGATCGCGAGTCTCCCATCGGACGCCCAGGAGCCACGCGAGTTTGTCCCGGTAACCGACGAAATGTTGCAGTCGCCGGAGCCCGGCGACTGGCTGTCCTGGCGGCGGACGACTGCCGGGTGGGGTTATAGCCCGCTCGATCAGATCGACGCGGCCAACGTCTCAGGGCTCGATCTGGTCTGGCAACACCCGGTCGGCACAGGCATTCACGAGGGCACGCCGCTCGTCTACGACGGCGTGATGTACATGCCGAACGCCAACGATTACATCCAGGCGTTCGATGCCGGGACGGGCGAGCTGCTCTGGGAGTATCAGCGCGAGTACCCGGAGGGTGCGCGTGGCGGAACGAACCGCAACATCGCAATCTGGGGCGAGACGATCATCAACGCCAGCGGCGACAATCAGATCTACGCGCTCGATGCGCGTACCGGCGAACTGGTCTGGGAAACGCCGGTCGTGGAGGCGACGCTGCCGGCGCGGGCGAGTTCGGGTCCGATCATAGGCAATGGCCGGGTCATCACGGGCCGGCAATGTCAGCCCGCGGCCACTCACGAGTCGTGCATCGTCACCGCGCACGACGCGCGTACCGGCGAGGAGCTCTGGCGTGCGCGGACGATCCCGCGTCCCGGCGAGCCCGGCGGCGAGACCTGGGGTGACGTGCCGCTCGAAGAGCGCTGGCATGTCGGGACCTGGATGGTGCCGAGTTTCGACCCGGTACTCGACATGGTCTACGTCGGCACCTCGGTGACCATCCCCGCACCGAAGTTCATTCTCGGCGGCAACGACAACCAGCATCTCTACCACAATTCGACCCTCGCGCTCGACGGCGACAGCGGCGAAATCGTCTGGTACTACCAGCACGTCGTCGATCACTGGGATCTGGATCATCCATTCGAGCGGGTTCTCGTCGACACTGCCGTGGCCCCGGATCCGGACGAAGTCGCGTGGATCAACCCCGCGATCGAACCCGGCGAGCGCCGCCAGGTCGTTACCGGCATCCCCGGCAAGACGGGTATCGTCTATACGCTTGACCGGACGAACGGAGAGTTTCTGTGGGCGCGAACGACGTTGATGCAGAACGTCGTGAGCGATATCGACGGTGCGACCGGCGAGGTTACGGTCAATCCAGACACGCTCTTCACGGCTGCAGGTCAGCAAATCATGATCTGCCCGGCCGCAGCAGGCGGCAGGAACTGGCCGGCCGGTGCCTACAGCCCGTTGACCAACGCCATTTATGTTCCGATGCAGAACACCTGCATGAATGCATCGGTTGTTTCCGGCGAACGCGACCCTTCGCAGGTCTACGGTCTGGAAATGCCACCGCAACTCGCGCCCGGCACGGACAAGCTCGGCTCGATCTGGGCAGTCTCGGCGGAAACCGGCAAGGCCTTGTGGCGCTACGACCAGCGTCCCGCCGCCCTGTCTGTGGTCGCCACGGGCGGCGGCCTCATTTTCGGCGGAGATTCGCACGGTGGATTCCGGGCGTTCGACGACGAGACGGGCCAGGTCCTCTGGGAAACGAATCTCGAAGCGGCGGTCAGCGGCTACCCGATCAGCTTTGCCGTTGCCGGGCGCCAGTACGTCGCGGTGAGCACCGGACCGTCCCTGGTTGCCGCGACCGCCGGCCGGCTGTTGCCGGACCTTGAGCCCGGGACCGGCGGATCGAACGTGTTCGTGTTCGCACTGCCGGCAGACAACTGACACTGAATCGCCCTTGCCGCGGGCGATCCGGTCGATCGTCGGCTCGGGTCGTCGAGATTCAGGTTCGTCAGCACGGAAGTGCTCGGACCGGGGCCGATCTTTCTCACCCTCGTAGTAAAATTCATGTGGGTGCTCATCGATTACGCAAGGGGCGAGAACCGATGAAATCGATTGTTTCAAATGCCAGGCCGACAACGATCCGAGCAGTCGGCGAGGAGCAGTAACGATGCGAAGTACAGTTTTGTCGGCATCCGTTTGCGCGTTTGCGATCGCGGGATCGCTCCCGACGACAGCACCGGCGCAGGGGCCGGGCGGCCTCACGGACGCAGAACTTCCCGAAATTCGTTCGGTACCGGCCGAAACGACCATAGCGGCACTCACCGACCCGAACTGGGAGGTGCCGAGAACGTCCTGGGGCGATCCGAGCTTCGAGGGCGTATGGAGCACGGACGACATGCGAGGTGTCGGGACGAACCGCAACTCGCGTCACGGGACGCGCGAATCCCTGACGCCGGACGAGTTCGCGGAGCGGGCGGGTCGTGACGAGGCCGGCCGGGACCGGGCCATCTACACCGAAACCTTCCTGCGCAACGAATGGGGGGTCCGGACTTTCGGCTACACCTCGCTCGTCATCGATCCGCCGAACGGGCGGATTCCCGAGATGACCGAAGCCGGCAGGGCACGGGCCGGCAACCGCGACCGTGGCACCTTCGGTCCGGGTCCGTTCGACGCCTTTGAAGACTTCACGCTTTACGACCGTTGCATCACGCGCGGGCTCATGGGCTCCACCCTGCCGGTCATTTACGGCAATGGGCTCAGGATCATCCAGAATCCCGACACGATCGCCATCAGCTACGAGATGATTCACGACACGCGGATCATCCCGCTCGACGGTCGGCCGCATGTGAGCGAGAACGTCAGGCAGTACATGGGCAATGCGCGCGGCCATTGGGAAGGCGATACGCTCGTGATCGAAACCCGGAACTTCACCGATGAAACGAGTATCGGCGCCAACGGCAACGGTACGCGCCACAGCGACCGGATGACCATCACGGAGCGCCTGACGCGCGTGGATCCCGACATGATCGAGTACATCGCGACGATCGAGGATCCCGTCGCCTACACCGCGCCGTTCACGGTCCGCCTGATGATTACCACCCAGCCCGACTATCAGACCTACGAATATTCCTGCCACGAAGGCAACGGAGCGGTCGGCCACTCGCTGAGCGGCGAGCGCGCCTATGAAAGACAGGTCGAGGAGGCCATTGCAGCCGGTCTGCCGATCCCTCCGCGCGGTGGCATGAACGTCTACCGCCCGCCGGAAGAGGGCGCCGAGATATTCAATATCAACGAGTTGGAGTGAATTGCAGCGGTTTGCAGCCGGCTTCGCCGCGTTGCGACTTCGGCGGAACCGGCCTGTGGTCGTCGCCCGTGCCTATTCGGATCTTGGGGCGCCGATACCGACGGAGCCCATAAACAGGCTCGAACCGTCGGGCAGCGTGACTTCCCGCCCGCTCGCGCGGAAGGAGCGATCCCTGGCCTGGAAACCTTCGACGTGCACCTGAATGCCCGCCGGGATCGAATTCCTGTTCCAGCCGCGGCGAATCAGCGCGTTGGGCGCGCCGCCCTCGACCTGCCACTGCTGTTTTTCACCCGTTACGGTCGTGACCTCGATATGCAGCCAGGAATGCGGATTGCTGAATTCCATGCGCGTCACGACGCCTTCGAGTTCGATCGGGCGATTGATGTCGAACTCCGCCGCAAACGAATGATGAGCGATCGCAGGTACGGCGGCCGCTGCCATCAGGGCGCCGGCAATAATCGAGGGGGTAAGGATTCTCATTGGCTTGGCCTCCTGATGAATCGAAGCGCGACTGCCGTGTCGCCGATGTTGCGTAACACTGCGATCGTCGCGCGCTTACTGGAGCGGTGTTGGCGGTTCCTTGAGGTACTCGCCATAGAGCAGATTCTCCGAGAATTCCACGCACTTGAAGTCGAGCAGTTCGGCGTTCGGGGCGACGTCCCGGTACAGCGGCATCGAGATCGTCCAGGGCCTTGAGAAGGTGTTGGGATCGTCAACGGTCGCTTCGTACTGCATGTGGTTGTCGTCGATCAGCGTGTAGCGTTCGGTGACCGTCATTGCGTTGCTGTGATGATTGCCGGCCCGGTCGAACCAGGTGCGGTCGTCGTTGGCGATCACCTCGACGACCAGCGTGTCCCCGTCCCAGCTCCCGTTCGACCATCCCATCCACATGTCGACGGGGACCTCGTTGAGCGTGCGGATGTCGGTCATGTGAACGGGTCGGTTGGCGCTTGCGAACGCGTAGACGAACAGGATGTCGCCGTCGCCCTGAATGATCTGAAACGGATACGGCATGTAGGTCGCGCGCGGGATGCCGGGCAGGTAGCACTTCGCTTCCGGATCGGACGCGGGCCAGCCGGCGCGGTTTTCGTCGCGTTCGGCAAGCGCCTCGGGCAGATAGGGAATCGTGCCGCCGACGACGACGCTCTGGCCGGCCGGGATTGCGCCGATAGCCCCAAGCTGCCAGAAGTCATCGAGCGCTTCGGCAGAATGACCTTCGAGGTTCCAGTGCGCGGTATCGAGTGCCTGCCAGATGCCGTTCAGGTTGGGGCGCCCGTTGATCCGTTCCGGGCGCTCCTGCGCGTTCGCGGGCGCCGCCAGCAAAGCCGCTGCCGCGGCAAGCGCTGTCATGAGCCCAATGAAGTCCAACCTGCTGTGCATTCCTGTGCCCCTGTCCGCGAACCTCGTGGCCACACTGGCGCAATGATAATGAATTGTCTACTGCGCGTCACAGCGGCGGTACACCGGTTTGCATCGTTCGCGTAGAATCGACCGGGTACTCGGCCCTTGCAGCTGCCGCTTTACGGTAGCGAGTGTTCGTTCCCCGCAGGCGATGCTGCAACATGTGAGAAGCGGGCGCGCAGACGTGTGAGGCAACGATGGCAGCCGGTGCGGTGTTGTCCACGTCGTCGTCTCACGGGCCGAACCGGGCCGCAGTCCGCCAACGGAGGTACGCCATGAATGTGAAGCTGACGACGGTACTCGCTGGCCCTTTTCTCTTGATCGCAGTCGGTAGCCACGCGCATCACGCTACCGGGCCGGTCTACGACCGCAGCCGCATCGTCGAGATGGAAGGCGAGGTCACCGAGGTGCTCTGGGTCAATCCCCACATCGGTTTCAGGGTGACGGGAGTCGATTCGGAGGGCGAGCCGCGCACGATCGAGATCGAGACGAACTCGGTCAGCATCGTGAGCCGCTTCGGCCTGGCTCCGGGCCTCGTCGCGCCCGGCACGCGCGTCACGGTCGCGGGCAACCCGGGCAGAATGTCCGACGACGCAATGTGGCTCACAAACATGCTCTTGCCGAGCGGAGACGAGATTCTGTTCGGGTCGCGCTATGCACCGCGCTGGTCGGACAGGACCATAGGCGAGGACATTCGCGGCGAAGTCACGGCGGATGTCGAAGGCCGCGGCATCTTTCGCGTCTGGACGAACGCCGGGTCGCTCTGGAACAGCAGCTATCCGCTTACGCCGGCCGCGCAGGCCGCCCGCGACAGCTACGATCCGATTGCGGACGATCCGACGCTCAACTGCGCGCCGAAAGGCATGCCTTACATCATGGAACAGCCTTATCCGATGCAATTCGTCGACGAAGGCGATGTGATCGTGATGCGGCTTGAGGAATACGACTCGGTACGCAGGATCTACCTGTCGCCCGAGGATGTTGACGAATCTGCACCGGCAAGCCTGCTTGGCCGGTCGGTCGGACGCTGGGAAGGCGAGACGCTCGTCGTCGAGACCACGGCCATCGACTACGGCTTCTTCAACAATGCCGGCATCAGGCAGAGCCCGGCGGTCGAGACCGAGGAGCGTTTCACGCTCAATGAGGACGGCAGCATGCTCGCCTACCAGTTGACCGTAACGGATCCGGCGACCTTCACCGAGCCTGTCGTGCAGGGCAAATCCTGGGTCTGGAGGCCGGGTGAGGAGGTCAGACCCTACGACTGCGCCTCGTCCGGGTAGCGCTGCTTCGCACAGGCACGGCTGTTAGTTCCACATCGTTCAGATGGGGAAGCTGCGCATCGCGATCATGGTCGTCGCGCTGTTCGTGCTGGTCTATCTCGCCGGACAGTTGATGTTTCTGCCGCCAGCGGCGTCGCCCGTGCGGCTTGACGTCTATGAGGACCGCTTCGAGTACCGCTTTCGGGTCTATCCTTCGCTGAGTGCCCTCGCTATCGCACTGGATGTGTCCGGCGAACCGCTCGGCGTGATCCGGATTCGCGACTGCGGCTCGCTTGCACGCGCGCAAGAAGTATTCGAACTGGTCAGGGCTTACGGCGAGCACGACTTCGAGGTCGTGGTTCCCGACGTCTGCTGAGCCCGACACGCACTGCCGCGCCGGTGCAAGCCGGGAATCGAGCCGACCCGGGAGCGTGTGCGGCAGGAATCCACGGCTGCAAAATCCGCTATCGCCGCCCCTGCGGTTGATCAGGCACGCTACCTGCGGACTGGAATCGATTGCACCGGCAGCGCTTGAGTCGTCCCGATTGGGCTATGATCCGTGCTGGCCTGGACTTGCGTTCATATCCGGGGAGAGGATGGCGACACGCACTGCGCGCACTGGAATGTGGCTGATTGCGGCCGCGCTCGTGGCCGCGGCCGGCGGCTTTGCGGCATGGGCGCAATTTCGCGGCGGCAGCAGCGACCCGTGGCAGGTCGAGGTCGTCGCGGAGTATCCCCATGATCCTTCAGCGTTCACTCAGGGCCTTGCGATCTCCGACGGCCGACTGTATGAGAGCACCGGCCGCTACGGGGCTTCGTCAATTCGCCGCGTCGATATCGAAACCGGTCAGGTCGAGCGCATGGGCGCACTCAACAGCCGTTTGTTCGGGGAAGGGCTCACGATTCGTGGAGATCGTGCCTACCAACTCACCTGGCAGAGCGGCCTGGGTATCGTATACGACCTGGCGACTTTCGAGATCCTCGAGACGTTTCGCTACGAAGGCGAAGGCTGGGGACTGACCCACGATGGCACGCACCTGATCCTGAGCGACGGCACGGCGGTGCTACGATTCCTCGAACCGGAGAGCTACGAACAGGTGAAGCGGCTCACGGTGCGCGATGGAGACCTCGAGCTGACACGGCTCAACGAACTTGAATACATCGGCGGCGAAATCTGGGCAAACGTCTGGTACGAGGACAGGATCGTCCGCATCTCGCCGGCTGACGGGGGCGTGCTCGGCTGGATCGACCTGACCGATCTCTACCCGAGCTGGCAGCGCGCGAGCACCGATGAGGTCCTGAACGGCATCGCGTTCGATGCCGCAACGCAGCGGCTCTTCGTGACCGGCAAGAACTGGCCGAAGTTGTACGAGATCAGAGTCATCGAGTAACGGTCCAACGAGCAATGCGCGAGCATCCAGCCAGGGGCAATTCGCTGTTGTCTCCCAGGCGGTCGATCGGTACCTCGGGCGCCATTCACTTCCACGACCTTGACGGGTCGCAGGCCCCTGTGAGCATGCGCCACCGCGTGCCCGGATTCGGTTAATATAGTCAGGCACAGTCGATGTCGTGCTACGCGAACATCGTGGCGGATCGCGAGGAGCGTTCACGAGCGTCGACACTTGAACCGGACCATGCTCGGCAGGTTCGAGATCAGGCGCCGCTGCAGGGCCACGCACTCTTGCCGCGCCGCGTTCAGCGCAAGGGGGACAGCAGATGAACCTTCGACTTGCAACTCTCGTCACCGGCCTGTTGTTGACCGTGACCGCGGCAGCGCAGGATGCGGCAACCCGTACCATCCGCGAATCCATGGTCGCGACCGCAGGTGCTCTTGCCGAAAGCGTCGAGCGACGCGGTCCATCGGGGATGATCGCCCGCCCGGGCAACATGCTGCACGAACTCGACGACGCGGCACGCGAGCAGTGGCAGTTCTGGCCGGCTCCACGCGTGGGCCTGCCGATCGAGTCGATGAACGCAGAACAGCGCATGCTCGTACACGAACTGCTGACGTCCGTGCTCAGTTCCAACGGGTACCTCAAGGTCGTGCACATCATGCAGCTTGAGAACATTCTCGACATGCTCGACCGGGGAGGCGTGCCGCGGAGCGTCGATCACTATGTGCTGGCCCTGTTCGGTACGCCGGGCATGGATTCGTCATGGGCCTGGCGGTTCGAAGGCCACCATGTGTCGCTGAGCGTCTCGGTTGCGCCTGATGGAGTATCCGTAACGCCTTCGTTTTTCGGTTCGAACCCGGCCGAGGTTCGTACCGGGCCGCTCACCGGTTTCAGGGTGCTCGGTATGCAGGAAGACCTCGCCCGCGATCTGCTGATGTCGCTCAGCGACGAGCAAAGGGCAATGGCGATTATCTCCGACGAGCCTCCTGGCGAGATCTTCACGGGCAATATCGGCAAACCGCGCGACCAATGGGATGCATGGCGACAGTCGCTGGCACCGCAGGGCGTTTCCGTTGGCGAGTTCAATGAGATGCAGCAATTTTGGGTACGTCGCATCCTTGACGAGGTCGTGGCGAACTATCAGCCGGAACTGTCCTCGGCGAGGCTTGCGGCCATCGACCCGGCCGAACTCAGTTTCGCGTGGATGGGATCGACGATGCGGCGCGAACCGCACTATTTCCGTCTGCAGGGACCCGATTTCATCTTTGAATACGACAACGAACAGAACATGGGCAACCATGTGCACTCGGTGTGGCGCAGCAGGACGGAGGACTTCGGCATGGACATCCTTGAACGGCACTATCAGTCGGCACATCGCCAGGAGCCCGCGCCGTAGGAATTCACGGCTGCATATCCGCTCTCATCCGCCCCATCGTCCGATCGATTTCGTCAAATATGGCTCGATACTCTCCTCAATCGATCCGACGATGGGACGGCGATATCGGATTTTCGCTTTCGCGACTTCCTGCGGCACAGGTTCCTGGTCGTTTCGTCGCGTGATTGAGGCGCAACCCGAGGGTCATCGAAATGGCTTCCATTGGCCGTAACCAGCCGTGCCCTTGCGGCAGCGGCAAAAAGTACAAGCACTGCTGTGCGCTGGCACCGCAAAAGGGGTCGATCGCAAACCGGGTCGTTCTGTCGCTGATCGGCCTCATGCTGCTTACCGGCGCGATCGTCATGCTCATGTCGCTCGACGATCTTGGCGACGACGGGAGCGGCCCCAGGCGAGTCTGGTCCGAAGAGCATCAGCACTGGCATACCCTCTAGCGCACTTCTCACGGCGCGTCCGGTGAGACAAGCGGACCATCTGTCCCGTCCGGGCGCATGCGTGATCGGGTTCTACCTTCGGGAACTGACTTTTGATAGGATATGTCCCGATTTTGTGGTGCTTCGGCTCCGGGTATGCCAAGTGATTTGTTTTAAAATCATGGGTTTAGGGCTAAATGGTAACCAGAATGGTTAAGTAAGAAGCCCCCCGGCGGGGCAGTTTGTCGAACGTAACCCGCGACGGACGGCGGGTCGAGGAGGAGGAGACCGAGAAGAATGGGCCTTGAGCCCATTTTTTGTTGTTTGGAGAGGCGTCGATCGTGAGTCAGTCGGTAGACAAGCAGGCATTGATCGATCTGCTGGAACCGCCATTGCAGGCACTGGGTTTCGAGCTTGTCGATCTCGATGCGCGGATCGGTGGACGCGGCTTGCTGCGAATCTACATCGACAGGGAGCCGGCGGTGACACTGGCCGACTGCGAACTCGTGAGCGAGCAGATTGGCGCTTTCCTCGACGTGGAGGATCCGCTGCCAGGGCACTACGTACTTGAGGTGTCGTCGCCCGGCATCGAGCGGCGGCTCCGGACTGCGGCACATTTCGAACGATTTGTAAACGACGAGATCAAGGTCGAACTCAGCAAGCCGCGCGATGGCAGGCGCCGCTTCAGGGGGCGGCTCTGCGACGCCGGAGCGAGGGCGATTGCCGTTGACGTTGACGGGACGATCTGGCGCTTGAGTCTCGCCGACATTGCTGATGCGCGTCTCGTGAGCGGGAGCTGAGGTGACCGAACGATGAGCAAGGAAATTCTGCTGGTAGCGGAAGCCGTCTCGAACGAAAAAGGGGTCGACAAGGACATCATTTTCGAGGCGATCGAGGCGGCGCTCGCGAGCGCAACGCGAAGACGCTACGGCGAAGACATCGATGTGCGCGTCGCCATCGACCGTACGACCGGAGAATACGATACGTTCCGGCGCTGGATGGTATTTGCGGACGATTCCACGGAGCTCGAGGAACCTGCGCACGAACTCAGGGTTCTGGATGCTGTCGAGTTCGATCCGGACGCGCAGCCGGGTGACTATGTCGAACAGCCCATGGAATCCGTCGAGTTCGGCCGCATCGCCGCCCAGACGGCCAAGCAGGTCATCGTCCAGAAGGTTCGCGAAGCCGAGCGTGAGCAGGTCGTCGAGGAGTACGAGGAGCGGGTCGGCGAGCTTGTCAGCGGCATCGTCAAGCGGGTCGACCGCAATGGCGCCTATGTGGATCTCGGCGGAAACGCCGAAGGGTTCGTACCTTTCGAACACCTGATCCCGCGTGAGCCGATCAAGCCGCAGGACCGCATCAAGAGCCTGCTTGCGGAAGTGCGCGCCGAAGTACGCGGGCCGCAGCTTTTTCTGACGCGGGCGTCGCCGCAGTTCCTCGTCGAACTCTTCAACATCGAAGTGCCCGAGGTCGGACAGGGGCTCATCGAGATACTCGGCGCGGCACGCGACCCGGGACTGCGCGCGAAGATCGCCGTCAAGAGCAACGACAACCGCATCGATCCGGTCGGCGCTTGCGTCGGCATGCGCGGTTCCCGTGTGCAGGCGGTTTCCAACGAACTTGCAGGCGAGCGCGTGGACATCATCCTGCACGACGAGAACGCCGCCCAGTTCGTGATCAATGCCATGTCGCCGGCCGATGTGCTTTCCATCGTCGTCGACGAAGACGCGCACAGCATGGATATCGCTGTTGAGGAAGAAAAACTGTCGCAGGCGATCGGCCGCGGCGGCCAGAACATCCGGCTTGCAAGCGAGCTTACAGGCTGGGAACTCAACGTGATGACCGAGTCCGATGCCGAAGACAAGAGCGAGCAGGAAGCTCGCGAGCTCATCGAGAGTTTCATGAAGGACCTCGACGTCGACGAGGATGTCGCAACGATTCTCGTGCAGGAAGGATTCTCGTCTCTCGAGGAGATCGCCTACGTGCCGGCGAGTGAGCTGGTGGCCATCGAAGAATTCGACCAGGAAATCGTTGACGAACTGCGTGCCCGCGCGAGGGATGTGCTCATTACCCAGGCGATCGTCAACGAGGAGGTCATCGACCAGGCTCAGCCGGCGGACGACCTGTTGAGCCTCGACGGCATGGACATGGAGCTGGCCTTCATTCTCGCGAGCCGCGGGGTTGTTACCCGGGAGGATCTCGCCGAGCAGGCTGTCGACGATCTCGAAGACATCGATGAGCTTGAGCCTGAGCGCGCCGGTGAGTTGATCATGGCAGCGCGCGCCCACTGGTTCGAGAACGAGCAGCAGGCCTGAGGAGCGAGGAGAGCACCATGGCTGAAGTAACGGTCACCGAATTTGCTGAAGTGCTGAAGGTACCGGTCGAGCGGCTGATCGTGCAGCTCGACGAAGCCGGCATCAAGGTATCCGGCGCTGAGGACGTGATCAGCGAAAACGCCAAGCTCGAGCTTCTCACTCATCTGCGGCGCACGCACGGACGCACCGATTCGTCCGCAGGTTCGCCCCGCCGGATCACGCTCAAGCGCAAGTCGCAAAGTGAGCTCAAGTTTGCTGCGGGCCAGGGCCGCACGCGTACCGTCAATGTCGAGGTCAGACGCAAACGCACCTACATCAAGCGCGACGTGCTCGAGGAACAGGCGCGCAAGAAGCAGGAAGAGCTCGATGCCGAGCGCCGGGTACACGAGCAGGCGCGCAAGCAGGAGGAAGTCGAGGCCGAGCGCCTCGCCGAGGAGCAGGCGCGCAAGAAGCAGGAGGAGCTGGACGCGGAACGTCGTCAGCAGGAACTGGAGCGGGAGAAGGCAGAACAGGAAGCTCGCGAGCAACGCGAGGCCGAAGAGCGTCAGCGCCTGTCCGAAGAAGCGGAGAAACAGCGCGAAGCCGACGCGGAAGCGGCACGGCGCAAGGCCGACGATCCCGCGAAACCGGCGCCGGACGCCGATGTGCGCAAGGAGCCGGATCGCGCCAGGCAAAAGGGCAAGCGCGGGAAACCCGAACCGCGCACGCCGGATCACACCTTGCATGTCGCCGAAGGCATGGCAAGCAGGCGTCGAAGGAAACGTCCGCGACGGCGGCCCGTCCACGTCAGCGTCGACACGCAGCACGGTTTCGAGCGCCCGACTGCGCCGGTGGTGCGGGAGGTCGAGATTCCCGAGACTATCGCCGTCAACGAGCTCTCGCAACGACTTGCCATAAAGTCGACGGAAGTCATCAAGATGCTCATGAGCATGGGCATGATGGTGACCATCAACCAGGTCATCGACCAGGACACCGCGATCCTCGTCGTCGAAGAGATGGGGCATACCGCGAAGCCGCTCAAGGAGACGGCCATCGAGGATCAGTTGCTCGAAGCCGTTGAAGAGCGCGACACACAGACCGAAGGGGTGGATCGACCCGCCGTCGTGACCGTCATGGGCCATGTCGACCACGGAAAGACCTCGCTGCTCGATTACATCCGCCGTACGCGCGTGGCGGCCGGCGAGGCCGGCGGCATTACGCAGCATATCGGCGCGTATCACGTGAAGACCGGCCGGGGCATGCTGACGTTCCTCGATACGCCGGGCCACGCCGCCTTCACCGCAATGCGAGCGCGCGGCGCACAGGTGACGGACGTCATCATTCTCGTCGTTGCTGCCGATGACGGCGTGATGCCGCAGACGATCGAAGCCATCCAGCATGCGCGGGCAGCCGGCGTGCCGATGGTCGTAGCGGTCAACAAGATCGACCGCGAAGACGCCGATCCCGACCGGGCCCGCAACGAGCTGTCGCAACAGGACGTGATCCCGGAGGACTGGGGCGGGGACACGCTCTTTGTCAACGTGTCCGCACAAACCGGCGCGGGAATCGATGATCTGCTCGATGCGGTGATGCTTCAGGCTGAGCTCCTTGATCTGAAGGCGCCCGTGACCGGACCGGCGGCAGGCGTGGCTCTCGAAGCGAGCCTCGAGCGCGGCCGTGGCGCCGTGGCAACGGTGCTCGTGAAGAGAGGCAGTCTCAGGGTCGGCGATATCCTGCTCGCAGGGCAGGAGCACGGCAGGATCCGCGCGATGTTCGATGAGGCCGGAAATGCGATTCAGACGGCCGGTCCGTCGATACCCGCGGTGGTGCTTGGGCTTTCGGGAACGCCCGGGGCCGGCGATGATGTGCTCGTCGTGACGGACGAGCGCAAGGCCAGGGAAGTTGCGCAGTTTCGGCATGGCAAGGAGCGCGACGTCAAGCTTGCGAAGCAGCAGGCGGCGAAGCTCGACGACGTTTTCGAGCAGATGGGCGACACCGGTACAGTTCGGGTTCAACTTGTCGTCAAGGCCGATGTGCAGGGCAGTGTGGAAGCATTGAAGGACGCGCTTGAAGCCATCTCCAACGAGTCTGTGAAGGTGACCGTTGTCGCCTCGGGTGTCGGTGGAATTACCGAGTCGGACATACAGCTTGCCGCGGCGTCGGACGCCATCGTTCTTGGATTCAACGTCCGGGCCGACGCTGCGGCTCGCAGTGCGATCAAGGAAACGGATGTCGACATCCGCTACTACCGGGTGATCTACGAGGCCATCGATGACGTGAAGGCTGCCGTCAGCGGCATGCTTTCGCCCGAGATTCGCGAGCGTATCGTTGGCCTGGCCGAGGTCCGCGATGTGTTCCGTTCGCCGAAGCTCGGCAACGTTGCCGGTTGCATGGTCGTCGACGGCCATGTGAAGCGCGCGAGTCCGATCCGCGTGCTGCGGGACAATGTGGTCATTTACGAGGGCCAGCTCGAGTCCCTGCGACGCTTCAAGGATGACGTCAACGAGGTCCGGGCCGGAACCGAGTGCGGAATAGGCGTGAAGAACTACAACGACGTCAAGGTCGACGACCAGATCGAGTGCTACGAAAGAACCGAGTTTGCAAGAACGGTCTGAACATGCAACGCGAGTATCCGAGACATCTGCGAGTAGGCGCGGAGCTTGTACGCGTGCTCAATGCGTTGTTGCAGTCGGAGATCAAGGACCCAAGACTCGAAGGCGTGCGCGTCAACGAGGTTGAACTCAGCGGCGACCTTGGTGTCGCCACCGTATTCTATGGCACGCTTGAGCCCGACGACGACCCGGATCCGGTGAAACAGGCGTTCGAGGCGGCAACCGGATACCTCCGTTTGAACGTCGGTCGGCAACTCCGTTTGCGGCGCGTGCCCGAGTTGCGTTTTCGCCACGACCAGAGTGCCCGCCAGGGCCTGGAACTCACGCGCCTGATCGACTCGAGCCTCGAATAGTGCGTGGCCCGGCAGTTGGTGGCGGAAGTCCCCCGCGGTGCCTTTACAGTTGAACGCAGCGGGACCTTCGCCACGGACTGCTGGTTGCGGAGACCGGCCATCGTGAGCAAGAGGAAAGGACGGCGCGTCGATGGCATCCTGTTGCTCGACAAGCCGGCCGGCATGACTTCGAACCGCGTGCTGCAGCGCGCCAAACACCTTTACGGGACCGCAAAGGCCGGCCATACGGGCAGTCTGGACCCCCTGGCAACCGGCATGTTGCCGCTGTGCTTCGGGGCTGCAACCCGCGTCTCGGGCTACCTGCTGGCTGCCAGCAAGACCTATCTGGTTACCGGACGGTTCGGTACCGCAACCGACACGGGCGATTCTGACGGCAAGGTTTGCGAGCGCGCGGATGGGCCGGTGATCGAAGAATCGGCGCTAACCGCGGTGCTCGAGCAGTTTTGCGGCACGAGCGAACAGGTACCACCGATGTATTCGGCACTCAAGCACCGCGGCCGGCCGCTCTACAGCCTGGCTCGCAAGGGCATCGACGTTGAGCGCGAACCGCGGAAAATCACGGTCCATTCCATTGCCCTGCGGAACTATCGCTGGCCGGAATTCACATTCATGACGTGCTGTTCGAAAGGGACCTACGTACGGACTCTGGTCGGCGACATCGCTGCGCAGTTGGGTACGCTTGCGCATGTGACGGCGTTGCGGCGGCTTGAGATCGGCCCCTTCGCGGGTCTTGAGATGCATGACTTTGCGACCCTCAATGAAGCCGCGTGCGATGGACTCGATGCTCTGGATCGCTTGCTCCTGCCGATCGATCGCGCATTGCCGGATTGGCCTTCACTTGAGCTTTCCCACGACATTGAGACTGACCTGAGACATGGCCGGCCCGTTGCCGCAGAGCTGTCGTGGGCGCCTGGCCGCGTGCGCCTGTATGGGCCGACGACCGGTTTTTTCGGCCTCGGCGAAGTACGCGCTGACGGTCTACTCGTGCCGCGACGCATAATTCCGTTGTGACATTTGTGCGCAAATGCTTGGACGCAGTGCCCTGTGTGGGTAAAATGTCGCGCTTCATTCAGAGAGGCATTCACGAAGAGGGACGGGGCAGCAGGGTCCCGGAGAGTCCATATGGCGCTTAGTTCGGGACAAAAGTCCGAAATCATCACCGAATATCGGCGAGACCCCACCGACACCGGGTCGCCGGAAATCCAGGTCGCATTGTTGTCCGCAAGAATTCGGGAACTGACCGACCACTTCCGCGCGCACCACAAGGATCGTCATTCGCGTCGGGGCCTGCTGCGTATGGTCAATCGTCGCCGCAAGCTTCTGGACTACCTCAAGAGCAGGGATCGGGGCCGCTACAAGGAATTGATCGGTCGACTCGGCCTGAGACGTTGAGTCGCACATCAATCACGCACAGAGCCGGTTCTGCCGGCTCTGCTCAGTTTTGGAAACCATGCTGATCGCGACGACGCTACCGTCAATCGGGCGGCGGCGCGTATGCATGCAAGGATAGGAAAGTGAAACGCAGCAGAACATTCAATTTCGGTGCGCACGACGTCACCATCGAGACGGGCGTCATTGCCCGTCAGGCCGACGGCGCTGTCGTCGTCAGCATGGCCGATACGGTGGTGCTCGTCACCGCCGTCGGCGAAAAGGTCGATCGGGAGGGGCGCGAATTCTTCCCGCTCACCGTCAACTATCAGGAGAAGACCTACGCGGCGGGCCGGATACCCGGCGGATTCTTCAAGCGCGAAGGACGGCCGAGCGAGAAGGAGACGCTGACGTGCCGGCTCATCGACCGGCCTGTCAGGCCACTCTTTCCGAAGGGCTACATGCGCGAAACTCAGGTCGTCGCGACCGTACTTTCGATGAACCCCGAGGTCGATCCGGATATCCCGGCGCTGCTCGGGGCCTCGGCGGCGCTTTCGATCTCGGGACTCCCGTTCCGCGGACCGATCGGCGCGGCGCGCGTGGGCTACATTGACAATCGCTACGTCCTCAATCCATCCATGAGCGAGGTCGCGCGCTCCGAACTCGATCTTGTTGTCGCGGGTACCCGGCAGGCAGTGCTCATGGTCGAGTCGAGCGCAAAACTCCTGTCCGAAGACACGATGCTCGGCGCCGTGGTCTTCGGCCACGAGCAGATGCAGCCAGCCATCGACGCGATCGAGTCGCTGGCCGGAGAGGTGGGGCGGCCTTCCGTCCACTGGAACGCGCCGCAGGAAGACGAGAGCCTGGTCGACGCCGTTAAGCAGTCGGTGGCGGACCGGTTAACCGAGGCCTACGGCATTGCCGAGAAGCAGGAGCGGCGCGCAAGCATCGGCGATATCCGGCGCACCTGCGTGTCGACGTTGGCCGAATCCGCGTCTGCGAGCTGGCGGGCGGCCGATGTCGAGGCGCAGTTCAGCAAGCTCGAAAAAAGCACCGTGCGCGAGCGGGTACTGGACGGCAAACCGCGGATCGACGGGCGCGACGCGAATACGGTACGGCCAATCGACGTGCAAGTCGGAGTGCTTCCCAGAACGCACGGATCGGCGCTGTTTACGCGCGGCGAAACCCAGGCCCTCGTGGTCACGACCCTGGGCACCGGTCGCGATGCGCAAATTGTCGACGCGCTTGAAGGCGAACGCCGCGACCCGTTCATGCTCCACTACAACTTCCCGCCGTACTGTGTCGGCGAAACCGGGTTCATGGGGTCTCCGAAGCGAAGGGAAATCGGCCACGGCCGTCTGGCCCGCCGCAGCATCGAGGGCGTCATGCCCGAGATGGAGAGCTTCCCCTACGTCATCCGGGTCGTCTCCGAAATCACCGAGTCGAATGGTTCAAGTTCGATGGCAAGCGTCTGCGGGACGAGCCTGGCACTCATGGACGCAGGCGTTCCGACCACGGCGCCGGTTGCCGGCGTTGCCATGGGGCTGATCAAGGACGACGACCGTTACGTCGTTCTGACCGATATCCTTGGCGATGAGGATCATCTCGGCGACATGGATTTCAAGGTCGCCGGCACGGACTCGGGTATCTCCGCCCTGCAGATGGATATCAAGATTCAGGGTATTACCCGCGACATCATGGCCAGGGCACTCGAACAGGCCCCCGCGAGGCGCGCCTGCATATCCTCGAGACGATGAACCAGGTGCTGGCCGCGCCCAGAGACAAGATGTCGGACTGGGCACCGACGATCATCACGATGAAGATCGACCCGGAAAAGATTCGCGATGTCATCGGCAAGGGCGGTGCGGTGATTCGCGGGATAACCGAGGAGACGGGCGCTACCGTCGATATCGACAACGACGGGACCGTCAAGATCGCCTCCGTCGACGCGGCCTCGGGGCGCGCCGCACAGGAGCGGATCGAACTCATAACGGCCGATGTCGAAGTCGGCAGAATCTACGAGGGACGCGTCGCGCGACTCATGGATTTCGGTGCGTTCGTGACGATCCTGCCCGGACGTGACGGTCTCGTGCACATTTCCCAGATCTCCAACGAGCGCGTGGAACGCGTCAGCGACAAGCTCAGCGAAGGCGACGTGATCCGCGTCAAGGTTCTGGAAGTGGACCGCCAGGGACGCATTCGTCTGAGTATGCGCGACGTGAGCACAGCGGCCTGACGCAACCTGGCGTGTGCTGCGGGCTGTGAGGCTGCAGGCCGGGCAGCCCCTCAGTGCTCGCGGATCGAGCGTATCCCCTTGAGCGATTCGATGGACCAGTCTCGCCGTGCCCATTTCCAGAGCTGCGCCGGTCGGGCACCTCGAAGCTCGTCGGGGACCGGCGCGCCAAGATAGCCCAGCGCGGTCGCGGCAAGCTCGGCGGGAACGCCGATGTCGACGCCGCGCGCTCCGGTCTGCTTGGAGAGTTTCTGATCCCGGGTATTGACGATCACGGGCAGATGCAGGTAGTGCGGATCGGGCAGGTTCAAGAGTTTGCGCAGATGACGGTGCGCAGCCGTGGTATCGAGCAGATCGACGCCCCTGACTATGGTGGTCACCCCCTGGAACGCATCGTCGAGTGCGGAGGCGAGGTGGTAGGCCGGTAGTCCGTCGCGGCGCACGATGACAAAATCGCCCGTCGATTCGTAGAGCGTGCTCCGCACGACCCCCTGCAGGTTGTCGACGAACGATCTCCCGACATCGTCGACGCGCACGCGCAGTGCCGTGGGGCCGTCGTGCGTTTTCCGCGTACGACAGCTTCCCGGATAGCGTTTCGCACCCTGCGCGCGCAACTGGCTGCGGCTGCAACTGCAATGGTAGGCAAGGCCGGCGTCGAACAGTTCTCGCGCCGCTTGCGTGTAGGTTTCGAGCCTGCTGCTCTGGTACAGCACGGTCCGGTCCCAGTGCAGGTCGAGCGCTTCGAGTGCCGTCAGGATCCGGTCGGATGCTCCGGCCGCTTCGCGAGGCGGGTCGATGTCCTCGATACGAATCAGCCATTCACCGCCGGCCTGTCGGGCGTGCAGGTAGCTTGCGACGGCGGTCGTCAGCGATCCGATGTGCAATGGGCCCGTGGGGGAGGGGGCGAACCGCCCGACGTAGCCGGACCCTTGCCTAGCGATAGTAGTCCTCGCGGTCGCGGAACTGTCGTTCGGCCAGCTCACGCCGCTCCTGGGCCTCGAGGCACAGTGTGGCTACCGGGCGCGCCTCGAGCCGCCTGAGGCCGATTTCCTCGCCCGTCTCTTCGCAGTAGCCGTAGGATCCGTCATCTATCCGGAGAAGCGCCGAGTCGATTTTTCGCAGCAACTTGCGGTCGCGGTCCCGCGTTCGCAGCTCGAGGCCGAATTCGGACTCCTGCGTCGCGCGATCGTTGGGATCGGGAAAGTTGGCAGCGTCGTCCTTCATGTGATGCATCGTGCGGTCCACTTCCTCCATGAGCTCCTGCTTCCAGGCGAGCAGGATATTGCGGAAGTGCGCGAGCTGCAGTTCGTTCATATAGGACTCGCCGCGCTTCGGTTTGTAAGGCGCGATGCCGCGCACGGGTCCCGTCAATACCTTCACCCGGGACTGACGTGACCGGCGGGAGGCAGTCCCGGCGTTGGATTTTCCCGAGCGCGCTTTCGAGCCGGCGGCTTTTGCTGCGGTCCGACCCTTTGTCGCGGGTTTCCTCTTCGAGGACGCCGTTGTGCGAGACGCGTTCTTCGCCGTGCGGGAAGCTGCTGGGGTCTTGTTGCGCGCGGCTGGGGCGGCGGCGTCCTGCGCGGGCGCCTTGCGTGCGCGGGCGCTGGCCTTCGGCTTGCTGCCTCCAGCACTCTTGCTGCCCGTTCTGGCCCCCTTTGTCGTCGCCATGTGCCCGACCTCCAAGCACGCGTCGTCACTCAAGAGCGGCGATTATACATGCGAGTTTGCCAAGCGAAAGGGCCTAATCGAGGCGCTTCTGATTGCCTTCGCCGGGCAACAGCACGACCGCTCCGGGATTCCACTCGGGTTGTTTTCGCTCGGCAACAACCGTCGTGTAGATCCCTCCGCGTACGTTGAATTCAGCGGTCAGACGGATGAACCTGGGATCGAGCTTCGCTGCCAGGTCGTCGAGCATCCGGTTTGTCACGGCCTCGTGAAAAGCGCCGACGTCGCGGTAGGACCGTATGTACAGCTTCAGCGACTTGAGCTCGACGCAGTGCACATCGGGAACATACTGGAGCCTCAACGTTGCAAAATCCGGTTGCCCTGTCATGGGGCACAGGCACGTGAACTCGGGGATCTCGATGTCGATCGTGTAGTCGCGGCCGATCATCGGATTTTCGAATGTCGAAAGGGTATCCGGGGAAGGCGTCGTTTGGGATGGTTCGGGCATCGCAGAAAGGGTCCCATTCGCCGGAAGAGTATCCGGCTGCATCGTCTCGCGTTGAATTTTACTTTAAACTACGCTATTCGCGGCAGCTAAAGCGGTCTGTACCGTATGCGCCTCAGCAAGATTCGGCTTTCGGGCTTCAAGTCCTTCGTCGATCCCACCGGCATTAGCTTCCCCGGCAACCTGACCGGCATCGTCGGCCCCAACGGCTGCGGCAAGTCCAACGTCATCGATGCGATTCGATGGGTGTTGGGCGAAGGATCCGCCAAAACGCTGCGCGGCGGTTCCATGGCCGACGTGATTTTCAACGGTACGAGCGACCGCAAGCCGGTCGGTCAGGCCAGTGTTGAGCTGTATTTCGACAATTCCGACGGAACCATCGGCGGAGCTTACGCAGGCTACAGTGAAGTTTCGGTGCGCCGCGTGGTATCCCGCGACGGAACCTCGCAGTTCTTCCTGAACAACACACGCTGCCGGCGAAAGGACATCACCAATCTCCTGCTTGGCACCGGGGTCGGTGCGCAGGGCTATTCGATTATCGAGCAGGGCATGATCTCCCGGCTTGTCGAGGCCCGGCCCGAGGAACTCAGGGCCTTCCTGGAGGAGGCGGCAGGGATCTCCAAATACAAGGAGAGACGCCGCGAGACGGAGCACAAGGTCCGCCACACGCGCGAGAACCTCGAGCGTCTGAGCGACCTGCGCGATGAAGTCGACAAGCAGCTCGCCCACCTGAAGCGACAGGCGCGGGCCGCCGAGCGTTATCGGGCGCTCAAGGACGAGGAGCGCCGCACCCGCGCCGAAGTGCTGGCGCTCACGCTTCGCAGCTTGCGCGCCGATGTCGCCGAACGCGAAACGACGCTCGGATCGAAACGGCTCGCTTTCGATGCGGCCGAGACCGAACTGCGCGCGAGCGAGACCGCGATCGAGAAGCTGCGCGTCGAAGAGGACGAACGTAACGAGGCATTCCAGGCTGTGCACGGAGTCCGTCTGCGACTGGACGCGGACATCGGTCATCTGGAGGACGCGATCAGGCATCGCAAGGCGACAGCAAGCCGTCTGGACCAGGATCTGAAGGACGCAAACCGGGAGCTTGAGGAGTTGTCCGGACTGATCGACAGCGACACGAACAAGATCGAGCGGTTTGACCGGACATTGAACGAACTGGCCCCGGAATTTGCCGCTGCGGGCGACCGGCAACGGCAGTCGGACGATAAGCTGCGCCGAGCCGAGGAAGAGCTCGAGCGGTACCGCGAACGTTGGGAGCAGGTCGCCGCGGAGCTTGCCGAAACACGCAAGGACTGCGAACTGGGAGAGGCCCGGCTCGAGCACCTCGGCGCGCAACGCGAGCGCTTGCAAGGCCGCCTCACCGATAGTGCCGCCGAGCGCGATGCCGCGCAGGTCTCCGAACACGAGGATGAACTCGAACAGCTCGCCAACCGCCAGACAAGGCTCGAGGCCGTTTCGTCCGATGCCCTGGCGTCGGTCGCGACACTGGCGGACCGAATCAGGCAGCAGCGTGGCGACGAACAGCGCATTTTCGACGAACTTGAAGCGCTGCGCGAGCAACTCCGGGGCGGGCGTGAGCGACTGAGTTCACTTGAGGCGCTGCAGGAGGCCGCGCTCGGAAACGTCTCGGAGACGTTTGACGGCTGGCTCGAGGAACACTCCGTGGCGGCGGTGCGCCTGGCCGAGGAGCTTGCGGTTGCACCGGGTTGGGAACGTGCCGTGGAGACCGTGCTCGCAGATGCCTTGCAGGCCGTCACGGTCGAAAGCATCGATCATCTGGCCGGCGCGATCGCGGAGATCGCCGACGGCCGGCTTGTTCTGGTGGAGGCACGATCTGCCACGGATGCCGTCGAAGCGCGTGGCCGCTTGCTCGACAAGGTGCACTCGCCCGGCGCCGCCAGGGCGCTGCTCGGCGGTGTACTGACCGCGGATTCACTCGCCGCGGCCCTGAAGCTGCGTCCGACGCTCGAAGAAGGGCAGTCCGCGGTCACTCCTGACGGTATCTGGGTCGGCAGGCACTGGTTGCGCGTCCATCGCGGGAACGAGTCGCAGCTCGGCGTGATCGCCAGGAGCGACGAGATCGCGCGGTTGCGTGACGAGGTCGCTTCCCGGACCGAAAAGGTCCGGCAGCTTGCAAGCGAACATTCCACTGCGCGGAGCCGGTTCGATGAGCTCGAGGCGGAGCACGCCGCTGCGCAGATCGAGGCGAACCGGAGTCAGCAGGCCCACGCGGCATCGTTGACGGGACTCGAGGCGGCGCGCGCGAGGCTCGAGCAAATACGTGACCGCACGGCGGAACTCGACCGCGGGATCGCGGACTCGGCTGCCGAACAGGAGTCACTGACCGAACAGATTCGCGAGTGCCGTGAGCTGTTGGCGGCGCGCGCGGTGCGGCGTGACGAGTTGCTCGCGGCAAAGGCGCAACTCGAACACGACGGAAGTCAGTGTCGGGAGCGTGTTCTGCACGCCCGCTCACAGGCGGACGGCGATCGGGAGTCGGCTCAGGAAATTGCCCTGAGGATGGAAGCGGCGCGCGGTTCGAAAGAGGCCGCCACCGAAGCTCTGGAGAGAGTTCGCGTCCAGCAGCACAAGCTGACTGAACGGCATGCCCAATTGATGGTTCAGATCGAAGAGACTCGAACGCCGTTGCCGACCGAAGAAACGCACCTCTCCGACCTGCTGGACCGACGGTTGAGCGTCGAGGGACAGCTTGCCGGGGCGCGCGAAGCAGTCGAGAACGTCAACGAGCGGCTGCGTGAAGCCGACGGCCGACGCGGCGTGCAGGGGTTGTGCGTAAACGAGGCGAGGAGCGAGATCGAACAGGCGCGCCTTGAGGTCAGGGAAGCGGAAGTCCGCGCCGAGTCGGTGCGCGAACAGTTCGACGATTCCGGGTTTGACCTTGACCACATGCTTGGAGAGTTGCCGGAAGAGGCGAACGAGTCCGAGCGCGCCGAAATACTGGAACGGATTGGCAAGCAAATCACCCGTCTGGGAGCGATCAACCTTGCGGCAATCGACGAGTTCGAGCAGCAGTCCGAGCGCAAGCAATACCTGGACAAGCAGTTCACCGACCTGAGTTCCGCGCTCGAAACGCTCGAGTCGGCGATCGGCAAGATCGACCGTCAGACGAAAGCTCGTTTCAAGACGACCTTCGACAAGGCGAATATGCACATCGCCGAGCTGTTTCCGCGCCTCTTCAATGGCGGCCATGCTTTTCTCGAGCTCACGGGCGGGGATCTGCTGACTTCGGGCGTTACCATCATGGCGAGGCCACCCGGCAAGCGAATCAACACGATCCAGGCGCTGTCAGGCGGCGAGAAGGCCCTCACGGCCGTCGCGCTCGTATTCGCTATTTTCGAACTCAACCCCGCCCCGTTCTGCCTGCTCGACGAGGTCGATGCGCCGCTCGACGACACGAACATCACCAGATTCTCCGAACTCGTCAAGGACATGGCCGACCGGGTTCAGTTCGTGCTCATCACACACAACAAGGCGACGATGGATACGATGTATCAATTGATCGGCGTGACGATGAGTGAACCTGGCGTTTCCCGACTGGTCGCGGTCGACATCGATGAGGCTGCGCGGCTTGCCGCGATGTAAGCGCGATGTGGGAACTGCGCTGGGTGCTGCTGGCACTGGGCATTGTGCTCATTGCTACGGTTTGGGTCTGGAGCGGGCGATCGACGGGCGATTCGGGCAAGTCGGGAAAGACGGCCAGGTCACAGCGGCGCAGAGTGTCCCGCGAGGAACCCGCCGACAGCGAGAGCGGCCCGCCGGCCGCAGCCGAGGGTACGACCCTGGCCGCAGCCGACGACGACGAGGGCACTGCCGGGGACAACGGTACGGACCCAGCGCATGAGCAAGCTGCAGCAGAGCAACCGGAGACAGAGCAACCCGCGGCCGAGGAAACCGAGGAGACCATAGACAAGGTCATCACGGTCCGTTGCCAGACAAGGGAAGGGGCCATGTCGGTCGAGCAGGTCATACTCGCGCTGCGTGCGGCCGGTCTCAACCACGGACGCTACGACATCTTTCATCGCCATGCCGAGGGCACCGAGGGCGAGCCGCTGTTCAGCGTCGCCAACCTGACCGAACCCGGTTCGTTCGATCTGACCCGGGCGTCGGAGTCGACGACGGCCGGAATAACGCTTTTCATGGTGTTGCCCGGAAACGGCGATGCCGTGGAGCGATTCGACATGATGACGCGAACCGCGCGCGAACTCGCCAGCGAACTCGAGGCGGAACTCTACGATGAATCCGGCAGTTTCTGGAGCATTCAGCGCGAGCGTTATGTCCGTGATGAAGTCATCATGTTCGGCCTGAAGCGCGAGAAACGCTGACAACGAATCTGCGGCATGACGAAGGGCGACCAGGAACGCGACGAGAGTCCCGCTGCCGAGGCTGCGCGCCTGCGCGCGCTGATCGGCGAGTACGACTACGCGTACCATGCACTCGACGATCCCAGGGTACCGGACGCTGAGTATGACCGGCTGTTCCGCCGACTGGCGGCAATCGAGACAAAGCATCCGGAGCTTGTAACGGCGACGTCACCCACCCAGCGCGTAGGCGCAGAGCCGGTGGGCGAACTCCGGGAGATACGCCATGTCCAGCCGATGCTGTCGCTCGAAAACGCGTTCGACGAGGATGAACTCGCTGCTTTCGACCGGCGCGTCAGCGAGCGGCTGGTGGCGGCCGGCATCAGCACGGACGTTATCGACTATGTCGCGGAACCGAAGCTCGACGGCGCAGCCGTAGGCCTTCGCTACACCAAGGGCAAGCTTGAATTTGCGGCAACCCGGGGCGACGGTGCGACCGGCGAGGACGTCACTCACAATGTGCGTACGATCGCCGCCGTGCCGCTCGTACTCCGTGGCCGTGATGTGCCGCCGGTGCTCGAGGTCAGAGGCGAGGTCTACATGCCGCGCGAAGGCTTCAATGAGTTCAATCGGCTGGCGTCTGAGCGAGGCGAAAAGACCCTGGTGAACCCGCGAAACGCCGCCGCCGGCAGCCTGCGTCAGCTCGATCCCGAAATGACGGCCAAGCGTCCGCTGGCGATTTTCTTCTACGGGATCGGCGAGACCCAGGGTTGGGAGTTGCCGCAGTCGCACGATGCAGTTCTCGACGCCCTGCGCGCTTTCGGTTTCCGGGTATCTCCGGACTGGCAACTGGTGTCGGGGATTGCGGGCTGCCTGGCCTACTATGCGGCTATCGGTCAACGCCGCAGTCGCCTGCCCTATGACATCGACGGCGTCGTCTACAAGGTCAACAGGCGCGATTGGCAAACTGAACTGGGCGCGGCTTCCAGAGCGCCGCGCTGGGCGATCGCACACAAGTTTCCGGCCGAGGAAGAAATGACTACCGTCGAGGCGATCGAATTTCAGGTCGGCCGGACCGGTGCGCTGACGCCGGTTGCGAGACTTGCGCCGGTCTTCGTCGGCGGCGTCACCGTCAGCAATGCGACACTACACAATATCGGCGAACTGCACCGCAAGGACGTGCGAGCCGGCGACACGGTCATTGTGCGACGCGCAGGTGACGTCATCCCGGAAGTCGTCAAGGTGATCGAAGAGCGGCGCCCTGCGGGCACTTTCATCGTCGAGTTACCGGATCGCTGTCCGGTCTGCGATTCGGAGGTCGTTCGACCCGAAGGCGAAGCCGTCGCGCGTTGCGTCGCCGGCCTGATCTGCGCAGCGCAGCGCAAGCAGGCGCTGCGCCACTTTGCTTCCCGGCACGCCATGGATATCGAGGGTCTCGGCGAGAAACTCATCGAACAACTCGTTGATGCCGGGCTCATCGAAACACCGGCTGATCTGTACGCACTGACGCTTGACGAGTTGACCGGTCTGGAGCGGATGGGTGAAAAGTCGGCCGCCAATTTGCTGGATGCCCTTGAGCGGCGAAAGTCAACGACGCTTGCCCGGTTCCTGTTCGCACTGGGAATCCGCGAAGTCGGCGAAGCGACGGCGGCATCCCTGGCGAGATGCTTCGCCGACCTCGATGCGTTAATGGAAGCCGACGAGGAGCAGTTGCTCGTGGTTCCGGACGTCGGTCCTGTCGTCGCGGCGCGCGTGCGCACCTTTTTTCAGCAGCAGCACAATCGCACCGTGATCGACAAGCTGCTCGAAAACGGGGTTGACTGGCCGCATCCAGTCCCGACCCGGACCGTCGAGACACCGTTCTCGGGCAAGACGGCCGTGCTTACGGGAGCGCTCCAGACCATGTCGCGAAACCAGGCGAAAGTCGAACTCGAGACACGCGGTGCGAAGGTGACCGGCAGCGTCTCCAGGAATACCGACATGGTGATCGCGGGCGAGAATCCGGGATCCAAGCTCAAGCGCGCCCGGGACCTCGACGTGAGGGTCCTGAATGAAGACGAGTTCGTCAGGGAGCTCGAATCTGCGTCAGCGTAGCTCGATCACTGCCGCGTCTTCGAGCGACTGGACATAGGCTTCAAGCTTTTGCTGTTCGACGGCGCGCGTCAGTTCCTCGCGGACTGCGTCGAGGCCGGGCGGTTGCTGTTCCCGGGATTCCTCGAGCATGATCACATGCCAGCCGAACTGGGTTCGCACGGGTTCCGATGAGTAGCTGCCGTCATCCATCGCGCGCACGGCATCGGCGAACGGCTCGACCATGGATTCTGCGGAAAACCAGCCGAGATCGCCGCCGCTCGGGCCCGTCGGTCCGGTCGAACGTTCCATGGCCAGCTCCGCAAAGTCGCTGCCCGCGTCGAGCGCCTCGATGACGCTCACAGCCTCGTCTTCGGTGGCGAGCAGGATGTGGCGCGCCTTGTACTGATTCGTCATCAGATCGGGCAGATTCTCTTCGTAGAGTGCCCTGAGTTCGGCTTCGCCCGCGGGGTTTTCGTCGAGAAAGCGAGTCGCGGCAGCGCGCGCGAGCAGTTGCAGGCGTTGCAATTCCAGTTCCGCTGCAATCGTGCGTTCGTTCGGCAGCCCGCTCTCCATGGCCGCGTCGGCCAGGAGTGTCACGCGGATCAGATTGTCGACGACCTGAGCGCGTTCGTCGTCGCTGAGATCCTCCGCGGCTGTCTGGAACCCGTTGAGCGCATAGAACCGAAACAGGGATTCCGCAATCGGGTTGTCGTTGATCGTGGCCACGACACCCGGCCCAAGCGGTCCCGGGCCTTCGCTTGTGGCGTCGTCGTTCTCGCCCGGGGCGCAGGCGGCCAATGCGATGAGCATCGGCGTGGCGACCGTCCAGCTTGAAAGTTTCATCCGCGTTTCCTCTGCATTATTTCGTTTCCTGAACTTCTTCAGGCGCTTGCGCAAGCACGCTCAAGGCGTGGATATCCGTTTTCAGCATGTCGTCCAGGGCGTCGAAGACCAGTCGATGGCGCTCCAGCGGTCTTGCGCCCGCGAACCGTGGCGAGACGATCCGCACGCGAAAATGACTCTTTCCGTCGCGTGCGCCCGCATGCCCGACATGCTGGTCGCTTTCGTCGATGATCTCGAGTTCCGTCGGCGCCAGCGCAGCATCGAGACGCTCACGAATCGCGGCGCTGCGATTCCGGCTCACGGTACGATCTGTTTGAACGGTTTGACGATGACCTCCTCGAAGACGCCATCCGTCCGGTACGGATCATTGTTCGCCCAGGCCTGTGCCTCCTCGAGCGAATCGAATTCGACGATGAGAAGGCTCCCGTACATGCCCGCAGGACCGGGTTCGGTGCTGTCGATGGCCGGAAGGGGCCCTGCGAGCACGACGCGGCCCTGGTCGATGAGCTGCTTGAGGTAGGTGAGATGGCGTTCCCGTGTGGCGCTTCGGGCCGCCACGCTGTCGGGAATGTCCCGCGCAAGGATTGCATACAACATGAAGGGTCAGCCTTCCTCCTGCGTGTGTTCGGGCACTCGGGCGGCAATCCAGACCGCCTGGGCGATGACGGTGATCAGCGTCAGGCCGAGCGTCCCGAACAGTTTGAAGTTGACCCACACAGCCTCGGAAAAGTTGTATACGACGTAAAGGTTTGCGGCCCCGAGTACCACGAAGTTGGCTACCCATATGAGATTGAGCTGCCGCCACATGGCCGAGGGAAGTGAAATCGCCTCTCCCATGACTCTCTCGGTAAGAGTCCTCTTGCCGATATACCGGCTGCCGAGAAACGCTGCGGCGAAGAGCGAGTACACGATCGTGGGTTTCCACTGGATGAAGATCGGATCCCTGAGCAGCAGGGTCGCACCGCCGAACAGCGCCACAAGAGTGCCGGAGACCAGCAGCATGTTGTTGACCTTGCGTTCGCGCAGCCACTGCACGGCGATCTGTACGGCCATGACGACGACGATTGCGGCGGTCGCCGCATAGATGTCACGCAACTGAAATACGACGAAGAAAACGATAATCGGAAGAAAATCAAACAGTAATTTCATTTCGGGCAGCGTAGTTCACGGTTCGGATACCATGTTAGCGCAACTGGGCGCCTGCGGCGCGAGCTCCCGGGCTCTGCTCCGGGTACAGGCAAGCCTCCGAACAATGTCATGAGCCAGATCCTGCGGATACATCCGGCCAATCCCCAGCTCCGCCTTGTCAGCAACGCTGCAGAGGCGCTTGGCAACGGCGGCGTGGTCGTGTACCCGACGGATTCCTGCTATGCGCTGGGCTGTCAACTCGGCGACAAGGCAGCGCTCGAACGGATTCGTCGCCTGCGCCGCAGCGAGCGCGACCACGAATTCACGCTGGTGTGCCGCGACCTCTCCGAAATCGCGCTCTACGCCAGAGTCGACAATGCGGCTTACCGCATCCTGCGGTCGCTGACGCCGGGGCCGTACACGTTCATCCTGCGCGCGACCAGGGAGGTTCCGAAGCGCCTCCAGGACCCCAAGCGGCGTTCCGTCGGCATCCGGGTACCCGACCACGCGATCGTCGCTGCGCTGCTCGAGGCTGTGGGCGAGCCTCTCATGAGTTCCACCTTGCTCCTTCCGGACGGCGATGTGCCTCTCACCGATCCGCAGGACATCTACGAACGTCTGCGCGGGCAGGTCGATGTCATCATCGATGCAGGCGTCTGCGGAATCGAACCGACGACGGTGCTGGACCTCAGCGATGGGGCCATGGAAGTGATCAGGCACGGGAAAGGGGAGCTTCCCGGCTTCAATCGCTGAACCGGCGATCGCGACGCATCGAACCTGCGCCATGGGCACCTCGCACGTATAATGCCCTGATGCAGTTACCTGACCTGTCTGGTCTCGTCCAGCTTCTGTCGGTCGTCATTATTCCGCTGCTTTTCGCGATCACCCTGCATGAAGTAGCGCACGGTTGGGTGGCCAAACGCTGCGGCGATCCCACCGCGCTTTTCGCCGGCCGCCTTACGCTCAATCCGGTCAGGCATATCGACCCGTTCGGCACGGTGATCGTACCCATAGCCATGTTGCTGATGTCCGGTGGCTCGATGGCGTTCGGCTGGGCCAAGCCGGTACCGGTTGCGTTCAACAATCTCAACAACCCCAAGCGCGACATGATTCTGGTCGCCGCGGCAGGCCCCGCATCGAACCTGCTCATGGCGACATTCTGGGCATTGCTTGCGTCGTTTGTGATCGGCGCGGCCTTCATCGGAGGAGCGGCCGGGGAATGGCTGCTCGGGATGTGTGTTTTCGGGATTCGAATCAACGTGATACTCGCGGTTTTCAACATGCTGCCTCTGCCTCCGCTCGACGGCGGGCGCGTGCTGGCGGGCCTCTTGCCCGCCAATGGGGCCGCCGTGCTGGATCGCATCGAGCCGTTCGGATTTCTGATCGTCATTGCGCTGATGATCACCGGTGTTCTCTGGACGATTCTGGAACCTTTCATGCTGTTTTTCATCAATTTCTACTGGGGTCTCGCTGGATTCTGATCGATGGCCGAGGAATCCGCACAGGCAGGCAAGCCGCACCTGACGCTGGTACCGGTCGTCCCGCCGCCGTTAAGCGATGAAGCCGGTTCGATTGCACAGGCTGAAATGCCGTTCGCGATCGTCGAAGGCGAACCCGTAACCCAGCTTCCTCGCGATCTGTACATCCCGCCGCATGCACTGGAGGTTTTCCTCGAAGCTTTCGAAGGGCCGCTCGATCTGCTGCTTTACCTGATCAGGCGCCAGAACATCGACATTCTCAATATCCCGATCGCCGAGATCTCCCGCCAGTACGTCGAATACATCGAACTGATGCGGGAGATGCAGTTCGAACTGGCCGGTGAGTATCTCCTGATGGCGGCTACGCTCGCCGAGATCAAGTCGCGTTTGTTGCTGCCGCGGCCGACCGACGCGGAAGACGACGAGGAAGACCCGCGTGCGGCGCTGGTACGCCGCTTGCGCGAATACGAGCGCTACAAGAAGGCCGCCGAAGACATCGACGGACTCGAGCGGCTGGAGCGCGATGTCGCGGTCGCTCAGGCGCAAGTGACTGAGCGCAAGGTCGTCAGGAAGTTGCCGGAAGTCACCCTGAAAGCGCTTTTGTCGGCGTTCAAGGAAGCACTCGAGCGCTCGAGCATGTTCGAGCACCATCACATTCAGCAGGAACCGCTGTCCGTACGCGAACGCATGTCGCAGGTTCTGCTCAGGCTTTCGGGCAATCGCTACATGGACTTCGGTGACCTTCTCGATCCCTCCGAAGGACGAGTCGGCATTACCGTCACGTTTCTCGCGTTGCTCGAATTGCTCAAGGAAGCTGTGATCGACGTGGTGCAGGCCGAGGAATTCGGGCCGATTCACGTGCGTGCCGCAGAGTCCTCAGCCGGCGCAGAAACCGCGCCGGGCGATTCCGGACGCGACAATGGATGACCGGTACCTGCGAAACGTGATCGAGGCGGCGCTCCTCGCCGCCGGACGTCCGCTTTCGCTCGACAAGCTCATGGAACTCGCCGCAGGCGGGGGCGAGGCTCCGGAGCGCGCCGTTGTCCGCAAGGCGGTCGAAGCACTCGCCCACGAGTACGAAGGGCGGGGAATCGAGATCAGGGAAGTCGCAAGCGGCTACCGAGTCCAGGTGAAGCGCTCGATGACGGATCTCCTGCAGCCGCTTTGGGAAGAACGTGCACCCCGGTACACGCGTGCTCTGCTCGAGACGCTCGCGCTGGTGGCCTATCGGCAGCCGATCACCCGCGCCGAAATCGAGGAAGTGCGCGGTGTGTCGGTCAGCACGAACATCGTTCGAACATTGATGGAGCGAGGCTGGGTCCGCGTCGTCGGTTACCGGGACGTGCCGGGAAGGCCGTCGATGCTTGGTACGACACGCGAGTTTCTCGACTACTTCGGGCTGAGGAAACTCGAGGACCTGCCGCCGCTTTCGGCGATCAGGGACGACGATCCGGCAGCCAGGCCCCAGGCGGATCTCGTCGAGGCATTGCGTGCCCTCGATACGCACGATGCGCCTGTATCGACAGAAATCGGTGCTGCGGAAGATTCGGCTGACGACTCGTTGCAGGAAAATTCCGCGGAAATCGGACAGGGAGACGAAGTCCCGCCGGACCACAGTTCGACGGACCCGGGACGCGGCGAGCATGATCCGGTGCAGGACCAGCCGACACAGTAGCTCGAGCCTCCCCCCTGAATCGTCCCTGTCACTGAATCGGAGATGCAGCGACTCTGGCCGAGCGGATCCAAAAAGTGCTTGCCGCCGCGGGTGTCGCGTCCCGGCGCCGGATCGAGGACCTGATCGCCGCAGGTCGCATCGTCGTCGATGGGCGCCGCGCGCGGCTCGGCGAACTGCTGAGCGGTGGCGAACGGGTCCTGCTCGATGGTCGTCCGGTCAGCCTGCCCACCGCTGCTCCGGGACGCGCCCACGCGCATCTGGCCTACTACAAGCCGGCCGGCGAACTGACGAGCCGGCAGGATCCGAAGGGCAGGGCACGGGTGTTCGAAGCGCTGCCGCGGCCGCAGCACGGACGATGGATCGCTGTCGGCCGCCTCGATCTCAACTCGCTCGGCCTGTTGCTCTTCACCACGGACGGCGAACTTGCTCATCGGCTCATGCATCCGCGATACCGCGTGGCGCGAGAATATGCCGTTCGCGTGCTGGGTCCGGTGACTGAGGGGCAGCTAATCAGGCTCAGGACGGGAATCGAACTCGACGATGGGCACGCCCATTTCGACGCGCTGGAACGGTCGGGCGGGTCGGGCAGGAATGTCTGGTATCGCGTGATCCTGCATGAAGGCCGCAATCGCGAGGTCAGGCGCATGTTCGAGGCCGTGGGGCTGACCGTGAGCCGCCTGATCAGGGTACGCTATGGGCCCGTGGAACTCGGAGCGCTGCACCGGGGGCAGATCAGGATGCTCAGCGGTGCCGAGGTTTCGGCGCTTTATGACGCCGTTGGCCTGTCGGCTCCTGAACGCAAGGCCGATCGGCCGTCGATCCGAAAACAGCGAGGACCAAAGCGATGATGAACGCAAATCCGTTTCGAACCGCAGTCGCCGTCACGATAGTCGTTGCGGTGCCGCTCGTGTCCGGCGGAGCCGGTGCCCATCATTCGTTCGCCTCGGAGTTCGACATCAATCAGCCCTTCGAGGTCACCGGAACGGTCAGGGAGGTCGTCTGGATGAATCCTCATGCGCGGTTGCATATCGATGTCGAGGAAACCAGCGGCGAAATCGTGACCTACGATTTCGAGCTTCTGAGTCCGAACATACTGATCCGGGACGGCTGGTCGCGAAACGATCTGCAGCCTGGCGAGGCGGTCACCGTTACCGGGCACCGCGCAAGAGACAGGCCTACCGTCGGCCGTGCGACGGGCGTGATTCGGGAAAACGGCGAGCGTGTGTTCGGCAGAGCAGGCGGCAGCGCTATCGAGAATTGACGCGGCCGGGCGTCAGGACTGGCACTCGATGCGTCGACCCGAGACCCCGCGACTCGCGGGGCCGAGCAGGTAGAGATACGGTCCCGTCAGCGCCTCGGGAAGCGGCAGCGCACCGGGGTCCTCCGCCGGGTAGGCGCGCGCACGCATCGGCGTCCTTGCCGGACCGGGATTGATGCAGTTGACGCGAATCGGCGTATTCTCAACCTCATCGGCGAGTACCTGTGCGAGGCCCTCGACGCCGAACTTCGACACCGAATAGGCACCCCAGTAGGCTCGTCCGCGGTTACCGACTCCGCTCGTCGTGAAGACTACCGACGCATCCTCCGCGCGGCCGAGCAGCGGCAGCAGGCAGCGCGTCAGTATGAACGCTGCATTGAGGTTGATGTGAATCACGCGTTGCCAGAGTCCGATGTCGTAGTGTTCGATGGGGCTTCGGTCGCCGAGCACGCCCGCATTGTGCAAAAGACCATCCAGGCGGCCGTAGCGAGCCGTGATCTGCTCGGTCAGATGCAGATACTCGTCGCCCTGCGCGCGTTCCAGGTCGAGTTGCGCTACGGCGGGTTCAGGGCCTGACTGGCGTAGCTCCTCGTAGAGTGCGTCAAGTGCCGCGGCGTTACGTCCGTGCAGCACGACCGTCGCACCGCATTTGGCCAGGTCGCAGGCAACTGCTCGCCCGATACCGCGCGTTGCACCGGTGACGAGCACGACGCGGCCGGCCATGCAGTCCGGTTCCGGCACATAGCCGCGATAGTCGTTCATAGCAGCGTGGCGTCGAGCGTTGCAAGCGTTGCCACGATTTCCCTCGAATGGCTGGCTACAGCATCTGCACCCCAGCGGTGCGGATCGCTGCCGGGTCGGATATAGCCGTAAGCGGCTGCGATGGTTCGCATGCCCGCCGCGCGACCCGCCTCGATATCGTTGGATGAATCGCCGACATAGACGCAGCGGTCGGTTGGAACGCCGAGTTCCGCGGCTGCAAGGTGCAGCGGAGCCGGGTGGGGCTTGCGCTCGGGCAGGCGGTCGCCACCGATGACGCATGCGGGCAGGGCGTCGATGCCCAGCTTTGCCAGCAAGGCGTCGGTCATCGCCTGCGGCTTGTTGGTCACGATGCCCCAAGGCCTCCTGTTGTGATGTAAAATATCACAAATACGCGTGAAACCACTGAATAGATTGGAATATTTACAGATATCATGCATGTAGAGTTCACGAAGGCGCTCGGCCAGACCGCCGAGTTCGCTGTCGGGGCATTGGGTCCTGAAGCCGAGCTTGACCAGCCCGATGGCACCGTTGGACACCTCGTTGCGGGCAACGGCGTAAGGCATCGGTGGAAGTGAACGCTCGCGCAGCAGATCGTTGAGCACGTGAACGAGATCCGGCGCCGAATCGACAAGCGTACCGTCGAGGTCAAAAAGTACCGCTTCGATGGTCACGCGGATTCGGGTCTGGTCGAATGGAGAAAATAGTTGACGTCGACGCTGCCGCCGAGCGAGAAGGTTCTCAGCAGCGGGTTGTAATGCATGCCCGTCAGTTCCTTGACGGCGAGGCCTGCCGCGCGGCAGGCGCGTGCGAGATCGGCGGGCCGGATCAGCTTGACGTACTCGTGCGAGCCCTTCGGCAGCATCCCGAGCACGTATTCACCAGCGACGATCGCAAGCAGGAAACTCTTGGCGTTGCGGTTGATGGTCGAGAGAAACACCGCACCGCCGGGTCGAACGGCCCGCGCACAGGCCGCGATCAGGCGCTCGGGTTCCGGCACGTGTTCGAGTACTTCAAGACACGTCACCACATCGAACGAGGCCGGTTGCTCGTTTGCGATGGCTTCGGCATCGATCTCGCGATAGTCGAGATCGAGATCGGCGGTTTCAGCCGCGTGCGTCCTGGCGGCCTCGAGATTGTCCGCGGCGAGATCGATGCCGATGACGCTCGCGCCGCGGCGTGCCATGGCTTCGCTGAGAATTCCGCCGCCGCAACCAACGTCGAGTACCCTGGCCGACGAGAGTTTCGCCCGTTGCTCGATGTACCCGACCCTGAGCGGGTTGATCCGGTGCAGAGGCATGAACGGCCCGTCCGGGTCCCACCATCGCGTTGCCAGACGCGCGAACTTGTCGATCTCGCCGGGGTCGGCGTTGTGGGGCAGTTCATTCATATCGCCGTGAGGCGCTCGGTCCAGGCGTGTGCGGCCGTCGAGATTGCAGTCATGTCCATCCTCGTCAGTGCTCCATCGCTTACCAGGGGCGCTCCGGCGACCCAGACGTCCGTCACCTGGTCGCGCGAGGCCGAGTAGACGAGCTGCGATACTGGATCGAGCACCGGCACAAGTCCAGGTCCGGCAAGCTCGACGCAAATGAGGTCAGCGGCCTTGCCGGGCACGAGCGACCCGGTCTCATCAGCGAGGTTCAGGGCGCGTGCACCGTTGATCGTTGCCATCTCGAGCGCGGTCGACGCCTTGACGGCCTGCGCATCGCCGGCGACGTGCTTGGCAAAGAGCGCGGCCAGCTCGAGTTCCGACCACAGATCCAGGCGATTGTTGCTTGCGGCGCCGTCGGTGCCGAGCGCGACATTGACGCCGGCAGCCTGAAGCCGTTCCACAGGGCAGGCACCGCTTGCAAGCTTCAGGTTCGATCTCGGGCAGTGCACGATGTTTGCCCGCACTTCGGCAAGGCGGCCGATTTCCTCGTCATTCAGATGCGTCGCGTGCACGCCGATCAATGCGGGGTTGAGGAGGCCCAATGCGTCGAGCCTCGCCAGCGGTCGCAGGCCCGTTGCGGCGACTGACTGGCTTATTTCGATATCCGTCTCGTGGAGGTGCGTATGCACGGGCACAAGAAGCTCGTCGGCGAGCCGGCGAATCCGGGTGAGCATGTCGTCCGAGACACTGTAGGGTGCGTGCGGTGCGAACGCCGTGGTGACGAGCGGCGCGCTCCGGCAGCGGTCGTGCACGGCGAGTCCCCTTTCGATGTACTCGTCCGCGCTCGATGCCCAGGCAGTCGGAAAGTCGAGTGCGATCATCCCCACGACCGCGCGAATGCCGGTGTCGATCGCCTGTTCGGCGACGACGTCGGGAAAGTAGTACATGTCCGAAAAGCAGGTCGTACCGCCCAGCAGCATTTCGGCGATCGCAAGCCGTGTCCCGTCGGCGACGAAGCTGCGGTCGACCCAGCGTGACTCGGCAGGCCAGATTCGCTCATTGAGCCACTGTTCGAGAGGCAGGTCGTCGGCGTAACCTCTGAGAAGCGCCATGCCCGCATGGCAGTGCGCGTTGATGAGGCCGGGCATGAGTACGTGGTCCGGCCGCTCGTGCACGACATCTGGAGCGAATCGCTCCCGAATTTCGTCTGGCGGTGCGATCGTGACGATTCGACCCCCGTCCATGGCGAGCGAAAGGCCGGTTTCCGCCACGACTCCTGGTTCTACGGTCACGATCCACTTCGGATGGATCAGGGCATCGATACGCTGCATGTGCTCAGAGGCGCGTACAAGCTGACGCACCGGGCTGAAAGGTGCGCAGAGTATAGCGTCAAGGCCGCCAGGGGCCTGCATCAAGGGAATTCGTGAACGCGAGAATTCGACGTGACCGCCCTTCGGTCGATTGATTGAGGGAACAACGGCCACGCTGGAGGAAACTCGTGGATCATGCGGTCGGACGAAAGCGGATTCGCAGCCGTGAATCCCCGTGCCGCGGGCGTCCCGGAACGCCACGGGAAACGGCCGTCTGTGGTAGAATTTACGCCCGTTCAGGACCCTGCGCCGCAGGCATTCACGACAGCGAAAATTCGAAATCGCCGCTCCGCTGGCCGATCGATTGAGGAAAATATCGAGTCATTTTTGACGAAATCGATCGGCCAGCGGGACGATGAGAGCGGATTTGCAGCCGTGAATTCCTGAAGCGCAGGCACCCGGGGCACCTTGAACCAGTAAATTCATAGAGAGCCTCGGCCGTTGAGGGCGGCCGCCGTCAAGGCCTGACGGCACTGTTTCTCCTCACTTGTATCGATCGTGGCGGACGTTCCAGCGGTGCTGGATGTCGGTACGTGTATTTGGACGGAGCTCATGGTAGGAGCGGCCAAGGAAATCTTCCCTGTCAGTCTCGAAGACGAGATGAGGCAGTCGTATCTCGATTACGCGATGAGCGTGATCGTCGGCCGGGCGTTGCCTGACGTGCGCGACGGCCTCAAGCCCGTGCACCGCCGTGTCCTCTACGCGATGCGCGAACTCGGCAACGATTACAACCGCCCCTACAAGAAATCCGCCCGCGTCGTCGGCGACGTGATCGGCAAGTACCATCCGCACGGCGAATCGGCCGTCTACGACACGATCGTGCGCCTCGCGCAGGACTTCTCGATGCGTTACGTGCTGGTCGACGGCCAGGGCAACTTCGGCTCGATCGATGGCGACGCGCCCGCCGCGATGCGCTACACCGAAGTGCGCATGGCCCGCATCGCACAGGAGTTGCTGGCCGATATCGACAAGGACACTGTCGATTTCGCCTCGAACTACGACGAGTCCGAGCACGAACCCACGGTACTGCCGACGCGGATTCCGAATCTGCTCGTCAACGGTTCATCGGGCATCGCCGTCGGCATGGCGACGAACATCCCGCCGCACAATCTCGGCGAGGTCGTGGATGCCTGCCTCGCGATCCTCGACAAGCCGGACTTGACGTTTGCCGAACTCATTGCGCTGATGCCGGGCCCGGATTTTCCGACCGCCGGGCAGATCCATGGCGTTCAGGGCATCCTGAGCGCCTACAGCACCGGGCGGGGACGCATCTACGTCCGGGCCAGGACGCACATCGAGGAACTCGAGTCGCGCGGCCGCGAAGCCATTGTGATCACCGAACTGCCGTACCAGGTCAACAAGGCGCGCCTGATCGAGAAAATTGCCGAACTGGTGCGCGAAAAGCGTCTCGAGGGCATCACCGAACTGCGTGACGAATCCGACAAGGACGGCATGCGAGTCGTGATCGAGCTCAGGCGCGGCGAGCTGACGGAGGTGGTTCTCAACAACCTCTACAAGCACACGGCGCTGCAGAGCGTGTTCGGTATCAACATGGTCGGTCTCGTGGACGGCCAGCCGCGCCTGTTGCCGCTGCGGGATCTGCTCGACGTCTACCTCCGGCACCGTCGCGAGGTCATCACGCGGCGCACGCTGTTCGAATTGCGCAGGGCGCGCAATCGCGCCCATGTGCTCGAAGGGCTCGTGGTTGCGCTTGCAAACATCGATGCCGTGATTGAACTGATCCGGCGCTCGCCGTCGCCGGGCGAGGCAAAGAATCGTTTGTGCGTGCAAGACTGGGCGCCGGGAGCCGTCATTCCCATGCTCGAACGGGCTGGCGCCGAGGTGACGAAACCTGACGACCTGCCGGACGGAGTTGGCCTCGATCTCGACCGCGATGATCCAGTGTATCGGCTCTCGCCTGTACAGGCACAGGCGATACTCGACTTGCGCCTGCATCGTCTGACAGGCCTGGAACAGGACAAAATATCCAAAGAATATAATGAGTTATTGGATAAGATCTCCGAGTATCACGAGGTTCTGTCCGACTCCGACAAGCTGCAGGAAGTCATCCGTACCGAACTCACCGAGATTCGCGACCGTTATGCGGATGCCCGCCGTACGGAGATCGTCGAGGACTACAGCGACCTGACGATCGAGGACCTGATTCCCGACGAACCCCTGCTCGTGACGCTTTCGCATGCCGGATACGCCAAGGCGCAACCCGCCGCCGACTACCAGGCGCAGCGGCGCGGCGGCCGCGGTCGCGCGGCCACGCGCATGAAGGAAGAGGACTTCATCGACCAACTCTTCGTCGCCAACGCTCACGACACGCTGTTGTGCTTTTCCACGCGCGGCAAGGTGTACTGGCTCAAGGTCTACCAGTTGCCGCAGGCTGGCTACACCGCCCGGGGACGTCCCATCGTGAACCTCCTGCCGCTCCAGCAGGACGAACGAATCAGCACGGTATTGCCGATCGGCAATTACGACGAGGACAAGTACGTGTTCTTCGCCACGCGCAACGGCCGTGTCAAGAAGACGAAGCTCGCGGCGTTCTCGAGACCGCGAAGCAACGGCATCATCGCTTTGGATCTGCGCGGCGACGATCGTCTGATCGGCGCAGACATCACTGACGGCAAGCAGGACATCATGCTGTTCGGACGATCGGGCAAGGCGATTCGCTTCTCGGAAGGCGACGTGCGGCCCATGGGACGTACCGCCTCCGGGGTCCGCGGACTGCGCCTGAGCGGACAGGACGACGAGGTGATCGCGCTCAATATCGTCGCTGAAGGCCTGATTCTGACTGCGACTGAGAATGGCTACGGCAAGCTCACAGCCCAGGACGAGTACCCGACCAAGGGGCGCGGCGGAAAGGGCGTCATAGCGATCCGTACGTCCAAACGCAACGGTGCGATGATCGGTGCGATGCAGGTGTCGCTCGACGATGAAGTGATGTTGATCAATTCCGCAGGCACTCTCGTCAGAACGCCCGTGTCGGATATTTCCGTGGTTGGACGCAACACGCAGGGCGTACGGCTCATCCGCCTCGACGAGCAGGATCGCCTGGTCGGTATCGATCGGGTCGAAGCCCTGCAGGACGAAGAGGTGGAAGAGGACTGAGCGGTCATGGATCGCGTCCATAACTTCAGCGCCGGCCCGGCCGCGCTGCCGGATACCGTGCTGGAGCGGGCACGGGCGGAACTGCTCGATTGGCAGGGTCGCGGCATGTCGGTCATGGAAGTCAGCCACCGTGGCCCGGACTTCATGGCGCTGGCTGATTCCACGGAAGCGAACCTGCGCAAGTTGCTGGGCGTACCCGAGAACTATCGGGTTCTTTTCCTGTCCGGCGGCGCAACGCTGCAGTTTGCTTCCGTGCCGTTGAATCTTGCCCCACCAACGTCGGGCGCCGACTATGTAGTGACCGGAAACTGGGGCAGGAAGGCAGTTTCCGAGGCCTCACGCTATCTGAGTGTAAATGTCGCGGCGGACAGCGAGGCCAGCGGGTACACGACCATACCGGACCCTGCGACCTGGTCGGTCCGCGACGATGCGGCCTATCTGCATTACACGCCCAACGAAACGGTGTACGGCGTCGAGTTCCACTCGATTCCCGAAGTCAGCGATGCGCCGCTCGTCGCCGACATGTCCTCCACCGTGATGTCGAGGCCGATTGACGTGAGCCGTTTCGGTGTCATGTATGCCGGCGCACAGAAGAACCTGGGCGCCGCAGGAATCACCTTGCTGATCGTGCGCGACGACCTCATGGGTCGGGCTCGCGGCGACACGCCGGGTGTCATGGACTACCGGGTCATGGCGGAATCCGGTTCGATGTGGAACACGCCGCCGACGTTTTGCTGGTACATCATGTCGCTCGTGCTTGACTGGCTGCACGAAGTGGGCGGCGTGGCGGTCATGGCCGAGCGTAACGCCCGCAAGGCGCACAAGCTCTACGCCGCGATCGACGCCTCGGACTTCTACAGCAACCCCGTCGATCCGGCATGCCGATCCTGGATGAATGTGCCATTCAGGCTGGCAGATCCGGAACTCGACGGCGTTTTCCTTGCCGAAGCCGAGGCGGCTCGCCTCATGAACCTCAAGGGGCACAGGCTGGCAGGCGGCATGCGAGCCAGCATCTACAATGCGATGCCGGAGTCCGGCGTCGATGCACTCATCGATTTCATGTCCGATTTCGAGGATCGCCGGGCTTGAGTCCCGACGTGAATCGGGGATTGAAACCGGTGGGCGCGAATCAGGCGATACACGCATGAACAAGCAATCCGAATCCGCACAGTCGGCGAAGCCGATGTCGCTCGATGAGTTGCGCGACCGAATCGATCGGCTGGACGCTGAAATCCAGTCGAGGATCTCAGACCGTGCCCGGTGTGCGCGGCAGGTCGGCGAGGTCAAGGGGCTGGCAGGGCCTGCAGAGTTCTATCGACCCGAGCGCGAAGCCCAGGTATTGCGCAAGGTCATCGAACGCAACGACGGGCCGCTCAGCGACGAGGAAATGGTGCGATTGTTTCGCGAACTCATGTCGGCCTGCCTCGCTCAGGAGGAACCGCTCAAGGTTGCCTACCTCGGTCCTGAAGCCACCTTCACGCAAACGGCCGTCCTCAAGCATTTCGGGCACTCCGTGCGGGCGCTGCCGGTGCCGACGATCGGCGAGGTGTTTCGCGAGGTCGAGAGCGGCGGTGCGGACTTCGGCGTCGCACCGGTCGAAAATTCGAGTGAAGGTACGGTCAACCATACGCTTGACAGGTTTCTGACCTCGCCGCTCAAGATCTGCGGCGAAGTCGAACTCAGGATTCACCAGAACCTGATGGGGCGAATGACGGAAATCGGCGAGGTTCGCCGGGTTTGCGGACACGCCCAATCGCTTGCGCAATGCCGCGCATGGCTGGCGCAGTATCTGCCGGATGCCGAACAGGTGCCGGTCGCGAGCAACGCCGAGGCCGCGCGAAGGGCGCGCGACGAGACGGGAACGGCAGCGCTCGGCAGCGAGGCAGCGGCGGAAGTCTATGAACTCGGCGTGCTGTTCGAAAACGTCGAGGATCGTGAGGACAACACGACGCGGTTTCTCGTGATCGGCAGAAAGCTGTTTCCGCCGAGCGGTTCCGACAAGACGACCTTGCTGATCTCCGCGACGAGCACCACCGGACCCGGCGTCCTGATGCACCTGCTCGAGCCGCTTGCGAACCATGGCATCAACATGACGCGAATCGAGTCGCGGCCTTCGCGCAGGCGCAAGTGGGACTACGTATTCTTTGTGGACATCGACGGACACGCCGATGAAGAGCCCGCAAGGCAGGCGCTCGAGGAAGTCCAACGCGGCGCCGACCTGTTCCGCGTGCTCGGCGCGTATCCGATACGCGTCATCTAGGGCTCTGTATGTCGAGCGCCGGACCACAACGGTTTGTAGTTGAGCCCGCGCAATCGGTCGCTGGGGAACTGACCGTGCCCGGCGACAAATCCATCTCTCATCGCGCAGCCATGCTGGCCTCCGTCGCCTGCGGCACGTCGCGGATTCGCGGTTTCCTGTCCGGCGAGGATTGCCTGGCAACGGTCGAAGCATGCAGGGCGCTCGGCGTTTCGATCGCGGACGGCGGCAACGGCGAACTACTGGTCCAAGGCCGTGGCATCGGCGGCTTGTGCGCACCGACCCGCGCGCTCGACTTCGGCAACTCCGGGACGGGCCTGCGCCTGATGGCGGGGCTGCTTGCGGCGCAGCCGTTCGACGTGGAGCTTACCGGCGACGAGTCGCTGCGCTCGCGGCCGATGGTGCGGATCGCCGATCCGCTGGCCGCGATGGGCGCGCGGATCGACACCTGCGATGGCCGGGCACCGTTGCGGATTCGAGGCAGTGCCGGGCTGCGCGGTATCGATTACACATTGCCTGTCGCGAGCGCACAGGTGAAGTCGGCTTTGCTTTTGGCTGGCCTGTCTGCCAAGGGAACGACGACGCTCAGATCGCCAGGCCCCACGCGCGATCATACCGAGCGCATGTTGCGCGGCATGGGCGTTTCACTGGACGAAGATGTCGAGGCCAGCATCGTGTCGATGGAAGGTCCCGCCGAGCCGCACGCGTTCGAGCTTTCGGTCCCCGGTGACTTTTCGTCCGCAGCATTTTTTATTGTGGCTGCCTGCCTGGCCGCACACGATGGCATGACAATCAGAAACGTCGGCGTCAATCCGACGCGTACCGGCCTTTTGACGATACTGCGCGCGATGGGCGCCCGAATCGAGCTTGCGAACGTCAGAACAGTTGGCGCGGAACCCGTTGCGGACGTGCACGTCCGGCAGAGCGAGCTTCAGGGCATCGACGTGCCTGAAGCCCTCGTCCCGCTTGCGATCGACGAGTTTCCCGTACTTTTCGTCGCGGCTGCCGGCGCGGCCGGGCAAACGCTCGTACGCGGCGCCGAGGAGCTGCGCCACAAGGAGTGCGACCGGCTGGCCGTCATGGCCGAAGCGCTCAACACGCTGGGAGCGAGAGCGCGCGAACTGCCCGACGGGCTCATCATCGATGGCGGGCGACTCACTGGCGGCAGCGCGTCGAGTCACGGCGACCATCGTGTTGCGATGGCGCTCGCAGTGGCAAGCGTCCTTGCCGAAGATTCGATAGAAGTTCTTGACACGGCACAGGTGGCGACATCCTTTCCCGACTTCGCGGATGTTGCCGCACAGGCCGGTTTTTCTATCGCCGGCCGCGAGTGAAGGGCAGTTCACAATGACCGGTGGCGTGCGCATCGTCACCATCGACGGCCCGAGCGGTTCCGGAAAGGGCACGGTGAGCCGGGCTCTTGCGGATCACTTGAGCTGGCATCTGCTCGACAGCGGTGCGCTCTACCGGCTTGCTGCGCTTGCGGCGCAGCGCAGGCGGATCCCGCACGCCGACGAAACCGCACTGGCGAGCCTCGCGGCCGGCATGAACGCGAGTCTGTCGTTTCTCAACGGTGTCGAGTCGGTAACTCTCGACGGTGACGACGTAAGCAATGCACTGCGTTCGGAACGCTGTGGTGAAATCGCATCCAGAATAGCCGCCGTTCCCGGCGTCCGACAGGCACTTCTCGATCGCCAGCGCGCCTTCGCGAGACCCCCCGGTCTGGTTGCCGACGGTCGCGACATGGGCACCGTCGTCTTCCCCGCTGCCCAGGTCAAGGTGTTTCTGACGGCAAGTTCCGATGAAAGAGCGTTGAGGCGTCATAAGCAGTTGAAAGAAAAAGGGATTGATGTTAGCCTTCGCAGCCTTTCCGAGGACATTGGCCAGCGCGACGAGCGCGATGCGGGCCGCAGGTTGTCGCCGCTTCGCGCCGCCAACGATGCGCAGGTCATCGACTCCACGAGGCTTTCCCCCGAGGAAGTGACTGCCCGTATCCTGCCGCTGCTCGAAGCAGCCGGCATTGGACCAAACCGGGCATAAGGGTGGGCACTGGCAGGATGCCGGTGCAATTTGAGGTAGATCGCCGGGGCAGGATGCGCCGGCGCAAGCGATAGAGAGTGTCGAATGAGTGAGTCTTTTGCGCAACTCTTGGAAGAGAGTCTTGCGAACCAGCAGATCAGGCCCGGCGCAATTCTGACGGGCACCGTAATTGACGTTAACTCCGATGTAGTCATCGTCAATGCGGATCTCAAATCCGAAGCGGTCATCCCCGCCAACCAGTTTCTGAATGACAAGGGCGAGATCGAGGTCGTCGTCGGCGACGAGGTGGAGGTCGCGCTCGATTCGGTAGAGGACGGCTTCGGCGAGACTCAGCTTTCGCGCGAGAAAGCCAAGCGTGCCCGCACCTGGAAACGCCTCGAGGAGTCGTTTCAGGCGGGCAAGGTCGTGACGGGAACGATCAGCGGTCGCGTGCGCGGCGGCTTTACCGTCGACATCGACTTCGTCCGCGCTTTCCTGCCCGGTTCCCTCGTGGACGTGCGGCCGGTTCACGATCCCGCCGCGCTCGAGGGCAATACGCTCGAGTTCAAGGTCATCAAGCTCGATCAGAAGCGCAACAACGTTGTCGTATCGCGCCGTGCGGTCGTCGAGGAGGAGCACAGCGCGGAACGCGAAGCGTTGTTGAAGAGCCTGCAGGAAGGCGCCATATTGAACGGTATCGTCAAGAACATGACCGACTACGGCGCATTCGTCGATCTTGGCGGCATCGACGGCTTGCTGCATATCACCGACATGGCCTGGAAGCGCGTCAAGCATCCTTCCGAGGTCGTCAGCGTCGGCCAGCAGCTCGAAGTCAAGGTGCTGAAGTTCGACCGGGAGCGCAGCCGCGTGTCGCTGGGCCTCAAACAGCTCGGGGCTGACCCCTGGGTCGACCTGTCCCGCCGCTATCCGCGCAATACCCGCTTGTTCGGCAGCGTCACGAACATCGCCGACTACGGTTGTTTCGTGGAAATCGAAGAGGGTGTGGAGGGTCTGGTTCATGTCTCGGAGATGGACTGGACCAACAGGAACGTGAATCCGCACAAGGTCGTCCAGATAGGCGACGAAGTCGAAATCATGGTCCTCGACATCGACGAAGAGCGCAGGCGTATTTCGCTGGGTCTCAAGCAGTGTATGTCCAATCCCTGGAGCGAGTTCGCGCAGAACTACAAGAAGGGCGATCGGGTCTCAGGTCCGATCAAGTCGATCACCGACTTCGGGGTCTTCATCGGCCTGCCTGGCGACATCGACGGGCTTGTACATCTGTCCGACCTGTCGTGGGATGTACCCGGCGAACAGGCCGTGCGCAACTATTCGAAGGGCGAGGAGCTCGAGACCACGGTTCTTGCGATCGACCCGGAACGCGAACGCATCTCGCTCGGGGTCAAGCAGCTCGACCGCGATCCGCTGTCGTCATTCCTGGCCCAGCATCCAAAGGGAAGCACGGTCAACGGCGTGGTCGAGGAGGTCGATGCCAAGGCAGCGTCCATCCAGCTTGAAGGCGGTGTGATCGGGCAACTTCGCGCATCGGAGATTTCACGCGACCGCGTCGAGGATGCTCGAATGGCGCTACAACCCGGGCAGGAGATCGAGGCGCGATTTACGGGCCTCGACCGCAAGACGCGTGTCATTTCACTGTCAATCAAGGCCAAGGAAGCTCAGGACGAAGCCCAGGCTGTTCAGAGCTACAAGGCCGATGAGAGTCGAACGGCGACGTCGACCACGCTCGGAGATCTGCTCAAGCAACAAATGAGCGAAGACACGGATGCCGCGCCGGAGAACAAGCGGAGCAGGAAGAAAACCGAAGGAGACGATTCGGCCCAGTAGACGGAGTGCGCCGTCAGTACGGGGCAGGCCGATACAGGGGTCATGGGCGGTTTGGGGAGCGAACCCTGGCGATGACAAAATCCGAGTTGATCGAATCGATTGCGAGAAGTCAGAAGCACTTGCCGGCGAAGGATGTCGAGCTTGCCGTCAAGCACATTCTCGAGTTGATGAGCGAATCGCTGGGCAATGGGAACCGAATCGAGATTCGCGGTTTCGGCAGCTTTTCCCTGCACTACCGTCCACCTCGAATGGGCCGCAACCCGAAGACCGGCGATTCGGTAGCCCTTGCGGGCAAACACGTGCCGCATTTCAAGCCAGGCAAGAACCTGCGCGAACGCGTCAATAATTCAAGACACCTTCGCGTGCGCAGCTAATCCATTACAATCGGGCGAAAGCCGCCCGATTCGACTGGTGCAACGTTGGCCACCCTGCGCAGAGCCACCTACTTCCTCGTTCTCGTGTTGGTCGTTCTCGTGGCGGTCGTGCTGGCGTTCAGCAACCCCGAGCCGGTGACGCTGGACATCGGCATCGCGAGGATCCAGGACGTATCGATGTCAGTGGCGCTTGCTGGCGCCTTTGCGGTGGGCTGGCTGTTCGGACTGATCTCGGCCGGTGCGGCACTTCTCCGGATGATGGGCGACAGGCGCCGGCTGCGCCGGGAAATCAGGTTCGCAGAAGCCGAACTCAGCAGCCTGCGGGGCTTGCCGCTGCAAGATGCCGACTGAAGCCACATTCCTTCTGGCGGGTCTGCTCATCGTCTTTGCGGCCGCCGGCTGGGCCTTCGCCTGGTTCGGCGACCGGGATCGCGACGGCGAGCTTCCGGCACGCATCAACGCTGACTATATCCGTGGCCTCAACCTCGTACTGAGTCGGCGCACCGACGAGGCGCTCGAACTCTTCCTGCAGATGGCCAAGGTCGACGACGAGACATTGGAGACCCATTTTGCGCTCGGTCATCTGTTTCGCCGGCGAGGCGAGATGGAAAGGGCGATCCGCGTTCACCAGAATCTGCTTGCACGACCGAATCTGAGTCAGGCGCAGCGCGACCAGGCTCTTTACGCGCTTGGCGAGGACTATCTCGGCGCGGGCCTCTTCGATCGCGCCGAAACGCTGTTTACGGATCTGACGGACAGCGATACTGTTGCGACGTCCGCGCTGGAGCGGCTCGTCTACATTTACGAGCGCGAGCAGGAATGGGAGCAGGCGATAGATGCCCAGCGTCGCCTCGAGGCTCGTAGCGGTGAAAAGTCAGGCCACATCGCCCACTACTACTGCGAGCTCGCCGAAATGGCGCGGCGTGACGGCGACCTGCGCCAGGCGCGCGATTACCTCAGGAAAACCGTTCGCAGCGAAGCCGGTGCGCTCAGGGGCGCCTTGATACGTGCAGCCATTGCGAAGGAAGAAGGCGATCACGAACAAGCGCTGGGTTTGTATGAGCAGGTCCTCGACAAGGACAGCCGATTCATGCCCGAAGTTCTGCCGGAACTCTTCGACTGCTATGCGCAGACTCACAGAATGCCCGACTTCGACAGGTTCATCGACGCGCTCGTCGCCAGAGACCAGACCGCCGTCGGCAACATTGCGTATGCGTCAATCGTCGGTAAGCTGGCAGGTTCGCAGGCGCTGGCACGGTGCGTCGAGGAGTACGTGTACGGCGAGGAAACGCTCGCGAGGCTCGTCGACGTCGATTCGCTGCGCTCGTCGACGCCAGAGCACAAGAGCCGGGCACTGGAGCGCATCTCGAACGCACTCAGAAATCTGGGTCTTGCGAGTGCTCGCTACCGCTGCACGAACTGCGGATTCAGTACGCGTCGATTCATTTGGCATTGTCCAAGCTGCAAGCTGTGGGAAACCTTGCGCCCCATTCAGCGTTTTCAGCTCGAATCGGTCATGGGTTAGCTGAATCTGCGTCAAGCCGCCGGATTGGAATACTGCCGCCCGATAGCGCGGCGACTAGCATTTTGATCTCATTCCACCTTGGAGCGAGATCCATGAAACTCAAACCGCTGATTTTGCTAGCCGCGTTGTCTTGCCTGCTGGCCCCGGCAACCCTGTTGGCCGGCCCGGTCAACATCAATACCGCCGATGCTGCGACACTTGCCGCAGAATTGACCGGCGTCGGTCCGGTACTCGCGGACGCCATTGTTCGCGACCGCGAGGAGAACGGCCACTATGCGTCGCCCGACGCACTCACCCGGGTCAGCGGCGTTGGTCCGCGCATCATCGAGATGAACCGGGAAAATATCCTCACGGGTGAAGCCGGCGAATCGGCGGAGGCCAGCGAAGAAGCCGGCTAGAACTCACCGTTGCCGGCGGTGCGCGCCGATCCGGCAGCCCCGGTTCGGCGCGCGCCTTTTCTTGGCCCTGCGAAGCCTGTCTAAAGTATGATTCGGCACTCCTGCGATTTGGAGCCGCCTGATGCCGAGAATACGTACCGCGGTTTTTCCCGTGGCGGGCCGTGGAACCCGTTTTCTTCCTGCCACGAAGGCGCATCCCAAGGAAATGTTGCCCATCGTGGACAAGCCGCTTATCCAGTACGCGGTCGAAGAGGCGCTCGCCGCGGGCGCGGAGAAACTCGTATTTGTGACCGGCGTCTCGAAACGGGCGATCGAGGATCATTTCGACGTCGATCCGGAACTCGAACGAGCGCTCGAACGATCTGGCAAGACCGATCTGCTCGATGCCGTACGCAACATCGTGCCGCCGCATGTCACCTGTTTGTACGTGCGCCAGGGTCGCCCGCTTGGTCTGGGACACGCGGTGCTATGTACTCGCGAGGCTGTAGGCGATGAGCCGTTCTTCGTCCATCTCGCCGATGACCTCATCCACAGCGACGAGCCGTGCCTGAAGCAGATGGCCGGTCATCATGCCGAGCATGGTTGCAGTGTCCTCGGTGTTGAAAGGGTGCCAATGGACCTGACGGGCCGCTACGGCGTCGTTGCCATTGAGCCCGAATCGTCAGGCGCGCAGCGCGTCACGCGCATTGTCGAGAAACCCAAGCCCGAGGACGCGCCTTCGAATCTTGCGGTCGTCGGCCGCTACATACTGACGCCGCCCATCTTCGATCACCTCACGCAGACGGGCAGGGGCGCGGGAGGCGAGATTCAGCTTACCGACGCCATCGCAAGCCTGCTCGACGATGAACCCGTGCATGTGCTGCCCTTCGAGGGCCGCCGCTACGATTGCGGCAGCAAGATCGGTTACCTGCGCGCTACGGTGGAGTATGCGCTCAGGCATCCGGAACTCGGCGAGAACTTTCGTGCCTACCTGCAGGGCGTCTGGGAGCGCTAGGCGCCCCTGCCGCAGGAAGTGGCGAGAACGGAGATTTGCACCCTCGATTTCCTCCGGCGCAGCCCCCTGGCCCTCGACCCTCGGCGTTGCGCGGAGTCGCACTACCGGTCGCTTGAGACATGCGGTGAATACATCCGAAGTATGCTGCACGCCCGCATCCCTGCGGGCGAGGGTCCCATGCGACCGGTGGTGCGACTCCCCTTGCGTCTACGCTTCAAGCTGTGGTGTCGGTGACCTGAGCCCGTTCGGCTCAATGCGCCGGCTATGGTTCTGGCCGCGAACACACGCGCGCAAGGTCCTGCGCGATCAACGCGGCCCCTGCTGAGATTTGCAGGCCAGCGCGCGAATCTCCTGGTTATGCTCACCCAGCCGCGGCGGGTACCGCCGGTAACTTGGCCCCGTTCGGGAGAACCGCGCGGGCAGGGCGATCGAACGCACGATGCCGATGAGCGGATGCTTGAGCTCGACGATCATCCCCCGGGCCAGGATGTGTTCGTCCGTTAGCGTATCGTCCGGAAAATTGATCGGCCCGGCCGGAATTCCGGCAGCCAGAAAGTCCTTGATCCAGTCGTCGGCATCGCGCTCGACTAGAATCGCCTCGAGCAGTTCGGCAAGCTGGGGCCGGTTTACGTTGCGTCTGGCGTTCGTTTCGAATCGCGGGTCGCGCATCAGGGTCGACTCGATGCCGAGAATCGCACAGAAGCGCTGCCAGAGCCGGTCGGTGCCTACAGCGATGATCAGCATCTTGTCGCGCGCCCTTATCGGTTGATACGGGGTCACGGTCGGATGCGCATTGCCGAGCCGCTCGGGCCTTTCGCCGGTCGCAAAGTAGGTTCCACCGATGTTCGCAAGCCACGATGTCTGCGCATCGACGAGTGAAACGTCGATGAACTGTCCACTCCCGGAGCCGCCGTTGCGCCCGTCGCGCTCGTACAGGGCCGAGAGAATGCCGATCGTTGCGTAGATTCCGCCGCTTATGTCCGCCATCGGGGTGGGGAAGCGGCTCGGTCCGGCGTCAGGCGGACCCGTGAGCGCCATCAGGCCGGCTTCGCCCTGCGCAATGATGTCGTAGCCCCCGCGGCCGGCCTTCGGACCCGTATGGCCGTAACCGCTGATGGTCGCGACGATCAATCGCGGGTTGATCGCCTTGAGCGTTACGGGATCAAGACGCGCACGCTGCAGTGAACTCATGCGCGGGATGTTGGTGACGAAAACGTCGGCCGATTCAAGCAGTCTGTGCAGAACCTCGAGGTCGCCGCTGTCCTTGATGTCGAGTTCGATGCTGCGCTTGTTGCGGTTGACGGAAAGGTAGTACGCGCTCTCGCCCTCGACAAACGGTGGACCCCAGCCGCGCGACTGGTCGCCCGTGCCGGTCCGTTCCACCTTGATGACGTCGGCGCCCAGATCGCCGAGCATCATCCCACAGTAGGGACCGGCGAGCGCCTCGGTCATTTCGATGACGCGAAGGCCTCCGAGCGGCGACGGATTGTCCACGATGGCGTGACCTTGTGATTTTTGCCGGGCGCCAGTATAAGCCTTGTTCCGTTCCGAAACCGGCGGGGGATTGCCTGTGAGAAACGTAGCCGTGCGCAATATCGAGCGCACCGAAATGGAGGTCGTCGACGCACTCGGAGAGTTGGGCGTCGCTACCGTACATGAGGCCCAGGGACGGACCGGCCTCATGCAGTCGTACATGCGGCCGATCTACCCGGGTGCGCGCGTGGCCGGCAACGCCGTGACTGCCCTTGCGCACCCAGGCGACAACTGGATGCTGCATGTCGCGGTGGAGCTTGCGCAGCCGGGAGATGTCGTGGTCGTGGCCCTGAGTTCGCCCAACACCGACGGGATGTTTGGCGACCTGCTTGCGACTTCATACAGGGCTCGGGGAATTCGCGGGCTCGTCATCGACGCCGGGTGCCGCGACATCGGGGAATTGACACAAATGCAGTTTCCCGTCTGGAGCCGGGCCATCTTCGCCAAGGGCACGGTCAAGGCCACGGCAGGTTCCGTCAACGTGCCTGTGATTTGTGCCGGCATGCTCGTTAACCCGGGCGATGTCGTGGTTGCAGACGACGACGGCGTCGTCATCGTTTCGCAAGCCGATGCCAGGCGGACGCTTGAAGCCGGGCAAGCGCGCGAGGCGAATGAAGTCGACAAGCGCGCGCGTCTGGCCGCAGGGGAGCCGGGGCTCGATATGTACAACATGCGCGAGCCGCTTGCCGAAGCGGGCCTGGTCTATGTCGACACTTCCGACGACCTGCGGGATTGACCCGCCAGGCTATCGGGAACGGCGGGTCGGGTATCTCACTGCCAGGCCGGGCCGCTGGTCGCGTTCTTCGGCGTGGAGGCGTGCGGTCACGGTTGTGTTCGAAGCGCCGACAGGCTCCAGGCTACGCGGCCGGGTGCGTCAGGTCGTTCTGCCGCCGCTGGACTGGTCTGCGCCCCTTTGTGCCGTGCGGCTGTGTGCCTCTCGCGTGACGGGGTAAGATGATCCGCGAGCGAATCCCGCATACGAACAACGATATCGGGGAGTGCGATATGTGTCGGGCGACAATGAGCGCGTCAACGAATCAGCGTCTTGTGTTGTCGCTCCTGACAGTCGCGGCAATTGCAAGCCCCACGGTGGCCATGGCCCAGGCGCCGGTTCCATTCGGCGACTGGCCGTATTTCAGCCGCGACCTTGCCGGTACACGATTCTCTCCGTTGACGGAGATCGACACCGGCAATGTCGGCGAACTGGCCCTCGCCTGGTCGGTCCCGGTGGCGCGATCGGCCACGGACGATGACGACGCCCCGGGCCCTTCCGGTAATCCTCTGGCGACGCCGATCGTCGTCGACGGCATCATGTATCTGCCGGTGCGAGGCCACGAGGTTCTCGCGCTCGATGCGGCCACGGGCGAGGAAATCTGGCGCAGCGACCTCGAGGCACCCGTGGGAAGCGACGCGCGCGGCGTCGCCTGGTGGCCGGGCGACGATCAATTCGACGCACGAATTCTCGTCACGGCGGGGCCGACGCTGATCGCGCTCGACGCGGCGACCGGGACTCCGGCCGCGGGTTTTGGACGCGATGGCGTCGCGCAGATTACGATTCCGTGGCGAGGTGTGCCCGTGATTCATGAGAACCTCGCGATTCTCGGTGCGTACCCCGGTGAGATGAATCGCGGGCTGCCCGGCGATACGCGGGCCTTCGATGTGCGTACCGGAGAACTGGTGTGGAGCTTCCACACGGTGCCTCTGCCGGGAGAAGTCGGCCATGAAACATGGCTTGACGATGGCTGGCGGAATCGCTCCGGCGTCAACGTCTGGGCGTACTACATGACCGTCGATGCGGCGCGCGGCCTGCTCTACATGCCGGTCTCAAGCGCGGCCGGCAACTATTGGGGCGGCGATCGTCACGGCGACAATCTGTTCAGCAACTCCATCGTCGCTGTCGACGTCGCCACGGGCGAGTATCGGTGGCATTTCCAGACCGTGCACCACGACCTGTGGGACTTCGATCTGCCGAACCCGCCTGTGCTCGTCGACATCGAGCGTGATGGGCGCAGCGTCCCGGCGCTCACTTCGGTCGGCAAGACGGCCTGGGTGTTCATCCTCGACAGGGAGACCGGCGAGCCGGTCTTCGGTGTCGAGGAGCGGCCGGTGCCCACCGGCACCGTACCGGACGAATGGTATTCCCCAACCCAGCCGTTTCCGGTCAGGCCCGCCGAACCGGTGTCGCGAGTCGCTTTCGACCGGGAACTTGACATGGTGCGACCGGAAGACACCACGCCGCAGCACGCAGCCGCCTGCGAGGCGCTTTGGGAGCGCAGCGGGGGCTTCATCAACGCGGGTCCCTATACACCGTTCGTGTTTCATGAGGTGGGCGCGCCACCGCGCAGCACGCTGCAGTTGCCGGGTGCGGGTGGCGGCGTCAACTGGGGCGGCGTGGCCGCGGATCCGACACGCGGTCTGGTATACATGCACGCCAACGACTCGTCGCTGGTCGGCTGGATCGAGGTGAAGCGGCCCGGCGAGAACTACGGTAACGGAACTCAGGGCTCAACGATTCCCTTCGACCGAGGCAGCGTCGACGGCGCCGGACCGTATTTCACGTTCAGCGCGCCGCTCATCGATGAGAATGGCGAACGGCTCGGCTCGCTGCCCTGTTACCGGCCGCCATGGTCACGACTCGTCGCGATCGACGCAAATTCTGCGGAGGTGGTCTGGGAGACGACGCTGGGCATCACCGAGGGCTTGCCGCCCGAGCGGCAGCTCACGGGCAGCATCGGGAGCGCCGGTCCCAGCGTGACCGCGGGCGGCCTGGTGTTCGTCGGTGCGACGCGCGACCGGCGCTTTCGGGCCTTCGATTCATCGACCGGCATACAGCTCTGGGAGGTGATACTCGACAGCAGCGTCAATGCGAACCCGATGATCTACCTCGGTAATGACGGCCGACAGTATGTCGCCGCCGTTGCCGGCGAAACGCTGGTTGCGTTTGCGCTGCGCGAGGAAACTGCGCGATAAACCTCTACGGTGTCGGGACCTAATCCTCGTCGTCGGAGTCGATGCCCAGGGCGTCTTCGGCTTCGGCACGTGAGCGGTAGCCCATTTCAATCCAGTCCGGCCACTCCCCGATGCGCTGTTCCGCCGCACAGCCGCCGTCGCTCGGGTCGTAAAGCGTTCCGTCTTCCGTGATGAGCAGCCCGATCGCGCCGCCGGGCCGCCCGTCGCGCAGCGGGCAATATACGAGCGTGACGCGGTCACCCGGTTGCAGCGTGAACCCGGTCATCGGGGGATCAAGCTCAAGAAGTCGAGGCGGGGCCGATCCCTCCAACCCCCATTGGGTTCCCTCGTCGTCTTCGACGTAGAGCAGCACGTGCGGACTGTTGAACCCCCAGCGGACCACATTGGCCTCCATCACGATTTCGCGCGAGCGATCGAACATGGAAAAGCTGTGGTGAGAGTTCGAAAAGTCGCTCCACGACGCCAGTGCGAGCAACGCTATTGCAGAAATTGCCAGTTTTCTCATTTCTCGAACTCCTATTGCACGAGGTCGTCGAAGATGGGATTTCGTTCCTGGCCGGGCAGGTCGGCCGGCAGGTCCGGCGTATAACGCGGACCCCGAACGTCGAAGTAGCCCTCATCTCCCGGCAGCAGGAACTGCGTCTTGCCGTCGTCGGTGAGGTAGGTGTTGCGATTGCTGTCGCACTCCCAATGCCGGATCCGGAAACCGAGCGCTTCGAGATCCGTGCGGCGCCGGTAGGTGTATGTCAGTGTCAGCGGCTTCACCAGCGAAAGTTCGTCGTAGAAGGTGACGTTGACGACCAGGCGCTGGTTGCCGTTCGGAAAGTTCTCGAGCCGCCAGACCTCGACGCTTTCGAACTGGTTGCTCGTGGGCGGCAGACCGCGGAACCAGTCGTTGGGATAAATGTCGACCGTATGGACGATCAACATGTCACCGGACCAGAACCCTATGGAGTCACCGATGGCGAAGTGCGTGCCGTCGACATTCTTGTGCTCCTGGTCGATGAAGATGCGCCGACTTTCGTTCGCAAGGTCATTGAGCTGCCAGACCTGGTCGGGCGTGTTCACGAACTCGCGGACGTACGGTTCCATGAGAAAGCGCGGGTAGCCTGCGGGCTCGCAGGTGGTCAGGCGGTCGTAGGCCTGTTCGCCGTTTTCCTCGATCAGGTCCAGGCGCATCTGAAACGCCGCTTCGTATTCGGGTGTGAGAATGCCGTCGACAAGCGCTCCGTCTTCAAGAAAGACCGTTCTGGAACCGTTTCCGTCCGCGGACCACAGACCCGTCCACTTCGGCACGCTTTCGTAGCTGTGGCGTGTACCGCCACGGTGTGCGTTCAGGAGAAATTGGTAGTGAGCCTCCGAGCTGCTGAACTCCCGCGGTGGGGCCATCGGTTCGGGGATGCCCGGAATTTGAGCGAAAGCGGCCATGGAACCGGCGGCGAGCCACCCGCACAAGCCCAGGGTCAATGAGAGTTTCGAATCGTTCATGAAGTCCTCCTCACGAAATGCCGGACAGTTGCCCGTTTACGCACGAGCATCTCGTCGCACCGTCCCGAATGTTTGCGTCTGCCCGGACAGCTATGCTAATTCATTTTCCGCTTCCGCGATTCGCTATGGTGCCGGCTCCTGGTCCGGGCTTTCCAACTGGGGATACTCGACGCCGAGCTGCTCGAGATACGTGTCGAACCGGGAGGGATCGTAGTAGAACTCTTCGAGCCGGCTCTTGAACTCGGCCATCGTCGCCTCGTTCTTTTCGATCGCCGGAGGATCTTCGGGGCCGATGAAGGGCTCGTATTGGAACTCCATCGACTGTTCCTCGCGAAAGTAGCGCCAGGCTTCCTCGACGAGATCGGGATCCTGCAGAAGATCCAGCATGGTGGCCGCGAGCACCTTTGCACCGGCAGTTGCCCCCTTGTGGGCGATCGGTGTTGCCATGGCCATGGCGCTCGACCAGTGATGACCCTGCAGGCCCCGGACGTTCGATGGATACCGGAGTGTGACCGTCGGCACGTTCCAGGACACGTCACCGATATCGTCCGAGCCTCCCGAGACCGGTTCCTCCGGCGGCTCTGCGAGGCCGTCCAGCTTCGTGGCCAGACCCTCGGGCTCATCCGCGCCCATGAGTTCCTGCAGCGCGACGGCGAATTGTTGATCCTGCTCCGACCACTCGGGCAAACCGACTGCCTGCACATTTGCGTCCATCGCAATCGCGATCGGCTTGCTGAAGTGTCGCGGCCACGCCGCGCCGACGATTCGCCGGCTCAGCGTCGTGTCGGTCATCATGGCGGCGCCCTGGGCGATCCGGTCGAGCGTGTCGAAGTTCTCGCGGATCAGGTCGGGAGTGACTTCCCGGACGAAGTACCATACGGTGGCGCTCGAAGGCACGACGTTCGGCTGGTCGCCGCCGTCCACGATGACGTAATGCGACCGCTGCAAGGGGCGCAGGTGCTCGCGTCGGAAGTTCCAGGCGATGTTCGTGAGTTCAACCGCATCGAGCGCGCTGCGTCCGCGCCAGGGATCGCCCGCGCCGTGGGCCGCGACACCTGCGAACGAGTATTCGACCGACACGAGGCCGGTACCGGTTGCCATGCCCCAGCTCGTGCCGAGGTTATTGCCGACATGCGTGAAGAGAACGGCGTCGACGCCTTCGAAGCGGCCGTCGCGAGCGAACCAGGCCTTGGCGGCGAGCAGCTCCTCCGCGATGCCGGGCCACAATACGATCGTGCCGGACATGTTTTCGCGTTCCATGATCGCCTTGACGGCAAACGCCGCGGCGATGTTAACGCCCAGACCTGAGTTGTGGCCTTCGCCGTGTCCCGGTGCGCCTTCGATCATCGGTTCCCGGTAGGCCACGCCGGGCATCTGCGATGACCTTGGAATGCCGTCGACATCGGAGCCAAGTGCGATCACCGGTTGGCCGGATCCCCAGGTCGCCCACCACGCCGAGGGCATGCCCGATACGCCCTGCTCGACGGTGAAACCGTTACTCTCGAGGATGTCCGTGAGGTAGCGCTGCGTTTCGAACTCCTGGAAGCCGAGCTCGGCGAAGGAGAAGAGGCTGTCGACGATTTCCTGAGTCAGCTTCGCCATGTCGTCGACGCGCTCTGCCGCTTCCGCCTTGAGTCCAGTCAGGGACGGTGCGGGCTCCTCGGCTGCGGTGTCTTGCTGAGCCAGAGTTGCCGGGCTCACCGCGAGGAGCATCGTCGCAAGGGAAATCGCGTGGCGTTTCATAATGTTCTCCGGTCGACTCTCCGCATGGGTGCTCGTGTTGCCAGGAGCCGGAGTATAGACCATGGTCTGCCGGCACCGACCGCTCTGCCGGTCGAGTCGGGCCACGCGCGGTGATTCGGATACCGCGCTCCTCTCCATGAACCGTCCGGGCCGGACCGGGATGTGCGGTGATAGCATGAGCCGTCATGAACATGACGCCCACCGAATGGCTCGACGCGTATCGCAAGGCGTGGACCGAACGCGATCCGGATGCGGCCGCGGCGTTGTTCACCGAGGATGCGACATATGCCGAGCAACCCTGCCAGGACGCCTTCGTCGGTCGCCGCGGCATACGCGACTATTGGGCCGGGGTGACGGAGAACCAGGCCGATATCGAGATGCGCTACGGCGCGCCGATCGCAGTCGGTGAACGCACTGTCGTTGAGTGGTGGACCACGCTGAGCAACGAAGGCGCGCCGATCACGCTCGCCGGCATCTTCATACTCACGTTCGACGCATCGGGCCTCTGTCGCAGTTTGCGCGAGTACTGGCACTTCGCCGAAGGAAAGAAGAAACCGCCGAGCGGCTGGGGAGACTGACCGCGCCGGTCTGTTGTCCCGCCGTATCGGACACCCGCCCGTCGCAATCGCACAGACGGGCCGTTCGCCGCCCAGCGCCAGCTATTGCCCGGCTGTACCGTCCATCCAGCCCGGCGCCAATGACACCTGATCCCAATGTTCGGCCATCATGCCGTCGCGTATGCGCACGGTCTCGAAGGCAAAGGCCTCGTAGGTCCGATCGGGATCGTCAGGATCTGTCAATTCGCCGCGATAGATCGCAGTGACGAGATCGTCTTCGGCCATGATGAGGACGGGATCGCGCAAGGGGATGCCGCCGAGATCGACGATGCGGATGCCGCGGCGCTCGGCTTCCTCGAAGCCCTCGACCCAGGCCTGCCGTCCGGACGCACCCGTAAAATCGTCCATTCTCAGCAGGCGCGGGTTGTGCTGAATATAGTCCTCGGTCATGAACCGGTCGGCGCGCGCCTGGCGAGGCCCGGAGGAGCTGAAAAAATCAAGCAGGATCTGCTTGTTCGCATCGAGTTCCGCCTGGCTCGGCCTGCCGGGTTCGGCATCCGGGCGTCCGGCTGCGAGGATCGTCGCGACGACAGAAGCGAGAGCGGCTATCGCCCAGGCGATTCGTTCGGAGTTACGCATGATCTGGCCCCCTCCGGATCAATCAGGACGTTTCTTCAAACGCGGCCAGCACCTCGCGCAACAGTTCCCAGCGGTCGAAACCCTGTGCGCCGTAGTCCAGGCCGCGCCTGACGATGACCAGGTCGTGGGATGGCACGATCAGCGTGTACTGCCCGCGGTTGCCCGACGTCGAGTACGCGTCGGCCGGCACTTCATCCTTGCGGTCGTCCGGCACGAGCCAGAACTGGCCGCCGTAGTAGTTGCCGAGTTCCGCAAGCGCCGGCGCCGGCGTTCGAACGAACTCGATCCAGTTCTCCGAGATGACTCGTTCACCGTCCCAGACGCCGCCGTTGAGATAGAGCAACCCGAACCGGGCGAGGTCGCGCGCGTTGGTGTAAACCTGACTGCTCAGGATGAAGTCGCCGAAACGGTCCATGCTGAGGAGCGTGTTGCGCATGCCGATCCTGTCGAACAGCGCGCGGCGCGGAAACTCGTGATAGGTACGCTCGTCGCCGAGAGCACGTTTCATCGCATAGACGGCCCGGAGCGTGTCGTAGTTTTCGTAATCCCAATAGGTGCCGGGGTCCCGAATCACTGCGCCTTGCCGGAACTGGCGAACGGAGCTTGCGCCGATCCAGTAGGACATGCCGGAGCCCGTTGCGTACTCGAGTTGGTCATTGTCGATCGGATACAGGCCGCTTGACATGTTGAGCGCGTGGCGCAGCGTGATGTTCGATCGAGGATCGCGGTCTGCCGAGCCGACCTCGGGCAGCCACTCGATGCCGAGCGGTGCGTCGAGCGCCAGGCGGCCATTGTCGACCAGCATGCCGATCAGGGTCGAAGCGATGCTCTTGGCGGTCGACCAGGTCCGCGTGCGAGTTGTCATGTCCATGCCGGGGCGGTAACGCTCGTGGATGATCCTGCCGTCGTGCACGATCAGCAGACTCAGGGTGAGCTGTTCGGCGGATTCGCGTTCGAAAGCCCAGTCGGAGGCCGCTTCGAGTTTCGCCGCATCGACAAGGGACGCAAGCCGTGCCGGCTCGACGAGGTCGCCGTTCGGCCAAGGGATCGTCGCCGGATCTCCCGCTGGCGCGGGCATCTCGATCTTTGGCAGATCGTCGATGTCGTCGAAGGTCTGGTCCGGCGCCATGACGACGCAGCCGATGCCTTCGCGGAAGGCCGCCCGGATCGGCGGCGCGCTGCCGGGGGCGCCGATCGCGACGGCACGGCGCTCCGGGTCGACGATATAGTCGCCTCCGTCTGCTGTGCCGATCGGGTTGTCGAGGAACGCAAGCTCCTGTTCGAAGACGAGCTCGAGCGACCGGTTCGAGGTAAACAGTCCGTTGCAAAGGAAAATGGCCTGCATGCCGCGCCGGACAATCTCGCGGTTGAACTGCCAGTAGTCGTAGGTTTCGCGCTGCTGCGCCTGGGCCATGTTCGTCCAGCACGTTGCTGCCGGGATGGCCAGCGCGAGTAGCGAGAACAGGAAGAACCGTTTCATGGTGCTGCCCCTCGGTGGCTGCTGCGGTGTTCGTTGGCCGGTTCGGTATCGATCGCGACTGAATCGGCCGCGGTGCGATCGTCTCCGATCTTACTGGCCGACGATCGGTGGCGCCAGATTGCGCGCCTGCCGGATGCTATGATCCGCGCGTGCATCAGCGCGCCAGGGGTTCACGATATGCGCTTGCTCCATTCCAGATTGAGCCGGCGTCGGTTCCTGTGTGACAGCGTCAGCGCCGCTGCTGCCGTTGCCGTTCCAGTGTTGAGGTACGAACAGGTGGCCGCTGCCGATCTCCCTACCGAAATCACGGCCTTGTCCGCTTCGCAACTGTCCGACGCGATTCGGGCCGGACAGGTGAGTTGCGTTGAGACGATGCAGGCTTATCTCGAGCGTATCCACCGGCTGAATCCGGTCCATAACGCGATCATCAGCATGCTCGACGACGATGCCTGTCTCGCAGAGGCGCGGCTGGCCGACGAGGAGCTCGCGCGGGGCATCTACCGGGGCTGGCTGCACGGCATCCCGCACGCAGTGAAGGACCTAGCCGATGCGCGCGGATTGCCGACAAGCAACGGCTCGCCGCTCGTTGCAGGCACCATGCCCGAAGCGGACGACCTTCACATCGCCCGCATTCGCGAGGCCGGCGCCATCTTCATCGGCAAGACGAATGTGCCCGAATTCGGCATGGGTTCGCAGACCTACAACTCCGTGTTCGGCGTGACCCGTAACGCGTATGACACACAACTCACGGCCGGCGGCAGCAGCGGCGGCGCGGCTGTCGGCATGGCGACGCAAATGCTGCCGATCGCCGACGGCAGCGACATGATGGGTTCGCTGCGCAATCCCGCGGCGTTCAACAACGTCATCGGTTTGCGCCCGAGCCAGGGCCGAGTGCCGCGCACGCCCGAAGATCTGTTCTACAACCAGCTTTCGACGAACGGACCGATGGGCCGTGACGTGACCGACACGATTCGCTTGCTCGGAACGATGGCCGGTTTCGATTCGCGTGCGCCCATGATGATGCGCGACGAGTTGCCCGATTACGGCAGCTTTCGGCCAACATCGTTGGCAGGCCTGCGAATCGGCTGGCTCGGCGACCTCGACGGTTACCTGGCGATGGAATCTGGCGTCACCGAGCTTTGCGAGCGGGCGCTCAACGAACTGGAAGGGCAGGGGGCGCGATCGGAAAGTGTCATGCCCGACTTCGATTTGGATCGCCTGTGGCGAAGCTGGATCACGCTGCGGCACTGGTCGCATTCCGGACGCCAGCCGATGCTGGAGAATCCCGAACAGCGGCAGCTATTGAAGCCGGAGATGATCTTCGAGATCGAAGGCAGTCTCGCGCTTTCGGCCGCGGACATTCACGAAGCGTCCGTCTCGCGGGCGCAGTGGTACAAGGCACTGCACGTGCTCTTCGAGCGTTTCGATCTGCTTGCGATACCGAGTGCGCAGGTATTCCCGTTTCCGGCCGACGTGCGCTGGCCGCAGGAAATCGCCGGGCGTACGATGGATACCTATCACCGCTGGATGGAAGTCGTGATCGGGGCCTCACTTGCCGGCACGCCGGCCGTGAACGTTCCGGTCGGCTTCGACGCGCGGGGCCGGCCGATGGGGATGCAACTCATCGGCCCCTACGGCAGCGACCAGGCTGTGCTGGAGGTGGCGCTCACTTGCGAACTCGTCACGGACCACCTGCAACGGCGGCCGCCGGATATCGATTGACGGCGTAGAACCGTTCGCCGCGCGGCGCCAGCGCCAGCTACGACCCGGATCCCGAACGGATCACGGTCATCGGCGCCCGCTCCTTCGGCGCGACCGGGCGATGGCCGCGTTCACGGACGGGGCGCGCGAGCTTGAAGTCAGTCCGGCGTACCCGCCTAAACGAGCTTCTCTTTCGTGGCCCAGTTCAGCGTGTCGTCGAGCCCACTGCGAAACAGGTCGAAAATCTCGTCGATGTCTTTGTCGGTCACGATGTACGGCGGGCAGACCGCAACCGCATCGCCGATGGCGCGCACGATCAGCCCGTGGTCCTGGCAGAAATTCATGCACTTCGCGCCGATCGCGAGGCTTGCGTCGAAACTGGCTTTCGTTTGCTTGTTGGCAACAAGTTCGACCGCCCCGACGAGACCGATGCCTCTCGCCTCACCGACAAGGGGATGCTCGCCGAGCGCGGCGAGCCGCGTCTGGAACTGCGGAGTGATGTCGCGCACGTGCTCGTAGAGCTTGCGCTCCTCGTAGATCTCCAGCGTACGCAGCGCAACGGCCGCCGAGACCGGATGGCCGGAGTACGTGAAACCATGGCCGAACAGCCCCGTCTTGCCGCTCGGCTCGACCAGCGGTTCGTAAAGAAACTCGGGCACGATGACTGCGCTGATCGGCAAATAGGCCGATGAAAGCCCCTTGGCCGCCGTTATCGACGTCGGCTGCATGCCGAAGGTTTGCGCGCCCCAGGGGTTACCCGTGCGGCCGAAACCGCAGATGACTTCATCATCGATGAGCAGAATGTCGTACTTCTCGAGCACGGCCTGTACCTTCCTGAAGTAACCCTCGGGAGGCAGCAGCACGCCGCCGACACCCATCAGGGGCTCGGCGATGAAGGCGCCGATGGTGTCGGGGTCCTCGGCGAGAATAAGTTTTTCGAGACTCTCGGCAAGCCGGGTCGAATACTCGTCCTCGCTCTCGCCAGCTTCGGCAAATCGGTAGTAATACGGGCAATCGGTGTGCCGAATGAAGTCGAGCGGCACGTCGAAATTCGCGTGGAACGGCGGCAGTCCGGTCAGCCCGGCGGTGGCGAGCGTCGTGCCGTGGTAGGCCTTCTGCCGCGCAATGATCTTTTTCTTGTTCGGTTTGCCGATCGCGTTGTGGTAGTACCGGACGAGCTTGATCTGCGTGTCGTTCCCGTCGGAACCGGAGTTGCCGTAAAAGACGCGCGAGGCGTCGAACGGCGCCAGCGAAACCAGCTTCTCGGCAAGCAGGATGCCCGGTTCATGGCTCTTGCCCGCAAAAAGATGCGTGAACGACAGCTTCCTGATCTGTTCGGCCGCCGTCCGAGCGAGTTCCTCGTCGCCGTAACCGAGCGTCGTGCACCAGAGTCCCGCCATTCCCTCGATGTAGCGATTGCCGTGGTTGTCCCAGACATGGACACCCTCGCCGCGGGTCAGCACGAGCGGATCGGACTGCCGCAGGACGGCAAGATTCGTGTTCGGGTGGAAGACGTGCTTCAGATCGAGTCCTTCCAAATTTGTCATGGCGATGAAGCTCCGGAATCGGGAGGGCGCCGATGATACTTCCAACTCTTTCAACTGCGTTACGGCTGCCGCGAAAAAATTCGGTATCGGACCGTGTTGCTGCAGCCGCGCCCTGCGGGTTCAGGGTGTCTCAGGGCCTCCCTCTCCAGCCGAGTCCACCGAACGTAATGGCGTCCTTGTTGTTTTCCGGGCATACGAACTCGAGTATCTCGTGGTCGGGCGCCAGCGCCGCGTACACCGTCGTTGTCCACGGTCCTGTGAACGCCTCCGGATCCTCGGCCGTAATCTCGATCTCGAGCTGGTTGAAACGCGGCCGCCGGATGCGCTCCACCACGTGCAACTGCTCGCTGTGAATGCCGAACCCCGGAGTGAACTCGTTGAAGCCCACATTGTCGATGACCAGCGTGTCGCCCTCCCATCGGCCGATCGAGTGGCCGTGCCACGCCGGGTTCCAGAGTTCGGGATCCGGATGCGGGCGCCCATCAGTGAAAATCTGCCGGAAACCAGGCGTCATGAATTCGGCGATCTGGACGATGACGGTATCGGCCTGAATGAACTTGTACGGGAAAAAGGTCATGGTCATGACCGCAGTCTGCGGCAAGCAGTACGCCCCGGCGTTCTGCAGATCAAGTTCTTCGAGTTGCCGCAGCATCTGTGCAGCCCACGGCTGAAGAGGCAGGGGATCGGGCACCTCGCCCGGGATCCGGCGGCGCACCCACACGCCGGTGAGGTCGGGCGTGCCGCTTGCCGTGCGAGGCGCAGGACCGGTTAGTCCTTCGCCAGATCGGGCCATGTCGATCGCTAGGACGGTAGGATCGTCGGCGAACGTGCCCAGATTGATGCTCCACTCGATCGGTACTTCGAGCTCCAGTGTTTCGCCGGCAGAGACAAAGACGTTCTCCGCGCGGTAGGACTGGTACATCGCCCCGCCAAGCTCAACCCGCAGTTCGTAGGTGCCGGGCGGAACGTTCTGAAGATCGAAGGCGCCTTCCAGGGTCACGTCAGTCCGCAATTCGACGCCGGCGGCGTTGCGCACACCCATGAACGCCCCGGTATAGCCGGTAATGACATTTCCATTGGGGTCGAGAATCGACCCGCGCACCCGGCCGTTGCCTTCCTGGGCGAACAGTCCTGCGCCCATTGCCGCAGTGGCGACCAGCAGTACCAGGCCACGAACAGACGAAGCGGTCACTTTGCTGCCCTCCCGAAACGAAACGGCGCTACACCGAAAGCACCAGCGCAAAGCTTATCTTGTGGGCTGCAGTGCCGACGAGCCCGCTTCGTACCGGGTACCGTCAGCGAGCGTGATGATCTTGGAGTTGATGCGCTTGAGCCCATCTCTGGACAGGTAGCCGTCAACCGTCAGGGTCTCGCCAATCTGCACCTTGTTGCGGTTCCAGCCATAGCGAATCAGCGTGTTCGGGCTGCCGAGTTCCACTTCCCACTCCGCAACGATCCCGTCCGGACCTGTGGCGTCCATATAGATCCATGCGTGCGGGTTGGTCCATTCCAGCTTCGTGACTGTGCCGTTCAACACGATCGGCTGATCGATGTCGTACTCTGCGACGAAAGAATGGTGCGCGATCGCCGAAGTCGCTGCCGCGACAACGAAGACGATGCCAGCAATAAGTTGCCTGGTCAGCATTGAACGTTCCGGGATGTCCTGACTACCAGTATCTCGACCGCCGCGTCGACCTGGCACCGGGCATCTGCCCGACCGCGGTCATCGCAGGTTCTGCAGATTCGTTCGCTCTCGCTGACGAGCGACTCGTCTCGTTCGGCGGTCGAAAAAGTGGCTCCCCGGGCCGGACTCGAACCAGCGACAAGTCGGTTAACAGCCGACTGCTCTACCAACTGAGCTACCGGGGAACCGGATTGCCGTGCGCATTGTCCGGGAACGCCTGGAGCAAGTCAAGCGACAATCCTGGAATTTCCCATTGTTTCAGCAGCTTAGCTGAACCTCTCGTGACTGGGCGAGGGACGCTGCATCCTGTGGGCGTGGGCGGCTCAGGATGCCGCAAATGCCTCAATTCCGTAGAGCGCTGCACCGAGCGTCTCAAGCCCTGCGGCATACGAAATGCGCAGGTGTCCCGGTGCGCCGAAGGCTCGTCCGGGCACGACTGCGACACCTGCCTCATCCAGGAGCCGCTCACATAGCGCAACGTCGCTTTCGACACCCATCGCAGACATCAAGCCTTCTACGTTCGGAAGTAGGTAGAATGCGCCCTGGCCCGGCAGGCACTCGATGCCGTCGATCCGGTTCAATCGTTCGACGACGAACGCGTGGCGTTCCCGGAACGCCTCGCGCATCTCTCCCAGGAAGCCCTGATCGCCACTGAGCGCGACGCAGGCAGCGGCCTGCGAGACGGCGCAGGCGTTGGTCGTGCTCTGGCTCTGGATCGTTGCCATCGCACGTATGATCGGTGCCGGACCCGCGGCGTAGCCGATACGCCAACCGCTCATCGCGTAGCCCTTGGACACGCCGTTGATCGTGAGCGTGCGGTCGTGAAGATCCGGACAGGCCGCAGCCAGGCTCGTGAACGGTTCATCGTGCCAGCAGATGTGCTCGTAGATCTCGTCGCTTAGGACCACGATTCGCGGATGTTTGCGCAGAACTTCGCCGAGCTCGATCCAGCCACCGCGTGCGTACACTGCACCCGTCGGATTGCAGGGACTGTTGAGGATCAGCAGCCGGGTTCGCTCGGTGATCGCCGCCGAGAGCTGCTCGGGGCTCATCAGAAACCCCCGCTCGGGGCGCGTGGACACGATGATGGGTTCGGCATTCGCAAGCCGTACCATGTCGGGGTAGGACACCCAATAGGGCGCTGGAACGATGACCTCGTCGCCGGGATCGAGCAGTGCCTGACAGGCGTTGTAGCACGACTGCTTGGCGCCGCTTGAGACGATGATCTGATCCGGCCTGTAGTCGAGCCCGTTGTCACGCTCGAACTTGCCGACGATTGCCTCCTTGAGGGCGCCTGACCCCGTGAGCGGCGTGTACCGCGTCTCGCCGCGCCCGATCGCCGCGATGGCCTCCGCCTTGACATGTTCGGGCGTCTCGAAGTCGGACTCGCCCGCGCTCAGGCTTATGATCTCCCGGCCCTGTTCTCGCAGCTCGAGCGCCCGGGCCGTGATGCTGACCGTGGCCGACGGCCGGATGCGCAGCAGCCTGCGCGCGAGACGGGTACTCAAAACGGGCTGACCTTTCAAACGCCTGGGCGGGGTCACATAATCTTACGGTCGCAACACCGTGGCTCCAAGCGATGCAGGAAGCTGCGGCGCATGCTCCCGAGCAACCCGATGACGGACAGACCGTTTGAACTCGTTTCCGGCTACGAGCCTAGCGGCGATCAGCCGCAGGCCATCGCGGACCTCGTCGGAGGCATTCGGGACGGCCTGAGTCAGCAAATCCTCCTTGGCGTGACGGGTTCGGGCAAGACCTATACGATGGCAAACGTCGTTACCGCCGTACAGCGTCCGACGCTGATCCTCGCACACAACAAGACGCTTGCGGCCCAGCTCTACGGGGAGATGCGCGAGTTCTTTCCGCATAACGCCGTCGAGTACTTCGTGTCGTACTACGACTATTACCAGCCGGAGGCCTATCTGCCGACGACGGATACGTACATCGAGAAGGACGCCTCGATCAACAATCACATCGAGCAGATGCGCTTGTCGGCGACCAAGGCGCTGCTCGAGCGCCGCGACGTGATCATCGTCGCGACCGTCTCGGCAATTTATGGTCTTGGCGACCCCGAGGCCTATCACGGCATGGTGCTCCACCTGGTCCGCGGCCATTCCGTAAACCAGCGGGTCCTGTTGCGGCGGCTGGCGGAGCTGCAATATACGCGCAATCCGCTCGATCTGAGCCGGGGCACCTTCCGTGTCCGTGGCGATGTCGTCGACATCTTCCCGGCGGAATCCGAGCGCGATGCCGTGCGCGTGGAGCTCTTCGATGACGAGATCGAGACGATCAGCCTGTTCGATCCGTTGACCGGTGAAGCTCTGACACGCACGCCGCGCATCACGATCTACCCGAAAACGCATTACGTGACGCCGCGCGAGAAGCTCGTCGCGGCCGTCGACCAGATACGCGAAGAACTCGCGTTTCGGCTCAAATCTCTGCGCGAGGCAGACAAGCTCGTCGAGGCGCAGCGCCTCGAGCAACGCACGCGCTTCGACATGGAAATGATCCTCGAGGTGGGCTTTTGCACCGGTATCGAGAACTACTCGCGCTACCTCTCGGGGCGCATGGAAGGGCAACCGCCGCCGTGCCTTTTCGACTACCTGCCCGACGATGCGCTGCTCTTCGTCGACGAGAGCCACGCTACGATCCCGCAACTCGGAGGCATGTACCGGGGCGACCGCTCCCGCAAGGAAACCCTCGTCAAATACGGATTTCGCCTGCCATCGGCGCTCGACAACCGTCCGTTGCGTTTCGATGAGTACGAGGCCATGGCGCCGCAAACGATATTTGTCTCGGCAACACCCGGCCGCTACGAGACGGAGCGCGGCGTTGACGTGGTCGAGCAGGTCGTGCGTCCGACGGGGCTCGTCGATCCGGAAGTCGAACTTCGCCCGGCAAGCACCCAGGTCGACGATGTCCTGTCCGAGATCAACATCCGTGTCGAGCGTTCCGAGCGTGTCCTGATCACCACGCTGACCAAACGCATGGCCGAGGACCTGACCGACTATCTGCAGGAACATGGAGTCCGCGTACGCTATCTGCATTCGGATATCGAAACCGTCGAGCGCACCGAAATCATCCGCGATCTCAGGCTCGGCGAGTTCGACGTGCTCGTTGGCATCAACCTGTTGCGCGAAGGGCTCGATATGCCGGAAGTCTCCCTGGTCGCGATCTTTGACGCGGACAAGGAAGGCTTTCTGAGATCCGAAGGGTCGCTGATCCAGACGATCGGCCGCGCGGCGCGCAACGTTCGAGGCATGGCCATCCTTTACGCCGACGCCGTGACCGGGTCGATGCAGCGCGCGATCGATGAAACGAACCGCCGCCGTAACAAGCAGTTGCACTACAACAGCGAACACGGCATAGAACCGCGCACGATCGTCAAGGGGATCCAGGACATCATGGAAGGCGCACGGGCCGCGGCACGGCCGCGGCGGCGTGACCGGGCCCCGCGCGGCACGCCGGGAAGCGGCCGGCCTGACGCCCGAACAGACGTTTGCACACATTCGCGAACTTGAGAAACGAATGTACACGCATGCCCGCGACCTCGAATTCGAAAAGGCCGCAAGGTTGCGCGACGAAATCGAGGCGCTCAGACGCGATGGAATCGGCTTGCCGGAACAGGCGGCGAGTTAGTGGCATCGGGCGGAAAAATGCCTCACCGAAGATGCCTGCCCAGGCCGCGAGCCGGGGTAAGTCAGGCGTGGCCAGGGCCGCAGTGGCGCGTTGCGGCCGGCGCCGATTCTCGGGTATCGTTGCGCGTCTTCAGGCGCGTAGCTCAGTGGTAGAGCACCACCTTGACATGGTGGGGGTCGTTGGTTCAATCCCAATCGCGCCTACCAGCTTCGAGCGGCCGGCGCGTTCCCGTGACCCGCAAGGGGAGGGGAAGCGCCGAACGCCGACTCCGGGCAGCACACGACCGCGTCGACCGGTACCTGGGTCGCTGCGACGGTGTAGACTCCGGTCGACTGCAACAACAATTACGGCGTATTGGAGCAAGTCATGTGCGACGACAGAACGTTCAAGGAATCCAGCGAGTATCTGAAGGGCCAAAGCGAGCTGACACGGCGCGAATTCGCAGCGCTGTCGGCGGGGACCGGCTTGGCGATGCTGTTGCCGCGGGCGGCCGATGCCCAGGAGGTCACCGAGCAGGACGTCGAAGTCACCACTGCGGACGGGGTGGCGGATTGCTGTTTCGTACATCCCTCGTCCGGCAGCCACCCCGGGGTCGTGGTATGGCCCGATATTCTCGGCCTGCGTCCTGCATTCCGGCAAATGGGCCGCCGGCTCGCCGAATCGGGTTACTCGGTGCTCGTGGTCAATCCCTTCTACCGGTCCGCGCGCGCGCCTGTTGTGCCCGAAGGCGCGAGCTTCCAGGATGAATCCGTAAGGAACACGGTGTTTCCCCTGGCAGGCGAACTGAACGCCGAAACGCATGTCACCGATGCCAGAGCTTTTGTCGATTTCCTTGACGCACAGGCCTCTGTCGACACGGTCCGCAAGATCGGGACGACCGGCTACTGCATGGGTGGCCCGATGACGATGCGCACCGCCTGGGCGCGTGCGGACCGAATCGGTGCCGGCGCGTCGTTCCACGGCGGCGGGCTCGTGACGGACCAGCCGGACAGTCCGCATCTGCTCGTCGACGAGATGGATGCGCATTACCTCTTCGCCATTGCCGAGAACGACGACATGAACGACCCGGAGGCCAAAAACGTGCTGCGCGAGACCTTCGCGAGTGCCGGGCTTCCCGCGGAGATCGAGGTCTACGAAGGGGCTCTGCACGGCTGGTGTCCGCCGGATTCCGCCGTCTACAACGAGGCGCAGGCCGAGCGTGCATGGAGCCGGCTGCTCGTGCTGTTCGAGACGGCGCTCGCATGACGGCGCCGCAAACAGCATGAAAGTGCCGCTGGCGAACGTTTGCATCGTCGCGGCGCTGTTGCTGGCAGGCGCCTCGGCAGTTGCGCATCACGGCGATGCCGGACGCTACGAGGAGGCCATCACCAGGCTTAGCGGGACGGTCGTCGCGCTGCAGTTCATCAATCCGCACTCGATCATCATCGTCGACGCCGCGGACGAGGGCGGTCAGAATCAGCGGTGGCAGGTTGAGGTTTCGAACGCGACGGGACTGGCCCGTATCGGCTGGACCCGGGACACGCTCAAGCCCGGCGACCCGGTCACGATGGCCGGGCGCGCGGTCAAGAGCGGAGCGCCGTATATCAACCTCAGCGAGAATTCGCGGCTCGCCCGCGGCGATACCTGCGAGGAGCTCTTTCACAGTGGCATGGGCTCCGGTCGCGAGCCCGACTATCCGCCGCTGAGCTGCGATTAGCGCGATCGGACCGAACGGCATGGCGGTCGCGAACAAGATGGAGCGTCGCAGGCTTGTTGCGTCGTCGGTCGACGGCGATGTCTGGTTCTGGCTCGCAAGCGCGTTGCCGGTCGTCCTTGGCTCAGGCTCGATATCACATGCGCAGGAGCCGATAGCGGCCAACCCGGCGGCGCCGCTCGCGCAGACCGCATACCTGAAGGCATCGAACGCCGGGGCGGGCGATCAGTTCGCAACGGGCGGCACCCTGCTCGGCAACGCGGTCGCGCTCAGCGGCAACGGCGACACACTGGCCGTGGGCGCTCCGTTCGAGAGCAGCTCCGCGACAGGCATCAACGGGGTCGAGGACGACGACTCGGCCTACGGGGCGGGCGCCGTCTACGTTTTCACGCTGGATGCCGGTGGCTGGACGCAGGAGGCCTACGTCAAGGCATCCAATACCGGTCTGACCGACTATTTCGGTTACGCGGTGGCGCTCAGCGCGGACGGCGACACGCTGGCGGTCTCGGCCTATTTCGAGGCGAGCGGCGCCAGCGGTGTCGACGGGGACCAGGACGACGATTCGCTGCCGCAGGCCGGTGCGGTCTACGTGTTCGTCCGCGATGGCGACGTCTGGTCGCAGCAGGCCTATCTCAAGGCATCGAACACCCAGGCGGGCGGTTTCGAAAACGAACTCGAAGGCGGCGACCAGTTCGGTTTCGCGCTGGCCCTGTCCGGCGACGGCGACACGCTGGCGGTCTCGGCGATCGACGAGGACGGCGGTTCACCGGGAATAAACGGCAACGAAACGGACAACTCCCTGCGCTCGGCCGGCGCCGTGTACCTGTTTCGACGATCCGGCAATGTCTGGGGCCAGCAAGCCTACGTCAAACCCACCAATCCCGGCGCCGGAGACTATTTCGGCTACGCCGTCGCGCTCACGGCCGATGGCGACACTCTGGCTGTCGGGGCTTACGACGAAGACGGTTCGCTGGCCGCAAACAACGACCGCCAGGACGACGACGTATTCGGCACGGGCGCGGTTTACATCTTTGACCACGCAGACAGCCAGTGGCGGCAGACGGCCTATCTGAAGGCCTCCAACGCCGAGGCGAGCGATTCGCTCGGTGTCGCCGTCGCCGTCAGTTCCGATGGTTCGACGCTGGCGGCCACGGCGCTCGACGAAGACGGTGCAACCACGGGAATCAATTCTGCGTCCGAGCCCGACCGTGGAGCCGATACCTCGACCGGCGCCGTGTACGTCTTCGTCAAGGATGCCGGTGCCTGGTCGCAACAGGCCTACATCAAGGCATCCAATACCGGCGCGTTCGATCAGTTCGGAGCCCGTCTGGATCTGAGCGGCGACGGCAATACGCTCGCCGTGGGAGCACAGCTCGAAGACAGCGCCGCTCACGGTATCGATGGCCCGCAGAACGACGACAGCGCCCAGGAAGCCGGAGCCGTCTATCTGTTTACCCGTGTCGACGGGGTCTGGGCGCAGGACGCCTATATCAAGGCGTCCAACGCCGAGGCGTATGACGAATTCGGCGGGTCTCTGGCGCTTGATCGCCTCGGTTCTGTGCTGGCGGTGGGGGCCCGCGGGGAAGACGGCGCCACGACAGGCCGCGACGGCGACGAATCGGACAATTCGCTGTTCGATTCCGGCGCCGTGTATCTCTTCACGCGCTGAGCATCCGAAGACCTACCGCGAGTCGGTCCTGTCGGCGGCGGCGCAATCCGTCGCTGGACGCCCGGCGCTCATGGCCGCCGCGCCCCGAATTGCCGCGCAGGCATCCATGGATCGCGGTCCGTGGTAGTAGAATACCCGGCTACCCATCAGTTGCTCGACAGGGTGAGCAATCATGAAGAACTCGACTGAACGTTTCCGTGGCACCGTGCCGCTCTATAGGCTTGTCCGGTCCGCAGCATTGCTATCGCCTGCGATTTTGGCCCTGGCGACTGCGGTCCAGGCACAACCGCCCGGCCCACCGGGCGAAACGTTTGAGGTAGTCACGTTCGTCGAGGGACTCAGGAACCCCTGGAGCATGGCGTTCCTGCCGAGCGGCGACATGCTCGTCACGGAACGCGGCGGAGATCTCAGGATCGTCAGGGACGGGCAACTCCTTTCCGAGCCCGTTCCCGGTGTTCCGCCGGTGCGCGCCCAGGGCCAGGGCGGCCTGCAGGACGTGGTACTGCATCCCGATTTCGAATCCAATCAAGTGATCTACCTGAGTTATTCGAAGCCGAACGAGGACGGTTCGCTCGGTACGACCGGACTAAGCCGGGCACGGTTCGAGAACGATGGCCTGACCGACGTCGAGGAGATATTCGAAGCCGACGCGTGGGCTGGCACGCCGGGACACTTCGGCGCGCGGATCGCCTTTGACGAGGAGGGCTATCTGTTCATGTCAGTCGGCGATCGCATGGCCGGGCTCTCGATGCAAGGCATGGATCCGGACCTTGAAGGCCATCCGTCCCAACACAACTCCAATCACCAGGGCACGATCGTTCGCCTTAACGACGACGGCAGCGTGCCCGACGACAATCCGTTCGTCGGGCAGGATGGCGTGAGGCCGGAAATCTATAGCTACGGGCACCGCAATCAGCAGGGGCTGGCCTTCCATCCCGAAACGGGAGACCTGTGGTCGAACGAGCACGGCCCACAGGGCGGGGACGAACTCAACATCATTCGCCCGTCCGCCAACTACGGTTGGCCCGTCATCGGTTACGGCGCGAACTACGTCACCGGCACCGAGATTCATGCAGCGCGAAACAGCGAGGGCATGGAGCAGCCGGCAGCATTCTGGGTACCGTCGATCGGCATTTCGGGACTTGCCTTCTACGAGGGCGACGCGTTTCCGAACTGGCGCGGCGACGCGTTCGTAGGCGGTCTGTCGGGCAATTATCAGCGCCTGGTTCGGGTTTCGACAAGCGGGCAGACCGTCGTCAACCGGGAGCCGCTGTTGGTCGGTGACTACCGCATCCGTGACGTGCGCGTCGGGCCGGACGGGTTGCTGTATATCGCGACCGACAACATCTTCGGCCAACCGAGCGCCATCGTCAGGCTCGAGCCCACCGAGGAGTAACAGGGGAGCGGGCCTCGGGAGCCGTCCCGCGAGTGCGCGCACTTCCGCTGCGGCCCGCGCCGTCAGGGAAGTACTTTTGTCGGCACAAAGCCACCGAAATAACAGGAACTTATACGACGATTTCGGTCTTGTAACGGCATACTCGCGGTCGTACAATTATCCGCCGGTCACGCTCGCGAGCGTGCGAGTACCGGTTTCAACGGCCGTTGGTGAGCCGGCGACGGAACGCTACTTCTGTTTCCAGCCAGTGAACCGCGGCCTAAGTATTTGTCAGGTTACCTTCCGAGGAGTCCAGGATCGTTCGACCCAAGCGTATAAGACGCAACGACGAGATCATCGCGTTGCAAGTCCGGGTGATAGCCCTCAATGGCGAGCAAGTCGGCATATTGCCGATAGAGGAGGCGTTGGAAGCGGCCTCGAGTGACGGACTCGATCTGGTAGAGGTCGCACCGAACTCGGACCCTCCGGTCTGCCGAGTCATGGACTACGGAAAGTTCGTGTTCGAGCAGAACAAGAAGGCTCAATCGGCGCGCCGGAAGCAGAAGCAGATTCACGTCAAGGAGATCAAGTTTCGTCCCGGCACCGAGGAAAGCGACTACCAGGTCAAGCTGCGCAACCTGATCCGCTTTCTGAAGCAGGGTGACAAGACGAAAGTGACCCTGCGCTTTCGCGGCCGGGAAATGGCGCACCAGGAACTGGGCCGGGAACTTTTGAAACGCGTCGAGTCGGATCTCGACGAATACGGTACCGTCGAGCAGTACCCGCAGCTCGAGGGCCGGCAGATGGTCATGGTGCTGACGCCTCGCAAGCGCTAGGCAGCAGACGTGTGAGGCGCGTCAACGTTGGCCGCCGGACCGAGGAGATGAAGATGCCGAAACTCAAGACGAACCGCGGCGCCGCGAAGCGTTTCCGTGCGAAAAGCAACGGCAGCTTCAAGCGCAAGCAGTCGCACATGTCTCACATATTGACGAAGAAGAGTTCGAAGCGGAAGCGGCAACTCGGAACGATCGCGACGATCGCCGACGCCGACGTCAAGTCCGTCCGCAAGCTTCTGCCGTATAGCTGAGGTTGCGCAAATGGCCAGAGTCAAGCGTGGGGTGACGGCCAAGGCCCGTCACAAGAAAGTACTGAACAAGGCCAAGGGCTACTACGGGGCGCGCCGCAAGACGTTCAAGGTTGCCAAGCAGGCGGTCATCAAGGCCGGCCAATACGCATACCGCGACCGGCGCCAGCGCAAACGCCAGTTTCGCGGTCTCTGGATCACACGTATCAATGCGGCAGCGAGGTTGCACGGGCTTTCCTACAGCCGTCTGATCAACGGCCTGAAGCGTGCGGACATCGAGGTGGACCGCAAGGTTCTCGCGGATCTTGCGGTTGATGACGATGCCGCGTTTGCCGCCCTCGCCGACGCAGCCAGAGAGGCGCTCGCGAAGTCCTGAACTTCCGACAGGAGTGAGGCACGCGGTGAGCAGTATCGCTCAACTGCTCGAGCAGGCTGAAGCCGCGGTCGACTCGGCGCGCGACCTCGCGCAACTCGACCGGGTGCGCATTGAATTTCTCGGCAGGAAAGGCGCTTTCACGCTCCGGTCGCGCGAACTTGGCGCGCTGCCGGCGGACGAGCGGCCGGCGGCCGGCCAGGCAATCAACGAAGCCAAGCAATCTCTGGTCCGGTCCATACAAGTGCGTCGCGCCGCGTTCGAGTCGGCACGGATCGAGGCCGAACTCGCGACTCAGACCATCGACGTGACTCTCCCGGGGCGCGGCCTGCCCTCGGGCCAGTTGCATCCGGTCACCCGCACGCTGCGCCGCATGGTCGACATCCTTCGGCAGGCCCGATTCGAAGTGCATACGGGTCCGGAAGTCGAAGAGGACTTTTACAATTTCACGGCGCTGAACATCCCGGAGAATCACCCGGCGCGCGCCATGCACGACACGTTCTACCTCGAGTCGGGTTTGCTGCTGCGCACCCATACATCCCCCGTGCAGATTCGCTCCATGCTGGAGCACGGTGCGCCGATCCGGATCATCGTGCCGGGACGCGTTTACCGCTGCGATTCGGACATAACGCATACCCCGATGTTCACGCAAATCGAGGGGCTCGCCGTCGACCGCGACGTCAGTTTCGCGAACCTGAAGTCGCTGCTTTACGAATTCGTGTCGAATTTCTTCGAGCGTGATGCGAAGTTGCGGTTTCGTCCATCCTATTTTCCGTTCACGGAACCCTCCGCGGAGGTCGACGTTCAATCGGAATCGGGTGACTGGCTCGAAATCCTCGGTTGCGGAATGGTGCATCCGAACGTGCTGCGCAACGTGGGTGTCGATCCCGATCTGTACAGCGGCTACGCGTTCGGCATGGGTGTCGAAAGATTGGCGATGCTGCGCTACGGCGTAAGCGATATACGTTCGTTCTTCGACAACGATACAAGATTCCTGCGCCAGTTCGCCTGAGGAGGTTGCCTTGCGAGTCAATGTCCAATGGCTGAGGGACTGGGTCGATCTGGAAATGGATCCCCGGACGCTCGCCCACGAACTCACCACGGCGGGACTCGAGGTCGACGCCGTGCTGCCGGTCGCAGGATCGCTCGACGGCGTGGTTGTGGGACGTATCGTGGAGCTTGCGCCGCATCCGCAAGCCGACCGCCTGTCGCGGTGCGTAGTCGACGACGGGGAAGCGCGCCATGAAGTCGTTTGCGGTGCGCCCAATGCCACGGCGGGGTTGACCGTGCCGTATGCGCGCATCGGAGCGCGCCTGCCGGGCGGAACGCTCGTCGCGGCAGCCGAGTTTCGTGGAGTGCGCTCCAACGGCATGTTGTGCTCGGCCAGGGAGCTTGAACTGTCCGACGATGCGAGCGGTCTGCTGGTCCTCGATGCCCAGGCGCCGCCCGGAACGCCGCTCGCGGACTGGCTCGGACTCGACGATGCCGTGCTCGACATCGACCTCACACCAAACCGCGGCGACTGTTTCAGCGTCATCGGAATTGCTCGCGAAATTGCGGCTTTCGGCGGACGCGAGATGCACGCACCGTCGCTCGAACCCTTGCCGGCCCGCATCGACGCGACGTTCGGGGTCGAACTCGACAACGCTTCAGCGTGCCCGCGTTTTGCCGGTCGGGTGATTCGTGGACTCAGGGCCGCAGGCAGGTCGCCGGACTGGATGCAGGAGCGTCTGAGACGCGCCGGCTTGCGTCCGATCCACCCGGTCGTCGATGTCACCAACTACGTCATGCTGGAACTCGGGCAACCGTTGCATGCGTACCGTCTCGACCGGCTCAGCGGCAGGATCGTCGTCCGATCCGCGAGCCCCGGCGAACCGCTGACGCTTCTCGACGGCCGCGAAGTCAAGCTTGACGAAGACACCTTGGTCATCGCTGACGAATCGGGCGCGATCGGTCTCGCCGGCATCATGGGAGGCGCGGGCACGGCCGTCGATGAACAAACGCAGAACGTGTTTCTGGAGTCGGCATTCTTCGCGCCCGAGGGCATGCTCGGCCGGGCGCGTCGTTACGCTCTGCAGACCGATGCTTCGATCCGTTTTGAGCGCGGCGTGGATCCCGGCGGCCAGGAGCGAGCGATCGAGAGGGCGACCGAACTGCTCCTGTCGATAGCCGGCGGCCAGGCCGGTCCCGTGGAGGTGGCGGAGTCCCTTCCCGATGTTCCGAAGCCGGTACCGATACGGTTGCGACACGGTCGGCTCGAAAAGCTGCTCGGCATGGAGCTTGAACGTGCCGATGTCGAAGCGCTGCTGAGACGTCTGGAAATGGATCCGCGCCGCAACGGCGACGGCTGGTCCGTCGTACCGCCGGCGTTTCGATTCGACATCGCAATCGAGGAGGATCTCGTCGAGGAAGTCGGCCGAATGGTCGGCTACGACAACGTCCCGGTAACGCCGGAGGCCATCTCGACCCGCCTGGGCACGGCGACCGAACAGCACGTCGACGGGGATGCCGTTCAGGATCTGCTCGTCGGGCGAGGATATTCTGAAGTCATTACTTACTCGTTTATCGATGAACGTGCGCAGCGCGACATCGACCCGGATGGCGTTGCGGTAAGGCTCGCCAATCCGATTGCAAGCGACATGAACGTGATGCGCAGCACGCTATGGCCCGGTTTGCTCGATGTCGCCACACGGAACATGGCCCGCCAGCAACCGGGGCTGCGCATCTTCGAAATCGGCGCGCAATTTGCGCAGGTGGCCGACAACATCGGGGAGACAGCCGTGATCGCGGGTCTTGCGCTCGGTCGGCACTGGCCCGAGCACTGGGATCTCGACGGCAGGGATGTCGACTTTTTCGACGTCAAGGCGGATGTTGAGGCGCTGCTGAAACTGACGCGTCGCGAAGCGCAGTATCGACTCGAGGCCGGTCAGCATGCGGCGCTGCATCCTGGCCAGTCGGCACGCATCGTGGATCGGGACACGACCGTGGGCTGGCTCGGCTGCCTGCATCCCGGGTTGCAGCAGCGTCTGCAACTCAGGAAACCGGCAATCCTGTTCTCGCTTGAGCTTGACGCCTTGTTCGACGCCGAGGTGCCGGCCTCGCGGGCGATATCGAAGTTCCCCGCCGTGCGCAGGGATCTGGCGATCGTCGTCGATGAAGCGGTTGCGGTGCAATCGCTCGTGGAACTCGTCCGCTCCAATGCCGGAGCCACCCTCGAATCGACTGTGGTCTTCGATCTCTACCGCGGTGAGCACATTGGCGAGAACCGCAAGAGCGTGGGCATGGGCTTGATTTTGCGGGACCAATCGCGCACTCTCACTGACGACGATGCGGACAGGACAGTGCGATCCGTTGCGCGACGTCTGGAGCAGGAGTTCGGGGCAAGAATCAGGACTCAAGGGACAGACACGGGACAATGACACTGACCAAAGCACACATGGCCGAGTCGCTGTTCAACGAACTGGGGTTGAACAAGCGCGAAGCCCGGGAGCTTGTCGACTCGTTCTTTGAGGATCTGCGTGCGGCGCTTGCCTCCGGTGAACAGGTCAAGCTCTCAGGTTTCGGCAACTTCGACCTGCGGGACAAGAACCAGCGGCCGGGCAGAAACCCGAAGACAGGCGAGGAAATCCCGATAAGCGCGCGCCGCGTCGTCACGTTTCGGCCGGGTCAGAAGCTCAAGGCACGCGTGGAAGCCTATGCTGGAACCGGGGAATAACAGCAAGCTGCCGCCGATACCGGGCAAGCGCTATTTCACGATCGGTGAAGTCAGTGCTCTGTGCGGCGTCAAGCCGCACGTACTGCGTTACTGGGGCCAGGAGTTCCCGCAAATCAACCCCGTGAAGCGCCGCGGCAACCGCCGCTATTACCGTCCCCAGGACATCCTCGTCATCCGCCAGATTCGAAGCCTACTTTACGAGGAGGGGTTCACCATCGGCGGCGCCAGGCAGCGGCTCATGGGCAACGAAGCGCGCAGCGATGTCAGCCAGAGCCAGCAGATCATCAGACAGATCCGCACCGAGCTCGAAGACATCCTGAAGATACTCAGGCGCTGAGCCCGGGATCTTCGCCCGGAATCCATTTCCGCTAAACTATCCGCCTGGAGCCTGCAGCGCAGGAAGTTGCGAGAGTTAAGATTCGATATCACCGTCCTGTCGGCCGATCGATCAAGGAGCATGTCGAGTCGTATTTGACGAAATCGATCGGCCGACAGGGCGGATGAGAGCGGACTTGCAGCCGTGAAGTTCTAACGTGCAGGCTCCCGGTGTCGGGGTGTGGCGCAGTCTGGTAGCGCACTTGCATGGGGCGCAAGAGGTCGCTGGTTCAAATCCAGTCGCCCCGACCATTTCGATGCGTATCGAGCCGGCCCGGCCCGGGGCAACGTGCTTCGTGTGCCGGTCGAGCCGGTTGTCTCATGCGGACGGCATCGGGATAATCGCGCTCCGGCCGTACGGACACGATCATGAGCACTCACAGCAGCAACGGACACGACCCGCGGCGCTATTCGAAGGTCGTCGTCGACGGCGTCGAGCAGGCGCCGAGTCGGGCGATGCTCAGGGCCGTCGGCTTCACGGATGAGGACTTCAGCAAGCCGCAGGTGGGCGTCGCATCGACCTGGAGCATGGTCACGCCCTGCAATATGCACATCGATGAGCTGGCGAGCGAAGCGATCCAGGGCGCGGACTCGGCCGGCGCCAAGAGCGTCGTGTTCAACACGATCACCGTGTCGGACGGTATTTCAATGGGAACAGCGGGTATGCGCTACTCGCTCGTGTCTCGCGAAGTCATCGCCGATTCGATCGAAGCGGTGGTCGCTGCCGAAGGTTTCGACGGCTTCGTCACAATCGGCGGCTGCGACAAGAACATGCCCGGCTGCGCCATGGCCATGGCGAGGCTGGACCGCCCATCCGTGTTCGTCTACGGCGGAACCATTCGGCCGGGACCGGGCAACAGCGACATCGTTACCGTGTTCGAAGCCGTCGGCCGGCACGCCGCCGGTGCGATAGGCGACGACGAACTGCGCGATGTCGAGCGCAAGGCAATACCGGGTCCGGGCTCCTGTGCCGGAATGTATACGGCCAACACCATGGCTTCGGCGCTCGAGGCGCTCGGCTTGAGCCTTGGCAACAGTTCGGCCCAGGAAGCCGTATCGACGGCGAAGCGCGACGACAGCCGGCGGGCCGGAGAGGCCGTGGTCCGGCTGATCGAGGCCGGCATCAGGCCATCGGACATCCTGTCCAGGGAAGCGTTCGAAAACGCGGTGACGACCGTGATCGCACTGGGCGGGTCGACGAACGCGGTATTGCATCTGCTTGCAATCGCGCACGACGCGCGGGTCGACCTGTCGCTGGATGACTTTGGCCGCATCGGTTCGCGTGTTCCGGTGCTCGCGGACCTCAGGCCGAGCGGGCGCCACATGATGTCGGAACTCATTCGGATCGGCGGTATCCAGCCGCTCATGAAAACCCTGCTCGATGCGGGGTTGCTGCACGGAGACTGCCTGACCGTCACCGGCAGGACGCTGGCCGAAAACCTGGCGTCCGTGGGCCCGTACCCTGACGGCCAGGAAATCGTTCGCGACCTGGGCAATCCACTGAAGTCCGACAGCCACCTCGCGGTGCTCTTCGGCAATCTCGCGCCGGAAGGCGCGGTCGCGAAAATCTCCGGCCACGAGGGCACACGCTTCGAGGGCACGGCGCGAGTGTTTCATTCCGAGGAAGAGGCGCTGCGCGCGATCCTGGACGGCATCGTGATCGCGGGCGATGTCGTCGTGATCCGTTACGAGGGTCCGAAAGGCGGGCCCGGCATGCGCGAGATGCTCAGTCCCACTGGCGCCATCATCGGTCGGGGTCTCGGCGACAAGGTCGCTCTCTTGACCGACGGCCGCTTCTCTGGCGGCAGTCACGGTTTTGTCGTCGGTCACATCACGCCGGAAGCTGCGGTCGGCGGCCCCGTCGCCATCGTCAAGGACGGTGACAGGATTGTTGTCGACGCCGATGCCAGGACCATCGATCTGCTGCTGCCACAGGACGAGATCGACCGACGCCTGCGCAACTGGATGCCGCCGCGCCCGAAGGCCGAGCGCGGATTGCTCGCCAAGTATGCGAGGCTTGTCAGTTCCGCTTCGCATGGAGCGGTTACCGACCGTTAGAATCCTGTGCTGCAGGTTCCTGGAGTACTCCCGAATGAACATGCTGGTACACCGCTCGCTGGGGCTGGAGCAGGCGGTGGAGACACCTTATCCGGAGTCGCCCTGGGTCGTCATGAAGTTCGGCGGCCGCAGCGTTGCGACTGCAAGGAACTGGGGCGAGATCGCGAAACTCATCGAGGCGCGGCTCGCCGAACCGGTGACGCCGTTCGTCTGCCATTCGGCACTCGTGGGCGTATCGAACGCATTGATCGAGCTGCTTGAAGCGGCGAGGTCCGGCGGCGACACCGAGAATCTTTACAGGCGCTTCATTACGCAGCATGTCGTGCTCGCCGATGCGCTCGGTGTCGATGTCGGGATCCTCGACGAATTGTTCGAGACGCTGCACGGATACGTCGTGGGCGTACAACGTGCCAGGGAACTCGGTTTCCGAGTCCATGCACGAGTTCTCGCCATGGGCGAACTTGCCGCAACACGGTTGGGCGCAGCCTTTCTTGAGGCGCAAGGGCTCCCCGTGCACTGGACGGACGCCCGACAACTGCTGACCAGCACCGACAGCGATGCCCGTACCGAGCGTGCGCGCTGGTTGTCCGCGCGCTGCGAGTTCGATGCCGATACAAGCCTGCAAGACCGGTTGCGCGAACAAGGCGGCATCGTTCTGACCCAGGGTTTCATCGCAAACAACGCCGAAGGCGACACGGTGCTGCTCGGTCGCGGCGGTTCGGATACCTCCGCGGCGTATTTCGCCGCGAAGCTCCAGGCGAGGCGGCTCGAGATCTGGACGGACGTTCCGGGTTTCTTCAGCACGAATCCGCACAGCGTGCCGTCCGCCCGCTTGCTGCGCACACTGCACTACCAGGAAGCTCAGGAAATCGCATCCGCGGGCGGCGGGATCCTGCACCCGCGCAGCATCGCACCGGTACATCGTGCTCGCATTCCGCTGTTCCTGAAATGCACGGCGCATCCGGAATGGGAAGGCACGACCGTATCGGGCGCGGCCGACGACGACACACCGCAACTGAAGGCGGTCGCCCACCGCAGCGGCATCACGCTGATCTCCATGGAATCGATGGAGATGTGGCAACAGGTCGGTTTTCTTGCCGAAGTCTTCGAACGTTTCAGGCAACACGGAATTTCCGTGGACCTGATCTCGACGTCCGAGAGCAATGTCACGGTCTCGATCGACATGACCGCCAACGTCACGGACGACTCGGCGATCGCAAGCCTCGTCGAGGACCTCAAGTCGCTGTGCCGCGTCACGGTCATTCGTGACTGCGCCGCAATCGCCCTCGTCGGACGCCGGATACGTACGATCCTGCACGATCTCGCCCCCGTGCTCGAAGTGTTCGAGGAACACAAGGTGCACCTCGTCACCCAGGCTGCCAACGACCTCAATCTGACGTTCGTCGTCAGTTCCGAGCACGCGTACCGACTCGTACAGCACCTTCACGACTTGCTCGTGGAGAAGTTCGAGGGGGGCGTGTTCGGTCCGACCTGGATACAGTTCAGCGGTGGGCCTGAAGCGGATACGCGGCCGCGGCCCTGGTGGCTTGAGCGGCGCGGCGAATTGCTGCAAATCGCCGAACGCATGGGCGCGGTGTACGTCTATGATCGGGCGAGCATCGAGAAAGCGATCCGATCCCTGGTGGCGCTCGAGTCAGTCGACCAGGTGTTTTACGCAATGAAGGCCAACGCCCATTCCGAGGTGCTGGCACTCGTCCACGAGCTTGGCCTGAATTTCGAGTGCGTGTCGCCCGGTGAGATCGAGCATGTGCTTGAGCGCTTTCCCGATCTCAACCGGCAGAGGATCCTGTTTACGCCGAATTTTGCCGAGCGGAGCGAATACGAATGGGCGCTCGAGCAGGGCGTCTGGCTCACGCTCGACAACCTGTTTCCATTGCGTCACTGGGGGCGCTTGTTTGCCGGTCGAGAGGTGTTCATACGCATCGATACAGGTCAGGGCAGGGGGCATCACGAGCACGTGCGTACGGCCGGCGCACATTCGAAATTCGGCGTGCCCCTGTTCGAGATCGATGAACTTGCAGAACTCGTGAAGCAGGTTGATGCACGCGTCGTCGGACTTCACGCGCATACCGGCAGCGGCGTGCTGAACCCCGATGCGTGGCTCGACACGGGACGAACTCTGGCAACGCTCGTGAGCACGTTTCCCGATGTCAGGTACGTCGACATCGGCGGGGGACTCGGCATCCCGGAAAAGCCCGGTCAGCGGTCGCTCGATCTTCCGGGGTTCGAGCAAGTGCTTCGCGAAGTCCGCACGCTCAGCGACGGGCGGCAGATCTGGCTCGAACCGGGGCGGTTCATCGTCGCGCAGGCCGGTGTGCTCCTGACTCGCGTCACGCAGACCAAGGGCAAGGGCAATGTACAGTATGTCGGCGTCAACACCGGGATGAACTCGCTGATCCGTCCGGCGCTCTACGGCGCCTACCACGACATCGTGAATCTGTCCCGCCTCGATGAGGCGTCGTCGTCGCTGGTGACCGTTGTCGGCCCAATCTGCGAGACCGGCGACCGGCTTGGTTCGGATCGCCTCATGCCGGCAGCAGAGGAGGGCGATGTGCTATTGATCGCAAATGCGGGTGCTTACGGACGAGTCATGAGCTCAAACTACAATCTGCGCCCGCCGGCGAGCGAGGTCATGATCTAGGCGCCTGCGCCGCAGGAATTCGCGGCCGCAAAGCCGCTTTCATCCTCCCGCACAACCGATCGATTTCCTCGACTGTGGCCCGATATTCTCCTCAATCGATCGGTCGGAGGGGCGGCGATGGCGAATATTCAGGAGGAGGGGTGCGCAGTGCGCGCGTGGCGGCGTTCGAGTTCCTCGACGACTTCCGACAGGTCGATTCCGCGCTGCGACAGCAGAACGAGCAGGTGATAGATCACGTCGGCGGCTTCGTCCGTCACACGGCCGTCGCTTTCGGCGACCGTTGCCAGGGCCAGTTCAACGCTTTCCTCACCGAACTTCTGCGCGACCTTGAGCGTGCCCATCGACACGAGCCTTGCCGTGTAGCTGCCATCGTCCGGGTTCTCGATGCGATCGACGATGATCGACTGCAGCGTTTCGAGAAAATCTGTCCTGCTCAATGCGATCTCCTGTCATCCGGAGGACGAATTCGGACGCCTGCCGCGATCAGATAGGTCTTCAGGTCCGGGATCGGGATCGCGGCGGAGTGAAACACGCTCGCCGCAAGGGCGCCGTCGACCTGCGACTCCTCGAATACCTCGCGGAAATGGGGCATTTCGCCTGCGCCGCCAGAGGCGATCAGCGGAACGTCACACACCGCACGCACCTTCGCAAGCTGCACGATATCGTAGCCGCGCCTGACACCGTCCCGATTCATGCAGTTCAGGACGATCTCTCCGGCACCCCGATCCTGAACTTCCCTGACCCAGGGCAGGGTACGGTAGCGGCTCGCCTCGGTGCGGTCGACGTCGCCGGTGTACTGATAGACCTGGTAGTCGTCGGACTGCTCGAGCGAATCGATCCCGATCACGACGCATTGCGAGCCGAACCGCTTGACGAGTCGATCGATGAGGTCGGGATCCTCGAGCGCGGGCGTATTGACCGAGATCTTTTCCGCGCCGAAGTTCAGGATCTCTTCGGCGTCGGCGACGCTGCGGATGCCTCCGGCGACGCAGAACGGAATGTCGAGCACTTCGGCGACGCGGTTGACCCAGCTTCGGTCGACCGTCCGGCCATCGGGACTTGCGGTGATGTCGTAGAAGACCAGTTCGTCGGCGCCCTCATCGCGGTAACGCGAGGCGAGTTCGAGGATGTCTCCCATGACACGATGATTTCGGAACTGCACGCCCTTGACGACAACACCGTCGCGAACGTCGAGACACGGTATCAGGCGTTTGGCAAGTATGGTCGTAACTCCTCGTTTGTCATGCGGCCTTCGAGCAGTGCCTTGCCCGAGATCGCAGACGCAACGCCGATCCGGGCAAGCCTGGCGAGGTCGTTCGCGTCACGGACGCCGCCGGAAGCCTGAAACTCGAGGTCCGGCCAGCGCTTCACGCAATGCGCATAAAGGTCGAGATTCGGCCCCGTCAAGGCACCGTCGCGGTCGACATCCGTACATAACACGTTCCTGAGACCTGCGCCAAGGAAGATATCGACGGCGCTTTCCAGCGCAACCGCGCTGCTTCGCGTCCAGCCATGGGTCATTACCGACGCCGTGCCGTCTTCTCCCAGGCAAACATCGAAACCGAGAGTGAACCGTTCGGCGCCGTGGTCGGCCATCCATGCGCCGACTTGCCCGGGATCGGTCACAGCGAGACTGCCGATGACGACACGGTCTGCGACATCAAGAGCGCGCACCAGGCTCGCCTCATCCCTGATGCCGCCGCCAAGCTGGACATTGAGGCCGGCGCCGCCGGCGAGGTTCTCGATCAATGCCAGGTTCATCGGTTGACCGGATGCCGCGCCGTCGAGGTCCACCACATGCAGCCATTCGGCGCCGATCTCCCGATACCGGCCCGCAAGCTGCACGGGATCGAATGCGTAGCGTGTCTCGCGGTCGAAGTCGCCCTTGAGCAAGCGCACACAGCGGCCGTTTCTCAGATCTATCGCGGGGATCAGTTGCATGGTTGCTAAAGCTTCAGGAAATTCGATAGCAGGGTCGCGCCGAGCGTCGAGGAACGTTCCGGATGAAATTGCGTGCCGAAGAAATTGTCCTGCTCGACGACGGCCGAGAATGCCACGCCGTAATCGGCTGTGGCGCGCGTGTAGCCGCCGACCGGCGCGGCAAAGCTGTGCACGAAGTACGCGTAGTCTCCGTTGGCGATGTTGCGCAACAGGGGTGTGTCGGTTCCGATCTCAAGCTGGTTCCACCCCATGTGCGGGACGGGTCGGTCAGGATGCTTCTGCAGCGCGGCGACGCGCTCCGGAATGATGTCCAGACACGCTGCGTCGTCTTCGTCGGACGCCGTGAAGAGGAGTTGCATGCCGAGACAGATGCCGAGCACCGGCTGGGTCAGCGTGGGTACGAGTTCGCCGAATCCGGCCAATGCGAGACGCGACATCGCGTCGTCGGCGGCCCCGACCCCGGGCAGGATCACGTGCGACGCACGCCGTACGCGCTCGGGGTCCTCGCTGATCGGCGCCTCACAGTCCAGCCGCCGCAAGGCGAACGCGAGCGATGCAAGATTTGCTCCGCAGCAGCCGATGATGATCGCATCGCTGTTCACAACTGTCCCTTCGTCGTCGGCAGTTCGTCGCCTTCGCGCGAGACAGCTTCGCGCAGTGAGCGCGCCACGCCCTTGAAACACGCTTCGACCATGTGATGGGCGTTGTCGCCGCGTACGGAGATCTGCAGCGAGGCGCCGAGCGTATCGGCCAGCGAGCGAAAGAAGTGCGGCACGAGTTCGGTCGGCAAGCCGCCGACCTCGGCGCGCGGGAAGTGGCCCGTGAATACAAAGTGAGGGCGGCCGCTGAGATCGAGCGCGACCTCTGCCGCAGCTTCGTCCATCGGAAGCAGGAAACCGTAGCGCCGGATGCCGCGTTTCTCGCCGAGGGCTGCCCTCAGCGCCTGGCCGACGGTCAACGCGACGTCTTCGACCGTGTGATGCTCGTCGACCTCGAGATCGCCGCGGCACGATACGGTCAGTGCGAAACCGCCGTGTTTGCCGAGTTGTTCGAGCATGTGGTCGAAGAAGCCGATTCCCGTGCTCACCCTGGGATCGCAGCGCAGGTCGAGATCGACCTCGACCTCGACTTCGGTCTCGCGCGTGTGGCGTCGAAGCTTGACCCGTCGCGGTCGATCCACGAGCAAGTGCGCGATCTCTTCCCAGGAGTGCGCGCCGGGTTCGCCCGGAGCCAGGCGAAAGCCCGTGAGGCCGAGGTTGGCCGCGAACTCGAGGTCGGACTTGCGGTCGCCGACCACTGCGGAGGCTTCACGATCGAGCGTGTTGCCCGCGAGGTAGTGCCGGACCAGACCGACGGCCGGTTTGCGGCAAGCGCAGTGCTGCTCTGGCTCGTGCGGGCAGAACAGCAGTTCGGCAAATTCGATGCCCTGTGAGGTGAAGACCCGGCGCATGGCCGTGTCGGTGCGCTCGAAATCCTCGATCGGAAACTTCGGTCCGCCGAGCCCGTCCTGGTTGCTCACGACAACGAACTCGTAGCCCGCTTTCCCGAGCCGCAGCAGGGCCGGGATGACGCCGGGTGCGAGCGAGAGCTTCTCGAGCCGGTCGACCTGGCCGTCAGAGGGTTCCTCTATCAATGTACCGTCGCGATCGACGAACAGGATCTTACGGTTCATCGATCGACTCCACTCCCGCAACCGCACGCAACAAGCGGTCGTTGTCGCGTGGACGCCCGACGGTGATGCGCACGCAGTTCGCCAGTGCCGGCTCGCTCGGGAAGCGTCGCACGAGGATGTTGGCCTGACGCGCGCTTTCAGCAAACGCCTCTGCGTCGCGGGCGCGAACGAGCAGGAAGTTCGCGTCGCTCGGATACACTTTCACCACGCCGGACAGATCGAACAACGCCGTTCGGAGCCGCTCGCGTTCACGCTTGATCAGCGCGATCCGTTCGCCGGATACGCGCAGGGAGTCCTGAGCCAGTGCGGCCAGAACGAGCTCGATCGACGGTGTCGGGAAAGTATAGGGCGGCAATACGCCATCCAGAAACTCGATGACCTCCGGTGAGGCGAGCAGGGCGCCACAGCGGGCCCCTGCAAGAGCGACGCACTTCGACAGGGTCCTCAGCAGGACCACGTGCTCGCAACCCTTCAGATGGCTCAGGTGATCATCCGTGCCCGCAAACTCGTAATAGGCCTCGTCGATGACGACGAGCGCGCGTCCCGCAAAAGCATCGCAGACGGCGTCGATCGAAGCTTTCGGAAAAGAGTTGCCCGTGGGGTTGTTCGGCGAACACAGAAACACGATTTTGGTGTGCTGGCCGGCTGCAGCGACCACGCGGTCGACGTCGAGTTCAAAGTCATCGCGCTCGGCGAGCGGCGCGGAAAGCACTTCAGCGCCCTGTATGCCGGCGTACAGGCGGTACATGTCGAACGTGGGCGGGCAAATGAGGATCCCGTCCACGCCGGCCCGGCAGAAGCCCCTGATCAGCACGTCAATCGCTTCGCTGCTGCCTCGCGTGACCAGCAGTTCCTCTTCCTTTGCCCCGTAATGTCGCGCAAGCGCCGATCGCAGGGCCAATGGCCGCGGGGGCGGATAAATGTTGAGTCCGCGTTCGCTCTTGTCGGCGGGCAACCGCCATGGCGACTCGTTGGCGTTGAGCCTGATGCACTCCGGCTCCCAGGCACCGGCCGTGTACGGGCGCAGGCGGCGCAACTCCGGCCGCGCGAGATCGAGCACGGAACTCATGCTGAAAACTCCTCGTCGATCGCGGCCAGCCGCGTCCGGACCGCCTCGGCGTGCGCATCGAGTCCCTCGAGCATCGCCAGCGTTTCGGCGATCGGGCCGATCCCCTGAAGTCCTTCCCTGGTCAGCTCCTGCACCGTCATCGAGCGCAGGAAGTCAGCGACGCCGAGGCTCGAATAGCGGTTCGCAAAGCCCGCGGTCGGCAGCACGTGATTCGTGCCGCTGCAATAGTCGCCGACCGATTCCGGTGCCCATGGGCCAAGGAATACGGATCCCGCTGCGCGAACCTCAACAAGCCAGCGACGCGCGTCTGCGAGTTGAAGAATCAGGTGTTCGGGGGCATAGCGGTTGGATAGCTCGATTGCCGTTTCAGGATCATCGACGACAATGATGCTCGAGTTGGCCAGAGCCTCGTCGATGATTTCGAGCCGGCTGAGCGTGCCTTTCTGGCGCTCGACCTGCGCGTGAACCGCATCAGCCTGCACTTGGCTGGTCGTCACGAGCAACACCTGCGAGTCACCGCCGTGTTCGGCCTGCGACAGCAGATCCGCGGCGACGAAATCGGGGCGCGCCTGCTCGTCGGCAATGACGAGTAGCTCGGACGGTCCTGCAGGGAAGTCGCGCGCGGCACCGTGTGGATCGCGGTCAACCTGTTCCTTGGCTTGCGTGACCCAGGGGTTGCCCGGTCCGAACACCTTGTCGACCTTCGGAACGGTTTCGGTACCGTATGCCATCGCCGCTATCGCCTGTGCCCCGCCGAGCTTGAAGACACGCCCGATACCGCTTGTCCGGGCGGCGAAGAGTACGGCTGCATCGACGCGGCCGTCGGCCTGCACCGGACTGCACATGATGCGCGTCGGGCACTTCGCAAGCCGCGCCGGTACTCCGAGCATGAGCGCCGTGGAAGGTAACGGGGCGCTGCCCGCAGGCACGTAGAGTCCGACGCGTTCAATGGGCCGCGTCAGCCGCTCGCAGCACACTCCGGGCGCCGTATCGACGCGCAACCGTTCCGGCAACTGCGCCTCATGAAACATCTCGATGTTGTCGGCTGCGACGCGGATGGCACGGAGCTGCGCCTCGCCGAGGCGCTTCTCTGCCTCGTCGAACTCCTCTTCGCTTACCTCGAGCGCTCCGAGCGAAACGCCATCGAGTTCCTTGGTCAGCGCCAGCAGCGCGGCATCGCCGCCGCTCCTGACGCGGTCGACGATCTGAGCGACGCCGCTGGCCAAACCGGCGTCGCTGGCAGTCCCGGGCCTTGCGAGAACCGCGTCGCGTCGCTCGGGGTTCAACTCGTTCCAGATGTACTGCCTCAGCATGGTTTTCGGTCCTTCAGGCCAGCATCTTCTCGACAGGCAGCACGAGCATCGAGCTCGCGCCGACTTCCTTGAGATCTTCGAGCGTTTCCCAGAACACGTTCTCCCGGCACACGGCGTGCACGGCAACCTTGTCGTCGGTGCCCTCCAGCGGCATGATCGTCGGCGCTTCGCTGCCGGGCAGCAAGGCCTTGATTTCCTTGAGTGCCGACCGCGGGGCGTGCAGCATGATGTACTTGCTCTCCCTGACCTGCAGCACGCCCTCGATGCGCTGCAGCAGGCGCTCGACCCACTTCGACTTTGCCGGGGCGAGGTCCAGCGGCGTGCGGATCAGGGCCGCCCGGCTTTCGAGCACCGTGTGGGCCTCCTGCAGGTCGTGCGCCCTGAGCGTTTCACCGCTCGACACGAGATCGCAGACGACGTCGGCACGCCCGAGACTCGGCGCAATCTCGACGGCGCCAGAGAATACAACGACCGTCGCATCGATACCCTTGCTGTCGAGCCAGGCGGAAACGATGCGCGGGTAGCTCGTCGCGATGCGTGTGCCCGCGAGCGACTGCGGGTTTTCGTAGGTCACACCGCGCGGAACGGCCAGACTCAGTCTGCAGTGTCCGAAATCGAGCGCTGTGATCTGCTCAAACAGCCGGGTTGCGCCATCGGCACGCAACGCCAGGCCGCACTCCTCGATGATGTTGAGGCCGACGATGCCGAGATCGCAGACATCGTCCTGCACCAGCCCCGGAATATCGTCGTCGCGAACCAGGAGCACGTCGATCGGCATGTTTTCGCCGTAACAGATCAGCCGGTCCTTGCCGCGCGAGTAACTGAGGCCGCAACGGACGAGAAGGTCCATCGAGTGCTCGGTCAGTCGGCCGGACTTCTGTACGGCGATCTTGATCCGCTCGTCGGTCTGCATGCTTTTCATTGCCGTGCACCATCCATGCGATCGAGGGCAACGCGATATCCGCCGGCTCCATTGCTCAGGAAGCGTGCAACCCGGCCGATCGTCGTGACTGAAACTCCGGTGAGTTCGTGAATACGCCGATAGGGGAGGCCGTCGTTCAGGTGGGCGACGACGCTCCAGCGGTCAATCAGGGCCTCAAGCTCGGCAGGCGTACAAAGGTCACTGAAAAAGCGTCTGCATTCGTCATCGGAGCGCAGGCTCCGGATGGCCCGATACAGTTCGCGTTCGGCTCGAGCCACCGATCGAGGGTTCACATTGCGATGTGACTTCATGTCGGAATCCGTCGCTGAAAGAATACGCTAATGTATTAATGCGCTGGCATACTATATCGTCAAACCTGCCATGTCCAGCAAGCGACTGTCAACAGATCATCACGGTCAGGGACAGCAGCGTCTGGCGGGACGAATCCTGTGAGCTCGCGGCCGCTGCAAGCGTGCGCATTGCCAGCCGCACGCTCCGAGCATCGGTTCCACGAGCGTGTTTGCGTCGCTTCGCAAGCCCGTGCAAACGGGCACCGCGTAGCATCAAAGTGCGAGACGCTCGATGACGGCTTGCCCGAACTCGGTCGTGCCTACCGCCGTCTCGCCCGTCGATGCGATGTCGCGGGTGCGAATTCCCGCGGCGAGTACCGCATCCACTGCCGCCTCAACGGCCCGGGCGGCTTCGTCGGCACCACAGGAATGCCTGAGCAGCAGTGCCGCGCTCAGGATGGCGCCACAGGGGTTCGCCGCATCCCGACCTGCGATGTCCGGCGCCGAACCGTGGATCGGCTCATAAAGTCCGGGGCCGCCGTCGCCGAGCGAAGCCGACGGCAGCAGCCCCATGGAGCCGGCGAGCATCGAGGCTTCGTCCGTCAGGATATCGCCGAACATGTTCTCGGTGACCATGACATCGAAGTCTGCCGGGCGGCTCAGCAGGTGCATTGCCGCGGCATCGACAAGCAGGTGCTCGACCTCGAGCTCCGGAAACTCGCGGCTGAACACGCGCGTTGCAGTCTCGCGCCAGAGCCGCGATGTATCGAGAACGTTGAACTTGTCGATCGAGGTGATCTTGCCGCGCCGCGTACCGGCGAGTTCCGCCGCGGCTCGGCAGACGCGTTCGATTTCGCCGACCGTGTATTCGCAGGTATCGAAGGCCTCGGTCTCGCTGCGCGCCCGCTTGCCGAAGTAGATGCCGCCGGTCAGTTCACGCACGACGACGATGTCGACACCGTCCAGTTTCTCGTTCTTCAGCGGCGAGGCTGCAGCGAGCGCGGGGATGGGCTTGACCGGCCTGAGATTGGCAAAGAGGCCAAGTGCCTTGCGCAGTCCGAGCAATCCGACCTCGGGACGAATTTCCACCGCCACGGTGTCCCACTTCGGACCGCCGACTGCGCCAAGGAATACGGCCGACGCCGACTTGCAGGCGGCTAGCGTCTCATCGGGCAGGGGTGAACCGACCGCGTCAATCGCCGCGCCGCCGAGCAGGGCGTATTCGAACTCCAGCCCCAGGTTCGCCCGTGCGGAAACGGTCTCGAGCACCCGGACTGCCTGGGTCGAGACTTCCGGGCCGACTCCGTCGCCGGCCAGAACGACGACTCGGCGGCTCATGACGCGCGCAGCTCGAATTCGCGGATCGCGCTCGCGTTCTCGAGCAGAAAACCGAGTTCGTCGAGACCGTTCATGAGGCAATAGCGCGAGAAGCCGTCGATCGGAAACGCGACGCTTCGGCCATCGGGCAGCATGAGAGAGCGACTCTCGAGGTCGACGGTCACTTCCGCGCCGGGATTCTCGACGAGCCATTCATGGGTCGGCGCATCGACGATGACCGGGATCAGGCCGTTCTTCAGCGAGTTGTTGCGGAAGATATCGGCGATTTCGGTGCTGATTACGGCACGAAAGCCGTAGTCCACGAGTGCCCAGGGCGCATGTTCGCGCGATGAGCCGCAGCCGAAATTATGGCCGCCGACCAGAATGGCTGCACCCTCGGACTCCGGCCGATTCAATACGAAATCCGTTCGTTGTCTGCCGTCGGCGTCGTAGCGCCAGTCCGCGAACAGGTGATCGCCCAGGCCCTGCTTGGTCGTCGTCGTCAAGAAGCGGGCCGGAATGATCTGATCGGTGTCGATGTCCTCGATCGGCAACACGACCGTCCTGGAACTGATTCTTGCGATGGCTTCCATGTGGTGGCTCGATTCGCGTATGCGATTCAGCTCAGCAACGTGCGCGGGTCGGTCACGACGCCCGTAACCGCCGCCGCGGCAGCCGTGAGGGGACTGGCAAGGATCGTCCGTGCGCCGCTGCCTTGCCGACCTTCGAAATTGCGATTGCTTGTGCTGACGGCCAATTGGCCGCGCGTGACCCGGTCGCCATTCATGGCGATGCACATCGAGCAGCCCGCCTCGCGCCACTCGCCGCCGGCTGCCAGTACGATCTCGTGCAGACCCTCGGCCTCGGCATCGCGTTTGACGCGTTCGGAGCCGGGCACGACGAGCAGGCGGACATTGTCGGGAACGCGCCGGCCCTCGAGTACGCTTGCGGCCTGCCTGATGTCGCTGAGCCGGCCGTTCGTGCACGAGCCGATGAAGACCACGTTGACCGGCTGCCCGCTCAGCGGCTTGCCCGCCTCGATCTGCATGTAGGCCAGCGCCTTGCGAAACGCCGGATCGTCCTGCTCGGGCACGGCATCGTCGATCGGGATCACCATGCCCGGATTCGTGCCGAACGTGACCATCGGTGCGAGCTCCGAGACATCGATGTCGACCGACTTGTCGTATTGCGCCCCTGCGTCGCTTGGCAGCTTTCGCCAGTGAGCGAGTGCCTGATCCCAGTCCTGTCCGCGCGGTGCGAGAGGACGGCCTGCCAGGTATTCCCAGGTCGTGTCGTCGGGCGCGATCATGCCGGCGCGCGCACCCGCTTCGATCGACATGTTGCATACCGTCATGCGCTCTTCCATCGAGAGGCCCGCGATCGCCGAACCGCGGTACTCGATGGCATGGCCGGTACCGCCGCCGACGCCGATTGCGCCGATGATGCGCAGGATGATGTCCTTGGCCGTGACGCCGGGTCCAAGCGTGCCCTCGAGGTTGATCGCGAGGGTCCGGGGGCGGCGCTGCAGCAGGCATTGTGTCGCGAGCGCGTGCCCGACCTCCGTCGTGCCGATGCCGAACGCCAGTGCGCCGAAGGCGCCGTGCGTGCTCGTGTGCGAATCGCCGCAGACGATCGTCTTGCCGGGTTGCGTCGCACCGAGTTCCGGTCCGATCACGTGCACGATACCGCGTCGGTCACTCGCGAAGCCGTGCAGTTCGATGCCGAACTCCGCGCAGTTCTCTTCCATCTTGATGAGCTGTCGGGCCGCGGCCGGTTCGCTGACGATCTCGAGATCCTTGAGCGACATCACCGGAACCGTCGGTATGGAATGATCGAGCGTCGCCAGGCAAAGGTCCGGTCGGCGCACCTTCAGGCCTTTGTCGCGCAGCATGTCGAAGGCCTGCGGGCTGGTGACCTCGTGGACCAGGTGCAGGTCGACGTAGAGTATCGCCGGGCGATCGACGCTCTCGGGCGCCACGACATGGGCGTCCCAAACCTTCTCGAACAGGGATCTGGCGGTCATTGATCGTTCTCTAAACGGCGATCGGGCAGTCAGCGCGCTCGCCGGCTGAATCGAGCATCGGTTCGAGCCACCCCCATCGATCGCGGGTGGAGCCGTCGAACAGCCCGAAAAACTCGTTCTGCAGCCGTTCCGTCACCGGACCGCGCTTGCCCGAGCCCACGGTGATTCGGTCGACGGAACGCACGGGGGTGACCTCGGCAGCCGTGCCGGTCAGGAAGACTTCGTCGGCGATATACAGCAACTCACGCGGAATCTGCTGCTCGATGACTTCGAGACCGCGCGACAGTGCAAGCTCGATGACCGTTTGCCGGGTCAGGCCCGCAAGGATCGATGCGGCGACCGGGGGTGTGTAGATCCGGCCGTCACGCACCAGGAACAGGTTCTCGCCGGCACCCTCGCTGACGTAGCCGTCGGAGTTGAGCGCGATGCCCTCGGCGAAGCCGAGACGCCTGGCCTCGAGAGTCACGAGGATGCTGGACAGGTAATTGCCGCCGGCCTTCGCCAGTGTGGGAACGGTATTGGGCGCGACTCGCTGCCATGAGGAAACGCAGACGTCGACGCCATGCTCCAGGCCGCTCTCGCCGAGGTAGGAGCCCCACTCCCACGCGGCGATCGAGCACATGGCGGGCTCTTCGGGATTGCCCGCAACGCCCATTTCCCCGTAGCCGCGAAATGCGATCGGACGAATATATGCGCCTTCTGTCAGGCCGTTGTCGCGAATGACTTCCCTGCAGGCGGCGATAAGCGTCTCGTTCGTGTACGGAATTCTGAGCCGGTAGACCTTGGCGGAGTCATACATGCGCGCGATGTGGTCGGTGAGCCGCAGACCCATCGGACCGTTCGGCGTCTTGTAGACCCGAATTCCCTCGAACACGGACGAACCATAGTGCAAGGCATGGCTCAGGACGTGAACGGTGGCTTTCTCCCAGGGTACGAGCTCACCGTTGTGCCAGATTGTTCGACTTTCCTTCAGAGGCATCGCGCCACTCTACATGATTAACGGACAGGGCAAAAAGCCGTGGGCAGGCCGCGTTTGCCGCCGGTCGCCGGCACGGCCGGCGCCAAGCGGTTGAGTGCGGAACGCTCGATGCCGCGCCGCGCTATTGCTGCAACCAGCTCATCCGCCCCCTGAGTTCGCGTCCGACCGTCTCGATCGGATTGTCCAGGTCTTCCTTGAGCAGCCGCTTGTAACCGTCGAGCCCGGACTCGTTTTCCTCGATCCACTCGCGTGCGAATGTGCCGTCCTGGACCTCCTTGAGCACGGTGCGCATGCTGGCCTTCACGTGATCATCGATGATCCGCGGTCCGCGGGTCAGGTCTCCGAACTTGGCCGTCTCGCTGACAAACTCGTGCATCTTCTTAAGACCGCCCTCGTGCAGCAGGTCGACGATGAGCTTCATCTCATGCATGCACTCGAAATAGGCGACCTCCGGCTGATAGCCGGCTTCGACGAGCGTCTCGAAGCCCCGGACGATGAGTTCGGTCGCACCTCCGCAAAGCACCGCCTGCTCGCCGAACAGATCCGTTTCCGTTTCTTCGGCGAACGTCGTGGTCAACACGCCGCCGCGGGTGCCACCGATGTGGTGCGCATAGCCCAGCGCCCGGTCCTGCGCGTTGCCGGTCGCATCCTGCGATACGGCCAGCAGGCAGGGTACGCCGCGCCCGGCCTCGTATTGCCTGCGGACGAGATCGCCGGGTCCCTTCGGTGCGATCAGCACGACGTCAAGATCGGCGCGCGGCTCGATCCTGCCGTAATGAATGTTGAAGCCATGCGCGAACAGCAGCGTGCTGCCCTGCCGAAGGTGCGCCTCGATGTCGGCATAGAGCCGTGCCTGAGCCATGTCGGGAACGAGAAATGCGACCAGACCCGCGCCTGGCGTGGCTTCCGCCGGAGAGCACACTGCAAACCCGTCGTGCTCGGCGCGCGCCCAGGTCTTGCCGCCGGCACGCAATCCGACGACCACATCGAATCCGGAGTCGCGCAGATTCAGCGCGTGCGCGCGGCCCTGGCTTCCGTATCCAAGCACGGCGATGCGTTCACCGACAAGCGCGTGGGCATCGACGTCTGACTCCAAGTACATTTGCATCGCTACTTCCTCTCCGTCGCAAGGCTCGCAATTCGAAAACCCCGCAACCTTTCGGGTGCAGGGTCATGTCAGTCAGGTATCGGGGTCGGGCCGGATGCCCGCGCCTGCCGCGCTGCGGAATGGCTCCGGACCAGGCCAGGACGACTCATCGAAGTCCATCAGGCCGAACGGGGCGGTATTCTTTCGAAAGAAGTCTTGAGATGTCAACGTTTCGGGCTTGTATACCTTGATCAAGAAGGTATACAGTCGGGAAATGAGCGGATTGCGTGGAGGTGCCGGCACCGTCGTCTCGCGGCGCCTTGACGGCGGCGGTGCGAGCGGGCTCCGGGACGACCCCGGGTTTCGATCCGTCGCGGACATGTCCGGGCTATGGTATGCGTGGAGAGTTTTGCGCTATTCTTTCGCGGCGGAGTATGGTTCCGTGGGATGGTTTGTACGCCCTGGAAGCCGTCGCCGGCGGGGCAGACTGACGCCGCAACGCGCGGCGCAAAGAAGAACTATTGTTACGACCTTTATTTTGGGGAGCGGCCTGGGAGACAATCGCGAACTCCTCGAAGCGGGCGGAGCGGCCAGTGACCTTCGGTAGGGAAATTTGGCTTTCCCCTTCGCTCACGATGGTTTATGGTGGCGCGCTCACAGGGGCACACCAGTGATGGCGCGCAGAACGGTTTGGCGGAGTTGAACAACTTTCGATCAGGTGAGGAACGAACCGGCATGAGACTGAAACCACGTACCGGTGCGTTGCTGTTGAGCGGTCTAGGGGGCATGCTGCTTTGCGGCCTGGCGAACGGTCAGGCTGTAAATGCGATCATTGCCGCAGAAGAAGACCGGATACAGGTAGCGCAGCAGGGACAGGATGAGATCGACGATATCGTCGCCGAGACCCGGTCGCGATTCGACGAGTATCAAGGGCTCCTGAAGCAGATCGAGAATGTCCAGGTCTACAACCGCCTGCTTCAGAACCAGATCGATGACCAGAATCGGACGCTTGACGACCTGCGCAACTCGATCGAGGAGGTCACGGTCATCGAAAGGCAGATACTGCCGCTGATGACGCGCATGATCGACGGTCTCGAGCAGTTCGTCGACCTCGATGTGCCGTTCCTGCTCGACGAGCGCCATGAGCGTATCGCCGAACTCAAGGAGTTGCTCAACCGTTCCGACGTTACCGCGGCCGAGCAATTCCGAAACGTCATGGAAGCGTGGCAGATCGAGAACGACTACGGCGGTGCCCCGGAATCGTATACAGCCGTCGTCCCGGTCGGCGGTGCAGACCGTGAGGTCGACGTATTGAAGATCGGTAGGGTTGCACTGCTCTACCTGACACCTGATGGACAGCAGGCGGGCGCCTGGGATCAACGTAACAGGGAGTGGGTCGAACTTGGCGACGAATATCTGGCCCCGATCGGTCAGGGCCTCAGAGTCGTCGAAACAGGTCAGGTCGACCAGGCCATGTTTGTCGTTCCCGTCGCTCCACCGGAGGAATAATCAATGAAAGCGTATCGATTCATCACTGCGATGCTTCTCGGGGCGGGGCTCTGCGCCGGCCCGGTCTTCGCACAGCAGGCGGGCAGCCTAGAGGAGCTGCTTGACGCAGTGCGGGACGGCGGTGGACGCGACGCCCAGCAACATCAGCAGCGCTTGCAGGACTTCCAGCAACGCCAGGCCGATCAGACGCGGCTGCTCCAGGAGGCTCAGACGGAGCTCGCGAACGAGCAGGCGCGCAGTGCGCAGCTCGACCAGCAGTTCGACGAGAACGAGATCCTGATCGAAAACGTTCAGGCCCAGCTCGACGAGCGACTGGGTTCTCTCCGCGAGTTGTTTGGCGTGCTGCAGCAGGTGTCGGGCGACGCCCGAAGTCAGTTCGAGAACTCGCTGACGAACATCGAGTTTCCCGAAAGGGCATCGTTTCTGACCGAGTTTGCCGCCAAGGCGGGTTCGGGAACCCGGCTGCCGTCGATCGCCGAAATCGAGCAGCTCTGGTTCGAGCTGCAGCGCGAAGCCACCGAACAGGGCAAGGTCAAGCGCCTGGCCGGGTTCCAGTTCGCCACGGCTTCTGGCGAGGAAATTTCGGAGGATGTGGTTCGGATCGGCACGTTCAACATCATCGCCGACGGACGCTACCTGCAGCACAACCCGGAGACGAACTCCGTATCGGAACTGCAGCGGCAGCCGTCGCAGGCGAGATTCATAGACAGCACTTCGGACCTGCTCGACGCCCAGTCCGGCGGCGACCTCGTTCGTTTCGGCATCGACATCACGAGCGGCCAGTTGCTGTCGCTGCTGATCGCGACGCCCAATATCCGAGAACGCATCGAGCAGGGTGCGGAGGTCGGCTACGTGATCATCGCGCTTGGCATTTTCGGCGTGTTGCTGGCGCTTGAGCGTCTCGTGACGCTCAGCATCGTCGGCGGCAAGGTCAGGGCCCAACTCAAGCGCGAAACGCCGAGCGAAAACAATCCCCTCGGACGCGTTCTAAAGGTTTACGAGGCAAACAGGGAGGCCGACGTCGAGACCCTGGAGCTCAAGCTTGGCGAGGCGATTCTCAAGGAAACGCCGTCGCTGCAGCGGGGAATACTGTTCATCAAGGTGATATCGGTCGTAGCGCCGCTGCTTGGGCTGCTCGGCACCGTCACCGGCATGATCAACACCTTCCAGGCGATTACGCTGTTCGGTACGGGCGACCCGACGATCATGGCCGGCGGTATCTCGCAGGCGCTCATGACAACCGTGCTTGGTCTTTGCGTCGCAATCCCGACGGTGCTGCTGCACACGCTCGTGAGCGGGCGCAGCCGCAGAATCGTGCAGGTCCTGCAGGAGCAGAGCGCCGGTATCGTTGCCGACCAGGCAGAACGGACGCAGTAAGGGAACATCAGCGCGACGAGCCGTCGAAGTCGAGGAGAGTCCAGAGCATGCAGTTTCTGATCGACGCGTATGAGGCGATTCGGGACTTCCTCGAACTCGGCGGCCCCGTGCTCAGGCTCATAGCGGTCGTGATCCTCGCCATGTGGATCCTGATCCTCGAACGCCTGTTGTACTTCCGGACCGGCCTGAGGCGGTTGATCAGGAACACGTACGAGGCCTGGGAGGCTCGCCCCGAGCGCAGGTCATGGCACGCTCAGCAGATCCGCAGCCAGTTCATCTCGCAGGTCAGGATCAACGCGAATCAGGGCGTGCCCATGGTCGAGACGCTGGTTGCCCTGTGTCCCTTGCTCGGCCTGCTCGGCACCGTAACGGGCATGATCGCCGTTTTCGAGGTCATGGCCGTGACCGGCGGCGGCAACGCGCGCTCGATGGCTTCCGGCGTGTCGATGGCGACGATCCCGACGATGGCCGGCATGGTCGGGGCACTCTCGGGCGTGTTCCTCGTAACGGTCCTGACGCGCACCGTGAAGCGGCGCATCACGTTTCTGGAGGACCGCATGACAATGGACCATTAGTGTCCGGTCCGGCAAACCACAGGAGCCGCGAAAATGGCGCGTAAGCACATCGCTTCGATCAAGGTCGAAACCGAAGAAAACGAGATCAACCTGACACCGATGCTCGACGTCGTGTTCATCATGTTGATTTTCTTCATCGTTACGGCAACGTTCATACGCGAAACCAGTATCGAGGCAAACCGGCCCGATCAACAGGAGTCGATGCCGGTCGTGCAGGAAGACGGCGCCATCCTGATCATCATCGACAACAACGACGACATCTGGATGAACGGCCTGGTCATCGACGACCGCGCCGTGCGGCCCAATATTCAGCGCCTGCATGCCGAGAACCCGGACCGGCCCGTGGTGATCCAGGCCGAACCCAACTCGAGTGCGGAGAAGCTCGTCACGGTCATGGACGCGTCGCGGCAGGCTGACGTCTACAACATTTCGATCACGGCCGGAAGCTGAGCACGGTTTCGACAGCGATACGCGAGCGGTTGACGACATTGGAGAGAACCCGGGATGGAAGAAGAACGCGAAGAAAGTGAAATCAACCTGACGCCGATGCTCGACGTCGTGTTCATCATGTTGATATTTTTCATCGTGACGGCCGTGTTCGTGCGGGAACCGGGAGTCGATGTCGAGCGGCCCGTGGCGCAAACCGCGGTGGACCCCGGCGGGGGCAGCATATTCATCGCGATTACGGCGAACGACGAGATCTGGATCGACCGGCGTGAAATCGACGTCCCGGGCGCCAAAGCGCAAATCGAACGACTCTCGTCGGAGAATCCGGAGGCCGGCATCATCATCCAGGCCGACAGCGAGTCACGTAATGAGGTACTGATCGCCGTAATGGATGCCGCCAAGGAAGCCGGGGTCGCCGACATCACGATCGCGGCGGGCGACTGAGTGTTCGGGACGGGCTCTCGTTGCCGTCACTCGTGATGTTAGAATCGGCCAGACGATTGCTATTGACATACCTTGAACACAGAGGTATATAGTTAATCAGGATTTTCACCAAGGGGGACTCGGATCATGTTTGCCAGATACGGGACTGCGATTGCGATAGGCGCCGGCGTCACTTTCGGTCTTCTGTTCGTCATGCAATTGCTGATCGCTACCGGACGCGGCGCCATCGTCGACGGTCCGGCCTTCCGCGCGGTTGACTTCGTTCGCGTCGAACGCGACACGAGCGTCGAGACGAAGCGCGACAAGCCCGAAAAACCACCCGAGCCCGACCAGCAGCCTGATGTCCCGCAGGCGGACAATTCAGGCAACTTTGACAACTCCCTGGCCGTCTCGATGTCGTCACCGACGATGGCCACCAACATCGACGTCGGTGGGCTCGGTTTTGGCGTGGCTGACGGCGAGTACCTGCCCATCGTCAAGGTGGCCCCGATTTATCCGGCACGCGCCGCATCGCGAGGGCTCGAGGGTTACGTGATTGTCGAATACACCGTGACCAGAACCGGAACCACAAGGGATGCGCGCGTGGTCGAGTCGTCAAGCAGCCTGTTCGAACGCGCTGCCGTGGATTCGGCACTCAAGTACAAATACAAGCCCCGCGTCATTAACGGCGAACCCGTGGAGGTACCTGGGGTCAGGACCATCATCAGGTTTGAGCTCGAAAACTGATCGGCCGATCGGCTGAAGCCGACTGAACACGAGGAGAATCGCGTGGTTGCGAAGTACTTTGCGGCGTTTGTCGCCATTGCTGCAACGTTAACGCTGACCGCCCTGGCGCCGGAAGCGCACGCGCAACGGGCGGGAGCGCAGAACGAGGAGAGTCAGGCAAACCAGCCCGCGCGCCGGACCCCGGCAATGCGTGAGCGCGTTTATCAGCGTCTGGCCGAAGCGCAGGAGTGTTCCGAGCTCGAGGACATGGAGTGCGCACAGGAGCTGCTCGACCAGGTCCGCGATATGGACGACCTCAACAGTTACGAGGTCGCCCAGATGTGGAATTTCTACGCGTTCATCTACTTCAGCCAGGATAATTTCGGCGAAGCGATAAGGGCATACGAGAACGTGCTGTTGCAGGAAGAGCTACCGATCGGCCTCGAGACGACCACGATGTACTCGCTGGCGACGCTCTACGTTCAGCAGGAGATGTACCAGGAAGGTCTCGACATGCTCGATCGCTGGTTCCTGCTGTCCGATGCCCCTTCGCCCGATCCCTACATCCTCAAGGCCCAGATTCATTACCAGCTCGAGCAGTTTGTCGAAGGTGTCGAACCGGTTCTTACGGCACTCGAGATCGCGGAACAGCAGGGCAGGGCTCCCCAAGAGGGCTGGTATCAGCTTCTCAATGTCTTCTATTTCGAGCAGGAAGACTACCCGAAAGTCATCGAGACGCTGACCATCCTTTGCGAAACCTGGCCAAAGAAGGACTACCTCGTGCAGCTTGCCGGCATTTACGGGCAGGAAGGCGAGGATAATTCGCAGCTTGCGCTTTACGAGGCAGCCTACGAGGTCGGCTGGCTCGACCGCAGCAACGAGTTCGTGACGCTCGCGCAGATGCTGTTGCAGGCGGATATCCCCTACAAGGCCGCAATCGTCCTCCAGGAGGGGCTCGACGCGGACGTAATCGAATCGACCGAACCCAATTGGCGCCTGCTTGCCCAATCCTGGCAACTCGCCCAGGAGGACGAGGAAGCCCTGCCGGCATTGATTCAGGCCTCGAATCTCGCTGAAGACGGCAATCTGGATCATCGTCTGGCGCAGTCCTACGCCAACCTCGCGCGCTGGGACGAGTGCGTCGACGCCGCTCGCGATGCGCTGCAGCGCGGTGAACTGAACCGCGAGGATCAGGCCAACCTGCTGCTTGGAAACTGTCTCGTCGAACTCAAGGAATACAGCGAAGCGAGAAACGCCTTTCAGGCGGCGTCACGTGACGAACGCAGCCGGAGCGGCGCCCAGCAGTGGCTCAATTACGTGCGCAACGAAGAAACTCGAGAACAAGAGATCGAGCGCGCCCTGCGCCGCGGTTGAGTCGGCGGAAAACGCAATGACCATCCAGGTCGGCGATACCATGCCCGCCGGAAACTTCAGCGTCATGGGCGCTGATGGCCCCGAAGCGGTGTCCTCCCAAGAACTCTTCAGCGGCAAGAAGGTCGTTCTGTTTTCGGTCCCCGGAGCGTTTACTCCCGCGTGCACGGCCAGACACCTGCCAGGTTACGTGGAGCATGCGGATGCCTTGCGCGAGCGCGGCGCCGAAACCGTCGCCTGCCTCGCCGTCAACGACGTATTCGTCATGTCCTCCTGGGGCAGGGCAGGCGGTGCCGATGGCAAGATCGTGATGCTCGCGGACGGCAATGGCGAGTACACAAGGGCGCTCGGTCTCGAACTCGACGCTACGGGCTTCGGAATGGGGATGCGCGGCCAGCGGTTCTCGATAGTCGTCAATGATGGCGTCGTGACTCACCTCAACATCGAACCCGCCGCCGGCGAAGTTGGAATCAGTTCTGCCGAAGCCGCACTCGATCAACTCGGCTGACGTTACCAGCCCCGCGCCGCAGCCTCGAACAACGCGCCGCCGAAACGCAGCAGGCGTGTACGGCGTTTTGCGATCCTGCCCTCATGAATGCGCTTGTTGAAGTAGACGAACTGGCTGCCGCGCTCGCCAATCCCCGGTTCGTGACGATCGACTGCCGCTTCGATCTCCTTGATCCGGACGCAGGCGCCAGACGTTACGCCGAAGCACATATCCCCGGCGCCCGATACGCGAATCTCGACCGCGATCTCGCGCGCGAACCGAGCGCGGACGACGGCCGGCATCCGCTGCCGAATCCGGAGAACCTTGCAGGCTGGCTCGAAACGATCGGCGTCTCCAATTCGAGTTTCGTTGTCGCGTATGACGACGGACCCGGGGCGATCGCCGCAAGATTCTGGTGGATGCTGCGCTGGGTCGGCCACGAACGTGTCGCGGTACTCAACGGCGGGCTCGCTCGCTGGCGTGCGAACGGGTTGCCGTTGACACCCGAGTTGCCGCAGTTCGAGCGCGGCAGTTTCTCGCCTGTACGTTTCAACGCCGGCTGGACGGTGTCCGCTGCTGAACTCGAAGCGCGTCTGAAAGCTGGCGATATCGTCCTCGATGCGCGTGCTGCGGCGCGGTATCGAGGTGAACAGGAGCCGATCGATCCGGTCGCAGGCCACGTCCCGGGCGCGTCGAACCTGCCGTTCAGCGAGTGTCTTGGCGACGACGGTCGTCTGCTGCCGCCAGGAGAACTCAAGACGGTGTTGGCGAAGGCAATACGCGGGCGCGAGGTTCAGAACGTCATCGCGATGTGCGGATCGGGCGTTACGGCGTGCCACCTGCTGTTGGCGATGAACTCGGCCGGTCTCGGCGACGGCAGACTCTTTGTCGGGTCCTGGAGCGAGTGGATCCGGGATCCCCGGCGCCGAATCGCAACAGGCAGCGAAGCCTGAAGCACAGCTTGTCGCAGGGACAACACTCGTCCGAGCAGGGCATCGGCGAGCGGAATCGGCGCCTGTCCTGTCCGGACGGCCCGTGGCAGAATACGCGCTTTTGACGGGGCATGGCCGTGGCCGCACCAACCAGTGAACTTGAGTCGAGCCAGCGTCTCAAAGACGTCCGCTATGAAATCCGGGGGGCGCTTGCCAGGCGAGCATTGGAACTTGAGCGTCAGGGCTACGAGATCATGTCCCTGAACATCGGCAATCCGGGGCTGTTCGGCTTGCGTACACCGGAAACGATGCGGCTCGCCATGATCGAGAACCTCGGCTCGAGCGAGCCCTACTGCAACCAGAAAGGCATTTTTCCATCGCGGGAAGCTGTCGTGATGCAACAGCAGGACCGTGGCGTAATGGATGTCACCGCCGAACACGTGTTCATGGGCAATGGTGTCAGTGAACTGATCGACCTGACGCTTCGGGCGCTGCTGAACCCGGGTGACGAAGTATTGATACCGAGTCCGGACTATCCCTTATGGACCGCGGCAACGGTGTTGAACGGCGGGCGAGCCGTCTACTATCCCTGTCCGGAAGAACTTCAGTTCAATCCGGACGTCGCTGCGATCGAAGCGTCGATCAACGACCGAACGCGGGCCATCGTCGTCATCAACCCCAACAATCCGACCGGTGCGGTCTATAGGCGCGAGAATCTGGAACGAATCGCCCGGCTTGCCGCAAAACACGAACTTGTGCTCTTCAGCGACGAAATCTACGACCTGATGGTCTATGACGACGCCGAGTTCGTCCCCATGGCGACGCTTTGCAAGGATACGCTGTGCGCCACGTTCGGCGGATTGTCCAAGGTCTATCGTGCCTGCGGTTATCGCGTCGGCTGGGTGAGCTTCAGCGGTGCAACGGAGCGCTCCGACTCATATCTCACGGCGCTTGACATGCTCGCTGCCTTGCGTCTTTGCAGCAACGTACCGGGCCAATGGGCCGTGCAGACCGCGCTCGGCGGTTACCAGAGCATCCACAAACTCTGTGCTCCCGGGGGGCGGCTTTACGAGTCGCGGCAGGTCGTCATCGATGCCGTAGAGGGAAGCCGCTACATGACATTGGTGCCTCCTAAGGGATCTATGTACGCCTTCATTGGCGTTGACCGCAGAAAGATGCCGCACTTCGACGATGAAGAATTCGCGCTCGATCTGCTCGAGCAACATCGTGTGCTGGTTGCTCCGGGTTCGAGCTTCAATACGCCATACCGGAATCATTTCAGGATCACCACGCTGCCCGATGAGGAGCAATTGAGCGACGTCTTCGAACGCATCGAGACGGCATTGCAATCCTTCGCGAGCCACCCCAGAAAACTGGAAGTCATATAATAAAAGATCTATATCACACTGATATTTAATGATATATGGTCTGAAGTATCCGTCGACACGCAGCGCCACACTGGTCGTTCGTGACGGGCTCGCGGCGCAGCAATGGGAAGCTCATCTGCTTGAAGCGGCGCTCGCTGAAGACGGCAAGGTCTGGGGCACGCCGCGCTTGCGGACCTATCGCAACTGGATCGACGACCTTTGGTCGAACCTTACGCATCGCGATGCGCCCGAAGTCTCGATCACTCATGCGCAAAGCAACGCCTTGTGGCGGCAAACGATCGCCGATTCCCCGGAAGGCCCGCAGCTGATCGGTCACGACGGGCCTGCAGCACTTGCCGCTCAGGCCTGGCGTTCGCTTTTGGCGTGGGATATCGATCTTGCGGCATTGCGGGCCGAACCCGGACAAACCGATTTCGCGACCTTTCTGCGTTGGTGCGCCAGTTACCAGGACCGACTCAGAGGCGCAAAATTCATCGATGAGGCCGAGACCGAGCGTGCGCTTCTCGATGCAGGATTCGCTGTTCAGGAGCCGGTCGTGTTGCTCGATCATCACGACCCGTCGCCTGTGCTGAAAAAGCTTTTCCGGCGGCTCGATGCATCCGGATGCGACATTCGCCACGAGCAACCGCCGCATCGGCGCGCCGCGAGCCGCCGTATTGAACTCGGCAACGAGCACGAAGAGCTTGATTGCGCAGTCCAGTGGGCACGACGCCACCTGCTGTCGTCACCGTCGCGCACGGTAGCGCTCGTTGTAGCCGACCTCGATTCAAGGCTGGACAGTGTGCAGCGCAGCCTGAAACGGGCATTGGGTGCCGGTACCGGCGGCAGTACGGGATCCGGCATCCCCGCCGCAGTCGCGGGCGGCCGACCCTTGCTGGCCACGCCCGCGATCAACGCCGCATTCTGCGGTATCGAACTCCTGTCGCCGCGCGGCACGTTCGTGACACTGAGCCGGTGGTTGCGCAGTGCACACTTTCACGCCGGACATCGGTCGCTTCACTGCAAGGCCGCCCTGCTCGAGGCGCGGCTTCGCTCCCTGATGATCGTGCAAGCTGGTTTTCTGGACGCATTCCGCCACGGCGGACTGGCGCGAACAATACGCATGGAGGTTCCGAAACTCGCCGATCGTCTCGATGCGGCGCTCGCAGAAGTCGACGCGCGGACGAGGCTGACCCCGACAGCCTGGACAGGTGCCTGGCAACGCGGCCTGAGGAGGCTCGGTTGGCCGGATGCGGCAGGTGAGGAGTCGGCTCAGGCGTGGGACTGGGCTCTGGCCCAGTTCGCTCAGCTCACGCCCGTGCTGGGTCCGATCCCGATCGGCACGGCGCTCGATGAGCTCGAGCGGATACTTCGTCGCCCTCAGCCCGCCGCACCGCTGTCGCATTGCGGCATACACGTGTTCGGGAGCATCGACGACGTCGGGCCCGGTTACGATCGTGCATGGATCACGGGATTCAGCGACGCCCGTTGGCCCGAACCCGCGCGGGACAACCCGTTGTTGCCACGGCGCCTGCAGATCGAGCACGGTATGCCGGCGTCAGACCCGCTAGCGGCCCTCGACCGCTCCAGACAAAGTGTGCAGCGGCTGGTCACGCGGGTCGGAGAAGTCGTCTTTAGCTGGCCGAGCCGCGAACAGGATCGCCAATGCGCGCCGAGCGCACTGATCGAGGATGTCAGCATCATGACGCTCGACGAACTCGCTTTAACTCGTCGCGGTGATCGTTTCCCAACGGCCGGGCGAAGGATCGAACGCATCGAGGATCCCGCACCGGCTCTCAGGGGATTGACGATCGTCGGCGGTGCCCAAACACTGAACCATCAGGCGAAGTGTCCGTTGCGCGCGTTTATCGCGGGCCGCCTGGGCGCACAGCCGCTTGAGCCGTTTGCCAGAGGCCTCTCCGCAGGCGTGCAGGGCAAGCTCGCGCATCGTGCGGCGGAACTGCTGTTTGCGGATCCGAAGTCCTCCGACGCCCTGCATTTGCGACTGCAGGCATGCGTCGAACGCGCGCTCGACGAAACGTTTCGCGGTGCACGCGGCAGTTTGCGCGCGCTGCTTGATCTGGAGCGCGACCGCCTGACGGCGCTGCTCGGCAAACTTCTCGAAGCCGAATCGCGCCGGGGCGCATACACCGTCGAGAACCTCGAGCAACGCCGCAAGATCCGTGTCGATTCGTGGCTCGTACGCGCCCGCATCGATCGCGTGGACCGACTGTCCGACGGGACGGTCGCCGTACTCGACTACAAGACCGGCCGCTACGCGGGCAAACCGGACTGGTTCGGGGACCGGCTCCACGATACGCAGTTGCCCCTGTACGCGCTGGAACTCGGCGAACGCGTTTCTGCGGCAGTCATCGTCGGCTTGCGCGAGCCGAATGTGAGCTACCGAGGCGTCTGGCGCGATCCCGACGCATTTCCCCGCAAGCCGGAAAAACTGCCCGATGAGCGTTCCTGGCAGGCACAGATCGACATCTGGCGCGACCAACTTGCAACCCTTGCGCGCGAATATACCGATGGCGATACGCGCGTCTTCGAGTCGGGCCTCGATGCGATAAAGGGAAGCTGCGCTCCGCTCAGCAGGGTCTACGAAGTTCTCTCAACCTGGCAGGACCACACATGAGCCTGGCGGCGAACGACAACCCGGCGCGGCGCCGCGCGCTCGACGCCCGGCGGTCGTTCATCGTGCAGGCGCCCGCGGGTTCCGGCAAGACCGAACTGCTCATTCAGCGTTACCTGACATTGCTCGCCACGGTCCAGGAACCCGAGCAGATCGTCGCGATCACGTTCACGCGAAAGGCCGCCGCCGAAATGCGCGCACGCATCGTCACGGCCCTGCGCGAGGCGGCAGTCGAAGACGCCCCCTCTGAACCGCATCGCGCATTGACGCACGCGCTTGCCAGCGCCGTACTGGAACGCGACCGCACACGCGGCTGGTCACTGCTTGCGACGCCCAGGCGCATGAGGATCGACACGCTCGACGCACTTAACGCCTGGCTTGCGCAACAACTGCCGATCTCGGCCGGCGGTGCGGCGGGTGCCCGCATCGCCGAGGATACCGACGCGCTGTACGCTCTGGCAGTTCAAAGGACGCTCGACGAACTTGGATCGGACGCACCGCTCGGCGAAGCGCTCCGGTCGCTGCTTCCCGTATTGGACAACTCCCAGGCGCGCTTCGAGGCCCTGCTCGTCGACCTGCTGCCGCGGCGTGACCAATGGTTGCGCCACCTGGCCGGCGGAGAAGACGTGAGCATGAGGGCCGCGCTCGAGGCAGCACTGGAACAAGCCGTCGTAGAAGAACTCGCGCGCACCGAACGATCTTGTCCGTCCGGATTCAAAGCGCGCTTCGAGGCCCTCCTGCACCACGCGGCGAGCCACTGCGACGATGCAACCATTCAGGTGGCCGCGCAGTCCACTATCGAGGGCTCCGAGCCGGATATCGCGGCCAGGCTCGCCAGATGGCGCGGCATCGCGGCCCTTCTGCTGACCCAGAAGGGCACGTGGAGGCGTAGCGTAACCAGGAAGCAGGGTTTCCCGCCCGAGTATCGCGAACAGAAGCAGGCCTTGATGAGCGTGCTTGATTCAGTGAGCGACGAAGAGGCGTTTCGCGATGCTCTGGCAACCGTGCCTGCACTGCCTGATCCCGCCTATTCGACCGTACAGCGGGAGACGCTCGCGGCTTTGAGCCGCGTGCTCATGCATCTGCTTGCCGAGCTTCGCGTCATCTTCGCCGAACGCCAGACGATCGATTTCATCGAACTCGCACTTTCCGCACAACACGCACTCGGGCAGGTCGACGAACCGTCGGAACTGTTGCTCGCCCTCGATCACCGCATCCGCCACCTGCTCATCGACGAGTTCCAGGACACGTCGCGAACGCAGATGAAGCTCATTGGACTGCTGACGGCAGGGTGGCAGGCAGACGATGGCCGGACACTCTTTCTCGTCGGCGACCCGATGCAATCCATCTACCGGTTCCGCGACGCTGACATGTCGTTGTTCATCGAGACCAGAGAGCGCGGAATCGGCAACGTTCGCTGCGAGCCGTTGGTTCTTGCGAGCAATTTCCGCAGCACGCCCGCGATCGTGGGCTGGGTCAACCGGGCGTTCGAGCGCGTGTTTCCGGCCGAGGACGAGATTGCGAGCGGTGCGGCAAGGTTTCATCCGTCCACGGCGATTCGCGAAGTGACACTGGATCAGGAGGTGACGCTGCACACCTTGCGCAGCGACCACGCTCACGCGGAACTCGACCGTGTAGTCGAAATCCTCGCGACCGAGCGCGCAGACGCGCCGAGCCAGTCCATTGCAATACTCGTGCGCAGTCGCACACACCTGTTCGGCGTGCTGGCGCGCCTGGCGACGAAGGGCTGGCCGGTCCGCGCGATCGAGATCGATGCCGTTGCCGAAGTTCAGATCGGCCAGGACCTGATCGGTCTGACGCGGGCGCTGTCGCATGCCGGCGATCGGATCGCGTGGCTCGGCGTGCTCAGGGCACCATGGTGCGGACTCACCTGGAGGGACGTTGAGGCACTGTGTGGGGATGTGCACGACGTTGCGGTGTGGGATCTCATGCACGATCGGGCGCGCGTTGAGGCACTGAGCTCCGACGGGCAGCAGCGCCTGCTCTCGCTGCGCAATGTGCTCGACACCGCGCTCGCAGCGCGCGGCGACATGCCGTTGTCCCAATGGATCGAAGCCACCTGGATGCAACTCGATGGACCTGCCTGCCTGGAACAACGGGAGGAGTTCGAGACCGTCGAACAGTTCTTCGGCCTGCTCGACGCGGCTTCAGCGTCCGGGGACATCGCGGATCCCGCCGTGCTCGAAACCGTGTTTTCGCGTCCGTTGGCCCAGGCCGATCCGCCAGGAAAGCCGGGCATCGAAATCATGACGATTCACCGGGCCAAGGGTCTGGAATTCGATACCGTCGTGCTGTTCGGACTGGCCCGGGAACCTCGCGCCGAACGGGCGAAGGCGCTGTACTGGATGGAACGAACGGACTGCGACGGCAGCACCTCATTGATCATGGCGCCCATGTCGCGCGATTCCGACCGCTTGACTTCGTTCGTCAAACGGATGGACCAGCGAAAGGAACAAGCCGAGCGGGCTCGGCTGCTCTACGTTGCGACAACTCGTGCGCGCGATCGCTTGCACCTCGTGCATCGTCTGTCAGCAGACAAGGAGAACCCACCGACACGCTCGCTGCTCGCCTGTATCTGGCCCGCGCTCGCCGAAGAGTTTCTCGCAGCCGAGCTTCAGGTAGCGGAAACCGTGGCGGATGCGCCCTGGGTGCGCCCGAAGCTGCGGCGTCTCGGCGACGGTTTCGATGCCGTGGCGGCCCCGGATAGCGCATCTGTTTCAGATGATCGCGACGCAACGGACGACGACAGGCCGGAGTACGAATGGGCCGGGCTCACTGCGGTGCAGACAGGGGTCATCGTGCACCGCTACCTGCGGCAGATCGCGGAAAATGGCCTCGATGCGTGGAGCGCGGACGCGATTGACGGTCTCGCCGCACAATTTCGACTTGAACTCGCCCAGCTCGGCGTCGAATCTTCGGAACTCGAGACGGCAGCAGCGAATGTCGCAGCAGCGCTCAAGCGGATCGTCGAGGACCCTACCGGCCGCTGGATCCTGTCGCCGCACGGCGATGCAGCGTCGGAGCTGCGCCTGACGCGGCGAGGCGAGTCCACGCGGCTCGAACACCTTCAGCTCGATCGGACCTTCACGGATCCGGAGACCGGAATACGCTGGATCATCGACTACAAGACCAGCATCCACGAGGGCGGAGACATCGACGCGTTTCTCGAGTCCGAAGTCATGCGCTACAGGAGGCAACTCGAGATCTACGCGTCGGCCATGGCCGAGATCGATTCCGCCGAACTGCGTGTGGGCCTGTACTTCCCCTTGCTCGGTGCGCTGCGATCCTGGCAACCCGGCCTGCGCGCAGAGGACTCTGCGCCTAGAGCGAACTGAGCCAGGGATCGAGATCGAGCGTGCGCCAGCCCTCGGGGCCCGTGGCCGCCGTGAGCATATCGAGCGCAAGCGCGAGTTCGCCTGGCGAATCGGGGCGTTCGCGCACACGGGCAGCAATGCTGGGTGCAGCGCCTGCCAGCGAATAAGGGCGAACGAGTTCAAGCGCAAGATCCGCGGCGATCTCCAATGGTCCCCCGGAATCGCGCACGGCCGCGAGCACGGATCGTCCCGCAACGCCGCTCAGCGTGACCTCAAGGTTGCCGAATGGAATCGGGGCGGGACTTCCTTCGGATGACAACAGCGGCGCTACGCGCAGTTGCTCAATCCGCACGGTGCCTGCCACGGCGGTCGGCCAACCGTCCTCGAGCTCGAGACTCCGCAGGCTCAGGCGCGCAAGTCCCTGGACGCCTCCCAATTTGAGTGCGCCGTCCAGTAACGCAAGGTTCGCGCTTGCCTGCAGGTCCCGAACGTCGACCGTCCCGGGTGAAACGGCCAATGTACCGCGCACGAAACCGTCAGCGAGCCGCGCTTCGAACTGCACCGAGAGACGGCCAAGCAACAGGGGCACTGCGTCGAGCTTCCAGCGCAGCTCCCGCATCGGCACTCCGGGCAGCGACGCAAGGTCCGTGCTGCCGGTCCAGATCGTGCCATCGACTCCGTCGAAACGCAGCGCATCCGGCGCGAACCAGCGATGGGCTGTGGCCGCGGGAAACGACGCAACGAGAAACACGAAGTATGCGGCGCCGGCGACCGCGAGCCATGCCCTGCGGACCGGCATGGCTCAAAACCTCGTCAGAAACAGTTGTCCGCTGACGATGCCGGACTCGTTCGTCCCGTTGAAGGTGGCCGACTCGACAGCGACGCCGTAGGTCGTATCGAGCAGGACGAGCCACGCGACCAGGATGTCGAACGGTGCATCGCGAAAACTCACATTGATGCTGTCGGCGCCGTCCGGGCGCGTCTGCGAAAAACTGTCCGACAGGCCAACCGAATCCGCGGTGTTGGCGACAAGCACCACAAGCGACTCGGCAGACTCGCGCACGGGCGTCGTTACGGAAGCACTCTCAGAGAGCGCGGCCGCGCGCTGCAAATCGATGAGCAGAAGCTGCTTGTCGGCAACCGTGCCGGCAAGCTCGCTCGACCCCGTTACGAGCGGGTTCCACAGGTACGTCCAGGCTACGAGTATTGCGGCGAAAGCACCGCCGACACTCACGATCAGTCGTTCGCGAAGGCTGAGGTTCTCGAACCAGGCTCTCATGGCGCGTTGACCTCGACCCGGATACGTCCTTCGATACCGCTACCGGTGTCGGCTGTCGACTCGATGCGAACGTCGAACCGATCCGTTTGCATGATGTTCTGCGCAAAAAGGTCGAGCGCCGGCACGCTGGGCGCGACGAGGCGCAGGTCCATCACGCGATTGCGGTAGGTCAGGGCCTCGATCATGCTGGCGTCACCGCGATTTTCTGCGATCGCGACCAGCGTGGTCAGAAACGACTCGCTTTCCGCGACCGATGCCTGACCTGCGTCGCTGAGCCGGCGGCGGACCTCCGTTACGCACAGTGACAGTTGGGGCGACGCGAAATTCTCTTCGCAAGCTTGCGCCAACTGCGACGTCAGGGCGCGGTCCTCACGCTCGAGTTGCAGAAATTCGATTCCCTGGGCCGCCACCGATACGAGACCCAGAGCCAGCAACAAGCCTGCGGCAGCGCGCCAGGGCCGCAGCAATTCGACCCAATTCGATTTCGGGGCATAGCGTCCCTGCAGCAGATTCGCGCCCGGCTGAAAAAGGAGGGTCGCGCCAAGTCGGTGGAGCACATCGTCGGCCAGAACCTTGACGTCCACATTCGGCAGCCGCGCCTCGAGTTCTGCAATGCCGGACCGATGTGCGCGCTCGGCAGCTTCCTCGACATGGATCAGCACATGGCGAAGGTCGGGTCGGTCTTCGGGCCGCGCTTCGAGAATCGCGCAGACCGCCGCCAGGCCGACACCATCGAGTACGAACGGCGGCTGTGCGGGCCTGCGGCCGTAGATCTGCTCACCCTCGAGCAGGAGATTGAGCGTCGACGGCGTATCGGGCACGCCATCGCTGTCTGCGTAGACGGCGTCGGGGGCGATGCCCGCGCTTGCAAGCACGTCGAGCCAGCGTTCCAACTGGTCACGCGCGATTGCGGATACGGCCAGGTGACCCGATTCGAGACGCCTGCCCGTGGCAAAGTGCAGTCGCTCCACGTCTTCGGCGATGCTCTCCTCAAGCACATACGGCGTCATCTGCCGCACGCGCGACTGACTGACCTTGGGTATCGCCGCCTGCAGGGTCAGAACCTGCGAACCGGGCAGCAGGACAACGACGCGTTCGTTGCCGATGGCTTGAGCCGCTTCTGCCAGCGGCCCGCTCGCGACCGGCCGGGTCAGGCGGCCGTCGCCGTCAAGTACCGCCCAGCTGCACTCGGTCGAGTCGGGCCGCAGGCGAATGAACAAGTGGTCGCGCATCGCTTATTCCGTTCCAAGACTGCGAAACAGGGCCCGTGTCAGGCCGCTCGGTTCGCGTTGCAGCACCGAGCGCATCGTCAGTTGCGTGCTGCCGAGCACGACGGTAGCCGTCAACAGGAAGTGTTCGCTGTCGAGACCGACCCTCACGAGCATTTCCGGCGGCAGCAGTTCCGCAAACACCGTCTCGATGTCCGCAAACCCCGCTGTACCGCGTTCTTCAACGAGCGACGCCGCCGTCGCCAGGTCGAGTTCATCCGACAGCGAGGCGAGCAGCGGCGCCGGGGCCGTGTTCACATTCAGCCGCGTGCCGATCGGCAACGCGGTCACGTAGGGCGCGATCGACCGATAGTTTTCCGCGTCGAATCCGGTCACGGCCATGAGTTCGGACGTTGAGGTGACCGAAACGTTGGCCGTGCGGTACTGGGGATCCGTTGCACCATAGTCGGCGTCCTCGCCGCCGTTCGGAAAACGCGTATCGGAGTCGGGGTCGAGCCAGTCGACGACCGCTGTGCCGAGGGCCGGATCGAGACCGAGCAGGGTGAGAAGGCGTTCGAATTGCTGCAGGGCCAATTCGTCCGCTTCGCCGTTGCCATTGACGAGATTGTTCAGATTGAACCGCCCGTGGAGGTCTTCGAGACGTCCGGCAATGTAACCACCTTCCACCGGCAGCGGCGAAATCTCCGTGGCCCAGATCTCGCCGAGCGTGTCGCCCGTGGGCGAATCGACGAGGTCCTGACGCAGGATGTCGGCAGCCCAGGCTTCCGCGCCCTGGGCGTACATCAATCCCTGATCGGCAGCGAGCGCCGCGGCCGTTCGCCGCTGGTCGAGCTGAGCCTGCCACATCAGATTCACCGCAAGGATGGTTCCGACCATTACGACGAGCATTGCCGTCAGCACGGCCACGCCGCCTTGCCGGTGGCGGCACGCGCCGCCCTGGAGACTGCGATCGTTCAATTGCTTGTCTCCACGAGGCGGGACAGCCGTCCGAAGTCCTCGACCTCGACGGCGAAATCGATCGCCCTCGGACGTTCGACGAACGCCACGACAGGATCGGTCGACAGGGGTGGCCAGTCGAGATGCCACTCCCCGGTCGAGTCAAGAAACCGCATTTCGATGGTAGTTACGCCGCTCAGCAGCTCCGTGCGAATCGGCGGTGTCGCGAACGTGCGGTCCATGACGGGCCAATGAAACCGTACCAGCAGGTCATCCGCATCTTCCCAGTCGTAGGCGACACGCAGCACACTGCCACGCGCGAATCCGGCCGGGTTCGTCCAGCCGCCGCGACTGAGCTCCAGCGCGAACTGGGCATTCGGGCTCGCCTGCAGGCTCGGCTGATAGCTCTCGCCAAGCTCCGCGCGAGTCGGACGCGGATGAATCTGGGCGAGATCCTGTACGACGATCCGCATTGCGAGTTGCACTTCGCGCCATCGCTCGGCGCGCTCGCGTGCGGTCGATTGTTGATCGATGACCCGGTTCAGTCCGTCAAGAGCAATGACGCCGACGATTGCGACGATGGTCATCGCCACGAGCAGCTCGACGAGCGTAAAACCCGCGGTGCGCCGCATCATCCGCTCCCCCCGGGGCTGCCGAGCCAGCGAGGCGGCAGGAATCCTGGCGGGGCAGGGGGTTCAATGAGCCCGGACACCGTATGGATGATCCGCTCGGGATCTTCAGCGAGCGCTACGGACACGTCCGCGCGGCGCAGGTTCTCGACCTGCGTGGCGGTGATCTCGACCCGGAAATACCACTGCCGGCCGGCATACTCGATCTCGTCTTCCTCGCTGCCGGGTTCCGGCCACGCACTGCGGACGCTGAACTCCGTGAGCTTGTTGGTCGCGATCCAGCTCGCCAGCGTCTTGTCCCTGATATACACGGATGTGACGGCATACTGGTTGAGCTGCGTGTGCACGGCCATCATTCCGAGTGCAACGATGATCAATGCGACCAGCGCCTCGACGAGCGTAAAGCCCCGGCAGCGTGACAGCTCATTGCATCCGATCGTCATCGTCGAGTATCTCCAGCGTGCCGTCGAATCCGGCGCTGACGACTCGGCCCGCGCCGTCGGCTTCCCGGAAGAGCGTGGCGTCGAACGGCGTCACTTCACCGGTCGACAGGATCAGGACCTGCGGCTGAGGCACGTCGACGCCTTCCGCCGAGACGCTCGCGTCGAGTTCCACTTCGCGGTCCTCGATGCTGAGCGCGAGACCGAGCTCATCATCCAGTCCGTAGGCCGCCAACAGTTCATCGGCTACGGGTTCCACCCAGGCAAGTTGCAGGTCGTCATAGAGATAGAAGCGGTAGCCGGATTCGCTGAACTGCAAGCCGTAGTCGCGATTCTGCATGAGCGCTTCCTCACGCACGAGATCGAGCAGCGTCGCAAGCCGGAACGCTTCGCGTTCGACCGCACGGGCGTCGCCGGTGATTCCGACCGACAACGCCGCCACACCGACGAAAACGCCGATGATCGTGACCACGACGAGCAGTTCCAGGAGCGTGAAGCCGGTGCTGCGCCGGGCAGCCGCCGGAAACTGACGCTCAGTCGAGGTTCCAGTTGCCGATGTCGGCATCGACGTCTTCGCCACCAGGCTGGCCGTCGGCGCCAAGGGACCAGACATCGAATTCGCCTCGTTGTCCGGGGTTGCTGTACTGGTACAGGTTATTCCAGGGATCGTTCGGTACGCGATCGAGGTACCCGCCGGCCTTCCAGTTGGGCGCTGTGTTTTCGCCCGGATTTGAAACGAGCGCCTGCAGCCCCTGGTCGGTGCTCGGGTATCTGAAATTGTCGAGTCGGTAAAGATTCAGCGCCGTTTCAATGCTGCGCACATCCTGTCGGGCTCTGGTGATGGCAGCCTGGTCGATGTTCCCGATGACGTTGGGCGCCACGATCGCGGCGAGCAGGCCGATGATCACGACCACGACCATGATCTCGATCAGGGTGAATCCTCTTGCGGCGAACGCCTGATTCGAATTTTCAACGGCCATACAACTACCTTCGCCCAGGTTGGTCGCACGGACCGGAGCGTCAAGCTTGCGATGTCCGGCGAAGATAGCACAAACCCCCTGACGCGGATGTGACAACGGCCTGCATGCAGCGGTCGCGGCGGATTCGCGAGCGTTGTCGGCGACCGCTATAATCGCGCGCCACCACAGGTGTCGAAATCAATGCAGCTATCCGACTTGCAACGCTGGCCCGGCATCGCCGGTCAGATCGCCCTCGTTACCGGTGCATCGCGAGGAATCGGCAGCGCAATCGCCGATGCGCTGGCCCTGCAGGGGGCCACGGTCATCGGCACGGCGACCACCGCAGGCGGCGCCGATGCCATCACTGCGAGGCTCGAAGCGTTCGACACTCCCGGCCAGGGCCTTGCTCTGGACGTTGCCGATGCAGCTTCGGTCGAGGCTTGTCTTGCGCTCGCCAACGAACGCGCGGGGGCGCCGACGATACTCGTCAACAACGCGGGCATCACTCGCGACAATCTGTTGGTACGTATGAAGGCTGAGGACTGGGACGACGTCATGTCCACCAACCTCACGGCGTTATACCGGCTCAGCAGGGCCACACTGCGCGGCATGATGAAGGCACGTCAGGGGCGAATCGTCAACATCAGTTCGGTTGTGGGGCTCACCGGAAATCCGGGACAAGCGAACTACGCCGCGGCGAAGGCCGGGATGATCGGCTTCGCGAAGTCCCTGGCGCGCGAAGTCGCGTCGCGCAATATCACGGTCAACACGATTGCCCCCGGATTCATCGAGTCGGACATGACACGTGCGCTCAACGCGCAGCAGATCGACGCACTGCATGCGCGGATCCCCTCCGCACGACTTGGGAGGCCGGAGGACGTGGCAGCGGCAGTGGTCTTTCTGGCATCCGAAGCTGCCCGATACGTGACAGGTGAAACGCTCAATGTCAACGGAGGACTGCACATGCAATGAGCGTTGTTACTAATCTCAAATATTTGTTTTTTATATAAAAATCTCAGATTGTCGAAGGACATGCCGCAGTTTGTAGAATGACCCGGAGGATTCAAATACAATACGCGCCACACTGGAACAGTCCGGCGACGGACTGTCGTTAACCAAGGGGTATCACGCTAATGAGTAGTGTCGAAGATCAAGTCAAGGGAATCATCGCCGAGCAGCTTGGCGTCAAGGCGGAGGAACTGAAGAACGACGCCTCGTTCGTCGATGATCTGGGCGCTGACTCATTGGATACCGTTGAACTCGTCATGGCGCTCGAAGAGGAGTTCGAAACCGAGATTCCGGATGAAGATGCCGAGAGCATCACGACAGTTCAACAGGCCATTGACTACATTCTTGCCAGAAAGGTTGACTGAGCCTCCGCCCCGGCAGCCAAACAACAGCACTCGACATACTTCACTCGCTCACCGAGTCCCGCCGTGGCCAAACGTCGCGTCGTTGTCACCGGTCTGGGACTCATTTCACCGGTCGGCAACTCCGTTGCCGAGGGCTGGCAAAAGGTTCGCGACGGCGTCAGCGGCATAACCGTCCTGAACAGCTTCGACGTCAGCAACTTCTCAACGCGTATCGCGGGCACCGTCAGGGATTTCGAGGTCAGCGAGTACCTGTCCCCGAAGGATGCACGCAAGTGCGATCCCTTCATCCATTACGGCATCGCGGCGACCTCTCAGGCGATCGCCGATAGCGGTATCGAGGCCAATGAAGCCGACGCCCACCGCATCGGCGTCGCGATGGGATCGGGTATCGGCGGAATCCGGACGATCGAGGTCAATTACGACAAGTACCTGAACAGCGGGCCGCGACGCATCTCACCATTCTTTGTGCCGGCCACGATCATCAACATGATTTCCGGGCATATTTCGATCATGCACGGTATGACGGGCCCAAACCTGGCGATCGTCACCGCCTGCACGACATCCACGCACTGCATCGGCATGGCGGCACGGCTCATCCAGACCGGGGATGCCGATGTCATGTTTGCCGGTGGCGCGGAATATGCCACCACACCGCTCGGCTTGGGCGGTTTCTGCGCGGCCAGGGCGCTGTCCGGGCGCAATGACGAACCCGAGCGTGCGAGCCGGCCCTGGGATCGCGGCCGCGACGGATTCGTGCTCAGCGATGGCGCAGCTTGCGTGGCGCTCGAGGAATACGAGCGCGCCAGGTCCCGAGGTGCGAGGATCTATGCGGAAGTGACGGGTTTCGGCATGAGTGCCGACGGCTACCACATCACCGCACCGGAGGTGACCGGCGCCGGCGCCCACCAGTGCATGTCGAACGCGCTCAATGATGCCGGGCTCGATGCGAGCGATATTGACTACATCAACGCCCACGGCACCTCGACGCCACTCGGGGATATTGCGGAAACCGTCGCGATCAGGCGGACCTTCGGCGAGCACGCCGGGCGGCTTGCTGTCAGCTCCACGAAATCCGTGACCGGGCACATGATCGGCGCTGCCGGCGCCGCCGAAGCCATATTCACGATCATGGCGCTCAACGACGGGATCATTCCGCCGACAATCAATCTCGAGGACCAGGACCCTCAATGCGACCTTGACTACACGCCGAACGCGGCTCGCGAGACGAAGCTCGAGACCGCCTTGTCGAACTCCTTCGGATTCGGCGGCACCAATGGAACGTTGATTTTCAAACGCCTGAACTAGCGCACGCGGCACGCCTTCGCGAAGGGGCCATGGCAGCAGCCCGGAGCACGACAACCGACTGGCTCGTTGACGGCAAACCGGGCCGTGTCAACCCGCGTGACCGTGGACTGGCGTACGGAGACGGCCTTTTCGAGACGATGGCCGCTGTCGCAGGTCGAGTCCGCTGGCTCGAGCATCACCTCGACCGGCTTGCGGAAGGTTGCCGCAGGCTCGCGATCCCGCTTCCGGACCGCAACGAACTTCGTAGCGAGATCGATGCCGTGTGTCCCGCAACGGGCCGTGCCGTTGTCAAGCTCCTTGTCACACGCGGCGTTTCCGCGCGTGGTTATGCACCCCCGGACGATCCTCAAGCGACGCGCATTGTCGGTACGGCCGGCTGGCCCGCCCATCCCGCTTCCTACTACACTCAGGGAATCGAGTTGCGGACCCTGAAGCTTCGGCTGGGCGAGAGTCCTCTGCTCGCCGGCATTAAGCACCTGTGCCGCCTGGAGCAAGTACTGGCAAGAATGGAATTGCACGATCTGAGCGCACAGGAAGGACTGCTGCTCGACACGAGCGGTTTCGTTGTCGGGGGCACCGCAAGCAACCTGTTCGCCGTGTCCGGTGAGACGCTGTTCACGCCCGCCCTCAGGCGCTGCGGCGTCAGCGGGGTGATGCGCCGGGTAGTTCTCGAATCGTGCGGACAACTCGACCTGAGTGCGAAGGAAGCTGACCTCGCGCCCGAAGCGCTCGGCGAAGCCGATGAACTTTTCCTGACCAATGCCGTCTTCGGCATCTGGCCGGTACGGGAACTCGACGGGCACTCGCGCAGGGCAGGGGAGGTTACGCTCAGGCTGCAACAGCTACTTGGATTCGATCGCCATGCCTGACCCGCTCAAGCGGCTTGCGATCGCTGCCGTCGCGTCGGCTGCCGGCATTGCGCTGCTTGCGGTGGCCGCAACGATCGCGTGGCGCGAACTCAATACACCTCTGCCTCTGCCTGAACCGGCGGTACTGTTCGAGGTTCACGGCGGCATGCCGCTGGAGACCGTCACGCGCAGGCTTGCCGAGCGCGAATTACTGCCGGCACCCGGGCTGCTTGACTGGTACGCGCGGCTGCGCGGCGACGCGACCCGTATACGCGCCGGCGAGTATGAACTTGTGGCCGGACTCACGCCTGTCGCGTTGCTTGACAAGTTCGTCGAAGGCGACGTCTATCTGCACAGGTTTGCGATCGTCGAAGGATGGCGTTTCAGCGAGCTTGCGGCCGCCCTCCGGGCACATCCGGCGATCGAGTCCGAAATGCTGGACGAAACGGAGGTCATGAACGCACTGGGGCAGCCCGGAGTCCATCCGGAAGGCCAGTTTCTGCCGGACACCTACAGCTTCCCGAAGGGCACCGCGGCGATCGAACTGCTCGGCTGGGCCCATGAGGCCCTGCATTTCCGCCTCGATGCCGCCTGGAGCGTGCGCGGCGCCGAGCTCCAACTCGCCAACGCCGACGAGGCCTTGATCCTCGCCTCCATCATCGAGAAGGAGACCGCTCTTGAGTCGGAGCGGGCATTGATTTCCGGTGTGTTTCACCGACGTCTCGAGCGCGGCATGAGGCTGCAGACCGATCCGACGGTAATCTACGGGCTCGGCCCGGACTTCGACGGCAATCTGACCCGGCTCGATCTGAATCGCGACACCCCATACAACACCTACACCCGCAACGGTTTGCCGCCCACGCCGATCGCGCTGCCCAGCGGACCGGCCATTGACGCGGCGGTTGCCCCGGCGGCCGGCGCGACCTTGTTTTTCGTGGCTACCGGGGCCCCCGACGGCAGTCATTACTTCTCGGCTACGCTCGAGGAACACGAGCGCGCCGTCGAGCGCTACCTCGAAACGTTGCGCAACAGATGACGCGCGGCGCTTTCATCACGGTAGAGGGCGTGGAAGGGGTCGGAAAGTCGACGTGCCTGGCCGCGATCGAAAGGTCACTGCGCGAGTCCGGTCGCCCGGTACTCGTGACACGGGAACCCGGTGGCACGACACTTGGCGAGCGGGTGCGCGAACTGATTCTCGACGAGCACGAAGGCGGGCTGTCGGGACCGATCGAGGCCTTGCTGATTTTCGCAGCCAGGGCGCGGCACCTGCAACGGATCATCGTACCGGCACTTGCAGACGGCCGGTGGGTCGTCTGCGACAGGTTCACCGATGCGACCTACGCATACCAGGGCGGTGGGCGCGGCGTCGATCGCCACGCGCTCGATGTCATGGCGCAGATGGTGCAGGAAGGTCTCGAACCGGACCTGACGCTGCTGCTCGATGCGCCCGTCGAGGTGGGACTGCAGCGAATCAGCGAGCGCAAGCACGATCGATTCGAGAAGGAGCATTTCAGTTTCTTCGAACGTGTCCGTCGCAGCTATCTGGAAATCGCCGCGCACGCGCCGCAGCGGGTCAGAACGATCAACGCCGATCGACCGGTTGACGACGTCACCCGGGATCTGCTGAAGGTACTGCAGCAATTCATCGCGGAATTTGCCGGCGCTGCCGAATGAGCGACTCGACTTCGAGCCTCAAGCAACTGAGCGGCAAGCTCTGCCCGTGGTTGCAGCCAGTCCTCGAGACGCTCGAAAGCGTGCACGACGCGAAACGCCTCGGACATGCGTGGCTGCTCGCAGGGCCCGGCGGAATTGGCAAGATCAACCTCGCTCTGGTCTTCGCGGATCGGCTCCTCAGCGGCCGGACCGGCGGTGCGCCGCCGGAAGCGCTCGAGCCATCCGTCGCGGGCGCAGCCATGGCAACGCGCCACGCGCCTCAGGACAGACACCCCGATCTACATTGGCTCTTCTGTGAAGGGAACAGAAAAACGATCGGTATCCAGCAGGTCCGAAACGTGATCGAGACACTTGAGCGTTCGAGCTACCAGGGCGGTGCGAAGGTCGTCATCGTCGAGGTCGCCGAGGCGTTGACGATCGCCGCTTCCAATGCGTTGCTCAAGACGCTCGAGGAACCGACCCGCAATACATATCTGTTGCTCGTGAGTCATCAGCCGGGACGCATCTCCAGCACGATCAGAAGCCGCTGCCAGATTCTCCCGTTGGCGCCGCCGACGGTTGACGACACGCGTGCGTGGCTGGCGCCGCTCGAAATAGACCCGATCTCGCTCGACTTTCAAGGGCGCTCGGCACTCGAAATCGTGAAGTTGAATAGTGAAAATGAATCTTTTTCATTCAATATATTAGAAGATACATTTAAATTACTTTATGAAAAAAAGACTGATCCGCTATCAGTTGCTGACGAGTGGCTGAAGTTCGACCTCGAACTCGTGCTGGAGTGGCTCGCATTGCGAGTGCGACGCGCAATACGGTCGCGCACGCTGACGCAGCGTTCGAAATCGGTCGCAAGCAACGCAAATGGACGCTTGCAACACGATTTGCCGACGCTGACACTGCGCAGGCTGTTTGCGCAATTCGAAGGCATCGAACGACTGCGCAATCAAATCGGTACAGGCATCAACATGGAATTGGCCACCGCCGTGTTGCTCGCGGGATTTCAAGCGGACAGGGAACGCTCTTGAACGAAACACGGCATCTGGCGCTGAGCTTCACCGACACGCAAGCGCTGTATCTGGCCTACATGCCGTACCTTCGCAACGGCGGCCTGTTTTCAGCGACCGGGGCGGATTATGACCTCGGTGACGAAGTCCTGGTTTCGCTGAGCCTCATGGACGACCTGAAACGGTCTGTCGTTACGGGTCATGTGGTCTGGATTACCCCTCACGGTACGCAAGGACAAAGTCCGGCCGGTATCGGCATTCAATTCGACACGAGCGACCGCGGCGAAACGCGCAAGCGCATCGAGGCTCTCCTTGCGGGCGTTCCAGGCGGGGACCGCTCGACGCACACCATGTAGGCGCTGCCTTAAGGGGCCGAAACCGCTCCGGTTCCCGGATGTGCGCCGGTGGCTACGAACCAGCGGCAATGTGCCGCCAACCCGCGTGCGGCTTGAAACGCGGTCCGAGACGCGCAGCCAGGACCTCCAGCCGCCCAACGACTGCATCAATGCCGCGTTCGCGTGCGTAGTTGATCGGTCCGCCCGTAAACGGTGCAAATCCGGTTGCGAACACGACGCCCGCATCGACGAGATCCGCATCCTCCACGATGCCGTCGGCATGGCATGCTACCGCTTCATTGATCAGGGGCAGCATCAATCGGTCCGTCAGATCGGCATCGGGGGCGGGGTAGCGGGATTGCCTGCGCGCGCGGCCCTTGTCGTACTCGTAGAAACCGCGGCCGGTCTTCGCTCCGAGATGCCCGGCTTCGACCTGCCTGCGGAGCAGGGCAGGCGGCTCGCGGCCAGACACGCCGCCCAGGATGCCGGCCACGTGCAGTGCGACGTCCAGTCCCACCCTGTCGGCGAGTTCGACGGGCCCCATCGGCATCCCGAAGTCCCTGGCTGCCGCATCGATCGTCTCGAGCATGTGTCCGTCTTCATGCGCCTTGAGCGCCTCGAGCATGTAAGGCGTCAGAACGCGGTTGACGAGAAATCCCGGCGCACTGCGGCAGGGCAGGGGCAGTTTTCCGATCCGGATGACGAACGACGTTATCGCTTCCAGCGTCTGCGCGTCCGTCGCCTCGCCCGAGATGACTTCGACGAGCGGCAATCGCGCAACAGGATTGAAGAAGTGCAGTCCGACGAATCGGCCCGGCCGCTTCAGGACGTGAGCCATGTCCTCCAGACGGATACTCGACGTATTCGTCGCGATGATCGCGTTCGCATTGAGTTCGGGCTCGATCGAGCGTAGCAGGGCCTGTTTCGCATCCAGTTGTTCGACGATCGCCTCGATGACCAGGTCGGTCGATCCGAGCGCTGCGCCGTCGAGATCGACGGCCAGGCGCGCCTCGGCATCGGCAGCGGCACCTGGCGCGCGCAAGCGCCGCCTAAACAATCTCCTGGCGCGTTCGAGGGCAGGCTCGATGTATTTCAAGGCCCGGTCCTGCACACTGACGCGCAGGTCGTTCAGTGCGCACCAGGCCGCGATATCGCCACCCATGACTCCGGCGCCGATGACATGCACACTCCTGACGCTGCCTGACTTGGGGGCGAGATTCTTGAGCCGCTCCCTGAGCCAGAACATGCGCACGAGATTCCTCGATGTCCGACTAACGACCAGATTGCCTATCGATTCCGCTTCGGCGGCGTATGCCGCCGGTCCGCCTGCCCCGTGAAGTCGCCACAGATCGATGATGGCGTAGGGTGCCGGGTAGTGGCTCTTGCGGGCGCGGCGTGCAACACGGCCGCGCAGGCTACGCGCCAGCAGCGGCCGAAGAAACGGCAGTCGGAGCAGGCGCAGATACCAGGCAGCCCGCCTGCGCGGCGGCTTTCGTTCGATGAAATCCAAAGCCGCCGCCTGAAGTTCGGCTTCCGGAACGGCACGGTCGATCAGCCCCATGGCCGCAGCTTCCATGGGCGTAACGGAACGGCCCGTGAGTATCAGATCGAGCGCCCGCAACGCACCGACGATGTCCACGGTCCTGACCGTGCCGCCGAAGCCCGGATGAATCCCGAGTTGGACCTCCGGCAGGCCCAGCGTGCGTTCGTAACCTACCGCGGCAACCCGATAGTCGCAGGCAAGTGCGAGTTCCAATCCGCCGCCAAGTGCGTAACCGTTGATCAGAGCCACGCTCGGGCAATCGAGCGCCGCAATTCGATCCAGCATCGCCTGACCCTGGCCCGCCATTCGAGCGGCCGCCCCGGGATCGTCGACAGAACCGAACTCACTGACATCGGCGCCGAGGATGAAGCCGTTGCGTTTCGCGGACTCGATCACGAGACCCTTGAGCCCTGAATCCTTCGCGAGCGCCGTCAGCTCCTCGTCGAGCTGGCTCAGCACCGCGCGCGACAGCGTGTTGCTGTTCGCTCCGGCCTTGTCGAGGACCAACCGGCAGATGCCGCGGGAATCGGTTTCCCGCCGCCAATGTCGTGCATCTGATTGCGTCACGGCAGACTGACTCAGGCGGCCTCCAGCGACTCGCGCTCCACCCGGAAATCGCACACGAGCGGCAGATGATCGGAAAAACGAACGACCGGGATGGAGAACTCGGTGATCCGGATACCGTCGCCGTAGAGTACGAAATCAAGCTCCTTGCGCGGCGAGGAACTCGGATAGGAAGGCAGACCATCGACGTTGGCGTTGCGCAAGCCCGTGGCTTTCATGAACAGGAATATCTCGTCCTTGCCCCAGAACGTATTGAAGTCGCCGGCGATCAATACGGGCTTGCTTGACGCGGCAACGAGATCGTGCAGCGCACGAAGCTGGGCTTGCCGGTGCCGATACTTCAGTGACAGGTGCACCAGGAAGATCGAGCAGTCAGCAAGCTCAAGTTCGATGATCAGGCGTTTGATTCCACTTTCGAAATAGTGGAAGTGCGCACCGTGGACATGCGGCGCGGCGAGAAACGCATTGCCTTGCTTGCGAACGATCGGCAGGAACTGGTTCAGCGATCCCTCGCCGTACTTGCACTGGTATACGGAATAGTGCCCGAGTGCCCGCGCGATGGTATCGGCCTGGTTGACGCGGCGGCTGCGGATCGAACCGCCATCAACTTCGACCAGGCCGACGATGTCGGGATCTTTTGCCTTGATGAACTTCTTGATCCGCTGCAGGTTCGCGCGGCTGTCGGCGACGGAACTCACCACGGGCAACGGCCAGTGCGCGCCGGGTCCAAGTCCCATGCCGTAACGTATGTTGTAGAGCAGCAGGCGCATTGCGGGTAGTTTACCGGAGAAATGCGGCGTCCGGATGACGGTATGAGAGGCAGTTCCAGCAATGCACACGCGGCGCTGCCGCGCAGGGTGTCACTGCGACGCATGGCGTATCGCGTCGGGCTCCGGTCGTGGACAAGATGCGAAATCTTGCCTACATTGGATCGCAGCCAACGGAGGATGTCATGAGATTTGCAGTCGTCGTATGTGCCGTGTGGCTGGCCGCCTGCAGCACGACCCCGGGTACGGACCTTCTCGCTCTGAGCAACGAGCCGGCCGAACGCTGTGAAAACACTGAATGTTTCAATCAACTGGCGGTCCGTGACTTCGAGGTCGTGGATTCAACGACGCTCGTGCTCTACGTCGGCAGTCAGCGCTGCCCGTTCAAGGTGGCATTCCAGGGCGTGTTCTGCGACCTGACGTTTCTGCCGGGCAACACCATTGAATTCGCGATCTCGGACCCGCAGAACATCCGCAGGGTAACGCAGCCTACCGGCAGGATGACGGATCTCAGAATCTGTTCCTACGCTCGCAATGTAGGTATTGCCGACGATCCGTTTTCCCGCGCCGGCGGATTCGAAGACATTCCGGGCCAGTTGCCTTGCAACATTCGGGAGGTCGATTCGTTGACCGACGACGAACTCATCGAACTCTACGTCGAAAACCGTATGGCGCCGCCGCCACCGCCTTTCGGGACCGGACAAGTCGCAGCGCCCGAGGCCGACGATGCCGCAGACGAGGGTGCCGAAGATCCCGGGGAGGAATCCGTCCTGCCCGATGCCGAGGCCGGCGAGCCGGGGCCGGAGCAGCCGACTGCGGCCATTCAGTAACGCTGGCGCGCATGCAGCTGCGTGTCCGCACGGCGGTCAGGCGAAGGCGAAGAAGCGGCGCAACGGCAGAATAGATCGTGCAGGCGGCTGACGCCAGGCTCTCAGCCGGACAGTCTGCAATTAGGCCGGGCGCCGGCTTCGCGTGCTTCGTTGTAGGTGATGAGTGCCGGCGTCAGGTTCCGAACGAGGTTATTGATTCGGGCCTTGTTGGAAGGGTGGCTGGACAGGAATTCGTTTGGTTCCTTGCCCTCGGCGGCATCGGTGAGGTTCTTCCACAGGTAAATGCTCGCGCGGGGATCGAAACCGGCGCGCGCCATGTAGTCCAGACCGACGATATCCGCGTCGGTTTCCTGCTCGCGGCTGAACGGCAGGGTCAGGTACACCATGCTCATTTCGCGTGCGGTGTTCGGCATTCCGGTCACTGCGCCTGCACCGATCGCCAGCAGGTCGTTCCTGCGCCCGCGCCTGACGCGTTCCATCACGTGGTCCTCGGTGACGTGAGCGATCTCGTGCCCGATAACCGCCGCAAGCGCGTCCGGGGAGTCGGCAACCTCGAGAATTCCGGTGTAAACGGAGATCTTGCCGGCGGGGTCGGCCGAAGCGTTTTGCGCCGGTGAATCGAAAACGACGACTTCCCAGGCCATGTCGTGGAAGCTTTCGTCAAGCGTCGTGAGGATGTTATACGCGATGCACTCGACGTAGCGCTGAATTCGCGGATCTTCAGGGACCGGATAGTTCCGCTTTTGCTGCATCCATTGATAACGTGCCTGACGGAGAACTTCGCGTTCGCTGACGAAAATCTGGGCGTCTGCGACGCCGTCGAGCGACAGCGTACCGAGCACCGCTGCAAGAAAAACGTGCACGGGTCTGATCGTTGCAAGGTTGCGCATGGGCGATTTCCTGGTGATCCTTAAAGGTGCGCTTCGGGCAGTTAGACTACGCAAACGCGCACAGGTTTCCCGCTTTGTGGAAACGATAGCATAGATCGCGACTCGTCACGCCCAGGCTCCACGTCGAGATTTCTCGAGTAAATTGTCGGCAGGGCAGTTCCTGAACACATGTCCGCGGGCGCTTGACCCGTCACTGCTCGTACCCCCAACATAACTGCGCATAATGTATATTATGTAAAATAACGCTTCCAGGCTGATTCTGCTCCTGTGCCCGACAACGCCTTCCCGGTAAAATCCTTGCCCCGCTACACGACGCCTCCAGGTCCCCATGCTTCCCCTTGTCCGTTTCGACGCGGTATCGCTGGCCTACGGAGATCAGAAGATTCTGGTCGAGGCGGATCTTGCCATTGAAGCTGGTGAGCGTGTTTGCCTGATTGGCCGCAATGGCGCGGGAAAATCCTCGACCCTCAAACTGATCACGGGCACGGTCGATCCCGATGACGGGACTGTGGAACTTTCCGCCGGACTACGACTGAGCGTACTCGACCAGACCCTCGCCGATGTTTCCGATAAACGCGTGCGCGATTTCGTTGCCGAGGGCCTTGCCGATCAACTGGAGAGAATTGCACGTTACGAAACATTGTCCGCGCAACCGCAGCCCGGCAAATCGACACTTCGCGATCTCGAGGCACTTGAACGGGAGATCGTCGCGGGCGGCGGCTGGAACATCGACAGCCAGGTCGAATCGATAGCAAGCCAGCTCGACCTGCCTTTCTCCAGGCGGATGAACGAGTTGTCGGGAGGTTGGCGACGCCGCGTTGCGCTTGGCCGGGCGCTCGTATCGAACCCTGATCTGCTGCTCCTGGACGAACCCACCAATCATCTCGATCTCAGTGCGATCGAATGGCTGGAGGATCAGATCACCCGCTATCCGGGTGCCGTCGTGTTCGTGACGCATGATCGCAGCCTCGTCGAGCGCGTTGCGACGCGGATCATCGATATCGACCGCGGTCACATTCGTAGCTGGCCCGGCGGCTATGGGCACTACCTGCGCTACAAGGCTCAGGCCGAAACCGACGAGGATCGCGCGAACCGGGAATTCGACAAGAAACTTGCTGAAGAAGAAGCCTGGATCAGGCGCGGGATCAAGGCCCGCGAGCACCGCAACGAAGGCCGCGTGCGAGCGCTCTACGAGATGCGTGACGAACGCGCCCGGCGCGTTGCCCGGGCGCGCACTGCGCGTATACACATCAACGAATCGATGGAACTGTCCGGACGCAAGGTCATCGAGGTTCACGGAGTCACCCACGGTTTCGGGGGTAAACCCCTGGTCAGGGATTTCTCCCTGCGCGTCATGCGGGGCGAACGGATCGGCATCATCGGCAACAACGGCGTCGGCAAGAGCACGTTGCTGAAGCTCCTGCTCGGTGAGCTCGTACCGAATTCCGGAACCGTGAAGCTCGGAACGAACCTCGAGATTGCCTATTTCGACCAGCTCCGACGCGAGCTCGACACCACGAAAACCGTGGCTGAACTGATCGGCGAAGGACGCGATTACATCTCGATCTACGGCCGCAAGAAGCACGTTATCGCCTATCTCACGGACTTCCTGTTCACGGCGAAACGCGCGAGAACGCGCATATCGGCATTATCCGGCGGCGAGCGAAACCGGGTGATTCTCGCAAAGCTCTTCACCCGCTCGGCGAACCTGCTGGTGCTCGACGAACCCACCAACGACCTGGACGTGGAGACGCTGGAGGCACTTGAAGCGCGCCTGTGCGACTACGGCGCAACCCTCATCGTGGTGAGCCATGACCGCCACTTTCTCGACGCCGTGTGCACGAGCACGCTCGTATTCGAGGCGGATGGCGTCATCAAGAAATACGCCGGTGGATACAGCGACTGGACACGACAACGCCGCGAACTGGCCACCGACGCCGCTACCGAGCCGCAAGCGTCGAAGGCATCCAGACAAGGGCGCCGACGCAAGGCCGAAACCGCTACCGGCAAGCTGACGTACAAGCTGCGCAGAGAACTGGATGCACTGCCGAATCGCATCGACGAACTTGAACGGCGGGTCGCAAAGCTGCAAACGGCGGTCAATGCGCCAGGCTTCTACCAGCGTACCCACGGGGAAGTCCGCAACGAACTTGACGAACTTGCATCGGCAGAGCGCGCGCTCGAAGCCGCGGTGAACCGCTGGGCCGAACTCGAAGCACAGATCTGACGGCAGCTCATCCGCCGCTCAACACCTGCCCTGCCCGTGCTGCCGAGCACCGCTCACGCTTGCGCGCACGGTTACGTGGGCGTGTCGACCACCGGGCAAGCCGCCTTGCTCCGAACATTCTCGGGATGTTCCATCATGGCCCAGTGACAAGGAAGCTGTCATGGGCGGTCATTTCAGGGGAAGATCGGCCAGAAGTAGCCATCGAGAAACCACTCTATCGGTCAACGCAGCTAGCATCAACACTTACGGAAGCGTTGTCGGTAGTCACTTGGAGCTACCTTGACAATACGCTGGAATGAACGCCGCATCGAGTCTGTGCTGCGAAAGCCGCAGCGCGTAGAGATCTTCTTGAGCGACTCATCCGATTCTTCAAGGCGCTGACGCGTCGCATCTATCCGCAGTTTTTCGACGAATGCAGCAGGCGTTTGTCCAACCTCGCTGTGAAAAACCCGGGAGAAGTTGCGTACGCTCATATGGGCGCGCTCAGCCATCCCTTGAACGGAAAGATCGCCGGAGAGATTGTCCGCAGCCCACGCGATCAACTCGTTGATCGTTTCTCGTCCGGCATGTTGCGATTCCAGGGTCGTGCTGAACTGGGACTGCCCTCCGGGACGACGCATAAAAACCACCAACTGACGGGCGCAGTCCAATGCGATTGTCTGACCCAAGTCTTCTTCCACAAGCGCTAACGCAAGATCGATACCCGCGGTCACGCCCGCAGACGTATAGACATTTCCATGCTTTACGAAGATCGAGTTGGGTTGGACGTCGATGTTCGGAAACCGATCAGCCAGATCCTTGGTGCCGCTCCAGTGGGTGGTCGCCTTTTTCCCATCAAGGAGTCCGGCTGCCGCTAGAAAAAAAGCCCCTCCACATACCGAAACGACGCGGCGAGACCGCGCAGCCAAGCGGCGCAGTACAGTGGTCCATTGCGTGGGCGGTTCTGCGGCCCATACCAAATCAGTAGCCGGAACGATCAGCGTGTCGATAGCTCCGCGGCAACTACTGGCAGGACGGTGGCTATCCATCGATATACCTCCACCCGACGGAATCGATTCGGATCCGTCACCGCTGACCAATTCCAGATCATACGGCGACCACTCTGTTCCGGTTAGCCGATTCGCGAGAGCGAACACCTCCCAGGGGCCGACCAGATCCAGGAGGATAACTCTCGGAAAAGCGAGGAATACGATACGGCGACTGTCGCCACGTTCAGCCTTGCGGCGTGGTTTGTTCATCGACTTCTCACTGTAGTGGGAAATGGCCGAATTTGTCTGACTATTGTCATTTACGTCATCTCCAATGTCCAGCACCATTGGTGAGACCCTGAGGACTGCTGTATCCCCGTCACAGAATTTGAGCCGGAGAGGAAAGCGATGCCATGACCGGACTACGCTACGCCGCAATCGCCGAGGCTCTGACATTGTTGGCCTTGTTCTGCTTCGCGATGCCTCTCAAGTATTTCCTGGAGGTTCCGCAAGCGGTATCAGTGATCGGACCCGTCCATGGGTTGGCGTTCATGATCTTTCTCTGGTTCGTGACTCGCTCATGGTCAGAGGGCATTATCAACGGGCGAGGTGCTGTTCGACTGCTAATCGGTGCGTTCATCCCTTTGGGCGGGTTAGTCAATGAACAGTGGCTTCGTCGCCAACACATTGGCACGATTACCTGATGCTCTATTTACTTGCAAAAGCCGCACACATCGTGTGTTTGTTTGTCTGGGTCGCGGGCATGGTTGCAGTGGCTTTGGCCCTGAAGTTTCCTGTTCGGAATTTTATGACTCCGCTCAGAGTTTACGATCGAACCGTGACGACGCCGGCCATGATTTTGGCGCTGTGTTTTGGCATTTTTCTCGCTGTCCAAGGCGGCTGGTTCTCGCAATTGTGGCTCGGACAGAAAATCATTCTGGTGCTGATTTTCTCGGGCATACACGGCGCTCTGTCGGGCAAGCTGCGGCGAGCAACAAACACAGTTGCCGCGTCCCTGCAAGGCGGGCATTGGTACATGCCAGTCGGACTGGCGCTGATAACAATGATTGTTGTTCTGGTGACTCTCAAGCCTCAGATATCCGCTTCTTGACGCCCCATTGTATTGAGGGCGGAATCTGCAGGAGGTGCAGAAATGACTCTTCCAGGGGTTGTCACTACGCTTTCAATAGTGTTGATGGGCGCTGCATGCGCCTGACTGGATGTAGCAACGATTAACGCCATGGACATACCAAAAAAGGTCAGTCGGCGACAAAACCATCTCGTGAAGGCTGCGATCGGCGTTGTCGCGTTGGCAGCTCTTTGGGTCGTGTACAACCGCGTCAACAGTTTCATAACTTCCGAGGTGGTTTATGGCAGTGATTTTGTCATCGAGTCCGTCGAAATCGGAAGTGTAAGCCGTGAAGTTCGCGCTACAGGAACACTTGTCTCATCAGATCTGAGGGTCATAGCTGCAACTGTCGACGGGACGGTGGAGTCTATCTCGGTAGATGCCGGCGTGAGTGTCACGGCCGATACAGTAATTCTACGAATGAGTAATCCAACTATCGCTCGTGATGCAGACACGGCAAGAATTGATCTCAGTGTTATTCAGGCCCAGGCTGACGCACACGCAAAACAGTTGATCGCGAATCGGCTTGCGCAGGAGGCGATCGTCGCAGAATTCGAGGCTCTCCACGAAAACGCACTGTTTCGCTTGAACGCCAATTTGACGCTGGCCGAGGACAATATCGTCTCAGAACTTGATGTGATCGATGCAGAACTCCGCGAGAGACAGTACCGAACTCAACTGGCTCTTGAGCGACAACGGTTGGAGCACCTTGTCGACCTGAACGAATCGGAAAATATTGCACGGACGGCGGAAATTGATCGCGCTGTTCGTCAGTTGGCGCTCAGTGAAGAACTCCTGGACGATCTCACGGTACGTGCCGGAATCAACGGCGCGCTCCAGGAGGTCGCAGTGGAAGCGGGCGAGCAAGTAAGCGTCGGCGCCTTACTGGCTTCTGTCGCAAGCGTCGAGAATCTCAAGGCAGAACTCCGGGTTCAGGAAAGCCAGATCTCCGACGTGACGCTCGGGCAGAACGTCATTGTTACCGCCGGTGGGGACAAAGCTCGCGGCCGTATCACGAGAATCGAGCCGTCAGTTCGCGATGGCGTTGTGATCGTCGATGTTGGCTTTGAGCTCGAGTTGCTTCCGGGCGCGCGGCCCGATCTACGTGTCGAAGGTGTGATTCAAACAGGTTCTGTCACAGACGTAATGACTATTCCGCGTCCGGTATTTTCCCGTGAGAACTCGGAGTCGGAACTGTTTGTGCTGGATGAAACCGGATCGCGTGCCGTTCGCACTCCGGTACGCCTGGGGGTTGGCTCCTTGTCGACGATGGAGGTTGTAAGCGGATTGAACATTGGGGATTTCGTCATCGTTTCGGATACCAGCGGTTTTCAGGACCGGGAAACAATCGAGCTTGGCGACTAGTAATAGAGGATATTGCGTGAACGACTTAAGTGAGAATATTGTAACTGCCTGGCGTCGAGCGGTGAAGAATCCGGCGATCTCGGCGCTGATTGTCTTGACGTTTGCCATCGGCCTCGGCGCGAACAGTGCGATGTTCAGCATGGCGTACAACATCCTTCTGTCGCCGCTGCCGTACGCCGACAGTGATCGCCTCGTCCGCCTCGAGCAGCACGAACCGAATGCCGGAAGACAAAACTTTCCATCATCGGTGCAGAGCTATTTCGATTTTCGGGAGCAGAACGAAAGCTTCGAGCATGTTCTCGAATATCACGCGATGCAATTTACGCTGCTGGGCCACGGCCTGCCGATTCGGGTGCAGACGGGGGTAACGAGCTGGAACTACTTCGATGTGCTCGGAGTTCAACCGCTGCATGGCCGCCTTTTTGTAGCAGGAGAAGATGATATCGGGGCGGAACCACTCATTCTCTTGTCTCATCGCTTTTGGGTAAGTCAGTTCGACTCGGATCCCGATGTTGTCGGCTCGAGTCTGGAGATGAACAACGCAATTCACAGGGTAATAGGCGTCCTCCCGCCGATCCCCGCTTTTCCTGATGACAACGACATCTGGATCACGTCCGCCAGCTGTCCGTTCCGATCCAGTCCACCCGTCATCGACAATCGCGATGTGCCGATGATTGCATCAATTTTCGCGAAGTTGCGCGACGACGTCAGCATCGAGAATGGAGCGAGCGACGTAAACGGAATCGCTCAGCGATTGCTGACCACCTATCCGGATTCCTACTCCGCAGCGCGGGGCTACACAGCAAACATATCCACTTTGAAGGACGTGATGACGGGAGACTCGAGCCGTGTATTTATTCTTCTGGTCGCAGTCTCCGCTCTCGTGTTGCTGATCGCCTGTGCGAACATCGCCAACCTGAATCTCGCACGACTGGCTTCTCGTCACCAGGAACTGGCCGTGCGAGAAGCTGTTGGCGCAAAGCCTTCAGCAATTTCACGGCAGTTGCTGACCGAGAGCGTGCTGTATGCGATAGTCGGCGGCATACTGGGGCTGATCGTCGCTTATTTCAGCCTGGGCGTCTTGTCTGATTTTGCGGCCGGATACACTTCTTTGGCAAGCGAGATCCGGATGGACTCCAGAACCCTCCTCTTTTCAGTCGTGCTGGCGGTAGCCACGGGCATCGTAAGCGGCTCGGCGGCCGCTTTTCAGCGTCGCAATATCAGCAAAGCACTGAAGGAGGGCGGAGACAGGGTCACGACTACAGCATCCGGAAAACTGCAACGCAGTGCATTACTTGCAGTGCAGCTAGCCCTGTCCTTCGTGATCCTGACTGTTACGGCGCTGATCGTCGTCAGCATGTACAGACTGATTTCGATGGATCCTGGTTACGACCCGGAAAACGTTCTTAATGTAAGTGTCGATCTCAATTTTACGAACTACTCGAGCCCACAGGAGATTCGTGATTTCGGTCTACGGCTGCTACGCGAAACGAGTCAGATAGCTGGCGTAGAGAGCGTCGGCGTATCTGCAATTGCTCCCGGACAAGGCGGAGTGCTTGGTGTCGTTGCTTTTGAGATCGAGGGCAGGGTCAGTGCTGACGATGAAATACGGCCAAGCGCTACCAACTCGACGGTTTCAAGTGAGTATTTCCGAACACTGGGTATTCCACTTATGAAAGGCGAGACGTTTGACGAAAGCGATGACGAGAACGCCATACCTGTCGCCGTCATCAATCAGCGTTTCGAGGAGAACTATTTTCCAGGCGGAAATGCAATAGGAAACAGGATTTCCACCAACCAGGGCGAGTCCTGGATCGAGATTATTGGCGTGGTCGGCGATGTGAGGTTTGGCAACCCCAATGTGCCTCAGGGGCCTGCATCTTATGAACATTTTCCGCAACGCCCCGGCACATCGATGGAATTTGTCCTGCGTAGCACCGGGGATCTCTCCGAGCTCGGGTCTATCGTTGCCGAGACGATTTATTCGATCGATTCTCAGCAAGCCGTGGATGAGGTCGCGACGATGAATCAGATCAGATCACAATGGCTCGAGGCGCCACGTCTTGTAGCGATACTGTTGGGTTTGTTCGGCGTCCTTTCGCTGCTGGTTACGGTATCAGGTGTCGTCGGGGTTGTTTCGTACAACGTCAGTCAGCGAATCCGTGAGATCGGTGTTCACATAGCCATCGGTGCGAATCCCACGAAAATTCGCGGAATCTTCGTCCGACAGACTGTTCGGATTCTTGTGGCGGGCCTTGCCATTGGCGCCCTTGCAATGGCATTTGTTGCGCCCGGGCTAAGTGAGTTCCTCTTTGAGACGAGCGCAGTGGAGATCGACGTATATTTGTTTGTGGCCTTCCTGCTGGCCGTAGTCACATGGGTCGCAACGATCGTACCGGCGAGAAGAGCCAGCGGACTCAATCCGGCGGCGGCATTGAGAAACGAATAAGGGACAAGGAAGAAGATTCATGAAAACGGATGCTGCGGAAATCGTTCGGCTTACCGGTATTTCCCGGGTGTACGAAACCTACGACACGGAAACGCGAGCCGTTCAGGACGTCGACCTTGCGATCCACGAGGGGGAGTACATCTGCATTACCGGGCCATCCGGCTGCGGGAAGTCGACATTGCTTTCGATTATCGGTCTGCTCGATACGGCAACGAGCGGCCAGTATTTGCTCAAGGATCATCGAGTCGACGAATTGGACGCATATCAAAGGGCGGAGCTGCGCAATCGTGAAATCGGCTTCATATTCCAGGCCTTTAATCTCATTGGAGATCTCGAGGTCGTTGAGAATGTTGAGCTACCGCTGGTTTACAAGGGCATCTCAAAGCGCGAACGCCGCGAAATAGCAATGGACAAGCTGGCGAAGGTTGAGCTTACTTCCCGCGCCCACCACTATCCATCACAGCTCTCCGGTGGTCAGCAGCAAAGAGTCGCCGTCGCTCGTGGAATCGTCGCCGAGCCCTCATTGCTGCTCGCCGATGAGCCGACCGGCAATCTCGATAGTATGAACGGAGAGGCCATTATGGATCTGCTGGATGAGCTGCACAGTGAAGGAAAAACCATTTGCATGGTTACGCACGATGGACGCTTCCTGAGTCGAATGACGCGCAGCATAGATTTGGTTGATGGAAAGATCGCGACATGACTTCCATGTCTTTCACGACGTATACCGCGTAGCAATGCGTTCTTCAGCGGTGTCGAGTGGTCGAAGATCCAAGATTAGCTGCGTCAGCGAGATCCCAAACACACCGTCCACGACACCCGGGTCGCCGGAAGGCGATTCAATGGCCTATGACCCGGATCGTGAGCCCCGAAATGGCCGCTGGTGACGGCTTCGTTATCACTGGGCCATCATGACATCGACTGACAAAGGTACGAGAAACGCCAGAAACGCCGTACCGTGGCGAATCTGATCGCGACCGACCCATGCCGGGTCAATCGTCGCCGTCGAGCAGGAAGTCCAGGTTCGCTTCGGGGCCGATCGCCGATTGCCGTATAAGGTCGCCGGCCCGATGGACCGCGCCTGGACCAAACCGCTTGTCGAGCTCATCGAGTACGGCATCGAGACGTTGGCTTCGGCTGCCCTCCTCTATCGGCAGATCCAGTTGCCGCGCCGCGGCCTGCCGTTGAAGCTCATAGGCTGCGACACCGATGAGCCGAAATGGGCCGGGATCGCCGAATTCGGGCAATAGTGTGATGGCGCTCTGGTAGATTTCGTCGGAACGATCGGTCGCCTCGGCCAGCCTGCGCTGGCGTGTCAACAACCTGAAGTCGCTGCGCTTGAGCTTGACCCTGACCCCGCGTGCGACGTAACCGTGCCTGCGCAGCCGCCGGCCGACCGAATCGGCGGCCCGGCGAAGCTGAAACGCGATCTCGGTCCGACTGCTGACATCGACGCTCAGCGTGCGCTCCGAGCCGATGCTCTTGGCCATCCTCGATGTTGCCACCGGTCGGGGGTCCCTGGCGTGCGCCAGACCATGGAAGTGTCCACCGGCCTTGCCGAGCCGCGATTGGAGCCAGCGCGGATCGGCGGCCGCAACTTCGCCGATGGTCTTCAGACCGAGCACAGCCAGCCGCTGCTGCGTCTTCGGTCCCGCTCCCCAGAGCATCGCAACCGGCTGCGGTGCCAGCCACTGACGTGCCTCATTCGGCGCAACGACGGTCAGACCGTTGGGCTTGTCATGGCCGCTCGCCACTTTCGCGACGTACTTCGTGGCCGAGATGCCGACCGACGCCGTCAGTCCGCCCGTCGCCTCGCGGATGGCGTCCTTGATCCGTAGACCAATTGCCTCGGGATCACCGAAAATGTGTTCGGCGCCGGTCATGTCCAGGAACGCCTCATCGAGGCTCAAAGCCTCGACGGCCGGCGAAAAGTCCTCAAAAACGCGCATCACGCGCCTGGAAATCGCCTTGTAGCGCTCGAATCGCGGCGGAACAACGATGGCCTGCGGGCATCGTGCGCGCGCTCGGGCCATGGGCATCGCACTGCCGACACCGAAGGGTCGTGCCTCGTAGCTTGCCGTCAATACCACACCCCGGCCGGATCGCGGCCCGACGAGCAGTGGTTTCCCTCTGAGTTCCCGATCGTCGAGTTGCTCGATCGACGCGTAGAACGCATCCATGTCCGCGTGCGCGATGACTCTGGGCCAGGATTCGGGCATCGCTCAGGGCCCGCCGCGCCTGAGCTTGTCCGCTGTGTCCGATTTGAGCGAACCTGGGCCGCGCGGTCTGTGGACAGGCTTTATCCTGGCCCCGGGCAATTGAAACGAGCCGATCTTCAGGCTGGTGTTCGGCAGCCCAGGCATCGTGTCATGGAACGACCCGATCGATCACGAGTTCGACCGTCGCTTCGGTACCCGCGCTGTAGCTTGCTTCTGCGTAGAGGTCCCCCGACTGCTCCGTCGGCTGGCCCGAAGCCGACAGGCGCGCGACGAGCGAGAGTTCCGGAAAGTTGGCAAGAGAAGTTCCCGGCAGCATCGTGTTGCCGTCGCTCAGGGTGAATTCGCCGGGGACCGCGCTTACAGGTTCGCGGATCACGGCAACGGGCGGACCTCCGCCCGGAGCGCGCGCGAAAATGAAAAGCGCAGCCTGCGGACCAAGCGATTCGATGGAACGGCTTTCCCCAAGCCGTACGTTCAGGGTAATGATCGGGCCGTCATCGCTAGCGGCGAGGACCGGCGCTGCCGCCGTGGTCGGCCCGCAGTTCAGCGACGCGATCGAACTCAGCAGCACGTCGCCGACTTCGGCGGGCGGATTGCTCGCGAGCAGCGCCGACCAGCGGGTACATGCCGCATCCTGGCGTCCCGTTTCGATCGCAACGAGCCCGCCATACCAGAGTGCACCGGGGTTGCCGGGTTCCGCCTCGAGTACCTCCTCCACAAGCAGCCCGGCTTCGCCGGCCAGGCTCGCCCGGTCACTGAGTATCGATGCTTCGGCGTACGACAGCTTCAGCTCGTTGTCGGGCACAGGCGTGCGCGCCAAAGCTTCGGAGTAAGCCTGCCGCGCCAGCACATACTGGCTCAGCACCATGTAGCTGCGCCCGAGCAGGAGCCAGCCTTCCACGTCTTCGGGACTCTCGGCCATCCGAGCAGCGAGGCGCTCGACCATTTCGATCTGCTCGGGAGGAGCCTGAACGCCCGGTTCCTCGGCACGCCAGGTACTGACGTTGAAATAGACGGCAAATGCAATCGGAACTGTCGCGAACGAGACGATCAGACCGGCTGTCGACCAGCGGCCGCTGCGTTCGCGTTCGCGCCACAGCGGCAGAATCAGGAATGCAGCCGCTGCCGCGCCTAGCGATGCCGCGAGGAGCCAGAAACCCGTGCTCACCGGATCGCGCCCCGATCCTCGTCGAGTTCGTCCTCATCAAGCGGCTGACGGGAACGTGTACGCATCACGCGCGCAAACACGACAAGGCCGATGACGACCATGGCCGCCGGTCCGCCCCACAATACCCAGGTATTCGGCTGTACAGGGGGTCGGTAGAGCACGAAATCGCCGTATCTTGCGACAAGGAAGTCCGAAATCTCGTTGTCCGTCGCGCCCGATTCGAGCATTTCACGGATCTCGCGGCGTAGATCGGATGCAAGGTCGGCATTGGAATCGGCGATCGTCTGGTTCTGACAGACGAGGCAGCGCACTTCGCGTATCAGGGCCTGGTAACGCGCGTTCAACGCGGGATCGCTGAGGTCCTCGACGGATTGCGCCCCGCAAACGCCCGCCAGAAACGTCGACACGATCAGCGCGAGCAGCCGCTGTGTCATGGGGCGCCGTCTTGCAGACAGGGGAAACTGCCGCACTTCTCGGCGATGATCGGCACGAAGCGCTCCTGCCAGATTTCTGCGGTCAGGGGCGCGATGTGCTTGTAGAGGACCGTTCCGTCCCGGTCGATCAGGAAGGTCTCGGGTGCGCCGTAGACGCCCCAGTCGATCGCCACGTCACCGTCCGCGTCGACGGCCGAGGCCACGTAGGGGTCGCCAAGTCGATCGAGCCACTGCAGCGCCGAGTCACGGTCGTCCTTCCAGTTGAGACCGTAGATCGGGACACCACCACTGTTCGCAAGTTCGACGAGGAAGCCGTGTTCCTGGCGGCAACCGACGCACCAGGTCGCCCAGACGTTCAGCAGGGACAATTGCCCGTCGAATACGTCCGATCCGACACGCGCATCCGGGTTCCTGAGCCCCGGCAACTCGAATGCCGGCGCGGGCTTGCCGATGAGCGGAGACGGCACATAGCCGGGATTGAGAGTGAGGCCGCGTGCCAGAAACACGGCCAGCACGGCCAGGAGCCCCACAGGAATCGCATAACGCCACATGGTCAAGCCTCCCCTGCCGTGCCGTGCCCGACGGCGGGACTGGACGTGGAGCGCTCGGGTACTCGCCTGTAGCGGCGATCGGTCGCGGCCAGCAGTCCGCCGAGCGCCATGATCGCGCAGCCGTACCAGATGAAGCGTATCAGCGGCTTGATCTGGATTCTGAGACTCCAGGCGCCGCCACCCAGCGAATCGCCGAGCGCGACGAATACGTCACGATGAATCCTGCCGTCGATCGCAGCCTCGGTCATCGGGCTCTGCTGCACGCGGTAGACGCGTTTCTGCGGCGTCAACAGCGCAATCAGTTCGCCGCCGCGCCGGAGTTCCACTTCGCCTTCCACGGCGTCGAAATTCGGTCCCGGAACATCGCGAACGCCGCGAAACACGAACTCGTAGCCGCCGGTCTCCCAGCGGTCGCCGGGCGAGACGCCGCGGTCGGTCTCGACGTTGTACGCCGACGTGACGGTCGCACCGAGAATGAAGATGCCGACACCGAAGTGCGCAAGGAACATGCCCCAGGCGGCACGGGTGAGCCGCATGCCCTGTTGCGGACGCAACAGCCGGCGCAGCGGATCGAGCAATGCGGCGCCGCAGACCCAAAGGCCTGCAATTACACCGATCGCCGTCATGAACGAAGATTGTCCGAACACCACAAGCGGCAATGCAACGCCCAGGGCGACCGCAATCCCCGCGGGCCAGGCGAGCTTCCGGACGAGCGCGCTGGCGTTCATCTTCATCCACCAGGCATGCATGCCGGCGCCGAGCAACAGGACGAGCGGCAGCATCGGCAGCAGAAACACGAGATTGAAGTACGGCGGCCCGACCGAGATCTTGCCGAGTTCGAGCGCGTCGAGGAACAGCGGATAGAGCGTGCCGAAGAGCACCGCTCCGGTGGCCGCGACGAGCAGGATGTTGTTCGCCATGAGGAACGATTCGCGCGACAGCAGGCGAAAACCGCCTTCGGCGACCATGAGCTTCGCGCGTGCGGCGTAGAGCAGCAAGGCGCCGCCGGAAATCAGCCCGAGAAGCATGAGTATGAAGAGCCCGCGGGTCGGGTCGGAGGCAAAGGCGTGTACCGAGATCAGCACCCCCGAACGCACGAGGAACGTGCCGAGAAGGCTCAGCGAAAACGCGGCGATCGCAAGCAGTACGGTCCAGCTCTTGAAGATGCCCCGCTTCTCCGTCACTGCGAGCGAATGCAGAAGTGCCGTACCCATGAGCCACGGCATGAACGACGCGTTCTCGACCGGATCCCAGAACCACCAGCCGCCCCAGCCGAGTTCGTAGTAGGCCCACCAGCTCCCGAGCGCGATGCCGAGCGTCAGGAAGAGCCAGGCGACCACGGTCCACGGCCGGGTCCAGCGCGCCCAGTTCTTGTCCAGACGACCGGTCAGCAGCGCGGCGACCGCAAATGCGAACGGCACCGCCAGGCCCACGTAGCCGACATAGAGCATCGGCGGGTGCGCGACCATGGCCGGATCCTGCAGCAGCGGGTTCAGGTCGTTGCCCTCGAACGCCGCGGGAATCAGACGGTCGAACGGATTCGACGTGAAAATCGTGAACGCGAGTACGCCGGCGCTTACGATTCCAAGCACGCCGATGACCCGGCTCGCGAACATGGCCGGCTGGGCGCGGCTTGCGGCAGCGACTGCAAGCGTCCAGACGGCGAGGATCATGCTCCACAGCAGCAGGGAACCTTCATGCCCGCCCCAGACTGCCGCAAATTTGTAGGCGGTGGGCAGCTCCGTATTGGAGTTCTGTGCGACATAGCGGACACTGAAATCGTCCGCGAGAAACGCTTGGGTAAGCACGACGTAGGCCAGCGCCACGAATACGAATTGCCCGGCGGCCGTGGGCCGCGCAAGCGCCATGAAATCGCTGCGGCCGGTGTGGGCGCCGACCAGCGGCAGCACGGCCTGCGACACGCTCAGACAAAGCGCGAGCACGAGCGCAAACTGGCCGAACTCGGGGATCATAGTTGTTCGCGCTCCCGCGCCTGCTCGAGCGCCTCGGCGACTTCAGGCGGCATGTAGTTCTCGTCGTGCTTGGCCAGTACTTCTTCGGCCACGAAATGACCGGACGGGCCCATGCTCCCGAGCGTGACCACGCCCTTGCCTTCCTGGAAGAGATCCGGCAACACGCCTGTGTAGCTGACGGGTACGGAATGCAGATAATCCGTGACGACGAAGTTCACGGTGAGACTCCCCTCCTCCCGCTCCACGCTTTCCTCGAGCACCATGCCGCCGAGCCTGAATCTGCGAGCATCGCCAACTTCGCCGTCGGCAATCTGCGTCGGGCTGAAGAAATACTGGAGATTCAATTGGAACGCGCGCAGAGCCAGTACTGCGGAGACAACCACGCCGGTGAGCACGAGGCCGATCAGCAGCAACCTTCGCCGTCGTCTGGGAGTCATCCGAGCCTCCTTACCGTTGGCCGTTTCGAAGTTTCCTCGCGGCTGGCCGAAAGCCGCGCGCGCTCAAGCTTGCGCCTGTGGTCGCGCCTGGCCGACCAGACGTTGAGCACCAGAACGAGAAGTGTAATACCGTACGCCGGCCAAACGTAAGCGGCATAGCCCCCCATCTGGAGAAAGCTGCTCATCCGCGGGACTCCGCGACCAGTTCCCTGAGCCAGCGCGCCGCGTGTTCGCGCTCGACGATTTCGCCCTGCAGGCGGCTCAACAGAAGCCAGGCAAAGCAGAACGTGAACCCGACGATCATGATGAGCAAGGGCACGAGCATGTCCATCGTGATCGTCGGGCCGTCGAGCCGCGAAATCGTCGGACCCTGGTGCAGGCTGTTCCACCAGATCACCGAATAATGAATGATCGGTACGTTGACGACGCCGACGACTCCGAGAATCGCACTGACGCGGTCCGCCTTGTCCCTGTCCTCGAACGCGGCGCGCAACGCCATATAGCCGAGGTACAGAAACAGCAGCAGCAACTCGAACATCATGCGCGGATCCGTCCACTGCCAGAACGTGCCCCAGGTCGGTTTGCCCCAGATCGCGCCGGTCGCAAGCGCGAGAAACGTGAATGACGCGCCGATCGGCGCGATGCTGACCGCGACCGCATGGGCGAGCTTCAGGCGCCAGATGAAACCGATGGCCGCGGCGACTGCCAGGATCACATACGCCATCATGCTGATATAGGCGCTCGGCACATGGATGTAGATGATGCGGAAGCTGTCGCCCTGCAGATAGTCCGGCGGCGCGAGCACCAGGCCGCCGAACGTTCCGGCCGCGATCAGCACGACGGCGATGCCGCCGATCCACGGCCCAAGCGTTCCCGCCAGAGCATAGACATAGGGCGGCGAACCAAAGCGATGAAACCAGCGAGGTAACTTCATCTGTCCAAATCCTCACTCCAGACCGACTCTGAGGGCCGCGGCCACGGCCAACGGCCCCAGAGAGATAGCGAACACGGCCAGCGCCGCAAGCAGATACAGCGGCGCTGCAACCGGCTCGCCATTTGCGGCCATGTCCGTGGCGCGCGTGCCGAAGATCAGCATCGGGCTGCACAAGGGCAATATCAGCAGGCCGATGATCGATCCTCCGCTTTTCAGGCTGACGGTCAGCGCCGCACCGATCGCAGACAGAACGCTCAGGGTCGGTGTTGCAAGCAGCAGCGCCGCCGCAAGCGTCGCGAGCGCCTCCCCCGGCAGTTGAAACGACAGCGCGACGACAGGCACCAGCACGATCAATGGTATACCGCTCACGATCCAGTGTGCCGCAATCTTCGCGATGACGACGGTTCCGAAGGGCGCCGGGCTCAGCAGGATCTGCTCCATGCTGCCGTCTTCGAAGTCGCCGCGGAACAGGCCTTCGAGTGCGAGCAGCGAGGATAGCAACGCGGCAACCCACAAGACCCCCGTGCCGATACTCTGCAATAGCGCCTGCCCGGGCGACAATGCCAGCGGGAACAGCGACGCCACGATCACGAAGAAAAGCAAGGGGTTGGCGAACTCGCTCCACCTCCGGTAAGCGAGCTTCAGATCGCGGCCCATGATCGTGAGAAAGATGTCCACTATCAGCCGGATTCAGTTTCCGTCGCCATCAGCGAGATTCCGTTTTATTCGAGCGTCCTATAGCTCGATGGACAACGTGCCGCCGCCGGCAAGCTGGTCCGGTTGATGACTTGCGATTGCAGCCATCCCGCCCGCATCCAGATGTTCGTCGATCCATTGGGCCACGAGCCTGCGCCCGGCAATATCGAGGTTGGTCAGCGGCTCGTCAAGCAGCCACAGCCGCGCTTCGCCGAGATGCAGCGTTGCAAGCCCCGCCCTGCGCCGCTGGCCTGCCGAAAGGTATCTGAGCCGCTGCCCAGCGACCTCTCCAAGCCCCAGCGTTCCCAGAAGCTCGTCAATCGGCGCCTCGCTGCCGTTCAGCGACCGATGAAACTCGAGATTCTCGCGCACGGTCAGGTCCTTCTTGAGTCCGTTCAGATGGCCGCGGTAGGCGATCCCGGCACGCGCCTCCGGCGCCAGCCGACGGACTTCGGTTGCTGCCCATTTCACCGAACCTGCCGCAGGCGGCGCGAGGCCCGCAAGGACCCTGAGCAGGCTCGTCTTGCCGCTGCCGTTCGGACCGGTGATCAACGCCGCCTGACCGGCTTGCAGAGCGAAGCTCAATCCATTGATGAGCAGCCGGCCGCCGCGCGAGACGCCGAGGTCTGCAGTGATCAGTCCTGCGTTTTCGTCACTCAACGCTCGGCTCCCGCGATTGCGCCGTTCGCCATCTTACTTTGGGGTGTGGGTACGACAAGGGAATCGTGGTGCCCAGGGCCGGACTCGAACCGGCACGGCCTTGCGGCCAGCGGATTTTAAGTCCGCTGCGTCTACCCATTCCGCCACCCGGGCTGCGAAGTCAAAGAACGCGCATCGGCGCGGATCGCCGCAGTGTACCAGTCCGTCGCTGAAATCGGCCACGCGCCGCGCCGAACCGGATCGTCATTCCCATACCTGGGTCGCGAGTGCAACGGGAACGCGACGCGCGTCACTCGCGTCGAATTCTGTCGATCTCCCGTCCGGCCCGGCGCCTCACCGAGCGCGAGATTCCGTCCATTTCGACAACTGTTTCGAGTTCCCTGAGCGCTTCCTCGCGACGCCCGGAAGCGAGTGCGACCTGGCCCTTCAGCAAACGTGCCCAGCCGCGGCCCCACACTGGCACGGCGTCGTCATCCGGATCGATCCGGCCAAGGACCTCGGCGGCCGCATCGATGTCACCCGCGGTCCTGAGCGCACGGGCTCGCCAGATTTGCGCCATGCCCACGCGGCCGCGGTCGAGCCGCTGTTGTGCGGGATGCGACTCCAGACGTTCCGCTTCCATGATCGTGGCGTCGTACTGCCGCTGGCTCAACAGCAACCTGAGCAGCTCGAAGTGCACGAAACTGTTGTGCGGAAACCTCGCGTGCAGCGAGCGCGCGAGCCGCGTCGCCTCGCTGCGGTCCCGCTCGAAGTAGGTGAAGATGTTCATGAGCAGCAAAGTCGCGGAATTTCGTTCGATGTCGCCCACTGCAGCCGCTTCGCGCAATGCTTCAAGACCCCGGCTTGCGTCACCTTCGGGGATGAACCAGAGCCAATCCAGCCAATGGAGCAGGTTCGGCAGCTCGGAGGCAGAGTAGAGATACATCCCGTACCAGTACCGGGCATCGACGAGCTCCGGATCGAGTTCGAGCGCACGCTCGAGATGGTTGCCCGCACGCTCGGCATGTCTCCCGGCGGCGTAGAACTTCCTTGAGGCGGCGTGGAATCGCCCGAGCTGCATCTCTGCCTGACCCACAAACAGATGCGCCCGCGCGCTGTCCGGGTGCGATGCCTGCCATTGGCTCGCGAGCCGCAATGCTTCGCGCCCGGTAGATTCGATCGCTGCGTCGAAACGTGGATCGAAGAGATCGTAAACCTGACGTGAATAGAGCGTTTCCATTGCGTAGATGGGACCAGCGGGGTGGTCCGGAAAGTCCTGGCGCAGTGAATCCCAGATATCGTCTGCCGCATCGTAACGGCCCGCGTGGTTGAGCAGCATCCCTTCGCGAACGCGGTCGGCGATCGACTCGCTCCACGGATCCGTATCGTTTGCCTGTGCAGCCGGCAAGCCGCACGACAAAACGACGAGCAGCGAAAACGCGAACTGCCGCAGAGCGATGACATGCGGCTCGTTGTCGCCAGGTACATCGAACTTCATTGGGTGGCCCCCTTCACTGACCGGTGAAATCCGACCCGGTAGTGTCTTGACGAGGCCGCCAGATGTCACGCTGTCGTACTCCGGTTCCCAGGCGGAACCGAGGAAAACAGAGGCTACGGAGGCGAGGAACGGCTTGGTATTCATTTGCCAACTATCCGGATATGGACGCGGATCAATGCAGCTGGAAGTGGTAGTCGAACTCATGGCCGAGATCCCTGCCATTGGCGGCAAGGCCCCGCATCCCTTCCAGAACGTAAGCAAAACGAACGGGTCCGACGTCGACCGCCTGGATCCCGATTGCCTCGATCAACTCTGCGACGATGGCTTTGGCGTCGGCGTCATTGCCCGCGATCGGTATTGTGATCGGCCCGCCAGTACCTGCTGGATTCGCCATCGATGCGACGGTCAGGGTATTGAATGCCTTGACCACGTAAGCATCCGGATACATGTTCTGGATCATCTCGGCGTTGGAGATTGGAAACAGATAATTCGCCAATCCATCGTCCGGATCAGGGTACAGGGGATTCGTCGGATCAATGACGATCTTGCCCGACAGATCACCCAAGGCGGCTGCGACCGAGGGCAAGACGCCCCCAGGGACGGCAATTACGACGATGTCAGCATTGACAACCGCTTCAGCCGGCAAAACCACTCGAGTGCCATTGCCAGTCCTGCTGGCGAGTTCCTGATTGTCTTCGCGCTGCGGTTCCCTGTGCCCATAGACGATATCGTGCCCCATCTGTGCGAATCTGGTCCCCAGAAAACCGGCAACGTTGCCGGTGCCGATAAACGCAACTGTGTCAGCGCTTGCCGGTGCCGCCAGGCCGGATGCGAGCAGCGTTGCCGCCACCATACACTTCAGCGAATTCATATTCATGAGCGCTACCTCAAAAGCTGTTTCACCGACGTTGAGTCCTGTAGCCAGTTTGAGCAATAAGCTGTCCGGCGATCAAGGGGCCAAAGCGGTTGATTGGGAAATGGAGGCTAGGACCGGAATCGAACCGGTGTACACGGCTTTGCAGGCCGCTGCATCACCACTCTGCCACCTAGCCGGATGCGCCACTTTGCGGGTATCGGCAACCGGGCGCAATTTAGCATAGCCGGATCGGCCGGCATACGCCGAAGAATCGCTCAATACGCCGCATGTCCGGTCAGCGCGCGGCCGACGATCAGGTCGTGAATCGACTCCGTGCCTTCGTAGGTCATCACGGTCTCGAGGTTCAGCATGTGGCGGATCGCGTGATGATCGAGCGTGATGCCCGCGGCGCCCAGCATGTCGCGGCAATCGCGCGCGATATCGAGGGCTGTCCGTACGTTGTTGCGTTTCGCGAGCGAGATCCGTTCCGGCGTGGCCCTGCCCTGCTCCTTGAGTTCGGCCAGGCGCCAGGCCATGAGCTGCGCGGCCGTCAGCCGGCGTGCAGCGTTGGCCAAACGCGCCTGGATGAGCTGGGTGTTGGACAGCGGTCGACCGAAGAGCTCTCGCGACGAGGCGTAGGCCAACGCCTCACCCAGGCAGGCTCGCGCGGCGCCAACGGCACCCCAGACAATTCCGAAACGCGCCTGGTTCAGGCAGCTCAGAGCGGCCTTGAGGTTTGTGGCTCCCGGCAGCCTCGCCTCATCACTCACTCGCACGTCGTCAAATGACAGCTCCGCCGTGTCCGAGCTGCGTAACGAGAACTTGTTGCGGATTTCGTGGGCCGCGAAACCGCGCATCCCTCGCTCGACCAGAAAACCGCGGACACCATCCTCGGTCGACGCCCAGACGATGGCGACATCGGCCAGCGTGCCGTTGGTGATCCAGAGCTTGCCGCCGCTGATGCGCCAGTCGCCACCGGCGCGGCGTGCCCGCGTCTTCATGTTGCCGGGGTCGGAACCGCCGTGAGCCTCGGTCAGGCCGAAGCAGCCGATCGCCTCTCCTTTGGCCATCGCCGGCAGCCAGCGGGCTTTCTGTTCGTCGGATCCGAAGGCATCGACGCAGCCCATGACGAGACTGCTCTGCACCGAGACGAAGCTGCGTACGCTGCTGTCGCCGCGCTCGAGCTCCTCGCAGATCAGTCCGTAGCTCGTGCTGTTGAGGCCGGCGCAGCCGTATCCCTTCAGCGGCGCGCCAAGCAAGCCGAGTCCGGCCATTCGCGGCACGAGCTCGACCGGAAATCTCTGTTCGGCGAAACAGTCCGCGATGAGCGGCAGGACCTCTCCATCGACGAAACTCGCAACGGCGTCCCTGACGAGCTGTTCCTCCTCGCTCAGCAGCGAACCGACATCATAGAAGTCGAGTGGATCGGTTTTCGGTATCGCCGGCACGTGCTCGTGAACGAGGCGCTTTCCTCAGTCAGGCGACCGCGTACCCCGTTAGCTGGTAGCCCATCAGCATGAATCCCGCGCACATGATCGCGACGTTGCTCGCGAAGGCGTAATGCATGAAACGTCCGGTGGCGCGCCATGCGTTGAACGCGATCAGAATCACCGCCAGGGCGAGAAACTGGCCGAGCTCGACGCCGATGTTGAACGAGATCATGTTCGTGATGAGGCCGTTTTCGGAGATCGCGATGTCCTGAAGTTTCGTGGCCAGACCAAAGCCGTGAAAGAAGCCGAAGAAGAGAACCGCAGCCTTCATGTTCGGCTGGATACCGAGCCTTCTGAAACCACCGAGGTTCTCGAAGGCCTTGTAGACCACCGAGAGCCCGATAACGGCGTCGACGAGATACGCGTTGACGTGCAGGTCGCCGAGCACGCCGAGCAACAGGGTTACGCTATGGCCAACCGCGAAGAGCGTCACGTAGATGGCCACTTCCCTGAGGCGGTACAGAAAGAAGATGACACCCGCCAGAAACAGCAGATGGTCATAGCCCGTGACCATGTGCTTGGCGCCGAGATAGAGGTACGGGCCGATGTTCGGCTCGGAGTTGCGCAGCAGGAAGGGCCTGATCGTCCCCGCTGATACCGTGGGCGAGTGCGACTCCCCCGATCAGCAGGCAGCCAAGGGCAGCGAGCAGCTGCATCACGGATATGCTGAATCGCGGCATGCCTGGGCCCGCCTTCGGGGAAAAACGCAACGGCCGTCGATTGTAACGCAGGCTTGCGCCACCGTCCCCGCACGGCGTTGCGTGCATACCCGTAGCCACCTTGCGCTGTAACAGGATTCTGCGGCAAATTGCTTGACCTTGCCGCCGTAGCACGCTAGCGTGAGCGGCCCACGGGAGGGAACAAATGCGACAACTGACTCAGGGCTTCCTCGGAGCCTTTTTGTTTTTTGGTGCCAGCCTGGTTTACGCGCAGGCAGATCAGGGTGCTGACGTTGACGCCGACGATGGCATCGAGCTGGCCCAGGCGGCCGGCGGCGATGCGTTGGCGGCCTATGACGCGGTCCTCAGACAACTCTCCGGTCTCGTGATCTACAACGAGCTCAGACAGACGCAGATCGACAATCAGCTACAGGAAGTCGAGGATATCCGGGCAAGCCTCCAGCAGGCGCCGGAAATCGAGCAACAGATTCCCCCGCTGCTCGTTCGCATGGTAGAAGGGCTCGAAGACTTCATCGCACTCGACCTTCCGTTTCTTCCCGAGGAGCGTGCGAACGGGCTCGCGGAACTGCAGTTGGTGATGGAAAGCGCCGACGTTAGCGACGCGGACAAGATGCGCAGGGTGCTCGACGCCTGGGCGATAGAAAACGAATATGGGCGGAGCGTCGCCGCTTACCAGACGCAGCTCGATGTCGACGGCAGCGGCAATATGCGTGCGGTGGACCTGTTGCGCATCGGCCGTATTGCACTGATCTACCAGACCACGGACGATGACGCCATAACGGGTGCCTGGGATCCGGCCCGCAACGATTGGGTGGCACTCGGCAACGAACACCGCAATTCCGTAAGGCAGGCCGTGCGCATGGCGCGCAGCCAAATTGCGCCGGAAATCGCCCTGGTCCCCATTCCCCCTCCCGCCGAGTAGCGTCCCCGGCCTCTGGACGCACGCGCCGACTTGTCGCGGCAACCGGCGCACCTGTCGCGCACGCCTCCGGGCCAGCAGCCGGTGCGACCGTCAGCGCCTGGCCGGCACTCGCCTGCACACAGGAATCCGGCGCGATCATCGCGACCATTGATGCAGACTTCGAGCTAGCCTGAGGGGGAGCCGCACAGTGGATCGCGACAACCCGAACGGCCCGTCGGCGGCCCCGATGACGGGCGGCGAAGCGATCGCAAGAGCGTGCGCCGCGAACGGCGTGACCTTGATGTTCGGATTGCCCGGCGCCCAGACCTATCCCCTTTTCGACGCGCTTTACGGTTCGGATATCGAACTCATCGTGCCGCGCCACGAACAGACTGCCGCTTACATGGCAATGGGTTACGCGAAGTCGACCGGGCGGACGGGAGTCTTCAGCGTCGTGCCGGGTCCCGGCGCGCTGAACGCCGCGGCGGCACTTTGCACTGCGATGGGTAACTGTTCCGCCGTCGTGTGTCTGACCGGACAGGTGCCGTCGGAGTATCTGGGCAAGGGGCGCGGCCACCTGCACGAACTGCCCGATCAGCGCGCGACGCTTGATTCCATCATCAAGGACGCCGCCCGCATCGATCGGCTGGCCGACACTTCCCGCGTCGTAAACGAAGCGTTCCGAACGGCGCAGGGCGGCCGGCCAGGACCCGTCGCGGTCGAAATCTGCTGGGACACGATGGCCGAAACTGCCGCTGCGAAGATCGAACCCGCAGCCCCACGAAGCCTGGCACCGGAACCCGATCCTGACGCGCTCGCGGCGGCTGCGAGACTCCTGGCCGATGCAAGTCGGCCGATGATCATGTGCGGCGCCGGTGCGCAGGACGCCGCCGATGCCGTTCTTGCGCTCGCGCAAACCATGAACGCGCCGGTCACGGCGTTTCGCAGCGGTCGAGGTGTCGTCGCCGAGGATCATGCACTCGCCGCTCCTCCGGTCGCGGCTCGGGAGCTGTGGGATGACGTTGATGTGCTGATCGGCATCGGCAGCCGGCTCGAAATGCCCTACATGCGCTGGCGCGACATGATGCGCTACGAACCGAAACCGGGCGGCGGACCGAAGCTGATCCGCATCGATATTGATCCTGAGGAAATGACCCGACTCGTACCGGATGTCGGCATTGTTGCCGACGCGGGCACCGCCTGCCGGCTGTTGACGGATCGTCTCGCAACCATGATTCGCCCGGATGCCGGCAGGCTCGAGGAAATCGCCAGGGCCAGAAACACCGCCGATCGCCTGATCGACGGGATTCAACCTCAGACGGCCTACCTGAAGGTCATGCGCGAGATCCTGCCGCGCGACAGTTTTCTTGTGCCCGAAGTCTCGCAAGTCGGCTTTGCAAGCTATACCGGCGCCTGGCCCGTCCTCGAACCGCGGACATACGTGACCGAAGGCTTCCAGGGCACGTTGGGGTTCGGGTTTCCTACGGCACTGGGAGTCAAGGCGGCGCACCCGGATCGGGCGGTCGTCTCGGTCACGGGCGACGGCGGCTTCATGTACGCAGCGCAGGAGCTTGCGACCGCGGCACAGTACGACATCGGGCTCGTCACGCTGGTGTTCAATAACGGCGGGTATGCCAATGTGCTTCGGGATCAGCAACAACGATTCGGCGGCCGTGTGATCGGTGCGCGGTTTCAGAACCCGGATTTTGTCGCCTTCGCCGAATCCTGCGGCGTCGCAGCCCGGCGCGTGTCGTCGCCGCGAGCACTACGTGACGCACTGGAGGCGGCCCTGGCCTCGGACAAGCCTGTGTTGATCGACGTGGAAGTCACGCCAGGGGCGGAAGTGTCGCCCTGGCCACTCATTCACATGGCGCGCCGTCCGTCACTCGCTCAGGCGAACTGATTCTCCAGACCAAGGATCTCGCGCGCTTCGGCAGGTTTCGCGACGCTGCGGCCGTATTCGCCGCACAGGTCCGCAACACGCCCAACCAGTTCCGCGTTTGAGGCGGCCAGGCGGCTCTTGTCCCATCGCACGTTGTCCTCCAGACCGGTCCGACAGTGTCCGCCCATCTCGAGACTCCAGCGATTGACTTCGATCTGGTGACGGCCGACGCCGGCAGCGACCCAGGTCGCGTCGGGCATGAGTTCCTCAAGCTTGGCGACCTCGAACTCGAGAACATCCCGCCGCGCCGGCAACGCGTTCCTGATGCCGAGCACGAACTGCACGTGCAGCGGACCATTCAACAAACCTTCACCGAGATACGCGGCAGCGTTGTAGAGCATCGCCAGATCGAATACCTCGACTTCAGGCTTGACGCCGAAGGCGGTCATTGTCTCGGCGAGTTCGCGAATGAGCGCCGGTGGGTTTTCGTAGATGCTGGTAGGGAAATTACAGGATCCGGTCGTCAGCGACGCCATGTCGGGGCGATGCCTGAGCATACCGCCTCGCTCCGAACCCGTGCCCGACCGGCCGCCTGTCGAGAACTGAACGATGATGTCCGGGCAGTGCTTGCGGATGCCGTTGAGAAATGCCGCGAACTTGTCGGGATCGGCGGATGTCGACTGGTCGTCGTTGCGCACGTGAACGTGAACGAGCGCCGCGCCGGCCTCATAGGCTTCGTGAGTCGACTCGATCTGCTCGCTTACCGTGATCGGTACTGCGGGGTTGTTCTCCTTGCGCGGCAGGGAACCTGTAATCGCTACGGTAATGATGCACGGCTGCACGGACTGACCTCCTGCCCGAGTCTCTGAATCTCCGGCAAACCCTATGGGCAATGGGCCCAATGGGTCAACAATCCCCACAGCTTGCGCCACTTTCGGGCATCGCCCAGAATGGCTCGTGAACCGAATCGATCGGATAAGTGCAACGCCCGTGCGAGTGGTTCAGGGGGAAATGACGTGAGCCCATTCAGGTGGCTGCCGGCTTGTCTCGGCGGTTTACTGCTCGTGCCCGTCGCCGCCCAGCTCCCGCCGGGCGTGAGCGAATTTTCCGGTATCTATCGTCCCGCCGGTCTCGCCGTTCAGCCGTGCGGCTACAACGAGTGGCTCAGGCGCTCATTCGAAACCGACAGGTTCTGTCTCGGCTCCGACGAGGGCTTTCCCTTCATCGAGGACGGGCTTGCGGCCTGGCGCGACTATTCGCCCATTGAAGATCCGGTGCTGCGTTGCATCGAATCGTTCCCGCGCTCTGCAATGCGCGGACGACCGCTACGCGTGGTTCTTGGCGAAAACGTCACCGAAATCGCCTACTGGTTCAACCGGCAGTGGCACACGCGCGAAGTGCACATGAATGGCTCACCGGCAACGGCCGATGCAGGGCATACCGACTTCGGTTACTCGACGGGCCATTGGTCGGGGGACACGCTGGTCGTCGAGACGACGCACACCAGGGGCGGCCCGATGTTCAACGACCATAAGCAGAGCAGCCCGGAGGCACGTTATACGGAGCGGTTCTGGATTGCTCCCGACGGGCGGAACCTCCTCATGGACATCGCGATCGACGATCCCCTTTACTATTCAAGACCGTTCCTCTTGAACCGCCAGGAGTGGATCGCGGCGCCCGACAGGCCCCTGAGCCAGACCGAGTGCACGCCGAGTTCGATCTGGGTGGAACCTGGAGGCGACGATGAGGAATGAACTGCACGGACCGCGACACGCCGATACGCCGTTGCTGACACCCCTTGCGATCGCGTCTTTGCTGCTGTGTGCTGCCAGCGAGCTTGCCGCGCATCACTCCGATTCCGTCTATTTCGTAGACGACCGCGGCGACCCGCGCGGCGCCGTGAAGATCGAAGGCACGGTATCAGGGGTCCGGCTCATCAACCCGCACGCCGAGTTCTTCGTCGAGGTCGTCAACGAGACCGGGGAAACCGACCGCTGGGCGATCGAGTCGGACTCATGGAACGAGCTTCAGAGCTACGGCTGGGACGAGGCGACGATCGAGGTCGGCGACCGCGTCGAGATCATCGTTTCGATGTCCAGGTTTCACGACACTGCGGGCCGCCTGCGCGACATCCTCGTGTACGGCTCGGCGCCGAACGCCGTTTCTCAGCTCTTTCTCGAATTCATTCCGGGTTCTGAATCCGGGCAATGGGAAAGCGTGCTGGAACTCGTTCAACAGGCGCCACAATGCGAAGGCACGGTGCCGTACGACTTTCTCGGTGAACGGGGTGAGGAAATCCTCGTCTGCCTGGCCCTGGACGAACCGGCCCTCGATGCCTTGCGCGCAGAATACGCAGACCGTATCCGTATCTTCGACTGACACAAATCGCCATGGAACAAGTGAACCGCCTGCCCGAGTGGGCCAAACAGCTTGCGACTATCGCCAATGAACACTCCGACTTCGGCGACCGCGAAGGACGACTTGTCGACGCCGTCGTCGAGGCGCCGCATACCGAAGGGCTCCTCGGTATGTGGGTACCCCGCTCCACTGGCAGCGTCGAACCAGATCGCGTCTCCGCGCTCGAGGTCATGAAAGACCTGTCCTGCGGCGACCCGCTCTGCGTCCGGCAGAACCCGCTAACCCGGCTCTCGATCGCTCACGTCACGCGGGCCGCCCGTGACGTCGCGACGTTTGTCTACAACGCGGCCGGCACCACCGCGCCGCGAGCCGGCGCAGCCCGCCAACGAGGACCGACATGAATCAGACCACGCAAGCCGACGGCATCGACAAGCGCGCCAACATCAGAAATCGAGTAACCGGAATCGCCGCGGCCGTCATCGCCGCCACGATCGTTCTGCTGCTGCCCACACCCGAGGGACTAAGCCCCGCCGGTCAGCGCACTGCGGCGCTCTTCGTTGGCGCATTGATCCTGTGGGCGTCCGAAGCCTTGCCGATTGCCGTCACCTCCTTGCTCACACTGGCGTTTCAACCGTTGTTCGGCCTCGTGGGCCTCGGTCCCGCCCTCGGCAACTTCATGAGTCCGGTATTTTTCTTTGTGCTCACGATGTTCATCATCGCACTTGCGTGGACGAAGACCGGGCTCGCACGGCGATTCGCCTGGTGGATGCTCTCGAAGGCCGGCACCGACGCCAGGCGCGTCATCTATGTGTTCGTGCTTGGTGCGGGCACCTTGTCGATGATCGTCTCCGACGTTCCTGCGGCAGCCATCTTCATGGCGATCGCGCTTGGCATATTCGCCAAACTCGGCATCGAGCCGGGTTCCCGCTTCGGCAAGGCGATCATGATCGGCATACCGATCGGTGCGCTGGTCGGTGGCGTCGGAACACCGGCCGGCAGTTCGATCAATCTCCTCGGGCTCGAGATCATCGTCCAGCAGGGCGGCGAACGCATACCGTTCGTGAACTGGATGGCGATCGGTATTCCCATGGTCGCCGTCCTGCTTCCACTCACGGCGTTCGTTATGGCGAGGCTCTTCCCGCCCGAAATCAAGACGATCGGCGTCATGGACGACATCAACGCCGAACGCGAACGTATGGGCCGGCTCAGCGCCCCGGAACGCAAGCTCATCGTCATCATGAGCACGATGGTCGTGCTCTGGATCCTGAGCAGTTGGCCAACGCTGTTTCCGGAAGTCCTGCGCCCCCTTTCGAACGTTTTCCTGGTCGCGATTCTTGGTTCCGTAGCGATGTTCCTGCCCGGGATCGGGCTGTTCTCGTGGAAGGAAGCCCAGGATGCGACCGGCTGGGAAGTGCTCATGCTCATCGGCGCCGTCACGGCGCTCGGCGTCGTGTCCCGCGACAGCGGTCTGGCTCAGTGGCTCGTCGATACCCTGCTGAGCGGACTCGCCGATTGGAACACGGTGGTCATCCTGCTCGTGATCAGCGCCTTTACCGTCGTCGTTCACCTCATGCTGCCGATCAACCCGGTCATTCCGGTAGTCATGATTCCGCCGCTCATGCTGCTCGCCGAAGCGGCCGGCATCAATCCCGCACTCTTTGCCCTTCCGGTGATATTCACAGCGTCGTGCGCATTCCTGCTGCCGCTCGACGCCGTGCCGCTCGTCACGTTCGGCAAGGGCTACTACAAGATGTTCGACATGCTGCCGGCCGGCACGCTGATCAGCGTCGCCTGGGTCATCGTGATGACCGTCATGCTGCTCGCGATCGGGCCGTTCATCGGTCTGCTCTGAAACGGGATTGCCGCGCCAGCCATACTTGGAACGCGAACGATCCCCGGACCTTGCAGCGCGACACTCCGGGTGGACCTGGCATGAGTATCAGCGCCGCGCACCGAGAAGTATGCCCGCAAACACCAGCCCGGCACCGAGCAGGTGATAGGCAAACAGACGCTCTGCGAGGAAGATGAACGCGAACGCGACGCCGAAGACAGGGATCAGGTTGATAAAGATCGCGGTACGGTTCGGTCCCAGGGCGCGAATGGCGACGTTCCAGCAATAGATCGCGAGCACCGTCGGAAAGACGGCCAGGTAGACCATTGCGATCGCCACGTCGGAACTCGGTTCGAATGATCCGCCAAGAATCAATTCGACGAAAGCGAGCGGCAAAAGGACGAACGTAGCCGTAACGGCGACCATGAACAGCACCACATCGGCGTCGGGCAATTGCTTGCCGCGGTGAAGCTGCACCGCATAGACCGCCCATGCAACGACAGCCAACAACATGATGAGGTCTCCGATGTTGATGTCGAGCGTCAGCAGTACCTCCGGATCGGCCCGTGAGATCATCGCCACGATACCGACGAACGCAAGTGCGATCCCGAGCGCCTGACGCAAATTGAGGCGTTCGGCGGCAATGGCCCATGCAACCGCCGCGGTCAGCGCCGGCTGGCTCGCGTTGACGAGCACGGCGTTCGTTGCGGTCGTAAAGTACACGGACGAAACCGAGAGAGTGCTGCCGGCGGTCATCAGGATTCCGAGCGAAACCAACGCACGCCAGTTGCGGCGCAGGCTTTCGGCCTGTCGCGGCAAACGCTTCCACACGAAGGGCAGCAACACGATGAGTGCGATGAGCCAACGTGCGAACGACAAGGCGAGCGGAGGCACATCGGCGCTGACCGCTCGCGCAACCACGGGCGGAGTGCCCCACATGGCGGGAGCCAGCATCGCAAGCAGGTAGGCCGTCCTGTGGCCAACGGCAGGCAAGATCGTCCACCCTGAACGAATCGGGAACGCAGGTTAGCACGGTCCACGGAACCTGGGCCCAGGGTCCTGCCGGGTCCCGATTTTCATGCCCCGCCCTCCCAGGCCACGGAGTCGGTTTACTTTCCATTGTAAAGTACTTGACAAGGGCAAATAATCGGCTAGAGTCCTGTTGACATGCCGACTCGACCCAACCTGAGGCCAGACTCCGACGATACCCCGACCCCGATCGGGTCCGGCGCGGCGGCAAATCTGCGCTACATTCGCGACACGATCGATGCCACGCGCACATTCACGACGGTCCCGGGCAAAGGCTGCATCGTGATGGGAATCGCCGGACTGACGGCCGCAGGCCTCGAATCAATTCCTGCAGTGTCGAGCCTGTGGCTCCCGATCTGGCTCGCAGCAGCCGTGATTTCCTGCACGGCGGCACTGTTTTTCATGGAACGCAAGGCGCGCACGCAGGGCTTGAGTCTGCGTCGCTCGGTTGCCTGGCGCTTCTTCCTGACACTGATTCCGGCCTTCGTCGTGGGCGCCATCCTGACGGCCGCACTTTTGCAGGTCGTCAGCCGCGAGGCGATCGCCGCCATCTGGTTGTTGATGTACGGCGTCGGGCTCGCGGCCTGCGGCACGTTTTCCATACCGATCGTTTTGATCGCGGGCGTCGCGTTCATCGGGCTCGGTACCGTCACACTGGCTGCCCCCGCGGCCTGGGCGCCTGCCCTGCTCGCAGTCGGTTTCGGGGGCATTCATATCGTCCTCGGTGCGATCATTGCGAGGGATCACGGTGGCTGAGCCCACGAGCCGTCCGCAACAGATATCGCACGAGGCGGCGACTCCCAGAAAGCGCTTGCGCGCCGTTGCCGGATACTTCGCCGACCCCGACGCGAGCGACGCCGGCCGATTGCTCAACGAACGCATTCGGCTCGGGATCATGAGCGCATTGAGCGTCAGTCGCAGCATGACCTTCCGCGAGCTCAAGGACTTGCTGAAGGCCACCGACGGCAATCTCAGCAGACATGCCCGAACGCTCGAGGACGCGGGCTATCTGAACTGCCGCAAGAAGTTCTCAAGACGCGTGCCGCGTACGGAATACAGCCTGTCAGCGAAAGGAAAGCGCGCGTTTGCGAGGCATCTCGATCACATGGAAGCACTGATTCAGGCGACGCGAGGCGAATAGTTCGCTCAACAGGAATTCTCGGACTGCGCCAAGTCGACAGGAGAACGAACGATGCACGTGGCGATCATCATGGACGGCAACGGTCGCTGGGCCGAACGGCGCGGCCTGAAAAGAACGTCGGGGCACGAAGCCGGCGCACGCACCGTCAGAAAGATTGTCGAGGCCGCGGTTCGAGCGGACATCGATGTGCTGACGCTCTACGCCTTCTCGTCGGACAACTGGTCCAGGCCCGCCGATGAAGTCGACCGGGTCATGCGCCTGTTTCAGCGATACCTGCAAAGTGAAGCCGCACGCTGCGTCGAGAACGGCGTACGCCTGAACGTCATCGGCCGGCGCGACCGACTTTCATCGCGCTTGCTGCGCATCATCGAGCGCACCGAAGCGCTCACGCGCGGTGGTCGGCGGCTTACGTTGCAGCTCGCGGTGGACTATTCGGCGCGCGACGCAATCCTGCGCGCAGCGCAGTCGCTCAGTCTCGACTTCGGGACGGCCGGAAACGAGCTCGCCAGGCACGACACGAGTTCGGGACACTTTGCCGGTCGGATCGCCGCCGCGATCCATTCCCACGTTCACGAGTCCAGCGTCGACCTGCTGATCCGAACGGGGGGAGAGCGGCGTCTCAGCGACTTTCTACTGTGGGAATGCGCCTACGCGGAACTGGTCTTCGTCGACCAGTATTGGCCGGATTTCGACGAGTCGGAGTTTCACGCGGCGCTGGCGGTATTCGAATGCCGCGAACGCCGTTTCGGTGGACTCACAAGCAACCGGCCCGCGCAACTTGCCGGCGACGCGATCTGAAATCAACCCAAACGCGCGGTCACCGCGTGCTGGCGCCGAATGTCACCTGCCGTTCCAGTCGCTCATCGCCGCGTTCGAAGACTACGGTGCCCCGCTCGCCCGGCCTGACCTCCTGCAGCACGTACATATAGTCGTAGATATCGCGCACTTCGCGACCGGCAAGCTCCACGATACGGTCGCCGCGCTGCATTCCGGCCTGATCGGCCGGGCCGCCGCCGCGTACGCCCGCGAGCAACATTCCGGGGCGTTCATCGGGCGCGCCGACATAGTCGGGAATCGTACCGAGCGACGCGCCGTAGCCGCGCACATCGCCCTGCGGCGCCGGCGCCTCTGACGCCTTGTAGGTCAGTCCCTCGCTGAGCGTGAGCTCCAGCGCAATCCCTGCGACCAGATGCGCGATGCGAACGCCGCCGCCCGCGTTGATGAATTGCGCGTCGTCGGAAGGCTTGTGGTAGTCCTCGTGGGCTCCCGTAAAGAAATGCAATACCGGGACCCCGGCCGCATAGAACGGCGTCTGATCGGACGGCCCATAACCGTCTCCACCGAGTTGGCAACGGATCGCGAACGTGTCGCAGACGGGTTCGACCAGCGACGCCCACTCCTCGGCGGAATCGCTGCCGAGCACCGCGACGCGGTTATTCCTGAGTCGTCCGACCATGTCCATGTTGAGCATTGCCACAAGCCCTGCCGCTGCCGCGCCGGAGGGCGGTTCGCGGACGAAAGCCGTAGAGCCGAGCAACCCAACCTCCTCCGCCGCAAACGCCGCAAACACCACATCGCGCTCAAGTTCGCCGCGCCGCCCGGAGAGCACTCGCGCCGCCTCGAGTAATGCGGCCGTGCCGGACGCGTTGTCGTCGGCGCCGTTGTGCGGTTCGCGCGCATCCGGTGCGAGCGAGCCCTGGCCGCCGTATCCCAGGTGATCGTAGTGTGCGCCGATGAGCACCGCCCCCGGCAGCCGGCGCGCGGCGGCGATGCGGCCGACGATGTTGTCGACCGCCTCGGATCGCTCGATGAGCTCGGTCGAAAGCCGGGCATCGAGATCCCCTGCCAATGCCCGTTCCGCCCAGCGTCGGGCGATCACGGCAACGGGGATGCCGGCATCCCCGTTCGGGTCGACGCGCAGCCGCGGAAACGCGTTTTCAGCCTCCCCCTCCCCGGAGACAGGCAGATCGGCGACCAGAAGTCCGACCGCGCCGTGCTCTCGTGCCGTGAAGGCCTTGTAACGCAGATCGCCGAACCGGCGTTGCAGGGCTTCGTCCGCGAAGACCCCGTCTTCGGGCGTGTAGCGGCGCACGAGCACGATGCGCCCTTCAACATCGACATCCGCGTAGTCGTCGATCCCGTGTTCGTCGGAATCGATGCCCCAGCCCGTGAAGACGACAGGTGCGGCGACGTCAGCACTCGCCGAGAAACCCGGCACCATGAAATCGCCTTGACCCAGTTCCTCTCCCGCTATCGTCAAAGCGGTAGCGGCGCCCTGCTCGACATCTACAACCGCTTCGAAGCGCTGCCGATAGCCGCCAGCGTCACCCGCGGGTTCAAGCCCGATCGCCTCGAACTGCGCTTCGAGCCAGTCCGCCGCTTCGCCGAGTCCCTGAGTGCCGAGCCCGCGGCCTTCACGCGCGTCATCCGCGAGCCATGCAATGTCAGCGAGGTAACGGTCGGCCGCCGTCTCCGTGGTCGCCGCCGGCGCATCAAGCCAGCGAGCGATATAGACATCGGTTTCTCCTGGTGCCGACTGGTTTCGGTTCGAGCCGAAAGCGAGCCACTGGCCATCGGGCGAGAACATCGGAAAACCGTCGAAGCCGTCCGTCCACGTAATTCGCTCCAGGTCCGTACCGTCAACGTCGATTGCCCACAGATCGAATTCCCTGCCGGAGGGATCCATGTGGTTCGACGAGAAGATGATGCGCTCGCCGCTCGGGAAGAAGAACGGCGCAAAGTTCGCACCGCCAAGATAGGTGACCTGGCGTTGCTCCGTGCCGTCGGCCCTGGCGACCCAGACTTCAAGTTCGCCGGGTCGGACGAGGCCGTCCTCGAGCAGGGCCTGGTAGTCGGCGAGCGCTTGGCCGCCCGGACGCGACGCGCGCCAGACGATCATCGAGCAGTCAGGCGAAAAGAACGCGCCGCCGTCGTATCCGGGAGCTTCGGTCAGCCTCCTGACGTTGTTGCCGTCGGCGTCCATGCGGTAGAGCTCAAGATCGCCGTCCCGGGTCGACGTGAACACGATCGAACCGTCTGTGGAGCACACAGTCGCTTCGGCGTCGTAGCTTTCCGAGTCGGTCAGGGGCCTGAGATCCGAGCCGTCCGGCTCGGCGCTGTAGATCTGGTAGCTGTCATGGATCGGCCAGACGTAACCGCGTGAACGATCGGGCGGCACCGGGCACTGCGCCGAAGCCGCGTGGGTCGAAGAAAACACCACGCGCTCGCCGTCGGCGGTGTAGTAACCGCAGGTCGTGCGGCCAGTGCCCGTGGACAGCAGCGTGAGCGCCGCAGGATCGCTGATCGGCATGCTGAATATCTGGTCGCAGCCGTACGGTTCGCGTGTCGACTGAAAGATCAGCGACGATCCGTCGGGCGACCAGTAGGCCTCGGCGTTCTCGCCGCTGCCCGCGGTGAGCTGACGAACTTCGGCGAAGTGGGTTTCACGCTCGTCGTGCAGTGTGCCCTGAGCTTGCGCCGTCGCACCGTTAACGAGTGCAAACGCCGCGGCTGTACATGGCCGAATGAACGAAAGACGCATTGGTTCTCACTCCCATCTGGCGAACACGCGCAGTGTAGCAACCGGGGATCGATCGCTCGAACGCACGGCGCCAACCGGCAGCAACGTCCACCGCTCGCCGGTTTTGCTGTTGTTCCTGTTCGGCCGGCTAGCGGCCCGGCTGAGTCGACGCGGGCACGGGCAGGCCCTGTGCCTGCATCATTGCGCGCAGTACTGCGGCAGCATCGGGATAACGCTTGAGCACTGCGGGCGTATATTCGACGCCGTCGGCCGCCGTGACCGGCATCCAGCCTTTGCTGTTGATCGCGTCAAGTCTGGCGCCGCGTTCGGCCAGAAACTCGATGACGGGAATCGCACCGCCCCGGTAGACGGCGCCGTGCAGTGCCGTCTCGCCGTCCTCGTCGACATGGTTGATGGCACCGCCGCCGACCTCGTAGGCGAGCTTTACTGCGGCCAGAGCTTCCTCATGCGTGCCGGGGTTCTCTCCGGGCGCCCAGATGCCGACGCCTGCGGCTGCCATCAACGCCGTGACGCCGCGCTCGGTCGCGATCGAGGGATCCGCGCCCTGCTCGAGCAGCACGCGCATGAGCGGAACATCGGCGGATTTCGCGGCGAGCAGGAAAGCTGTCGCGCCGATTCGATCGAGCTTGTTGCGGTTACCGTCGATCGGCTCCTGCGTCTGTCTCGCGTTGACGTCTGCGCCGCTCGCGACGAGCA
>CAXXDW010000002.1:0-167072 GCA_963665575.2 Gammaproteobacteria bacterium | reverse complement strand
AAATCTGGACGCTTGACGGGCGTCAGTTTCGCAGCACGCACGCCTGCGGCACGGGCCTCGTGAGCCCATGCAGCGCAATGCACGCCGAGGAGCGAACCATGCTCGGCGCGCAGCAGGAGCAGTGGCTCAACAGCGGTCTGGAGCGCAGCCGAGCGCGCTGGAAACTGCTGACCCAGCAGACCGTGTTCGCGCACATGGACCAGGCGCCGGGGCCCGAAACCGGCTACTGGAGCGACGGCTGGAGCGGCTATCCAGCCGCGCGCCGGAGGCTGATCGACTGCATCGCCGAGCGGAACATCGCCAATCCCGTGATCCTGAGCGGCGACATCCACGCCTTTCTCGCCAATGAAGTTCATGCGCAGCCCGCGGATCCCGATACGCCGGTCCTCGCGACGGAATTCGTGACGACATCGATCAGTTCACCGGGACCCCGGCAGGCCGTGCTGGACTCGTGGGTTCCGGAAAACGCGAACGTCCGATTCGCCCGAGGCGAGGTGCGCGGCTACGTGCGGCTGTCGCTCGACGCGCAATCCGTGCATGCGGAATTCGTGGGCGTCGACGATGCGAGCCGCGCTGACAGCGGCACGCACGTCGTCACGACGTTCGACGTCGCGGCCGGCGAACCGGGCCTGCAAGGCTGATTCCCGGATCGGAGCGGCGCACGCCGACGGAAGGTGTTGCGGCGCATGCTCCTGGCCCACAAATTTCACCAAGCCGCGCCTGACCTTGGAGCATTACGGATGAATTTCAGGAGTTTGCGAGACATTCAGGGGCGTCGCGCCGGTGACAGCTTGTGCTGGCCGCAAGCCTGGTGAGATTTGCGGGCTAGCAGCCTGTCGGACTTAGGGCGCCAGACGGGCTTGTCGGGGCACTTTGACAGCGATTCTCAGGGCTGGCGCGCATGGGTCCTCCGGCAGTGGATGCCAGGCAGGTGAGTGTTCCAGAGGCCGCTCACGGCGCCTCTTGGCGGTGGGGCGGGGTTCTGACGCCCGTAGGGCGCGCACACACTCCCCCGGATGCCCCGGTCATGCTGACATCAGGCTGTGCAAGCGCCTACAGTTGTAGGCGAGCATCACCAGGCCCCACTCGCCCTGCACCTTGTCGATGCCGCGCAGCAGGAACTGCCGGAAGCCCATCGCCTGCTTGACGATGCCGAACACCGGCTCCACCGTCTGCTGGCGCAGCCGGTAACGGGCGCTGTGCTCCGGCTCAGCCATCTTCTTGCGCATCGCGACAACCCAGTCCGCGCGCACCTCCGGGCGCGGCCGGGGCGCAAGCAGTGGGCGGAAATCGTGTCGACGATGCCCCTCGGCGTGCGTCGCGACCAGCACCTCCATGCCGCGGGCCTCCAGTTCGGCGACCTCGCTACCGGTCGCGTAGCCGTTGTCCGCCAGCACCTGTGTCGCGGTGCCGACCGACACCGGGATCGCTGCCACATCCGCCACCAACTCGCGGCGGTCGCTGGCGTTCGTACTCACCCGGGCACCCAACACCAACTGGCTACCGTCGGCATCCACCGCCGCCTGGGCGTTGTAGGCCTGACGGTACTCGTGCCGCTTGCTCTTGCGCATCAGCCCACTGTCCGCATCCGTCAGGTTGATCTGTTGCTTGCCTTCCGGCTCCTCCCGCGGCGGCTTGATGCGCGCCCCCTTGCGGCGCCCCGAACGACGCTCCCGCTCCGCCACCTTGCGTTCGTATGCCGCGCGTTCCGTGGCCGCCGCAGCCTGCGCGCGCCGCTCCCGCTCCGCACAGGCCTTGTCCAGCTTCTCGCTCAGCCGTTCGCGCCGCGACAACTCCTCCGGCAGCGCTTGCGGATCCGGCGCGTCCTGCGCATCCTCTCGCTCCGCCTGTCCCAGCAACTGCTCGATCTCCAGGCGCAACTGCGAGCGCAGTTCCCGCGCCCGGTCGTAGCGGAGGCTATGGCGCTTGTTCGCGTTCGCGTCCACCTTCGTGCCGTCCACGCTCACCGTCCCGACCCGCAACAGCTTCAACTCCCTGGCCAGCAGCAGAACCTGCTCGAACGCCTCCGCCACCGCCTCGAAGTTGTTGCGCCGGAACGCGCAAATCGTGTCGTGGTCCGGGTGACAGTTCGACGCCACGTAACGCACCCCAATGTCCCGGTACGTCGCCCGCTCGATGCGCCGCGATCCAAACAGCCCGTTCGCGTAGCAGTACACCAGCAGCGCCAGCATCATCCGCGGGTGGTACTGGGCCGATCCCGTGCCGCGCTCGTTTACCACGAACGCATCCATCGGCACCCGCTCCACCGCTTCCAGCACAAAGTGCGCCAGGTCGTCTGCCGGCAGCCACTCCCGCATGTCTACCGGCAGCAGATACAGTTGCGACTGATCACCCGGTACGAACTTCGCCATCACACCAACCCCCAATCAGGCGCAGTACCTCAATTGTAGAATCACCGCCCTAAGTCCGACAGGCTGCTAGGACTGGGTCAGGATGTGCGTGACGACGGTCGCGCCGCTGCCGCCGATATTCTGGGTCATCGCAACTTCGGCATTTGCGACCTGGTTGGCTTCACCGCGCCCCATGAGCTGCTGGGCGGCTTCGACCACCTGGTAGACGCCGCTGGCGCCCACCGGGTGGCCGCGCGCCTTGAGCCCGCCCATCGTCGCGATCGGCAGGCGGCCGCCGATTTCGAACTCGCCGTCCTCCGCCATGCGGGCAGCCTCGCCGGGCCGTGCGAAACCGGCCGCCTCCAGGCTCAAGGCCGAAATGACCGTAAAGGCATCATGCAGTTCGAACAGATCGATGTCGCCGGGCGCCATGCCGGCGCCAGCCAGGGCTTCATGGCTCGAGCGTTCCGCGGCCGGCATCCTCAGGGCCTTCAGCCGCTCGCCGACCGCGACGGCGTCCGTCGCGACCGCCGATGCCCGTATTCTGACCTGCGGCCGAGCGGCGGCGAGCGCTGCCGCCGTATCCCGGTCGGCCAGGACAAGCGCCGCGGCGCCGTCGCAAATGGGCGGTGCGTCCATGATGCGCATGGGTTGCTTGAGTTGCCTAGAACTCAGGTATTCGCTGACATCGAGCGGATTCTTCAACAGTGCGTTCGGATTGTTCACGCCGTTTCTGTGGGCGGTGATCGAAAACGGCGCAAGCGAGGTATCGTGGAGCGCGTAGGCGTCCATGTATCGGCGCATCAGGCTCGCGTTCAGAGAAACGAACGACTCTCCCCTGCCGCCCTCGACCGGCCAGTCGGAGGCCGTGGCGAGCGCCCGGACCACCTCTTCGTTCCCGGAGTGCGACATCTGCTCGGCGCCGCAAACCACGGCAACGTCGTGAAACCCGCCCGCAACGGCCATGAACCCCGCGCGCAGCGCACCGCCCCCGGACCCGCAACTGGCCTCGACGGTCAGCGCCTCGATGCCGTTCATGCCGGCGGTATGCGCGCAATAGGCGGCCAGTTGCGTCTGCTGTTCAAGAATTGCGGCCAGCATGTTGCCGAGGTAGAGCGCCGACACGTCGCGCGGTTCGATCCCCGCATCGAGCATCGCGGCGCGAACCGCGTCGGCCGCCAATTGCTGTGTGCGCAGCCCCCGCCCCCGCGTGACCGGAGTCTGACCGCTGCCGATGATGAATACTTCGCGCATGCTCATGGGTGCCGCGGGGGCAGTCTGGCCAGATCCGATTGACACTACGGACAAGGCCTTGGCGGCATCCCGTCCCCAATAGTCGATTTTACGACAAAAAACTCTTTCGTCAGTACCCAATGCGTCGGCAAGGCCGATGACAATGCGGGGTCGCAGCCATGGGGAATCCGCGAAATGAAATTGTTTCTTTCACGATGCGCGCATGGTGCGTGCACTTCACATCACATCGGAAGCCGCGCCGACACGAGCGGCAAGAGGGCAGGCGCTAGCCTTGCGCCCTTACAAGCACCTGCATCCTTGTCACGAGCTGTTCGATCCGCGCCGCAACGTCGGTCGAGGCCGCTCCGGGATCGTCGCTCAGTTCGAGGAGGTCCGCGCGAAGTGCGATGAAGCGGCGGATGTTGATGTCGAGTTCGGCGCCTGAGAGTGGTGCCGAACCCGCGGCTCGGCCCTCGAGCCTGACTTCGAGCACCTCGGCGGCGTGCCGGCAGGATTCGATGAACGCATCCGTATCGTCGAGCACTTCCGCGGCGGCGGCCCGCAACAGGTACAGGTCGACATCGGGCCGGATCAGCACGGCACGGTCGATCATGCGCAATGCGTCCAGGGCATGGCGGGTCTCACCGACGATCCGTATGCGCCAGTCCGCCCTGAGTCGCGTCGCGTGGGGATACCACAGGTCCGTGACGTTCGTGCGCGCAAGTTCCGATTCAAGCCGCGCGAGATCTTCGTAGTCGCCCCTCGCGGCGTGTTCCCAGCCCTGCAGCACCGCCGCCGGCGCACCCGTGAGCGCCCGTGCCAGCTCGCGGGCCTCGTCGCTGGCCCGTTCCGCCGCGAGCGCCGCGAGTTCCGGTTCGAGAAGCGCGAATCGCGCGTCGGCGTTCGCCGGGTCGGCACGCAGCGCAGCCTCGTACGCCTCGCGAACGCCTTCGAGCTGTCCGGTCGAACCGCGCACGAGCCCCGTGATCATTGCACGGTCCGAGTTGTCCGCGACCGCAAACGCAAGCCGCGCGGCCCGGTCGATCTGACCGTCGGCCAGCAGGCGGCCCGCGACATAAGTGAAATTGAGATCTTCGGCGAGCCGGGCGTGGACCCGGCTATCGGCGTCGACGAGCGGGTCGTACGGTTCGACGAGCGCCATGAGCTCCGCCACCGTGAGCCCGTCGCCAAACGGGCGGCTCCGCGTCGCCATGAGGTTACGGTCGTCAGTGCTCGGCCGTGCACCGGCCGCAAATCGCTCGGCTCCGTCCTCATCCAGAAGCAGCGCTGCGACGAAGTCATCGAGGCCATTGAGACCGAGGTAACTGAAATAGAGCCGATCGGTGTTTAGCGGTCGGCCGCTTCTCGCCAGCTCGAACTCGACGTCGAGTGGCCCGTCGGAGGCAAGCAGGAACAGCGCGCCGGCCCCGCCGTGGTAAACGCGCACGTTGTCGAACACTTCGAGCAGCGTCGCCACGAGGCTTCCGAAGAGCTCCGCGTCGACGAATTCGGCGCTCATCCACTGTGCGAAAAGGCCCGCATCGTTGAGGCGCGCTTTCGCGAGGCTGACAAACTCGCGCGTATAAAGAGGAGCGGCACCGGGGGTCCACGGGTGCGACGGTTGCGACAATATCGCGTCGTAACGCTTCCCGGTGAGGCGCAGTGCGTTGCGCGCATCGTTGACGATGACGGCGACGCGCTCGTCCTGCAGCGGGTCCGCGGCTCGCAGGCCCGCGAGTGCCCGGTTGGCGGCAAGGACCTCCGGCTCGATCTCGACGACATCGACGTCCCGGACCGAAGGCGGCAAGTCCTCGAGCGCAACGCCGCCACCGAAACCGACCATGAGCATGGATTCGGCATCCGGGCGGACCGCGATGGGCAGGGCCGCGAGCCAGGGCTGCACCTGGCCGAGCGGCGGTGCGCCGCGCGCTCGGACCGTCGCCTCCGGCAAACCGTTGGTGCGAAGCTCGTAGCGGCCATTGCGCTCGCGCAGCAGCACTGTTGCAGAGCGGCCCACCGCGTAATGGATCTCTTCGACGCGGCCCGGCTCCGGCAACGTAAAGACCGATGCACTGATCACGGCCTGCGGGCGGTCCGGGCGGTAGGCGACCAGCACAGCCAGCAGCGCCGCTGCCGCAAGACCCTTCGCCAGCGATTTCACCGGAGCAAACAGGACCATCACGAACACGGCGATGCCGAGATTGACGAGCACGGCAAGCCTGATCGAGCCCTCGAAGCCGAGTGCCGGGATCAGCAGGAATCCGGCCAGCAGCGCACCGGCGATGGCGCCGACGGTGTTCCAGGCATAGACCGAAGCTGTCGCGCTTGCCGCCGCGTGGCGGTTGCGGGCGGCGATTCGCACGGCGAGCGGAAACGTTGCGCCGATGCACACGGTAGCCGGCAACATCACGGCGACGGCATATACCGCCAGACCAGGCGTTCCGCGCGTCTCGGGGACGAGCGGCTGCACCCAGGCATAGACGCAGGCCGCCAATACCGCGATCGCGGCCTGCACGAACGCGAACAGGCTCACAGCGTTCTCGCGGTGCTCGGCCGGTTTGGCAGCCAGACCGCTGCCGAGCGCGATTCCGGCCAGAAACGCCGCGAGCATCGTTGCGAACGCGTAGATGCTCCCGCCGATCACATGGGACAGCATGCGCGTCCACAAGACCTCATAGAGGAAGGCGTTCGCGCCGGAGACCGCCATGAGAGGCAGAATCATGCCCCGCCTACCCTGGAACGCGCGGCCCATGGCCGGCGCCAGCGCGCGTCCGGGGGTCGATGGTAGCCGGCTCTTTGCACGCGCCGGTCCTTCGCGCCCCGGGTCGTCAGCCGACTCACTCGCAACTGTTGCGGACCGAGCCTCGGGGGATGCGCTCGCGGGCGCGGCTGCATCGGCCAGCGTTTCGTCGCGCACCCGCCTTGCGAGCGACACGGCAAGAGCGAAGATCAGGGCGTTGACTGCGATACCGACCCAGATGGTCGCACCGAGTCCGAGCCAGGGCAGGAGGATGAACGCCGCCGCGACGGTACCGGCGACAGCGCCCGCCGTGTTGAGCGCGTAAAGCAGCGCGACCCGGGGGCCAAGCTGCCGATCCGTGCGCACCGCGTAACGCGTGAGCAGCGGCAGCGTCGCGCCCATGAAGCCCGTCGGCAGCGCCAGCGCGATGAAGGCTGCCGCGACGAAATACAACGACTGTCCGATCGCCCCACCCCCCGGCGGCTCCGGCTGCGCGCCGAGCAGTGAAACGTATAGCGCTCCGGCGGCGGCAAGCACCAGGGGTACGGCGAGCGCCGATCCTGCGATTCCCGCCTCGAGCAAGCCGTAAACGAGCACCGGCCGATGCACGCGGCCGACGTAGCGTCCCGCGATCCCGGCGCCTGCGGCCAGGCCGCCCATGTAGGCGGCGAGCACGGTCGCGACCGCAAGCTCCGTCGTGCCGAAAACCAGCGCGAATTGCTGCAGCCAGGCCGTCTGGTAGAGCAGCGCCGCGAAACCGGAGAGTACAAAGCAGACGAGGACGCCAGCGAACACGTACGCCTCACCCGGCGGCCCCGTCCTCACCTCGCCAGGAGCCTGCGCGCCGCGGGCTCTTGCCACAAAGAGCTAGCGCGCGCCGTCGCCGAAGTTGTACTGGAACGTCACGCCATACTCGCGCGGCCGGCCCCGTACATGCTGGACGACCGAGCGCTCGGGAACGCCGAGCCCGCCGGCCACGCCCGGAACCACGAAGTCCCACCAGCCGCCGCCGGCGCGGCTCGCGTTGTTCGAATAGACCTCGTCGGTCAGGTTGTTGACAAACAGCGTCCCCGTCCAGCGCCCGTCGGTGCTCGTGTACCTGACGCGCGCGTTCCAGAGACCGTAGGCCTCGTTGGTATAGCGCGAGTCGAAGAACCACTGCGCAGCCGGGCTCGGGCAGCGCATTTGCGTCCCGCCGGGATGCGTCTCCTGATCGCCGACGTAGGCATAGTTCAGTGACACCGCGAGATTGCTGCCTGTCTGCATCGGCACGTTGAAGCGGACGCCGAGGGAATAGCTCTCCTCGACCGGCCCGGGGAACAGGAAGTCGCCATTGTTGCCGCAGATGTCGTGCAGTTCGTAGTCGACGTTGCCGGCGGCCATGTCGAGCGCGAAGTTGTCCGTGATGCCGAACTGCGCGTCGAGTTCGACACCCCAGATGTCGACGTCCCCGGTGTCGACCGTCTGGATGATGAAGCCGGTGTTCGTCGTCGGATCGGGAATCGCCACCGGTCCCTGGCGGTCGGAATAGAACATGTCGAAATAAGTCACGTTGAACCTGATGCGGCCGTCGAGCCACTCCGTGCGCAGGCCGATCTCGTGGTTCTCGACGCTCTCGGGAGGTATGAACGGCGGGGAACGTGCAAGGTCCGCGCTGATCTGCTCGCCCGAGAAGTTCTCCGAGATACCGGGCGCCCCCATGCCGCTCGGCAGGGAATACGCTCCCGCGCGAAACGCCTTCGACGCAGTCACGTAGACCATGTGACTGTCGGCGATGTCGTAGTCGAGCGTGAGCCGCCAGTCGACCTCGTCCCAGTCCTCTTTCGCGTTGATCGTCGTGCGATCGCCCTCGAACGGGACGAAGTTGTCGGACGCGAACTCGGTCTGCGTCACGTTCTTCTCGTCGAATGACCAGCGCACGCCCGGCGTGATGCCGAGGTTGTCTGTGACGTCGACGGTCGCATTGAGGAAAAGGCCGTAGGCCTCGGCGTCGGGTTCGGTCAGAACGTTGTTCTGCGAACGCAGGCCCGACCAGGCGTTGCCGAACGGTCGCTGGATGAAGTAATTGCTCGTGCCGACGACCGACAGCGCAGCGTCGGCATCCGACCTGCCGTTCTCCTCGAAATACGTGAACCCGGCCACGAGGTTGACCCGCTCGAGGCCGACGTTGAGCTGCAGCTCCTGGTAGAACACGTCGGAGTTGACCTCGCTCGGCGTCCACGAGAAACCGAGAAGCTGCGCATCGTTCACGGCGGCGCTCTCGAAGCTCGAAATGCCGGTAATCGAGGTCAGCGTCAGAGTATCGTTGATCTCCCACTCGACGGTCGCGTCGATCTGCTGGAAGTCGAGCGTGTTCCACTGTTCGCAGGCGGGGTCCCAGTCGGGGTCGCCGTCGTCGATGAAACACCAGTCGGGCATCGTGTAGTCGTCGAGCACGACGCGCGGATCGTTGTAGACGTCCAGGCGCGGCTGACCGGCGTTCTGCAGAAAGTCCGACAGCCAGTCGGCGTAGTTGCCTTCGTAGTCCTGGTGGGGCCGCATGTCCCAGATCGCGAGGTCCTGCGCACCGCCGTCGGAATCGACTTCCGTCTGGCTGAAGTTGATGTCGACGGTGACGGTGTCGTTCGGCACGAACCGGGCCTGCAGCCGGCCGACCACGTCCTCGGAGCCGCCGAGGAGTTGCGGGCCGCGCCGCACGTAGCCGTCCTGGTTCAGCGAGGCGAACTGGCCGCGCAGATAGAAGCTGTCGCTGACCGGCACGTTGAACATCGCGCTCAGATCGCGCCGGTCGAAGTTGCCGACGCCGAGCCTCACGTAGCCGTCGCGCTCGGGGCCCGGCCGCTGCGTGAAGATCCGGATCGCGCCGCCGGTGCTGTTGCGCCCGAACAGCGTGCCCTGCGGGCCGCGCAGGACCTCGATGCGCTCCACGTCAAGCACGTTCAGGAAGGGGCCCGTCGTGCGCGGCACGTAGATGCCGTCGATGTAGAGGCCCGCCGTGCGCTCCGATGTCGTGCCGCCGTAGCCGGACAGCCCGCGGATCTGCCACACGGGGTTGTTGTTGCCGGAGAACCTCGAGCCCTTGATGTCGAGATTCGGCGTGAACGTCGAGATGTCCTCGATCGTCTCGATGCCCTTGAACTCGATGCTCTCGGTGGTGAAGGCGACAACCGAAATCGGCGTTTCCTGAAGTGACAGCGCGCGGCGCTCGGCCGTGACGACGACCTCCTCGAGGAGTCCGGCCTGCTGGGCAAGGACAGCCGCCGGAAGCGCGGCGCAGGCCGCCGCCAGACTCAGGATCGTGAACAATCTCGGCGCATTAGGAGTCATGATCCACCTCCGGTGGCAACCCGTCTGAAGGTTGCGTTGCAGTCAGGTACGCGGCGGGATCCATGCCGCGGGCCGCCGCGGTACCAGCCGGGCTGGTCCGAACAGCGCCCGGCACCCGGAGACCGTGCGCCATCCTTGAATCGCAAGTTCCAAATTGACAGACAATTTGGCGCCTGCGCCCCAAGTATACGCGTTGCGCGCAGACTCCTGAAATTGCCCGTATCAGGACCAGATATCGGCGTCGGAGGGCTCGATATCGAGATCGAGTTCGGCTTCGATCGTCACGTCCCGGGCGATCGCGGCCTCGTGGCGGAACGGCAGGTAGCCGCGGCCTGAAACGAATAGCCGATACGCGCCCTTGGGGACCCTGAGTGTCGCCACGCCGTCCCCGCCGGTCGCGGTCCGGTAGGGATGCGCGACCACGCGAACGCCCTCGAGCGGCTTGCGGTTCTTCCGATCGACTGCTCGCACCGTCACGAGGCACTCCGGTTTCGCCACGACGCGCACGCCGAACTCGGCTGCCGCCGGGGCGTGAGGGATCGCCGCGTCAGCCGCAGTGGTTGCGTCGATGCCGTCCACCGCGGCCTGCCATCGGTAGAGCCCGGCCTCCTCGGGCGCCTCGAGCGTGACTTCGGCGTAATGCAGGCCGACCGTGCCGGGCCAGGTTTCGTCGCCCGGCGATGCCGTCGCGCGAGCATTGCCGTCGTGGTCGCAGAGCTCGAGCGTCCAGCCCTCGGGCCGGCATGCGGCCGAGCACTTCAGGCCGACCTTCAGTGCGAATCGCGCGCCGGACTCGACCGTGGGCGGAACGTCCCAGACGATGACCTGCAGCTCGTGAACCTCGTCGGCACGGGAGCGCTCGGCGCTCGCTCGCCTCGCAGGATCGTCGTGACCCCCATCCCCGGGACGCGCGCCGCTCCGGGCGTCGACGCTTTCAGGAGGCTGCGCCACAGGAATTCGCGAGCGCGAAAACTCGCTATCGCCACCCCCTGGGTCGATCGATTGAGGAGGATATCGGGCCATATTTCACGACATCGATCGGTTGTGCGAACGGATGAGAGCGGACTTCCAGCCGTCCACTCCTTTGGTGCAGGCTCTAGACATCCGTATCCGTGTCCTTCGCAGCTTCCGTCCCGGCGATGTAGCCGTGCACGTGCCCCTTGCCGAGGCCGTGCTTGTTGAAGCCGCCGACCGCCTCGCCGCCGGCGTAGAGCCCCGGGATCACCTCGCCCTGCATATCGATGACCTGCTGCTGTCCGTTGACGCGCAGCCCGCCGTAGGAGTCGTGCCAGATCACCATGATCGCCAGCGCATGGAACGGCGGCGTCGCGATCGCGTGCATCGGCGCCTCGGTCTCGCGCTCGAACTCCGGATCCACGCCCGCGTCCACGTAGCCATTCCAGGTCGCGACCGTCTCCGCCAGGTACTTCAACGGCACGCGCTGGAACTCGTGGCCGGCGTGGATCTTCGCAGCCAGTTCCTCGATCGTGTCGGCCGTGAAGAAGTAGCCGTTGTCCGCCACGTAGGGATAACGCAGCTTCCACTCGTTTCGCTCCACCGCCGCCTGGTCGAAGATCGCCCAGAGCGGTCCCGAATAGTAATGCGGCGGTTCGGATCCCTCGTTCATCGCGAGCGCCGCATCGAGGCCGTGGTCGTAGCCGTACATCTGCCTGACCCACTCCTTGCGGCAGTTGCGCCAGTCGAGCGGCTTGTGGTCGAGCCCGCGGCCCGGTGCGCCGCCGTCGCCCGGATAGCGGTTGAGCCCCGGCCGAACCGGCAGCCTGACCTCGTTGAAAAAGCGCTTGCCGACCTGGTTGACGGCGATGAACTCTTCAAAACCGGCCGTACCGACGTCGAGGCCCGCCGAACCGCGATAGCCGAAGGTCGGGTGGCCCGGCATCATCGTCGTATACGCATCGCGGGTAGCGAGCCGCGTCGTGATGTGAAACGTCGTCGAATAGGAAATGTTTTGCTGCATGCCGGCGAGGTTTGCTCCGACGCGCAGTCCCGCCTTGAGCGCGCTCGCATCCTGGCCTTGAGGACCCTGCAGCGCCATGCCGCTCGTCGGAAAGGCCGGTTCGCGCATGGCCGGATAGAACATGCCGCGGATCTCCGGATCGCCCGCGTGACCGCCGGAAGCCAGGATCACGGCACGGCGCGCCCGGATGTGCAGGACCTCGCGCCGCTCGTCGATGTTGCCGTTTTGCCAGTAGCTCTCGAGCCGCTCGCCGGTCTCGGGGTCGGTACGCGGCGAATAATGCGCCCGGATGCCGAGAATCCGTCCCGCGAAGGGCTCCTCGCGAACGAGTTCGTCGAAACTGCGGTGCAGCATGAACTCGACACCCTTCTCGCGCGCCGAGAATTCGAGCGGCCGTGACAGCGCCACGCCGTTCGCAACCGTGTTCGGACCGACGAAGGGACTCGCGCTGTACATCTGGACCGGCGCGAACGGGCTCGTGCGCTCCGGATCGGCCATGCCGGCGTCCTCGGCCGTGATCGTGCCGGCCTTCATGTCGGTCTTGTCGCCGAGTACGAAGAAACAGCGTGCACCGCGCGCCCGCGACAGGCCGCCGCCGCCGTGCGTGCCGTTGATCCGGCTGAAACGCACGTAGTTGTCCATGAGGAACTGCCGCGTCGCCGGGCAGTTCTCGGCCCAGGCGCGCACGAGTTCTCGCTCGTTGTAGCGGTAAGGGTTCTGGGCCTTGATGTCGAGCACCGACCAGTCGGTGATGTCGGTGAAGAGGAGTTCCACGTCGTCGTCGAGTTCCTCGGGATTCTCCAGCGGCGGCACGCTGACGTAGCCGTCCGCATCGCTCGCGCCCTTCATGTCCCTTTGCTGGATCGGGTCGCCGCCGCCGAGCGAGATGAACGAACCGCTGTGCAGCATCCGGCCGCCGAGATCGAAGTTCTGATCGATGACGAGTACGGACGCGCCGAGATCGCGTGCCCGGATCGCCGCGGTCAGGCCGGCACAGCCCCCGCCCGCGATGACGACATCGGCTTCGTAGTCCCATTGAATCGCAGCGGCGCCGGTCGACGCCTGCTGTGCAGGAGCTCCATCCGAGTCGAGCAGGGCTGCGGCGCCAATGCCGGCCGCGGCGCCGCTCCTGACGAAGTCTCGCCGGCTAACGCCGCTCTCGTCGCGACGCCCGGGATTCCGGCGCTCATCCTTACGTTTCCTGGCCATGGTCGATCCCCCCTCGATGGCCATTGCACGGGACGGCAATGGTTTCGGTCCACCGTAACAGGGGATGCAGCCGTGGACAATTCCGGGGGCTGCCGCGCGCAGCCGGCCGTCAGCCGTCAGCCGTCAGCAGCAGGAGGGTATCAGTCGGCGCCCGGAGAATGTCTACTCCCGTCCGGCCCCGGGAGGATGCCTATTGGCGTCCGGCCCCGGGAGGATGTCCCTCGGCACCAGGCCGGACCGGCGGATCACCAGATCGCGACGGGATTGACGAGCATCTGCACTGCGCCCTTGAGCCGGGGCTGGCCGAGAACGAACAGGAACTCGCTGACGCCTTCCTCGGCCAGCCTCCCCGTGTTCATCGTCTCGAGGATGTAGATGCCGTTCTCCTTGAGCAGGGTCACATGGCCGTAGAAGACCCGGTCGCCGTCGATCGCGGGCACGGCTTCGACGCCCCAGGTGTCCGCACCGACCGCGAGCGGTTCGAGCGAGGCGAGGTACACGGCCGCAGCGTTGGTGATCCCGGGTTCCGTCGCGACCCAGGCGGCCGGATCGTCCGAGAGGTGAGCGTCGGTCCAACCCGTATGGAACAGCACGACGTCGCCGGTCTCGATCTCAACGCCCTGCGCCTCGGCGGCGGCCTGGATGTCCTCGACGCCGAAGGCCTGACCGCCCTCGAGCGCGGCAACGCCGAAGTGCCGGGCCATGTCGATGAGCACGCCGCGCGCGACGAGCGGCGGAATTTTGTCGATGCCAAACTTCTGCAGCCCCGTAATGGCCGCGAAATCGCTGCCGGGCGTGCAGTTGTAGAACATGCCGTCCTCGCCGAGGTGGCCGAGCCCGTCGATCTGCGGCCCCATACCCCACCAGAGCTGGCTGACGTCGTCGTTGTAGCTCATCGGCCAACCGAAGTCCCCGGTCAGGGGACGACCGTGGTGCTGGCCCGGCTGCACGACCTGCAGCATCATCTTGCGCGGCGCGAAGGCCGGCATGTCTGGATCGATGACGATGCCGAGCGGGTGAACCTGCCCCGCCCCGACGAGGCTCATCGCGGCCAGTACGCTCTCGGCGGTGACGCGGCTCGCGGCGCCGATTTCGTCGTCGGCGCCGAACTGCGACGGCGTACAGTCCTGCGCATGCGCGGCGCCGGCCCAAATCGTGAAGAACATCGCCGTGGGAACGGCGTACCTCAGAGTGATGGTCGTCATGGTTGTGCTGGTCCTCCTGGTCCCCTTGGTTCTCTGGGTCGTCATAACGATTCAGTTCACTTCGGCGAGGTGGTCCGTTGCCGAACCTCGGGCCCGCAGACTGATCACGTTGTCCATTCGCCGGCGCCCGCGTTCGATGAACCGCCCGATGCGCCCGCCCGTGTTCTCGGCGTCGTCCCACAAGAACAGGTGCCCGGCGTCCGGCACGATATCCAGTTGCGCGCGTGGAATCCGCCGGGCAAGAAACTCGGGGTTGAAGATCGGGATCAGCGGATCGTCGTCCCCGCAGATCACGAGCGTCTCGTGAGAAATCCGGCCCAGAAGCCCCAGGCTCGACCAACTCGTGCCCGCGAGCAATTGCATGGCGTAGCCGTAGTAGCTCGGCGGATGAGCGTGCCGCGCCAGCATCATCTGACGACGGATCCGCGGGTTGCGCGCCGTGCGCCCGCCGTAGGCCATGGGTGCGGTGCGGTCGAAGTAGTGCGGCGAGTAGTATCGAAACGGCGTCGCGAGCACGCTCATCGCCCGGGGCGAACCGAGCAGCATGCCGACGCCGCAGGTCGTTGCCGCGAGCACGAGCCGCTCGACACGCTCGGGAAACTCGAACGCCAACTGTTGTGCGACGCCGCCGCCATAGGAATAGCCGATCACATCGGTGCTCGATATACCGCAGTCGTCGAGCACGGCCACCGTGAGGCGCGCGAGTTCGGCGACCGATATCGGGTGGGCCGGCGTGCTCGAGAGCCCCGTACCGGGCGCGTCGTAGCGGATCATGCGCCGTTCGGGCAGGTAGCTCAGGAACGGGCCCCACATTTCCGTATTGCAGCCGAGACCCGCGATCAGCAGCAGCGGATCCCCGACGCCGGCTTCGGTGACGTGGATCCGCTGCCCGCGCCAGCTCATGTAGCGGCTAGACATCGCCTCGCTCCGGTGCGGCGTTTCCGGTGCCGCTGTCGTTTCCGGTGCCGCTGCCGTTTCCGTTGCCCGTACCGTTTCCGTCGCCGCTGCCGTTTCCGTTGTCGGTGCCGCTGCCGTTGCCGCTGCCGAGAAAGTCGACGACGCGCGGCCAGAGCCCGGCCGCGGCACGTCCGGCGACGATGCCGACGTGCCCGCCGCGCAGCCTGACGATTTCGGCCTGGGGCACGATGGAACCGATCGCGTCGACCCCTTCCGGCGGCGAGATCGTGTCTCGTGCCGCCGATACCGACAGCACCGGCATCGTCACGTTGCCGATGTCGACCTTGCGGCTGCCGACCGCAGCCTCGCCCTTCATGAGCCCGTTGCGGCCGGGGCCGAACTGGCGGTGCATCTCGGCAAGCAATCGACCGGGCGCCGGCACGACATCGTCGACCCAGGACGCCATCGTGCGCACGTCGCGCAACCGTTCCGGCGGGTCGTCGAGGCGATCCCAAAGGTCCGACACGCGGCCGATGAGGCTGTTGGACCCCGGCGCCAGCATCTCGAACCAGCTCTTGATCTCGATGGCCGACACCAGCCGTGGCTGCTCGTAACTCTCGCCCGCAAGCCCCATGCGATGGGCGATCCATGCGATTCCGCCCTCGACGTCGCCGTCGACCATCGTCGTCAGAAGCGCAAGCCGGGACACGGTGCCCGGGTTCAGTGCCGAATAAAGCAGCGCCAGCATCCCGCCCAGGCAATAGCCGACGATGCTGACTTCGGCGGCGCCGCTCGTCCGGCGGATCGCCCGCACCGAGCGGCGAATCAGGCCATCGACATAGTAGGCGAGATCGCAGAAGCGGTCCTCGCGCGTCGGCACGCCGAAGTCGGCGATGTAGACGTCGAAACCTGCGGCTGCGACGTAGCCCGCAAAGGATCGGCCCGGCATCAGGTCCAGAATGAAGTAACGGCTGACCGGAGCAGGGATGAAAAGGACCGGGGGGCCGTTCTGCGGCTGGCCGTCGTCATCGAGGAGCCTGAGCAGCCGCAGCTTGTTCTCCGCGTAAACGACTTGCGCCTGAGTGGCGCCCGCGCCGTAGTGGCCCGGACTCGTCAGAACCTCGTGCAGCCGCTCGAGCCTGGCGCGGCTGCGCCTTGAGAGCTCGATCAGCGATTCGAGTTCGCGATCGTCGACTGGGAGGGTCAACGGTCGACCCGCTGCATGCGGTCTGGCCGCTGCGCCCGGTCCGACGCGTCACCCTCGTCGGAAGCGTCGGCAGCCGGCTCCGCATCCGTACCGGATTTGCCCTGTTCGGCGCGGATCTCGTCGAGCGTCATGCGCAGGTCCGCAACCTGACCCTGCAGTTCGCGTACCGCGAAGAGAACCTGGTCGAGCCGATCGGCGAAATCCGACTCCGGCGCCGATGCGGCCGGTGGAACGGGCGCGGGATAAGGCTTGCCTGCGAGCAGCGAACCGCGCATGGCGTTGCCGAGGTGAGTCAGGAACTCTTCGTCCCTGACAATGGAATCGAGATAGGCGAGCGTGGTCTTTTGCCACTCGCGCTGCTCCTCGAGCCATCGCTCGACGAGCGTGGGTTCCGTGTTGGAGGTTTCGTCGGCCAAGCTGTCGCTCCTTTCGATCGGCGCGCTCGTCGCGACGCGGACGGCAGCCCGGGAACCTGCACCGCAGGTTCCACGCGGTCAGTTTACGTCAGCACGCTCGATGCAGACCAGAAAAGCGGAAAGGCGAACACGGCAGGTGAAAAAACCGCGGCGCGCAGGAGCGCGCCGCCGGAGAGGAAGCTGCAACAATCGATCAGGCCTGAGCCTTGGGCTTGGCCTTCGCCGTCGTGTTCGAAGCCGTGCTCGAGGTCGACGCCGGTGCGGGCATCGTGAACAGCCGGTCTGCGAACTGCTTCTGTTGCTTGAGCCACTTGTTGGCAAACGCGAAATTCGCCTCGGTCAACTCCTGCGGCGTCGGCAGGTCCACGGCGAATGCCGGAGCGGGCGTCGACGGAAGCTTGCTCATCATTTCGACGACCGGCTCCATCGACTTCAGAAAGTTCTCCTGCGTTTCCGCCAGGGCGTCCAGATACTGGTCGCCGGCCGCGGTGGCGAGCTTGGCATATTCAGACATCTTCGTTCTCCTAAAAAAACAAGCGAAGTGCGCGAGAAATTGAAAGCGTGCGTAGTTTGCTACGCATCCGCTCTGCATGTCAAGCGCCCAATGAAATCTCTTTTCGGAGAGGGCCAGACGGGCGTCCGGCCTGACAGCGAGGTCCCCCGCCCTGCCTGCGGCGGAGCGCACGCTTTGCTCTGGACCCGATATGTAGTCTCGGCGCCGCTGCCCTGCGCGCGGCGAAGTACCCGCGCCGCCCACTCGGCCTCAGCCGTATCAGCCGGTTCCGCCCTACGCGCGGCGGAGCACCGGCGCGCCAGTTCCCGCGAGCGCCTTCGGTTGTTCGCCGACGTCGGCTTCGGACTCGGCGAGAAACTCCGCAAGCGCGGTCCGGACCCTGTTCACGTGTTCCGTGATGGCCGCGCTCACGTTATGGGTCTCGCCGCTGCGCAAGGCCAGGATCAGCCCCTTGTGGTCATCGAAGACTTCGCGGATCGAAGCCGGCGCGACCTCGAGCACGCGGCGCATGAGCTCCGGCAGGTCGATGGAGTTGTAGATCTCGAAGAGGCAGGGATTGCGCAACAGACTCAGGAAGACGCGATGGAACGCGTCGTCGGCGCGGATGTAGCGCGCGACATGCGCAGGGCTCGCGCCGCGAACCAGCGGCGTGAAGGCGCGCAGCCTGGCGCCAAGCGCATCGCGCTCGGCTTCGGCCATGAGCGCCTTGCCGAGCGACTCCGTGATGCCGATCTCCAGTGCCGCACGCGCATCGAGGCCCTGTACCAGCGCGTCCACGTCGCCGGCCAGGCTGTCCTGCTCCTTGGCGAGTCCGACGGACAGATCCTCGATGATGCCGCCCGGGCGCAGTTCGTCGACGACCGAGGTATCGCCGACATCGTAGCGAAGCGCCTTGCGCACCCACGATGCCGATGTCTTGCCCCAGGACAGTATCGCCTGGATGGCCCCTTCGGCGTTGGCGGCGGCGATCGAGTCGGTCAGATATTCGTGGAAATAGATGACGTTTTCGGCGGCAACCGACTCGTCCTTGAGCGCCGTGCGGAAAAGCTGCCGAAGCTTGAGCGTCTCGAAACCGGCGTTGAGATGCTCATTCTCGGCGATCGCGATGACGGCGGCATGGTAGGCCTTGTTGGCGTCGAGAAACGCCTCCCTGTCGAGGAACGTCCCATCCTCGCCGAGCAGCGCGACCATCGTATGCAGTCGTTCGTAGAGCGCTTCGGTCGTCGTAAGAGGCACGGGTCCGCGGCTCAGCCGCAACCATGTCGCCCCGGCTTCAACCACCGCCCGCGCCTCGACGGCGGCGCGCAACTGCGGATATGAGACTGTCGCAAACTCAGACTCCGCGGCCTCCATCGGCAATGCCGCACCGATGACCGTCGGCTGCAGCAGCCGGCGCATGATCTTGCCGCTCGTCGTCTTCGGCAGTTCTTCGAGAATCTCGACGAAGCGTGGATACTTGTAGGCCGCAAGGCGCTCGCGTGCGAACGCCCGAATCTCGTCGGCCGTGACCTTGCGTCCGGGCTTCAGACTGATCACGGCCTTGATTGTTTCGCCGCGATACGGGTCCGGTATGCCGACGACGGCTGCCTCGCGCACGTCGGCATGTTCGTACAGCACCTCCTCGACCTCGCGCGGCCAGACCTTGAAGCCCGATGCGACGATCATGTCCTTGGAGCGGTCGACGAGAAAGAACCAGCCATTTGCGTCCATGAAACCGACATCGCCCGTGCGCAGGCCGTCGGGACCGATGGAGCGCGCCGTTTCCCCGGGCTTCTGCCAGTAGCCGGGCACGATCTGCGGCCCGTCGATGACGAACTCGCCGACTTCGCCGGGCTCGGCCTCGAAACCGGCGTCGGTAATCACCTTGACCTTCGTGTCGAACACCGGCACGCCGATCGACAGGGCGCCCGTGTGCGAATCGACGGGAGGCTCCACACCGTGCGGCGTCATGTGCGTGGGCGAGGTCGCCTCGGTCAGACCGTACATCGGCTGGATCCTGACGCCGGTGCGCTCGTGCCACTCGGCAAGCACGCTCGGCGGCGTCGGCGCACCGCCCGTATAAAGCTTCGTCAGCGAGGAAACGTCGTACTTGTCGAGTGCCCCGCTGTTGATGAGTGCGATGAACGCGGTAATCGCCGAAACGCTGAAGGTCGCACCATGGCTCTGCACCAGGCGCATGGCCTCGTCGGCATCGAAGCGGTAGAAGAGAATGAGCGGCGCGCCGGTCAGCATAGCGAGCGTCACGTGGCCGATCAGGCCCGTCACGTGAAACAGCGGCGCGAGACCGAGGATCCGGTCTTCGGCGGACAGGCCGATCCAGCGCTCGTACACCGTCGTCGCAAACACGACGTTACGGTGCAGGTTCATCGCGCCCTTGGGATCGCCCGTGGTACCGGAGGTGTAGACCATGAACGCGACGTCGTCGCCCGTGATCGGCACAGCTTCTGGCGTTTCGCCACGGTAGTTCTCAATGAGTTCGAGCATGTCGGGCACGCTCGCATTGCGCAGCCGCGAAATTCCGGCCAGCACTTTCGGCAAGGGCCGGTCTTCGGGTAGAAAATCAAGCGCCGAAGTCGTCACCGCAAACTCGACCGCGGTCTGCGGCAACGCCGCCTGAGCGACATCGGCGTAGAGGTCCTCCTGACAGATCAGCACGCGGCTGCCGGATCCGGCGAGCACCTTTGCAAGTTCCGCTTCGCGCAGCATCGGGTTGCATGGCACGATGACGGCGCCGCACTTCCACGCGGCGAGAACCGCGACCAGCACCTGCGGTACGTTTTGCAGGTACATCGCGACGCGGTCCCCGTGCTCGACCCGACCTGCCTGCAGCGCCACGGCCAGCGCATCCGACATCGCGTCAATCTCACCGGCGGAAATCGGCCGATCGAAGTAGCAGGCGATCGGCGCGCCGGGGTCGCGCGCGGCGGTCGCACGAAACATCTCGAGCGCCGTGCGGCTTGCCGGTTCGATCGTTGCCGGCATGGACCCGTAGAGGCCGAGCCAGGGCTGCACAGGCTTGTCCATGAGCGTCTACTCGCTTCAGTTCAGGAAGTCTTGCGGTGTCGCCGGAAGTGAGCGACCGAAGTGCCGCTGCGGTTGGCGATGGAAACTACGCTTCGTACTGCAGAGCCGCATGACCTTGCCCGATCCTGAATGGCCGGGCTGTCGTGCCGCCGTCAGCGCGGGCGCGATCATGGCGCAGCGGCAACCGCGCTGTCAACGCGGTTTCGTATCGATCACGAAAACTTGACGAAACTACAGGTCCTCGCCGACCAGGGAGCGATAGACCCTGATCAGCGTGTCCTTCTGCTCCGGAGCGAGCCGCTCGTCGAGCCGGATCGCCTGTTCGACGGAGACCGCTTCGCCCGAATCGTCCCCATCGAAGAAGCCCAGCATCGTGTAGAGCTGCTCCGGCTTCATGCCGAATGCCTGTGCGAGCGCCTTGACGACCTGGGCGGACGGACGGTAGTGGCCGCGCTCGAGCTGACTCAGGTAGGAATCCGAAACGCCGGCCACTTTCGCCAGGTGGCGCTGGGAGACCTGGGCGAGCTTGCGCTGCGCGCGAACGAAGTCGCCGAAAGCGACGAGCATGGCGTCGTTGTCCTGCATGGGGTCATTCTAGCAGCCCGGCCGCCGCCATTACCGGCGCGTTACAGGCGCCGTTCCAGTTCCTCGAGCTGCCGCAACAGGATGCCGGCCTGAGTGTAGACCTCGGTCGCGAAGATGTGTTTCGGCGCCGGAAGCTCAGGGCGGACCAGCGGAGCATCCATGAGTTCGACAAGCGCCGCCAGGTCCGCGGTCAGCAGGCTCGCCACGTCAATGATGTGGCCGGGCGTGATGTCGTCGGGAATGTTGCGGCGCGTACTCAGGCCCGCGACCGGCAACCCGGCCTTTTCGGCCACGCGGATCAAGACGTCCATGCACTCCGTCAGCCGGCGGTAGACATCGGCCGGGCGCCGGTAACCGTCGAACGGCGGCGCCTGGGGAACGGGCACGGCGCCCGGATAGGTCGACAGCAGCGAAGCCGCGTAGATGATCGACGTCGCGATCTCGTCAAAGACGTCGGAGTCGCCGATCGGCACGCCGAGCATGTGATTGAGCTGGCGGTTGACGTCGATGACGACGAGGAACACGCCGGTCGGAGACAGCGGCGCACCGCGCGGCACGATGTCGACCTGTTCGGTAATGCCGATCGCGTCGCCGACATGCCGGACCTGTTCAAGCGCATCCTCGAGCAGCGCATGCACATCGCTCGGCTGGATATCGCCGGAAGGCACGAGCCCGGTCGGCCGGGGCGAGGCGCCCGCCAACTCCCGGGCGAGCTGGTTGGCCTTGCGCAGCAGCAACTGGACCTGGAAGTACAGCTCGTTCTGGGTAATCGCCGATACCGGCAGGCGCGGACTGTCGTCGTAGGGCCGGCCCATGCGTTCGCGAACGAGCTCGAGCTCGTCGGCCAACTGGTTGGCGAGCGCATAGACTGTCGCGTTATCGATGTCCTGCGACTGGGCGAGCGCGGGCGGCAGCGGCGCCAGTGCCACGAGCGCCGCGAGTATCGTCAGGGTCCTCGGAGTCCTCATTTCGGTTCTCCCATCATCGTCCGGCACGGTGCCAGGGCACCGGCTAGAAACGAAAAGTGTAGCTGTACTTGAGCGTCAGTTCAGAAAAGCTCGACTGGAAACTGTTGTCGCGGTCCGGGTCCGCGAGGTTGTGGTTCAGGACCAGAAAGGCCTCGCGCCCGGCACGAGGTATCCAGTGCAGCCGGCTGTTGATGCCGATGGTCTCGGACACGTTGTCGTATTGAATCAGGTTGATCCAGGACAGGGTCGACGAGAACACGGCCTCCAGAGTGACCCTCGCGATGCGCGTCACGAAGCTGCCTCCACGCAGGTCGATCTCGTTGTATTGATAGCTCACATTCGTCCGGAAATGCCGGCTCGGCCGCCAGTTGAAGAACGTGCCCGTGCCGATTCGTTCGCCGTCGTAGAAATTTCCGCTGTTCAGGAATACGCCCCCGCCGGCCGCGCGCTGGTTGCCTGCACGGAACGAGAGATCGATCGTATCGAAAGTGTAGAGCCCCGGCTCGATGACGATGCCGCTCGAGATCCGGAACGGCCTGCGCAGGCCTTCCCGCTCGCGCGACCAGCTCAGGCCGAAGGAGTCCTGCGAGTTCAGATTCAGGTCGACGGCCCGGATCCTGAGCCCTTCGCTCTGGATCTCGCCGCTGTCCAGATAGTCGATGCGGTCGTAGTCGATGCCGGAGAACAACGTCCTGACCGGACCGCTGCCCGGCCGCCAGGTATGGCCGACGTTGAACCTGAGCTGTTCGATGCCGGTGCGGCGTACGAAGCCCAGCGCCGGGTTGTAGTTTTCCTCGATCCGCGTCATGCCGAAGCTGCCGCGCAGACCCGTGTTGCTCGGCACGCTTACGCGAAACCCGAGCGCCGTGTCGTCACCGTCAAGCTCCTCGGAGTCGGACTGCTGGAACCAGGCGACGCCCTCAAGGCCGCGGCCTCCGGCGAAGCGGCTGTTGAGATAGCGGAAGTCGACGCCGCCCACGCTGTTGTCGAGGTTCGATCCCGGGTCGCCGTGAGTCACGATCATGCCGACGCTCGATTCCTCGAGAACGTTCGCGGCAACCCGTCCGACGAATGCCGTCGTGGCGTCAACGTCCCCGTAGGCTTCCTGCCGAACCGCAAGCGTCCCGACATCGAAGCGCCCGACCCGGCCCGACAGCTTGCCGCCGAAGTCGAGCGGCACCTCCTGGCCGGTCCTGCTGATCCCGAGCCGGCGCGAGAAGAACGGCCGGCCGTCCTGCTCGAGGCGGCCGAACTGGAAAATGTCGACATCCTGCAGAAAGAAATCTCGCTGCTCGGGAAAGAAAAGGCTGAACCGCGTCAGGTTGACCTGCCGGCTGTCGACGTCCACGGCCGAAAAATCCGTGTTCAGGGTCAGCGAGGCATTGAGCTGCGGCGTCAACTTGTAGAAGACGTCGAGCGACGGCTCCATGGCGCTGTTCGCCGGAATGGCGCCGAAGGCACGGCGCTCGCGGACGCTGGCCGTCGGCACCACGTCGAGCCCCCTGCCCTGTTCGATCTGCGAGATTCCACGAACCTCGCCCATGGAACTCAGGTCGGTTCGCCGATTGCGCGACATCCAGGCAATGCTCTCGTTCTTGCGCTCGATGTTGCGCGTGAAGTTCATCCACCACCGATCGGCGCGAGGATCGAAGGAAATGGTCTTGAAGGGAATCTCGATCTCGACGACCCAGCCCTGCTCGTCGATGCTCGCCGCCGCCTGCCAGATGCCGTCCCAGTCGAACTGCCGCTGGGTCGGTCCCTCGTAGATGCCGTCGTAGCGCACGCCGTTGGCGTTGACGCCGAAGGCGTAGCCGCCGCGACGCGTGTTGAACGGATCGATGTGCACGAAGAAGCGGTCGTCGGAGCCGATCGGCTGGTTCTGGCGCAGGATGCGGGCGTTGATCCGCGCAGGTTCCCCGTCGTGGAGCCGCGCGCCGATGTAAAGCGCATCGCGGCCGTAGAGCACGCGGACCTCGGTACGCTCGCTGGGTTCGGCGTACTCGACCGGGTTCACCTGGTGCAGGTCGTCGATGATCGGTGCGCGCAGCCAGATCTCCTCGTTCATGACGCCGTCGATGACCGGCGGCTCGGCGGTTCGCTGGATGCGCACGGACTTGGCCATCTCGGTGTCGGACGCGGGCTGCTGCGCGGAGGCGCTCGTCGCCGCGCCCGCGGTCAGCAGGACGGCGAACACGAGCGCGGCACTACGCCGCTGCGTCATCTGATCGTTCATGATGGTCATGCGGGTCGAGCGGCGAGGCGGCAAGCTGGCACGCGCCACGACGGGAAGCCGACACGGGGATTGCTCGAGCCCGAATCCGGGCACATCGAGGCGCCGATCGGCCACGATGTCGTTTGCGTTCGAGCCGACGACGACATCAGCGCTCCTGGGGCGCCGCCTGCCGATGTCTCCGGCGATCCCCGCCGCCGACAATGAGGCTCGGCATGATACACCAATACCAGCCCGCAAATCCGACCAAGCCGCGCCTTGCCATGGAACATTACGGATGATTCTCAGGAGTTTGCGAGACCATCAGGGGCGTCGTGCCGATGCCAGCTTGCGCTGGCCGCGCCCTCGCTTGTCTCTTGCGATCATCGCGGCCCCTGGTGAGAAATGCGAGCTAGCGTGCCGGGTCGCAGATTCTGTTGCGCTCAGCCGGCGAACGACTATCCTTGGCGTCGTTGCTGCTAAGCTTGCAGCCCGAATCAAGGGGGGGAATACGCCATGCCGATGACACGACGCGACGCGCTCAGGGCCGGAGCGGGCACCGCAGTCAGCCTTGCGGCACCGCGACTGCTCGCCCAGTCGGATCGGGCGATCTTCAAGCCCATCCCCTCGAGCGGCGAAATGATCCCGCCGATCGGCATCGGCACGAACCGCTACGGGGTCGGCGAGTCCGAGGACGAGCGCGCACCGCTGCGCGCGACGATGGCGCGATTCGTCGAGCTCGGCGGCCGGGTCATGGATACCGCGGCGGCCTATGGCACATCGGAAGCCGTGATCGGCGACCTCGCGACGGAACTCGGCATCCGCAACGATCTCTTTCTCGCGACCAAGACAGATATCAGGGGCCGGATTCGGGGCGTGGACGGTTTTCGCAATTCCTTCGAGCGGCTCAGGACCGAGCAGATTGATCTCATGATGGTGCATCAGCTTGTCAATACCGACACGGAGCTGCCGCTCCTGCGCGAGTGGAAGGCGGCCAGCCGTTTCCGCTACATCGGCGCGTCGGTGTCCTCGCGCGACCAGCACGGGGAGATGGAGCAGTTCATGCTGGCCGAGGATGTCGACTTCGTGCAGTTCAACTACTCGCTCGGCGACCGTGACGTGGCCGAGCGCCTGCTGCCGACGGCGGCCGACCGCGGCATCGCCGTGATGATCAACCTGCCCTTCCGCGGCGCCCGGCGATCGATCTTCAGCGTCGTGGAAGGCCATGAACTGCCCGAGTGGGCGGCCGAATTCGACTGCAGGAGCTGGGCGCAGTTCTTCCTCAAGTACATCGTCTCGCACCCGGCCGTGACCGTCGCGATCCCTGGCACGCGGCAGGTCCGCCACGTCGAAGACAACTTCGGCGCCGCGCGGGGCCGTCTGCCGGATGCCGCCGAGCGCCGCCGCCAGGAGGAACTCTTCGACAGCCTGGCCTGAGCCTGCCCACAAGCGGGGGCGGCAGGCTGCGTACAGGGGCTTTTCAAACCTGGAACCTCCTTCTACATTTGCATGTCCAATCGTGTGAACATCCCCGGTGACCGTGCCATACGCGCGGCACGCGTCAACTCGGGACGAGCCCTTCGGAGGAAAATGGAATGGAATCCAGCAAGCATCGGACGTTATTGCTTTGCGGCGTAGTGGCCCTCGGACCGGGCGCCGCAGACCGCGCCCTCGCCCAGGGTCCGCAGGCGGGTGAGATCGAAGAAGTGCTGGTCACCGGCAGCCGCCTCAGGACCCCCAACGTGACCAGTTCTTCGCAGATCGTCACCGTCGAGGTCGAGGATATCTCCGACCGCGGCATCACCCGTGTCGAGGACTACCTCAACGATCTCCCGCAGATTTCTCCCGGTCAGGCCATCACCGCGTCCAACGGCGCCTCGGGCACGGCGACCGTCAACGTTCGCAACCTCGGCTGCGCGCGGACCCTCGTGCTCATCAACGGTCAGCGGCTCGCCCCCGGCACGACCGGCGGCGGCAACTGCGCGGATCTGAACTCCATTCCCACCCTGTTGCTCGAGCGGGTGGAGGTGTTGACCGGCGGCGCCTCGTCGGTGTACGGCTCCGACGCGGTGGGGGGCGTGGTCAATTTCATCCTCGACGATGATTTTGAAGGCTTCAAGGCCAATTACATGCACAGCTTCTACCAGCACAACAACGACAACGGCGGGATGCGCGACCTCGTGACCTCGCACGATTACCGCTTGGCGGACGACGACGTGACCACCGGGGAAACCGACAAGCTCGCGGTTGCCTTCGGCGGCTCGATCTTCGACGGGCGCGGACACATCACCGGCTTCATCGAAAAAACCGATACCTCCCCGATCCTGCAGGGGGACTACGACATCTCCGCGTGCGCCCTGACCGGCGGCACGAACGCCTGCGGCGGCTCGTCGACCATACCTCCGGGCCGGTGGTGGGATTTCGGCCGCTACGACGATCTCGGCTACACGAATGCCGCGGACCCATCGATCACCGGGCTCGATCTGAAACTGCTCGGCGACGAATTCGTGCCCCGTGACGGTCAGGTCTACAACTACAATCCCACCAATTTCTTCCAGCGGCCGGACGAGCGTTTGAACGCGGGTTTCTTCGGCAGCTTCGAGATCAACGACCGCATCGAAGGCTACGCCAACGTCCGCTCGATGCAGTCTGATTCGAAGGCGCAGATCGCGTATTCGGGCACGTTCGGCAATATCACCGAGTTGCCCTGTTACAACCCGCTCCTGTCGAGGCAGCAATACGCAACGGTCTGCGGCGACTGGGCCGGAATGGGCGGCGATCACGCGCCGGACTTCGCGAGCGCCGCCGAAGCGCTGGCCTACATCTCCTCGCTCGATCTTGCGGTCGGCTCAGGCGACATCATCGGCTACAACGCGCCGCTGTACTCGCTCAAGCGAAACGTCGAAGGCGGTCCGCGGCAAAACGTCACCAGCTACGACAACACGGTGTCGATCTACGGTCTGCGCGGCGAGATCGCAGATGGCTGGACCTACGACCTGTCCTACCAGTTGTCCGATGTCCAATACACGAGCGAATACCGCAACGACCTTTCGGTGACCGCGATCAACCGCGCGGTCGACGTGATCAGCGTCAACGGAACGCCGACATGCGTCGCGGCGCTCGACGGGACCGATTCTGCCTGTGTTCCGTACAACCTCTTCAGGGGCGGCCTGCCCGGTGACGGTGGGATCCAGGGCGTGATCGACGGCGGCGAGGAGGTGCAGCGGTACATCGCCAGCTCGACGTTCGTTCTCGGCAGCGGCGAGCAGCACATCCTCCAGGCGGTGGCTTCGGGCGAATTCCCGTTTGCACTTCCCGGCGCACCCGGCCCGATTTCCGTCGCGGTCGGCCTTGAAAACAAGGACCTGAGCACCGACTTTCGCCCCGACCTGCCGAGCCGCACGGGCGACCGCTCCGGTTCGGGCGGCGCCACCTTGCCTCTGGCGGGCGGTTACGACGTCAACGAGTACTTCGTCGAACTCGGTATCCCGGTGCTCGACAACCTCAGCTTCGACGCGGGTTACCGCTATGCCGACTACTCGACCGGCCACACGACCGACACGCTCAAGTTCGGGGCGTTCTGGCGCGTTTCCGATACGCTCGCGCTGCGCGCTTCATACCAGTCCGCGATCCGGCACGCGAACCTGTCGGAGTTGTTCAGCGCACAGGGGTTCGGCCTGGTCGACATCGCCGACGATCCCTGCGGCCTCTCGATGACCGCGAGCCAGCAAGCGTGCGCCAACAGCGGATTGCCCGCCAATCTGTATGGAACGGATCTGAAGTCCCCGGCGGATCAATACAACATCCTGGCAGGCGGAAACGAAGCGGTTGCGCCGGAGGAAGCCGAATCGTTTACTGCCGGACTTGTCGCGACGCCCGCATTCGTTGACGGCCTCACGGTGACGCTGGACTACTTCGACATCAGCGTCGAGAAGGGTATCGGCTCGATCCCTGCCGCCACGGCGCTGCACAAGTGTCTCGATACCGGACTTGCGGCGTTCTGCAGCCTGATCAACCGCCACCCGGTGAACGGTTCGCTGTGGATCAGCGGCGGTTACATCTCGGCCCAGACCACCAACCTCACCGAGGAGAACGTTGAAGGCCTCGACGTCATCTTCGACTACAGCTTCGACACCCGGCTCGGTCCGATCGACCTGCAAGGCGTATCGACCTACCTGCTGACTGCGGATCTGGTCGAGTTGCCCGGCGAGGCGGCGCTGGAGTGCGCTGGCTTCTGGGGTGCGTCCTGCGGCAAGAACCCTCAGCCGGAATGGATCGGCAACTACAAGGCGACCCTGTACACAGCTTACGACGTGCGGGTTTCGCTGGGCCTGCGGTATCTCGGCAGTACCGGCGATCTCGGTAGCAACGGCATCGATTTCGGTGCCGAGACCTATTGGGACCTCACGGCGGAATGGATCGCCGCCGGCAACTACACGCTTACCGGCGGGATCAGCAACCTGCTCGACACGGACCCGCAGGTCAGTTCCGACGCGGGTACGGCGCCGGGTAACGGCAACACGTTTCCGGCGTTCTTCGATGCGCTCGGCCGCTACGTGTTCGTCAACCTCGGCGTGAGCTTCTGAGGCGGACCGCTCGACCGGGCCGGGCCCGCCGCGAGCGTCGCAGCGAGGCCGTTCCCGCGCTTGCCGGAAGCCGGTGCCCGGAGTAGGCTGTTACCGAGCGCAACACGGGGGAACGATCATGGTGACGAAGCGACGGTTTCTGCACGGCATGACGATCGGTGCTGCGGCGTTCACGGTTCCCGGCGCATTCGCGGCCACGCTGACGGAAACGGCGCGAACCGGCGACGGTCCCTTCTATCCCGACCGTATGCCGCTGGATACCGACAACGACCTGCTGATCATCAACGACAACATCAAGCCGGCCATCGGCGAGATCACGCATCTCACGGGCAGGCTGCTCGGGCCGAGCGGCAGCCCCGTACGCAACGCGTTCATCGAGATCTGGCAGTCGGACATGAACGGCTCATACATCCATACCGAGGGGCGGCACGACGGCAAGCTCGACACGAACTTCCAGGGCTACGGGCGCTTTCTGACCGACACGGAGGGGCGCTACTACTTCCGCACGATCAAGCCCACTTCGTACACGCTCGGCGGAACGTTCCGCGCGGCGCACATCCACGTTGCGGTCAGCAAGTCCGGGCAGCGCATCATGGCGACGCAGGCCCTCGTCAAGGGCCACGCGGACAACCCGCGCGACCGCATCCTGCGGCGGGTCGGCGACCCGGCGGCGCTCGAAACGCTCATGGTCGAGTACCATCCGCTGCCGGGTTCGACGATCGGGGAACTCACGGCCAATTTCGACATCGTGCTCGGCCAGACGCCCGAGGAACGCGAGGACGGCACCCTCGGCGGCATCGGCGAACCGCCGCGCGCTTAGGCGCCTGCGCCGCAGGCTCCCGGGGGTTCTCGCCGCGGGCTCGCTGCGCTGACGCGCAAGGGCCGTTTTTCCATGCCATCCGGCGGCGCAAGCTCCCGGCAGCCCGTCGCGGCGATCATCGGCGGCAACACAACTGCGTCAGCCGGCATGGCTGAACGCAGGGCCCGAAAGGAGGCTTCCATGAGAAATCGATTCCGTCTCGCGGCTGTCCTGACCGCATTGTCGATCGTTCCCGGCCTTGCGCTCGCGCAGAGCACGTTCACCCATGTGCACTTGCGCGTGCCGGATGTCGAAGCCGCGGCCGACTGGTACGGGGAACTCATCGGCGGCGAAGTGAGACCGGGCGGACCCGGCTTCTTCGTCGTGCAGTCGAACGGTTTCGTCGGCACGATGCCGAACGAGGGCAACGCCGGGGCGAGCAACGAAACCGCGATCGACCACGTCGGCTTCGGCGTCGACGACCTGGAAGCGGCGGTCGAACGGGCGCGCCAGCTCGGCGCCCGCATCGACGAGGAGCCGCGACCCGGCATCACGGCCCCGCTGATCGCATTCATCGAGGATCCCTGGGGCGCGCGAATCGAACTCATGCAGGATGCCGAACAACCCCGGATCAACCACGTGCATCTCTTCGTCAACGAAAAGGATGCGGTGCGCGACTGGTTCCTGGAAATCTTCGGCGGCGAGTTCGTGCCCGAGCAGGGCGGCGACAACTTTCACTGCATCCTTTACGGGGATCTCTGGGTGCAGATCAGTGAAGTCGCCTCGGGCGAGCGGGCGCCGAGCCGAGGCCACTCGCTCGATCACATCGGATTCCGCGTGTCGGAGTCGCTGACCGACTTCGCCGCGAGAATCGAAGCGACCGGCTACCCACCGTACCTGATCAGGCCGAACCCGCCGGGCTCGGACCTGCTGTTCTTCGAGGGGCCGGGCGGCGTGCATTTCGAGATCGTGGAGGCGACGACTCAATAGCGGCGCAAGCCGGAGTCCAGAAACTCCCGGGGCGTAACCACGCGAACGCCCTGGCGGCGGTCGTGGGGAAAGTGCTTCAAGTTGCCGGTCACGAGGAATTCGGCCATCGCCGCTGCGGCAACTTCCAGGAACGGCTCATCGTCCGGGTCGGGCAACCGGAGGGGCAGCGGTCTGGCGGAAACCAGTTCTCCGCCGGCGCGAATCTGCGCCATGAGCGCCATGACCTCTTCTGCGGCGAACGGGAAAGCCGGACGCCGCAATACCGCGTTGTATTCGGCAAATATTCTGGAGTCATGGCAGGAACATAAGCTGCCAGCAGTTATCAGACCGACGATGATACCCGGCGGACCGAATGGTGAGAGCAGGCCGGAGACGAGTACATTGGTGTCGATCACGACCCTCATTTGCGCCGCTGGTGCCGCGCGGCCTGGATTTCCGAATTGACGTCTTCAAGAGTCAACCGGTCGGCGCCGGTCTCCCGGGCGCGTTCCTGCATCGCCGCGACCGCCAGTTGCGCGCGGGCCTGCCGCAGAGCCGTCAACGACGCTTCCAGCGTCGGCGCGGTGGTCGCCGACAGCACGGCGATCGGCTTGCCGTTCGAGGTCACGACCAGGTCCTTTTCCTCGCGCAGGGCATCCCATACGGCAGCGGAGCGGGTACGCAATTCGCGAACGCTTACAAAGTCCATATCGATACTCCAGCCATCATTCGTATATGCGATTGTGTGCGTATTTGTGACTCACGGTCAACAATCGCTTTTCACCTGTCAGGGCTTCTCCGCCGCAATGCAGCGAAACCGTCGGGCGCCTTGAGCACTGTCAACCGATGGCGGGCCGGCATCGCGCGTTTTTCCTGTTTCAGGAACGCCTACAGCGCCTCAAGCTGGCGCGCGAGTTCGTCGAGGTCGGGTTCGGCGTCGCCCGGGCCGAGGTCGATGCACACCCACGGGCGTATCTCCTCGTGCGGCGCCCAGATCCAGTCGCGCGCGAGCGTGAAGGTCTCCGTGTAGTTGACGGGGTCGTCGACGAGAACTTCGAGCACGAGGTCATTGCCGTCGCCAACACGCCGGTAGCGCTCGGTGATCCGCCCTTCGGCGCTCAGCGGATACCCGCGGTTGTTGAAGAGATAGCCGCCCGACATGTGGCTGGTCTCGATCGTCAATACGTCGCCTTCCCAGCGCGCGACCGAGTGCCCGAGTCCGGTGGGCTCGGGATCTGCCGGCAAGCGGCCGCCGAGCGGAATCGACCGGGTGATGTTGGCGCGCTCGAAACGCAGCAGGATCACGCCGTCCTCCATGCCGATCTGCATCGGGTTGGCTGACCAGAGCACACCGGGCACGCTGTCCGGCGCACAGTCATCGAGCGCCCGCGGGTCCATGACAAGGGCATCGTAGGCTTCGAACGCGCTCTCGCCGACCGGTGTGTACGGGTAGGGGTCCGGCTGGCGCACTTCCGGCGTGCCGATAAAGGGCGCGGCTTCGTAGATTCCCGACAAATCGCGTGCAACGTCGGCGTCCTGCTGAGCGCCCGCCGGCATATGGGTCACCGCGCCGGCAACAATCGCAAGCAACTTCAGCGCTCTCATCGAAAATCCTCCTGCACCGCCCCGTCTGTGCCTCTGGTCCCGTCCGTGCTTCCGGTCCCGTCCGTGCTTCCGGTCTCGTCCATGCTTCCGGTCCCGTCTGTGCTTCCGGTCCCGTCCGTCCCTCTCGTTCCGTCCGCGCCTCCGGTTTCGCCTAGCGCGTCGTCTCCGGCTCTATGGGCATCACGTAACCCATCGGGCCTGGAAACTCCTCCGCGAGCGCGCGCTCGGCCTCGGCGTCGATCCTGAAGCACTCGGTTCTCTGGAAGCTCTGGTCGATGATGCCGCAGGTGGGCACTCGTTCGCGCAAGCGGCGCATGACCGGTGTATCGCCGCGGATGCCGTAGGACACGAGCAGTCGCGCGGCGCCGCCCTCGCCTTTCCCGGGCATGAGCAGAGCCCGAATCCGCGCGCGGCCGGGCGTGCGGGACCTGTAGATCGCGACGCTGACCGGGTCGCCGGGAACGAGCATGTCGTCGCTCCAGCCCTCGCGTGCGAGCTGCGAAGCGGGGCTGAGCTCGATCAGCCAGCCTTCGTTTTCGCCGGCCTCATCGGGGACATCGACGATCAGTGCACCGTGCGGATTCAGTATCCGGAACACCCTCACCGTGCCCTCGAGCACCTCGATGACTTCCTCGCCATCCTCCGTCAACAGCGCCGGGAAGGAGTGATGCGCGGCGCCGGGCAGCGTCCACGCCGCGAGCGCGCCCAGCAACACCGCAGTCGTCAGCCTGCGTAATGCGTGCAAGGACACGCCCGGTCGGAAATCGCTCATCGTCCGTCTCCCTTCACGCCCGCTTTTTTCCCGGTTGCCGGACGCTGTACGGAATGCCCGCTCACTGCGCCGACTGATCGAGCTGAGCCGACTGATTGCGATGCGCCGAGTGCGCCGCTCGCTGCGCCGAACGCCCGATTCACTGTGCCGACCGACCGCGCTGCGCTCGGTATTCCGCCAGCCGCTGTTCGAGGTAGCGCCTGCGCTCTTCGACCTGGCCGTTGCCGCCGCCGAGTTCCGCGCCCTCGGCGACCACGATCGATGTCCACTCGACGAGATTGGAGCCATCGCGCGACGGGCGCCCGACGATCTCGATGCGGTCGCCGGGCTCGAGCTCATCGATCGTCCAGCCGACGCGCCTGAGGTTGATGAAGCTGTCGCCTTCGGCCATCCAGGACTCGATCACACCATCGTCATTGACGGCATCGAAATAGACCCGCGCGTGCGGATTCACGGCGCGAAACTCCGTCACGACGCCCGAGATCGTCATGCTCTCGCCGATCCGGTAGTGCGCGGACGCGTTGTGATGTGCGGCGACGGGCGCCGTCACGAGCAGACCGGCCACCGGAAGTATCGTGCCTCTCATGTCACTCCCCCGTTCACGTCCGGCCCCTCAGAGTTGGCCCGAAATCGCCTCGCAGGGCAGGTCCTGCAACGGCACCTCGGGCGTGAAGAGCCGGGTGCTTCTGAGCGTCAGCGGCTCGCGGAACATCAACGGATCGTCGAGCGTGAACGTCATGTGCAGCCTGCTGCCGTCCTCGCTGACCGTGTAACGCTCGACGCTCGTGGCTTCGTCGCTGTTGTGGATGTTGAGCGAATCTTCGGCGATGGCCGCGCTGACGGCGACCGTCTCGACCATGAGCGTCGACCCTTCGTACCAGCCGATCGAGTGCCCCATCGGGCTCGGCTGCAGGTCGGCCGGGTGGCCGCGGCCGTCGATGAAGATGATGCGGTCCGAGGCCATGTCCTCGCCCCGGACGATCACGCGGTCCTCCTGCTGCTCGAACTCGATGGGATCGCCGTGCAGCAGGCTCCGGAACACCCCGAAGGGCTCGCACTGGATCGCGGGGTCGTCCGCGTGGTCGAAGGCCGCGGCATAGTCCCGCGCGGTCTCGGTAAAGAGTGCCGCGATGCTCCGGCGGTTCTGTGCGCCGATCTCCCTGAGAATCTCGGTAGCGGACAGAGATTCGTTGGCGGGGTCGTCCAGGAGTTCGGGGATCCGTTCGTAGGTCTCCGGCGTGCAGGTGCACTGAAAGAGTTCCTCGAGCGTCCACTCCGGATGTTCGAGGGCCGTCACGGTCGTGCTCCAGACGCCCGATAGTGCGGGCGGCGGGTCCTGCGCGACTGCCTGCGGCAGGTTGAGCAGCGGCCACACCACGATCAGGCCGCCGGGAAGGAATCGTTTGCCGGTTGTCATGGTTGCGGTCAACGCTGAGCGCATCCGCGCTGTGATCGTCTTGCCTGTTGTTCGTACCGGGAGCGCCTTGCCGGGCTCCGTGGATCGTTGTTTCGCTAGTGTACCCGATTGCCGTGGGCCGCCGGTCCGGGGCGGCCGGTACGGGGGATGGACGGCCCGAGGCAACCGGTCCAGAGTGGCCGGTCCCGGGTGGCCGGTCCGAGGTGGCCGGTCGGCGAAATCGGTCGGAGCAAGCGGTCCGGGACAGCGGTTCCGGGCGCGGCGGCCGGGTACTTGTGCTGATTCGCGGGAACGCGCGACCATAGGCGTTTTCCGGATGAAAAAGCGTTGCACATGACCGACCGCACCCGTTCGGACGCGTCTGCGGGCGCACTTGAGGTCGCCGCCGCGGATCGTGGCGAGACGCCGACCGGCACCGACGCCCCCATCGCGACCGACGCCCCCATAGCGATCGTCGGCATGGCTTGCCGCTTTCCGCGCGCGGGCAGCCTCGCCGATTTCTGGCGCATGCTCGAACAAGGCGAAAGCGGCGTGATCGAGGGCGATCCGGGCTCCGGCGTCGGCCGTTTCGGCGAACTCTTCCCGGACGCGGGCGTGCAGAACCGGGCCTGCCGGTTCGGTGCCTATCTCGACGAACTCGACCGCTTCGACGCGGCCTTCTTCCGCATTTCGCCGGTCGAGGCGCAGTTGCTCGATCCGCAGCAGCGGATGATGCTCGAAACCTCCTGGAAGGCGCTCGAAGATGCGGGGATCGACCCGGAGCGCCTCAGGGGTACGCGCACCGGCGTTTATGCCGGGATCAGCAACAACGAGTACCGCGGGCTGATCCTCGACACGAGCAAGCCGGAAGGGCCGGCCGCGAGTCTCTATTCCGTCACCGGCACCTCCTTCAACACGGCCATCGGCCGGGTGTCCTTCGCGCTCGGGCTGGAGGGTCCGGCGCTTGCGCTCGATACGGCCTGCTCGTCGTCGCTGGTCGCGATACACCAGGCCGTGACCGGACTCGTGCGCGGCGAAGCGGATCTCGCGCTCGCGGGCGGCGTGCACGCGATCCTCTCCGGAGCGCTTCTCCAGATGCGCGCCGAAGCCGGCATGCTCTCCCCCGACGGCCGCTGCGCCACTTTCGACGCGGCCGCGAACGGCTACGTACGCGGCGAGGGCTGCGGCATCGTCGTGCTCAAGCGTCTCGAGGACGCCGAGGCCGACGGCGACCGCATCTGGGCCGTGGTTCGCGGCTCGGCGCTCAACCAGGACGGCGCGAGCCCCGGATTGACCGTGCCGAGCGGGCCCGCACAGGAGAAGGTCATCGCCGCGGCGCTGCAACGGGCAGGGCTCGAGCCTGCGGACGTCGACTACGTCGAGGCGCACGGGACGGGTACGGAGGTCGGCGACCCGATCGAGGCGCAGGCAACCGGCACGGCCTACAGCCTCGGACGGGATCCGGACCGTCCGCTCCTGATCGGCTCGGTGAAGACCAACATCGGCCATCTCGAAGCCGCCGCGGGCGTCGCAGGCGTCATCAAGACGGTGCTCGCCATGAAGCGCGGCGTGATCCCGAAGCACCTCAACTACTCGACCCCGACGCCTGCCGTGGACTGGTCGCGGCTGCCGCTGAAGGTCACCGCGGAGCAGACGGACTGGCCGCAGAACGGCGGCCGGCCGCCGCGCGCGGGGATCAGCGGGTTCGGCTGGTCCGGCACCAATGCGCACGTCGTGCTCGAAGGCTACGGGAAGCGGGACGGCGCGGATGATGACAGCGGGCACCTGCGGATCGCCGGCGCAGCGCGGCCGATCGTCATCGGTCGGCCACAAGCGGTTGTCGGCGCGGATGCGGATGCCGCGCATCTGCGAAGCGCCGGTCAGCCGCGGCCGATCGTCATCGGCCCGCCACAGGCGCTTGCCGACGCGGTTGCCGAGTCCGGACACCTGCGTACCGCCGGATCACCGCGACCCATCGCCGTCGACCTGCCCGAATCGGTCGGCGCATCGGCGCCGGCCGGGGCCGGCCTGGACCCGCGCGCAGCCCGTTTCCTGCCGCTTTCCGCCAAGTCCGACACGGCGCTCGGGGAACTCGCGGCACGCTACCTCGAATGGCTCGACGAGCGGGCGGACGCGCTTGCCGACGGGGCCATGTCCGATGCTTTGCTGTCAGACATGGCTTTCACGGCCGCCGTCGGCCGCAGCCATTTCGACCACCGTGCAGGCGTCGTATTCCGCGACGCGGATTCGTTGCGCACGAGCCTCGGCGCACTCGTGGGCGAGACCGCCGGCGCCACGGCACGCGAGCGCAGGAAGGTCGCGTTCGTCTACACGGGACAGGCGAGCCAGTGGCCCGGCATGGGCGCGGCACTTTATGCGAGCGAGCCGATCGTGCGTGCGGTGCTCGACCGCTGCGATGCGCTGCTGGCCGAGGACCGAGACGGCGCCTCCCTGCTCGACGTCATGTTCGGCCGGCACGACGCTGTCGCCGACCTCGACGACCCGCGCTGGAAGCAACCGGCGATCTACGCGCTCGAGTGTGCGCTCACGGCCCTCTGGACGAGCGTCGGGGTGCGGCCGGACATCGTGCTCGGCCACAGCCTCGGCGAAATCGCCGTCGCGGAGGCTTCCGGAGTGTTCAGCCTCGAGGACGGTCTCCGATTCGCGGCCGCGCGCGGCGACCTTATCGGTGCATTGCCCGGCGAAGGCGCAATGGCGGCCATATTCGCCCGACCCGTGCTCGTTGCCGAGGCCGTGGCGGAGCACAATGCCGCTTCGGCCGGACCCGGCGTGAGCGTTGCTGCGGACAACGGCGCCCACCAGGTCGTGAGCGGGCCCGCGGCGGACATCGAAACGCTTCTCGCAAGGTTCGAGGCCGACGAGGTTCGCGTCGCGCGGCTGCGCAAGAGCCCGGCCTACCACAGCGCCATGATCGAGCCGGCGCTCGGCGATCTGGAGGCTGCGCTTGCAAGAATCGCGTTCGAACCCCCGGCCCTGCCCTTCGTCAGCAACCTGAGCGGCGAACTCCTTGCAGCCGGCGAAGCGCCCGATGCGATCTACTGGCGTCGTCAGGCGCGCGAACCGGTGGCGTTTCGCGCCTGCATCGAGACGCTCGCCAAGTTCGGGGTCGATGCCGTCGTCGAAATCGGCCCTCACGCCGTGCTCGGCCCGATGCTGGCCCTGTCCTGGCCGGAAGGCGGCGGCGCCGTGCCCGCCATCGTCTCGAGCCTGCACCGGCCCTCGAAGGACGAGCAACCGCCCGCGCCCGGAACCGGCGGCGGCTTCATCGAGGCGGCCGCCGGCGCTTGGGAGGCGGGGCTTGCGCTCGCCTTCGAGGGGCTCTTCGCGGGCGAGGCGCGGCGGCGGATCGCGCTGCCGGCTTATCCCTTCCAGCGAGAGGTCCACTGGGTCAGGCCGCCGCGGGGACGCCGGCTCGGCGCCGGTCACCCCTTGCTCGGCACGCGCCACGAATCGGCGAGCGGCGAGATCGTGTTCGACACCGAGCTGTTCCCCTCCGATCCCGAATGGCTCGCCGACCACCGCGTCTTCGGCCGGCTCATCGCGCCAGGGGCGCTCTACGGCGCCATGGCGGCCGCGGCCTCGCTCGCCGAGGGCGGAGATGCGGCTGTCGTCAAGGATTTCCAGATGCAAAGCGCGCTGGTGTTCGCGGACAGCGGCGCGGACGGCGGCGGCGCGGGTGTCGTCGACGGCGGGACGGGACTCGTCGACGGCGGCGCGGAACCCGGCCGTCGCGTGCAGGTTCTGATCGACGATGGCAGCGACGGCGGCGGTCCACGAGTCCGCATCCTGAGCCGGGGCGACGGCGAGAACGGCTGGACGCTGCACGGGGAGGGCCGCATCTCGGCAGACCCGTCCGCCGCGCCGACGTCTGCACCACCGACCGATGTCGAGGGCCTCAAGGCCGGGCTCGCGCCCGTCGACATCGCCGCCTACTACCAGGCCAAGACCACGGTCGGCATCGATCTGGGTCCCGCCTTCCGCACTCTTGAAAGTCTCGTGGCGAGGCAGGGCGAGGCGGTCGCCGCGGTGGCGCTGCCGGCCGGTCTCGAACGAGGTCCGCTCGACGTTCACCCGCTCCTGCTCGACGGCTGCTTCCAGGCCATGGGCGCCGCCCGCAACCCGGACGGCGACGACGCGGGCATCACCTGGTTGCCGTTTGCCTGGGAGCGGCTCTGGCTCGCGGACAGCCTGCCGGAGAAGCTCGTCTGTCATGTGCGAATGCGCGAGACGCCGGGTGGCGACGCGGCGGACATCCGCGGCGACGCGGCGCCGGAGGTCCGGACCGCCGACCTGCGGCTGCTCGGCCCGAACGGTGCGCTTGTCGGGGAGATCGAAGGCTTCGCCGTGAAGCGTGCGACACGCGCGGCGCTGCTCTCGGCCGTGGAAGGCATCGACCCGCTGCTCTACGAACTCGTCTGGCAAGACGGCGCCCGCGAGCCGGGCGTGCTGCCCGCCGATTTCCTGACGCCGCCCGCCGAGATTCGGGCAAGCACGAATCTCTTCCCGCAGTACGTCGCCGACGAGGGCGTCGACCCTGCGGACCGCGCGGCGTTGCTCGCCGATCTCGAACAACTGTCGCTCGCCTACGCGCTTGCGACGCTCGACACGCTCGGCTGGCAGCGCGTCGCCGGCGAGGTCGTGGATTCGGAAACGCTGCGAAAGAGTCTCGAGGTAGGCGACGAGCACGTGCGCGTATTTCGGCGGCTGCTCGAAATGTGCGCGCGTGCCGGCGTGCTCGAAGCAAACGGCGACGGGTTCAGGGTCGTTGTCGCGTCGGGTGAGCCGTTCCCCGACGGGCTCGCGGCGGACCCGGATGCCGAAGCCGCCCGGATGGCGGGACTGTATGCGCACGGAACGACCGAAATCGGTTTGTTCCGGCGCAGCGCCGCGGCGCTTCCCGACGTGCTCCAGGGCCGCATGGACCCGCTGACGCTGCTCTTCAGCAGCGGCGAACCGACGGCCGCGGATCTCTACCTCAAGGCGCCCGTGGCCCGCGCCGCCAACCGGCTGCTCGCCGATGCGACGGCAACGCTGCTCGCCTCGCTGCCCGCCAGCCGAAAGCTCAGAATCATCGAGGTCGGCGCAGGCACGGGTTCGGCAACTGCGGCCATCCTCCCGGAACTGCCCGAAGGCCGCTACGACTTCGTCTATACGGACATCTCCGCCGGTTTCTTTGCCGAAGCCGAAGCGCGCTTCGGCGGCGCCGAGGCGTCGATCGACTACCGCGTGCTCGACATCGAGAAGGACCCCATCGAACAGGGCTTCGATCGCCACGGCTACGATCTCGTCATCGCCTCCAACGTCCTGCACGCCACGCGCTACCTGAACGAGACGCTGGCGCACTGCCTGACGCTGCTCGCGCCGTCGGGCCAGGTCGTCGCACTTGAGAACCTGCGCGGCCAGGGCTGGCTCGACCTGACGTTCGGGCAGCTCGACGGCTGGTGGCGTTTCGCCGACGACTACCGCGCGCACCATGCACTCGCGACGCCGCCCGTCTGGCGCCGGGCGCTCGAAGACGCGGGCTTCGGGGACATCGCGATCCTCGGTTTCGACGAGTCCGACCCCAACGCCAACCCCGATCGCGGCGTCATCGTCGCGCAGGGACCGGCGGAGGTGACCGAGGAAGCCGGCGTCTGGCTGGTGGCCGCCGATCGCGGCGGCGTGGCGGCCCGGCTGGCCGAGCACCTGGCCGAGCGCAACCAGACGGTGCTGCTTGCAGGCGCCAACGCGGCGCTAGGCAGCCGCCCGACGGCGGCGCACCACGAGCGCATCGTCGAGGCCTTCGTCGAGACGGAGCGGCGCGAATCGTGGACATCCCTGTTCGACGAACTTCCGGCGGAACCGCCGCTCGCCGGCATCGTCCATCTCGCGGGGCTGGACGGGCACGGCGCCGAGGCTTCCACGCAGGAAATGGCCACGGACACGCGGCGGACCGCGGCGGGCGCGCTCGCGTTGACGCAGGCGCTCGCCGAGAGCGACCACGTTCCCGCGAAAGGCCTCTGGTACGTCACGCGCGGCGCCCAGGTGCTCGAACGCGAGCGCGGTGGAGAGCTCGCCGGCGCCACGCTCTGGGGTCTCGGCAAGGTCGCGGCCAGGGAGCTGCCGCAGTTTCAGCCGAGGATGTTCGATCTCGACCCGGCCGACGACATAGCCGCAGCCGAACTCGCGGACGAGCTTCTCTACCCTGACGAGGAAACCCACATCGCCTGGCGCTTCGGCCGCCGCCAGTGCGCGCGGCTGGTCCGCGCCGCGGCGGTAACCGACCGGCTCGCCCTGCCGGACGAGCCCGGTTGGGCGCTCAAGCCCGATGCCGGAGGTTCGCTCGAAGCCATCACGGTGGAACCCCTGCCTGAGCACGAACTCGAACCGACCCAGATCCGCGCGTCGATCGAGGCCTTCGGGCTGAATTTCCGCGACGTATTCATCGCCATCGGGCTCGTCGACGACTTCATGGGCGGCGAGTTCTGCGGCCGCGTGCTCGAGGTCGGCGAGGCCGTCAACAGCGTCGCCGTCGGCGAGCGCGTCGTCGGACTGACGTTCCGCGGCTTTGCGTCGGAGACCGTGACTCTCGAAGCGATGGTGGCGCCCGCCCCGGACGCGTTCCCGGTCAGCGAGCTTGCAACGATTCCGACGGCCTTCGTATCCGCGGCACTGTCGTTCGACCTTGCGGATCTCAAGTCCGGCGACCGGGTGCTCATCCACGCGGGCGCCGGCGGCGTTGGGCTCGCGGCGATCCAGTTGGCCCGGGCCGCGGGCGCCGAGGTGTTCGCGACCGCAAGCGCGCGCAAGCGCGACTACCTGCGCTCGCTCGGCGTTGAGCACGTGTTCGACAGCCGAACGACCGCGTTCAGCGAGCAGATTCTCGGTATCACGGTCGGCGCCGGCGTCGACGTCGTTCTCAACAGCCTGACGACCGAAGGCTTCATCGATGCGAGCCTCGCCTGCCTCGCCGAGGGCGGACGCTTCATAGAGATGTCGCGCGTCGACATCCTCAGCGAGGAGCAGATGACGGCGGCTCGTCCGGACCTGTCCTACGACATTCTCGCGATCGATGCGCTCAAGGAAGACGACCCGGCCCATGCCGGAGTCATCCTGCGCCGCGTGCTCGCCCAGTTGGCCGACGGCACACTGCAACCGTTGCGCCACGCGCGCTGGCCGTTGGCCGAGACCTCCGCGGCGATCAAGTGCATGCGGGCAGCCCGGCACATCGGCAAGATCGTCCTGACCAACTCGCCGCTCGCCCGGGGAGAGCTTCGCGACGACCGCAGCTACCTCGTAACCGGTGGACTCGGCGGCATCGGGATTGCCGTGGCCGGCTGGCTCGCCGAGCGCGGCGCGGGCGTCATCGTGCTCAACGGCCGGCGGGCTCCGGACGCCGAGGCCGAAGCCGCGCTCGAGGCGTTGCGCGGGCGCGGAGCCACGGTGCAGGTGGAACTTGCGGACGTCACGGACCCGGCCGCGCTCGACGCCATGTTCGAGCGAATGGATGCGAGCCTGCCGCCGCTCGGCGGCGTCATTCACAGCGTCGGCGTGCTGGCCGATGCCGCGATCGGCAACCAGACCTGGGAGAGCTTCGAGACGGTGCTTTGGCCGAAGGTGCTCGGCGCCTGGCAGCTTCACCGCGCGACCGTCGACCGCGACCTCGACATGTTCGTGCTCTTCTCGAGCGTCGCGGGCGTGCTCGGCAATCCCGGGCAATCGAACCACGCCGCGGCCAATGCCTTCCTCGACCAACTCGCAGCGCACAGGCGCGCGCTCGGGCTCGCGGGCCAGGCCATCGCCTGGGGCGCGTGGTCGGAAATCGGCGAAGCCGAGGAACAGCGCGAGCGGATGAGCCGGCGCTCGGCAAGCGGCGGGATCGAGTGGATCACTCCCCAACAGGGCCTGAGGGCCTTCGACCGGCTCGTGCGCGACGATGCCACGACCAGCGTCGTGGTCACGCGCGACTGGGTCGCGTTCGGCGAGTCGCTCGAGAACCGCCCACCGCTGCTCGAGGATCTGCTGGCCGAAGGCCAGGACGACGAGGCGGACGGGGCCTCCGGCGAGGACCTGCAGTCGCGCCTGCAGAGCGCGCCCGAGGCGGCGCGCACCGAAGTGCTCGTGTCGTTCCTGCAGGAGGAAGTCAAGGCCGTGCTGAGGCTGCCGTCGACGCCCGCGCCGACGGTGGGCTTTTTCGATCTCGGCATGGACTCGCTCATGGCCGTGGAATTGCGCAACCGGCTGAACCGCGCGTTCGCCGGCGCCTACACGGCCTCGAACACGGTCGTGTTCGACTACCCGGACATCGCCGCGCTCGCGGGCCACCTCGCGACCGAACTGGCCGACCTGGCCGGCGGAGACGCTGCGGGCGCTGCCGTTGCAGGCGCTGTTGCCTCCGGCACTGCTACGGCTCCGGCCACCGTTTCCGCCGGCGCTCGTGCTGCCGGTCCTGCGGCGGCTCCTGCTGCCGGTCCTGCTGTGGCTCCTGTTGCCGCCCCAGCCGGCGCTCCCTCCGGCACTCCTCAAGCCATCGCGCAACCCGTGCCGCAATCCGTGGCGCAACCCGCGCCGCAATTCATGGCAGCGGCGCCGGGCCAGGCCATCGCCGACAACGCCATCGCCGACAACGCCATCGCCGTCATCGGCATGGCATGCCGCTTCCCCGGCGCGCCCGACCTGCCCTCGTTCTGGCGCCAGCTCGGTGCCGGTTACGATGCCGTGAGCGCGCAGCGCCAGGAATCGGGTATTCGCGACGACTACCTCAACGAACTGAGCGGCCACTACGCCGCCTATCGCCGGGCCGGTTTCGTCGAGGGCATCGACCGCTTCGATGCGCGCTTCTTCGGCATCGCTCCGATCGAGGCGCGGCTCATCGATCCACAGCAACGCATGCTGCTCGAGACGAGCTGGCGGGCGTTCGAGGACGCCGGGCTCGATCCCGACGGGCTCAAGGGCAGCCTCACCGGCGTCTATATCGGCATCGCGACGAGCGAATACCGCGACCTCATGAAGCGCGGTGACTACGGCATCGGTTATCTCGCCACCGCCGCGAGCATGGCGGCAGGCCGGCTCGCGTATCGCTTCGGCCTCGCCGGACCCAGCATGCCCGTGGAACTGAACTGCGCCTCGTCGCTGGTGGCCGTGCACCAGGCCGTCATGGGGCTCTGCCTCGGCGAAGCGGACATGGCGCTCGTCGGCGGCGCGAGCGCGGTGCTCTCGGCGGGGATCACACGGGAAATGGCGGACCTCGGGATGCTGTCGAACGAGGGCGCCTGCCGGACCTTCGATGCCGGCGCGAACGGCTTCGTGCGCGGCGAAGGCTGCGGGATGATCGTGCTGAAACGGCTTGCCGACGCCGAGGCCGACGGCGACCGCGTCTGGGCCGTGATCCGCGGCTCGGCGGTCAACCAGAACGGGGCCACGGCCGGTGCAACCGTTCCGAACGGTCCGGCCCAGGAAAGGGTCATCGAGCGCGCCCTGTCGCAGGCGGGCGTCGCGCCGGCGGAAGTGGACTACCTCGAGGCCCACGGCGCGGGCTCCGCGTTCGGCGATCCCATCGAACTGCAGGCCGCGGCCGCGGCCTACGGCAAGGGACGCGATGCGGACCATCCGCTACTCGTGGGTTCGGTCAAGACCAACATCGGTCATCTCGAGTCGGCGGCCGGAATCGCGAGCCTGATCAAGGCCGTACTCGCGATGCGCCACGGCGCGATCCCGCGGCAACTGCATTTTCGCGACCCGAGTACGCTCGTCGATTGGGAGCGGCTACCGCTCAGAGTGGTGTCGGAGCCGGCCGCCTGGCCGCAAGTGCCCGGCCGGCCGCCGCGAGCCGGTGTCAGTGCGTTCGGGATATCGGGCGTGAACGCCCACGTCGTCATCGAGGGCTATGCCGAGGCGGACCGGGCCGCGCCGACGAATCCAACGACCGGGACCGACCGAGCTGCCTCGACGGATCCAACGACCGGGGCCGACCGAGCTGCCTCGACGGATCCAACGACCGGGGCTGAACGAACTGCCGGCGCCGACCGGGCCACCGAAACGGGCGACGCTGCCATGACCGACGGCGCCAGCGTGGCCGAGGGCATTGCCGGCGGCAACGGCTGGCGGCCTCCCGCCGGCAATGCGCGCCTCGTCGCGCCGTCCGTACCGGATGCGGGTGCCGTATCGCGTGCAGGTGCCGTGCTGGGTGCAGGTGCAGCGCCGGGTGCGGGTGCAGCGCCGGGTGCGCGTGCAGGTGCCGTGTCGGGCGCGGGCACCGTGCCGCGTGCGGGTGCCGTACCGGGTGCCGGCGCAGCGCCGGGCACAGGTGCGGAATCGCCCCCGCGCGAGGACGGGAGTGAGCCGCAGGACAAGCGGCTCCTGCCGTTGTCCGCCAAATCCGGCGAAGCGCTCCGTGCGCTCGCGCGGCGCTACCTGGCCTGGCTCGACGAGGCGGCGGACATCCTCGATGGCGATGACGGGGCGGGCGCAGCGCTGCTCTCGGACATGGCCTGGACCGCCTCCGTGGGGCGCAGTCATTTCAGCCATCGCGCCGCCGTCGTGTTTCACGATGCCGATTCGCTGCGCGAGCGGCTCAGTGCGATCGCCGACACATACGAGCATTCCGGATCGCCGGCCGCGCCCGGCGACCCGGCATCGGCTGCGTTCCCACGACCGGAAGGCGCCGCTGCGGAACCGGACCAGTTCGCGGACTCGGATACGGACCTGGTGCAAGCCTGTGCCTCGGCCTACGAGGCGGGGCACGCGCTGTCCTTCGAGAAGCTTTTTGCCGGAGAAATGCGGCGGCGGATCGCGCTGCCCGATTATCCGTTCCAGCAACGCCGCTTCTGGCTTCCGGAACGAAAATCGGTGAGCTGACACGGGCACGGAACCCGATCGAGCGTCGCCAGCCGGGGTAATTCGCGTCGCGCTCTCGCGGTTCGCCAAGTTGGACGCGGCTTGGCCGGCGTGCCTTCGGCCGTGCGCCGTCAGCCTGCGCCGTTTGCTGCCAGAAACTCCCTGACGAGCGCCGCGCATTCCCCGGGCTTCTCAAGCTGCAGCAGGTGCGTCGCCTCGGGGACGAAGTCGTAGTCGACGGCCGTCGCCTGACTCAGGTCGAAGGTCGGCAGATAGGCGTACGGCAGCGTGGGGTCGGCGCCGATGACCTTCGTCGGGCAGGTCAGGAGCGAGAGGTCCAGCAACGGCGCAAAGCCCCGGATGTATTCGCTGATCTGGGCTTCGTATTCGCGCGGGCAGCGCAGTTCGTAGCCGTCGCCGTCGCGGCGTGGGCGAAGCGTCGTGCTCGCCATGAGCTCGCGCACGCCGGGAACGACACGGCTGAAGCCGGGGACGACCATGAGGACTTCCACGAGTTCGTACATCGTTCGAAAAGTCGCGCTCCGACGCCGTGTCATGGCGGCCGTGCGCTCGGCCGCCGCGTCGAATTCCGATTCGTTCGCGGCAGGCTTGCACAAGGGCGGGTCGAACAGAACGAGTCCCGAATACAGTTCGGTGGCAGCGAGAATGGCCACGAGTGTGGAGACCGAATGAAATATCCCATAGGTCCGTGTATGGCCCCAGGTCTCGGCGACGCACTCGAGAATCAGATTCTGATCCTGGATCAGCGTCGGGATGTTGTGGTCCCGCTGCGGCCCGACCGCGTTCCAGCCGTGATTCCTGAGATCGTAGACGACGAGGTCGAAATCGTCGGCGAACAACGACCAGAAGGGATAGTAAAGATCGATCGCAAGGCCGTTGGCGTGGCTCAGGACCAGGCGGGGGCCCAGGGGATTGCCGTGCCGGCGCACCGTCGTGACGGTGTTGTCGTCGAGACGAACCTCGAGCGTTGCGAGCGGTTCGGGGAGTTCCCAGAGGGTCTGCGTGCTCACGAGCGAACACGCGTGGACCGGCCGGCGCCAGCCTTCAGGCCGGCACCAGCGACGGCATGGTCAGGCGACGAAGAGGTCTGTCTTCGAATGTCGCGTGGGACGGCCCCGTTCGACGGCCCGTGAAGGCAGCGGCGACGGTTGTCCCGAAGTGGCTGAGACTGCTCAGCCTCCACGTGCGTCGATGAAGTCGACGAGTTGTCTCAGGGTCTCGAACTGACGGCACTCTTCAGCAGCCAGGCCGAGGCTGAATTCCTCGTTGACCAACTTGAAGAACGCGACCGCTTCAACCGACGAGATGGCCACGTCGGAAAATTTCGCGTCGAGATCGGGATCGTGATCGAGGTCGAGATTGTCTCTGATGAGTGTTCCGAGGCGATCTGCGGTATTGGACATGAACGTACTCCCCGTGTACGAAAGCTATTGCAAGCCAGTGAAAAAATCGGGTTTTTTGCTGCGACAATAGCGCGGCGATTGTAGGACACGGGCAATTCCGGGCACAAGCGCTGCAGCGATTGGAGTTGAGTGAGCCGCGGGGGGCAGCCGCGGATCGCTACGGCAACGTCACCGGGTAGGCCAGCGCGGCCGCAAACCGTCGTTCACCGAGGTCAACGAGCTTCCAGGTCTCCGCAGGCGAATGCGCGAACCGGTACTCCCCCGACCTGGCGCCGCGCAACATCGTGGCCGGGAGTTCGATGCCCGTCGGAGCCAGCGAAAAGCCCGTGCCGATCGCCTTGATCAGCGCTTCCTTGAGGCTCCAGAGCCGGTAGAACACCTCGCGCTTGTTCCGGTCGTCGGCCGCCGCCAGCAACTGCCGCTCGGCCGTGCTGAAGACCAGGCTGCCGATGCCCTCGAGGTCCTTTCTCGGACGGCGCTCCTCCACGTCGACGCCGACCTGCTTGTGCTCGGCGATCGCGATCAGACCGTGTCGGCCGCTGTGGCTGACGTTGAACGCCGTAGCCGCGCGCAGGCCGTCCACCATCGCGAAGGGTTTGCCGTGCTCGAGGTAGCCGAAGGAAAGCTGCAGGTTGTCGCAGCCCAGGCGCTCGGCGAGAACGACCCGCAGCGCCGCGCGGCACAGCGCGAACTCGCGCCGGGCGCGGGCCGCGAGCAGGCGGCGCCGGCGCACCTGCTCCGCCTCGTCAAGCAGGGCAACGGCGAGCACCTCCCGCCCGGCATCCGCACTCAGGTCGACGTGCAGGATCGTCGCGCCGTCGGCTTCGCGCCAACGGCCCCACCAGGGAGGTTCAGTCGTCGTTATCGGCATCGAAACCTGCGCGGAAAGGTCCGGCTCGCCCGGACGCCGACAAGCCGTGCCCCCGGACTTCCCCGGCGTCGCTGGCCGCGAAACTATACAATGGCCGGCGGCGATCGACCACGAACGGGATCGTCGGCGACACCGCGACTTTTGCCGTCGCCGCGGTTCTTATTGACGCCGCGGTTCTCGGTGACGCCGCGACATTCGGAGACGCCGCCACTTTCGCCGGCACCGCGATTTTCGGTGACGGCGCGGGCGGCTCGAACCGGGTCTGCTGCCGGCCATCGGAGCCGTTCGCGAACACGCTTCGGGCGCGACCCTCGCCCGCTGCGCGCAAGGAAAAGTAATGAGCGCAAAGAAATCAGGAGGCCTCGCCGGGGTCATCGCCGGACGCACAGATATCTGCACCGTCGGCAAGGAAGGCGCTGGGCTGACCTACCGCGGCTACGACATCTACGACCTCGCCGACGGCGCCTCCTTCGAGGAAGTCGCCTACCTGCTCCATCACGGCCGTCTGCCCAACGCGCGGGAACTGGCCGACTACCGCGACAAGCTCAGGTCGCTGCGCGCCCTGCCCGCCGCGCTCAGGAAGACGCTGGAATCCATTCCCGCCGACACGCATCCGATGGACGTGCTGCGCACCGGCTGCTCGGTGCTCGGCAACCTCGAACCCGAACGGGATTTCGCCGTGCAACGCGACGCCGCCGACCGGCTGCTCGCCGCCTTCCCGTCCATCGTCATGTACTGGCATCGCTTTCACGCCGACGGCAAGCGCATCGACACGGCCACCGACGACGACAGCGTGGCGGGACACTTCCTGCACCTGCTGCACGACACGCCGCCGAGCGAACTGCACCGCCGCACGCTCGACATCTCGCTGATCCTCTACGCCGAACACGAGTTCAACGCCTCGACCTTCACGGCGCGGGTGATCGCCGCGACGCTCCCGGACTTTCACTCCGCCATCACGGGCGCCATCGGCGCGCTGCGCGGACCCTTGCACGGCGGCGCCAACGAGGCGGCCATGGAACTGATCGAACGGTTCGACTCGGCGGAGGACGCCGCCCGGGGCGTGCGGGACATGCTCGCGAGCAGGGAACTGATCATGGGCTTCGGCCACCGCGTCTACACGCGCTCCGACCCGCGCAACTCCGTCAACAAGCGCATGTCGAAGCGGCTCGCCGAAGAAGCGGGCGACGAGCGTCTCTACCGCGTCTCCGAAGCCATCGAGCAGGTCATGTGGGAGGAGAAGAAGCTCTTCGCGAACGCGGACTTTTTTTCCGCCAGCATGTACCACTTCATGGGCATCCCGACCTATCTCTTCACGCCCATCTTCGTGTGTTCACGCATCACGGGCTGGTCGGCGCACGTCTTCGAGCAGCGCGCCGACAACAAGCTCATCCGCCCGGGCGCCGAGTACACGGGGCCCGGTTTGCAGACCTTCGTGCCGCTGGCCGAGCGGGGCTGACGCATGGGCGCCTGTACTCTCTTTCACAAAGTTCTTTGTATCATCAAATAATCTGCTAGAATCGCGGCCCATGCCGACGCAATCCAGGTCAGAAAATGTCGCCGGCCGCGCCCGCGTGGCCGGGCGTGCGAGGAACCGGCGTTCGGCCCGCACGCCTCTGAAGCTGACGCTCGCGATCTCGCTGACCCAGGGGCTGGTGCTCTACCTGCTGGTCATTGCCGCGAACAACGACGCCTGGCCGAGCGGGCAGCCGATCTGGAACCTGCCGTTGTGGACGCTTGCCGTGGCCTGGCCGGCGCTGCTGCTGTTGAGCATCGAATCCGGCATCACCCGCCGCGCAATCGTCGGCGCGAGCCTGTTCGCGAGCGTACTCGTGGCCGTGGCGGCCCTACACCGGCGCGCAGATGTCGCCGCCGGGCGCCTTTCCGACCGAATCCATCGTCGCGGTGTTCCTGATCACCTCGGCGGTCGCCTGTTTCAAGGCGCTCATGTACCTGCAGCCCCTCGCGGCGCGCCGTCCCGTCATTTACGCCGAGCTCTTCGCCAATTCCTGGCGCAACTTCCTCGTGGCCGGGCTCTCGGCCGTCATGGCGGGCGGCATCTACCTCGTGCTCATGCTCTGGGCGAGCCTCCTCAACGTGATCGGCATCGCGTTTTTCCTGGAGCTGTTCCAGGAGATGTGGTTCGCGTTCCCGGTCATCGCCGTCTGCTTCGGGCTCGGCGTCTTCATCTTCCGCGGACTCGCCCGCGTCATCGACGGGCTGACGGGGCTGCTCGAAGGCCTGATGCGCCTGCTGTTGCCGCTGTTGATCGTGATGCTCGCGATATTCCTCGCCGCGCTCCCCTTCACGGGCCTTGAACCCCTCTGGGACGTCGGCAGCGGCACGGCGCTGCTCATGGCCCTCAACGGGCTGGCGCTCTTCTTCCTCAACGCCGTCTACCAGACCGGGCGCCGCGAACCGTATCCGGCGCTCGTGCATCGGCTGGTCTACGTCGGGGCCATTCTGCTGCCGATCGTGTCCGCGCTTGCGCTGTACGGCCTGTCGCTCAGGATCGCGCAGTACGGCTGGACCGTGGAGCGCTGCTGGGCGCTTGCCGTGTGCATCATTCTCGCGCTCTTCTCATGCGGCTATGCCGGCAGCATCCTCAGGCTTCGCGATGCCTGGCCGCGCAACCTGGCCTTCGTCAACAGATCGATGGGCCTTGCGATTCTCGCGTTCATGCTGCTTTCGAACAGCCCCCTTCTCGATTTCCGGCTGATTTCGCTCGAGAGCCAGCAACGGCGCGTGGAAAGCAGCGAGATCGAGCTTCGCGAGTTCGATTTCTACTACGCGAGCGAGTTCCTTGGACGACCCGCGTACCTGTGGACCCAGGAACTGCTCGAGCAGTACGGGGAATCGGATCCGGAGCTGGCCGAGCTGATCCGCAACGCGGAGCCGCCATGGATTCGCGCTGCCAGGGTCGAAGACCGCGACATCTGGGACGAGATGGTCTACCGGCCGGCGCCTTTCGAGGTTCCAGACGACCTCCGGGCGACGATCGATGCGTTCAGTCTGCCGCGGGCGCTCGTGACGCGGACCGGCAACATTCCGACGAATCCGGTGCTCATCGAAGTGGACCTCAGCGACGACGGCGTCATGGAATACGTCCTCGTCTTCAACGAGTTTCAGGCCTGGGCCTTTCAGCGGCGCGACGATGCCTGGCGGGCGCTTGCGCTGGAGTTCGTGCGAGGGCCGGCAAGCGGACGACTGGCCGGGATCACCTTCGAATCCGGCGGGCGCCCCGTAGCCGGCAGGACGCCCGTCGTCGTCGCACCCCCTGGCGCCGTAGAACCCGACGGTGTCCAGACCGACGGCCCGGTCGCAACGGACGGCCGCGACCCATTTCAGACGGCATTGACGGAAGGAGCGGTCGAGACGGTCGACGCGGAGTTCAGGGACCTGCGTATCGGCGAACTGGTTCTCAGAGTCGTCGAGGCGCCGTAGGCGACTGTGAGCCTGGGCGCGAACCCGGGCGAAACGTCAATTAACTACCAATTGATGCCAAATTGGCAGTTCACACGCCTGGCGTTCATGCAGCGCTTTTTCGCGACGGGCAACGCTACCCGCACTCTTCCGCTACAAGGCTCCGCGTATCGTCTCGACGCCGATGAACATCCTGAGCGGGCGGGCGGGTAGCGGCTGAAACCCGATGGCACCATAGAACGCCAAGCGACTTGCCGTGGATTCGTCTCCTCCGTCCTCGATGACATCAAGCACCACGACCCTTATGCCAACCTGGTCGGCTGCACAAGCAACGCGTTTCAACGCATCAGCCATGAGAACTCGGCCAATGCCCCGGCCCTGGTGGCGGTGGTCGACGGCGATCATCAAGAGGTACACGGCCGGGATGACGCCGTGACGTGGTGCACGCCGCGCCAGGTCGACCGGGAGGTCGCTGACTTCAAGAGAGTGGGCATTCAGGGCATACCAACCGAGAATGCGAGGGCGGCGGCCATCGGTCGCGACCCACACACGCGTGAAGTCGTCCGCGTGGTGCTTTCGGGCGGTCCGCTTGAGAAAGTTGTCCAGCCGGATGGTCCCGCAGGAGAACGATCGGCGATCGTGTCTGCCCGGGTCGAGAGGTTCGATGACTAGCGCTTGTCGATCCGGGGCGGCCTCATCGGCCATGCGCTACCCGTTCCCGGTGTAGCGCCATGGCTTCGCGCAGTTCCTCGGTTGGTTCGTCAGGGTCGTCAAGCGCGGCGAGGACGACGGCGTGGTCTTCGGCCGAGAGGAGCGTACGTTCATGATCCTCGATCGTCTTGCGGGCACGCTCAAGCGCCACGCTGGTCACGAACGTCGTCTCGTCAACGCCCAGCAGCGCCGCAGCCTGCTGGATCTGTGCCTTGACGTGTGGTTTGGTGCGTTGCTCCATTCGGGCGGTCTTCGGTCCCTCAATGTCCACCGCCCAATCGCGAAAGTCCAACATCTGACGATCTCCTCTGCCGAACTCAAACGTACGGCAGATCGCCGGACATTGCAACGACTACTTCTGGCCAACAACGCCAGAAACGTCTACCGCCAAGCTGGCTGCGGCACACGACCTGGCCAATCGCGAGAGCGACAACCTTGAGGTCGCCGGCGCCTGCATCAGGGAAAAGAGAGCTAGCAGCCTGTCGGACTTAGGGCGGTGATTCTACAATTGAGGTACTGCGCCTGATTGGGGGTTGGTGTGATGGCGAAGTTCGTACCGGGTGATCAGTCGCAACTGTATCTGCTGCCGGTAGACATGCGGGAGTGGCTGCCGGCAGACGACCTGGCGCACTTTGTGCTGGAAGCGGTGGAGCGGGTGCCGATGGATGCGTTCGTGGTAAACGAGCGCGGCACGGGATCGGCCCAGTACCACCCGCGGATGATGCTGGCGCTGCTGGTGTACTGCTACGCGAACGGGCTGTTTGGATCGCGGCGCATCGAGCGGGCGACGTACCGGGACATTGGGGTGCGTTACGTGGCGTCGAACTGTCACCCGGACCACGACACGATTTGCGCGTTCCGGCGCAACAACTTCGAGGCGGTGGCGGAGGCGTTCGAGCAGGTTCTGCTGCTGGCCAGGGAGTTGAAGCTGTTGCGGGTCGGGACGGTGAGCGTGGACGGCACGAAGGTGGACGCGAACGCGAACAAGCGCCATAGCCTCCGCTACGACCGGGCGCGGGAACTGCGCTCGCAGTTGCGCCTGGAGATCGAGCAGTTGCTGGGACAGGCGGAGCGAGAGGATGCGCAGGACGCGCCGGATCCGCAAGCGCTGCCGGAGGAGTTGTCGCGGCGCGAACGGCTGAGCGAGAAGCTGGACAAGGCCTGTGCGGAGCGGGAGCGGCGCGCGCAGGCTGCGGCGGCCACGGAACGCGCGGCATACGAACGCAAGGTGGCGGAGCGGGAGCGTCGTTCGGGGCGCCGCAAGGGGGCGCGCATCAAGCCGCCGCGGGAGGAGCCGGAAGGCAAGCAACAGATCAACCTGACGGATGCGGACAGTGGGCTGATGCGCAAGAGCAAGCGGCACGAGTACCGTCAGGCCTACAACGCCCAGGCGGCGGTGGATGCCGACGGTAGCCAGTTGGTGTTGGGTGCCCGGGTGAGTACGAACGCCAGCGACCGCCGCGAGTTGGTGGCGGATGTGGCAGCGATCCCGGTGTCGGTCGGCACCGCGACACAGGTGCTGGCGGACAACGGCTACGCGACCGGTAGCGAGGTCGCCGAACTGGAGGCCCGCGGCATGGAGGTGCTGGTCGCGACGCACGCCGAGGGGCATCGTCGACACGATTTCCGCCCACTGCTTGCGCCCCGGCCGCGCCCGGAGGTGCGCGCGGACTGGGTTGTCGCGATGCGCAAGAAGATGGCTGAGCCGGAGCACAGCGCCCGTTACCGGCTGCGCCAGCAGACGGTGGAGCCGGTGTTCGGCATCGTCAAGCAGGCGATGGGCTTCCGGCAGTTCCTGCTGCGCGGCATCGACAAGGTGCAGGGCGAGTGGGGCCTGGTGATGCTCGCCTACAACTGTAGGCGCTTGCACAGCCTGATGTCAGCATGACCGGGGCATCCGGGGGAGTGTGTGCGCGCCCTACGGGCGTCAGAACCCCGCCCCACCGCCAAGAGGCGCCGTGAGCGGCCTCTGGAACACTCACCTGCCTGGCATCCACTGCCGGAGGACCCATGCGCGCCAGCCCTGAGAATCGCTGTCAAAGTGCCCCGACAAGCCCGTCTGGCGCCCTAAGTCCGACAGGCTGCTAGTGCCGGATCTGCGTGGCGATCGCTCCGTCTTCGAAGATCTCGCAGGAGCCGCGCTCGGGCAGGAGTCCCGCGTCGGGGTTCGTGTTGAGCCTGAGCGTTCGGGTCGGAATCACGTAGGGCTCGACGAGCACGTCCGGGTCCTCGATGGTGACGTCGAAGAGCAGCGCGTTGCCCCGCCGCGTCAGCCGTTCGACGACGCGCATGCGGTCGGCGTGGAAGAAGCCGCCGCGGCCGATCCAGGTGCGATCCGTGAAGCCGATCGAGTCGAGCACGAGTGTGTCGTCCTCCCAGTGGCCGACCGTTGAGCCCATGTAGGTGTAGGAGTATTCCGCGTTCGGCGCGTGATCGCGGCCGTCGGTCGGGATGATGCGGTACTCGCCCGTGCCGCCGCCGGCGTCGGCGAACTGCCCGTAGATGAACGTGATGTCGTTCCCGGTCTGGTAGATGCGCCTGGGCACGCCGTGGCGCGGAATCCCGAGCGGCTGGCAGGTCATGACGGGATCCTCGAGGTTCGTCCACATGTCGAGCTGCTGGATCTCGTCCCAGTATTCCGGTTCATACAGCGGGTAACCCGTGCCGCCGAAGCGCGACGGCGCGTAGAGCGCGTAGTCCTCGGTCTGGTTGATGCGCCGGCTGCATTCCTCGTTCTGTGTCGGGCCGCAGCGGCGCCCGCCGCCGGTCTGGTAGTTGCCGACGCGGTCCGAATGCGCCCAGACGCCCGTCATGTCGGGCTTGCCGTTGAGACGCGGCGTCGGGACGGTCATGTCGACGGGCGGTTCCACCTTCGCCATGACGGGCCCTTGGCAGCGCAGCCGTCTCGCCGATCGCCGCGCGCACGCTTGCCGGCACCGGCGCGACCACGTAGACGTTGCCGGTTTCGGTCTCGACCGTCGCAAGCTCGCGCACGACTTCGCCGTTCAGCCTTTCGAGTGTCTCGCCGGCATGGAACACCTCGATCTTGTGCAGCGGGTTGTTCCAGTCCCCGTAATCGCCGTAGTTGAACTCGGTCGTGTTGTCGCCGTGCGCGACCAGGACGCGTTCGGTCATGTAGAGCGCGTCGAGGGTCGCGGTCGCCATCGCGCCCGGCACGCCGATGAGCGGGAACGTGAGCACCGCCTGGCCCGACTCCCAGGTCAGCGAGGTCTCGCCCGACTCCATGATGCCGTCGTCGAAGAGCGTTCCGGGGTTGGCGCCGAGCCAGAAGGTCTCGACGGACGCCGCCACGGCCGCCTTCGGTGCGCCCTGCGGACTCGCCCAGAGGCGGATGAGCCGTTCCTCGACGGTTTCGGGCCTCGGCGTGGCCTGGCCGCCCGTGCGGCCGATCCCGGCGCCGCGCACGTCTTCGTCCCAGGCGTACAGCCCGCTCACGACCTCGATGTTGGAGTGCTCCTGCCCGTCCGATAGCGTGCAGGCATAGTCGGTGCGCTGCGCCAGCGACTGGTAGTGCGTGCTGACCCGGTAGCGCGTGAGCGCGCAAGGCTCGCCGCCGACCTCGAGCGTCCCCGTGCCCTGGTACTCGAGCGTCGCGACCACGTCGCGCTCGTCGTGGCCCTTGAGCATGCCCATGTGCCACATCCAGTTGAAGAGCACGGACTTCAGATCCGTGGCGTCGGGCGCGGGCGTGAAGGGTTCGAAGCTCTCGCGCTCGGTACCGCTCTGCGCGCTGGCCGTCGATGCCGCGCCGATCACGAGGGTCACGCCGACTGCGATGCCAGCCGCAATAATGGTTTTCTTGGCGTTCATGGCGATCAATCCACGCGGAATTCGAGCACGCGTCCGTCTTCGTACGTGATCGTCTTCAAAAGCCCGAGGGGGGTCTCGCCCCGGATTGCCGGCATGTAGGTGACCGTGATCGGGTCGCCGCGGCTGAGCGCGTTCGGCCCGGTCCGGCCGAGCCCGAGGCGCGCGAGCGTGCTGACGCTGCCGCCGGTGAAGGTCCATTCCGTGACCGTGCCGTCGTGATTCGTCACGTCCATCTTCATCGAGGAGTGCGGATTGACGATCCTGAACTCCTTGAACGCTCCGGACACCTGCCCTTCGTCGCCCATCGCATAGGTGGCGGCAAGCGAGTGGTGTGCCTGCAGCGACGCGGTAGCCATGAGCCAGCCGCCGAGGACGATGACGCCGTATTTCAACGTTTGCCTGATCATTTCCTGTCTCCTGTCAACGTCTGCCTGGCCACTGGTTCCTGCCTCGTTCAAACGTTTGCCTGAACGGTGTTTCCTGCGCCGTCTCAACGTTTGTCTGACCACAGCTTCCTGCCTCGTCTCAACGTTTGCCTGAACGCTGTTTCCTGCCTCGTCTCAATGTTTGCCTGACCGCTGTTTCGTGGCTCTTCCCGTTCTTTCGACGACGGCGCAGCGTCATTCGCCGAGATTGATGTTGAAGAGCCTGTCGGGCTCGCCGTTCCTGATCTGCGTGTGCTCGGTCGCGCGCGCCGGGATCGGCTCGCCGTTCGCGATGGCCTCTGCGACCTGCACCTCGTAGACGCGCTCGCCGCTCAGGGCGTTGCGTACCGCCTGGTTGCCCTCGTGGCAGTTGTACTCGAGCAGCGTGTAGCCGGGCTGAGTCGTGAGCATGAGCCGCAGCGTCATCGGCGCCGTGAGCGTGACCGGGTCCTCGATCGTTGCGACGTATTCGATCATCTCGGGATCCACGCGCGTGAATCGCTCCGTGAGCACGAATTCGGAGCTGGTCGGCACCCGCGCGGCGCTCGTCCTGTCGGTGAAGTTGCGCGACTCGACCACGAGCGTGTCGCCCTCCCAGTAACCGCGCGCGCTGCCCGGAAACTGCCGCAGTCCGTCGTCAAGCGGCGGAGTATCGCCAAGATGAATGATCCGCGTCTCGTGGACCATCTCGGAACTCACGGCGACAAAACCCGGACCCTGCGTGATCCTGACACCGTTGCCGTAGATCGAGGGCGTTATCGAGCCCATGGGGCCGCGCGTGATGCAGCGGTCGTAGAGCGAGAAGTCCGCGAAGCTGTCGAAGGGACCGGGACCGTAGGTGCCGCGGGTCCGCGACGCGTTGATGGCCCGGCCGGCCTCGGTCAGCGCCGGCATGCGGCCGTCCGGCGGATCGACGATCATCGACGTCCAGCCGAAGCTGCGAACGCCGTACTCGTGCTGCAGGAAGGCGCCGACATTGACCGCGTCGTCGTGCAGGCCTTCGTCCTGGCTCGCCCGCGCGAAGAACTCCTCCTCGTCGAGCGACTCGCGCGTGCCGAAGCGCTCGGGGCGGGTCATCGGGACGCTGCGCATGTCGTCGCTCGTCCAGACGCCGTCGAGGCTCGGATCCCCCCAGGACGTGCGCGGCGCCTGCCATTCGGGGTCGAGCGCCGCTGCCGCGATGGTTTCCGCCGGCTCAGAGCGCAAGTCCGAAGGGATCGTCGGATCCGGAACCGTCGCCAGAATCGACGACTGGGCAAGAACGGCGCCGCCGACGAGACCGGCCAACGCGCCAAGCGCGAACACCAAAGCGCTGCGACCGGACCTGATCATGATCGTCTCCCCGCTGCTTGTTGTGGTGTGCGGCGGCGTAAGCAGCCTGACCGGCTAGCATAGTACGCTGCGTGAGTTGCGCCAATAGGGAACGATACCGTGTCGGGCGCGTGTCTCCTCCCAGCCTATGGAGAATCTCGAGCTACCGTCCAGATTTGGAAGTACCGGCCCTACTGCGGCGGCGTGCTAGCATCAGTCATGACTTGTAAGCGCGGTGTTCCAGCGTGGGCAAGGAAATCTGGGCCATCATGGGTCTCGGCGTAACCGTCGTCGGTGTGGGCGTCGCGCTCGGAACGCTGATGGTGTCCGGCCACCACTCGATTAACCTCCGCTTCGATTCCATCGATCGCCGTTTTGACGCCATCGACCTCCGCTTCGATTCCATCGATCGTCGTTTTGACGCCATCGACCGCCGTTTCGATTCCATCGATCGTCGTTTTGACGCCATCGACCGCCGTTTCGACTCCATCGATCAACGCTTCGACAGCATCGAGCGGCAAACCGAGACCACACCCTGAGCCAGAACACCGATCAGGTGGCTCGCTATCGCGCCAGTTGCAACGGTGCCTGGCGCTCGTCAGAAGCGCCCCAGGAAGGACTCGAAGCCGTGGACGGCTTGGCGGGAATCGATGGACGACGACACGCCTTCGGCTGCGATGTTGACGTAGAGCCCCACGCGCTGCGCAGAATGTCGGCCAACGAGCAATGCCGGGTTCGTGCCAGAATTGACGACTATGCGGCTGATCCTCATGCGCACGCCCGGCACGCTAGAAACTGAGAGGTCGCGAGGGCTATCGACTGCGGGTCGGTGGATGGCGAGTCATTTTCGAGGTGCAGCAAGACGTCATGCAGGTACTTGATGTCGGCCCTCGCGGAAGCATCTACAAATAGGGAATTGCCGTCATGCCACGCGTGCAAGTGATCGAATCTCCGGGCGGCGAGCGTATGGTTGTGTTGCCGCTCAAAGAGTACGAACAACTGACCAAAGCCGCCGAAGACCTGGCCGATGTACAGGCATACGATACGGCCAGGCGTCGCCTGGCGGCGGGTGAAGAAGAGCTGATTCCGGCCGCCTATGCCAACCGCATTCTTGATGGCGACAACACCGTACGGGTGTGGCGCGAATACCGCGGTCTCAGCGTCAAGGAACTGGCCGAACGCGCCGGCATCAGCGCGGCTTACCTGTCGCAGCTTGAGCGCGGGAACCGGCAGGGGACGCTCAGCACCATGAAAGCTCTGGCCGTTGCTCTATTACTCGACCTGGACGATCTCGCATAGTCGCAAGCTATGCGCCTCGCGCAGCTCGTTCGCCCAGCGCAGCATCTCGTTGAGAATCGACCGACCTGGTGCATGCGTTCGGCAGCAGCAGGATCATCGCCGCCTGCCTAGTCGAAAAGGGGCGGCTCGCGACCCGGTTCTCGAGGCGGCAACTCGAACTCCACTCCACACAAGAGCCCAAACCGAGCGCCGATAAGCGTCGCTAGATCTTGCGAGTATTGCTTGCGCCTGACCGCTTCGCGCAGGATGCGACGGGCTTCCTCTTCCATGGATCGGCCGTTTTGTGCTGCGCGCACACGTAGCCGTGTCTTCACCTCGTCGTCGATGTTTCGGATGGTGATGCTCGCCATTCTCGGCTCCGCTCAGTTCCGTTGCGACAATCGACGCAATGCTAGCAATGCAATCGGACAACCGGAAACTGAAATGCCAATCAAGATTCGTAGGGCCAGCGTACTGCCGCAAACGCCGGACGATATCGCCGCCTACCTGAACGCCCCCATTGAGGAGACGGACGATCCAAGACTGCTCTGTCGCTGACGGTGGATGACCGGACCTGGTGCCCGATGGACGATACGAAAGTCCAGTTACGTGGTATTGCCCGTGCCGGTGTCACGAGCGAAATCGCGGGGACCGAGAATGACGCCCTCCAGGCGAGCCACGCATTCGGCGAGCGCGGCGACCTGCTCCCGAACCGCCGCGATTTCCGAACGCACGGCTGCGAACTCCTTGCGGACCGCCGCGAACTCGCGGTGCATCTCACTGCGCAGCTCGTTCAGCTCCTTGCGCAGGGACCGCAGCCCACGCTGGCCGTTGAGAATGAGCGCCGCCAGACCTACGGCGACGCCGATGATCGTGTACATCTCCGGCGACATGCGCTCGATCCTAGCACGCCGCGACCGCAATCCAATCGGTGTTCTTGAGCATTGGTGCGAGATTCGGGCAGTGTAGTCAGCCTGTTCGCCTCCAGACCGACCGCGTCAGGCCGGTACGTTCGCAACGTACATGACGTCGGGCATACCTTCGAAGTCGATGTCCTGGGTCCACAGCATCGCTCCGCTGAGTCGCGCGGTCGCCAGGATAATCCCGTCGGCCATTGCCAGCCCCCATATGTGCGCGAGTCGCGCCGCTTCCAGCGCAAGCGCAGATGACAGCGGGACCTCGCGACCGCGGCTCATCAAGGCCGCCGCGCAAAGTGCGTCGTCCTCGCCGCGTTGGCGCAGGACCACCCGAAAGACTTCGTAGACACTGATGGTCGGGACCACGAGCCGGCTGGCGTCCGAGAGCGGATTCGCAAACCTGCCAGCATTCGGACCGTCGACGAAAAATTCAATCCAACCGGAAGAGTCGACCAGATTGAGCGCGTTCGCGGCCACGATCAGAGTTCACGGTCAGGTTCGCGCTCGAACTTCGGATCCATGCCGACCAGAAATCCCCTCATCTCGCCGATCTCGCGCACCGGCACCAACTCGATGCGCTCCCCGTAGGAGACGACCTGCAGGCGCTGACCGGGTTGGATTCCAAGGGACTCGCGCACTGCCTTGGGGATGACCACCTGGAACTTCGGGGACACCTTGACCTGTTGCATGGTGCTCACCATCGATCAGAAAAACGTTTTACGACTCTAGCACGATTGGCCGTTCCAAATGACATCGCCGCGCCATTGGCTGTACGCCTCGCGATGCTGGTTCGCCGTGCACAGCATCGCCTTGAGTTCCTCGTCAGACAGTTGGGCTTTGTCGGCCGCGATGCCTTCGAATGCGTCAAACAAGCCGGTGACATTTTCGTCTGCCTGGGCCTCGCCCCAGCGCTTGCGGGCGTAGCGGTAGATTTCGTCGATGCGTGCTGCGGCCGCTTCCTGGACGCGTATCCGCGTCATGCGTTCGGCAGCAGCCGGGTTCTCGCGATCACGTCGGAAGCCGACAGCTCGTGGTAGGACTCGTCCGGCGCAGCAAAGGCGCGTTTCAGCTCGGCCTTCAGAAGCTCCAGGGCCTCCCGCTCGGCCCGAGCCTTGTCGCGGCGAATCAGGTCTCGAATGTACTCACTGACGCTCTCGTACGCCCCCGATTCGCCCACGTTGGCCGAGACAAAGTCGCTAAGTGCACCGCTGATGCGCACCGTCATAGTGGTCGTGCGCCGCATGAACTCTTCTCAACGCGTATCGTGTATTCACACTTAAACAATATTGAATACACCGGCAAGTTACGTAGCATTGCCAGTGCCAATATCACCAACGAAATCGTGGGGACCGAGAATGGCGCCCTCAAGGCGAGCCACGCGCTCTGCGAGCGCCGCAAGCTGTTCACGAACCACCGCGATTTCCCCGCGCAGGCCGATTATCTCCGTGCGCAGCTCCGCGATAGCACGGCGCGTACCGAGCTGGCCGTTGAGAATGAGCGCCGCCAGACCTACGGCGACGCTGATGATCGTGTACATCTCCGGCGACATGCGCTCGATCCTAGCACGCCGCGACCGCAATCCAATCGGTGTTTTTGAGCAATGGTGGAAGATTCGCGATTGCTCAACACGAGCGCTGGCCGTACTTGCCGATCTCCTTGCCCTTGGTCGGCTCGAAGTCGAGCCAAACGATGTCCTGCCGTTCGGGGACATAGGGCGGTGCGGCCATCTAGTCGCCGATCTCGGGACCGATCGGACCTACAAGCATTTCCGCATGTGAGTTTTCCGCAGTCATTTCCGCCAACAGCGCGGCTTCATCATGGGGAAAGCGGAACTTTCCGATCCGCCCTCCCGCACGCTTGACGACAAATCCGTCCCCGCTCACGTCGACGGTGACCCGCGTACCGGGCTTGAATCGAGGTAGTTCGGCCATGGCGCCGGTCACCCTCAATGCAAGGCTGTTACCCCATTTCTTTATTTCCGTCTCGATACGCATTACTTGCTCCATTCGTAGTTCGACGCGAGTGTATTCAATGCGCCAGATTCGCACGCTACCAGATCACGCGCCCGGCAATGGACCCCCAAGGCCGTCGAATCAGCTCGGACAGAATATTCGTGTCGAGCATGTACCGAACTTTCGGCACGTCAAAAATATCTTCGGGTTCTACCGGCGGGTCGGCAATAGCCGGCAAATGCTCGTCCAGGGTGGGCAGTTCGGACAGAACCTCCTGCAGCGACCGGTCCCGGCTCACAGGCTCGAGCACCAGCCGATCATCCTGCCTGAACATAATCACCTCGACCGTGCCATCGATTTCGATGCTACTACGCGTTCGCCGACATGCAAGTTTGAATGTGGACAAATCACGCAGAAATAGCACGTCCGAATCAGCGTGTGGTAGATTCGGTACGCCCCACCCGGCGGCGAAACGTGTCCGTTCACACCGGCATGATCCAACCTTCACCAGGAATATGCGGATTTTGGGAAGTCTAGCTGGAAAATTCCATTCGATCATAGGCTTGGCGGCGACAACCATACTCGCGTTGGCTCCTTGGTCGATCCATGCCCAGGACGAATGCGTTGACTGGGGTTCGAACAGGTTCTTCGCAACAGCGAACGCCAATGACGTGCGACGTTGCCTCGGCCAGGGCGCCGACCCCAATGCTCGCGACGAGCGAGGCTGGACAGCGCTGCACACGGTGGCTACAGACAGCGACGATGCCAGAATGGCCGCGGCCCTGATCGACGCCGGCGCGGACACAGAAGCACGCATCGAAAACGGAATGTCCCCCCTGCACGTCGCTGCAGCATCGGCAAGCGATATCGACACGATCGTCACGCTTCTCGATGGCGGCGCCGACCCCGATGCAGAAGACGTGAACCAATGGACGCCGTTGCATTGGGCGGTGCAGCGACGCGAAGACGAGGACGCCGTCGACATCCTGCTCGCCGCCGGCGCAAGCCCCGATGCCCGTACCTCGGATCGCCGCTCGGCCCTGCATTTGGCGGTCGCGCGCGACATTGGCGTCGAAGCTGTTGCTGCCCTCCTTGCCACAAACGCCGATCCGAATCTGATCGATCGCAACGGCTGGACGCCGTTACATTGGGCGGCGGCCTGGAACGACGATCTAGACGTGTTCGCGGCCCTTCTGGTCCAGGGTGCCGACGCCAACGCCCGATTGCCGGCAGATAATGCGACGCCTCTGCATATGGCGGCCGAACGCAACGATAACCCGGAGGTGATTTCGATGCTGCTCGCCGGCGACGCTAACCTTGACGCACGCACAGACGATGGCCTTGCTCCCCTTCACGTCGCGGCGATCAATGCAAGCACGCCCGGGATCATTTCCGTTTTGCTTGAAGCGGGAGCGGACCCGTACGCGCGCACTCACGAGGGCTTGATGCCGTTGCACCTGGCAGCAGCGAATAACGAGAATCCGAATGTCGTTGCGGAACTACTCGCCCAGGACATCGATGTCGACAGGGGCGACTGGTCCGGATATTCGTCGTTGCACTACGCCGCAAACAGCAACAACTCCGCGGTCGTCCGGGCGATCGTCGACCGCAGCGCGAATCCCGACGCGGCATCGGGCAATGGCATGACACCGCTTCATCTTGCGGTTCAGAACAATCCCGATCCTGCGACAATTTCGGCGCTCCTTGACGGAGGCGCCGACGCCAACTCCCGCAGCAGGGACGGTTGGACGGCCCTGCACGTCGCCGCAGCGATCGGCGACAATCCGGAACTGATCAGGACGCTTGTGAGTGCCGGCGGTAATCTCGCAGCCCGCACGGACGAAGGCCAGCCTCCCCTGCATGTCGCGGCCGCCGGGAACTCCAGCGTCGACATGATAGCGACGCTGCTCGATCTTGGCGCTCCGGTCTGGGAGCGGGACGACAGCGGCGCCACACCGCTGCACTGGGCCGCAGCCCGAACCGGAGAACTGCCCATTGTCGAATTGCTGCTTGCGGCCGGTGCAAATCCCAACGCACGCCACAGCACGCTTGGGACGACGTCGCTGCATGTTGCGGCGCTGTTGAACGAAAGCCCAGGGATCGCGCTGGCGTTGCTTGATGCCGGAGCAATACCCACGGTCGAGGCAAGGAACGGTCAGACGCCCTGGGACTACGTGCAGCGGAACCGGACGCTTCAGGGAACCGAAGCCTGGCAGAGACTGCGCGACGCGAACGCCGAACCCGCGGCAGCGGACCAGGACGATCAGGCAGATTGACCATGGATACGGTCCAGACGGTTCTGAAGGTACTGACGCTCGTGACCGCGGGTCTGCTCGCACTGATCTTTCCCTTGATGCTCCTTGGCATTCAGGGCTTCGGCGCGCTCGATTTCGGGCTGGTGCTCGTGGTGGTGAGCATCTACGTGCTTCACCCGGTGTCGCTCGTGCTGATCTTTCTCAAGTCGTTCGGCAGGATCGCCAGGGGACCGTGGCACGGTGCGTCGCTCGCGATCGTCCGGCTCAACGCCGTGATGCTACTGGCCATGGCGGGCGCCATCCTGGTGGGAATTCTTGAGGGAGACGCGTTTCTGCCGTCTATTCTGGCCGTTCCGTCCGTGCTTTTTCTGCTCAACCGCCTGATCGGGCGCCTCAAGGCCGGCTGACCGCAATCGTTGCCGCGGCGACTCAACGCGGCGGCTGCGCAAGGTCAGCGAATAGGAAATGCGGATGCCAAAGGAGGCCGCAGCGCACTACGCGGCGCTCGGCCGCCGCTGCCGCGCCGAACTCGGTCGCTCATCCCGATCAGGCCTTGGCGCGACGATTGAGCCGCGCGATCAGGCTCGACGTATCCCAGCGCGATCCGCCCATGCTCTCGACGTCGGCATAGAACTGGTCGACGAGTGCGGCAACCGGCAGTTCCGCGCCGTTGCCGCGCGCTTCCTGCAGACAGATGCGCAGATCCTTGCGCATCCACTCGACCGCGAATCCGAACTCGAATTTGTCCGCGACCATCGTCTCCCAGCGGTTCTCCATCTGCCAGGACTGCGCGGCGCCCCTGGAGATCGTGTCGATCACGGCCGCCGGATCGAGCCCTGCCCTGACGGCGAAATTGAGCGCTTCGGCCAGTCCCTGCACGACACCCGCGATCGCAATCTGGTTGACCATTTTCGTCAACTGCCCGGAGCCCGCCGGGCCGAGCAGCCGGACGCTTTTCGAATACGCATCGATCACGGGCTCGGCACGGTCGAAGGCGTCGCGTTCGCCGCCGACCATGACGGTCAGCGTGCCCTGCTCGGCGCCTGCCTGACCGCCGGAGACCGGCGCATCGAGACAGGCGACGCCGCGTTTGCTGCCAGCCTCGGCAATCTCCCGCGCGAGGTCCGCCGATGCCGTCGTGTGATCGACAAATACCGTGCCCGGCCGCATCGCCTGGATCAGGCCGTCCGAACCCAGCACGACCTCCCGCAAGTCGGGGTCGTCGCCGACGCAGGTGAAAACGATATCCGCACCCACCACGGCCTCGGCCAGCGAGCCGGCAACAGTGCCCTCGTAGCGTTCGGCCCAGGCTTTGGCCTTCTCCCGCGTGCGGTTGTAGACGGCGACCGAGTGGCCCTCGCCGCTGAGCCAGCCGGCCATCGGAAAGCCCATCACGCCAAGCCCGACGAACGCTACTCTCTCAGCCATATCTTCAGTTCCTTGAACGATTTGGAGGTTGGCGTGCGATTATAGATTCAGCGGCGCGGCCGCGTTCGAGCGTCACTCAGGGGTAAGCGACGCGGACAGAGGCGCCCCTTGCGACCTCGACGAACCGACGGTCGAACGTCAACATCGCTTCACATTCCTCCGCGGCGCCGAGATGCAGCGCATCGGCGAAATCCATGCCCCGTTCCGCGTGACCGAGCGCTGCGGCAAGTCGCGCCGGGTTCTCGACTGTCACTCCCGGGAGCCCCGCAAACGCTCGCAGGGCCTGAGCAACCGTCGGTCCGGTAAAGCCGTAGACGCTGCGGAGGACCCACTCGCTTTCGAGCAGAACCGTGATCGCGACAAATATGTCTCCGGTGTCGACGAGGGTCCTGGCCGTCGCGGATTGTTCCGGCTCGTCGCCGGTCAGATACCGCACGACGATATTCGTGTCAATCGCTCGCATGGCGTTTGCCGGCTTCCGCCAGCACGCCCTCGTCCATCTCCGCGATGGACTTGGGCGGCCCTTCGCAGGCAAGGCTGCCGAATACATCATCAGACCGCGTCCCAACGAAAGTTGTTGCCGGTTTCAGCAGCACGCCCTCGGGCGTGTTCTCAACGGACAGGCGCGTTCCCGCGCCCCAGCGCAGCGCCCGGCGGATTCCAATGGGCAGAACTATCTGACCTTTCGTCGAAACCGTGGTGGTGATCCGTTCGCGTGGTGGCATCGCGGACTCTCCAGGTAAAGTGAAAGTAAGATACCCCACGTCACCGTCCTGACCAAGCGCTGCGGTCAGAATCGCTCCACTTCAGACAGATTTGGAGGACTTCAGCGCTACCGTGCGTCTCGTTGACCGGGCTGCCAGCCGCGCATTAGAGTCTCGTCTGAGCGGACGGCGCACGAGTTCAAGACCAAAACCGACGAATCGTCGGTCGAGTTTCAGCAAGCGCAAACGTGGGAGACACCATGACACAGCTTTTCCGCAGCGGGCTTCTCGTCGGTCTTTGTTCGGTATTTGGAACGCACCTGGCCCAGGCGCAGGCTCCCGAGCCGTTCGAACCGTTGCCGCTGTGGGCATACGCCTGGAGTACGCAGCCGCAGCCCGGCGACGGGCCGGCCGCGCAGCCCTTCCCGACTCTGGACATTCGCGAGGGCGACGACCCGGAAGACGTAACCATGCCACGCCAGGTCGAGGGCAGCGACGCGACCTACAGTCGCATGGAGATCCGCGACGGCCACAACGTCATCGACTGGTTTCCCGGCGACCATCCTCCCATGCCCGAGATCATGCGGCGCGGACCGGAGAGTCTCATCCCCGTGCGCGGCTGGGGCTGCGCCTCCTGCCACCTGCCCAACGGCAAGGGGCGGCCGGAGAACGCACCGCCCGCCGGGCAGCCCGTCGAATACACGATCCGGCAGTTGCAGGACATGGCGAGCGGGCTGCGGCAGAGTGCGGACCCGCGCAAGCACAACTACCCGACGATGAACCTGCTCGCAGCCGCCATGAGCGAAGAGGAGATACGCGAGTCGGCGGAGTACTTCGCAGCGATGCCGTGGACGCCCTGGATCGAGGTGATCGAGGCCGACCTGATCCCGGAAATGCACCTAGAAGAGGGCAACATGTACATCACCGTCGGCGGTGAGCCGACCGAACCGCTCGACGGGCGGATCGTCGAGACGCCGGTCGACGAGTTTCAGGCCAATTACCTCAGAAACCCGCGCTCGAGCTGGATCGCCTACGCGCCCGTCGGCAGCCTCGAAAAGGGCGAGGAACTCGTCACGACCGGCGGCGGCAAGACGATCCAGTGCGCGATCTGCCACGGGCCGGACCTCATGGGGCTCGCCAACATGCCGGGCATCGCCGGGCGGTCGCCAAGCTACATGATGCGCCAGCTCCACGACATGAAGGTCGGCACGCGTAACGGGCTCGGCGTCGAGCTCATGGATGCGGTGCTTGCGGAGCTGTCGGTCGAGGACATGACGAACATCGTGGCCTACCTGGCCTCGCTCGTGCCGCCGACACAGGCGACTGGAGATTCGCAGTAGCCGCCCGCAGGAAATAACAGGGACAAGAATAGGCGGCGCCTCACCATCGCACCGTCAGCGCGCCGACGCGAACTTTTCTTACTCCTGGTTTCAGTCATCGTCTGAAGGATGCGTGCCGTAATAGATCTGCAGGCGCCACGCCTCGAGCGTACCGGTATCTTCGGCCGCCGCATCGAACACCTCGATCCTCCAGGTTCCGTTCGGCGTTTCCCCGAAGAAGGCGTTGCTCAGGATGCGCCACTTGAACTCAACCTTGTTGTCGCCGTCGTCAATAGCAAGCGTTTCACTGAACGCCTGGTTGAGAACGCTGCGCGTGCCGTGCGGCGAATCGAGATGAATGCCGAGATCGTTCGGAAAATCATGGCTGACGTCTACCTCCAGAACCACCGCTTCGATGCTCGCATCGTCAGGCAAGCCGCTCACCGATAGCGTTTGAATGGCGCCTGCGCCATTGTTGTCCGGTATCGAAAGCGAAGTGTTCTTCTCGAACCACCCGGATTGTCTGAATTCGCCCAGAGAGTCAGGAGTGTAGTCGTCAAGGAAGTCGACCGCGGCGTCGATGTCCACGGCACCGAAGCCGTACCAGTCGTGATAGCTGTAGCCTGCGGCATTGTTCGTCCAGGCAAGCCGCAGCGTGCGCGGGTTCGTACCGAACGTTTCCCTGAACGCCGCAATGTTGGGGTCGATCTTGCGAGCGGTCTTCGCGAGAACATACTTGACATCGCGCCAGGTCAGACCTGGCTCCTCTTCAAGCAGCAGCGCGACGGCCCCGGTCACGTTCGGTACGGCCGCCGAAGTACCGTTTATGAGCGCCGTGTAGTCGCCATCGGGATTCACCGTCGATTGATCGTCGAGCGGAGCTGCAAACCCGAACAACGGTTCCAGGATCACCGGCAAGCCACGCTTGAGGCCCATCTGATCCACCGTTGCCAACGCCGGTTCGCTGACACCGTACTCGCCCCCGGGCGCGCTGACCCACAGGTTCGGCCCGGCACTGGAGTAACTCGATCGCTTGCCGCGCGCGTTGAAGGCACCGACGACGATCACGTAAGGCAGGTTGTTGACGTCGTCGGAGTTGGACGATACGCAGCCGATCTCAGCGTTGATCTCTTGTTCGAGCGACATGCACCGCTGAAAGCCGTTGCCCGCCGCCTTGACATAGACGGCGCCAAGCCCGGAGCGCAACGTTCGAGTGCCGAGCGCGAACACCTGTTCGGTTATCGGATCGGGGTTGACCGGCGATTCCCCGAGGCTTCCCCAGCTCAAATTGAAGACATCGACATCGCTTGAATCCGGCAGGAAACGACTTGCGCCGAGCGATCCGATAAACGCCTGCAACGAGTCGACCGCGTTAAGAAAATTGTAACCGCGCAGCCGGACGTCGGGCGCGATCCCGCGAATGCCGATGCCGTTGTCGGCCTCCGCCGCGATGATGCCCGCGACGCTGGTTCCGTGATCGCCCACGGACTCGAAATTGAACGGGTCGGTCGAGTCGAGTCGAAACGCCTCCGGTACATAAAATGCAGCGACCGACTCGATCGCATTGAAGTTGTAGGATGCGCCGGCCTCGACATTGGCTCTGAGATCAGGATGACAAATCTCAAGGCCGGAATCGACAACGGCCACCCGTACGCCGTTGCCGGTGGGGCCATCCTCAAGCACATCGTCCATCTGCACGTCCTCGTCGCGAACTCCGCCACTGGCGGCATAAGCGGTCTGACCGGTGTTGTCCAGATACCATTGCTGCGCCAAGAGAGGGTCCGGGGTGCCGGCGGCAGAACCCCGGCCCGGCTCGATGCAGACATGCTGCACGCGTTTCAGGCCGTCCAGAGTAAAGCCGCTGAAGCTTCGCGCGAGCACCTCAGCGTCGTCCAGCATGTCGGTTCCTTCGAATGCGCGGAGCAACACATAGTAGGTCTCGCCCGCATGGAGTTCGTTGGTGCTGAACAGCAACTCTATCTTCAGCGACGCGTCCTTGCCATCGAGGGCAGGAATCTGCGCATCCGTAGTCGCGACAAGCGATATGGTTACGTCGTTTACGTCCATCGTCGAGTCGTCCGGCACGAACCTGAACAACTGGGCTCGAAACGTTGCCGCAACCGAAGCGCCTGCGCCGAAGTTCGCAATCCGGACGTTCAGGGCAAAGTCGTCTTCCTGAATGTCGATTCTGGTAAAGATGTAAATCTTCGATGCAAGCGAGTCCGTCGTTCCCGACTTACCTGATGGGCGCGTCGAAGATGCTCCTGGCCGAGCGCGGAGGATCGGCGCGACCATTGGCTCGCGCAGCACGGGCTCAAACTGGAGATGCGCTTCACGGACGCGCGGGTCCGCGTTCAATAGTCCGACGGCGCGCGCAAGGTCCACGTCGCGTCCCAGCCGGATCAACGCGAACCCCAGTTCGGGGTATGACTTGCCATGGAACGCACCCTGGTCGCGGACCAGTGTTTCGATATTGTCGGGATCGTGCAGTTCGACCCGGATGGTCGACGACAAGGTTCTGAACCGTCGTGACGCCGGATCGAACGCGAGTCGAGTCGCCGGCCTCGATGCATCCTCGTAGGCCGTGTAGATGCTGCCGTGATAGAACGCGCGGTGGGTGCGCAGGTTTTCGTCGGTCGATACGCTGATATTCACGTCATCGGCCATCGCAGAACCGGAAAGCTCCGCGACGCCGGACGGCAGAAGCACGACCGGCCGCCCCTGGACGATCGTCGGCTCGATCGGCAGTACCTGCCCTCCTGTCGGGAACGCGAGCCCACACATCATCGACAACCCGACAACCCGAAACAACGTTCCTGTCCGCACAGCGACTCTCCTTCGACCAAATGACGCCCGCGCGTAAGTGCCGAGCGACTGCAAACGAGATTCTGCCCAAGCGTGAGCCGCCTGGCCAATTCACGCGCCGGAACCGCGCGGAATTGCTGGCGAAAGTGGCGAAACTCGATTTACTTGGTTTTTTTGGAAGTACCAGCGCTTCGATGGCCGCGTCAACTGCCAGTTGGCGGAACTCTATGTTGGCACCGGCCACGCCGACGGTGCCGTTGCGTTCTTCGCCCGTGTCGTTCCGCTCGACCTGAACGATCTCGCATAGTCGCTAACCATTCGCCTTGCGCGGCTCGTTGGCCCAGCGCAGCATGGCCTTCAGTTCCTCGTCAGACGGTTGGGCTTTGCCGGCCACCGGACGGAGTAACTGCGAGCGGGAGCTGATGCGTGCCGGTTGCGGGCGCCTCTCAGGACTCGTGATCCGCGAGGAATCGACCGATCTGGTGCATGCGTTCATGCAGCACCGTGACAATGCCGAGTGTTCCGTCGGCCAATCGCTTCCAGTAGACGAAGTGCGACCTGTATCGGAAGACGTAACCCTCCACCCCGAACTGCGCGGGAACCGGCCGCGATGCGGCCGTGCCAGCCTCGATGCCTTCGAATGCGTCAAACAGGCCGGTGACGTATTCGTCTGCCTGGGCCTCGCCCCAGCGCTCTCGGGTGTAGCGGTAGATATCGTCGATGCGTGCTGCGGCCGCTTCCTGGACGCGTATCCGCGTCATGCCTTCGGTAGCAACCGGTTTCTCGCGATCACGTCGGAAGCCGACAGCGCATGGTAGGAATCGTCCGGCGCAGCAAAGGCGCGTTTCAGCTCGGCCTTCAGAAGTTCCAGGGCTTCCCGCTCGGCCCGAGTCTTGTCGCGGCGAATCAGGTCGCGAATGTACTCACTGACGCTCTCGTATGCCCCCGATTCGCCCACATTGGCCGAGACAAAGTCGCTAAGTGCACCGCTGATGCGCACCGTCATCGTGGTCGTGCGCCGCATGAACTCCTCTCACCGCGTATCGTGTATTCAAGTTAAACAATATTGAATACACGGGCAAGCTACGTAGTATTGCCCGTGCTGATGTCGCCGCGAACCAGGCACAGACTAGCGCCAATGGTCGTTTCATCGAGCGCGGTGTCCGCGTTGATCTCGCCGACAGCCGGCCAGAGACCAACGCAAGACACGCGAGAACCGATGCAGCAGACCTGATCGGATGCAAATTCACGTCGATAAGTGTCCGCAGTCCAGGTGTTGAATCGCAAACACGGCCGCGTCAGGCCAGTACCTTCGCAACGTATATGACGTCGGGCATGCCAGCACCGTAGCACGCGGCAGCAGGAAGGCGATTCAATCACCGGCAGTCCGTTCATGCCTGCAACCAGGGATTGATCACCTCTATTTCCGTGTCCTCGAAATCCCGGACATTGCGGGTCGCCACCGCCATGCCGCGGGAAACAGCGATTGCCGCGATCTGGCTATCGGCCAGGGCAACGCGACGGCCAGCCGCCCGTCGCGTTGCGGCAATGCTCGCGTATGCACGAGCCGCAGCGCTGTCGAAGGGCAGGATCCTCCCCTGGAAATCCTCCTGCAGCATGGCTTCCACCTCGGAACCAATTCTCTCCTTGCGCCGTCCCATCGGCATAACTTGCAGTCCGTAGCGCAGTTCCGCCTCGCCAATGGCGGAAAAGTACAGACTGTCCGCCGGACGATCGGACACCCAGGCTACAACGACCGGGTCAGGCGACAAACGCATAAGTTCGGAAACGACGTTGGTGTCCAGCAGGATCATCGCCGCCTGCCTAGTCGAAAATGGGCGGCTCGCGACCCGGCTCTCGCGGCGGCAACTCGAGCTCCACGCCACCAAGAGGCCCCCGAACCGAGCACCGATAAGCCTCGCGAGATCTTGCGAGTCGTGCTTGCGCCGGACCGCTTCGCGCAAGATGCGACGGGCTTCCTCTTCCATGGATCGGCCGTTTTGTGCTGCGCGCACACGTAGCCGTGTCTTCACCTCGTCGTCGATATTTCGGATCGTAATGCTCGCCATTCTCGGCTCCTCTCAGGTCCGTAGCGACAATTTACGCAATGCTAGCAATGCAATCAAATAACCGGAAACTGAAATGCCTACAAGTGGGAGAAACAAGATGCCAATCAAGATTCATCGGGCCAGCGAATTTCTGCAAACGCCGGAAGATATCGCCGCCTATCGGTGTTCTTGAGCAGTGGTGGGAGATTCGCTCGGTCATTGGCCATACGCCTCGCGCAGCTCGTTCTCCTCGCGCAGGCGCATACGTACGGCATCAAGTGGTTCTGTGCGACTGACGTGGCCCGCCGGTCGGTGGCGCCGAGGTCGTCAGTCGCCAGGAATGTCGAGAGCGCCCAGCAACGGCAACAGCTTCAACAAGGTCGACCTGAACTCCTCAGACGTCGCAGCAGCGATCCTTCGCGCCTTTCGCTCCCTCCAGGCCAGGGTCTGGACCAGGTTCGCGGCAACGCCGGTAGGCTGGTCAAGATGGGCGATCGGCACTTCCGTGGACCCGCCGCGAATGCTGGTGCTGATCGGACAACAGATCAGCAGACCCGCCCTGCTGTTGTAGTCGCGACTGCTCAACACGAGCGCTGGCCGATTCTTGCCGATCTCCTTGCCCTTGGTCAGCTCGAAGTCGAGCCAAACGATGTCCTGCCGTTCGGGGACATAGGCCAGCGCGGCCATCTAGTCGCCGATCTCGGGACCGACCGGATCTGCAAGCAAATCCGCATGTGAATTTTCCGCAGTCATTTCCGCCAACAGCGCGGCTTCATCATGGGGAAAGCGGAACTTTCCGATCCGCCCCTGCGCACGCTTGACGACAAATCCGTCCCCGCTCACGTCGACGGTAACCCGCGTACCGGGCTTGAATCGAGGTAGTTCGGCCATGGCGCCGGTTACCCTCAATGCCAGGCTGTTGCCCCACTTTTTTATTTCCGTCTCGATACGCATTTCTTGCTCCGACCGTAGTTCGAATCCAGTGTATTCAATGTAGACACTCAAGGTTAGAGTGACTGGTCCGGATTCGCGAAACGGAGAAGCGCCGGGGTATAGACGACCCATACGCGGACTTCTGATCCGTCCTCGGTAGGCTGATCCTGGGCCGCACCCAAGGCAGGAACCAGCGCCGATGCATTCACAATAACGGTGGAGGGTGCTCTGTCGCTTAACGTGGATGACCGGACCTGGTGCCCGCTGGACAGTACGAAAGTCTCGCTACGCGGGCTCACCCGTACCGGTTTCGCGAGCAAAGCCGCGGGGACCGAGAATGACGCCCTCCAGGCGGGGCCACGCGCTCTGCGAGCGCCGCAATCTGTTCACGAACCACCGCGATTTCCTTGCGCAGGTAGGTAATTTCCTTGCGCAGGCCAATTATCTCCTTGCGCAATTCCCACACGCCGCGCTGGCCGTTCAGGATGAGCGCCGCAAGACCTATGGCGACGCTGATGATCGTGTACATTTCCGGCGACATGCGCACCAGCGTAGCACGCAGCGCCAGGAAGGCAATTTGGATTCCTGGGGAACCGCGCCCGTTTCGCGCGCTACCAGATCACGAGCCCGCCGACGCTGATGGAGTGGTCCGGATCGAGCAGCCAGTACTCGTTGCGGGCGCCTTCGACGCTCATGTGCAGTTGCGTGCCGAGTTGCCAGCGGCGGCCGAGGCGCAAGCGTTGCGCGTCCTGGCCGGCCCCGGTCGAGGCCGAGGTACCAGGTGCCGAGGCCGAGCCCCTGGAAGGCGCCGACGCCGTAGCCGAGTTCGGCGGTCAGCCGACCGGCCGTGTCGAATTGATTGCCGGACGTGCCGCCGTAGCCCGGGGCGCCGCCGTAGCCGCGCCCGAAGCCCGCCCCGTAACCGCCGCCGAAGCCTGAGTTCCAGATCCGGTTCATGCCGCTGCCGGCCACGCCCCAGCTCGGCGACAGCGACAGCGAGACGCCGCGGCCGTCGTCGCCCGGATCGATCCTGACCGTCGCCCAGGCGCCCCACTCTTCGTAGTTCGCGTCCTGGTGGGTCACGAGGCCGCGGGCGCGGGCCTCGACACTCAGCCCGAGCGCCGCATCGGAGTAACGCACGCCGAGCCCGAGCTCGACGCCGCTGCCGGTTTCGGCGTCGCCGGAGTCGTTGCGAAGCCCGAACTCCACGGTCGGCTCAAGCGAGCGGCCCGTGCCCAGGGCGAACGATCGCGAGCCCTCAAGCAGCGCCCGGACCCGGCCGGTGTCGCCCGTGGAGCTTGCGAGCCCCGGCGCCGAGTCTGAATCCGTGCGCACCTGCATCGCGTCGGTGCGCAGCGCCAGTTCGAAGCCGTTGCGCTCGAGAATCACGCCGCGGGCACCGAACGCACCCATGACCATGCCGGTGTCGGTAACGTAGGCCGTGCCGGCCCGCCCCTCGATGAGCCTGAGATCGCCCTGGCCGTAGCCGAGCATTCCCCAGACCGAGAGCCGGTCGTTGACCGCATAACGCGCGTAGGGATAGAGCGTCGTGAGGGTCGTTTCGATCAGGCCGCCCGCGATGGCCCCGTCCGCCGCGCCGACCACTGCCGCGTCGAGCGCCGCCGCGCCGCCGGCTGCGGCGACAGCCGAGGCATCGCCGATCGGAGCGAACCCGCCCTCGCCCACGCTGAAGGCGAGCGCGACGCCCGTGAGCCATGACCCGAGCTCGCGGTCGAGGCCGAGCGTGGCGGTCGCGATGTCGCCGTAGAGCGACAGCGTGTCGTCGCTGCCGCTGAAGCGCGTTGCGGCACCCGAGCCCCAGGCCGTCCAGATCGCGCCCGGTTCGCGGCCAGCACGGCCGGAGTCGGCATCGATATCGCCGTCCGCGCCGAGCGCCCATCGGAAGGAACTGCCGGCCAGCAATCCGTACGCATTGCTGCCGCCGTAGCCCGCATTCGCGAGGCCGGCCTGCCCGAATCCGGCCGACCCCATCCCAAAGGAGGGCCACCCAGCCACCCCCCTCCCGCCGGAGGGCCAGCCAACCGACCCCCTCCCAGAGGAGGGCCAGCCGCCCACGCCCCTCCCAGAGGAGGGCCAACCCGCCACCCCCCTCCCAGAGGAGGGCCAGCCATACGCCCCGTACATCCCCTGCGCCATCGCAGCCGCCACGGCCGGATCCACGTCGCCGGTGAGATCGAGCCTGTGGCCCGCAACAGTGAGCTCCGACGCCCGGGCGCCCTGCTGCTCGAACATCCGGCTGGTGACCGCCTCGACAGCCTGGTCGGCGGCGGCGCGGCCGAAGCGGACGAGCCAGGCCTGCGGCAGCGGGTCGCTGTTCTCGATGGTCCCATAGCCCACGCCGTCTACAATGCGCGCGCCGATGGCGCTAGAGAGCCGCACGGTCATCCGCTCGCCGTGCTCGTCGTGCTCGTCGACGAGGTCGTCCAGAACGGTGATCCGGATCGTTTGCGATGTCGTACCCGGCGGGAAGGTCACCATGCCGCTCTTGGGCACGTAATCGACGTTGGCCTTTGCCGTGCCGTCCTGAGTCGCGTAGTTGACGGTCACCGTGCCCTGCGCGGTTCCCGCGAGCGTCACCACAAAGTCCATGGTCGTGCCGGCGGTCTCGTAGACGTCCACGTCGGCGATCGAGAGCGTGGCCGACGGGTTGTTTTCGTCCGGCCCGATCTGAAGTACATGCTGCTCGTATTCGGATTGTGTCAGGCAGCGCACGCCAACGGCTTCGGTCGCCTTGCAGTTGTGCATGCCGATCTTCGTGCTGGCCAATCCGCCGCTTGCGACCATGCACCCCAGAAGATTCGATTCCGTGCCCTCGCATTGCATGTCGTCGAGCAGGAAGTCGAGCGCGCTCTCGCCGAAGTACGCCCTGAGGAAGCGGCCGCCGATGGGTTCGGAGTTGTAATAGCCGAGCTGCCTGCAGACCACGCCCGCCTCCTCGTCCGTCCAGTAGTCGTCGCAGACCGCGCCCCAGATGTAGCTGCCGCTGTTGTCGGGGTCTTCGGCACAGACTTCAACGCGCCCCTCTTTCGGTGTGAAGCCGTCGGCCAAGCGCGAATTGCCGTTCTCCGACATCAGGCAGGTCGCTGGCAGCGCCGCGCTCGTGGTGGCGCTGCCGTCGTCGGACCAGGGGCCGTCGCCGTCGGCGTTGGTGGCGCGAACCTGCACGTCGTACTCGGTGCTCGGCGACAGGCCTCTGATGGTTGCCGTGATTCCGGTCTCGTCCTGCGGGCCGTCGAACCAGGAACCGCTCGGCGCTTCGCGGTATTGCAGGTCGTAGCTCAGGATCGGCGGGCGGCCCGTGTTCGACGGCGCCGTCCAGGTCACGTAGATGACCTGCGTATTGCCGGCGATGTTATCGACCATCGGCGCGGCGGGCTTCGTCGGCTTCTCCGTCACGTCGTTGACGTTGATGATCACCTGGATCGCCTCGGTGCCGCTGTTGCCGTCGTCGGAATCCACGATCACCGAGTAGCTGCTCTGGGCCTCGTAGTCGTAGTTGGCGCCGCTCAGCGTGCGGATCTGCCCGGTCGTGGAACCGATCGAGAAGGCGCCCGCATCCGTGCCGCTCAGCGTATAACTGTGGTTGGCGCCGTGGTCGGACGCGGTCACGGGCGCGCCGACATCGGCCCCGGTTCGCGTGCCGTCGCCCACGTCCTCGTCGAAGCTGCGGGTCGTGTTGCTTTCGATCTCGGGCGGCGCGTCGCTGGTGGTTCCGGAACCGGAGTCGGACCAGGGTCCGTCGCCGTCGGCATTGGTGGCGCGAATCTGCACGTCGTAGGCCGTGCTCGCTTCGAGGTTATCCAGGTTCGCCGGCGAGCCGGAGACGTTCTGCGGGCCGTCCTTCCAGTCCTGATCCGTCTCGGTGCGCTTCTTGTACTGCAGGTCGTAGGTCGCGATGGACGGGCGGCCGGTGTTGTCCGGCGGCGACCAGCTCACGGTGAGTCTCGTCCAGCGCTCGGACACTGACGACACGCCAGGCGCGGCGGGCTTGAGCGGCTTCTCGTCGAGGTCGTTGAGGTCGATCGTCACGGCGATCGTGTCCGTGCCGCCGTTGCTGTCGTCGGCCTTTACGGTCACCGAGTAGCTGGTTTGGGTTTCGTAGCTGTAGTTTGTGCCTGAGCGCGTCGAGAGCTGCCCGGTCGAGGGCTCGATGAGGAAATCCGCCTCGTCCGCGCCCTCGAGGCTGTAGGTCAGCGTGTCGCTGTCGTCATCGGCGGCCGTAATCGGCGCGCCGAGGTCGATGCCTGACGAGGTTGCGTCGCCGACGTTTTCGTCGAAATCGCGCGAGGCGGTCGACGCCGGGAACTCCGGCGCGTTGTTGCTATCGCCCTGGTTGTTGTCTTCGTTGTCGTTGTTGACGTCGTTCGCAGCCGCGCGGGTGATCGTCACCGTGTAGGTGCCCTGGCTCTGCGCCTCGGGGTGAGAGACCCGGACCTTCACCACGTTCGCGCCAACGTTGAGGTTCACCTGAAAGTCGCCACGGAACGCGTCGGCGTCGGTCAGCGTCTGGTTGGAGCCGTCCTCGTACACGACGACCGAAGCCGGGTCGTTCTTCGTGGGCTTGAAGGTGACCCAGGCGACGTCGTTGGCGACAGTTGCACTGTAGCTCGCAGTCGGGGTCGAGAACGGCGGGCTCAGCGCGACCTCGTCGCCGTCGGGGTCGAAAACCTCGAGATCGGCCAGCCAGGCCTCGGGTTCGGAGTCGTCGCCGTCGTCCGACCCGTCGTTTGATGCACCGTCATCGTTCCTGCCGCCGTCAGAATTTGGCTGGACGCTCGCCGTTTGGCCGAAGGGCGTTCCCTTGGCCTCGTTCGACGGCGGGGCGTCCTGGGCACCGTTGCGAGTCGCGATCACGCGCACCGTGTATTCGCGGCCCGCCAGCAAGTACAGGATCGTGTAGGACTCCGCATTGCCGTCGGTGACGATGGCTTCACGAGAGCCGCCCTGTTCGAAGTCCTGGTTTCCAGACTTCCACTGCACCCGGTAACCGTCGGCAAGGCTCACCGCGTTCCAGAACACGATCAGGGCTTCGGCACCCGGAAGAACCCGAGTGATCAGTACCCGTTCGGGCGGGCCGATGGGACGTGTCAAAGTGACTGCATAGGTCTGCATGGCCTCGCCGTTTTCGGCGGTGACCTTGACCTTTACCGTGTTCTGACCGACGTCGAGATTGAACTGGAAGTCAGCGGCCCCGGTATCCGCGTCTTCAAGGCCCATGCCCGTACTGTCGAGAAACTCGACCGTGGCGCCCGCGTGGCTCACCATCGGCAGGATCGTCACCGTCGCCACGGAGTGCGCCACAGAGGCCGTATAGCTCGTCACGGCCGACGAGAACGTCGGAGTCAGCGGTATGGCGATGCGCGCCGCGTCGGTTACCGCCAGCGCTCTCAGCCTCGCGTCGTCCGACAGCGGCGGCGGGGGCGGGGGCATCGCCCGCTCGATTGCAATTGCATACGTCTGCATCGCCTCGCCGTTCTCGGCCGTGACCTTGACTTGCACGGTGGTCATGCCGACGACGAGGTCCAACTGGAAGTCGTCCGTCCCGGTATCGGCGTCTGCGAGCGGCATGTCGTTACCGTCGAGAAACCCGAACTCCGCTTCGGCTTGATTCGTCGTCGGCACGATCGTCACCGTCGCCACGGAATGCACGACCGACGCCGCATAGCTCGTTAGCGCCGATGAGAACATCGGTGTCAGAGGCACGACGCTGCCCGCACCGTCGCTCACCGACAGCGCTCGCAACGTCGCGTCGTCCGACAATGGCGGCGGGGGCGGCGGAGGCGGTGCTGCGCGCTCGATTGCAACCGCATACGTCTGCGTCGCCTCACCGTCCTCGGCGGTAACCTTGACCTTGACCGTTGTCGTTCCGACCACGAGATTCGCCTGAAAGTCGGCCGTCCCGCCATTGGCAACCGCGAGCGGCATATCGTCGCCGCCGAGGAACTCGAACTCAGCTTCGGCGTGGTTCGCCATCGGCAGGACCGTGACCACCGACACAGAATTCGAAACGGACGCCAGGTAGCTCGCAACCGTCGACGAGAACATCGGCATTAACGCCACGGCAGCGCCGTCCGTATCGCTGACAGCCAGTGCGCTCAGCGCCGCGTCGTCCGACAGCGGCGGCGGGGGCGGAGGCGGCGGTGGATCCGGCGGTGTCGTCTGGCTCGGTTGCTCTCCCGGTGGTGAGTCGTCGCCATCGGACCCCGCAATGAGTGCGACGCCGGCGAGCGCTGCACCCACAATCACTCCGGTTCGGCTGGGACTGCTGCGCGGCACTGGCACGGCTGCCTCGTCGTCGTCATCGTCCGACGTTTCCGGCAGCCGAGAGTTTTGCGCCATGATCGGTGTCGGTGAATCGGCGGCGGCCTCCGGCGCGGCAGGTGGCGGTGGCGCAGGCATCGCTGCCTCGGCCGGCGGAGGATCGGGCGTGTCAGCCGTTGCCGCGCTTTCGTCGGTTGCTGCAATCGACGCTGACGACGACGCCGCGCCTTCAAAACCCGCGCTGGTGGCCTCACTCGAACCGGGCGCAGACATCGGAGCGGGCTCGAAACTCTCGTCCCGCGGATCGGGCTCGACCTGCGCCGTACTGCCGCCGGAATCCTCCGAATCGCCTGGCGGTGCGGCAACCGGCACCGCCGCGGCAACAGTCAGTGAGAGGCGCGGTGCAGGCGGCGGTATGTCCTCGCCGGCTTCAAGGAGCGTGAAGCGCAGCGCAAAACCGTCATTGAAGCGCCACTCCAAGTTGTCGAGCAGCGTTTGGGATCCCGTCCGCGCGACCCACTGGGCATCCGCGCTCGGGCCATCCGCCTTGCCTGGAAACACGAGTTCCAATGCCAGTGGCCGGTCAGCGCCGAGGTTTACGAGCAGGTGATAGGCCTTGCGGGCACTGAGTACGATCGGAAGCGGCGCCTCGAAGCGGTTGCCGCCCGCCGTGTAGCTCGCGGGATTCGCGAAGACCACCACGCGCTCGCCGGGCTCGCCAATCTCGTCTTCGTGGAGCGTGACGACCGGCCGGGCAGGTAGTGTGTCCGGCGGCTCGTCGAGAAACAGTTCCACGCCGCCGAGCCGGTAGCCGCCGGGGATGTGGCCGGTGATGAAGCCCTGCGCCAGGACCGAATCCGTCCATCCAGCGGACGATGCACCGGCGTTGGACAGCAGAGCGTTTGGTTGCTCAATACCCGTTTCGGGTGCATGCCCCTGCTGAGCCGCCGCCGCAAATGGCACGGCGGCAAGGACGATCAGAAGGCATTTCAGGAGGGGGTAGTTGGTCGCGGGGTACGCGCCAATCAGGCGCCGACGGTGGCGGAACTCCCACAGCCACTCTGTCGCCATGATGGAAGTGCACAATAGCCGATTGTTACGCCCATGTGAAGCAGAATTTTAATATTTTTGTACACATACCCGGGATACTTAATTTGCTTTGTCGGACTGCACTTGTGCCTGGCCGAATGGCTTCGATGCCCAGAAAAAGAAACCGGCGGCCCGATTGCTCGGACTGCCGGTTGTAAGGTCAACCGTCAGATCGGAGTTGGCTCAGAAGCTCCAGCCCGCACCGACCGACGCTCCGGTCTCGCCGTCCGCACTCGTGACGGCGAGCTTGAACCGGGAGTTCTCACCGGAGAAGTGTACGCCAACCGCAAGGGCCGACTCGCCGTCGTAGCTGCCGGCGCCGACCGCAACGCCGCGGTCACCGGACTGCTGAACAGCTACGCAGTTGTGGCATACTTTCAGCGTTGCAAAGGGATAGACCAACCGGAAGTCCAGCAAGAGCGTGTTCACCCTGCTCCCAAGATGGCAAGCATCATGACCGAGAAGCTCATTGATCGAAACCCCGAGATCCTGGGCGGAACTCCGGTGTTCGCCGGAACCCGGGTACCCGTACGCATACTGATGGATCACCTTGAAGCCGGTGATCGGCTCGAGGAGTTTCTGGACGACTTTCCTACCGTAACTCGCGAACAAGCGATAGCGTTGCTGGAGAGGGCAACCACCATGGTGTTGTCCGATTCGATTGAAGCTGCTGCTTGACGAACCCGTTCCGCGGCGCCTCGCGTCCTGCTTCCCCGACTCATTTGATGTGCGGACTGTGCCCGCAATGGGCTGGGCCGGGCGTTCGAACGGCGAATTGCTCGAACTTGCTGCCGCGAGCGGATTCGACGCGTTGGTCACCGTCGACCGCGGGTTCGAGTATCAACAGAACGAGAGCAATCTGCCGATTGCGGTGATCGTTCTCCTTGCGCATCGCAATCGTTTTCAGGACTTGCGCCCGCGAGTCCCGGAGATCATTGACATTCTGGCCAACCGGCCACGAGCGCAGATCTTGCGCGTTTCAGCTTAGCGAACAGTCCGGAGCGTCGGCACCATTCGGTTCCCGGCAGTTTTGGCGCCCCCAAAGAGAAACCGGCGGCCCGATTGCTCGGACCGCCGGTTGTAAGGTCAACCGTCAGATCGGGGTGGGTTCAGAAGCTCCAGCCCGCACCGACGGAGGCGCCGGTCTCGCCACCGCTGCTCGTGACACCGAGCTTGAAGCGGGAGTTCTCGCCGGAGAAGTGCACGCCAACCGCGAAGGCCGACTCGCCGTCGTAGCTCGCCGCACCGACGGAGACACCGCGGTCGCCGATCTCGGGCATGCCCGCGAGCGCCATGGAAGCCGCCACGCCTGAGCGCAGGGTCTCGATGGCTTCGGAGTTCCGGGCGATGGCCATCCTGTTCGAACTGATGCCCGAACTATTGGTATCGACCATGCCACGGATCGCCATGATATCGGTCGCGTTATCCATGCTACGCGCCTGGTTATGGTCGATCCGGCTCATGCCGTCGGCATCCATGCCGATTTCCATATAGTTGGCCTGGCTGCGCGCCTCGTTGTGGTCGATCCGGCTGTTGCCGTCCTCGTCCACGCCGATCTCCGCGGCGTTGGCCTCGCTGCGCGCCTGGTTATGGTCGATGCGGCTCATGCCGTTCTCGTCCATGCCGATCTCGTCCCTGTTGGCCTCGCTGAGCGCCTGGTTGATGTCGATGCGGCTCATGCCGTCCGGGCCCGTTCCCAAGCCCGTCACGGGGTCGACACCGATATGTGTGCCGAGGTTTCCGATGTATTCCTTCTTCAACGCCAGCTTGTTCTCGATGTCGGTGAGCCGGCTGATGCTGGTCCCGTCGTCTTGCATGATCGTGCCGTTGCCGTCCGAATCGATCATGAGCTCGGACTCGATGCTTTCGACGCGCCCGGTGTTCTGGGCTACCGCACCATCTTCGCGGGTCAGGCCGGAGACAGCGTTCATCGCGTTGTTGGCCTTGGTCTCCGCATCGTTGGCCGTCTGGTACGTATCGGAGATCGCATCCACGAGCGTCTGGCCGTCGTCGTCAGCCATCGAGTTATCGGCTGCCAAGAGCCCGTTCACCAAGTTCTTGATGGGATGGCCGTCCGGGAGTGCCTGAACGTCGTTAAAGGCAGTTTGCTGACCCTGCGCATTCGCCAACGCCATGTTCGCAGCAACCTGGTCGGCTGTCAGACCGTCGTCATTCAGATCGTCCGCGTCGGCATCCTCGGCAGCGGCGTCGGCCTGCGCCTTGTCGTATTCGCGCAATTTGACCAACTGCTCAAGGTACGCTTCGGTGTCCCGCTGGCTGGACTCGACGGCGTTACTCTTCGCAATCCGATCATCGTAAGCCCTCTTCAAGGCGGCGGCGGCAGATGCCTCGTCACCCTGCAGATCCATCAGGCTGTCGTAGTCGTCGTCCGAGTAGGTGACCATGTAGCTAGTTTCTATTTCGGTGGTGTCCGGGTTGTCGCCGTCCACGGTATAGCTCAGGCGGCCCTTGCGCAGGTCGTCGTACGCGGCATCGCGCTGTGCCTTGAAGTGGTCGTAGCGTGCCTTCGCTCTGCGCTCGGCTTCCGCCAATGCGGCGTCCCGCGTACCGTCCACGTTGTTTTCATTGTTCTCTTGCGCGGTCTCATACGCATCCTTGGCGTCCATGTACCGCGAGTCGACTCCGTCAACGTCATTCGTGGTGTCGTCGCCGAACATCACGTTGGCGAGAACTTCAGTATCGGTCGTAACAACGACGATGGTCTGCGCTTCGGCGTCACCGTCGGCGCCGTCGGGATCCCAGGTCTCTAGCCTGAGGGCAACCAGCTCGCCCTCTGCCAAGGTATCGTCGGCGTTTATAATGTCAGCCTCGTGGTCGAAAGCGTTGACAGTTAACTCAGGAGCGTTGCCCGCCTCATCCGTTCCAACGTAGGTACCGTCTGCCTTCTTGACACGGACAAACGTGGTAGCAGCGAATTCGCCACTGTCGTCCGTATCACCATCGTCGTTGAGGTCAATTGCCGCACGTTCGTAGAGCTCGAACGTCAGCGGGTTACCGTCCGAATCGAACCCGGCAAACGACGAAATGAAGTCGTCGCGTGAGACCAAGTCCTTGAGCTCCTCGGCTACCGTCTCCGCCTCGAGGGCCGTCATCCATGCGCTGTGTGCGGCAGTTGCATCGGCCTTGGCTTTTTCCTCATCGAAGACTGACTGGTACACCGCGCCAATGCCCTCAGAACCGGCCATACCGCCGGCGAAGTTGTTGCGGGCCATGACCGCCATGTCGCGAGTCATCTTGGCTTCGTTCAGGTCTTCGAGATTGCCGGCGGAATCATCGTCGTCGTACGCCATTTGCGCCGCATCCACGTCGGCCTGCGCGTCCACAACAGCGTTGTAGAGCGTGCGAGCCTTTGCGATGCCGCCGCCGACGGGATCTGTATCCGGAAGACATGCTTCGGCCATGAACGTAAGCGTGGCTTCCAGATCACCCAGCATGCCTGCCTTTATCGCGTCATCAAGCGGGTGCTTCGTGCTCGGCCGCATGGGCGGCCCCACCGGAAGAGCGTTCTGACACGCCAGCGGATTTTCGTATGCATCAGGGGCCGGGATCTGCTGTGCGGATGCTGGCGCTACACCGAGTGCCCACAACCCGAGCGCACCCAGCGCCGTAGCCAGTAAACGTTTCAGAGTCATCATGCGAGTTCCCCTATGATCAGACATCAAGTTTGCCCCTAACAAAAAAATTAGCTCAGAAAAGAATCGAGCCAGTCAACTCCGCATCGCGGCCCAAGTCCGGGAAGCGCATGCCTCTCCAAGAAAACAGACCACACTCAGGCCGGATTCTAGTCACTGAAAAACAATTGCACAACCTTCCGGTCAACATTTTTTGCGGCAGACAGTGTGGTACAAAACCTACCGTCCCATAACGCCGCTGCCCCAACCGCCGTAATTGTCGCCGCGTAACTACTGTCCGTCAACAACAATCTTGGCTATGTCGTCTGCATCGCCCGAGAGGGTTTCAAGCTGACGCGCGTTACGACTCCGAAAGTGTAGGGGCATTTTGCGGCGATTGGAAGCCTGTGCGGTTTTCGCCGGGCCCTGGATCCACTCGTGCTGCGGCTCCCGCCTGCGACCGCCCGCGGCGAAGCTGTCGCCGTGCCATGCGAAACCGGGCGGATCCACGTGTCGGGGTCGAGGGTGGTTTGCGCCATTTACGGGCAAGGACGAACGCCGCAGGACACCTTATAAACAGATGCGGCGTACCGAGCGAGCTGCCCGTACCGGAACCTTGCAGCACGACAAGCCACCCCTTCGATTCGCACTCCGTCATAATAGCCGTGCATCGCCCACACTCTCCTCAGGGACCCGTCACGTTGGGGTCGCGCAGCTACCGAAAACGACAGAAGGCGGCAAAGCGCCGCCGCGCCACTACGGCAAGCGGAACACGCCGCGTTGTTGGCGAGTCGGCCGTGCCTGCGGCCGGGCGATCTCCCCGGCTGGTGTACGTCGGCGTTGTCGCCTGCTTTTTCCTCTCCGGTCTCGCAGCGCTGTTGTACCAGACCGCGTGGCTCAGGCAGTTCTCGCTCGTTTTCGGGACGAGCGAGCTGGCCGTTGCCACCGTGCTGGCCGCCTATATGGGAGGGCTTGCGCTGGGCTCTGCCATAGCCGGGCGCTACGCGGGGCGCATAACGCGACCGGTGCTCGTTTACGGCGTTCTCGAAGCCGGCATTGCGCTTTCGGCGTTGGCGGTTCCGCTGCTGCTCTTCGCCGCCCGGGCGCTCTACGCGTCGATGCTCGGCGACCAGCCGACGCCGCCGGATGCCGCGGCCATCGGCCAGCCGATCTTCTACCTGCTCGTGGCGTTCGTGGTGCTCGCCATCCCTACGGGTTTCATGGGCGCGACGCTGCCGCTCTTGATCCGCTATGCCGTGAGGACAGACCGGGAAGTCGGGCCGCGGGTCGCGCTGTTCTACGCGATCAACACGGCGGGCGCCGTCTGCGGTACGGTCCTCGCCGCGTTCTTGCTGTTGCCGGCGCTCGGTCTCAGTCGCACCGTGTGGGTCGGCGTCGCCGTCAACGCACTCGTATTCGTCATCGCGGCGGCGCTGGCCCGCGGCCGGCGTGACAGCGCACCGGCGGAGCACGCCGCAGCCGCGGCGGGGCCGCCGGGTTTCGTCTCGGCCTGCGTGCGGCCGCTGATCGAGGGTACGACAACGCTTCGGGAGCGCCTGGCCACCGTGTTCCTCACTCAGCCCGCCTGGATGCCGGTGCTCATGCTGGCCTCGGGCGCCACCGCCTTTCTGTACGAGGTGCTCTGGACCCGGATACTGACGCACGTCATCGGCGGCAGCATTTACGCGTTCGCCACGATGCTCGCCGCGTTTCTGACCGGCATCGCGCTCGGCGGCGGGCTGGCAGGCAGGATCGCAGAGCGCCGCGACCGGGCTGCGGTCGCGTTCGCTTTCGCGCAGTTTGCGGTCGCGGTGCTCTCCATCGGGGTCTACGCCTGGATGGAGCGGCTGATTCCCGAGGTCCGGACCACCTGGACGCTGGCGGTATTCGCGGCGGCGGTCATGTTGCCGGCGACGATTTTCATCGGTGCCACTCTGCCTCTTTCTATAAGAGTGCTGGCACGCGACGAGAGCGAAGCCACGACGGGCACGGCGCGCATCTACGCCTGGAACACGGTGGGCGCGATCATCGGCGCGATTCTTGCCGGGTTCGTACTCATTCCCGGCCTCGGATTCGAGGGCTCGATCCGCTTCGCCGTTGGCGCCAACTGCCTGTTGGCGCTTTGGGCCGCGAGCTGCGTGGCGAAACCGCGCCCCGTCCCCATCGGGGTCGCCGCTGCCGGCCTCGTTGCCGTATTGACGATCTACAGCCCCGCCCGACCCGAGGCGGTGATGTCGAGCGCCGGATTCAACGTGACCTATGCGACCCCGCCCCGGGAACTGCACTATGCCGTCGGGCGCTCCTCGACGGTCATGGTGCTGGCCGCGGACACAAATATCTTTCTGCGCACCAACGGCCTTGCCGAAGCTGCCGTCTGGATCAAGGGATCGCCGCCGGTGCTCGATTCGCAAAAGTGGCTGACGGCGCTGCCCGTCGTCGCGCGTCCCGACACGCGGGACATGCTCGTGGTCGGCTTCGGCGGCGGAGTCGCGCTCGAGGCGACACCGCCGTCCGTCGAGACGATCGACGTAATCGAGCTCGAACCCGAGGTGATCGAGGCCAATCGGCAGCTTTCGGGCATACGCGACGTCGACCCGCTGGCGGATCCCAGGGTCAATATCGTGACCAACGACGCGCGCAATGCCCTGAGGCTGACCGACAAGTCGTATGACGCGATCGTCTCCCAGCCGTCGCATCCATGGACCGCCGGCGCGTCGCATCTATTTACGCGCGAGTTCGTCGCCGAGGCCAAGAGCCACCTCAACGAGGGCGGAGTGTTTCTGCAGTGGATGAACTCCGAATTCGTGGATGCACCGCTGTTGCGGAGCCTCGCTGCCACGCTGGTCGCCGAGTACGACTACGTGAGGCTCTACCAGCCGTTCGCTCGTGTACTCATGTTCCTGGCGTCTGACGCAGCTCTCGACGTCGAGCTCGAGCTTGCGCGGAGCGGCCGGCCGATCAGCGACGACGTCAGGCACTACAACCGAATCGGCATCAACGGCGTTGAGGATCTGTTGGCGGCACTGGTGCTCGATGAAGAAAGCACTCGGTTGTTCGCGAGCCGCGCCGATGTCAGCACCGACGACAACAACCTCATGGCGACTCGGAGTCGGCCGCGCGGCGACGGCCTGCAGCGCGCAGAGCTGCTGGACCTGCTCATGCCGTACGACCCGTTGGAGCGCGCCGAAAGCTGGGTCCACGCGGAGATGGGCGAGCGCATCGACTACGGCTACCTCGCGCGGCGGCTCGTGGCCAAGGGGCAGACACTGCGCGCAACGCAGATGGCCGCGGCACTGCCTGACTTTTCCACACAGCTCGAGATATTCGGACAGCTCTTCAGGGCTGCCGGAGAGTCCGAACGTGCGCGCGAATCCCTGACCAATGCGCTGGGGGCGGACCCGCTCAACATGCAGGCGCGCTACAGCTTCGTCAGCGAAGACCTCAACGCGCTGAGCCGCGGCGAAGCACCCGAAGAAATCCGGCAGATTGCGGCCGAGCTTTCCGCCACGCCGGCAGCCGTGATCGAGGGTGCGGCGTACGATTCAGCGGGCGACTGGGAGGCGCTCGCGGCGCTCGACGAAGCCCTGGCCGAGAGCATCGTGACCGACGTCTGGTACCCGGAAGCGGCGCAACTGCGCGCCGCCTGGCGGCTCAACGCCGGCGAAAACCGGGAACAGCTCGCCGCGGAGGCGCTGCGAATCATCGAGGACGCCCTGATCGTGGCGCCGAACGATGCTCTGCACACGCTCAGGGCCATGAGCGCCCTGACGCTCGGCGACGCCGACCGACTCGTCGAATCGTCAAACGCGCTCGCAAGGTTCAACAACGACAACCTGACCGCACTCGCCAACCTCGGTTACAGGTTGTCTGCGGAAGAACTGGCACAGTTGCGCGAGAACCTCGTGGGGATCGCGAACGACCTCGGCGGCGATCTGCAGGTCGCGAGCCCGCAACGCCTCGTGGAGGTGCGCGACAACGTCAACGTGCTCATCCGGTACCTCGACGATTACCCGCTGGCGCAGGAGGAATGAGGGGCAGGATCGGACGCGACGCCGCCCATCGTCATCGGGCGACCAGCGCTTTTCGAGTGCCTGGGCAGGCGTGCTGCCTCGCACCAGGGCGACGGCGTCTGGCGGATCAACGTGGTGGGCGAGAGCATTTAGCGACGCCTGGGACCCGGCGGCCGAAGCGTTCGAGAAGCCACGCCTCTCGGCTACCGGAGCGACCGCGAAGCCACGCCTCTTGGCGGCCGGGCCGAAACTGAACGGATCGTCCCGATTCGCCCGTGGAATACCTGCGACCGCGTGCTACGATCACAACGATGAAAGAGTGGCTGCAAGTAATCACCGCGATTTGCACCGGCGTTCTGGCGATTGCGGCGCTTGCGACATTGATGCAGTTCCAGTTTGCCGGCATGCGAGCCGAGATGCGCGCCGGGTTCGACACCATTCGAATGCAGATGCGCGACGAACACGCCACAATGCGGGACGAGCACGCTGACATCCGTATGGAAATGCGGGGCGAGCACGCTGACATCCGCATGGAAGTGCGGGGCGAGCACGCGGCCATTCGAGGCGACCTCCGCGACATCCGCATGGAAATGCGGGGCGAGCACGCGGCAATGCGCGCCCAACTCGACAGCGTCGACCGCCGCACCGCCCGGATCGAAGGCCACTTGTTCGGCATCGAGATCGCGCCGGATCAGCAGACCACAGAGTAACGGCGCCACGAAGCGCCCTCAGACGCTAACGCAACGGGCGCCCGCCCGGCAGCCGTGAACGGTCAGCGTATTCGGAAATCATTCCCTGGTTCTGATCGTCCTGTGAATTCGCCCAGAAAAGCGTGATCAGGTTCGACATGCGGACGACCCGGTCGAACTCGTCTTCGCCGAACGGCGAGTTCCTGTCGGGATAGTAGGCCTCGACCAGCAGTCGTCGCTGGCGCGCGTTCATGCGGTTCATCGCGGCGATCGACGCGAGGTCGAGTACGGGAGCTGCGCGGACCGCGTACTCGAAGTCGATGAGCTTCAGTTCGCCGGCGTCGAGGATGTTGGCGGCGACGAGATCATTGTGGCAGATCGCGGTCGGGGGGAATCGCTCGTCGTATCGTCGGGCTAGCGTCGCGAGTTCGCGCGCGAGTGCCGCGCTTTCGATGTCTTGCGGCCTGCGGCGCTGCGCCTCGGCGACGTAGTGACGGGCGACCTCCTGCGCCTTGAACTTCGGTAGGCGAACCTCCTGCGCTTCGAATGTCGGCAGGACAACCTCCAGCGTGTGCAGCCTCCTGAGCAGCGTTGCGACGCGCGCGATCTCGCGAGGGCTGCGCGCCGTGGCTTCGGTCCAGACCCGGGCACCGGCGAGCCAGCGGGTGACGAGCGTGCCGGTCGAGGGATCGATGCCGATCACTTCGGGCGCGAGCCCCGCGGCCGCTGCGGCGCGCGTGAGCCCGGCCTCCGCGGCAAGATCGAGCGTCATGCCGTGGAGCCCCTCGCCAAGCCTCACGACATATTGTTGGCCTGCCGCTGCAACGCGGTAGCTGCGTTTGCCGGTGCTGCCGCCGAGCAGGCGGCACTCGTCGATCGCAACGTCCCGGCCGAGAACCCGTCCGAGCACCTGCGCGATGAGCGCTTTGCGTGAGCGCCGGTCAGTCATTGCGCGCTTCTGCCACTATGGGCTGACACGAGTGGCCGAACGACAAGCGCTCCGGGGTAGCGCCGGTCGGTCATCGTGTTTTCGTGCCACAACAGGCTGGCCCGAGGCGGCCGCACATCAAGCGCTCTGCGCCAGCGAGCGTCAGCCATCGCGAGCCGCCGAACCGATCGCCTGCTCGGTGCGCCAGTCCGCAAGCCATTGCCTGAAACCGATGACGATGAGCACGAGATAGAAGACGAAAAGCGCAGCGTAAAGGGGCAACTCGCGGGCCGCGTACAGATAGACGGACACGCTGTCGATGACGAACCAGTAGATCCAGTTCTCGAGCACCTTCTTCGCCACCATGTAAGTCGTGACCACGGCCGCGACGGTCGTGAATGAATCGAGATAAGGGAACGCCGCGTCGGTGCCGCTCAGGAACCAGCCGAACGCGGCGCTCAGCGCGACGATCAGCGCGAGCACGACCGCGTGCACGCGCAGCGGCCAGGTAGCGATGCGCACGCCCTGCTTGTCGGCGCCGCCGCTCTGCCATTGCTGCCAGCCGTAGACGGCCATGCCGGCGTAGAAGATCTGCAACGCCGATTCCATATACAGGGCGACCTCGTAGAAGAGGATCAGCGACAGCAGCACGGAGACCAGCGCCGCGGCCCAGCACAGGATGTTCTGCCGGATGACGAGCACGAGATAGGCCACCGCAAAGGCGACCGCCGCGCCCTCGAGCGGCGAGATGCCGGCGAGAAGCTCAGTCAGCCAGGCCAAGTTCCGGCGCCTCGCCGATCGGCAGATCGGCGTTGAGGATCTTGATGACGAGCGCCTGTGCGCCGCCGTCCGCGAACGAGCGCTCGGCAGCGATCGCGATTCCCGGCATGACGTCGGTGAGTTCTCCGCGAAGCTGCGTGCTCATCTGGTTCGTCAGGACTTCGAGCCCCGGCACCTCGTGCAAGGTGCGAACGAAGTCCAGGATCTTCGGGATGTGGTTGTCGCTGATCGGGTAGAGGCTGAGTTCGGCCGTGACGCGCATGATATTTCCTCAGTTTTGTTTTCTGATCCTTCAGTCTCCAATCCATTGTTCTCAAGTCGTGAATGATTTTCTCAAGAGCAGCTCGTGGTTGGCGGATGACCGCAGCCTGACCGTTCAGAACGAGTACCTGACGCTGACGCCGACCACGCGCGGTTCGCCATACTGCAGGTAGGTCTCGTTGATCCAGCCCTTGCGCGGGTCGTTGCCGAAGTAGAGGCCGTGGACGGCGTAGTCCTCGTCGGCGAGGTTGCGGCCCCAGAGCCTGAACTCGGTCGAGCCGAAGTTCGCGACGAGGCTGGCGTTGAGCAGCGTGTAGCTCGGCAGCGATCCCGAGTGATAGTAGCCGAAGCGGTTGTCGTCGCGGCCTTCGACCTCAATGCGCGCGCGCCAGCGGTCGGAGAAGCGCACATTTGCGCCGACATTGAACTGGAACTCGGGCGACCTGGCCTGGTCGATGCCGGTGCGCACGACGAAATCGCCGAGGTCGAGGTCGTAGGTCTCGATACGGTCGACTTCGGTATCGAGCCAGCCGAGCGAGGCGAAGAGCCGCGTGCGGTCGGTGGCGTCGAATTCGAGCTCGAGTTCCGCACCCGTGTTGCTGCCGTCGACGTTGTCGAGGAAGCCGATCCAGAGAAAGCTCACGCCGTCCCACATCCAGGATTCGAGCTGGGCGTTGTCGCGGTCCATGGCGAAGAGCGCGGCGCGCAGCGCGAGGCGGCCGTCGGCGTAGCGGCCCTTGAGGCCGAACTCGCGGTTCAGCAGCGTCTCCCTGCCGACTCGGAGCCTCCCCTGCATGAACGACTGGAACGCCGGCTGCATGAGCGCGAAGTTGGAGCTTGCCGCGGTGTTGACACCCCCAGCCTTGTTGCCGCGCGCGACGGTCGCGTAAAGCGTCGTTTCGGCGCCGGCCTCCCAGGCCACCGTGAACTCGCCGCTCGTGAGCGTGTCGTCGCTCGCGGAGGCGAAGCCCCCCGAGTCGTCGTAGGCATCGTTGAATCGCTCGTAGCGGAAGCCGGCGGTGAAGGAGAGCCGGCTGCGGCGGCTGCCAGTTGCGGCGGTTGCTCCGCCGGCATCGCCAGCGCTTCCCGCGCCGCCTCGGGCTCCCCTACCCCCCGGCACGATATCGATCTGCCCGTAGACCGCCTCCCGGTCGGTCTCGTAGGCGCTGAAAAACTCGGTGAGGCTCCAGGGGTCGGTGCGGATCCGGTGCAGGTCCTCGTCGCGGCGCTGGGCGTAGGCGCCGACGACGTACTCGATCGAAGCGCCCTGCCCGCCCGGCCGCGCGTCGCCGAGCAGGCGCAGGTCAAGCGAGGCCTCGGAGCGGTCCCTGAGGTATTCGTCGGCGGCCACGTAGCGGTCCCAGACCGGGTCGCAGAGCGTGCCGTCGCAGATGCCGTCGAATGTCCAGTCTTCGTCGTAGCCGTAGGCGAGATCGCTGTCGAGCCATGTGGCAACGGCGCTCAGCGTCGTGGACTCGCCGAGCGACCACTCCGCGCGTCCGGCCAGCGCCGTGCTTTGCTGGTCGTCGCGGCCGGGTTCGTCGGCGAGCGTCGTGCGCGTGTTGTCGAGCGAGAAGGCGTCGTAGCCGTTTTGTCCGTCGAAATGGAACACGGTCAGGCCGTAGGTCGAACGGTCGTTCGGCGCGGCCTCGAGCGTCGCGCGGACGGTCGTCTCGTCGTAGCCGTTGGTGTCGGAGCGGTTGAGGGCGGCGTTGTCGATATAGCCGTCGCCGCGGTTCTTCTGCACGGCGATGCGCCCGCCGGCGCTGTTGCCGAGCGGGCCGCTCACGACGGCGCCGAGGTTCCAGGCGCCGTAGTTGCCGGCGCCGGCTTCGATGAACGACGTGAACTCGTCCGACGGCCGGTTGCCGCGGATGTTGATGAGCCCCGCGAGCGCGCCGGTGCCGAAGCGCGTGCCCTGCGGCCCGCGCAGGATCTCGACCTGCCCCGCGTCGAACAGCATGCCCGCATTGGCCGTGCCGCCGAGGTTGATGTCGTCGAACGAGACGCCGACCGACGGAAAGTGCTTCGGATCGATGAACTGCTCGAGATCGCCGATGCCGCGCACCTGGATGAACCGTGCGCGCGATCCCCCGCTCGCGTAGTTGATGTTCGGGGCGACGCTCAGGATCGATTCGAGGTGCTGGGCCGCACGGTCGCGGGCGGTTTCCTCATCGACCACCGTCGCGCTGCCGGGGCTCGTCATGAGGTCGCGGTCGCGAAACCCGGCCGTTACGACGATCTCCTCGAGGTCCTGGGCCTCCTCGGGCTCCTGGGCCGGGAGCGGCGCGGGGAAGGTTGCGAGCCCGAGCAAGGCGGTGAGCGCCGGAAACGTGCTGGCTGCGGGAAGCGTCGTGCGAAGCACGGCGTGGCAAGGCGTGCTCGGCTCGGAGCGGCAGGTCGTGCGTGGCTCGGAGGGGCAGATCGTGCGTGGCTCGACGCGGCAGGTCGTGCGTGCGAGGCGTGGCCCGGACAACGTGGCTCCTGCCGCAGCCCCGTTCGAAGCGTGCGCGCGCCGCGGGGCAAACATCGTCAATCGGGTTCGAGACAGTGCCGACCGGGCGGCTGACAACAGTTTCACGGCGGATCTCCTCTACGAGCGAGATCCGGTCTGTCTAGCGAGTGGGTTTGGTGGGAATTCCCGTCCCTACGCCGGTACTAACCGGATCAGGTTCTAAGGGTTGAATCGCGCTCGTCGCGCGGCTCTCTCAGGCCGTTGCCGGCCACCCCTCGGATACGAACGGTTCGATGATAGCCGAAAACGTCACGGCTCCGTCAAGTATAGAGCCAGCGTCCGATTTGGCCCACCGGAATCGCGTAAGCGTGAAAATACGATTCGCCGGATCGCCTTGCGTACGGCAGTTATGCTGCCCCGGCGGTCTGCTGGTCGATGACAGGCGGCTGGAAATCTCAAGTCTACAATAGAAAATACAACCTTTTATAAACAATAGGTTGTAATTTCATAGAATTTATTTCACCTTTGATTTCAGAGGCATGCATTCACGCTTGTTTCTATCATCAACGTGAAGCTATCATCTTAGTAATCATATCCCGAAACAGGCGCGGACAACGCCCACTACCGCAGCCGAGGAGATAGCCTCATGAACCGCCGCATCGACAATCCTTCATCCGAGTTGTCAGACACTTCGATGCGCACCGACACCGAGACGCCTGCGGTCGATGTCGCTAACCCGGTTCTCTCGCGCCTTCTCGAAGAGGTAAGAAACGAGAAGCGCGTTGACGAGGCTTATGACCGCGTCCACCACCGGCACAACCGGGGCCGGTAAGGGCAAACCGGCCGACGCCCGACATGGCCGCCGCGGGCCAATTGGATACGGTTCTCCTGAAGACCGCTAGCCGCTGCAACATCGACTGCTCGTACTGCTACGTTTATCGGGGGCCGGACACCGCGTGGCGCAACCAGCCCAAGCGCATGCCGCCGGCCGTTGTGGCCACGGTAATCGATCGCTTGGTCGAGCAGGCCGACCGGCAACGCGCGGGGTTCGCGATCGTCCTACACGGCGGCGAACCCCTGCTGCTCGGCTTTGGCGGTCTCGCCACGTTGCTGCGCGGCTTGCGCGAGCGGTTGTCTCCCGAGCGCCATCCCATCAGCATCCAGACGAACGGCACGCTTCTGACGCGTGAATTGCTCGACCTTTTTTCCGAAACGCGTACGAGCGTGTCTGTGAGCATTGACGGGCCGGCAGAGGTCAACGACCTTGCAAGACTGAATCATCGCCAAGAAAGCACTTACGAAGCGACGATGCGTGGAATCGTTCTCCTCGACTCGTGCGACGACCGCGATTTTCTTTTTGCGGGCACGCTATCGGTCATTCAGTCCGCCTCCGACCCGGAGATCGTTTACAGGTTCCTGAAGGATCTGGGCAGTCCGAGCATGGATTTTTTGTTCCAGGACGGCAATCACGACCGCCTACCGCCCGGCAAAGCGCAGTTCGAGAGCACGGAATACGGCCAGTGGCTGAGCGGAGTGCTGGATTCGTACCTCGCCGACCCGTCGCCGGTTCCGATTCGCGTTTGCGACGACATCATCAAGCTTTGCCTCGGCGGAGAAAGCGTAAAGGAAGGCCGGGGCGTAAACCCCTATGGCATTCTCGTCGTTGAAACGGATGGCGAAATACGAAAGAACGACACGCTCCGCGCTTCGTTCGACGGCGCGGACCGGTTCGGCAATCCGTGGAATGTCACGAGCACACCCCTTTCGACGGTGCTCGCATCTCAAGAGTACATCGCCTACACAAGCATGCAGATCCCCGAGTCCGACGCTTGCCGAGACTGTGAGTTGCTGGCTGTTTGCGGCGGAGGGATGCCGCTGTATCGCTGGAGCGCCGAACGCGGCTACGACAATCCATCGGTTTACTGCCGCGACCACAAGACCATGATTCGACATACCGTCGCCCGACTCGGCGAAATGGGACTGGGTGACGGTATCGTCGTACAACCTTCAGCTACGCGTGTTTCCTGAATTCAATTCCATCAAGCACGAAACACGGCCCTTTGAGCACGTCGTTGGGCATTGCACGTTGACGAGCGATTCTGAGGATTGGCTCAATTGGCTTGAAGGTGGCGCGCCATGGAAGTTCACCGCGACCGACTTCTACGAGCAGTACGAATTCAGCCTGCTTGACGTTCCGCTCGCTGCCGTCGTCGAGCGGCTCACCTGCCCGGAGACGCTGGCTTTGATGCGGCGATGGATGGCGCAGCGTTTCGGGCAACCGTTGTCCGAACGGGTCGACGTCACCGCGCACAAACTCGTCGCGGATCAAACCATTCGAATCCACAACGACTACCTACCGAACGGCGAAAGCCACCGCCTGCTTCTCCAACTCAACCGAGGTTGGAAATCCGAGTACGGAGGGTATCTGATGTTATTCAACGGACCCGAGCCTGAAACGGTTGGCAGAGTAGTCGAACCCCTACACGGGTCTGTACAGGCGTTCGCAATCTCGCCCCGATCGTATCACGCGGTCAGCACGGTCCATCGGGGAGAACGGTTCACCGTGGTGTATTCGTTCCACGCGGAAACCGGTTCGCGGTGATCGAGTACGTGAGTGGGCCTTGCGGTTGGACACCAACGGCGTTTGAAACCTTCAACGCGCTTCGCCGCCACCCGCACGCGACTGCAGAAAGTCGCGTGTCATCGCACTGAACCTGGCTTCCGGACCAGTCGACTCCCGGAGCCATTCCCGCACCGCTTCGACATTGGCTGAGGTAACTTCGTCTTCAAGGTCCACGATCACCAAATAAAGGCGCTCGAATTGCCTCAGATGTTCCGCCCGCGCCTCTTCGAGTTCGTTTCGTCCCAACCCCAAACCCGTGATAGTTCTCCGCCCTCTGTCCGTAAGGTGCAGGACTTCCGCACGACGAAACCGAATGTGATCTGCGGGATCTTCGCTCGCTGGTTCAACAAATACCGGCGCTTCCCCGTCGATTGGATCGTGATGGCTCCGGGCGCGCCTACTCTCATCAACGAGAGGAAAAAGAGTCCCCTTGCGCGAATTGCAGACTTCGCAGCTCACCAGCAGGTTCTCCCACACGTACGCGAGCCAGTAGTAGCCGGGGTATAGAATCGGCGTGCCGCGCCCCGTTCTGACGCCGCCCTTCGGCCGGAAGTGCTCTACCGCTCCGTAGGAAGTTCCGCGAAACTTCGATTCGCAGTAGCAGCACTTCTCATGCTGTGCCGCCAGCAAAGCATCCCTTACGCTGGAGTCTGCATAGATTCCACTGTCGAAGTCGAATTTCGTGGTATGAGCGCGATAACGCTCCGGGTCTTCGTCGTATCGCTCACGATTCCGGTTCGTTTCGTCCTGGCCGGCGTCGAGCAAGACATCCGGCACCTGGTCGGGTCGTGCGACTCGAATCATGAGTCGGCTGTTCGACGTTTCTTCAAATCGTCGGCGACTTTGCGTATCAAGTCCATGGCCGCCCTGTCTTCAGCGTCTTCCCCGGTCGGAAGCTCGTCCAGTTGCTCCCGCAGTAATTGGAGCCGACGCTCTTGCGATTCGCTTCGCTGATCCAGAACCGCCAATGCGTTTCGTTTCGCGCGCATATCTTCGATGCACTGGCTGCGCGTGGGAACGCCGAAGAGATCGCTGGAGAGGATCTGGTCGACTCGCCATGTATTCACGCGTTCGTGTTCGTCGTCGATAACAACCTCGCCGTCCGATTCGCGCAACACGGCGAGCTTCGCATTCTCTGCCGCCTGCACGATCAGGGGGCTGTGCGCCGTCGCGATGAATTGCACCGCCGGAAAGAGGCTCGTGATGTCTCCCATCATTCGACGCTGCCAACGGGGGTGAAGGTGCAAGTCGATATTGTCGATGAGCACGATTCCGGGTTCGTTCAGGGGATCGGCGCTCTCCGGGTATCGGTGGTACATGCGCAGGGCGAGGTCCGTGATCCAGGTGAGCGTGGTCTGGTACCCGAGGCTGAGCCTGGCAACGGGCACTTCTCCATAGGGGGTTTCGAACGTCACGCCGCTGGACTCGCTCCGAGAACCGAATACCGGTGGCGGCTCTATCTTGATTTTCCCTTCGTCCGCCACGTCGGGAAGCACGGCCGCCAGCAATCTCTTGATGTCTCTCAAGTGCTTCGCATCCTGTTTTTTACCTCGACTTGTGCCGTGATCGAGCTTCAGGAGGATGTCCGCAGCGTCGTAGAGTTCGGTCGAGCCCTGGAACAGGGACGCCAACGGGTCCGAAAGGTCGTTTTCGTCCCTTTTCAGGGTTCCGGGACGGCGCATCGCGCCATATGCAAACATGACGAAATCGGGGCCGGAGCCATGGGAAGACGCGTTCGCATCCGGTTCCGGGTTCTCGCAGTAGTGGAGCTCTCCGTCCTTGCGACCCATTTCGACGTGAGTCGAAACTTTCGCTGTTTCGTCGCCACGTTCACCGCCAAACTGCCGGCCGACAGTAAGCTTTGCGTCAAGGATGGCATCTACGTTTTCGCCCACGCGTATCAACGAGTGCCAAAGTTCGTTTTCTTCGCTGTTCAAGGCGGGCTGAGTGCCTTCTATCTTCCCACTGGCCTCGTTTGTCCACGGCACCGGCCTCATCCACGCCAGGCACTGCAGCAGCGTAGTCTTTCCCACGCCGTTGTCGCCGAGAACGAGAGTCCACTGGACAGGATTGCCGTTCCCGTCCGTGAGATCGAGACGCTGGCGCTTCCCGAAGCAGCGTACGTTCTCCAATTCGAGCGAATTGAAGTAGATGGAGCGATCGGTGGTCATGGGGTTGGCACCTCGCGCACCGCGGGTTCGAAACAACTCGCCATTCGGTCTACTGCTCATGATACCTCTTGACCGCCGACCCCTGGCCGAATCGCGCCCTGGACAATTCCGGACCACGCTTCTTGCTCCCGCAGTCGCTGCACGCGCTCGGCGCCGCCCGTCAGTCCCGGAGCGGCGCCCATGGAGTATCCTGTCATCAAAGCGCCCGTGGCGGTTGCCGTTCGCCCACACAGACATGAACACCTGGTTGTGCACCGAAACGATCATCATGCCGACCAGCGCCACCGGCAAGCGCGCTTTCACCGCAAGATCCCACGATTGGCGGCATTACCGAACGCTGGCAGCAACATTTACCGGGGACAGCATTTCAGCGTCGCTTACACCCGGTTGTTGGGAGCGGGCGTCGGGATGATCGAGTTCATTGACGATCCTTGTGGCTGGACGGGACAGGCGCCAGCCGGTTTGAGGCGACAGGCGCCTGACGGAGCGTCGGCTTGGCGCAAGTACTCCACTGCCCGATTCCTCGGCGATCTGGATCCCGTCGTGATACGTACCATGGAGTTCGGCGAACTGAAAATCGACTCCGGGATGCAGATCGAACTGCTGCCTGACGCGGTGGCTGACGGGTTGCGGACCGCCGGGCTGGAACTCGCTTCCGAAGAGTACATGATCGAGACAGCGTTCCAACGCGTACTCGCCAACGCACTGAATCTCATTGCCAAGGTTCCTCCGCTGCTCGGAACCGTCGCTGGACTTTGCCGATCAGTCCATGCACTTGTCCCTCCCAACGTCGATGTCGATGTGAGCTCCAGCGAGCCGTCGTTACCCTTTTCGATCTTCGTGTCCTGCCCTCCGGCAACGGCACAGCATCGGGTCGAACGCTTGGCGGAAAACATCGTGCACGAGGCGCTCCACCTGCAGCTCTCGCTCGTGGAGACCGTCGAGCCGCTGGTCGTCGCAAGTCAGGACGAAGCGCGTTTCTTCTCACCGTGGAAAAACGAACCGCGGACCGCGCACGGGCTCCTGCACGGCGTGTACGTGTTCGGAAATCTGCGCTATTTCTGGAGCCATATCGCTAGCAATGCCGTTCAAGATTCGGCCTTCGCCGAACGAAGAGTCGAAGAAATCGACAGTGAACTGGCCACCGTTCAACATCTTTCGGCAATCCCGGCCGTGACGGCCATGGGCCAGCGTTTGGCCACGGGTCTGCTTGCTCGGTCAATACGCGAAGCTTGACCCGCCACAAGAGAGCCGCACTTGGCGGCGCGATGCTACGATCCCGTGCCAAATTGGGAAAGCGATCGGCGAACTTTGCAGCGTGACAGGTTTCAGACGAGCGGCTCGGACGCTATAAAGCAAATCGAACACATCTGAGATCAACGATGAAACTCAAGCCAATCAGAAACGACCGCGAGCTCGACCGGGCGCTTGAGCGCATCGATGAACTGTGGGGCGCGAAACCGGGAACGCCGCGAGGCGACGAGCTGGACGTGTTGATGATGCTCGTCGAGAAATACGAAGACGAGCATTTCCCGATTCCGCCATCAGACCCGATTGAAGCGATCAGCCTTCTCATGGAACAGAATGGCTTGAGCCGAAAGGACCTGGAGCCGTACATAGGCGCGAGCGGCCGCGTGTCCGAAGTGCTCAACCGAAAGCGAAGCCTGACGCTGCCGATGATCAAACGGTTGCATCGCGGGCTGAAGATTCCCTACGAAAGCCTGATTGGCTAGACGCTCGCCGGACGGTTCGGTGAAACGAGCATCGCGTCCGGCGGCTGCGCCGTGCAAGCGGCTGCGGGTCGGCTTCGGCCGTGAAGCCTCCGATGCGCAGGGGTCGAGGGCGGGTCCGTTCGGCGCTTGTATTTAATTAATCAGTTAATTAATATCCTGCTCCATGCAAACGGGGCATGCGCAGACAAACCGCAAACCGGGACGGCCGTCCTCGGACGGCGGTTTCGATTCCCGCCAGGCGTTGATCGACGCGGCGCGGGAGCTGTTCTCCAAATACGCGTACGACGAAGTCTCAACCAAGCGCATTGCCAACGCGGCGGGCGTCAATCCGGCGATGATTCGCTACCACTTCGGGGGCAAGGCCGGGCTGCTCGAGACGGCGTTCGACGAGGCAATCGCGCTGATCGTCGATGAACTCGGTACGCAGTCGACGGACGGTGGCGAGGTCGGACTCGAGCGCGTCCTGGGCCTCTACATACGCTCGATGGCGGCCAATCCCTGGCTGCCGAAGATGATGCTGCAGCACGTGCTGCCCGAGGGCGGCCGCCTGCAGGATCGCGCCGCTGAGCGGATCTCGACGGGCGTTGCGCCGGTGGTGCGCGAACTCGTGGCGCGAAGGCAGGCCAGCGGGGATCTGCGCCCCGAACTCGATCCGAGGCTCACGACGATTTCGCTGGTGAGTCTCGCGATCTTTCCGTTCCTCGCCAAGCCGCTGCTCAAGCGCGTGCTTGGGGTCGAACTTGACGAGGCGCTTGTCGCGGCATTCGTCGAACACACATCGGCGATGTTCCATCGCGGCGCTGGAGTCGATCATGCGGCCTGAGTCATCTGTGCGTTCCTCCACGCTGATCGTCTGCGCAACGTTCGCGCTCGCGCTCGCCGCCTGCGAGCAGGCGGAAACGCCGCTGCCCATCGTCGGCACGCTCGAACGCGACCGAATCGAACTCGTCGCCGAAGCCAATGAACCGATCGTCGACATCTTCGTGACGGAAGGCGACGCGGTCATTGCGGGCGATGCGGTGCTGAACCTCGACCCGGCCGTGCACGCGACGCGCATCGCGCGAGCGCGGGCGAATCGCGACCGCGCCGAGCAACGCGTCGCCGAACTCGTTCGGGGGCCTCGGCAGGAGCGCATCCTCGAAGCCCGCGCGCGCGTCGACGGCGCCCGCGAGGACCTCGCCAGCCAGCAGCGCGAGCACGAGCGGGTGCAATCGCTTCTGGAACGGGACCTCGCGAGCCCTTCGGACCTCGACCGCGCCTATTCCCGGCGCGAACTCGCCGAGGCGGAATTCGAGCGAGCGACGGCGCTGCTCGACGAGTTGCTCGAGGGCACGACGGCAGAGGAACTCGGCCAGGCGCGGGCCGCGCTCGCCGAGGCCGAAGCGTTGCTCGCCGAGGCAGAAATCTCGGCGGCGCGTCTCGAACTGAAGGCGCCGCGAGGCGGCATCGTCGAGACGTTGCCCTATGAACTCGGCGAGCGGCCGCCGAGAGGCGCGACGGTCGCGGTGCTGCTCGCCGATTCCGCGCCGTATGCACGGGTCTACGTGCCGGAGCCGATCCGCGCGCGGATCACGCCGGGGCTGCGCGCGCTGATCCGCGCCGACGGCATCGCGCAACCGTTCGAGGGCGAGGTGCGCTTCGTGGCGGCCGATGCCGCGTTCACTCCCTATTATTCGTTGACGCAGCGCGACCGTAGCCGCCTCAGCTATCCCGCGGAAGTCGTCCTGACCGAGGACCGCGCGCAGACGCTGCCGACCGGCGTGCCCGTCGAGGTCGATTTTCCGTCGATCAGGCCGGCTGGCGAGTGAGCGCCATGATGGACGCCGCGAACGTCACGGATGCCACGCGCGGCGTGAGCAGCGGCCCCGGCACGGGCAACACCGGGAGCGGTAGCGACGGCAGCAGCAGCGCAGCCGGCAGCACCGGAGGCAATGGCGACGGCAGCAGCGCAGCCAGCAGCAACGGCAACGGCAACGCCGCCAGCGGCAGCGGCGATGGAAGCGGAAACGCCAGCAGCACCGGCAGCACCCGCGACCCTGCGATCGTCGCCACCGGCCTGACGCGCCGTTTCGGCCGCACAGTCGCCGTCGATGCGATCGACCTCGAAATCCCGCGCGCGAAAATCTACGGCTTCCTCGGCCCGAACGGTTGCGGCAAGTCGACGACCTTCCGGATGCTCTGCGGCCTGCTCACTCCCACAGAGGGCGAGGTCCGCGTGCTCGGTCACAACATCCCGCGCGAAGTGGAGACGGTCCGCCCGCTGATCGGCTACATGACACAGCAGTTCTCGCTGTATCGCGATCTTTCGGTACGCGAGAACCTCGACTTTCTCGGCAAGGTCCGGGGATTGTCCCGCCGCAGGCGCCGCGAGCGCATCGCCGAGAGCCTGCAGACCTACGACCTCGAGCGCCTGGCGCGCCGCCGCCCCGAGAACCTCAGCGGCGGCGAGCGCCAAAGGCTCGCGCTCGCGGCCGCGGTGCTGCACGAGCCGCCCATTCTGCTGCTTGACGAACCGACGAGCGCCGTCGATCCGCGCACGCGGCGCAGCTTCTGGGACAACCTGTTCAAGCTCATCGAGCAGGACGTGACGATCCTCGTTTCCACGCACTACATGGAGGAAGCCGAGCGCTGCCATCAGCTCGCGATTCTCGATCGCGGCAAGCTCGTCGCCGAGGGCGAGCCCAAGACGCTGATCGGAAACCTCGCGCATACGGTGCTCGAGGTCGAGGGCGAGCGGCTCGGGCGGCTCAGGGAGCGCATCGCTGAACTCGGGATCGCGCGCAGCGTGGCGCAGCTCGGCAACCGACTGCGCGTGCTGCTCGACCCCGGCGACCCCGAGGCCGCCGAACGCGTCAGTGCCGCGGTTGCGGGCAGCGGCGCCTCCATCGCAGTAACGCGGCCCGGGCTCGAGGACGTGTTCGTCGCATCGACGGAGGGCGATTGATATGCGCGTGACGCAACGGGTGCCCTGAGATGCGCGTGCTCCAGCGAATCTTCGCCGTCGCCGGAAAGGAAGTCCGGCAGCTTGCCCGTGACCGTCTGACCTTCGGCATGGTCCTCGGGGTTCCGCTGATCCTGATCATGCTCTTTGGCTTCGCGATCAACCTCGACGTCAGGAATCTCAGGATGGGCGTCGTCGACGAGGCGGGCTCGCAACTTTCCCGCAAGCTCGTCGCCGACCTCGCCGCGACCCAGGTCGTCGATGTCGTCTCCCGGGAGGAGTCCGTCGAGGCGCTCGAGGAAGCAATGCAGCGCAACGAGATCGTCGTGGGGCTGCACATTCCGAGCGATCTCGAACGCCGGCTCGCCGATCCGAACCGGGCGGCCGGCCAGCTTCTCGTCGACGGCACCGACCCCCTCATCGCGGGTATCGCCGCCGGGATCGTCGCCATGCCGCTTGACGCGCGCCCGCAGGTCGCCGCACCGCCGCCACGGACGCTGCTCTCCGCGCGGGCCTTCTTCAATCCCGAACAGCGCTCCGCCGTCATGATCGTGCCGGGGCTCATCGGCGTAATCCTGACGTTTACGATGGTGCTCTTCACGGCCGTCGCCATAGTGCGCGAACGCGAGCGCGGCAACCTCGAGCTCCTCATCACGACGCCCGTGCGCACGACCGAACTCATGGCCGGCAAGATCCTGCCGTACATCGCGATCGGGCTCATCCAGGTGACGCTGATCCTGGTCGTCGGCGTCGCGGTGTTCGATGTGCCGATCCGGGGCACGCTCAGTGACCTCTATCTCGCCTCGTCGGTCTATATCGCCGCGACGCTCGGGCTCGGGCTGCTGATTTCGACGATTGCGAAAATCCAGTTTCAGGCGTTTCAGCTCACCTTCTTCGTGATGATGCCGTCGATCCTGCTGTCAGGCTTCGTCTTCCCGTTCGACGGGATGCCGACGGCAGCGCAATACATCGCCCAGGTGCTGCCCTTGACGCACTTCATCGTGCTCGTGCGCGGCATCGTGCTCAAGGGCGCTGAGCTTGCGGATCTGCTCGAACCGCTGCGCAACCTCGGGATCGTGTTTGTTGTCTCGATGACTCTGGCGATCCTGCGCTTCAGGAAGCGGCTCGACTGATGTGGCTCGGCCAGGAGGATTCGCAGCCTGTTCGCTGTGCTCACGCGGTTGCGCTGAAGCATTGGGGCAGTTTGTTCCATGCAAATCCGCGGCCTCGAGGGCGTTGAGAGCGCAATGGCGCCCGTGAATTCCTGCGGCACCGGCTCGCAGGTAAAATCGCGCCCTTCGACGAGAAACGGCACGGACACCAGAGAAGCGGCATGGACACCAATACCCTCGACAAGCTCGCGATCCGCGAGGTCATCGAAAACTGGGTGGTCTGGAGCGATTCCGGCGACTGGGAACGTTTCGCGACAGTCTGGCACGACGATGCCTGGATGTCGTCGACGTGGTTTCAGGGTCCGGCGACCGACTTCATCGCGGCGCGCAAGGCCGGTTTCGAACGCGGCGTCAGCATCATCCACTTCCTTGGCGGGACGAGCGTCGAAATCGTCGGGTCGAGAGCCGTCGCGCAAACCAAGATGACGATCAACCAGCGCGCAGAAGTCGATGGTATCGCCGTCGACGCCGTCTGTACGGGCCGGTTCTACGACCTGTTCGAGCAACGCGGGGGCCGCTGGGCCATCGTCCGCCGCCAGCCGATCTACGAGAAGGACCGGCTCGATCCGGTCGATCCGGCCGCGACGCTCGAACTCGACGCAGAACTGCTCGGCAGGTTTCCGGAGGGCTATCGCCACCTCGGCTATCTGCAGACACGGGCCGGCTTCGAGGTCAAGCTCGGCTTGCCGGAGCTTCGCGGCCGCGCCGTCGAACAGCTCTATCGGGACGGCGTGAACTGGCTCGCGGGAGCGCCCTGGACGGGGAAGCCGTAGCCCGCAAATCTCACCTAGCCGCGCCTGTGCGCAAGATTCTGCGCGATCAACGTGGCCCCTGGTGAGATTTGCGGGCTGGAGCGGTACCTGGGCGCCTCAAGCGTGGCTGCCGGCTGGACCGGAAATTCCGTGGCAAGCCATAAGTGGGCCGGGCCGCAAGCGCCGCGAAAAACCGCAACCCGGCTTACAGAGCACCGTGCGGGAGCCGGGTCGACGCCGAAAGCAGACAGATCCTGCCGAGCATTGCTAGGGCTTCCGGATAACGATCTCATCGACAGCGCGCCGCTTCTGGGTCGGCACGGCCTTCGGTATGCCATACCAGAAGAGCCCGACGAGGCGTTCGGTTTCCGGATCCATGCCGACGAGGTCGTAAAAGCCCTGCTCGCGGGTGACGGGGCCGGTGGTCCACTTCACGCCGATACCGCGTTGCCACAGATAGAGCATGAGGTTCTGGACGGCACAGCAGCACGCCGCATAGTTCTCAAGGTCGACGATCTCGTCGACGGCGCGCCGGCTCGTGAGCACGAAGTTACCGGGGATGGCGCTCATACGGTCGTATCTGAGCTGTGCGGCACGCTCGCCCTTGGTCGATCGATCCAGTTCCGCCGCGCAACGGGCGATCGCGTCGGCCGTCTCGTCCCCGAGCACGTAGAACCGCCATGGTTCCGTGAGACGGTGATTCGGCGCCCAGCGCGCGACATCGATCGCCTCTAGCAGCACCTCTGTGCCGACGGGTTCGGGCTGAAAAAAGTTGACGGATCGCCGGCCGCGCAGCAGCGCCGCCAGATCTACCGGCTCGATCATCTGCGCCTGTCGCTTGGTTGCTTCCATGTACTTTCTTAAATTATTGATAACAAAAAGATTCTGGCTGATGCTCGCTTGACTGTGCAGACTTGCGGCAAGACAATCCTCCGACCGCACCATAGCGTCGAGAAGCCGTGAACGCCGTCAGCCGTGACTGAGAAAACAGACGCCATTGTAATCGGTGCGGGCGTGATCGGCCTTGCGGTTGCACGCGAACTCGCGATGCACGGGCGTCAGGTCATCGTCATCGAGCGCAACGCGGCGATCGGGCAGGAAACCTCGTCGCGTAACTCGGAGGTCATTCACGCCGGGATCTACTATCCGCACAACAGCCTGAAGGCGCGGCTGTGCGTGGCCGGGAAGGAACGGCTTTACGCCTACTGCCGGGAGAAGGGCATTCCGCACAGGCGATGCGGCAAGGTCATCGTCGCGATCAGCGAGGCACAGGTTTCGGCGCTTGAGGCCCTGCGCGAGCGGGCACGCGATAACGGCGTCGACGATCTCCAGTGGCTCGATGCGGCCGCGCTTCGGGCGCGCGAACCGGCCGTGAAGGGCGCGGCGGGCCTCTGGTCGCCGTCGAGCGGCATCATCGACAGCCATGCGTTGATGCTCGCTTTGCAGGGCGACCTCGAGCATCACGGCGGTGCCGTGGCGCTGGTCTCGGAAGTCCGGGAAGGACGTGTTGAAGGCGACAGGATTCGGCTGAGCGTCGCGAGCGGCAGCGGCGCCGAGGTCAGCGAGATCGAGGCACGCACTGTAATCAACGCGGCAGGGCTCGACGCAAGCCGTGTGGCACGCGCGTTCGCAGCCGGCGACAGCGCGGCAGGCTCGGCGATCGCCAGCGGGAACATCGGCGGCACGAGTGCCGACAGCGAGCACGCGGCGATTCCCGAGACTCGTTTCGCCAAGGGCAGCTACTTCCTCTACGACGGACCCTCACCGTTCAACCACCTTGTCTATCCGCTGCCTGTCGACGGCGGCCTTGGCATCCACGCGACCCACGATCTGGCGGGAAGCCTGCGCTTCGGTCCGGACGTCGAGTGGATCGACACGGTCGGTTACGAGGTCGACGGCTCACGGGCAGCAAGATTCGCACACTCGATTGCGACCTGGTGGCCGGATCTCGATCCGGCACGCCTCAACCCAGGTTACGCAGGCGTGCGCCCGAAGCTCGTCGCAGCCGGCGAACCGCCGGGAGACTTCCTCATCATGGGTCCGGCCGAATCCGGCCATGGGCAACTGGTCCACCTGCTCGGCTTCGAGTCGCCGGGACTGACGGCCTCACTGGCGCTCGCGAAGGAAGTGCAGAACCGGCTGGGTTGAGTCCGACGCGGGCCATCGCTGTCACACTTCTGCCCACGGATTGACGAGTTGCACTCCCGTTGTCTCAAAGTCGGCCACGTTTCCCGTCGCCACGGTCATCCCGTGCACAATGGCAGTCGCGGCAATCAGCGCGTCCCTTTCGGATCGCGGATTCGGAACATGCAATTGCGCGCACTTCAGGGCCACGGCGGAATCGACTGGCAGTGTGCGCTCCAGGAATTCGGGTAGGACATGCCGGTCCATCCAGGTTCGCAGGCGCTCTCCCTGCCCGGCGTCGCGGCGTTCGATACGCAGGACACCGATTTCCAGCTCCATGAGGGTCAGCGCAGAGACATAGAAACTCGCGGCATCCCAACCCGAAACCCATGCCGCGACACGGGCGTCCGCCTTCCCATCTCCGAGCTTGCGCAACTCGGAAATGACGTTCGTGTCGAGCAGGAACATCAGGAAAGATCGAGCGCAGGGGTGTCGATTCGTATGCGCGGCGGGTCGAACTCGATGGCGGCGAGGCCCTCCATCGACAATGCCTCTTCCAGGCTTCGCCGCTGTCGGGCCAGGCGCCGGTAGTCCTTGATGCTGAGCAACACATGTGCCGGTTCGCCACGGTGGGTGATGAACACGGGTCCTGCCCTGGCTGCCCTCTTCGCACGTCCGACATCCTGATTGAAGTCGCGGCTCGTTACTGTCGTGATGCTCATGCCAGCCTCGTAAATATATGTAGCAATGTAACTACATTGATCATTGTAATGCAAGTGCGGGAAACCGGACGCACTGGTTCCGCCCGCCTCGCTCGCGGTCGTGGAGGAAACGCAGAAACGGCTGGATTGAGTGTCGGCCGGTGGTCTGCGGCTGCGGCTGCGCCGCCCCGTGCTCTTGCTACGGCAAGACCTAAGCGATCATCGACTGCAACAGAAGCAGCATGGTGCCGGTAAGGAGCGCCGCCAGACTTGCCGATACGCCCCAGCGCACGATCGTTGGCCCCTGGTTGACGCAATACACGACCGGAACGACCGGCAACACCACGACCATGGCCCAAGAGGTGAGCCACCGTGTCGTGCGGGGCCAGCGATGCGCCCAGCACAATAACTCCGGCCGGGCGCTCGCGGCGCTCACGATCGACGCCTCGCTGCCGAGCCGAGCACGGGCCTCGGCACTCGCTTCGTCCGGTGTCAGGCCGTGACCCAGGGCCTCCTGCCGCGCGTCTTCGTAGTGCTCCCGGACCTCGACGACGATACGCCGCACGCAGCGCGGCGCGATGCCGCTCTCGAGCAGGGATCGTTGCAGGGAATCGAAACCGGGCTCAGGCATGCCCGGGCTCCCCGAGCGCGGCCTGGATGCCGGAACTCACGCGGTCCCACTCCGCCGTCAGCCGCTCCAGACGCTGCGTTCCCTTCGGCGTCACGCTGTAGTAGACGCGCGTGCGCCCGTTGACGGGCTTGCGGCGCGCCCTGAGCGCCCCGGAACGTTCCAGCGAATGCAGCACCGGATAGACGACGCCTTCCCCGAGCTTGATCGCGTCGCTCGTCACGAGCCGCACGGCCTTGACGATCTCGTAGCCGTACATCTCGCGCTGCGTGAGAAGCCGCAAGAGCAGCAGTTCCGGAACGCCGCTCATGAACGGAGGATTCGTCTGCGCCATGGGTCACCATCGGGCGGGGACAGCAGGTTCGAACCTACCTTGCGCTGCAAGGTATGTCAACCGGACTGAAGTCGCGACCCGCGTCGTGCCTGGTGCGTGGCCGGGATCACCTCAGCGCTCCCGACCCAACCTCAACGTCTGGTGCGCGCGGTGCGGAAGTCAACGCCGTCTCGCGAAGTGATCCAGGCAAACGAATTGCTACGCCCCGGCCCACGCCACGTACATCAGCCTGACCGACATCGCAGCGAGCAGCACACGAATGAACACGTTGAAGGTGCTCCGGCTCACGAAGCGGCGCAGTGCGATGCCGGCGGGAATGAAGGCGGCCGCCGGGATCACCGCGAGCAGGCTTTGCGTGAGGAGTTCGGGCGTGTAGAGCCGCGAGCCGACGACGATCGCGAAGTGAAAGACGGCAAAGGCGCCGAACGCGGCCGAGACGGCATAGACGTAGGCGTGCGGGCGCAGGCCGAGTGAATCGGCGTACGGCGCCATGATCGGGGCGGCGATTCCGGTCGAGGCCTGCAGCGCGCCGGCCCCGGCGCCAACGAGCGGCGACCAGCGCATGCGGTTTGCGAGCGACAGCGAAAACTCCGGACGAGCAAGCCTTAGCAGCACGTAGCCGAAAAGCCAGATTCCGAGCATCGCGGACAGGAACCGCTCGCTCGCGACAAAGAGCACCGCCGCGCCAACTGCCGCGCCCGGGATGCCGGCGAGCAGGACGCGCGGCAGCTCCGGCACTTCCGAGTTTGCGTCCCGGTGGGTCCAGATCTGGTAGGCGTTGAGGACGAGCGTCGGGATGATCATCGTCAGCACGGCGCGTTCGACGCCGAGAAACTCGGCAAGCACCGGGACGGTCACGAGCGGCAGGCCCATGCCCGTGATGCCCTTGACGACTCCGCCGAGCGCGAGCGCCCCGAGGATGATCGCAAGTTCCTCAAAGGTAAACGTATTCGGCAAAGTCGAATCCCCTGACAGCGGCGGGTTGCGTACGGCGTGGCGCGGCGGCCCGTGTATTGTCATGCATCAGGCGAGTCCCCGACAGCGGCAGGCCCGCGGCGCGGCGTCCGGACGCCCGCGAATTGTTATGCATGGCATTGGTTCGCTGGTAGTCTCTCGCCGTGAACGACGTGAACCGCGGCAACGAACTCGAACGGCCTTTTGTCGAGGCCGAGCTGACCTATCTCCTCGACACGGGGGTCACGCCCGTGAACTACCCGTCCGTGGCCGGAGGGCGCAGCGAACGCGATACGGGAACGCCGGCGCACCATACCGTCGTCGTGCGCAACGCGCGGCTTCGTCCTGAGCCGTGCACGCTCGATCGCGAGGGATTTGCGCTCGCCCGGCACGAAACGACGGTCAGCGACTTCTACGACGAGGCCGAGATCGCTGCCGTGTATTCGGCGGAGCTTGAAGCGCTCGTTGCGGAGCGGACAGGCGCCGCGCGCGCCGTCGTCTTCGACTACACGCGCCGCTCCGACGACGCCGGCGTACAGCAAACGCGCACGATCCGCGGGCCGGCGGCGCTGGTGCACAACGATTACACGGACCGCTCGGCGACCCAGCGGCTGCGCGACATCCTGCCCAACGAGGCCGATGAACTCCTCAAACGGCGGTTCGCGATCGTCAACGTCTGGCGCTCGGTCACCGGGACCGTCTACCGATCACCGGTCGCGCTGTGCGACGGAAGCAGCGTCGCGGCAAAGGACGTGATCGTCGTCGAGCGCCGTGGCGTCGACCGGATCGGCGAAATCTGCCGGATCGCGTTCAATGAGTCGCACCGCTGGTTCTACTATCCGCAGCTTGCGCCCGGCGAGGCGTTACTGATCAAGACCCACGATTCGGGCGGCAACGGGCGCTGCAGGTTCGCTCCGCACGCGGCGATCGAGAATCCGGCCGCGCCGCCCGACGCGCCGCCGCGCGAGAGCATCGAAGCGCGCGTGTTCGCGTTCTTCTCGGGGTCCGGTGAGTAGTTTCAGGTCGGCGTAAACGTCTCTCGGGGTCCGGACCACAACCTGAAATCGGCGTTGACGCCTGGCAGCCTCGGGCCGGTAGCCGCAAGTTGGCATAGATGCTTCTCGGCGTCCGGACAGCAGCCTGAGATCGGCGTTGTAGCTGGTAGCGTCCGGCCGGTAACCGCAAGTCGGCGAAGATGCTTCTCGGGGTCCGACCAGAAGCCCGAAATCAGCGCAGACGCTTCTCAGCCTCCGGACAGCAGCCTCAGGTCGGCGTAAACGCTGCGAACGCCGCCGTCCTCGACCAGATCCGTCCAGACGAAAACGAGTCCGTCGCCCGTGCTGAGCATCTTCGGCACGTCGAGCGGTTGGGAATACTCGCTCTCGGCAACCGTCACGATCGGGCCGAGCGTGCCGTCGGCCGCGACTCGCCGGGCGACGAGCGCCGTACCCTCCGCCTCCCCGCGCCGCCACCAGCTCACGACCGCGGCGCCGGAGTCCACGAGCGCCACGTCCACCTGGCCGAAGGAGCCGGCCGTGTCGACATCGATCGCGGCGCCGAAGCTCGCTCCACCGTCGCTCGAACGCGCGAGTCTCACGCGCGGCTCGTTGTCGGGCGCCGTGAACCACGCTACCGCGACATCCTCACCGGCCACGTCCATTGACGAACCGTTGACCGGGCAGCCCTCGATCCGCCAGTTGTCCGGACCGAGCACGACCGGATCGAGCCACCGTTCGCCGTCGTGACGGCGCACGACAATGTCGCGAATCTCCTCTTCGGTGCGGTCCCGATAGGTCACGAGCAGATCGTCGCCGGCGAGCGCCGCATCGGGCGAGCAGCATTCGCAGACGAGTTCGTCGACCGCGGCGCGCTCGGTGACCGCGCCGTCGGCGTTCAGGCGCGCGTAGCGCAGGCTGCCGCCGCGCAATTCCGGCGCCGAAGGCGGCAACTCGTCGAGCAGGTAGTTCCTGCCGTCGAGCCAGAGGATGCCGACGGAATCGTCCCTGGGGAAGAATTTCGCGAACCCGTGCTCGGCTTCGGTGCCGTCGAGATTGAGCAGCGTGGGTTCGCTCCAGGTGTCGCCCGCATCCTGCGACACGGCCGTGTACACGTCGTAGGCGCCGAAACTGTCCGGCTGCAGTACGAGCCAGTGGGCCGCCCAGAGGTCCTCGGAGATCGGTGCGACGGACGGCAGGTCCGCCCAGTTCGCGAACCAGTCCGGGCCGCGCGCGACGTCGCGCGGCGCGCTCCACTGCCGATCGTCGAGCGTCGAGAAGCGCAGCACGTAGTCGCCCTCCTCGTACTCGAGCCAGCTCGCGACGGGGCCCGAGCCGATGCCGGCCGCGAGGTTCGGTTCCCCGCTGCCCGCGCCCGCAGGGAGCGCCAGCGCTTCGGGCGGGAGTACCGGCGTATCGTCGGCCGGCGGGCCGCTGCAGGCGGCGATGGCGGCGGTGGCCAGGACAAACAGCGCGACGGCATTGCGCATCGATCGAGTCATGAGTCTGTACCCCGTGTAAGGAAGGCGCGGAAGCGTACGCGCAGTGGCGGCCCGCGGCAAAGGTCGCGGATGGGTCCGGCTGCGACGCGGAACCCTCGCCACCGGCTGCTACGCGCGCTCGAACCGGTAAACGAACGCAGGCGGCATGTTGAGCGCCGCGAATCCAAGACAGGAAGCCTTGAGCCCCAGCCCGTCGAGCACGCGCCTGCCGACCGGGCAAATGCCGCCATAGGTGAATTGATGAAACGCCCCGCCGTCGCCGAGCAGTCTGAAGGCAGACGCGAGCAGCCGGCGCTTCCTGACATCGGAAAAAAGCAGCAACGGCAGCCCGCTGATGACGAAATCGACGGTGCCCGTCAGATCCTCCAGGTGCTGTCCGAGCCATGTCGCATCGCCGCACACGGTCCGGGCCGCCGGGAAGCGCTTTTCGAGGATTTCGACAAACCGCTCGTCGCTTTCGACGAGGTAGAGGTTGCGCTGCGCCACGCCCGCGGCAACGATCGCCTGTGTCAGCGCTCCGGTTCCCGCCCCGACCTCCACGACGCGAGCGCCCGCGCCGCAGCCGCGCGCCATGAGCCGGCCCAGCGACGAACTGCTCGGCGCGATGGCGCCCACCGCGCGAGGATCTCGAACCCAGCTCGTCAGAAAATGCGCGAGCTGGCGCTCGCGGACGGGTTGAAGTTCGCTATTGGCCATGTCGCTACCTGCAGTCCGCTCAGCGCGCAGCGTCGGGCCGGGCCGCAGAACGCATCGAGCGGGTCATCTCCCGGTCTCGGCCGGCCTACAGTTCCCGGACGCGCACGTTGCGGAACATGACCGTGCCCGACCCGTACTGCAAGGCGAACGGTCCGCTGGTGTAGGTCTCGTCTTCGATGTCGACAGTCTGCGAGCCGTTGAGCGTCACCTGCAGGCGCGAACCGTCGGCAACGATCTCGTAGGCATTCCAGCGGCCGCCCGTATTGATGATGGTCGCGGGCGCCGCAAAGTTGACGATGCCGCCGGTCCGGTAGGTCTGGTCCGCGCGCGTGTCGAAAATGTTGACCTCGTAGCAGTTGTCGGCGGCGATCTGGCCGGGATCCTGACAGCGGATGAAGACGCCGCTGTTGGCCTCGACGTTCACGAAGAACTCGAGCTGCACCTCGAAGTTGTCGTAGTCGACGTCGGTCACGAGGTAGCCGCTGTCGCCGCTGCCCTCGACGTAGTCGTTGACGAGCTCCCAGGTCGCGTCGCCGACCAGGTTCCAGCGGTCGAGGTTGCTGCCGTCGAAGAGCGTTACCCAGCCTTCGTCAGCGTCGGCGGATGCTGCCGCGTCTGCGGGCGCCGCGTCGGACGCCGCTTCGGAGCTTGCTCCGTCATCCTGCGGCGCGGATTCGGGATCTCCCGCGGGCGAACAGCCGACGAGCCAGACGAGCGGCAGAAGCACAACAGCGATGGTGCGGATCATGACGACTCTCCCCTTCTTCTTCGAAAATTCGGCCGTGCAGCGGGTGCGGGCAGGCACTGCCGGGGCTCGGACGCTGCCTCTCACCGGCTGGTTATGATGGCACAGCCGCGCGCGGTATGGACAGATGGTATCGAGCCAGCCGGCAAGCAAATCAGCGCCTCGACAGGAGGATCGGGGACCGGACGTCGGGACGACCGGGGAACGGGGAGACGGGACGACCGGGGAACGGGAGACGGGGTGACGGGACAAGCCGGCGACGATCCCTCGCCGGTCACCCACCGGTCACTCGCCGTCAAGCTGCTCCGGCGCGATCTCGATGCCGAACAGATGGCCCTCGATCCGGGCCGTACGGCGGTCGACGCTGCTCAGTTGGTCCCGAATGCTGGCGTGTTCGGTTTGCATCTGGGCACGCAGGGAGCCGAATTCAGTTTGCATCTCGGCGCGCAGGGAGCCGATTTCGGTTTGCATCTCGGCGCGCATGGAGCCGAGTCCGGTTTGCATCTCGGCGCGCAGGGAGCCGAGTCCGGATTGCATCTGGGCACGCAGGGAGCCGAGTCCGGATTGCATCTCGTCGCGCATCGCAGCGTGTTCGGATTGCATCTCGGCGCGCATCGCAGCGTGCTCGGATTGCATCTCGGTACGCATCGTAGCGTGTTCGGTTTGCATCTGGGCACGCAACGCGCCGAGTTCGGACAGAATCAATGCCGCGAACGCAGCAACCGCCAGAAGCATGGTGCAAACGACAGTGATTGCCTGACGCCACTCGCTCAACGCTTTACCCGCTGCACGCAACTCGATCCTCCAACTGACGATACCATTTTCGAGGTTCACGGTGCGGGTGTTCCACGCGTTTTTCTCCACAAAGCGTGCGGATTCGCTCGTCTTGACCGGCGATGTGGCGTCGCATTTGCAGGACGCGGGACGCGGTCCCTCCCGCGCCTTTCTCTTTGTGTGCCGCACCGTTCTGCGGCCGCACGACACCGGCCGCGTACTGCTACTATTCGCGTCTGACCCGCACGGACGGAACCCATGGTGACCACGATGATTACTCCTTGTCGCACCCGGACGGCGATGAACACGACGATCGCTCCTTGTCGCACTCGGACGGCGCTCACCACGATGAACGCTCCTTGTTGCACCCGAACGACCGCGCACGCTGCGTGTCTGCTCGGAATCGCGGCCCTCGCGCTCGGACCCGCCAGCGTCGCGGCCCAGGACGCCTCACCAGCCACCGAAGCCCGCGGCGACTTCGACTACGAATCGTGGGACCAGTATCTGGGCGGCGGCGATTCCTCGCAGTACTCCTCGCTCGATCAGATCGACAGCGACAACGTCACCGAACTCGAGGTCGTGTGGACCTACTCCACCGGCGAGCGCGGCGCCTATCGCTTCAATCCCATCATCGTCGACAGCGTGATGTACGTGCTCGCGCACAACAACTCGCTGATCGCGCTCGACGCGGCGACGGGTAACGAGATCTGGCGGCACGAGCACGAAGGCCCGGTCAGCAACCGCGGCATGAACATCTGGCGCAGCGCGGACGGCTCGGACAAGCGCATCTTCTACCTGAACGCGGGGCAGCTCACGAGCGTCGACGCCGACACGGGCGAGACCGTGACGTCGTTCGGCGACGACGGGCGCGTCGACCTCCGGGACGCGTATGGCGGCGAGTACGGCGAGGTCCGCCCGCTGCAGACGGCCAACCCCGGCCGCATCTTCGAGAACCTCGTCATCATGTCGCTGCCGACGGCGGGCGCCGGTTACATGACGACCCCGGCCGACATCCATGCCTACGACGTGCTGACCGGCGACCTCGTCTGGGCGTTTCATACGGTGCCCCGGCCCGGCGAGTTCGGCGCCGACACCTGGCCCGACGGCGCGGCCGCGGACTACGGCGGCGTTCACAACTGGAGCGAGTCGACGGTCGATGAGGAACTCGGGATCATCTACATCCCGACCGGCACCGCCCGCTACGACTTCTACGGCGGCAACCGCCACGGAGCGAACCTGTTCGGCAACAGCATCGTCGCGCTCGACGCGCGCACCGGGCAACGGCTCTGGCACTTCCAGACGATCCAACACGATCTGTGGGACTACGATCTGCCGACGGCGCCGAAGCTTCTGACGGTCGTGCACGACGGGGTGGAGATCCCGGCCGTGGCGCAGCCGAGCAAGCAGGGCTACGTGTTCGTCTTCAACCGCATCACCGGCGAGCCGCTGTGGCCGATCGAGGACGTGCCCATGCCGCAGACCGACGCGCCGGGCGAAGAGAGCTGGCCCACGCAGCCGATCCCGACGGCGCCGCCGCCGTTCGCGAGGCTGTCGTTCACCGAAGCGGACGTCAACCCCTACATCCCCGAGGAAGACCAGGAACGGATTCGCGAGCAACTGCGTACCTACCGCAACGAAGGGCTCTACACGCCGCCGAGCCAGCAGGGCACGATCATGATGCCCGGCCACAACGGCGGGTCGAACTGGGGCAGCACGGCGGTCGATCCGATCAACGGCAAGCTCTACGTCGTCTCGAAGGAGCTGCCGACGACAGCGAACCTGCTCCCGCCGCGCGAGGACCGGCCGCTGCCCGAAGTGCCCGGCGCGGGTCCGGACATGGTGCCCTACCGCGTGCCGATCGACTTCATGCTGCAGAGCAACGGGCTCTCGGCGATCGGACCGCCCTGGTCGCAGCTGACGGCCTTCGATCTCAACGAGGGCACGATCGAATGGCAGATTCCGAACGGCGAAGTGATGTCGCTCGCGGCCGAGGGCATCACGGGCACGGGCAGCCAGGCGCCGCGTGGCGGACCCGTCGTCACGGCGGGCGGGCTGATCTTCGTCGCGACCTCGTCCGACCGCAAGTTCCGCGCCCGCTCCGTCGAGGATGGCTCGGTGCTCTGGGAATTCGATACCCCGGCGGCATCGGAAGGCGTACCGGCGGTCTACGCCGTGGACGGCCGCCAATATGTCGCGATCGCGGTAGGCGGAAACGGGCTCTTCAGCCAGAATCTCGACCTGCCGGAACCCGGCCCCGGCCAGTACATGGTGTTTGCGCTGCCCGAAGACTGAGCACGCGGGTGCATGGATCGAAGGACCTGCAAATGTTCAGCCTGAAGCTCGGTAGCTGAGTTCGCGCGCCGGTGGACCGCACGGACATCGTTCTCGCGACCCTCGTCGCCTACGGCGCGGCGATGCTTGCGCTCGGCATCTGGGCCGCGCGCCGGACGCACTCCACCGACGACTTTTTCCTCGCGGGCCGGCGGCTCGGGCCGGGCCTCGCGGCGCTCAGCGCCTCGGCAAGCTCGTCATCGGCCTGGACGCTGCTCGGCGTCAGCGGGGCGGCCTACCTGTGGGGCTTCGAGGCGGTGTGGATATTCCCCGCGACCGTCGGCGGCTTCGTCGTCAACTGGCTTTGGGTCGCACCGCGGCTCAAGCGCATCGCGCAGGCGAACGGCGCGCTCACGCTCACGGAGGTGCTGATCGCCGGGCACTCCGACGTCTGGGCGCGCCGGATCGCGCGCTCGGCCGCACTGATCATCCTCGTGTCGTTCATGTTTTACGTTTCGGCCCAGCTTCAGGGCGCGGGCCTCGCATTCTCCGCGAGCCTGGATATCGACGCCCGGACCGCGGTCGTCGTCGGCGCGGTCACCGTGCTCGCCTACACGCTGCTCGGCGGGTTCTGGGCAGCGAGCGCCACCGACGCCCTGCAGGGGTTGTTCATGGGAGCGACGGCAATCTTCCTGCCGGCGGTCGCACTCTGGCTCGCCGGCGGCTGGGGCCCGGTCTGGGCATCGCTTACGGAATCGGCCCCAGGCGGGAGCCTGCTCCTGACCGGCGAGCAGTCGCTCGTCGTCGGCGCGTTCTTCGTTCTCGGCACGCTCGGAATCGGGCTCGGGTATCCGGGCCAGCCGCATGTCGTCAACCGTTTCATGGCGCTCGAGTCCGACCGCGCCCTGGCCCGGGCGCGCACGATGGCGCTCGTGTGGGCGGTCGTCGTCTACGGCGGCATGCTGCTGCTCGGCTGGGCCGCCCGGCTGCTCACGCTCGGCCCGGTCGCCGACAGTGAACAGATCCTGCTCGACTTCGCGCTCGAGTTCCTGCCGACGGCGGTCGGTGCGGTGGCCGTGACGGCCGTATTGTCGGCGGTCGTCTCGACGGCCGACAGCCAGCTCCTCGTGGCGGGATCGGCCGTGTCGCACGACTGGGGCCTGCGCGCCGGCGGTAGCGGGCGCACGATGTCCATCGCCGCCTCCAGGGTCGCAGTCGGGGTCCTGACCGTGCTTGCGCTCGTGCTCGCGCTCGGCGTGCCCGAATCGATCTTTTCGCGTGTGCTATTCGCCTGGCACGCGATCGGCGCGGCTTTCGGGCCGCCGCTCATCGTCATGTTGCTCGGGCGCAAGGTGAGTTCGCTCGCGACGTTTCTCGCGATCAACGCGGGATTTGCAGGGACGGTGATCCTGCACTGGTTCCCCGACGCCCCCGGCGACGTACTCGAGCGCGTCGTGCCGTTCATGCTGTCGTTCGCGATCGTGCTCGCCGGTTTGCGGCGGTCCGGGCGCGCCTGAGCGACAGCCGCCGAATTCCCCGCTGTTTTGGACGAATACGACCATTGTCGGGTCGTGCGCAGCTCAATAGGCTGAACTCCTTTCGCCAGCAACGAAGGCTTCGGCCCGCGGTGAGCGTGGGCGACGCAACTGATGCCGGCGGCCAGTGGCTGAGCGCAGGCGACGCAACAGGTGCCGGGGGCCAGTGGCTGAGCGCAGGCGACGCAACAGGTGCCGGCGGCCAGTGGCTGAGCGCAGGCGACGCAACAGGTGCCGGGGGCCAGTGGCTGAGCGCAGGCGACGCAACAGGTGCCGGGGGCCAGTGGCTGAGCGCAGGCGACGCAACAGGTGCCGGCGGCTGAGCGTGGGCGACGCGACTGATGCCGGCGGCCGGCGGGTGAGCCTGCGAGATGCAACAGCGGCCAGTGGGAGGCGCAACAGGTGCCATCAATCTGCAAGTATTCGGTGCGCCGGGCCGCGGCGATATCGGGGCTGCCGCCGGCACAGATCCGCCGTTGGGCCCGGGCCGGTTTCGTCGCGGAACGCAAACAAGACCGCGCCCACTGGCGCCTGTCGTTTCAGGACCTCGCGCTGTTGAAGGCGATGCGCAAGCTGCGCGACGCCGGTGTCAGCTTCAATCGCACAACGAGAACCCTGCGCCGGGCCCGCGATCAGTCGCGGCCGGGTACTCCGCATTTCGCCGTCGGCATACTGGTCCGGGACCACCGCGTCATCTTCCGGGACCGCGCCTCAACCTGGGATCCGGCGACCGGCCAGGCAACGTTCGATTTCAGCGTGCCGCCGCGCTCCCGGGAAGGCGCAGTCAGGATCGAGTACTACGCGTATTGACGCGCACAGCCAGGTCGCACCTGGGCTGCGGTGTGCTCAGCCAGGTCGCGCCTGGGCTGCGTGCGCTCAGCCAGGTCGCGCTTGGGCTGCGGTGCGCTCAGCCAGGTCGTGCGCTTGGGCCGCGGTGTGTTCGCTCAGCCACGTCGCGCCTGGGTCACGGTGTGAGTGTGCTCAGCCATGTCGCGCCTGGGCCGCGATGCGATCAGGCGGCGGCACGCTCGTGCGAAAGCAACGCCTCTTTCAGCGCCAATCCCCCACCAAATCCGGTCAGACTTCCGTCGGCGCCGATCACACGGTGGCAAGGCACGACGAGCGCGATGGGATTGTTGGCGTTCGCCATGCCGACTGCACGCGCAGCGCCGGGCCGCCCGATCGCCTTGGCGATCTCACCGTAACTGCGGGTCTCGCCAAACGGAATCGCCGCCAGCGCTTCCCAAACGGCGTGCTGAAAGGCCGTGCCCGCGGCGGACCGCTCCAGATCGAAGGACTGCCGCTTCCCGGCGCAATACTCCTCGACCTGGCGGCGAACGTCGGCGATGGCATCATCGTCGCGAACGGCTGCCGGATCGACTGCCGCGGCCTGACGCGCGTTGAAGCTGAACCGCGTGAGCCGGCCCTCGGCATCAACCCAGGCGGCGAAGGTCGTGAAACGCGTCTTGATTTTTCCCCAGCGGTCGGGCGTCGTTGTCATGGTCGTTCCTTTGGTGATTCCAGGACGGCGTGTGGCATGCGACTTTCTTCGGGTCGGCGGGCTACTTCAGAAAGTCCGTCCAGCCGTTCGTCGACAGGTAGGGCCGCAGTACGCCCATTGCCTCGATCTCGTGAATCCGGCTGTCGCGGATCTTGAAGACGTGCATGGCCGGCAGATCGAACGGATCGAAGTTCATCTCGCGCGTCGTCAACTCGCCGTCGCGGCCGTAGACCGTGAGTTCGCGGTTCTCCATCGAATGGCGGAACTGCGACAGACCGAACACGAGCCCCGTAAGCTCGTCGGCGATCCACACGCGCCGGTAATCGATGCTGTCGATGTAGGTGAATATGCGGGTATTCATCTGATCGCGGCAACCCTGGCGCGGCAGACCGTCAAAGCCCGTACCCTCGCCTCCTGCCGTGACCATTCCGTTCTCGCGCCGTTCGCAATCGTCCGCATAGAGCGTCGCGTCGCCGTCGCTCTGCTCGATCGAATCGTAGTACGAGCCGCCCAGGATGAGCATGAGTTCGCGCGCCAGGCGATCTCCCTCGGGCAGCGTCTCGAGCAGGCCCGGGCGCGGCGTCCGAAGGTTCGCGAGACTATTTTCGCTCAAGTTGCGAACGACGATGTGCTCGGCCTCGGTGATCGCGCCGTCGTCGACCTTGAGCCTGAGCCCGAGCTGAATCGGGTCGCCCGATTCCTCCATCATGCCGATGAAGCCGATCTGGCCCGCGACGGGATCGGGCACGTGGATCGCGAACGTCGACGGTACGGCCGACGCACTCGTCCAGAGACCCTCGCCGACGCTCATGCGCTCGGCGTTTTCGACGAAGGCGACCTCATCGGCAAGCGGCGCCTGCGCCGGGTCATGCGCGACGAGCGCCTCGAGATAGCTGTCGACGATCCCGGTCAGGCACTCGCGGTCGCAGGGTCCGGGCGCTTCCCAGAGTCTCGCCTGACCGGCGGCAGTCGCAACCGCACCCATGTGGATGGCGATGCCGAGTACTGCGAGCACATGGAGTTTCCGCATCGTTTGACTCCTCTTCTTGTTGCTGCTGCCGTTGCGCACTTGCAGGCACTTGCGCGCAGCCGCGGCGCGTCGTCTAAAGGCCCGGTGTCGAGCGATTCGCGGCCGTTGCAGACGAGGCCACCGGAGGCCCGACCTGCGCCGGCCGGTCTCCTTCGATCCTGCGCCAGAGCCAGTCGAGGCCATCGCCGCGCTCGGCGAGCGCCCTGAACGTCGGGCTGCTGTCGAGCGCATCGGCCTCTATGGGGTCGGCCCTGAGCTTCAAGTGCGCGAATATCGTGCGCCCTGCGCCGCCGACCGACTGCGCGTAGGGCGCGCCGTCGCGCTCCTCGCCGAATTCCGCCGCAAACAGCTTCAGGCGCACGGAGCCGCGTACATTGCCGCCGATGACGAGTACGCGATCGTTCTGCTGATCCACCTTGACCGCGATATCGCAGTGCGAACGAATGCTGCGGCCGAGGTTCCTGCGCCGCTCGGCGATCGTGCGGTAGGCGGAGCGCCGCGCGGAACACAGCAGGTCGCCGGGCTCGATCGGCATCTCGCCGACATCGTAGGCCACGTACGCGGCGTCGGGAGATTCGCCATCGCGCGCTTCGATCGCCTGGTCGATGTAGACGTAGTGGGCGATGTGGCGCTGGAACAGGTCGTCCTCGCCGAGACCGCCCTCGCACATGACCCAGGAAATGAACGCCGCCGACCACGGGTCCCGCCAGCGCACGGCGACGCCGTACGGCCCTTGCCAGAGATCGTTCTGCCGCTCGAGGATCCATCCGCCGTCGTCGGTTACCGCCCAGTAGCCGGCGATGGAGTCCGCCACGCGTTCCGATTCGGCGATGTCGAGCCAGGAACGCGGGAGCCGGAAGGAGCGCCGTTGCCGGGAGTTCTGGACATAGGTCTGGTCGAGGACCGTAAAGCCGAAAAATCCCCACTCCTGAACGGCGATATCGACAATGCGGCGCCTGAGTTCGGATTCCGGCAGCATCCGGCAATCGCGCTCGACGACCTGCATGCGGCCGGGCTCGCCGGTTATGCGCACCGCGGGCGGCGCCACTTCGAGCTGCTCCGGCGGGAGACGATCGAGATGGATTTGCTGAGCGTTCGCGGCGGCTGCGGCAAGCAGCATCGCGGCACAGGTAAGCAGGGACTTCTTCACGTGATACACGGGCCCAGGGACAGGAACATCGCGCGTAAATCTAACAGATTCGGCAGCCAAAACAGAACCCGACCATGCGGGCGTGAAACGCTTGCGACACTGCCGCAGAGGCGGCTGACCGCTGGGTTCCCGATATGGCCCGCCCGGCATCAACACGAGACGCCGTGACGCTGCAAGTACGGCACTTGATGAAACGCCGCTACGTTCGCGCAGACCGCTACGCACTTGTGACCGGTTTGTGATCCGCCAAGCGACATCCCGCGAAGTCGGTCGCAAGTTCGGACGCTGGATCGACGTCGGCTACCGGGAGTTTACCCTCCCGAAGCCGGGCGCGACCATCTCTGCCGGCAGCCGAAGCGCGCTGCGATATCAGTCGAAGTCCATCGTGAGCTGCAGGCCCACCTCGCGCGGCCGGCCGACGTAGCCCTGGTCGACACCGGCAAGAATGGCGTTGAAACCGCCTTCGCGATAATACTCGTTCGTCAGGTTCCTGCCGTAGAGCGCTGCACTCCACTGGCCTCCGGGCGCCGTGTATTGCAGGCGGCCGCTCAACAGACCGTAGGCTTTTCCACCGTTGCGCGAGAAGTGAAACCGCTTGTCACGGAACGTCTCGTGGTCGTCGATCCAGCCGTAGTCGAATCGCGTCAGGATGGAAGCACCGCTTGAAAGATCGTTGTCCCACTGCAGCCCGACGCTGTAGGAGGTCTCGGGTGCGTACGGGAATTCGGCGTCGACGGACAGCGTCGTGGTGGCCTTGCCGACATCGGTATAGGCCGTATCAAGCAGGCCAAATGCGAAGTTCAGGGAGAAGGCGCCGCCGGTTCGCAAGTTGCCCTCGACTTCCAGTCCCGAAATCTCGGCTTCACCAGCGTTCGTCGTTGTCGTCGTGCCCGGGGTCAGCACTTCGCCGATCTGGATGTCTTCCCAGATACCGTCAAAGTAAGTCACGTTCAGGCGCAGGCGGCCATCGGCCAAATCGGAGCGAAACCCGATCTCGTAATTGGCCAACAGCGACGAGTCGTACGGCAAAATGCCGTTGTTGGGCAGGGTCGGGTCGAACCGGGAATTGACGCCGCCTCCTTCAAAGCCTTCCGCGTAACTGGCGTAAGCCATGATCGTGTCGGTGAACTGGTATTGAAGCGCGACACGCGGCGTAACGGCATCGAACTTCGCTTCCTGGATCAAGGGTACGCCCTGTACCAAGCGGATGTCGCGGTTGAAGATGTCGAACTGCGGCGTTTGCGGATCGCCCTTGGGTACACGGCTCCTGAACGTTTCACTATGAAAGTCCTCCTCGGAGGACCGCGCGCCGACCGTCAGTGTGAGCGCGTCTGTCAGGTCGTACGAAACTTCGGCGAACACCGCGGCGTCCTCCCTGACAACCCTCGAAAGAAGTGGCGGCACACCGCGCTCGCGCACCTCGTAGGCCTGCCAGAAAATCCTCAGATTGTTCACGTCCACCTCGTCGACGAACAGGCCAACAACCCAGTCGAAGCGATCGCCGGATCCAAGCAACTGGAACTCCTGTGAGTTTTCCTCCTGCACGTTGTAAAGCCAATCCTCAAAGGCGTGCCATTGCGTGCCATCCCTGTCGAACATGGTGCCGCGCTCGAACTCGCGCTCATTCAGGATTGCGCGGAAAGTAATCGAGTCGTTGATGTCCCAGCTTAGATCTGCGGTGTAGGAATCGATATCGAGTATGTTTCCCGGCCCCTGGTAATTCGCTGCCGTCTTCCACTCGTCACGCAGTCCGAAAGCGTGGTTTTCATCCGTGAATTCGAGGCCGATTGCCTGGTACTCGCTTGGCAGATTGCGGCCGTAAGGACGGCCGTTCGCCGGGTTGATGGGGCGGTCTTCCTGGTCAACCGCATCCCACAGTACGCTGGCCTGCATGTTCTGGTCGGTGCGTGCGACCTGCACCGTGAAGAGCCCCGTGAAGTTGTCCGCGGGCTCCCACTGAAGTTGTCCCCTGACGATCTGGGTGTCCTGTTCACCGTAGCTCTCGTTGACCGTGACGCTATCCACATAGCCGTCGCGCGAGACTTGCGCAGCGGTGATCTTGGTCTTGACCGCGTCGCCGAAGGGGATATCGATATTTGCGGTTATATCGGCGCGGTTGAAATTGCCGAACCGCGCCTTGACGCGCGCGCCGAACTCATCCTGCGGCTTCTGCGTGACGTACTGAATCGCGCCGCCAATGGCATTCTTGCCAAAGTAGGTGCCTTGCGGGCCCCGCAGGACCTCGACGCGTTCGAGCTCGACGATGCTCTCCAGACCGCCGATAGTGCCCGACATAACGACACCATCCATGTAACGCGCCACGCCCGGGATGCCTCGGACCGCGAAGATTCCGCCACTCGACGTACTGCCGCCCCGGATATCGACGTTGGGGATGAGAACGTTGAGATTCTCGGTGTTGTCGATGTTGCGCAGCTCGATGTCTTCGGTGTTCAACGCCGAAATCGCGATCGGCACCTCCTGAAGATTCTCCTCGCGCCGGCGGGCCGTGACGACGATCTCTTCGATCAATCCGGCGCCTTCCTGTGCGACAACCGGTGCGCAATACGCGCCGAACAACGTGCCGATTGCCGCACTGAGCGCACTCACTCTTGCAAAATGATTCATCTGGAACATCCTCCTTCTAGACCGTTACGCGACCCGGCAAGAGACCGCCGGGGCCACTGCGAGCGCTGTTTCGCGCCGCTCCCGTCGTATTGCACGCGGGAGGGGGGGAGGTATTTCGCTCTTTGGAGCGACTACTTGTACCAGACGGTGCTGCGAAAAACCACAAGGTCGGGAGATCGATGGAGAATATTGAGCAGGCTCAGTCAGACAAAAAGCAGCGGTCAGCAGGTCCCGAAACGAAAGGAACCGGCGCCGAAAGCCGACGCCGGTTCCGATTGTCACCGTGTCCGAGCGAACCCTGCCGGGTTACGGATCGGTACGCGCAGCGGTATGCCCGTTACTGCAAGCGCATCGTGAGCGTTACGCCGAATTCCCTGGGCCGGCCCACGACACCCTGGTCGATGCCCGCCAGAACCGCCGGGAAACCGCCCTGGCGGTAGAACTCGTCGGTCAGGTTGGTTACGTGGAACGCAGCGTCCCAATTGCCGGCGGCGGGCGTATACGTCAGGCGGGCCTGCGCCAGACCATAGTCCTCGTTGGCCCGCGACGGGAAGTGAAAGCGCCTGTCGCGGAAGGTCACGACAGAGTCGATCCAGCCATAGTCGAAACGCAACATTACCGAACCGCCGTTGCTGAGATCGTTGTCCCACTGCAAACCGAGGCTATAGCCGGAGTCGGGTGCGTTCACGAACCTGTCGCCGACCTGGACGGTGGTCGACAGACCCGTGTCCGTATATTCGGCATCGAGCGTCGACAGGGTGAGATCGACCTGAAACGAATCGGCCGGCCTCCACACACTCTCGATTTCGAGCCCGCTGATTTCGGCCTCGCCCGCATTCGTGGTCGTGGTTTGTCCGGGAGTCAGCACCTCGCCGACCTGAATGCCGTCCCACGTCCCCCAGAAGTAGGTCGCGTTGAGGCGCAGGCGGTTGTCCGCGAGGTCCGAGCGCACACCGATTTCGTAGTTGCTCAGCACCTCGGGGTCATAGGGCGAGATGCCGTTGTTCGGCAGTTCGGAATTGAACAGCGAATTGACGCCGCCGCCGTTGAATCCCTCGGCCCCGGTAATGTAGCCCATCAGGTTGTCGTTGAACTGGTACTGCAGGGCGATCCTTGGCGTGAAGGCGTCGAAGCTGGCGTTGAAGATCAACGGTACGCCCTGCGCGTCGGTTCGCAGTATCTGGCCGAAGTACCTCGTTCCCTGCTGCGGTTCGCGAATGCCTTCGCCATTGTTGTAGACCTCCGAGTAGAAGTCCTCTTCGGAATACCGGGCGCCGACCGTCAGCGAGAGCTGGTCGGAAATGTCGAAGACCACTTCGGCGAAAATGGCCGTGTCCTGTGTGTTGATCAGATTCTCCGCGTGACGATAGCGCGGACAGGTCCGAATCCGGGGACAGTTGATCGAGCCCGGCCGGTCCCAGGTCTCCCAGATCTGATCCTTGTTCAATTCGTCAAGGTCGTGATAGAAGAGGCCGACCACCCAACTGACCCGGTCCGAACTGCCGAGAAGCTGAAACTCCTGCGTGAATTCCTCCCGTTCCTGGTAGTCCCACCAGTCGAAGAAAATCCACTCGGTTGAATCCATGTCGAAAAACACGCCCCAATCCTGTTCGCGCGTGGATGTGATCGAACGGAGGGTCAGCGAATCGTTGATGTCCCAGCTCAGATTGGCCGAGAACGACTGATCGCTGCTGTCATAGCCGTCGCCGGCGAAGCTCGACTCGCTGAGGTATTGCTCGCGCTGTCCGTAGGCATGCAGTTCGTCGGTGAACGCAAGGCCGGCCGCGTTGTAGCACTCCGGCCCCCCGCCGCAACTCCAGGGCGCCCGCCCCCACGGCACCGGGAAATTCTCGACGACATCCCACAACACGTTGGCCTGCATGCCCGCGTCGTGGTTGTTGTAGGTCGCCGTGAACAACCCGGTAAACGAGTCGTTGGGCTCCCACTGCAGCATGGCCCTGAGAACCGTGTTGTCAATCTCCCCGTAGGACTCGTCGACGCGGAGGCTGTCCACGTAGCCATCCCGATTCAGGCTCGCTGCAGTGACCTTGGTCAGGACCGTGTCGCTCAAGGGGATATCCACGTTGGCAACGATGTCGGTACGGTTGTATTCGCCGAAAGTCGTCTTGACTCTGGCGCCGAACTCGTCCAGCGGCTTCTGGGTCACGTACTGGATGGCCCCGCTGATTGCGCCCTTGCCGAAATAGGTCCCCTGCGGGCCGCGCAGGACTTCGATACGTTCCAGTTCAACCACGTTCTGGAGGGCATCCGCACCGCCGGACTGCACGACGTCGTCGATGTAGCGCGCCACCCCGGGGATGCCGCGAATGGTGAAGTTTCCCGTAGTGCCTCCGGTGATTCCGCCCCCGCGGATGTCCACGTTGGGCAGGGCCATCTGCAGGTCCCTGATGTTTTCGATGCTGCGGGATTCGAGTGCTTCTGCACTGAACGCGCTGACGGCGATCGGCACTTCCTGAAGATTCTCCTCACGCCGGCGCGCCGTGACGACGATCTCTTCGATCATTGCTGCGCCATCCTGTGCAAGAACGGGCGCGGCATAGGCGCCGAACAGCGTGGCGACGGCGGCACTGAGTGCGCTCACTTTCCCAACATGCTTCATCTTGAGTTTCCTCGTTTTGTATTTGTGCGCATTCGGATACATCGCGCCCACGGCGATGCGATTGCAGCAACGCGCCGAGTTAGATATCTTTTTAAATCAATAGTTTACGCGAGAGAATTGATCGCGTCGAGATCCGTTTCCCCTGAAACGCAGCGCGGATTATACACAACAGCGGCCCACTGTCTACTACCCCGCGAGGGGGGCCGTTGCACGGCCCCCGAACATGCCCCCGAACATGCCCCCGATCAGCGGCCCTGATGCGCGGCCGCGAGGTAGCGCTCCTCCGCATGCCCTTGAAGGTGCGATCCCGTTTGCGTTACCGCGTTGTGTCGGTTGCATGAGCCGCGACCGCAGTCGCGCAGTCGCCCTGACACAGCATCGGTACAAGGCGGTAGAGACATCGGTACCCGTCACGCCGAGCCTGGGAGATACCGAACGAGAAACAGCCGACAACCAAGTGGTTGCCGGCGGTTTCCGAAGTCTCGGATCAACCGGGCAGGCGCTGCGACACACGCAGGCTGACGACAGCCTCCGACGTTACGAGCGGCCGCCCGGCGACGATCCGCTGACGCCGCGCGTCAGTCGGTCGCGAAGCAGTAGATCAGGCCCGAACCGCCCGTGTTGACGAGATTCTGCTGGCTGCAGCCCTGCGATGGGTGGGCGGCTGCCCAAGGCGACAGGCCCGGTTGCAGGCTGCGGCGGTCGCTATGGCCGACCATGGCGCTGCCTTCGCCGTCCGCGTTCGAGGTCCAGTTGCTGCAGGTTCGGTCCTCGCCCTCGGCGAAGGCCATGCCGTTGGCCATCGTACCCGTGAGAATGTCGTGCTCGACGGGCTCCGGCTGCTCGGGCGGCGGTATGGCCGTGCCGTCGTCCTGCAGGTGCACGTAGGGGACCATCTCGCCGTTCTCGTCGAGCCCCGTCTCGTGGTCGATGTTCACCTCGTCCGTGTGAAGCTCGTCGAGGTCGGCCGCGATCATGACGCCGGTAGCGTTGTACCAGGGGCCGGAGCCAATGCGGTCGCGCGCGTTGACGGCATCGGGACCCTGGGTGCTGAGGTAGGCGGCCCAGCTTCGGTCGCCGGCGCCAGCCGCCGCAGCCCGTTCCTGGCAGAGCGCGTCGGCGCCTTCGAGACCGCCGAGGTTTGCGCCGTCGCCGGAGCCGGAACTCGTGACGAAGAAACCCATTTCCTGGGCAACGGCGGACGAGCCTGCGCCAAGCGCGAGGGCAGCCGTTACCAGAGCCAAGGTACGTGAAGTGCAATTCATGCTCTTGTTCCTCTTTTCCGTTGTTGTCTGTCGGACGCCTCGTATTCTAGCAAGCCGGCCTCATCAATACAGAAGGCGCCATCGTGCGAGCGCGCCTTCTGGTCAAGCCACGCGCTCCGCCGCGCTGCGATTGCGTTGCAGCCAGCCATCGACGCGCCGAACCGTGGTATCGACGCTGTCCGACTGCATGTTGCGCGATGCCGCGAGCGCCTGCACGAGCTTGTCGACGCGTTCGATGTAGGGCGCACCTGCGGCCAGCGCGCGGGCGGCGGATGAGGGCTTGCCGAGCGACAACGCCGCGTTGGCGTACTTCTCGAACGGCACGAGGTTGTCGCGGTCGGCCCCGAGCGCGACGCACAGGTCCTGCACCCAGTCGTAGACGCCGTTCGAGACTTCAAGATCGGAGTGGACGGCCTCCCGGATCGGGATCATCCCGTCCTCCTGCACGCAGCGGTAGTTGCCGGCGAGGAGCATCGACCACTTCGCGAGCGGCACGAACACCGAATCATGCACGCGCAGCTTCACCGGCAGTTCGACGTCGGACCCGCCGACGTCGTGGCGGATCGCGAGGATGTCCGCTTCGATCGTCCTGAGGATGGCGGTGTCGGCGTCCGATTCGAATCGGGCGGCCTTGAAGTTCGTGGGCAGGCCCACCTGCAGCACGTTGACCTTCTCCTCGGGCGGGCGAAAGGCCTGCGGGTCCGGGCTGCAGAGCGTGATCGACTCCGGCGCCACGTTGTCCCATACCGAGGCGTCGGTGTAACAACCCCGGATTGTGTCGCCGTCGACCGCCGGAATGCGCCTGAGATAGCTCAGCGGCGGCATGTTCATGATCGACATGCACGGTTTGCCCGAGGCGCCGACCCGCCCGAGCAGCTCCTTCACGGCATCGACGCGGTACTGCGGCTCCTGCATCGCGAGCACGACGAGGTCGTAGTCGGATGGATCCGCGTCGCCCGGCGCGCCGGCCGTGACCGTGCCGGGCATCTCCTTCGTCTTGAGTTCCACGGGGCTGTCGAGGCCGCGTACCGGCAGGCGCACGATCGCGCCTTCGGCGTTGATGAGTTCCGCTTCCTGCGGCAGGCAGATGAGGTGGGCGGAATGTCCCGCGAGGGCCGCCTTTGCGCCGAGCAGCGATCCGTAGGACGCCCCGAGAAAGAGGATGTTGTACTTGTCAGCCATGCTGTGCTCCCTGATGGATTCCCGACCGACCGGACCGCCGGCCGTATTCGCGGAAGCGGCGAATGATCACACGTATCGCTTCGCGCCCTCAACAGCGCGGCGGACGGTCTTCACATCGTCGGCGTCGCCAGCGGAACAAGCTTGGATCGCCGGATGGAACGGTCGCGCGTAAGCAGGGGGATCTCGTGTACGACGCTCGTCGCGGCGATAATTTCGTCCGCCGGATCGCCTCTGAAGTCCAGGGCGACGGAGACTCTGGCGACTTCGAGGTCGATCGGCCAGATTTGCAGTTGAGCCAGCGCATGCTTAACGTCCCGGTCGTCCAGGCTCATCTGGAGCCGCCGAAGCTGGATGAGTTTGGCAAGTTCCCACAGCACGATTGCCGACACCGACCACTTGTGGCGCGATAGCAGCGCGCTCTCCGGCGGACGCAGTGTGCCGCGCAAGGCGAAGACAAGGATATGCGTGTCAAGATTCAGCACCGGCGTCCCATTCGACATCGGTTGAGAGGAGGTCGCCCCGGACATCCACTTTGCTACGCAGGCTCCCGATGAGCTCCGCGTATTGCCGTTCGAAGGGCAGCAGGCGTGCGACGGGTTTGCCGCGTTTCGTGATAACGATGCCTTCCTGGTCGAGATCGTCGAGCAGTGCCAGGCACCGCTCCTTGAACTTCGCCGCGCCGATCGTCTTCATTTTTCAGCACCCGTGTAAAGTGGACACAATATATGACTGGTCGATTCATATGTCCATATTCAGGATGCTGACGAGAACCTGTGGCGACGATTCGGTTCGGGTCGATCGATCACGCGGCGGCGTCCAGCAACACTTCGGTCAGTTCCGCCGGCAGGTCGAGCATGACGTCGTGGCCGGCCGCCAACCTGACGACCTTCCAGCCATTGGTCCTTGCCGTGTCCTCGAACGGCCCGAACGGCGAGCCCTCGACGAAATTCGTGGCGCGGATGTAGGTGAGCTTGGTGACCTGGTCCAGGGCGCCGGTCAGCTTGATCGGCTGCTCGAACGTCGCGATCGACTGCAGCGTGCACTGGCTGTTGACCCAGTCGCGATCGTTCTCGTTGACGGCGAAGACCTCGGCCGGAATCGGCGGGATCTTCCAGCCGTCGCCGATCTCGCGCGCCCCGCCCTCGAGCAGCGCGCGCTGTTCTGCGGGCACGTGCTGGAACAGGCACTCACCGTCGCCGAGCACGAACGCATCGAGGTAGACGATCCCGTGGATGCGGTCGGGAACGCGGTCGGCGACGCCCGAAACCACGCAACCGCCGTAGGAATGCCCGCAGAGCACCACGTCGGACAGGTCCTCCCACTTGATGAGATTCACGACATCGTCGATGTGGGTGTCGAGATTGACCTCCGGGGCGATCAGGTGGGAACGCTCGCCGACCCCCGTCAACGTCGGCGTGAAGACTTCGTGACCCTGTGCCCGAAGGGCGCTGCGAACGCGCTTCCAGCACCAGCTTCCGTGCCATGCACCGTGCACCAGAACGTATGTGCTCATGAACTCATCCTTTGGATATTTACACCTGGGAATCTTGTCGGGCCGACGTACCGTGCGGCCCGGACACGAATGCTAGCATTTGCCGCTCCACCGAAACCCGTCAGGCCGCCGGGCGGTAGCTGCGGTCGGCCCCGTTCAGTCCAGCGCGAGTGCGAACCGGACGGCTTTGACCACCTGTTCCATCTTTTCGGTGGAAAGGCTGCCGATCGGCCCGCCGAGTCTGCTGCGTGGCACGGTCTGCAGATGATCGCAGTTCACTGCGCACTCCCGTGGCGGCCCGTCCTCCCTGGAAAGCACCACTTCGCTTGGAATGTCGCGGATCGTGGTCGTCAACGGCGCAACAGTGACCTCGGCGAGGCTGGATATGACGGAATCGCGCGTGAGAATCAGCACGGGCCTGCGCTTGTCCGGGCGGGCGAATCGATACCAGCGGATCTCACCACGGCGCATCAGTCATCGCTCCAGCCGTCGTCGCCCCAAACCATGTCGTCCTCGGACACCTCGAATTCGCCGGAGCGGGGCGGCGTACCGCGGTACCCGGCCCTGTGACGCTCCTCCAGCAGCCTTTCTTCATGGCGTCGCAACGCAGCGCGCAACGCGTCGCGTGTGAACCCAGAGCGCGTGGCGCCAACCGACCGGGCACACTCGTCGACCTGCGCCGCGAGCTCTGCATCCATGGTAATTTGTATGACCTTCATGAATATATTTTTCCACATTAAAAACACTATCGGAATGTGGAAATCATACACGAAGCACGACCGACGTTGCGGGAGCGAACGCCATCCGGACGCCGTGCAGCGCACCGCAAGCTGCCAGCTTGCGCTTATCGACTCGCGACGGCGACGAAAACCACGCAAGGCACCAACACGCCAAACGAGAGGATTGGAGTCGGTCCCTCATGCGGGCGCGGCGGTTCCATGCCGCCGCGGCCGCGTGGAGTCCGTTCGCGTTTCAGCAGGTACCGGACCGGACCCGGATCGAGCCGGGCGCGGTCCGGTGGTCTTACCCTCCACGCGCAGCCACCGGGCTCCCCCCGGCAGGTGTTCGCTGAGCAGGCGCCGGCCCTCCTGCTCGAGATTTTTCGCCGCGTTGACGTCAGGGTCGTGTTCGGCCCCGCAGGCCCCGCAGGCCTCGCAGCGCCACTGGTGTTCGCCGAGTATTTCTCGCAGGGCAACAGCCGAGAGAGCGTGGAAATAGCCAGGCAGGCCTAGCGCCAGAACGGAAATCTCCACTCGGCCGTTCGGCTCGCAAGAGAAAGCACGGTGGCAGTGTCGCACGGCGCCTGAAACTCGTTTCCCAAGCGCCAACCAGCCTATGGGACGCCGTCGCACTGTGCATTGGTGGATGGCGACGTTTCGTCCTGGGCGCTCGGAGTGATCGGTCACGCCGTGGACTATCGAATCCGGTATTACTTCAGAAACCTGACTAAATGGGGCGACGTACCTGGACTACCATCATCCGAACGCTCGGATCTCGGGAAATCTGCTGCACTGCGGGTTGATCGATGCCTGCCGGGAGTTGGCGTACAGGTGAACGTTGGCGCGTTCGCCGGAGTGCGCGGACGCGCGAGGAGCATCCGTTCTAGGCGTCGCCGGAGACGGTGGGTTCGCCATCGAACGCAAAGGGGTCGATCAGATCGAGCAGGCAATGCTCGAAGTCGGCGAGATTGCGGGTGGCGAGGCCGTAACCGTGCGCGCGTGTGATTGACGCGATCTGACCGTCGAAATCGCTGACGGGCCGTCCGATTTTCCTGCGATGCGCCTTGATTTCGCCAAAGATACGCGCAGCGACTTCGTCGAAGTGCAGCACGCGTGAGGGGAACGCCGTCTCGATGAATCGCTCGAACCGATCTTCAAGCAGGCGGCGGCGCTGACCGTGAGGCATCGCGTGAAGACCGAAACTGATTTCGGCGATGGAGATGGCGGTGATGTACAGCGATGCGGGTTCCTGAGCGTTCATCCAGTTGAGCACGGCGGCCGAAGGCGGCGAAGTCATGAACTCCGACACGACATTGCTGTCCAGGATGATCACTCCGGAAATTCCATCGGCTTGCTGGATTCGCGGATGGGCAGTTCGAGCTCCTTTCCGCCGTACGCCGGGGAAAAAAGATCGACAGCAAAGTCACCGAGTCGCTCGGGCGAGGAAACGGCCAACTTGATGATGCGGCGCACTTCTTCCTCCATGGAGACTCCGTGCCGCGTGGCGCGAGCCCGCAGTTTCTTGAGGGTGGAATCGTCGAGCTGTCTCACGCTGAGGCTGGCCATAGGGCGCTCCCGATGGGTCTGGGATGAAATGCTGGCAGATGCTGGCATGACCGTCAATCCGGCCGGCCGATCGCCGTAGCGCCAAGTCATCGGGACTCGGCGCCGCACCATCAGTGTATGGAGGAACGGCCGGCCGAAAAACCGTCGCTCATGGCCTTGGCAGCCAAGGCCATCCATGCGTCGCGGCTCAGTCCGAAGCGGGCGTTGAGTTTGGTCCACAGCCGCTCGGCGTCGTCCAGCGTGAGGGCGATCAGGGCGGTCCGCACGTAGCCCGGAATCGACTCGAAGACAATGCGAATCTGCTGCGGGCCGTCGGGCGGACCGTATTCGGGGCAGTTGGAGTCGGTCCCTCATGCGGGCGCGGCGGTTCCATGCCGCCTTGACCGCGTGGAATCCGGTCGCGTGCGCTTCGACCGATCGTGGACTACACGGTCGGCAGGACGAGTGCTCCGGTCGCGATGCGTTGCAGCACCTCGATGAGGAACGGCCGTTCGTTGCTCTGCACGCGGGCGGCGAGCGTGCCTGCGTCGTCGCCGGGCTCGACCGGGACCTCGCGCTGCGCGAGCACGCGGCCCGTGTCGTAGTCGCCGTCGACAAGGTGCACGGAGATGCCCGTCGTCGGGTCGCCGCTCGCGAGTACGGCGGCATGGACGTTCGAACCGTACATGCCCTGCCCGCCGAACTTCGGCAGCAGCGCCGGGTGGGTGTTGATCATGCGGTCGGCGAACGCATGCAGGGTCTCCGGCCCGATCTTCTTCATGTAGCCCGCGAGCAGCACGAGTTCGACATTGTGGGCGATCAGTGCATCGCGAATCGCGGCGTCAAGTTCCGCGGGATTGGCGTGCGTGCGCCCGCTCAGATGAACGAACGGGATCGCGTGCGCCGTTGCCCGCCGCGCCGCGCCCGAGCCGCTGTTGTTGCCGATCACGACGGCGATCCTGACATGCAGGGCGCCGGACTCGCAGGCATCGATGACGGCCTGCAGCGTCGTTCCCGTGCCCGAGGCGAAGACGGCTATTCGCAGCGGGCTCACGGCGTCACGAGCGGCGGAGTCAGCCCGCGATGGAAGAGCCAGGCGACGACGTAGGCGATCGGTGCGATGACGACGACGAGCGCGATGGCGTACAGCGCGGCCAACCGCCCCATACCCTTAAGCTTGGAAAAGTCCGTCATGACGCCCATGCTCACGAAGGTCAGCATGAACATCATGTGGCGCATCGGGCTCTGGACGGTGTTCGCGCCGACCTCCGCCGCAGCGATATGCTCAGGGAACCACGCCGCGAGCCCCACGTAGCCGAGCCACGCGACGAAATAGCCGATCACGAACTTCGGAAAGCGGAACCAGATCTCGACCGGGCTGATCGACACCTGGCCGGGACGGCGCTCGACCTTGTAGACCCAGATCAGCGCGAGCAGGAACGCCCAGATGCCGATGAAGACGTCGATCCAGATCTTGGTGAGGAGCGCCGCGCTCAGTATCCAGCCCTCCTCCCACTGCTCGCCGGCCGTCTGCAGGTGCTGGCCGATCATGAGTTCGTCGAGGAGCGCGCCGGCCGCGGCATCGGCGCCGTCGGTCTTGACGGTCATGCCCATCGCGGCGCCGTTGACGATCGGCTGGTCGGGCGCGAACGCCACGTAGACGCCCGGCAGGATGATGAGCTCGAACATCGCGAAGATCACGACGAGCATCGACACGGTGACGGGGATGACCGGTCGCGCCCGGATGGCGCCCGCCGTCGCGATCGCGGCCGATACGCCGCAGATCGAGATGCCCGACGCGAGCACGGCCGAAGAATCGCGGCCGAGCCTGAACAGCCGCCGCGCCATCGTATAGACGATCGGCCAGAAGAAGAGATACGCGACAAACGTTGCCGCCGCGCCCGTGAGAATCAGGTCGAGCGCGAAGCTCGTGGCATCGACGGTCATGACGCCGAGCTTGATCCCGAGAAAGACGATCGCGGTCTTGATGAACCACTCGGGCTTGGCGGCCTCCCTGAGAAACGCGGCGAGACCCTTGGCGAAGTTGCCGATGACGAGTCCCGCGGTGAGCGCGAGCAGATAGGCCGCGCCGTCGCCGAGCTGCAGTCCCCAGCCAAGACCGTTCTCGACGTACGGGTTGCGGCCGTTCTGCGTGGCGTCGATCGTCGCCAGGTGCATCTCGTTGCCGACGAGCCAGCAGGCCCAGGTCACGAGAAACAGCACCGTGAACCCGGAGATGAAGCGCCTGAGGTTGAGCCCCTGAAACCAGGCGCCGATGGTAAGCAGCCCCGTGAACACCAGGTAGGTCACGAGCCACAGCGCAAGCGGATGCCACTCGGCGTAGGCGGAGCCTGCGGGCCGGAATATGGCCGCAAAACTGAAGTCGGACGTCAGGCTCGTCCACTCCCAGGGCCGCGGCCGCGCCATCCAGCCGACAAGATCGAGGCCCCAGATCGAGATCAGGCTGACGCCGAAAAGGAACAGCCCGAGCCAGACGGCCCACCAGTCCTCGGTGGAGCCCATGCCGCTGTACCATCGGCGGTTCGTCGTGGTCATCGGCGATCCTCCGTCGGAGTCCCGGCGTCGATGTCCAGCGTGTAGTTGAAGTAGTGCGCCTGGTACTGCCGCATCCAGCGCGGCAGCGAAGCGTAGTCGAACCGCAATTGCACCCGCGTTGGCAAGCGTGCAGCAAGAGCGGGCTTCGAGCGGAAAGCGAGCACCAGCGATGCTTCCAGTTCAGGCAAATCCTCGCCGTCGACCGCGACATCGCCCGACGAGGCAAGCCAGCGGCCGCGCTCGAAGCTCAGAACGAACTCGCAGGACTCGCGGTCCGCCGCCATGACGTTGCTGCTGCCCCGGCGTCGCGCACGCCGCGCCTGGCGCCCTGCCAGACGCTCGCGGTCCGCCGCCATGACGTTGCTGCTCACGGAGGGCTGTCCTGATCAGGACAGAATGAACCTGTCGACGAGCCAGCCGAGCACGATGAGCCCGGCGAGCCCCACACCGATGCTCCACCACACGAGCGCGGTCTCCCACGACTCCCAGGGTTCCGGCTTCTCCGCCAGCGACCCTTCGCCCGATGGCTCCTGATCGAGATTCATACCGTTGCCCTCACGTTGCTGTCGTTGTGCGTCGCGGCCATCGGCGGATTGCTGCCCGCCGCGTCTGGATTCCGAACGCACGGTTGTCGTTGCCGACCGCGACACGCGATGCGAGCATAGCAGCGCGGCGGCTGTCAAACGGCAGTCTCGCGAGGAACCGCCAGCAAGATGAGCGCATCGTGGCAACGAAAACTCGCCGACGGCCGTGTCGTGGTGATCGACGGCGGCACGGGCAGCGAACTCCGACGGCGGGGTTTTCGCCTGAGTGACGACGCGTGGAGCGGGCTTGCCTCAGCCTCCCACGAACAACTGCTGGCGGAGATTCACGCCGACTTCATCCGTGCGGGCGCCGAGATCATCACGGCGAACACCTTCGGCACGACGCGATTCCTGCTCGAGTCCGCGGGGTACGGCAGCGAGTTCCGTGCGATCAATGAGCGGGCGGTTCGGGCGGCATTCGACGCCCGCGACGCGACCGGCGCCGATGTCGCCATCGCAGGATCCATCTCGTGCATGCCGCCGGGCCTCGATACCGGAGCCTATCCCGATCCGGCCACGGAAGCCGCCGCCTACGTCGAACTCGCAGAACTCCTCGCCGAACTCGGCGTCGACCTGCTCCTGCTCGAGATGATGGAGGACGACGAGCATTCCGGGCGGGCCTGCGAGGCCGCCGCAGCGGTGGGTCTGCCGTGGTGGCTCGGATTGAGCTGCCAATTCGGCCGCAACGGAGATTCGCTCGTCGGGTTCGACTTTTTCGATTTGCCTGTCGCGGTGCCGCTGCAGGCGCTGCTGAAGCACGAGCCCGCGGTCGTCGCGGTCATGCACACGCCACCCGCGGCGGTCGGCCCTGCGCTTGAGGTGGTAAGGGAGAACTGGGACGGGGTTGTCGGAGCCTACCCGGTGCTCGACGAGAACGGGACGGACGAAAAGACGAAGCCGCCGATTCTCGCTCCCGGGACGCTCGCAAGCCTTGCCGGCGACTGGATCGAAGCCGGTGCCCGCGTACTCGGCGGCTGCTGCGGTGCGACCCCGGACCACATCCAGGCGCTTTGCCAGTTAGCGCGTGTAAACAACGACGGTTCAGCGCGGTAGGGTACAGGCTGATCCTGTAGCCGCTGTCGAAACGCCCTTGTGGCGAGAGTGAACCGACGCAAGCCAGCCCGCAAATCGCACCAAGCCGCGGCTATGCGTCGGGCAGCGGAATGGGACTCACGAAGTGCGGCACATCGTAGCCGCGTTGGACGGCGGGCCGGACCGCAATGCTCGCGTACCAGCGCCTGAGGTTCGGGTAGTCCGCCAAATCGATGTTCTGCCACTCGTAACGCGAGATCCACGGCCAGGTCGCAACGTCCGCGACCGAGTAATCTCCGGCGAGGTATTCGGAATCGGCGAGCCGACTGTCGAGCACGCCATAGAGCCGTGCCGCCTCCTTCAAATAACGCTCGCGCGCGTATTCGGACTTGTCCGGATTGAAGTGATTGAAGTGATGGGTCTGGCCCAGCATCGGGCCGACGCCGCCCATCTGCATCATGAGCCACTCCATGACCTTCCACTTCGCCGGACTCGATGTCGGCACGAGCGTTCCGGTCTTCTCGGCCAGATACAGCAGTATTGCGCCGGACTCCATGAGCGAGATGCCCGCGTCGTGGTCGATGATCGCCGGGATCTTGTTGTTCGGACTGATCTTGAGAAACTCGGGCTCGTACTGGTCGCCCTTGCCGATGTTGACGGCAGTTGCCCGGTACGGCAGGCCGACTTCCTCGAGCATGATTGACGCCTTGCGCCCGTTCGGCGTCGGCCAGGTGTACAGATCGATCATCGTTTGCGTCGCGTCCTTCGTGCTGCCAGCTTTGCGAAGCTGCGCATGGTACCGGATACGCTCGCAACGGTTGCGCATGCGGCCGCAGGTGGCCACATCTCCGCTTGCGTGCGCAGGACCGGCGCACGCCGTAACCGGGGGGGCGACGCAGCGGCAGCAGCGCGTCAGACGTTTCCGGACGGAGCACGCAGATACCGGCTGGACTCGGCGCAGCGCGACCGCCGACAATCGGCGCTCCGCGCAACGAGCGACTACGCTACGGGCATGACCGCAACGACAGCAATCCTTACCGAACTCGAACAGCTTCTCGGCGCCGGCCGCGTGCTCACCGGCGACGAGATCGGCGAGAAGCATCACGTCGACTTCAGCGGCGAACACGCCTGCGCACCGTGCGCCGTCGTCCGGCCGGGCTCGACCGAAGAACTCGCGGCCGTGATGAAGCACTGCCACGCCGCGGGGCAAGGCGTGGTCGTGCAGGGCGGCATGACGGGGCTTGCCGGCGGCGCGACACCGCAACCGGGCGAGATCGCGATCTCGATGGAACGCATGGCGGGCATCGAGGAGATCGACTCCGATTCCATGACGGCCACCGTGCTCGCCGCGACGCCCCTGCAGACACTGCAGGAAGCCGCGGCCGAGGCCGGCTTCCTGTTTCCGCTCGACCTCGGCGCGCGCGGTTCGTGCACGATCGGCGGCAACATCGCGACGAACGCCGGCGGCAACCAGGTCATCCGCTTCGGCATGATGCGCAACCTCGTGCTGGGGCTCGAGGCCGTGCTCGCCGACGGCACGGTCGTGAGCTCCATGAACCGGATGCTCAAGAACAACGCCGGCTACGATCTCAAGCAACTTTTCATCGGCACCGAAGGCACGCTCGGCATCGTTACGCGAGCTGTGCTCAGGCTCTGGCCGCAACTGCCGAGCAAGACCGCCGCGCTTTGCGCGCTCGAGGGTTTCCCCGAGGCGGTAGCCCTGCTGCAGGCGATGCAGACGCGGCTCGCAGGATCGCTGAGCGCGTTCGAGGCCATGTGGGCGTCGTATCTGCATTGCGTTGTCGACAACGTCGAGAGCGTGCGCTCGCCGTTCGAGGAACGCTACCCCATGTACGTGCTGATCGAGACCGAAGGTTCGGACGAGACCGCCGACCGCGAGCGCGTCGAGGCGGCGCTGGAGTACGCGCTCGCCGAGGGCATCATCGTCGACGCGGCGATCGCCCACTCGGAACGCGAGCGCGAGTCCTTCTGGGCGATCCGCGACGGCATCGGCGACATCACGCCGCTGCTGCAACCCATGCTCGCCTTCGACGTGAGCATGCCGATCCCGCAAATGCCGTCCTTTCTTGCGCGGGTCGACCGCGAGTTCGCCGCGGGCTTCGACGCGGTGCAAAACCACGTCTTCGGCCACATCGGCGACAACAACCTGCATCTCGCCGTCACGACCGGGCGCGAGGCGGACCTGCCGGCGCTTTGCGACATCGTCTACGCGGCCACCGGAGCGCACGACGGCTCCGTCGCGGCCGAGCACGGCATCGGCACGCTCAAGCGCGGCTACCTGCACGAATCGAGAACGGCCGAAGAGATCGAGCTCATGCGGCTACTGAAGGCGGCGCTCGACCCGAAGGGGATACTCAACCCGAACCGGGTGCTGCCGGATTAGCTGAAGTGTCGCGTCAGGCGCAGCGCTGACGCCATCGGAGTTTTCGCGCGCGAGCGCGTGCTCAGGTCAGCGTATCTACCGTTCAGAGCTCATGTGGCGCCTCCGGGGATTTGCGCGCCGGCGCGTGCTCGGGACAGCGAATCTACCGTTCCGAGCTTATGTGACGCCACCGGTAGTTTTCGCGCGCGAGCGCGTGCACGCGACCGGGACCGTTGCCCGGTCCCTGACTGCCCGGTTCAGTGATCGACGGCTTGCTCGATACGGGTCGCCGGACCGACACCTTCCGGCTCTCGAACCAGGTCGACCATGTCCTGCGACGCCTCGCTCGGCGGCGGGAACACGGGCGTCAGCGACAGCGTCACCCCGAAGTTGAGCACCATCCCGATGACGCCGATGCCCTGCGGGTTGAGACCGTTTTCCAGGATGCCGAAGGTCCACGGCGCCATTCCGAAATAGACCGACGACACGATGTACGACGCCGTGAAGCCGATGCCGACGACCATGCCGACGATCGCCGGAACCGTGCCGACGCGCTTGGAGAAGATGCCGAGGATCAGAACGGGGAAGAGGCTCGCCGCCGCAAGGCCGAACGCGAACGCGACGACCTGGCTCACGAAGCCCGGCGGGTAGATGCCGAAGAGCCCGCGATGACGACGGCCACTGCGATGACCGAGCGCCCGACCAGCAACCGCTGCGCATCGGTCGCGGCCGGTCTGAAGATGCGGTAGTAGAGATCGTGGGAGATCGCCGAGGACATCACGAGCAGCAGGCCGCTCGCGGTCGATAGCGCCGCGGCGAGCCCCCCTGCCGCGATCAGCGCGATGATCCAGGACGCAAGCTCCGCCATCTCCGGCGTCGCGAGCACGATAATGTCCTGATCGGGTCCGGCGAGACCGCGCGCGCCGAGTTCCGCACGCGCGTCGGCGCCTTCCGCGCCGCCCGTGTCGAGCCACTGCTGGTGACTGCGTTCGATCTCGGCCATCTCGACCGCCCCGACCGAGCCGTTGCGGTAGATCTCGTTGTCGGCGCCGGCCGAATAGAGAACCTGCCCGTCGCCGTCGTCGAACCAGTTGATGAGCCCGGTCTGCTCCCAGTTGCGGTACCACTCCGGCAGGCTTTCCTCGGTCGCGCCGTTCAGGCTCTCGATCATGAAGTAGCGCGCGAACGCGGCCGTAGCGGGTGCGGTGAGATACAGCAGCGCGATGAAGAACAGCGCCCACATCGCGCTCCAGCGCGCCGCACGCACGCTCGGTACCGTGTAAAAGCGCACGAGCACGTGCGGCAGTCCGGCCGTGCCGCACATGAGCGCGAGCGTGACACAGAACACATTGACCTTGTCCCAGCTTCCGACGAAGGCCTCCGTGTAGCGCGAGAAGCCGAGATCGACGCTGATCTGGTCGAGCCGCTCGAGCAGGAACGCGGCCTGCCCGCCCGACTGCTCGGGCAAGAGTTCCGCACCCATCGCGAGCGACGGCACGGGCACGCCCGTCAGCTTGATCCCGATCGCGATCGCAGCCGTCAGAAACGCCGTGATCAGGACCCAGTATTGCGCGACCTGCGTCCAGGTGATGCCCTTCATGCCGCCGAGCGTCGCGTAGAAGAACACGATCGCCATGCCGAAGAAGACGCCCGTGTTGATGTCGACCTCGAGGAAGCGGCTGAAGACGACGCCGACGCCGCGCATCTGGCCTGCCACGTAGACCGTGCTGATGAAAAGCGCGCAGAGCACCGCGACGACGCGCGCGGTGTTCGAGTCGAAGCGGTCGCCGACGAAGTCCGGGACCGTGAAATAGCCGAACTTCCTGAGATACGGCGCAAGCAGCAGCGCGAGCAGCACGTAGCCGCCGGTCCATCCCATGAGATAGACGCCGCCCGCGAAGCCCATGAAGGAGATGAGCCCGGCCATCGAGATGAACGACGCCGCGCTCATCCAGTCCGAGGCCGTCGCCATGCCGTTGGCCATGGCCGGCACGCCGCGTCCGGCGACGTAGAAGCCGCCCGTGTCGCGAACCCGCGAAAGCCAGGCGATCGTGAGGTACAGCCCGAAGGTCAGCGCGACGAAGAGCATCGTCCATTCGCGCGTTTCCATCAGGCGCGCTCCTCCGCCGCGGCCAGATCGCCGAGTCGCCCACCGGCTCGCCCCGGGTCGCGCGGTTTGCTCACCTGCACTTGTCCGCCCTCATGTTCGGGTCGTTGGCGGTTGAATCCGATGCTCGCTCGCGGGCTGGCATCAATCGTCTCCTGCCGCCGACTGCGCGCGGGCCTCGGCCGCGATCGCCTGAAGCTCGTCGTGGTGGCGCCGGTCGAGCCGGTTCATGGCCAGGCAATAGACGAGTATGCAAATCACGAAGACGACGATGGCGCCCTGCTGCGCGAACCAGAAGCCGAGCGGGAAGCCCGTGAACGGCAGGCGGAACTGGTTGAGCCAGTCGGCGATCAATACGCCGCAGCCGAGCGAGACGGCCGCCCAGATCACGAGCAGCGCCGCCATGATGCGCAGATTACTGCGCCAGTAGCGATCGAGCGCCGCGTGAATCCGCGGGTCGTGGAGGTCGGGACCCGGTGCCGCCAAGATTATCGCTCGAAGACGGCGAGCCTGAGCGGCGAATAGCCGAGCCCGTCGGGATCCGGCAGGTCGCTCGCGAGCGTCCGCGCCGCGGGGAAATCATCGAGATTGTAGATCGAGATCGACCGCTCGCCGCGGTCGGCGACGAAGGCCGTCTCGCCGACGATGTGGATGCCGAAGGAGCCCGTGCCGGGCTGTCCGTCGTTCACCGCGAGCTCGCCGATCACGCTGCGGTCCTCGGTGTCGTAGAGCGTCAGGTATTTCACGGCCTCCTGCGCACCCGTGCCGTTCGGCACGAGCGCCTTGCCGCCGGCCGATATCTCGGCGCGACCCGCGCCAACCTGCGAATCGAGCGTATCGACGATATCCAGAGTCTGCGTGTCGACGACCGAAATCGTCCCGACCGCGCGGTTGACGACCCAGACCTCGCTGCCGTCGGGCGTCACGGCCAGGCCTTCGGCGCCCATGTCCGTCGCGATCACCACGGGTTCGGCATCGTCCTCGAGCGAAATGACCGACAGCGTGCCTTCGGCGCCGCGGCTCGTGACGTAGGCGCGCGTGCCGTCGGGGCTGAGCCGGACCATGTGGCCTTCGCGCCCGCCGGTCGGCCAGGTGTCGAGCACCTCGAGATCGACCGTGTCGACAAGCGCGAGCCGATCGGAATCCTCCAGCGTCGCGACGGCGCGGCGGTTGTCGGGCAGGAACTTCATGCTGTGCGGCCGGGACTCGGGGCCCAGATCGATGCGGCCGGTGATCTGCGCGTTCTGAACATCGATGACGACGAGACGCCGGCCGCGATCGTCACCCGGTCCGTACTCGCCGGTCAGCGCCCAGCGCCCGTCGGGAGAAACGGCAATCTCGTGCGGAATGACCGGCCCGATCGGCAGCCTCGCCATCTCGAGCCCCGTGGTCAGGTCGAAGAACGATACGCTGCCGCCGATGCGGTTGGCGGCAATCAGCGTTCCTTCGAGTTCCTGCGCGACGGCGGCTCCGGTGAGCCCCGCGAACGCAACGAGCGATGCGAGCAGTCCGTTGCGGGTGATGCGCCGGGAAGTTGCCTTACGTTCGGTTCCGATGCTGTTTTTCATTTTGCCTCCCGCTGTTCCTGCGGATGTTCTGCCTTTGCGGTGGCCGTCACAAGGGTTGTGCCGACGCTCGTCACAACCCCAGCAGCCAGAGGCTGAGTTGGGGGAAGGCCATCAGGAGAATCGTGATCGCGAGCGTGATCAGGACGAACGGAAACGCGCCCGCGAATATCGTCCCCAGAGAGATACTCTCGTCGTCGAGGCTCGATTTGATCACATAGACGCTGAGCCCGAGCGGCGGCGTCATGAGTCCGATCTCGATGCCGACCACGGTCACGATCCCGAACCAGATCAGGTTGCCGCCGAGTTCGCCGACGACCGGCAGCGCAAGCGGCAGCAGGATCAGCAATATCGAGGTCGAGTCGAGTACCGTGCCGAGGATGATGAGCAGAACGAGGTACGCCGCAAGGAAACCGAACATCCCGAGCCCCGTGTCGCCAAGGAACAGCGCGACATCCTGCGGCAGCTCGGTCAGCGTCAGCATCCGGCTGAAGGTGCTCGCGGCGATGATCAGGAACAGGATCGTGACCGACACCTGGCCCGTCTCGCGCATGACTTCCCAGAGTTTCGCCCAGTCGAGGCGCCGCTTGACGAGTGCGATGAGCATCGCGGCAAAGGCGCCGGCAGCGCCCGCTTCGGTCGGCGTGAATACGCCGCCGTAGATGCCGCCGAGCACGAGAATGATGAGCACGAAGACCGGCAGGATGCCGAGCAGCACCTCGAGCCAGCTCATCGACCTGGCGTCGCTGCGGGCGCGGTCGACGTGGCCGACGAAACCGGGCGTGAGCCAGGCCATGAGCACGACGCCCGCGGCGAACGCGATCGAGAGCAGGATTCCGGGGATCACGGCCGCGATGAAGAGCCCGCCGATCGAGACCTCGGCGATGACGCCATAGATGATGAGCAGGAGGCTCGGCGGAATCAGCATGCCGAGCACGGAGGAGCCGGCCGTGAGGCCGACGGCGAACCGCGCCGTGTAGCCCTGCCGCACCATCTCCGGCACGGCGATCTTCGAGAAGATCGCGGCCGATGCGATCGAGATGCCGGTGATGGCCGCAAACAGCGCGTTGGCCGCCACCGTCGCAACGCCGAGCCCGCCGTAGATCCAGCCAAAGATCCGCTGTGCGGCGCGGAAGGCGTCGCGGCCGATGTCAGAAGCGTTGACGAAGAGCCCCATGAGCACGAAAAGCGGTACGGCGGCGAAAACATACTCGGAAATCGTGCCTTCGGCGGCGAGCGCGAGCGTGCGCGTCGCGATGCCGAAGTCCTGCTTGAGGATCGCAAGCCCCAGGAAGCCGACGAGCAGCAAGGCGATGGCGATCGGCATGCCGAGCGCGATGAGCATGAGCACCATCGCGATCATAACGCCGCCGACCGTGCGCTGCTCGACACCGGCAGCCCAGAGGATCGCCACACAGGCGACGATGAGCACGGGAACGACGAGGGCCGCCAGGCGCGGCATCGAGGCCGCCGCACCGCCGCCGAGCCGTGCGGATTCGGCGAGCCGGCCGGCGAGCTGGCGCAGACACTCGAGCGCCGCGACCGCGGCGCCGACGACGAGCAGCATCTTGATCGGCCAGACCGGGATCGTGAAGATGCCCTCGACGCCCGCAAACTCCGCGGTTCGGACCGCGCGCGTGAAGTCGGGCCAGGCGCCGACCGCGAGCAGCGCGAACATCAGGCAACCGACGCCGAATAGCACCGCCGACCAGTCGCTTGCGAGCACCGGCTGGCGCGCCTCGACCTTGCCGACGACGACTTCGGCCCGGGTAAGCCGGGCGCGGTGGATCGCATAGGCGATCTGCAGGAACACGCAGGCCACGAGCGACAGCGAGACCATCTCCGTCACGCCGCGGATCGGGCTGTCGAACACCGTGCGTCCGGTAATGTCCGCGCAGATCAGGAACATCAGCGCGAACACCCACACGACGCCCGCGCCGTTCATCCAGCCGATGAAATTCGTGAAAAAGCGTTGCAGCATCTGGAAAAGGCCCGGTGTGTTCTTAACGACCCGCGTCAACCGGCCTGCTGCATGGGGAGATGGACCACCTTGCCGGATACGCCCGATCGGGCCCAACGCGGGCTTCAGTCACAGGCCGCGGGCCGTTGTCCTTGCCCAAGCCTCAGTCCCCCCGGTCCCAGTCCCTGAGCGGCGCACCGCCGCGCTCGCGGATCGCATTCATGTAGGTTTCGAGGACCTCGCGCGCCGGGACGCCGCGCGCCTCGGTCAACTCGGCCCAGCGCGCCGCGATATTCGGCATGCCGTCGAGCCAGCGGCGCTTTTCGGCAAGCGGCAGCGTCGTCACGATCGCGCCCTCGGCCTGCATCGATTCAAGCCCCCGCTCGTAGCGCACGCCGAGCTCGTTGGCCACGCCCCTGCTGTATTCGGCCCCGAGTTCGTCGATGACCTGCTGCACGTCCTCGGGCAGACCGTTCCAGGTGTCGAGATTGATCGCCATGCCGCCTGTCAGCATCGAGCCGAGACCCACGAGCGTGATGTAGGGCGCAACCTCGTGAATCCGGTACGGCGGCGCACCGGTCAGGATCGTGAGCACCCCGTCGGCGACGCCGGTCTGGATCTGTGTGTAGTAGGTCGTGAGCCCGCCGTCGACGGGCACCGCGCCCGTGCCCTCGAGCCATGCGGCCGAGGGACCCGGCGCGAGAATCTTGCGGCCATTGAGGTCATCGACCGAGTCGACCGGGAAGTTCGTCATGAGGTGGTAGGTGTCGAGCACGCTGCCGCCGAGAAAGCGCGCGTTATGGCCGGCCCAGGCATCCCTCAGCGACGGCAGCGCCTCGTGCAGCTCGTTGAAGATCTCGAAGAGCATCTGGTAGTCGTCGTTGGAAAACGGCGTGTAGTACGTCACGTTCTGCAGGGGCATCTTCGACAGTTCCCAGAGCGTGCCGACCCAGCCGATGTCCGTGAGGCCGATCTCGATGGCCTCCAGCGTGTTTTCGTACTTGTAGAGCGAGCCGCCGTAGGCCTGCGTCCAGCGGATGCGGTTGGGACTGCCCATCGCCTCGAGCCGGCGGTTCGACTCGGGCACGACGAGCGACTGCATCACGCCGACCCAAGGCAGCGCCGTGGTGTGGCTGGCGGCGACGGTCAGGCGGACCGTCTCGGCCTGGGCGGCGGCGCCGAGCGACAGCGCGCCGAGCGCAAACAACAGCCCGCCGCAGAATCCCGCGTCGCGCCGAAACCGGCGAGGCGCGCGCCTGACCTTGTTCATTACTTCGTGCGGCACGGATCGTCCCCTGTGCGCCTGCCCCCCGATTGGCCACAGGACAGTACCACGCGCGCAGCGCAATTCAAACGATAGCGGTTGACGGGCGCGTCTGAGCCGCTAAGGTAGCCGCATGGGCATGCTGGTCGACGGAAAATGGCACGACGTCTGGTACGACACCAAGGCGTCGAAGGGGCGCTTCGTACGCAGCGAAGCGCAGTTTCGCAACTGGGTCACGAGCGACGGCAGTCCGGGCCCCTCGGGCAGGGGCGGCTTCCGGGCTGAACCGGACCGCTATCACCTGTACATCTCGCTCGCCTGTCCCTGGGCGCACCGCACGCTGATCCTCAGAAAGCTCAAGGGGCTCGATTCGATGATCGGGCTTTCGGCCGTCAATTCCTTCATGGGTACGGAGGGCTGGACCTTCGAACCCGGGCCGGGCGTGATCGAGGACTCGATCAACGGCGCCAGGCGCGTCTACGAGGTTTATCTCGCCGCGGATTCGAACTACAGCGGCCGCGCGACCGTGCCGATCCTCTGGGACAAGGCGCGCAACACCATCGCCTCGAACGAGTCGAAGGAAATCATCCGCATGTTCAACAGCGCCTTCGACGAGGTCGGCGCGACGGGCCCGGACTTCTACCCCGAGCCGCTGCGGGGCCAGATCGACGAACTCAACGAGCGCATCTATCACACCGTCAACAACGGCGTTTACAAGTCAGGCTTCGCGACGACCCAGGACGCCTACGAGGAAGCCGTCACGGCCGTGTTCGAGACGCTCGACATGCTCGAGGCGCGGCTCGCCACGCGCAGGTACCTGACCGGATCCACGATCACCGAGGCCGACTGGCGGTTGTGGACCACGCTCGTGCGCTTCGATCCCGTCTATTTCGGACACTTCAAGTGCAACGTGCGCCGCATCGTCGATTACCCGAACCTCTGGGGTTATACCTGCGACCTGTACCAGCAGCCGGGCATCGCCGAGACCGTCGACATCCCCTACATCCAGGCGCATTACTACGGCAGCCACGAGAGCATCAATCCGCACCGCATCCTGCCGGTGGGTCCGGACATCGATTATTCGGTTGCCCACGACCGCGCGCGGCTCGGAAATTGAGTTAATCAGAGCCTGCCGGCGCGGTAGTCGTCGAAGGCCTGGTGGATCTCCTCGTTCGTGTTCATGACGAACGGGCCGTAGCGTGCGATCGGTTCGTTGAGCGGCCGGCCGCCGACCAGGATGAGCCGCGCGCCGTTGTAATCGGCGGAGATCTCCACGCGGCCGCCGTGCGAGAGCAGCGCCATTTCGCCGCGCCTGACGCGTCGCGCGGAGCCTTGCGGTCCCGCCGATATGCTGCCGTCGTAGATATACAGGAACACGTTGTGCCCGGCCGGCAGCGGCACGGTGTACGAAGCGCCGCCGTCCAGGTGCAGGTCGTAGTAGACGGGCTCGGTCGCGACATCGGTCACGGGCCCCGTGACGCCGCCGAGTTCGCCCGTGATGACCTTGGCCCTGACGCCGTCGCCGAGCACGGCCTCGGGGATGCCGTCGGCCTGGATGTCCTGGTAGCGCGGCGCCGTGAGCTTGTCGCTCGCGGGCAGATTGACCCAGAGCTGAAAGCCCCACATGAGCCCCTCTTCCTGCTCGGGGAGTTCCGAGTGGACGATGCCGCGGCCGGCGGTCATCCACTGCACGCTGCCCGGACCGAGCAACCCCGTGTTGCCCTGGTTGTCGCCGTGCTTCATGCGCCCGGCGAGCATGTAGGTAACGGTTTCGAAGCCGCGGTGAGGGTGATCGGGAAACCCCGCGATGTAGTCGTTCGGATCGTCGGAGCGGAACTCGTCGAGCAGCAGGAACGGATCGAAGTGATCGAGTATCTGCGTGCCCATGACGCGCGTCATGCGCACGCCCGCCCCGTCGCTCGTCGGCTGGCCCCTGACCTTCCTGACCACCGTGCGGGAGGCGGCCGTCACATCGTTATCTGACATGGCTTTGATCCTTGCGGTTCGGTGCGCGTGCGGCTCTTGCCCGGCGGGCCATTCTATCGACAACCTGGTCCACGCGCAGATCGGCGGGTCGATTCGCCTTCCGGCGCGCCGCTCACGCGTTGCAAGCCGTACATTCGCAGATCGGCGAGGCTCGTGGCTTGCGCCTGCCGCCGCGCTTCCGCGCCACTCGCGGGCGGGCGCGCTGCTGACCTATAATCCGGCAGGTTCGACCGAAAAGCCCGGGAGCACTGAAGTGAGAACAACACTGATAGCCGGATTGACGTCCTCGCTCGTCTTGAGCACGGGCGCGTGGGCGCAGCAGGATTTTTCTGAAGTGGAGATCCAGACCGTCGACGTTGCCGACGGGCTCTACATGCTCGTCGGCCAGGGCGGCAACATCGGGCTTTCGCTCGGCGATGACGGCGCATTCATCGTCGATACGCAGTTCGCGCCGCTCAGCGAGAAAATCCAGGCGGCCGTAAACGAGGCCGGCGGCGGGGATGTCGCGTTCGTCATCAACACGCACTGGCACGGCGACCACACGGGCGGCAACCAGAACTTCCGCACGGGCGGTGCGACGGTCATGGCCCACGACAACGTGAAGGCCAGAATGAGCACCGACCAGGTCCGCGAACTGCCCGCCGGGGACATTCCCGCATCGCCGCCCGACGCCTGGCCGAACATCACCTACCCCGGCCGCATGACGTTCCACTACAACGGCAACACCGTCAACCTCATTCACGTTGAGAACGCGCACACGGATGGCGATACGCTCGTGCACTTCACGAACCTCAACGCCTTCCACATGGGCGACACGTTCTTCCACGGCTTCTTCCCGTTCGTCGACGTGTCAAGCGACGGCTCGATCGACGGCATCATCGCGGCCGGCGAGGAAGTGCTGAGCCGCAGCGACGGGGGAACGACGATCATCCCGGGCCACGGGCCGCTGGCGACACCCGATGACCTGCGCGACGACCTCGAAGTGCTGAGCGCCGTGCGCGAGCGCATCCAGTCGATGATCGACCAGGGCATGAGCGAGGACGACGTCGTCACGGCCAACCCGACGGCGGAGTGGAACGAGACCTACGGCGCCGGCTTCATGAACCCCGAGACCTTCACGCGTCTCGTGTATCGAAGCCTGAGCCGCTAGGCACTGCGCCGGTCGACGGACACGCGTCCGGGAGCTTGCGCCGTGGGAATTCACGGCTGCGGATTCGGTTTCTTGGCTTCGCGAGCGGCGGATTCTGCGGGGCTGGAGCATGTCTGAGATCTTTCAGGCCGGAGTCAATATCACGCTGATCGGGCTCGGCGTCGCGTTTGTGCTGTTGACCGTGCTGATCCTCGTCGTCCACGCGATGTCCGCCGTCGCAAGGCTCATCGAAACGCAACGCCCGCAGGTCGCTGCCGCGGCGCCGATGGCGAGCCCAAGACCCCCGCTGCCCGAGCCGCGCTCCGTCAAACCCGAGATCGCAGGGGCCGTCGCGGCAGCCGTCAGGATGTACCGCACGAGGCGAGCGTCATGAGCAACCCGCTCAAGATCACGGAACTCGCGCTCCGCGACGCCCACCAGTCGCTGCTCGCGACGCGCGTGCGCATCGAGGACATGCTGCCGATCGCGCCGAAGCTCGACCAGGTCGGGTTCTGGTCGTCGGAGAGCTGGGGCGGCGCAACCTTCGACGCCTGTATCCGCTACCTCGGTGAGGATCCGTGGGAGCGCATCCGGCTGCTCAAGCAGGCCATGCCCAACACGCCCCAGCAGATGCTGCTGCGCGGCCAGAACCTGCTCGGCTACCGCCACTACGCCGACGACGTCGTCGAGGCCTTCGTCGAACGCGCGGCGGTCAACGGCGTCGACATCTTCCGGATCTTCGACGCGCTCAACGATTTTCGCAATCTCGAACACGCGATCAAGGCCACGCTCAAGGTCGACAGGCACGCACAGGGCGCGATGTCCTACACGGTCAGCCCCGTGCACACGATCGACATGTGGGTGGACATGGGCAGGCGCTTCGAGGACCTCGGCTGCCAATCGGTCTGCATCAAGGACATGGCGGGGCTGCTCAAGCCCTACGTCGCCGAGGAACTCGTCTCGCGGCTCAAGGAAGCGTGCAGCGTGCCGATCGCGATGCAGACCCACGCGACGACCGGCATGAGCACGGCGACGAACATCAAGGCCGCCGAAGCCGGCATCGACATGATCGACCTCGCGATCTCGCCGCTCAGCATGACCTACGGCCATTCCCCGACCGAGACCGTCGTCGCGATCCTCGAGGGGACCGACCGCGACCCGGGGCTCGATCTGCCGCTGCTCGGCGAGATCGCCGCGTATTTCCGTGGGGTCCGCAAGAAGTACGCGAAGTTCGAGGGCAGCCTCAAGGGCGTCGATGCGCGGATTCTGGTTTCCCAGGTTCCGGGCGGCATGCTCACGAACATGGAGAACCAGCTCCGCGACCAGAATGCGGAGCACGCCTACGACGACGTGATCGCCGAGATCCCGCGCGTCAGGCAGGAGCTCGGATTCATCCCGCTCGTGACGCCGACTTCGCAGATCGTCGGCACGCAATCGGTGCTGAACGTGCTCCTCGGCGAACGCTACAAGAACATCACCAAGCAGACTCAGGCGATCCTCAAGGGCGAGTACGGCGCGACCCCGGCGCCCGTCGACAAGGACCTGCAGGCGCGCGTACTCGCAGGCGCCGAGCCCGTGACCTGCCGACCGGCCGATCTGATCGATCCCGAGATGGTGAGCCTCACCGCGGAGGTCGACCGGCTGGCCCGGGAGAAGGGGCTCAAGGTCGGAGGCGTCGATGACGTGCTCACCTACGCACTCTTCCCCGAGGTCGGGCTCAATTTCCTCGAGAACCGAGGCGATCCGTCGGCGTTCGAGCCCGCGCCCGGCGATCCCGAAGAAGCAGCTGCCGCCCCTGCTCCGGTAGCGCCCGCGCGGCCAGCCGACGGACCGGAGCGCTACACGGTCAGCGTCGACGGACGCGACTACGACGTCGTCGTCTCGCCGGCCGGCGACATCGCCGGGATCAGTCCGGCCGGAACGCCGGCGCCGCAAGCGGCGGACGGGTCGGCCGCCGGCGGCGAACCCGTCAACGCACCGCTCGCCGGCAGCGTCTTCCGCATTCTCGTCAAGCCGGGTCAACAGGTCGCGACGGGCGACATCCTCGTGATCATGGAAGCGATGAAGATGGAGACCGAGGTGCGCTCGCCGAAGGACGGCACGGTCGCGGCCATCGCGGTGCAGGAGGGCGACTCGGTCGAACTCGGCCACGCGCTGGTGCACGTCGCCTGACGGCGCCGGATGGACGAAGGTCTCAGGGCCCTGTGGGGCACGACCGGGATCGCGAACTTCGGCTTCGCCGATCTCGCGATGATCGTCGTCGGCGCCGTGCTCCTCTACCTCGCGATCCGCAAGCGCTTCGAGCCGTTGCTGCTCGTGCCGATCGGCTTCGGCGCGATTCTCAGCAACATCCCGGTGGCCGGCATCGGCGGTCCCGACGGCCTGCTCGGCTACGTCTCGGCGGTCGGCATCGACACCGGCATCTTCCCGCTGCTGATCTTCCTCGGCGTCGGGGCGCTCACGGACTTCGGCGCGCTGATCGCCAATCCCAAGACGATCCTGCTCGGCGCCGCGGCCCAGGTCGGCATTTTCCTGACGCTGCTCGGCGCGTTGCTGCTAAACGCGGTCCCGGGGTTCGACTTCAGCCTTGCCGACGCCGCGGCCATCGGCATCATCGGCGGCGCCGACGGCCCAACGGCCATTTTCCTCGCATCGCGCCTGGCGCCGGAACTGCTCGGTGCGATCGCGGTCGCGGCCTATTCCTACATGGCGCTCGTGCCGATCATCCAGCCGCCAATCATGCGCGCGCTGACGACGAAGCGCGAGCGCAGAATCCGGATGCAGCAACTGCGGCCCGTGTCGCGCCTGGAGCGCATCCTGTTTCCGCTCACGGTGCTCGCCGTCACGGCCGCCTTCCTGCCGACGGCAACGCCGCTGATCGGCATGCTGACCTTCGGCAATCTGCTGCGCGAATGCGGCGTCGTAGAGCGGCTCAACCGCGCCGCGCAGAACGAGATGCTGAACGTCGTGACGATCCTGCTCGGGCTCGCCGTCGGTTCGAAGCTCAGCGCCGATCAGTTCCTGAACCTCGAAACGCTCGGCATCCTCGTGCTCGGCGCCGTGGCCTTCTCGATCGGCACGGCTTCGGGCGTGCTCATGGGCAAACTCATGTGCTGGGCGACGCGCGGCAGGATCAATCCGCTGATCGGCGCCGCCGGCGTCTCGGCCGTGCCGATGGCGGCGCGCGTCGTCAACCGCGTCGGGCTCGAATCCGACGATGCGAACCACCTGCTCATGCACGCGATGGGACCGAACGTCGCAGGCGTCATCGGCTCGGCCGTCGTCGCGGGCGTGCTGCTTGCACTGGTCGGGGGCTGAAGGGCTGCCCAACTACTGATCCAGGATTCGGATAGCAGGTCGGCCGGGCCCGAAGGTTGAGCTGATCGACACGCAATCAGCGGCCTTCCATTGCGGCATACAGATCGTCGCGACTTGCAACGTCGACCTGTGTACCGCCACTGGACCAGGAGGGCAGCTTCGGCAGACTTGCACCCTCGTCGCCTGTTACCGTGCTTTCGTCCAGTCAGGCCGGCCCCATCAGCAGATCCGGCAGCCACGTCACGATCCCCGGAAAGACGCTCAGCAGGACGATGCCGATCACCATCATGATCACGAAGGGCAGCGCACCGCGCAGTACGGTCTGCAAGGATACGTCGGGCACAATTCCATTGATTACGTAGAGGTTGAGCCCGACCGGCGGCGTGATCAGGCCGATCTCGAGATTGACCGTCATGATGACGGCGAACCAGTACGGATCAAAGCCCGCGCCATTGACGATCGGCAGCAGGATCGGGGCCGTCATGAGGATCACCGCGACGGGCGGCAGGAAGAATCCCGCGACCAGCAGGAACACGTTGATGATGCCCATGAGCACCCAGCGGTTGACCTCGAGCGACGCGATGGTCTCGGCGACCGACTGCGTCACGAACAGCGACGACAGCGTGTAGGCGAAGAGGCCCGAGGCCGCGATGATCATCATGATCATCACGCTCTCGCGCATGCTCGAACGAAAGATCAGGCCGATGCGCTTCGGCTGCCACTGCCGGTACACGATCGCCACGAACGCCAGACAGAGCATCGCGCCGACTCCGGCGGCCTCCGATGGCGTCGCGATGCCGCCATAAAGCACGTACAGGATGCCGGCGACGATGAGGAAGAACGGCAGCACTCTCGGCAGGGGTCCGAACTTTTCCGCCCAGGTGTAGCGCCGTCCCGCAAGTGCCGAGCCTGCGCTGCCGCGAGCGCGCGAGTAGTAGAGCGCCCAGGCGATGAAGAGCGCGGTCAGCAGCAGGCCGGGCAGAAGTCCCGACAGGAACAGCCGCCCGATCGACGTGCCCGTGGCGATGCCGTAGACGATCATCGTCACGCTCGGCGGAATGAGGATCCCGAGCGTGCCGCCGGCGGCGATGGCGCCGGACGCGAGTCCCGCCGGATAACCGCGCTTGCGCATCTCGGGGATGCCCATCTTGCCGATGGCCGCGCAGGTCGCAGGCGAGGACCCGCTGAGCGCGGAGAAAATCGTGCAGGCGCCGATGTTCGAGATCACGAGCCCGCCGGGTACGCGGCCGAGCCAGCGTTCGAGCACGGTATAGAGATCCGCTCCCGCGGGCGACGACGCGACCGCCGCACCCATGACGATGAACATCGGTATCGCGACGAGCGTGAAGTCCGCGAGGTAGGAGAACAGGAGTTCGCCGACGAAGACGAGCCCGCCGGGCCCTTCGAAGATCAGCAGGAAGGCGAGCGACACGAAACCGAGCCCGAACGCGATCGGCACGCCCGAGGCGAGCACGAGCAGCGTGACGATACCGATCAGCGCACCGATTTCGAGCGGACTCATCCGGGCGGCTCCGGTGGCGTGTCAGGCAGGTCGTCCGGCTCGAATCCCGTGATCAGACAGGCGATGTCGACGAGGTACTGCAACACGAGCAGCCCGAGCCCGAGCGGCAACGGCAGCAGGATGATCGAGAGCGGCGGCGCCCAGACCGACTCGGTGACCCAGCCTTCGGTCCAGGCTTCGAGGAAGTAGCGCCCGCCGCTCCAGGCGACGACGACGCAGAAGACAATCCCGAGCGTCGACGCGAATAGTTGAAGGACTTTCCTTGCACGCGGGCCAAGATAATGGCTCACGAGGTCGACGTTGACGTGGCCGCGCATCGCGAGCACATAGGGGCTGCCGATCAGCGTCGCCGCAACGACCGAGTAGAGCACGAACTCCGTCTGCCAGATCGTCGACGCGCCGAGCACGTAGCGGACGAAAACCATGTGGCACACGGCGATACATGCGGCGCCGAGACACACCGCGGCCACGATGCCGAAGAAGCCGGACAGGCGGCGGACCGCGCGGACTACGAGTTCCATTTAAGGAGGTACGATCGAAGCTGCCGGCCGCGGTCGACGCGGGACGCGCATTCAGTCGACGGCGAGCGCGCTGTCGAGCAGCGCCTGACCGCCCTCGACCTCCTCGGCGAAGAAGCTGTAGGAAGTGCGCTCGGCAATCTCGAGCCAGGCGGCGGTCTGCTCGGGCGACATGTGCACGACCTCGACGCCCTCGGACTCGAACATCTCCTCGGCCTGAAGGTCCTGCTTGCGCACCTCGGCCGCAAAGAACGCCTCGGCGCGTTCGGCCGCGGTACCGAGCGCCGCCTGCTGGGCCGCATCGAGCCGTTCCCAGCTTCGCCTGGACATCAGGATCGGTTCGTACATGAACCACAGCGCCGAATCGCCGGGACCCGTGTAGCACACGGCCTGCTCGTGGAGCCGGAACGACATGAAGCTCGCCGAGCTCGTGTTCGCCGCGTCGAGCACGCCCGTCTGCATGGCCGTATAGATTTCCGAACTCGGCATCGAGGCGATCGAGGCGCCGGCACCGGCGAGCATGCGCTCAAAGGCGGGTCCCGCCGCGCGCGTGACCTGGCCCGCGATGTCGTCGGGCGCGAGGACGCAGCTCTCCGAAGATGCGAAGCCCCCCGAGACCCAGGCGTCGGCGAGCACGATCACGCCGGCTTCGTCCATGATCCGCTTGATTTCGGCCATGAAGGGAGAGTCGTTGAGACGCTGGGCGTGATCGTGGTCCTTGACGAGCCCGGGCATGAGCGTCGCGCTGAACTGCGGGTGCCGGCCGCTCATGTAGTCGAGCGGCAGGACGGTGATGTCGAGGCGGCCGCGCACCATCGCGGGCCACTGGTCGCGCGCCTTGAAGAGCGCCTCACCCGGATACACGCGAATCTCGAGCCCGACGTCGGCGGCCGCAATGTCGCGGGCGATCATCTGAATGAACTCGTCGCGCAGGTCGGCAATGCCGCCGGGCCACTGGTGCGAGGCTCTCAGAATCGTCTGCGCAGCCAGAGAGCCGCTCGCGACGAGCAGCACTGCGCCCAGGAACGCGACAAGATACGAGCGGATTTTCATTACGGATAACCCCCGCGGCACGGTGCCGCTGCCGTGGAAAATAACAGACGCGGGACGTATCTGTCTCGGCGGGCGGTGGTCCCGTTCGCGAGCCGTGTCGCAGGAAACGTGCCCGGGGAGCCTGCGACGCAGCAATTCACGGCTGCAAATCTGTTTTCATCCGCTCCATCGGGCGATCGATTGAGGAGAACATCGAGCCTATTTGACGAAATCGATCGGGCGATGGGACGGCGATTTCGGATTTTCGCTTTCGCGACTTCCCTGAGCGCAAGGCCCTGGCCTTGACAGGCTGCGCTGAATCGACGTTATCTACTCAACAGGATACTTCCCGGAGTTGCGGGGAGTCGCACGACCGGTCGCTTGAGACACGCTGTGAATACATCCATGTACGCTCCACGCCCGCATCCCTGCGGGCGAGGGTCTCAAGCGACCGGTCGTGCGACTCCCCTTGCGTTTGCGGCATTCGGGCTGCTCACTTTCGCCGCCGTTCGCGTTGGCACGGTTCACGCGCAGGACGACTTCCCGTCCGGGCCGATCGACATCGTCACCCACGCCTCGCCCGGCGGCGGTACCGACACCACGGCACGCACGATCCTCACCGGCGCGCGCGAGGCGCTCGGCACGAATGTCGCGGTGATCCCGAGGACCGGCGGCGGCGGGATCGTCGCAATGAGCTACGTCGCGAACCGGCCGCGCGACGGGCATACCGTGTTGGCCATCACGCCGACGCACCTCTTCGCCATCGCGCGCGGCCAGGGGCCCGCTGACAATCGACGACCTGGTCCCGGTGGCGCGCGCGACCGACGATCCGCTCGTGATCACCGTGCTGAGCGACAGCGGGATCGACGACATCGAGGATCTCATCGCGCTCGGCCTGGACCGGCCGATCAAGTGGGGCTCGACCCAGGTCGGCAGTATCGACCACGTTGCGGGCGCCGTGTTTGCGCAGGTCGCGGGCACCGAACTCAGCGTGGTGCCGTTCGCAGGCGGCGGGGAGATCGTCACCAACCTCATGGGCGGCAGCATCGACGCGGCGGCACTGAACCTTACCGAGGCGCTGCAGCAGATCGAGCGCGGCGAGTTCCGCGCGCTCGCGGTCATGGCCGGCGAGCGGATCGAGGTGCTGCCGGACACGCCGACGACCCTGGAACTCGGCTATGACGCCACGTTCTCGACCGTGCGCGGCTACGTGGTGCTGAGCGGCACCGCAGAGGACCGCGTCGAGATTCTCGAGCGGGGCCTGCTCGCGGGCATGAACCATCCGAGCTATCTCGCCTATCTCGACGGCGCGGGTCTGAGCCGTTCGGCGGTCGCGGGCCGCGAAGCGTGGGGCGCCCAGCTCGAGCAGCTCTACGACGACGCGCATCAGGCCATGATCGACCTCGGCATCATTCAGCCTCCCGAGCCTGCGCCGTAGCAACTCGCGGTTGCGAATCCTCTACCGCACTCCATTCATTGATTGAATTCGTCAAACATGGCCGGTAACTCTTGTCAATCTGTCAATAAATGGGACAGAAGTAGCGGGCTTTCGTGTACGCGAATTTCTGCAGCGCAGGCTGCCGGACGCCTGCATCGATGACCCGCGGGGACGACAATGGGCGCGGACCTCACCCGGACACGATCGCCGGCATCGTCCTGCTGCTCTTGAGCGCGCTCGGGTTCTGGCTGACCACGGGATTCCGCGAAGTCCCGGCGATGCTGTCGCAGAATGTGCCGCCGACCTTCTTCCCGCGGCTCGTGCTCGGTCTGATCGCGGCCGGCGGCATCGGGCTCGCCGCTGGCGGACTGCGTGCGCCGCGCCTCGAATTGAGCCGGCTCCGGCCGCTCGTGTTCGTCACGGCCGGATTCGTCGTGCTCGTGCCGTTCGCGATCATGCTGCTCGGCACGCTCGCCACCGTATTCCTCGTGAGCCTCGGGCTGCCGCTGCTGTGGAACGAACGGCGGCTCAGGTTCGTCGTGCCGCTTGCGCTCGGCATGCCGGCCGCGGTGTACCTCGTTTTCACCGTCGCGCTCGAAGTCCGGTTCCCGACCGGTCTCGCGGCGACGCTTTTCGGCTGAGCCGATGGGACTGCCGGGTCTGGAGTTCGCCGCGGCGGTATTCACCGATCCGGCGGTCATCGGGCTCATCGTCGTCGGCACGCTCGTCGGCGTCGTCGTCGGTGCCCTGCCCGGCCTGTCGTCGTCGATGGCCGTGGCGCTTTTGCTGCCGTTCTCGCTCTATCTCGACCCGATACCGAGCATCGCCTTTCTTGCGGCGCTGTACTGCGCGGGCACCTTCGGCGGCTCGATCACGGCGATCCTGATCAACGCGCCGGGCGCGCCGCCGGCCGCGGCCACGGCCTTTGACGGCTACCCGATGGCGCAAAAGGGCGAGGCCGGCCGCGCGCTCGGCACGGCAACGATCGCATCGGTCACGGGCGGCACGATCAGCGTGCTCGTGCTGCTCTTCGCCGCGCCGCTGCTCGCCCGGGTGGCCTACAGCTTCGGACCGCCGGAATATTTCGCGCTCGCGGTGCTCGGCCTCTCGATGCTCGCCACGATCAGCGGCGAGGCCAAGCTCAAGAACCTGATCGGAGGGTGCCTGGGGCTCCTGATCGCGACCGTCGGCATCGATCTTACGACCGGCGTCGACCGGTTCACGTTCGGTGTGCCGGAACTGCTCGACGGCATCCACTTCATTCCGGTGCTGATCGGGCTTTTCGCGGTCACGGAACTGCTCACGCAGGCGCAGCATCTCGGCCGCGAGACCCGCGTCGTCACGCTTGCCGCGCTCAAGCTGCCGTCGCTGGCCGACATCCGCGGCGTCTTCGCAACGATTCTGCGCTCGAGCGGCATCGGCACCTTCATCGGCATATTGCCGGCCGAGGGCAGCACGGTGGCGGCGATGATCGGCTACAACGAGGCCAAACGCTGGTCGAAGCGCCCGGAAGACTTCGGCAAGGGCGCGATCGACGGCGTCGCGGGACCGGAAGCCGCCAACAACGCCGCCACGGGCGGCGCCATGGTGCCGACGCTCGCGCTCGGCATTCCCGGCAGCGCGACGGCCGCGGTCATCCTCGGCGGGCTGCAGGTGCAGGGGCTCAGGCCGGGTCCGTACCTCTTCGAGGAACAGCCGGCGCTGCTCTACGGGATCTTTTTCGCGATGCTGCTCGCCAACGCGCTCTTTCTCGTCATCGGCCTGATCGGCGCGAAAGTGTTTTCGCGGCTCAGCCTCGTGCCGCCCGCGCTGCTCTGGCCGAGCGTGCTCGTGCTCTGCTTCGTCGGTGCCTATGGCCTCGAGCAGTCGATGGTGGACGTCTGGGTCATGGTCGCCGCGGGCGTCTTCGGCCTCGCGCTCAAGCGCTACGGCTTCGCCGCGGCGCCCATCGTCATGGGGCTCGTGCTCGGCGGCCTCGTGGAGACCTCGCTCGCCCAGTCGATGATTATCTTCGATCAGCAGTGGTCGGGTTTCCTCGGCCGGCCGATCGCATTGGTCTTCTTCGTCCTCGCACTCGGCGGAATCGCCGGCGCGCCGGGGGTGAGGCTCTTGCGCGCGTTGCGCGCGCGATGAGACACAAGCCCGACGGACGCACCGCAATCGACCCGGCAGTACAAAGCTCGCACAACCTAGGTACATAGCCACATGTCAGAAAACGCGGCCGACGGCGGCATCCGCCATTTCACGCCCGACATCCATTCCGAACACGGCGAGGGACTGACCCGCGAGGTCGCCTCGTTCATCGTCGACGGTGCGCGCGGCGACTTGCCGGACGAACTCCTCGATATCGGCCGCAAGTCGATCCTCGACGGCATCGGCCTTGCGATCGCGGGCTCCGTCGCACGCAGCGGACGGATCGTGCAGGACTATCTCGACAAGCAGAACCTGGCCGGGAACGCGACGGTCATCGGCACGGCACAGCGCGTACCGGAACGCTTCGCGGCGTTCGCCAACGGCATCGGCGTTCATGCCGACGACTACGACGACACGCAGCTCGCCGTGCAGGCAGACCGCGTCTACGGCCTGCTGACCCACCCGACGGCGCCCTGCCTGCCGGCGGCACTCGCGATCGCCGAATGCCGCAACAGTGCAGGCCACGAATTCACGCTCGCCTACCACCTCGGCGTCGAGGTCGAAAGCAAGATCGCCGAGGCGATCTCGCCGAGGCACTACCAGCATGGGTTCCACTCCACGGCCACCTGCGGAACGTTCGCCTCGGCCGCCGCCGCGGCGAAGCTCAACGGGCTCGATCTCGACACGACCGTGCGCGCGCTCGGCATGGCCGCGAGCCAGGCGGCGGGGCTGCGCGAGAACTTCGGCACGATGACGAAACCGTTTCACGCCGGGCGTGCGGCCGAAGCCGGGATCATCGCCGCCGACTTCGCAACCGCCGGCTGGACGGCGACCGACCGCATCCTCGAGTCGCCGCGCGGCTTCTTCCAGGCCCACGGCGGCGGCTATGCGCTCGATGCGATCCGGGGCAAACTCGGCAAACCGTGGACCTTCATCGAGCCCGGCATCTCGATCAAGCCGCATCCGTCAGGCTCGCTGACCCATCCCGGCATGACGACGATGCTCGACCTCATCCTCGAGCACGACATCCGGCCCGAGGACGTGGCGCGCGTTGCCGTCGGCACGAACCACAACATGCCGAACGCCCTGATCCACCACCGGCCCGTCGACGAGCTGCAGGCGAAGTTCTCGATGGAATTCTGCATCGCGATCCTGCTGCTCCAGAGGCGCGGCGGCCCTGCCCGAGTTCACCGACGAGGTCGTCAACCGCGACGACGTGAAAGCGATGATCGAAAAGATCGATTTCGGCGTGCATCCGGAGGCCGAGGCCGCCGGCTACCACAAGATGACGACGATCATCGACATCGAGTTCGTGGACGGCCGCAGACTCTCCGGCCGCGCGGACTTCGGCAAGGGCAGCCCGGCGAACCCGATGAGCTACGACGAGGTCGCCGACAAGTTCATGGGTTGCGTGGAGTTTGCGCGCTTTGACACGGGGCGCGCCGAGCGCATCATCGAGCTTGTCCGGCGCGTGGAGCGTCTGGAGTCCGTGCAGGAACTGACCGTTTTGCTCGGATAGCAGGCCCCGCGGGCCGGATCAGTCCGAAAACTCGTCCGAGCGGACGATTGTTCTCCCGTAGAATGGCGAACTGGCCGACGCGACAATGAATCGCCGGGACGAACAGGTCGGGGCGTCGCAAGCGGAGGGAACAAGCCATGGCTGTCCGAACGATTCTCGTATTTCTGCTGGGCGTCTGGAGCCTGACGGTGCAGGCTCAGCCGCAATACGTAGTCGATCCCACCTGGCCGAAGCCGCTTCCGGAGCGCTGGATCAACGGCCAGATCGGCGGCGTCTGCGTCGACTCCCACGATCACATCGTGATCGTCGACCGCCGCAACATCACCGAAGAAGAAATGGAGACGAACATCCCGACTCCAACGTTCCTGATGTTCGACATGGAGGGCAACGTCATCGATTCCTGGGGCGACCCCGAGATCGTTCCCGATGGCGTGCACGGCTGCAGCTTCGACGCCGAGGACAATGTCTGGGCCGCCGGCAATCAGGATGCCATCGTGCAGAAGTACAGCCATGACGGCGAACTGCGCCTGCAGATCGGTACGAAGGGCTTGTTCGATACGGACGACGGCACGATCGAAGGCGCCATGACCAACGCGAGCCACGACCGGCTGCATCGACCCGCGGGCGCCGTGGTCGATCCGGAAACCGGCGAGGTATTCGTCGCGGACGGCTATGGCAACAAGCGGGTCGCCGTCTTCGATGCCGCGGGCAATTTCCTGCGCCAGTGGGGCAGCCACGCCACCGAAGCCGAACGGCGGGACGGCGCACCGGGCACGTTCACCGAGGTGGTCCACTGCATCGAAATGAGCAACGCGGGACTCATCTACATCTGCGACCGGCAGGGCAATCGCGTGCAGGTCTTCGACAGGATCGGCAATCACGTTCGCGACATTCCGGTGCGCGCCGACGAATACAACGCCCGGGGCACGGCCTGGTGGGTCGCGTTCTCACGCGATGAGGAGCAACGCTACCTCTACGTGATGAACGGAGGGCAGGAACAGGTGCACGTCATGGACCACGAAACGGGCGAAACCCTTGCCAGGTTCGGCCGGCCGGGTCACCAGATCGGCAATTTCACCCATGGGCATACCATCGCAACGGACTCGCAGGGCAACATTTACGTCGCAGAGACCAATTGGGGCCGCAGGGTGCAGCGATTCAACGCCGTTGCCCGATAGTGTCGCCTCGGCGTTGCAGCATGCTCGCCCGAGCCGGCGAGCGGCTGCGAGGGAAGTCAAGAGCCCTCGCGGTCAGTGCGGTTCGCAAGCGCCTGGAAAGTCACGCCTTGCACCCGGACCGGGCCGGATGAGAATTCAAACCGACTAGGCTAGAATTGATCGGATCGGCGGTACCGGCTGCCGCCACAGGATTCAGCCAGAGTTGCCGCCCGCGGCTGCCCCGGCGAGAGACCTTCAGGAGACAACGCATGGTCGCAAAGCTATCTGAACCGACAATCATCACCGACGCCGATGTCGATCCCGGCCACAACTGGAAACGCGCCCTGTCTGCTCCGGGCGTGATGAACGTCGATTTCGAGGAGCGCATCAACTTTCAGCGACTGCACCGCTATCGCCTGGCGAGAACCCGGCAGGCGCTCAGAAACTCGCAGCTCGGCGCCCTGCTCACCTTCGACGGGAACAACATTCGCTACATCACGAGCACGAACATCGGCGAGTGGTCCCGCGACAAGATGTGCCGTTTTGCGCTCCTGGCCGGCGATGCGTCGCCGCATCTGTGGGACTTCGGTTCGGCGGCGGCCCCACCACAGGCTCCATGCACCGTGGCTCGAGACTTCGCACTGTCACGCCGGCATGCTCGGCCTGCGCGGCGCCGTGCCGCCCGAGGCCGGACTCATGCGCGGCGCCGCCCTTGAGATCAAGGCCATCCTCGAGGAGAACGGCGTTGCGAACATGCCGATCGGTGTCGATCTCGTCGAGCCGCCGATGCTCTGGGAACTGGAGAAAGTCGGCATCAAGGTCATGGACGCCCAGCAGGTCATGCTCGACGCCCGTGAGATCAAGAACCAGGACGAGATCATGCTGCTCAACGTCGCCGCATCCATGGTCGACGCCGTCTATCACATGATCTACGAGGACCTCAAACCCGGCGTGCGCGAGAACGACATCGTCGCGAGAGCCACCAAGATGCTGTTCGAGATGGGCGCCGACGACGTCGAGGCGATCAACGCGGTCGCCGGTGAGCGCTGCAGCCCCCACCCGCACAACTTCACCGACCGCATGGTCCGGCCCGGCGACCAGGCCTTCTTTGACGTCATCCAGGCCTATATGGGCTATCGCACCTGCTACTACCGCACGATCAACGTCGGCACGGCCAACGACGCCCAGCACGACGCCTACAAGCAGGCGCGCGAGTGGATCGACGCGTCGATCGACATGATCAGGCCCGGCGTCAGCACCGACAAGGTCGCCGCCGTCTGGCCGAAGGCCGAGGAACTCGGCTTCTCGAGCGAGATGGAGTGCTTCGGACTGCAGTTCGGCCACGGCCTCGGCGTGGCGCTGCACGAGCGCCCGATCATCAGCCGCCTCGTGTCGATGGACAATCCGCTTGAGATCAAGGAAGGCATGGTGTTTGCGCTTGAGACCTACTGTCCGGCGAAGGACGGCTACTCGGCGGCCAGAATCGAGGAAGAAGTCGTCGTGACGGATACCGGCTGCCGCGTGATCACGCTCTTCCCGGCGCAGGATCTGCCCGTCGCGAACGAATACTGAGCAGGGCCGCCCCGCCGGAATTCGCTCCGACAATTTCTGACAGACACCAGGGCACACGCAGTGGCTGCAAAACCAAAACGCGCTGCGGCTGCGAAACGCAAGCCGCAACCGGCGATCGACCCCCCAACGCGCCTGAAGCTCTACCGCACGATGGTCGAGTGCCGCATGCTCGAGAAGCGCGCGCATGACCTCTTCATGCAGAACCTGATCAAGGGCACGAGTCACCTCGCGCTCGGTCAGGAAGCCGTCGCCGCGGGCTTCGGCGTCGCGATGCGCGAAGACGACTACACCTTCTGCACGTATCGCGGGCACAACCACACCTATGTGCGCGGCGTCTCCATGACCTCCATCCTCGGCGAACTCATGGGCAATTCGGCCGGGCTCATGCGCGGCAAGGGCGGCTCGATGCACCTGACGAGCGTCGAGCACGGAGCGATGGGCTCCTACGCGATCATCGGAGCGCACCTGCCGATCGCGGGCCGGCGCCGCCTGGTCGGCCCAATACCGGGGCACGGAGCAGGTTGCGGTCTGTTTTTTCGGCGACGGCACGACGAACATCGGCGCTTTCCACGAGGCGCTCAACTTCGCCGTGATCTGGAAGCTGCCGGTCGTTTTCGTCTGCGAGAACAACCTCTACATGGAGTACACGTCGATCTACGACGTCACCGCGGTCAAAAACCCCGCGGCTGACCGCGCGGGCGCCTACGGGCTCGAACCCATTCTCATCGACGGCAACGATGTCGATGTCGTCTACCAGACCGCGGTCGACGCGCTCGAGCGTGCGCGTAGCGGCGGCGGGCCGAGCCTGATCGAGGCCGTGACCTACCGCCACGGCGGCCATTCGCGGGCCGACCCCGGCAAGTACCGGCCCGACGACGAGGTCCAGCAGTGGCTCGGCCGCGATCCCGTCCCGACGTACCGCAAGCGGTTGCTCGACCTCGACATCGACGAGCAGGATCTGGAGACGATCGACGCCGAAACGCTCGCGATGATCGACGAAGCCACGGAGACCGCGCGCAACGCGCCGCTGCCCGACGTGGACATCGCCTGGATCGACGTGTGGGCCGACGGAGGCGCGCAATGGCGCAACTGACCTACCGCGAAGCCGTCACGGAGGGCCTCGCCCAGGAGATGCGGCGCGACAGGAACGTCGTCTTCCTCGGCGAGGACGTTGCAGAGGGGCCGGCGGCGTTTTCAAGACGACCGTGGGGCTGCTCGAGGAGTTCGGCCCGGACCGCGTCAGGGACACGCCGATATCAGAACAGGCCATCCTCGGCGCAACCATGGGCGCCGCGATGACCGGGCTCAAACCGGTCGCCGAGATCATGTTCTCGGACTTTTTCGCGGTGTGCTGGGACATCGTCGCCAACCAGATCGCCAAGACCCGCTACATGACCGACGGCCAGACGAGCCTGCCGCTCGTGATCCGGTCGGGCAACGGCGGCGGCGCGCGGTTCGGTGCGCAGCACTCGCAGAGCGTCGAGAACTGGGCGATGGCGATCCCCGGACTCAAGGTCGTCGCGCCCTCGATACCGGCAGACGTCAAGGGGCTGCTCGCAGCCTCGATTCGCGACCCGGATCCGGTGCTGTTCTTCGAGCAAAAGTCGATGTATGGAGTCAAGGGTGAGGTGCCCGACGGCGAGCACGTCGAGCCGCTCGGCACGGCGAAGGTGCTCTGCAACGGCAGCGACGTCACGATCGTCGCGCTCGCGCTCATGGTGCCGCGCGCGCTCAAGGGCCGCCGAGGAGCTTCAGGCCGAGCACGGCATTTCAGCAACCGTCGTTGACGTACGCTCGCTCGTGCCGCTCGACACGCAGACGATTCTCTCCGAAGTCGCGAAGACGGGCCGGCTCGTCACTGTCGAGGAGAACCCGCGGCTGTGCGGCTGGGGCGCGGAGATCGCATCGATCGTCGCGGAGGAACTGTTCTGGGACCTCGACGGGCCGATCGTGCGGGTGACGACGCCACACATCCCGCTGGCCGCAGCGGACAGCCTTGAAGACGCCATGCTGCCGAGCGCCGACAAGATCGTCGCGAGCGTTACGGAACTGGTGGACTGAGCGCTCGTGGCAGAGCCCCGCGTAGCACCGATGCCCTCGAGGCAGCCGCCTGAACCGGCGCGGGGCGCGAGATTGGCGAGCATGGGTCGGCGGAAGACCGCCCCGCAAAGCCTGATTGTGCGATGAGCAAGGCCCGGATCGTTTTGGAGTTTTAAGGCCATGGACGTATTGATGCCGCAGCTCGGTGAGACCGTTGCCGAAGGCACGGTCGCCGCGTGGCGAAAGCAGGCTGGCGAACAGGTCGAAACCGACGAGATCCTGCTCGACATCGAGACCGACAAGGTCTCGATGGAGATTCCGTCCCCGGGGACGGGCACGCTTGCGAAGATTCTCGTGCAGACCGGCGAGACCGTCGACGTCGGCACCGTGCTCGCCGTTGTCGAGGTCGAGGGCGAGAGCGCCGCCGCCGACGATGGCGGCAGCGCGGCAGCGGCCGAGGCCGCGGGGGCCGGAGCGGCCCGCGACGCCGCCGGCGCGGCTGCGTCGGAGACGGCAGCGACGGCCCGAGCGGCTGACGCATCTGGCGACACGTCCTCGACAACTCCACCCGCTGCCAGGCCGGCGCGCGGCGCCGCGGCCGGCAACGGCGCCAACCGGCAACTGAAGCTGTCGCCGGCCGTCCGGCGTCTGGCCGCCGAGCATGGCATCGAATTGAGCGCGGTGACGGGCTCGGGCCGCAACGGCCGGATCACGCGCCGCGACATGATCGAGTTCGTCGAGCGCGCGAAGGCGGCCCCGCCGGCAGCGGCGGCGCGAGCACCGGCTGCCACCTCCGGTACTGTCCCCTTCAACCGCATCAGAAAGCTCACGGCCGAGCACATGGTGCAGTCGAAGGCGACGAGCCCGCACGTGCTGCAGGCCGTCGAGGTCGACTTCGCCGGCGTGGACCGCGTCCGCGCGGCCATGCGCGAATCCTGGCGCGCGAAGCGCGGCTACTCGCTGACCTATCTGCCGTTCATCGCGTTCTCGGTTTGCCGTGCGCTCAAGGAGTTTCCGAATGCGAACGCGAGCGTCGAGGGCGACTCGCTGATCCTGCACGCGGACGTCAATCTCGCGATCGCCGTCGACCTCGGTCCGGAAGGGCTCGTCGCGCCGGTCATCGCCCGGGCGGACCGCCTCACGGTCACCGAGCTCGCCGAAACCATCCACGACCTTGCCGCACGCGCGAGAGAGAACCGGCTCAAGCCCGACGACCTCGCCGGTGGAACCTACACGCTGTCCAATTCCGGCACCTTCGGCACGCTGATCACGGCGCCGATCATCAACCAGCCGCAGGTCGCGATCCTCTCGACCGACGGCGTGCGCAAGAAGCCCGTGGTCGTCGAACACCCGAGCGGGGACTCGATCGCGATACGTCCTGTGGGCGTCCTCGCGCAGTCGTTCGATCATCGCGCGATCGACGGCGCCTACTCGGCCGCATATCTTGATCGCGTGCGCAAGCTCATCGAGCTCACCGACTGGTTCCGCGAAGTATGACCGAGCTCTCGCGGCGAATCGGCTGGATCGGCGCCGGCGGGCGCCTGGGCTTTTCGATGTCGAAACGGCTCATCGAGGCCGGCTGCGACGTCTCCGTCTACAACCGCACCCGCAGCAAGGTCGAACCGCTCGCCGAACACGGTGCAACGATCGTCGATTCGCCGCGCGATCTCTCGGACCGCGAGATCGTCTTCAGCACGGTGTCGGCCTCGGGCGACCTGATCGCCGTGACCGAGGGGCCGAACGGCGTACTGTCAGGCGACTCGAGTCCGGACCTGCTCGTCGATTGCTCGACCGTCTCCGAAGAGGCCTCCGCGCAGGTGCGCGAAGCGGCCGCCCGGCGCGGCACCGGAATGCTGTCCGCGCCCGTGAGCGGCAGCGCCAAGGTCGTCG
>CAXXDW010000001.1:0-4786 GCA_963665575.2 Gammaproteobacteria bacterium | reverse complement strand
AGCCGGTGCTGGCAGGGGTGGACCTCGACACGGGGTATCTGTTCGGTCTGTCGCTGAGCCCGACGCGCGATGCGGGGGCGTGGGCGGAGATGTTGCGCGAGGGACAGGGGCAGGGTCTGTCGCTGTCGGTGGTGGTCAACCGGCGAAGCCGATCACCGATTCCGGCGTGAAGCCGATCACCCAGTCCGGTCAAGCCGATCACCTGTCGGAGCGAAGCGACGCGGGTGTTCGATTATGCCGTTCAGTGATCGGCTTGGGTCAATGGGGTCTTTGTCTTTCGCATCGAATCTCCTTTGAGCTTGAGTTTGTAGGCGTTGTGGACGAGCCGGTCGAGGATGGCGTCGGCGAAGGTGGGGTCGCCGAACAAGTCATGCCACTTCTCGATGGGAAGCTGGCTGGTGACCAGGGTGGACCGGGTGGCGTATCGGTCCTCGAGGAGCTCGAGGAGGTCTCGGCGCTGGTCGGCGTTGAGGGTGGCGAGTCCGAAGTCGTCGAGGACGATGAGGTCGAGCTTGGCGAACGAGGCGAGGATCTTGGGATAGGTGCCGTCGCCGCGGGCGATGGCGACGTCGTGGAGCAGGCGTGGGAGTCGCAGGTACAGCGCGGAGAATCCGTCGCGGCACGCTTGATGGGCGAGCGCACAGGCAAGCCAGGACTTGCCCACGCCGGTCGGTCCGGTGATGAGGACGTTGAGGTGCTCGCGCAGCCATCGCCCGCAGGCGAGCGCGAGGATGAGGGATTTGTCGAGTCCGCGGGGGTGTCGGAAGTCGACATCCTCGATGCAGGCGCTGGGATGGCGCAACTTCGCCCGGCGCAGTCGATTGGTCATGCGCCGGTCGTCGCGCACGGTGAGTTCGCGGTCGACGAGCAGGCCGAGGCGTTCCTCGAACGCAAGCGCCTCGCAGGCGGTGGATTGGAGTTGCTCGGTCAGTGCCGTGGCCATGCCAAGGCACTTGAGCTGATGGAGTTTGTCGATGACGGGATGGGTCAGCATGGGGAGGTCTCTCCGTGGTGGCTCAGTGGAAGTACGACGGGTCGCGCAGGTTGTCGTGGTCGTCGGGCAAGGGCGGGTCGGGCGCCTCGTGCAGGGGCTGCTCATCGAGGCGGTGCTTGAGGATGGACTCGACCGAGCGCACCGAGTGCGCCCCCAGGGTGAGGGCGCGTTGTGCGGCGGCTTCGAGCCGGGCGTCGGAGTAGGTCTTGGCCAGGCGCTCAGATGCCGAGGCAGGAGCGGTAGCTCTGCTCGGGGTGGCGCCGGGCGTGGAGGACTTCGGTGATGAGGGCGGCGGTGGCGGGGCCGATGGTCTCGGCCCATCGCGAGAAGCGCTCGGGCGACCATTGCTTGGCGAAGCGACGGTGTTTCTCGGGCATGTGTTCGGACACGGTGGTATGTCGCCCGGGAAGATGAGCGCGCAGGTGACTGGCGACGCGTTGCCCGCGGTGGAAGAGCTCGACGGTGCGCTCGGTGTATCGGGCGTGGAGCTGGTGCCCGACGAGGGTGTGGGGGACGGAGTAGTAGTGGCGCTTGAGTTCGACGTGATAGTCGACGTGCACGCGGACCTTTTTCCACTGGGCGAAGACGTAGGGCTCGGCGCGCAGCGCCCGCAGCGCCGGGCGGTCGATGGACTCGAAGGTGCTGCGTCGCGAGCCGGGGAGTTTTCGGAACGCACGCGCATTGAGCCATTCGAGCCGTTCGGCGATGGCGCGGTTGAGTTCGCCGAGGGAGAAGAATGTGCGGTGTCGCAGCGCGGCGAGGATCCATCGCTCGACCACTTGCACGCCGACTTCAGCCTTGGCCTTGTCGCGGGGACGGCGCACCCGAGCGGGGAGGATGGCGAAGCCGTAGTGCTCGGCGAGGTCGGTGTAGGTGGGGTGGGCGTCGGGCTCGTAGCGATGAGGGCGAGTGATGGCCGACTTGAGATTGTCGGGCACGACGATCTCGGGGACACCGTTGAAGAAGCTCAGCGCACGCACGTGCGAGGCGCACCAGTCGGGCAGGGCCTGGGTCCAGGTCGCCTCGGCGAAGGTGTAGTTCGACGCCCCGAGCACGGCGACGAAGATCTGCGCGTTGCGCAGCTCCCCGGTGATGGGGTCCACGACCGCTACGCACTGGCCAGCGTAGTCGACGAACAGCTTCTCGCCGGCGCGGTGGGTCTGGCGCATCACCACGTCGATGCGCCTGCGCCACACACGGTAGCGCTCGCAGAACTGGCTGTATTGCAGTCCCTGGGGATGCTCGGCTTTGTACTCCTCCCACAGCAGCGCCAGGGTGACCCCTGGACGGCGGCGTTCGGTGTGGACCTGAGCCCAATCCGGAATGGCCCGCTCGACGCGAGCCGACACCTCGGCGCAGGGGAATAGCCGCGCCTCGAGCGCACGTTCGTCGAGACCCTCGGGCAGCGGCCACGACAGCCCTGCGGTACGGGCGCGACGGATGTAGTCCCCGACGGTGGACGGTGAGGCCTGGATCGAGCGCGCGATGGCGCGAATCGACAGCCCCGCTTCGAACGACAACCGCAGTACGCGATGGATTTTGCGCATGGATAACCTCTTGAAGGCCACTGACATCTCCTCGCTGAAAGGTGCGAGACGATGTCACGACGAAGAGTTATCCCGCGCCGCGCGCTCCGTCAGACCGCACGCCCGGAACGATTCCGGTCATCGCCGAAAAGTGATCGGCTTGGGACCGGAATCGGTGATCGGGTTCGTCCGGAATCGGTGATCGGCTTGAATCGGAATGAGTGATCGGCTTGCGCCGGAATCGGTGATCGGCTTGGACCGGAATCGCTCGACGTGCTTCACCGCGCCGGTGTTCATCCGCTCGGTCGACGCCACCCACTCGAACAGCGCCGTGTGGTCGCCCGGCTTCGCCCCGAGGATGAAGCGCATGTCGAGCGATTTCAACAGCTTGATGTGCGGCCCGTTCGAGGCCAACCCGTCCTCGACCACGATGAGCTTCAGATGCGGGTGCTCGCGGCGCACATCCTCGAGCATGCGCTTCGCCGCGTTGCACTCGCAGTCGTTCTTCGTCGCACCATCGCCCTTCACGATGGGCTCGGGCGCCAAGGGGAAGACTTCGCGCTGCTCGGGATGCACCACCACCGCGCCCAGCATCTGGTGGTAATACGTGACGTGACCGTCCTTGTGGTGCTTCTCGCAGCAGTGTTCGCAATGCACGCTCGACGAGGAGAAGTACCCCGTCCCGTCGACCGAGAGGAGGTAGTGCCCGTCCAGCCAGGTGAACCCCGCAAGCCCCTTGCCGCGCTGGAGCTGCGCGAACACGCGCTTGAACACACCGCGCAACTCCCGCGGGTCCACCTCGTCGAGCCGCTCGCGCAGCGCCGTGTCGCACGGCGCGCGCTCAACCCCGTACAGAGTCTTCAGATTCGCCCGCACCACCTCGTCGGTGCGCGCATCGCGGTCGAACCGAAGCAGCGACGGATACTTCAGCCCGAACACCGCAAGCCCCGACATCAGACAATCGCTCAGGCGGAACCTGCGCGCGGACACCGGGTCCTCGACCTTGTCGAAGGACTTGCGCACCCCGCGCAGCAGCCCCGGTGCGCTCAATGTCTTCCTCAACCGCCGCTTGGCCATGTGGACTCACCCATCGCTGGAGAAATCATGGCCATTATGCTGAATTCCCGTTCGAATGTTTACGAAAACATTTTTTCCTCAGCCTCCCAACCCCCTGATTCCTCTACTCTCCTCCAGCCAGCGGGAATTGCTGAAACAACAGGTTGATTCGTGCATACTCTCGAAGTTCAGGCTAAGCTGGCCGATTACCTTCCGGCCGTCGTCTCTTCGCAGTTTGGGTAGGGAAGATGGTCTGGGGATCGTCTTGGGGCCGGGGTGGCCGTCTGGGCTTTGTTGCATCTGGGGAGAATCCTGCTTCTCCCGCGCGCCGCTCGGCAACCCGTTCGGCTTGATGAGCTTCTCGTAGGTCAATCGTTTGCCGCCCATGCCTTCGACCACGAGGCCCATCTGGTCGATGGTGTCGTGGTCGCGCATGTTCTGGCGACCCGCGAACTCGGTGACGTAGCGGTCGAGGTGCTTGGGGCTCATCTTGTGGTAGATGCCGACGTACCCGCGTTTCAGGAGGCTCCAGAACGATTCCATTCCGTTGGTGTGGACTTGACCGCGGACGTATTCCGCGACCGAGTGCTTGACGCTGTCGTGTTCGAACGGCAAGCCCTTGTACATCGGGGCCTCGTCGGTGTAGACGGTCGCGCCCGGGGCCGTGTTCTCGCGGACGAAGCCCTGGAGCGTGGCCTTGTCGGTGTGCTGCACGACCTTCGCGCGTACGTGCTTGGTCGCGCGGTCCTTCAGGCCGGCGACCGCCATCTTCGTGGTCTTTCCGCCCGCGTCCTTCGCGTCGCGCAGCGCCCGGCGTCGCGCGTTCGACATGTTCATCCGCTTGCCGCCCATGTACGCTTCATCGGCCTCGACCGGTCCGGCGAACAGGCCAGTGCCCAACTCGGTCGCGCCCCGCAACCGATGGAGCGTGAACCACGCGGACTTCTGCGTGATCCAGGGCAAGATCACTAAAATCATATAAATATCAATAAATTATAGAGCAACAAAATGGCGCCGTTCCTTCTCCGGGGCGAGGGGACTCAGACATCTGTTGACGACAATGAGATAGATGATCAAATGGTGCTTCCGTCCACTTTGGAGAAGGACATGGCAGCGCCGCAAAGTCTCATCGAACATTTCGCCAAACTGGAAGACCCACGAGTTGATAGAAACAAGAAGCATGAGCTGATCGATCATCGTCCTGTGCGTG